>CAVPEC010000006.1:0-142495 GCA_963702805.1 uncultured Actinomycetes bacterium | reverse complement strand
GTCATGTGGATCATCGTCTACACGACGGTCTACATCCTGTAGGAACCGCTCCTCGCCTACTCCCGTTGGTCGGAGTCGTCACGCAGACGGTCGCCAGACGGGTGCCCGTCGTGGCTCCCGGCTCACTGCTTGCAACCGAGCTGCGCGATCGTCTGGTTGAGCGAGCTCTGCAGCTTGCCAGCCGCGGCTCCGAGCGTCTTCAGCTGCTGCGAAGCCGGTTGTCCCTGGGCGGCATCGACCTGTGACTGGAAGGTGCTCACCGCGGACTTGACCTCCGACTTCGCCTGTCCCGCGGCCGCAGACGCCGCCGACGCGAGCGCCTTCACGCTCTTTTGCAGGTTTCCCGCCGCCTGCTTCACCTCGGCAGCCGAGGCGTTGCTTGAATCGAGCTTCCCGAGCTGCTTTCCCGCGGATTCCACCAGTGCGAACGTCGCGCACACGGGCGTGCTCGCGCCGGTGTTGGTGCTGGTCGAGGTCGCGGCCCCGGTGGTGGTGCTGCTGGAGCTGCTGCTGCCCCCGCAACCGGCGAAGAGCGATGCGATCAGAACGGCGGTGACGGTCGGTACGGCGATGACGTGGCGCATAGCGTCCTTTCCACAGGTCGCGAGTGTTGCAGGACGCTAGCTGTTGGCGGGCAATCGCGGGTAAAGACGCGATGCGCAGGGTGATTTCGACCTCCCTCGCCCGGCCTCCCGTGCACCCGATGTGGGGCGCAGGTGCAGTCGCGGCGAACCGCGCTAGCGGTATTCCTCGATCAGCAGGCGGGCAATCGATTTGGCCCGCTTCGCCGCGTCGGCGTCGCCCTCGGCGGCGGACACGATCGAGCCCTTCATGAGGATGTGAAACGAACGGGCGAAGGAGGCGGGATCTCGCAAGCCGGCCTCCCGGGCTAGGCGGCACACGATCGAGCGGATGTTCTCCAGGTGCCGCACACTCGCCCCGCCCGCTGGATGCTCGTCCCCCATCTCGAGCAGCACATTGATGAACGAGCACGCCTCGAAGTCCTCGCGGCGAAACCACTCGTCGAAGATGTCGAAGATCGCCAGCAGTCGCTCCTCCGGCGTGGCGCCCCGGATCTCCGCCCCCGCCTCCACGAACTCCCGCGTCCAAAGCTGCTCCCGGCGCTCGAGGAAGGCGAGCACGAGGTCGTCCTTTGACGGAAAGTGGCGATATAGCGTCGCCTTGGCGACCCCAGACCTCTCGATCACCTCATCGATGCCCACGTCACGGATCCCTCGGTGCGAGAACAACTCGTAGGAGCCGTCGAGGATCCGCTCGCGCGCCCCGCCCTGTGGGATATCGGTGGCTTGCGTTTCCAGCATCCACCGCAGGGTACAGAAGACAGAACGGTCTTTCGCGCACAAGACAGACCTTTCGAAGGACTGGGGCGCCGGGCGGAACGCCAGGCCGCGGAGGTCGAGGAGCATCGGCTCGAGGCCGCCCGGTCGGCCTTTTCAGGAGGTGGATCATGACCAGGCGCGAGAATGGCGCCGAAGGGGGCAGCGCGCCCCGGGCCGAGCGCGAGATCCAGCTCGAACCGCGATCAGAGCCGAAAGAAGAGCAAACCACCTGAACCCACGAATGGAGGATTGATGGCTGGATCGGACAAAGCAGCGCAGGTGGGACCGATTGCCGAGCGTCTGCTCGAGAACCAGTACGCGCAGGAGAATCTGCGCGAAGCGGTAGAAAACCTACGCAGTGCCTATCAGCGGGCCTCGAAGCGGCGGGTCAAGCCAGCCGAGGACAAGAAGCTTCGCCAACAGGTCCGCGAGGCGGCGCTGTCTCTCACCGAGGCCGCCAAGGCGCTGAAGAGCGGTCGCCAGAAACCGAAGAAGCGTCGCGGCAGGCGGCTGCTCATCCTCCTGGGGCTCGGCGCCGCCGGCTTGGTCGCGGCCCTGGCTGCGAGCGAAGATCTTCGCAACAAGGTCCTCGGTGAGAGCTCGGTGTCGCGACACAGCGGCGACGGCGCGCCGCCGAGCCCTTCCGCAGAGCGCCCGGTGGACTGAGCCATGAAATTGCTGTTCCTGCCAATAAGCATTCTCGGTGGCGTCCTGGCCGGCCTGATCGGCAAGAAGATCTTCGAGCGGGTGTGGGGCCTGATCGACGACCAGGAGCCGCCGGAAGCCAAGCACCGCGACGTCGGATACGCCAAGCTCGCAGGCGCGCTGCTTCTGGAAGGGGCGATCTTCAGCTTCGTCCGCGGCTTCTTTGACCACGCCGCCCGTCGCGGATTTCAGCGGTTCACGGGCTCCTGGCCTGGCGAGGAGGCCCCGGAGCCCGAGTAACGACGCGACCCGCTGTCTCGTCCGGAGCGCAAGCGTCGCGGTGGGGACACGCCCGGGCCCGGTCCATCCGTCAGGATGCGTCCATGGCCGCGACCACCACCAGGGGCTCGGGGTTTCCGCCCGGACCGCCGCTGCCGCGGCTCGTCCAGACGCTCGGGTTCATGTTCGCGCCGGCGCGCTTCCTCGATGCCTGTCGGCGGCGCTACGGCGACGTCGTCACCTTCGGGACGCTGTTCGACCCGCGATTCGTGATGGTTTTCGAGCCCGAGGGCGTCAAGCAGGTGTTCCGCGGGCCCGGGGACCAGCTGCACGCCGGCGAGGCGAACGCCGTCCTGGGGCCGGTTGTCGGCGCGCGCTCGGTGCTGCTCCTCGACGAGGCCGAGCACCTGCGCCATCGCCGGCTGATGCTGCCGTCCTTTCACGGCGAGCGGATGCGGGCGTACGAGGAGGTGATGGTGGCCGCGGCCGATCGCGCCATCGACGAGTGGTCGATCGGGCAGGTGTTTCCCCTGCTGCCGTCGATGCGGTCGCTCACTCTCGAGGTGATCGTGCGGGCTGTGTTCGGCGTCGAGGAAGGGCCGCGCCAGCAGGAGCTCAAGCGCCGTCTGCGGGCGATGCTCGATCCGGTCGGGACGCGGTTGAGCGTCGCGATGATGGTGCTCACGGGCGGGCGCCTCGGGATCGCCGGCCGCACGCGCCAGTTCGAGCAGCGCCGGCGCGCGGTCGACGAGCTGATCTATGACGAGATCGCCCGCCGTCGCGAGGCACCCGACCTCGACGAGCGCGAAGACGTCTTCTCGATGCTGTTGCTCGCCCGCGACGAGGAAGGCCAGCCGATGAGCGACCATGAGCTGCGCGACGAGCTGGTGACCCTGCTGGTGGCCGGACACGAGACGACCGCCACCGGCCTCGCCTGGGCATTCGAGCTGCTGCTGCGAACCCCCCGCGTCCGGGAGCGGCTGCAGGCGGCGCTCTCGGACGGCGACGACGCCTACCTCGATGCGGTCGTCAAGGAGACGCTGCGCATTCGGCCCGTGGTATCGGGCATCGGCCGCGTGGTTCGCAAACAGCCCTACGAGGTCGGTGGCTACCTGATCCCGCCGGGCGTCGAGATCAACCCGTCGATTGCGGTGATCCACCGGCGGCCCGACCGCTACCCGCAGCCGGGCGAGTTCCGCCCGGAGCGCTTTCTCGGTCCCGAGGCCCCCGACACCTACACGTGGCTGCCCTTCGGCGGCGGCGTTCGGCGCTGCCTTGGAGCGAGCTTCGCCACCTTCGAGATGAAGGTCGTGATCCGGCGCGTGCTCGAGCGCGCGCAGCTTCGGGCAGTCGGCCGCCGGCCCGAGGGGGCCGTGCGCAAGGGCGTCACGTTCGTGCCGAAACGCGGCGCACGCGCGATCCAGACCGCGCCGCCGAGGCCTGCACCGGCACCGGTCGAGCCGCTCTTGAGGCGGCAGGACCCCGTGCCGGCAGAGCGGTAAGTTCTAAGCGGCACGGTCGACTCAGGAGCCTGAGATGCACAATCCGCTGCGGTCAGAGCGAGAGGTCTTCCGCGCGGTGGTGGTGATCGGCATCGGAGCCGGCGCCGTCATCGCGCTCACGCTCCTCACGCGGCCCGCGTTCGGGGCGGTGCTCCTGGCCGCCGAGGTGGGTCTGGGCCTCGGGGTGCTGTGGCGGCGCGCGCAGGGCACGCTGCCGCACCAGGCTGAGGTGGTGCGGCGCGAGCGACGCCGCCTACCGCGTGCTCGTGATGGCCAATCAGACGGTGGGCGGCCGAGCTCTGCTGGAGGAAATCAAGAACCGCTGCCAGGGGCGAGACAGCGAGATCCTGGTCGTCGTGCCTGCGCTGACCAGCTCACCGCTCGAGCACTGGGCTTCGGACGTCGATGGCGCCATCGCGGAGGCCAGGCAGCGCCTCGAGGATTCGCTGCGGGCGATGGAGTCGGCCGGCCTGACGGCGCGCGGCGAGGTCGGGGACCACCACGAGCCGAACGCGGCGCTCGAGGACGCCCTCCGCCTGTTCGCGGCGGACGAGGTGATCATCTCGACCCATCCGCCGCACAGGTCCAGGTGGCTCGAGCGCGGGGTGGTGGAGCGGGCGCGGCGGGAGGTGCCGCTGCCGGTCACCCACGTGGTCGTGGACCTCGAGGCGGAGGCGGCCCGGACCCCCGGGACCGCGGGGACCACCGCCTGACCGTCCCTCGGGCGGACCGCTACTTGTTGCCGCCCTGCTTGCCCGCGTATTTGAGCAGGAAGTTGACCAGCGCGTTGAGGTCCTGGGGGCTGATCACCTGCCCGAAGTTCTGGGGCATGACCCCGGAGGGATAGCCCTTGGTGACCTTGGCGTTCGGGTCGACGATCGACTTCTTCACCTCGGCGGCGCTCATTCCCGGGAGCACCTGGTCGAGGTCCGGACCGGTGGTGCCGGATGCGCCGGCCGCCTTCAGGATGTGGCAACCGGAGCAGCCGTTGTTGGCGAACACCGGCGCCCCTGGATCGTTGGGCAGCTGCGGCCCCTTGATCCCGGGCGACGCCTGCGACGCTGGCGACGTAGCTCGCCACGTCGTCGAGGTCCTCGCCGCTGACGAGGTGAGCCGGCATCGAGACGCTCGGGTTGCCGTTGCTCGGCCGCGGGTTGTCGACCTGGGCCTTGACCACGCCCGCGACCGTGTCGGCGTCCATGCCGGCGGCGCGGGCCTGGGCGAAGGCGGCGTCCAGATCCGGGCCGATCAGCGCGGTACTGCCTGCGTCCTTGAGGGAATGGCAGGTCGCGCACTTGCTCGTGAACAGCTGCCGGCCGCGGTCGACGCTGCCCGTCTGCGCGACGCCGCAGCCGGAGGCGGTCAGAAGGGCAATCCCGGAGAGTGCGAGGGCCGCGGAGCGCGCTGCTCCCCGGGGCATGGGCATCCGTCTCGCCACGAGGCCGGAATCCTATCGTCGGCGCCCGGCGCCCGGCGAGCATGGTTCCGGCCAGCCCTGCGGCTAGGCAACCTCAGCCGCTGGCTCCGCAGCGCCGGGTTCGCTCTGTGCGAGCGACTCCGTCGGCAGTCGTCGCGTGAACCAGAGCGACAGCAGCGCCGCCGCCGCGACGGCGCCGAGCGCCAGCCGCAGCGCTTCGAGCTGCGCGTCGCCGTAGTCCGCCGCGACGGCCTGGGCTTGGTCCTGCGTCAGACCGCCCTCGACCGCCGCCTTCTCGACGTCCTTCACGGGCACGATGTCGATCCCCTGCTCGGTGTTCGCAACGATCGTCTCGCGGGCGGCCGCTGGAACGTCGGGGTTGTTGGCGATCCGCTGGCTGAAGCCCGTCGCCAGCGACGCGAGCAGGACCGCCCCGATGATCGCCGTCCCGAGCGAGGAGCCGAGGTTCTGGGCGGTGCCCTGGAGCCCGCCCCCCTCGCTGCTCTTGGCGGGCGGGACGGAGGACATGATGACGTTCCCGAGCTGCGAGGCGAGCAGGCCGCCGCCCGCCCCGATGATCGCGAGCGCGATCTTGAAGCCGGTGTCGTTCAGCGTCACGTCGAGCGTCGCCAGCATCACGATCGCGCCGATGCTGACCGCGACCAGCCCAAGCTGCGCGACGGTGCGCGGGGAGCGCCGGCCGGCAATCCGCGGCCCCAGCAGCGCGAAGACGAGCATCGCCACCGACAGCGGGAGCAGGCGCTTGCCGGTCTCGAACGCGTCGAAGCCCAGCACGACCTGCAGGTACACGGGGATGACGAAGAAGGTGCCCATCAGGACGAGCTGCTGTCCCAGCAGGCTCGAGAGCCCGGCGCGAAGCTGGGCGGACCGCAAGCAGCGTGGGGTCGAGCAGCTGGTCGCGGCCGAGGCGGGCACGACGCTGCTCCCAGACGAAGAACGCCCCGAGCAGCGCGAGGCCGCCGAGCACCAGGAACGGCACCGGCGAGAAGCCGAGCGGGGTGATCTCCGTGCCGTTGATCGTCGGCGGCGTTCGCGGCTGGACGAACCCCCACACGCTGCTGCGCAGGATCGCGAACACGATCAGGCCGAGCCCGCTCGCGGAGAGCGCCACGCCGACGAGGTCGAGCCGGGGGCGCCGCTCGGCGGCCGCGGCCCGCGGAATCCGCCCACGTAGCAGCAGGAGGAAGATCACGACGACGGTCTCGGAGGCGAACACGTAGCGCCACGAGAATTCCGTCGTCACCCACCCGCCGATCAGCGGGCCTGCGGCGATGGCGATGGCGGCGACCCCACCGAGCAGCGCGTAGGCAAGCGCCCGCTCACGGCCCTCATAGCTCGCGGCGGTGAGCGCCGCGATCGCGGGGATCACGAGCACCGCACCGAACCCCTCGACCCCCGACCAGCCGATGAGCAGGACGGCGAGGTTCGGGCTCAGCGCCGTGGTGAGCGAGCCGGCGCCGTAGATCGCCAGGCCGATCGCGAACCCGCGGTTACGGCCCAGGATGTCGCCGAGCTTCGCGCCGAGCAGCATGAACGCCGCCATCACGAGCGTGTACATCGTGATCGCCGTCTGCACCCCCTGGATCGTCGTGTCGAGGTCCTTGACGATCTGCGAGATCGCCACGTTCATGACGCTCGTGTCGAGCACCATGACGAACTGGGCCGAGGCCAGCATGATGAGGGGGATCCACTTCCGCATGGCCACCGGCGATCCTATCCAAGCTCACATTCGCGACGGGCGAGGAGCCGATTCCGACGCCGCCGGTCAGGCCGGTCGAGGCCTCGCTCGCGAAAACAGTGCCGGACCCATTGGGATAGGGTTGCCTCAATACGCACTAATCGCCTGAGGGGGCGCGCTGGATGGAAGTTCGCGAAGGCATGTCGAATGTTGTCCTGACCCTGGGGCCAGGTCACACCCTGCGCGACGCGGCGACACGCATGGTCGAGAAAGGGGTGGGGGCCGCGATCGTGGTCGACGACGAGTACCCGGGCCCGCGGATCATCAGCGAGCGCGACATCCTCAACTCGCTCGGCAAGGGCCAGGACCCCGACTCGGAGTCCATCGGCGAGCACATGAGCGACACCCTGATCGCCGCCGCCCCCGACTGGAGCCTCGAGCGCGCGGCGATGGAGATGTCGAAGCGCCACATCCGTCACCTGGTCGTGATCGAGAGCGGAGAGCTCGTCGGCATCCTCTCGATGCGGGACATCGTGCGGGTATGGACCACCGAGGGTGCCACCTCGGGGATGACGTCACCCGAGAGCGAGGCGACGGCGTAACTCGGAAGCGCCGCTAGCGGTCGGTTTCGCCTCTGGCGGGGCTGGGGCCGGGCGCTCGCAGGGGCACCGCGGGCAGCACGGCTGTGCTCAGACGCTGCTCGCGCGGCAGGCGGGCGACCTCGTCCCCCGTCTTGCGGACCCAGGCCCGCAGCGCCGCAAGCAGGAGGATCGCGCCGGCGACCGCGTACGGGACGCCGGCGAACAGGCCGACGAGCAACCCGGCGAGCCCGGCAGCGGTGAGCACCGGCAGCCAGGAAGGTCGCGGCACGTACACCAGCTCTGACGGCTCGGGTGGCTGGCGACCGTCGCTCATCGCTAGGTGGTGTAGATGACCGCCACGAAGAAGCTGAGCCCGAAGAAGAGCACCGCCAATCCGGCCGCGATCAGCCCCGCCGTCAGATTCCGCTGGGCGAGGAATCGGTCCATCGAGGGTCTTCTATCACAAGACCAGTCGGCGTCCGGTGGATGGCGGGGAGGCGCGCGGGAGCCTGGCAGACGTCCAGGCTCCCGCGACCGTCAGTTCAGACTCCTGAGCGTGTCTCCTCCTCCTCGCCGAACACGATCAGGCCGTAGGCCACCCACAGGCAGATCGCGAAGACGCCCAGCGACCAGAACGGGACCGTCCCGATCGCCAGCAGCGCCCCGAGCGCGCCGAGGGTCGCGGCGATGACCCCGATCACGCGGCCATACGCTCCGCCGCCGAACAATGAGAATGCGGCGGTGAGCTGGAGGATGCCCAAGAGCAGGGTGATCCAGCCCCAGGTGTGGAGGGTTCCGAGCACGTAGTGCGTCCCGGTGCTGGTGTAGAAGTTCGCATCGCTGATCGCACCGATGCCGTAGATGATGTTGAGCGTGCCCGCGATCAGCAGCAGGACCGCTGCGAATACGACGCGTCCGGCACCTCTCATTTGTTGCTCCCTTCTGTAGCCGGTCGCCACTTCGCCGGCGGCCGAATTATGCGCGGAGGGGGTTCGCGATTCGCGGGTCCGCTCCTCTTCGAAGCACGCTTTGACCCGCCTTGGGCCGGCGTTTGTAGCCGATCGCGGACAAACAGGGCCAAGGCCCAAATCAAACCCGAGGTGCGCTGAGGCGGCATCACCCGAACCGTGTGAAATCGGCAAGGCCGAGCGCCACGCTCACACGGCCCGCCCACGCACGCAGGCCAGGCTGCTATCGAGCCGATTAGGCTCCCGCGCTGCAACTGGTCCTGCTCGCGCTCGCGGCGGCGTTCTTCCCAACCGTCCTCGCGGCCGTCGTGATCCTGCTCTCCCAGCCACGGCGGCTCCCCCTGCTGAGCGCCTATCTGGCCGGGGGCTGACGATCAGCATCGGGCTGGGGCTCGGAATCGTCGCGGCCTCAAGGCAAGCTATCAGCCGACTAGGCTCCCGCGCATGCAGCTGGTTCTGCTCGCGCTCGCGGCGGCGTTCTCCCAACCGTCCTCGCAGCCGTCGTGATCCTGCTCTCCCAGCCACGGCGGCTCCCCTGCTGAGCGCCTATCTGGCCGGGGGCCTGACGATCAGCATCGGGCTCGGGCTCGGGATCGTCGCGGCGCTCAACGCCTCGCACACGCTCCACACGAGCAGGTCGGCGCTGAGCTGGGGGGCGGACCTGGCGATCGGCGGTTTGGCGTTGCTGCTGGCCGTGGCGCTCGCGACGCGCGCCGACCAGCGCCTGCGGGATCGCCGAAACTCGCGACGCACCGGCAAGGAGGATGCCCGGCAGCGTGAGCCGTGGGCCGAGCGCATCCTGGCGCGCGGCTCCCTGCCGATCGTCTTCGCCGCCGGCCTGGCGATCAACGTGCCCGGCCCGGCCTATCTGATCGCGCTGAAGGACATCGCCGCGGGACACCACTCGACCGGCGTCGACATCGTCCAGGTCCTGCTCTTCAACCTGATCATGTTCCTGCTCGTCGAGGTTCCGCTGCTCGGCCTGATCTTCGCCCCCGAACGCACTCGCGCGGTGGTCGCGAGCATGGACCACTGGTTGTCGGCGAACAGCCGCCGGATCGCGATGGTCGTGGCCGCGCTCCTCGGCGCGTTTCTGATCGCTCGCGGCATCGCCCACTCCTGATCACTCCGCCAGGGTGATTGTCGGGCTCGTTGCTCCGTCGGGCTGCGGGTCACTCCAATCCCTAGCCCCGGGGCCCCCGATTCACCCACATCGGGTGACGTTCCGGGCCACAGATCCGTATACCTTCGTGGACACGCGGAGCGTAATGCGATAAGGATGCAGGGCGCGGGCGGCGACCGAGAGGATCAACCAGAATGAGCTCCACAGCCAGTACCCAGCGGCGCGCATCGGCCCAGGACGAACCAGTTCAGCCCGCCGACGTACTGGTCATCTTCGGGATCACCGGCGACCTGGCCAAGGTGATGACCTTCAACTCGCTCTACCGGCTCGAGGCCCGGGGCCTGCTGAACTGCCCGATAGTCGGCGTCGCCTTCGACGACTGGTCGGACAAGGACCTCCGCGAGCACGCCCGGAAGGCGATCCAGACCTCCTCCGGCCGGAAGCCCGACCCGAAGGTGTTCAACCGGCTCGCGAAGCGCTTCTCCTACGTCCAGGGCGACTTCTCCGACGACGCCACCTACGAGCGGCTCGCGCGCCAGATCAAGGGCGCCAAGAGCCCGGTCTTCTACCTCGAGATCCCGCCGTCGCTCTTCGGCATGACGATCAAGGGGCTGGCCGGCGCGGACCTGACCAAGAACGCGAGGGTGGTGGTGGAGAAGCCGTTCGGCCACGATCTCAAGTCCGCGCGAGCGCTGGCCGCCGAGATCCACCAGTACATCCGCGAGGACCAGCTCTACCGGATCGACCACTTCCTCGGCGAGATGGGCCTGGCCGAGATTCTCTATCTGCGGTTCGCGAACGCGATGTTCGAGCCCGTCTGGGACCGCAACAGCGTCGCCTGCGTCCAGATCACGATGGCGGAGGACTTCGGGGTCTCCGACCGTGGCAGCTTCTACGACCCCGTTGGCGCGCTCCGGGACGTGGTGGTCAACCACCTGATGCAGGTGGTTGCGATGGCTGCGATGGAACCGCCTGCCAGGCGCGACGCCCGGGCGTTGAAGGACGCGATGTTCGGTGTCTTCTCGGCGATGCCGAAGGCCGACCCGAAGCAGTACGTGCGAGGGCAGTACGAGGGCTACAAGCAGGTCAAGGGCGTAGCCAGGGGCTCGAGCACGGAGACCTACGTCGCTGCGCGCTTCGAGATCGACAACTGGCGCTGGAGCGGCGTCCCGTTCTTCATCCGGACGGGGAAGGAACTCCCGGTGGAGCAGTGGGAGTTCAGGCTGATCTTCAAGGAGCCGCCGCGCCTCGGCTACAGCGCGAACAGCCGGCGGCGGCCCGAGCCCGACCAGCTCGTCGTCAGGATCCACCCGACCACCGGGATTCGTCTGCTGGTCGACGCACAGCGCAGTAACGAAACCACACCCGAGCAGATCAACCTCGACATGGAGTTCGCCCAGGAGGGTGGCGAGGGTCCGACCCCATACGAGGTCCTCCTGCACGCCGCGATGATCGGCAACAGCACGCGCTTCACCCGGCAGGACAACATCGAGGAGACGTGGCGGATCTGCGACCCGCTGCTCGACAAGCCGCCGAGGATCCTGCCGTACAAACCGGGTACCTGGGGACCCAAGGCCGCTGACAAGCTCGTCGCGGACTACGGCGGTTGGCACGAGCCGTGGACCGGGTCATGAGTCCCGCGAAGCAGAAGAGCGCCGGGAAGACCCGCTCCAGCGGCAAGGCGGCGGCGAGAGGAGACGGCAAAGCGCCCGCGGCCGGCAAGGAGAAGGGAATGCCGCAGAGCGCGGCGATGCCGTCGCCCTTCCCTCCGATCGCCGACTACGCGTTCCTCTCCAACTGCCATACGGGAGCGCTGGTGGCCCCGGATGGTGGGGTCGGCTGGCTCTGCGTGCCGCGCTTCGACTCGCCCAGCATCTTCGGCACGCTGCTCGACCGGGAGGCCGGCTCGTTCCGCTTCGGCCCCTTCGGGATCAACGTGCCGAGCAACCGGATCTACGAGCCCGGCACCAACATCCTCAACACCACCTGGCACACGCCGACCGGCTGGGCGATGGTGCGAGACGCGCTGACGATCGGCCCGACCCAACATGAGGACGAGATCACCCCACACACGCGCGCGCCCGCCGACGAGGACGCCCATCACATGCTCGTGCGAACCGTGCTCTGCATGGAGGGCTCGGTCGACATGGAACTGCACTGCGAGCCGGACTTCGACTACGGGCGCACGCCCGCCGAGTGGTCGCTACGCGGCCCAGACACCGCCGACGCGAGCGGAGCCGGGCTGACGGTCAGGCTGCACAGCAGCATCCCGCTGGGGGCGGAAGCCGAAGCGGCGCGGGGGCGGCACACGCTCCAGAAAGGAGAGCAGGCGTTCTGCTCGCTCTCGTGGGCAGAGGAGCTCGCCTCGCCGGAGGACATCGACCAGGCCAACGCACGCATGGGCGAGACCGCCAACTACTGGCGCACCTGGATCTCCAAGGCCCGGATGCCGGATCACCGCTTCCGGGAGGCGATCCAGCGCTCCGCTCTCGCCATCAAGGGGCTCACCTACATGCCCACGGGCGCCACCGTCGCCGCCCTGACGACATCGCTGCCGGAGACGCCGGGTGGGGAGCGCAACTGGGACTACCGGTTCACCTGGATGAGGGACTCGACCTTCACGCTCCAGGCGCTGCACTACCTGGAACTGGACTGGGAGGCCAACGAGTTCATGCAGTTCATCGGCGACCTCGAGCCGAACGAGGACGGGGCGCTGCAGATCATGTACGGGATCGACGGCCGTCGGGATCTGACCGAGTCGACCAGGGACGACCTCTCCGGTTACGCGGGGGCGTCTCCCGTGCGGGTGGGGAACGGGGCCTTCGACCAGCGACAGAACGACGTCTTCGGTGCCGTTCTCGACTCGATCCTGCTCCACACAAATCGCAGCCAGCGCCTGCCGCGGCGACTATGGCCGGTGGTGCAGGCTCAGGCCGAGTGCGCGACGAAGGTCTGGAAGAAGCCGGACCAGGGGATCTGGGAGGCGCGCGGCAAGCCGCAGCACTACGTTTCATCCAAGCTGATGTGCTGGGTCGCCATGGACCGGGCCTCGCAGCTCGCGGAGATCCGCGGCGACTCCGATCTGAAGGCCGAGTGGAGCGCGACCGCGGAGGAGATCCGCAAGGACATCCTCGAAAACGGCGTCCGTGATGGCGTCCTCCGCCAGCATTACGACACCGACGCGCTCGACGCCTCCACCCTGCTGGCGGCCCTCTTCGGCTTCCTGCCGGGTGACGACGAGGTGATGCGCAAGAGCGTGCTGGCGATCGCAGACGACCTCACCGAGGACGGCTTCGTGCTCCGGTACGTCACCGGCCAGACCGACGACGGGCTCTCGGGCAAGGAGGGCAGCTTCCTGATCTGCTCCTTCTGGCTCGTCTCGGGTCTGGCGGTTATCCACGAGCACCAGCGCGCCCGCGACCTGATGGACCGGCTGCTCCGCATCGCCTCCCCGCTCGGCCTCTACGCCGAGGAGTTCGACCCCAGTACCGGCCGGCACCTGGGGAACTTTCCCCAGGCCTTCTCCCATCTCGCGCTCATCGAGGCCGGGGCACGGATCATCGTCAGTGAGCGCCTCAAGGAGTTCGGAGTCAACGTATGAGCGATTACGACGTGATCGTGATCGGCAGCGGGGCTGGCGGTGGGACGCTCGTCCACAGGCTCGCCGGCTCCGGCAAGAAGATCCTTTTGCTGGAGCGAGGGGACTTCCTGCCTCGCGAGCCGCAGAACTGGCGGGCCGAGGACGTCTTCGTCGACGGCCGCTACCAGTCGGAGGACACCTGGTACGACAAGAAGGACAAGAAGTTCGCGCCGCAGGTGCACTACTTCGTCGGCGGCGCGACGAAGATGTTCGGCGCGGCGCTCTACCGCCTGCGCGCCGAGGACTTCGGCGAGGTCCGCTACGAGGATGGCGTCTCGCCGGCCTGGCCCATCTCCTACGACGAGATGGAGCTCCACTACACGCAGGCGGAGGAGCTCTACCAGGTGCACGGTGCTCGAGGGGAGGACCCCACGGAGCCGCCGGCAAGCGCTCCCTATCCCTTCCCGGCCGTCTCCCACGAGCCGCGCATCCAGCAGCTCTCGGACGATCTCGCGGCCGCCGGCTACCGGCCCTTCCACGCTCCCTGCGGGGTGATGTTGGACGAGGCGAACATGCCCTACAGCGCCTGCGTCCGCTGCTACGCGATGGATGGCTGGCCCTGCCTCGTGCACGGGAAGTCCGACGCCGAGGTGATCGCGGTGCGGCCGGCGCTCGAGCACGCGAACGTCACGCTGCTGACCAACTCGGAGGCGGTCGCGCTCAACACCGACGCCGGTGGTGAGGCGGTGACGGAGGTCGTCGTCGAGCGCGACGGCGAGCGGGAGACCTATTCAGCGCGACATCGTCGCGGTCTCCTGCGGTGCGGCCAACTCCGCCAAGCTGCTGCTCGCCTCCGCGACCGACAAGCATCCGAATGGCCTGGCGAACGGCTCGGACCAGGTGGGCCGCAACTACATGTTCCACAACAGCCAGGCCGTCCTGGCCCTGTCGAAGGAGCCAAACCCGACCGTCTTCCAGAAGACGCTCGGGCTCAATGACTTCTACTTCGCCTCGAAGGAGTTCGATCACCCGCTCGGCAACATCCAGATGATTGGCAAGTCCCAGGCTCCGATGTACCGGGGCGAGAAATCGATCGCGAAGCTGGCCCCCGGCTTTAGCCTCGAGGAAATCGCTGACCACGCCGTCGACTTCTGGCTCTCGACCGAGGACCTGCCGAAGCCGGACAACAGGGTGACGCTCAGGGACGATGGGGCAATCAGGCTCAGCTACTCCCACTCCAACGAGAAGCCGAAGAAGGAGCTCTACGACAAGCTCAAGTCCATCCTCGGCCACATCGGCATGCACGAGGGCCACCTTCTCCCACATCACGCCTACCTGAAGAACGAGATCGGGGTGGCGGGGGTAGCGCATCAGGCCGGGACCTGCCGCTTCGGCACCGATCCCGCCAACTCGGTGCTCGACACGAACTGCAAGGCCCACGAGCTCGACAACCTCTACGTCGTCGACACCAGCTTCGTTCCCAGCATCGGCGCCGTCAACCCGGCGCTCACGGCAATGGCGAACGCGCTCCGAGTCGGCGATCACCTGCTGGACCGGCTGGGGACCGCCGCACGTACCTGACCATCGGGTGGGCCTACTAGGCTCGCGGCCGATGATTCAGCTCGAGGTCTTCGGCGAGACGGCGGTGATGACGGCGGTCGCCGAGTCCCTCGAGCGACTGGACGGCGTCAGCCGCGTTCGGTCCGTGAACGCGGCGCGGCCGGGGCATGTCCTGGTCGCGGGCCTGGTGCGCCCGCGCGCCGTCGACCCGCTGCTGGACGAGATGCGACGCCTCGGGGTTCCCGACTCGGGGATCACCTTGACTCGGCTGGACGTGGTGGGCCAGATGGTCGGCGGATCGGCAGAGACAACGCTCGTGTGGGCGGACGTGCTGAGCGCGGCCTGGCACGATGCGCGTCCGATCGGCCGTTACCTGGCGCTGATGTTGATCGCGGGCGTGATCGCCTCCTACGGCGTGACGCAGGAGAACGTGATCCTGATCGTGGGCGCGATGGCCGTCAGCCCGGACCTCTTGCCGATCACCGCGATGGGCGTCGGGGTCGTAGGTCGCAGCCCGCGGCTGATCGGCGAGGCATTTCTGACCCTGGTCCTCGGCCTGGCCGTGACCTGCGGGGCGGCGGCGGCGGTCGCCTTCGCGCAGGACCAGTTCGATCTGCTCCCCTCGGGCTTCGACTTGAACCAAGCGGCCACCGCGTTGGGGGGGCTGACGACCGTCAACAACGAGACGATCGCGGTCGCGCTGGTGGCCGGTGTCGCGGGCATGCTGGCGCTTGAGACTCGCGCCAGCGCGGCAGTCGGCGTTGCCGTCTCGGTGACCACGATCCCGGCCGCCGCCTACCTCGGCGTTGCGGGTGGGGTGGGCGAGATCGGCACCGCCATTGGCGCCTTAGGGGTGCTGGGCATGAACGTCCTGATGATGGCGCTCGGCGCCTCGGGCACCCTTGCTGTTCAGCGGACTCTGAATCGCCGCGCCGCCGCTCGTCGACGCCAGCGCGCCACTGGCTAGGTGCGGTCCCCCTCGGCGGGCTTCTCCGAGGTGAGACTCATGAGGAACGGCCGTCCCCCGGCCTCCTCGATCGCGACCCTGCCGACGACCTGCTGGAACGTGAGGGTTCGCTGGGTGCGCTCCCTGCCCAGGAAGCTGAGGGTCCACCCGAGGATCGTCGTGAACCTGTTCCTGAAGCCGGTCATGAACGTAACGTGGACGAACAGCCACATCAGCCATCCGAGTAATCCGGCCACGCGGATTCCCTTGAAGCTCACCACAGCCCGGAAGCGCGAGACCATCGCCATGCTGCCGAGGTCGCGGTAGCGGAATGGCGCCGAGTCCTCGCCCTCGAGACGCCGCTTGATCGTCCTCGAGGCGTGGATCCCCTGCTGCATGGCAACCTCGGCGACTCCGGGCAACCCGTCGAGCGCGACCATGTCACCGATCGCGAACACCTCCGGATGCCCGGGCAGCGAGCAGTCCGGCTGCACCGCCACGCGGCCAGCCCGATCGCAGTCCGCGCCGGTGGCGTCGGCGAGCAACTTGGCGAGCGGCGACGCCTGCACTCCGGCCGCCCAGATCTTCGTCCGCGCCGCCACGCGCTGGACCTCGCCGTCCGGCCCCTTCACGTCGACCCCGTGACGGTCGACGTTCGTGACGATGCTGCCCGTGTGTATCTCCACGCCCAAGGGCTCAAGCTCCTTCGCCGCCTTCGAGGACAGCCGATCGCCGAAGCTGGCGAGGATCTCCTTGCCCCCGTCGAAGAGCAGCACGCGAGCGCTCTGTGAGTCGATTGTGTGGAAGTCCTCGGGCAGGACCCGTCTCGACAGCTCTCCCATCTGGCCGGCGATCTCCACCCCGGTCGGGCCACCCCCGACAACCACGAACGTGAGCCATTCCCGCCGCTTTTCGGGATCCTCCTCCAGGACCGCCATCTCGAACGCCCCGAGGATGCGCCCGCGGATCTCCAGGGCGTCGTCGATCGTCTTCATCCCCGGGGCCCAGTGGGAGAACTCGTCGTGACCGAAGTAGGACTGGCCGGCACCGGCGCCGACGATCAAGCTGTCGTAGAGCATCGTGACGTGGTCCCCGTCCGGGCGCATGGCCGTCACGGTCCTCGCCTCGAGGTCGAAACCGGTCACCTCGGCGAGCTCGACCTGGACGTTGCGCTGGCGGCGAAGGACGTTGCGGATGGGCGGAGCGATCTGTCCCTCGGAGAGAATGCCGGTCGCGACCTGGTAGAGGAGGGGCTGAAACAGGTGGTGATTGCGCCGATCCACGACGGTCACGTGGACCGGGGCGCGCCTCAGGAAGCGTGTGGCAAAGAGCCCCCCGAAGCCGCCTCCGACGACGACAACCCTGTGAGGGCTTGGTGCGCCGTCGGTGTCTGATGGATGGGCGGCGTTGCTTTCCATGCTCTGGCCCCTCGATGGTACGCGGCCGGAAGGCATGATTAGATCACGATTCCGGGTGATTACCGAGGACGCCTGTTAAGTGCCCGATCTTCCCACCCTGCTCGCCGTCTCCTCACAGCTGGCTCCGGCTCGGAGCCAGATGGCGTTCACGCTCGGGTTCCACATCATCCTGGCCTCCCTCGGCGTCGCCTTCCCCGCGATGATGCTGATCGCCAACTATCGGGGCCTGCGTCACGACGACCCCGTCGCGCTCGAGCTGGCGCAGCGCTGGTCGAAGGTCGCTGCCGTGCTGTTCGCCGTGGGCGCCGTCACCGGCACCGTGCTGTCGTTCGAGTTCGGCCTTCTGTGGCCGGAGTTCACCGGCCGCTTCGGGGACGTGTTCGGGGTCGGATTCGCGATCGAGGGCATCTTCTTCTTCACCGAGGCGATCTTCATCGCGATCTACATCTACGGCTGGAAGCGCCTCTCCGGCTGGGCGCACTTCTGGACGGGCGTTCCGGTGGTGATCTCCGGGATCGGCGGCGCCTTCTCGGTCGTCGCCGTCAACTCGTGGATGAACCAGCCCGACGGCTTCAAGATCGCCTCGAACGGGCAGGTCACCGACGTCGCCCCGCTCGACGCGATCTTCAACCGGGCCACGGCGTACGAGGTCCCGCACATGATCCTCGCCGCCTACCTGGTCACAGGGTTCCTGATCGCGTCGGTCTACGCGGTTGGGATGCTGCGCGGGCGGCGGGACCGCCACCACCGTCTCGGGCTGTTGATCCCGCTGACCGTCGCCGCCATCGCGACGCCAATCCAGTTCGCCGTCGGCGACACCGCCGCCCGCGCGATCGCCGACGACCAGCCGGTCAAGTTCGCGGCCATGGAGTGCGTGCAGAAGACCTCGACGGACGTGACCGAGTACCTCGGCGGCCGCTGCACGTCCTCCGGCGTCAAGGGAGGGATCGGGATCCCCGGCCTCGACTCGTTCCTGGTCGGCTTCAGCACGAACACCAAGGTCACCGGACTCGACTCCGTGCCCGCGAACGATCGCCCGCCCGCGAACACGATGCTCCACTTGGCCTTCGACGCGATGGTGGGCATCTGCTCGGTGCTCATCTTGCTCGGGCTCTGGCTCGGCTGGGCCTGGTGGCGACGGCGCGACATCCCGCAGACGCCGTGGTTCCTGCGCGCCACGGCGGCGTCCGGCGTGGCCGCGGTGGTGGCCCTCGAATGCGGCTGGATCGTGACCGAGGTCGGGCGTCAGCCGTGGGTCGTCTACAACGTCATGCGCACCAAGGACGCGGTCACGGGGGCAAGCGGCGTCTGGGTCACCTTCTCGGCCGTGCTGGTCCTTTACACCGGCACTGGGGATAGCGACGGTGCTGATCCTGCGGACGATGGCGCACCGGTGGCGAACCGCCGAGATCGGGGACGACGAGGTGCCCTACGGTCCCAGCGAGCCCGCGCCGCCACCTGAGCCCGCTCCGCCCGCCGGGAGCCCGGAATGAGCACCGCCGACGCAGTCGCGGGCGTGCTGTGGATCGGCGCGACGCTCTATGCCGTGTTCGGCGGCGCCGACTTCGGCGCCGGCCTCTGGTCGCTGCTCGCGGGCAGCGGCGAGCGGGGGGAGCGGGCGCGGGCGCTGGTCGACTGGGCGATCGGGCCGGTTTGGGAGGCGAATCACGTCTGGCTGATCTTCGTGCTGGTGGTGCTTTGGACCGCGTTCTCGGTGGCCTTCGCGTCGATCATGTCGACGCTGTTCATCCCGCTGAGCCTGGCCGCCCTTGGGATCGTGCTCCGCGGCTCGGGGTTCGCCTTCCACAAGCTCGCGCGCCAGCTTCGCTACCGGCGCCTCGCCGAGCGGATCTTCGGCCTCTTCTCGCTGCTGACGCCGTTCTTCATGGGCACCGTGGTCGGCGCGATCGCCTCCGGGCGGGTACCGGTGGGCAACGCGGCGGGGGACGCCGTCACCAGCTGGCTCAACGTCGTTTCCCTGCTCACCGGGGCGCTGTTCGTGGCCACCGGGGCGTACCTGTCGGCGGTGTTCCTGGTCAGCGACGCCCGCCGAGCCGGCGACCCGGACCTCGAGCGCTACTTCTCGGCTCGCGCGCTGATCGCGGCGCTGGCGGCCGGTGCGATCGCGCTCGCGGGGATCTTCGTCTACCGGGCCGACGCCCGCTACATCTACGACGGGCTGACGAGCGAGGGCCTGCCGCTGGTGATCCTCTCGGCGCTCTGCGGTCTCGGAGTGCTGGCCCTGCTCTGGCGGGGCGCGCGGACGCGGGGCCCGCCCGCTGGCCGTGGGGGCCGTGGTGGCGGTGGTCTGGGGTTGGGGGGTGGCGCAGTACCCCTATCTCCTTCCTCAGACGCTGACCATCAACGATGGCGCCGGGGCGAGCGAGACCCTCACCGCGGTGCTGGTGGTGTTCGGCGTCGCGGTCGTCGTCGTGCTGCCGGCGCTGGGATTCCTCTACACCCTCGCTCAGCGCAGCGTGCTCGAGGGCGAGGCGGAGGCTCCCCAGCCGATCCGCCCGCCCGGGGGCTGAGTGGGTCTCCCCGAGGGAGCGTGTCGATGATCGGCGAACGGATGGTGGAGGGGTTCTCCGCGCTGACGCTGGCGACCCCACGGCGCGGCGGCATCGAGGCGGCTTTCGTCCCCGACGCCGGGATGGTCGGGCTGCTCGCTTCGCCACCGCGGGGAGGAGCTGCTGGGCCAGCGGGGCGGCGTGCGCGCCTACGTCGCGGAGCGCTCGACCATGGGGATCCCGTTGCTGTACCCGTGGGCCAACCGGCTCACCCAGAGACGCTTCTCGGTGGCGGACCGAGACGTCGACCTCGCCTCCGACGCCCTGCCGCTGAGCCTGGATCCCAACGGGCTGCCGATCCACGGCCTGCTCGCAGGGGCGAGCGGCTGGCGGGTGGAGCGGCACGAGCCCGTGGGAAACGGGGCTCTGCTTGCGGCGAGCTTCGACTTCGGCGCCCACGACGAGCTGATGGCCGCGTTTCCCTTTCCGCATGAGCTGCTGCTCGAGGCGACGCTGGCGGGAAAGACGTTGACGATCGCGACGACCGTCCGCGCTTCGGGTGACGCCTCGGTGCCGATCTCCTTCGGGTTCCACCCCTACCTCCGCCTGCCGGGCGTCGACCGATCCGATTGGGAGATCGAGCTCCCGGTCCACGAGCGCCTTCGGCTCGATCGCCTGTCGATCCCCACCGGCGAGCGCGAGGCCGTCCGCGTGCCGGGGGGCCGGCTGGGCGCGAGGACGTTCGACGACGCCTTCGCGGTGCAGGAGGGCTCCGGCCCCTTCGTTCTCGCCGGCGGCGGCAGACGGATCGAGCTCTCGTTCGAAGCCGGCTATCGGTACACGCGGTGTACGCGCCGAACGATGACGACGTGGTCGCCTACGAGCCAATGACCGCGCCCGCCAATACGTTGGTTGTCGGGGGCCCGGATCTGCCACTGGTGGCGCCGGGCGAGAGCTACCGGGCGACGTTCTCGATCACCGTGACCGACGTCGCCGGCTGAGCCTGCGGATGCGGGTCGCTGTAGTCGGGCACGTGGAGTGGATCGAGTTCGCGCGGGTGGAGCGCGTGCCGGCCCCCGGCGAGATCGTGCACGCGTCGGAAGCATGGGAGGAGCCGGCCGGCGGCGGCGCGGTGGCTGCCGTGCAGCTGGCTCGGCTCGCGGGCGAGTGCCTGTTCCTGACCGCGCTCGGCGATGATGCGCTGGGGCACCGGGCGAAGCGGGAGCTCGAGGCACTGGGCGTTCGGGTCGAGGCCGCGTGGCGTGCAGAGCCCCAGCGGCGAGCGTTCGTCTACCTGGACGCCGACGCCGAGCGCACGATCACGGTGATGGGCGAGCGGCTCGGGCCCCGCGCGAACGATCCGCTGCCGTGGGCCGAGCTGGGCGACGTCGACGCCGTCTACTTCACGGCGGGCGACCCAGATGCCGTGCGGGCGGCGCGAGCAGCACGCACATTGGTGGCGACGGTGCGCGCGCTCGACGCGCTGGCGGACGCCCACGTCCGGCTCGACGTGTTGGTCTCGAGCGCCGACGACGCGGGCGAGCGCTACACGCCGGGCGACATCGACCCGCCGCCGCTGCTCGTCGTGCGCACGGCTGGTGCCGGGGGCGGCTCGTTCGTGGCGGCGGACGGCCGCAGCGGCGAGTGGGCGGCCGCGCCCCTGCCCGGCCCCCCGGTCGACGCCTACGGCGCGGGTGACTCCTTCGCCGGCGGCCTGACCTACGGGCTGGCGGAAGGGCGCTCAGCTCGAAGAGGCGCTGGCGCTCGGGGCGCGCTGCGGCGCGGCGTGCGTGACGGGACGTGGGCCCTACGAGGGTCAGCTCAGGGAGGCGAGCTGACGCAGCCGTCCTTGTGAGAACCTCGGGCGGCGAACGTGAGCGGAGACGACCACACCCACGACGGCGATCGCCAGTGTCGATGTGAGCGCTGCGGAGTTCAGGGCTCTGTTCGAGGCCGTCTCCAACTGGGGTCGCTGGGGAGAGAACGATGAGCGAGGCGCCCTCAACTATCTGACTCCTGATCGTGTTGCGGCCGCGGCGCGGCTGGTTCGGAGCGGGGAGACCACGACGCTGAGCCTCCCCCTGAACACCGAGAGCCGGCATCGACAACCCGCAGCCGGCTGATCACCGGATGACGATGCTCGACGATGTCGACATCGGGTCCGGGACGCTCCGCTTCGCAAAGGACTACGTCGGCGTCGACTATCACAACGACGGCCACAGCCATATCGACGCGCTGTGCCACGTCGCCTTCGACGGCGCCCTCTACAACGGCAAGCCGAGCGAATCCGTCACCTCGGAGGGCGCCACGGTCGACACGATCGAGGTCGTCAAGGACGGCCTGGTCGGCCGCGGCGTGCTGCTCGACGTGCCCCGGTCTGCGCGGGGTCTCCTGGCTCGAGCCCGGCGAGCACGTCTTTCCCGAGGACCTGGAGGCGGCCGAGCGCGAGCAGGGCGTGACGGTGGCCGAGGGCGACATCCTCCTGGTCCGGACCGGCCATGCCCGTCGCTGCGCCGAGCTGGAGCCGTGGGACACGGCGAGCGCCAAGGCGGGCCTGCACCCGACCGCCGCCACCGTTCCTCGCCGAGCGGCGGATCGCGGTGCTCGGCTCGGACGGCAACAGCGACACGGCGCCCAGCACCACCGAGGGCATCGACTTCCCGATTCACGCCTTGGCGCTCAACGCGATGGGCGTCCACCTGCTCGACTACCTGCAGTTCGAGGACCTCGTGGCCGCCTGCGAGCGCGCCGGGCGCTGGGAGTTCCTGTTCGTGGGCGCGCCGCTGCGCATCGTCGGGCGGCACGGGATCGCCGCTCAACCCGATCGCGGTTCTCTGACGCCCGGGGCGGGCGGGCCGACAGGAGTGCCGAGCGCAGCGGCGAAAGGTGCCTGGATGGAGCAGCAGGCGCCGTCGCACTGGCCTGGCAGACGATTCCAGAGAAACATTGAGCGCAAGGGCCTGCGCCCGCGCTTCGCCGCGTATTTCATCGTCGCGTCCTGGGCCCTCGGGGTTGTGGTGTTCGGCGTAATCGAGCGCCTCGTCGACCCCCACACCTTCGACAACATCTGGCTGGGCATGTGGTGGGCGATACAGACGGTCACCACGGTCGGCTACGGCGACGTCGTTCCAGGCTCGACCGCCGGAAAGGTGATCGCCGCCTTCATGATGCTGGGCGGCCTGTCCCTGTTGGCGGTACTGACCGGCTTGATCACCAGCACCTTCGTGGCGCAGGCGCAGGCTCGGCGGCAGGCGGATCGAGAGGACCCGGTGATGGAGAAGCTCGACGAGATGGCGGGGCGGATCGAGGCGATCAAGGCCGATCTCGCGCGCCTGCAGCGCGAGAGCGGCGCAGGCAGCTAGGCGGACGCAGGGCTGACCGCCCGCTCGGCGGAGGGCGCCTCGGTGGCGTCCGCTCCCTGAAGCATGTCCCTCCATCCCCGCAGGACGGCGTGTACGGCGGCCGCTCCGACGATCGGCTCGCTCGGAAGCGGCAGGCGCTCGGGGTAGAGGATGAAGGGGCGCGTCTGGGGGCCTCCGAGGCCGCCGTGGAAGGAGATCAGCTCCTCGAAGGCGCAGCCCTCGTCGAGCTCCGGGTCATAGAAGCTTCCGACCATGATGTCGGCGACGTGGGGAAAGCCGTCGGTCCGCAGCAGGTGCGCGGGCCGCCAGCGGCGAGAACGGGGCGAGCGGATCGTCCCCCTCGATCCGGCCTTCGCTCAGATAGTGGGCCCCGGCGGCCCCCAGCGCGACCGGGCCGTGCTCGGCGGAGCTGACCAGGATCCAGCCGACGTGCGGGTGCGCGCGCAGTGCGGGGATCAGCTTTGGGTGGCGCTCGATCGAGCTCCTCGAGCGTCAGCCGGCGCTTCTCCTCCATCAGGTACACGAGCCCCAGGTTGCCCGAGCCGAGGACGACGACGTGGCGATCCGAGACATCGTTCTTCGGCCGCTTCGCCGTCTTCCTGCCGGTCGCCTCGCTGGCGGCGTGCCCGACCATCGCGCTCTGCTCGTCGCCGCCGGCGAATCCGGCCACCTGCCCGCCGGCGACCGACCGCTCGACCAGCTGGTCCAGGCCGTAGCCGTTTCGCTGCATGAAGGTCGCTCCCTGTGTCTGGCCGTGATCGGAGAGCACCACGAGCTCGTAGGGGCGAGGCGCGTAACGCCGAGCCCGCTCGATCCGGCCGAACTGCTGGTCCAGCTTGCGCAGGGCCTCCATAGTGTCGGCCCGCTCGAGGCCCGAGTGGTGTGCGACCTCGTCGTAGCTCGAGAACGTGGCGTAGACGGCGGGGCGCCCGCGCATCATGTCGGTGAGCACGCCGAACACGATCAGGTCGCGGACGATGACGCAGAGCACGCCCCGTAGGAACGGATAGCGCCCTCCCCGGTGGCCTCGGGGACGAACGTCGCGTCTGGTTGCCCTGATCGCGGCCGTCCACTCGAGCAGCACCTCCCACCCGAACAGGACGAGCGCCCGCGTGACGTTGAAACCGTTCGAGAGGAACGCTCTGTAGCCCGGGTTCGCCTTCTTCTCGGCCTCCATGCGGCTGACCGTGAGGATCGTCTCCTCGGCCTCGCCGGAGAGCAGGTTGCCCCGACTCGCGCCGCCGTCCACCAACAGCCCGGCGCCCGTGGCATGCCGCCGCTCGATCTCGGCGCAGTCGGCCGGCGCTGAACAGGTCATCAGCCTCCCGCTCTCCTTCTCCACCCACCGGAAAGCCGGCATGTCCTCGTTCGACCCGAGCAGGATGCCGGCCTGGCTGGCGCCCGTCTGCGATGAGAGGTCGGTCTCCCACTCAGCGAGGCGGTAGCCGCCGTCCGCGAACCACCGCGCCATGTTCGGCGCGCTCCCGTCGCGCATCGCACGGCGGAGCACCGGGAGCGCGAGCCCGTCGATTTCGAGGAAGACGATGCCGGGGACCGAGGTGGGTCCCTGCCCTCCCTGGCGGCGCGCGATTCGCTGGACCACCCGCAGTGTGTACTCGTCGTCGTCGTTCGTGCCGGTGACCGCCTGGAGCACGATCGAGACGGCGGCCATCACCAGCGCCGCCAGCAGCGCGTCTCCGAATGAGTCGACCCCGATGAACTCCGGCAGCACCTCGTGGGCGAGGACCAGCGCCCCGGCGTCGACGAAGAGGACGAGAAGGAATCCGACCACGAGCATGAACGGCAGCCGCAGCGCGGCGACCACTGGCGGGAGGATCGCGTTGACGACGGCGATCACCGCGGCCACGAGAAAGGCTCCGCCCCGTTCCTCGAGGCTCACCCCGGGTACGAGGGCGGCTGCGACGTACACGGAGGCAGCGGCGACGAGCCAGGATACGATCAGCCGGAAGGGATCCAGGCGCGGTTTCGACGGTTCCCACGCAACCTGCGCTCCGTAGCCCGGCTGAGACTTGGCTGCCTGCTCGAGGGCTTCCATTCACACCACCCTATCCCGGCCCAGGCGGCGGCAAATCATCCAATTCGGGTGATGTGCGGCGGGTGGTCCGAGGCCCGTGCCAACGGCGAGTTCACCCGTTCGGCATGATGTGCGTGGACGGTCGAATCGGTTCGATTTGGACGATCCGCGGTCAGGCAACAAGAAGGGATTCGAGAGATGATGAGGAGACGAAGGCCGCTCGTGCGTGCGGCGATGGTCGGTGGCGGCGCGTATGCGGCGGGCAAGGCCCGTCAGCGCAGCCAGACGCGACAGGCCGACGAGGAGCAGCAATCGGCGGCCACCGCGCCAGCGCCCGCGGCACCGGCGGCTGCCACGGGGTCCGGCGATGTCGTCGACAAGCTCAAGGAGCTGAAGGAGCTTCAGGACTCCGGCGCGCTGACCCCGGACCAGTTCGAGGCCGCCAAGCAGAAGCTCCTACAGGGCTCGTGACGAGCGAGAGGAGACGACGATGACTATCGGACCGGTCCAGTTGGTGGTGCTCGGCTTCGAGGGCAATAGCCTCACGGGCGAGATACTCGCGGAGCTGAGGCGGTTGCGCGACCACGACGTGATCCGCCTGATCGACCTGCTGTTCGTCAGCAAGGACGAGAGCGGCGAGGCTGACCGTGATGGAGGCGAGCGACCTCACGCAGGAGGAGGCGATGGAGTTCGGCGCCACGGTCGGCGCCCTGATCGGACTCGGCGAAGCAGGCGAGCAGGGGGCCGTCGCTGGGGCCGTCGCCGGGGCCGAGGCGCTCGAGGACGGCCACGTATTCGACGAGCACGAGATCTGGTACGTCACGGACTCGATCCCGAACGGAAGCTCCGCGGCCGTCGCACTGCTCGAGCACCGCTGGGCGATTCCCCTGAGGGACGCCATGCAGAGCGCGGGCGGTGCGCTACTCGACGAATCGTGGGTGCATCCGCTCGACCTCGTTGCGGTCGGCTTGGCGGCGGCGGAGGAGGTCGCCGAGCAGAGCTGAGCTCAAGGCGGCGCTTCTCCTCCGAGGAGTGCCTGCCTGCCCCGCGCGTCGCTTGCCGATGCGGTACGCCCCACCGCTGATCGCCACGGCCCGCAGCAGTGGCCTGCGTCGCATCAGCGGTGACATCCTGTGCTACCGACCTGTGTAATCAGGGCCGTCGGGCAGCGAGAGCCCAAGCGCCAGCATGATCTCGGGTGCGGCCCCGACGACCCTGGGCGCGCCCACGTGCGGCGCGACAGCGCGCAGCACACCGAGGATGTCCTCGGCGGTGACGCCGGCGTCCACAGCGTCGGCCACCTGCCAGCCAAACGATGCGGGCGGCGCGTCGAGCGCGATCAGCACCGCCACCTTCACGAGTGCGAACGTCCGCTCGTCGAGGCCCGTCGCGACGCGATGCTCCTCACGTAGCCCAAGAGCTCCCTCCAGGCTTTCGAGCCTGCCGATCGAAATGCTCGCCAGCGCTTGGTGGGTCTCTGGTGATACCGCGGACATGGAGCCTGGCCGTCGCGCAGCGCCCCTTGTCGCCGTACGCGACGAGGCGCCGGGACGGCACTCGCCACCGTATGGTCCCTTCGATGGCGCGGCATCCCCCGAACAGGGTGATTTCGCGGTGCTCACATCCGGACGGCCGCCAGGCGCTCCTCGGGTCGCAGGCCTGTCAACCTCGCAGATCGGCGGCGCTCTAGCTTTGCTCGATCGGCGCCGCCGGCGCTGGCGCCGCAGCAGCCTTCGCGCCGTCGCCGCCGGCCGCCTCAGAGGCTTGCCGCGACGTAGAGGACCTAACTCGACCTTCGTCCTGCACTTTGACGGTGCTCAGTGAGACCGTGCTGCGAGGCAGCCTCGCCGGTTTCGATCAATCCGGCCGCGCCGGCGGTAGCGACCGCCTCCGCTCGCGAGGAGACGCCGAGCTTGCGGTAGATGGACCGGGCCTGCGTCTTGACCGTGTTGGTCGAGACGAAGAGCTGTTCGGCGATCTCCCGGAAGCTGAGGTGCGTCGGGAGGCAGTGAAGCAACCGCAGCTCCGCCATCGTCAGGGGCCATTGTCCATGGGCCGATGCGGCCGAGTCCGCCTCTTTCGATGCCTCCTCGAGCCACTCGGCAAGGACGACTGGCGTCGGAGGTCTGCCGCAGGTAGCGGGCCGCGTCGCCGAGATGGGTGCGGGCGGCGGCCACGTCGTCCAGCAGCAAGAGGGCACGCCCGAGCACGATCCGGGTCTCAGCCTCGTACCACGGGCTGAAGTTCGTCAGCAGCTCGAGGAGCCCAATCGAGCGCTTGACGTCGCGGGCGGCATCCTCGATCCGGCCGCGACGGGCGCGGACCAGAGCCGATACCGCGAAGACGAGGGTGCAGACCGGGTAGTCGTTGAGCCCATAGCGATCTGCCTCGGCCGTGGCCTGCAGGGCGAGATCCGAAGCCGCGTCGAGGTCGTCTTCGTCGATCGCCAGCAGGGCCAGCTGCGCCAGGCATAGCGTCTGGACGTTCGGGGCCGCCACGCCGCCCCGGCGGGAGCCCTCTTCGAGCGCCGCCCGCGCCTGCTCACGATTTCCCATCAGGTGATTCGCGGCCCCCTCGAGCAGGCGGCAGAGCGAGCGCCAGGGGCTGTCCTCAGGCAGCAGCCCGTAGGCGCGCACGGCGTCCTTGCCCATCCGGGCCACGCCGTCCCTGGCCGCGCCGGACGCCTGGATCAGCGCTGCGCCGACCTCGAGCGCACCCCGTTCCGATTGAGGCACATTCTCCAGGCTTCGCGTCGCCACGGCTGTCCAATGCTCGACCTTGTCCCCCTCCCCCCTTGACAAATGATTCGTGGCCAAAGCCAGGCACAGGGTGGGAGAGCCCGCGATCTGCGCGTCGGTGAACCGATCGAGCCAGCGACGCATGGTTGCTTCGCGGCCATGGCTCTCGTAATCCGCAGTGTTCGCCCACATCAGCTGGCCGACCTGGTGGATGTCCCCGGCCGAGATGGCGTGGGGGATGGCCTGATCGAAGTCGCCCTGCTCCGTGTACCACCGGCTTGCGCGCGCGTGCAACTCGGATTCTCGGCGCTGTCCCAGGCGGTGAAGCTCGGATTGGAGCATTTGGCGGAGCAGCGCGTGGTAGCGATACTGCTCGTCTCTGCGATCCAGCGGGACGAGTAGAAGGTTCGAGCGTGAGAGTCGCCTCAGCGTCGCCGCCGATCCCTCCAGACCCAGCATCGCGTCGCAGAGCGGGCCCGAAAGCCGGTCCAGAACAGACGTACCGGTCAGGAAATCGAGATCGTCATCGTCCAGGCGAGCCAGGAACTCGTCCCCCAGGTAGTCGGCGACAAGCCGGTCGTCTCCGGTGAACCGCTCGAGCGCGAAGTCGAGGTCGTCCTCGCCGTCCAGCGAGAGCGCGGCCAGGTAGAGCGCTACAGGCCATCCCTCGGTTCGCTCGATCAACCGCTTGAGCGCGGCCGGACCGAGCTTGACCCCGCATGCGCGAAGCAGGCGGGATGCCTCAGAACGGGTCATCACCAGGTCGTGCGCGTGCAGCTCGACCAGCCGGCCCTGCGCCCGTAGGCGCGCGAAGCGCATCGGCGGCTCGCTGCGTGCGGCCAGAGCCAGCTGCGATCTGGGGGGGAGGTGCTGCGCCATGGCGATCAGGGGGATGAACGCCTCCGGGTCGTGCAGCGCGTGGACGTCGTCGAGCACCAGGACGAATGGCTGCTCACGCTCGCCCAGCGATTGAACGAGGCGCGGAACGACGACATTCGAGATGCTCGGGCGCGGGGCCGAGAGCGCGTCGAAGATCCCGGCGTCGATCGCCTCGATCCCGTCCAGGCCGTGGGCGATCGAGGCAACCAGGAGCGCCGGGTCGTTGTGCCGGTCGTCGAGCGTGATCCAGGCGAATGGCCTCTGATCGGCCGCGTCCCATTCGGAGAGGACGGTGGTCTTCCCGTAGCCGGCGGGTGCGACCACCGACGCAATCGGAGCGTCGGCTGCTCCAAGCAGCCGCGAGACGAGCCTCTCGCGCGCGATGAGGCCGGCGCGAGCGGCATGGTCCGCTGCGCTCGAACGTCGCCCGGTCCGACATCGTGGTCGCGAGTCCGCCAGAAGCGCTCTTCCGTGGCATCTTGCCTTCTCCGAGGTACCGCCGCGCTCCATGTCGCATCGGCCGCATCGTTGAACTTGCCGCGAGTCTACTTGCCGGCGCAAGAAAGCTAGATCGGGTCAGGCGATCATGCGATCGGCCGCCATCGCGCAGAACAGAAGCGCCAGGTAGGCGAGCGAGCCCAGGTGGAGGCGGACGGCGGCGGCCCGCGAGGGACGCAGCAGCCAGGTGCGCCGCCAGGCCGATGAATCCGGCGCCGAGCACGAGCGCGGCGGCGAGGTAGAGCGCTCCGAACAGGCCGGTGAGGAAGGGCAGCACCGTGAAGGCGACGAGCGCCACGCTGTAGGCGAGGATCTGTCGGCGGGTCGCCGCCTCACCGCGCGCGACCGGCAGCATCGGGATCCCGGTGCGCGCGTAGTCGTCCTTGACCAGCAGGGCCAGCGCCCAGAAGTGGGGTGGCGTCCAGAGGAAGACGATCGCGAACGGGTACAGCGCGTCGAGGGTCAGCCCGCCGGTCGCCGCGGCCCAGCCGACCAGCGGCGGCACGGCGCCGGCGGCTCCGCCGATGACGATGTTCTGGGGCGTCCGCGGCTTCAGCCAGAGCGTGTACACGAACACGTAGCCGAGCAGTCCGGCAGAGCGCCAGCGCGGCGGCGAGGACGTTGACGGTGATCGCCAGCTGGACCGTCGCGAGCGCGCCGAGCGCGACGCCGAAGACGAGGCCGTGCAGCGGCTCGATCCGCCCCGCCACCAGCGGCCTTGCCGCAGGTCCGCGCCATCCGCGCGTCGCGGTCGCGCTCCAGGTAGTGGTTGATCGCCCCGGCGCCGCCCGCGGCCAGGTAGCCGCCGAGCATCGTCCAGAGGATCGTCGCCAGCGCGGGCCCCGAGGGATCGGCCACGAACATCGTCGCCACCGTGGTGATCAGAAGCAGCGAGATGATTCGCGGCTTGGTCAGCGCCAGGTAGTCGCGCAGCACCTGCGCACGCGGGCGCCCGGCGGCCAGCGGCGGGGGTATCGGTTGCGCCAGCTCGCCGGTGTTGGTCGCGCTCTCCATCGTCGTCAGGCCGTCGCCGCCTGGGTGTCGCTCGCCTGGGTGGCTCCGGTGCCCTCGGGCACGACGCCGGGCGTCGGCCGGCACCGCGAGCAGCGAGGCCGCCGCGTAGACGACCGTCGCCCAGAGCAGCGTGGCCAGCGTCAGGTGGGCCACGATCAGCGCCGGATGCTTGCCGAGCCACACGTTCATCGCGCCGAGCAGGATCTGCAAGGCGAGCAGCGCCGGAGCGAGCAGGAAGGGAAGGAACCGCTCCCGAACGGCGGGATCACGCGCCCGGCGCCGGAGCGCCACCGCCGTCATCGCCAGCACGGCGATCGCGGTCAGGTACATGAACAGCCGGTGGGTGAGCTGGATGTCGACCAGCCGCCCGTAGGAGAACGGCATGAACTTGTTGAGGCAGGTCGGGAACTGCTGACCGCAGGCGAGATGAGCTCCCAGGATCGGCTGGTTCGGCGTTCCCTCGCCCTCGGTGCCGGCGACGTAGCCACCGGCGACGATCGTTCCGAACAGCAGCACCGTCGCCACGGCCGCCGTCGCGCGCAGCGCGCGTGAGCCGTCCACCGGCGGCGAGCTCTCGGCGGGCCGTGCGATCCGGTGCAGCATGATCAGCAGGGCCAGCAGCAGCATCGCCAACCCCAGATGGGCGGCGACGAAGGCCGAGTGCAGGCCGTGCTCGACGGTGAGGCCGCCGAGGGCCGCCTGCGCCAGAACCAGGACGGCGGCGGCCACCGAGCCGCGGACCAGCCAGCCGTGATCGCGAAGGCGGCGGAATGCCTGCAGGGCGAGCGCCGCGATCAGCACGACCACGATCGTCGCCGCGGCGCGGTGGCTGAACTCGATCACCGCGTTCTGCTGCAGGAACGGCAGCACGCGGCCGCCACACAGCGGCCAGCCCTCGGTGCCGCTGCCTGCTGCGCCGCAGCCGAGGCCGGAGTCGCTCACCCGAACCACCCCGCCGATCACGATCAGGGCGAAGGTGGCGAGGATGGTCGCGTTCAGCAGGCGGCGGAAGCGAGCGAGCTCGTCCGCTTCGCCACGAGCGGCGCGTCGGTGCCACCGAGCATTCCGCTCAGGCTACCGACGGGCCTTCGGGGGCGTCCCCGCTGACCGGCTCGGCCTCGCGGGCGCCGGCCTCCGGCGCCTCGGGCGAGGCCGGCGGGCGCCACGCCTCGGTGCGCTCGCGGATCGCCCTGCGGATGTCGTGCAGGGGCTCGGCGCTGCGCACGTCGGGGACGACGTCGAAGTTGTGCTCCGGCGGAGGCGAGAGCGCGAACCACTCGAGCGTCGCGGCGCCCCAGGGGTCGTGGCCGGCGCGCACCCCGTGCCCCCAGCTATGGGCAACGTTCGCCGAGCTCGACCAGGATCCCCGCGGCGAGCACGAAGCCGGCGATCGAGGCGACCAGGTTGAAGCCGTCCAGGCCGTTGTCGGCGAAGTACTTGTAGATGTCCACCGGCTGTGCCTTGAGCCCGGCCAAGAACGTCGCCAGCACATAGACGTAGACGCCGGCGATGATCGCCGCGAAGGCGATCTTGCCTGCGCCCTCGCCCAGCGTCCGGCCCGTGAGCTTCGGGAACCAGTAGTGGAGCGCGGCGAAGCCGCCCAGCACCGCGCCGCCCACCAGCACCGCGATCGTGTCGCCCTGGGCGGCCGTGGTGTTGTCGAGCTGCCAGCCGACCGGGAGCACGGAGTAGGCGAGCTCGCCGGCGAGGCCGATCGTCATCGAGCTGATCGCCCCGAGCGCGAACAGCGGTGCCGCCCGGAGGTGCAGCGTGCCGCCCCACAGGGTCGCGATCCAGTTGAAGATCAACAGGCCGATCGGGACCGTCAGCGCGAGCGCGAAGAGCATCGCGAAGATCTCGAAGCCGAGCGGGATCGGGGCCGTGTACATGTTCTGCATCCAGGCGAGCGGTCCGAGCACGGCGATCGCAAGCAGCGAGAGCATCGCGCCGCGATGGCTGAACAGCGGCTTTCGCGCGAACGTCGGCAGGACGTCCGAGATCACCCCGCCGGCCACGATCAGGACCAGCATGTAGGCGCCGGTGAAGAAGAACCAGGCGAAGTGCTCGTACAGGAGCGCGCCCCGCCCGCGCCGGGATCGAAGAAGTCGCCGCTGTAGTTGCGGTCGATGAACAGCATGGTCAGCGCGGCGAGCATCACCGGGCCGATCACGAGCAGCAGGTAGCCGCTCAGGCCCGCGGCCCAGGAGAACAGCGGCACGCGGCGCCAGGCCATGCCGGGCGAGCGCATGTTGTGCAGCGTGACGACGAGGTTGACCGCGAAGCAGACGAAGCCGAGGATCGCGAGCCCCGTGCCGACGATCCAGGCGTCGACCCCCGCCGTGTTCGAGAACACGTCGTCGGAGAGCGGGGGGAGCGCCGCCAGGCCGGCCTCGGATGGCCGGTAGAGGAAGCTGCCGTAGACGGTCACGGCCCCCGCCAGATACAGCCAGAACGACAGCAGGTTGAGACGCGGGAAGGCGACCCCGCGGGCGCCGATCTGGAGCGGCGCGATGTAGCCGATCAGCCCCAGGGCCAGCGGGATCGCGAACAGGATCACCGCGGTGACTCCGAACACGGACATGATCCGGTCGAAGATGTCGGGGTGGATCGCCGTGTTCTCGGGAACGATCAGCTGCACCCTCATGAGCACGAACTCGACCACCGCCAGGGTCAGGAAGCAGAGCGAGGTGCCGATGTACAGCACCCCGACCGACTTGTGGTTCGCGCTCGTCGCTCGCTCGACCCAGCCCGGCCGGCGGCGCGGGATCTCCTCCGTGACGACCTCGGGGCGGGGGGGCGCGACCGTCGTCGGCGGGGTCATGGGCTGAGCCCCGGGATGTCGTTCTGGGTGACCCTCTGCTGCACGTACCTCTGGGCCGCGGCGAGGTCGCTCCGCTTCTGCCGGACGAACTGCCGGTAGGCGTCGGGGCTGACCACGCGCACCCAGGCGCGCATCGCCGAGTAGGAGCTACCCGAGAAGAAGGTCGACTGCCCCTGGTAGACGCCCTCGCGATCGGCGCGGAACCAGGTGTCCGCCGTGTCGCCGGGGACCGCGTCCACCTGGCCGCCGAGGCTGGGGATGAACCACCGGTGCATGACGTCCGTGGCAGTGACGTGGAGGACGATCGCCGTGTCCACGGGGACGACGAGCTCGCCGTAGGAGAAGACCCGGTCGCCGGGCCGGCCGCCCGGGTACTCGAACCGCCACACGAACTGCTGGCCGATCGCGTTGATCGTGAGCGGCTTGGCGTCCGACGGCACGCTGAGCCCGCCCACCTGGGCGACCAGGCTGCTGGACGCAGCGAAGCCCTCGGACCCGGTGGACTTCACGTCACGCGCCTTCCCCGCCATGACGATCCCGAACACGAACGTGCCGACCGCCACCGCGGCGAGCGGCGCCGCCGGCCGCAGGAAGGCGCCGGGTCCCGCGCCGAAGCGCCGCGGCGCGCGCCCGCGGCGAGCCCGGAAGCGGACGATCGCGGCGATCAGAAACGCGTGCACGACGATCACCAGCAGCGCGGCGATCGCGATCGCGACCCAGTACGCGGTGCGGATGTCGTCCGCGTTCGGGGAGTGACCCGCCCGCGGACCGAAGACGGTCGCCTGCGCGGGCGCGGCGAGCGCCGCCAGTGCCAGCCCGGCAACGACCAGCGTGGGGGCTACGCGGCGAAGGATCGTGCGGCGCGCCAAGGCGCGAGCATTCTAATCACGCCGACGGCATGCTCGGGCGGGGAGTCGAGGGTGGGCTGATCCTCAGATCAGCCGCTCGGCACGCAGCCACTGCTCGGTTCGCCGCATGCCCTCCTCGTAGGAGACGAGGGGCGCCCAGCCGAGCTGCTCGCGGGCCTTCGCCGCCGACACGGTGCCACGGCGGTCGATGAACGTCGCCGCGCGGGCGGTGAAGGCGGGCGGCTTGCCACGCAGCTTCGCCCATCCCTCCGTCGCCATCCCCGCCAGCTCCAGCACCGGGCGCGGCAGCCGCCGCGCCTCGCGGTGACCGCCGAATCGCGCCAGGCGGTTGAAGTGCTCCTCGAACGTGACCCGGGTTGTGTCGTCCCAGACCGCGTAGGCCTCGCCGGGCTCGCCGCCGGCCAGGCCGAGGACGACCGCCTCGGCCAGGTCGTCGACGTAGAGGGGAAGCATCAGGCCGTCACCGCGACCGGGCACGGCGAGTTGTCCGGCCCGTGCCAGCTGGAGTGGCCGCAGGGTCCACGGCACCGAGCCTGGCCCGTAGACGTCGCCGGGACGGATCACGACCGCGCCGCGCCGGCACGCCAGTCGGTCGGAGGCCGACTTTGTGTCTATGTACGGGATTCCGTGGGCGCGGCGAAACGCCCCCTCGTCCTGCTCGGACCCGCTCTCATATCCGTAGACGACGACCGAGCTCAGGTGAACGACACGGTCCGCGCCGGCCTCGGCGGCCGCGTCGAGGACGTTCGCGGTGCCGGCCACGTTGACTCGAACGAAATCGTCCATGGAGCCCCAGTCGTGAACGCGGGCGGCGGTGTGGACGACCAGCTGGGTCTCGTCGAATGCGGCTTCCAGCGTCTGCCGGTCGGCCACGTCGGCCTCCACGAAGGAGGCTCCGGCCGCCCTGACACGGCCAGCGGTGGCCGGGTCGACGTCCAGCCCGTGCACCTCGATCCCGCCCGCGGCCAGACGGCGGCAGATCGCACTGCCGATGAAGCCGCCGGCCCCGGTGACCGCGGCCTTGCGACCCTCGAAGCGCTGGTCGGTCATCCGCGGCCCGAGCTTATACTCGCCGCGCCTTGCTCAACCGAAGGCGCCGCCGCCAAAGCCCACTGCTCCGCACGGCGGCCCGGGCCGCGGCAGGGCTGGCGCTCGCCGGCTCGATCGCCGTGCCGCTGGCCCGCCGGCGGCTGCGCGTCCCACGGTCCGTCACGATCGCCGCGACCGCCGCGGGCCCGTTCGCGCTCGCGGTGCTGCTTCCCCGGACCAAGACCCGCGACGCGGCGCTGTTCGGCGCGCAGATGTGGGCCTTCACCGTCATCCACGAGCTGCCCTACGACGATCCGGAGGGCCTGCGGCGGCGCCTTCACGTCCGCTACCCGATCCGGGTCGACCGCGCGCTGGGGCTTGGTGAGCTCCCGAACGTCCGCCTGCAGCGCGCCTTCTCGCGCCCCGGCGAGGTCACCGCGCTCGACCGGGTGCTCGCGGTCGTCCACTGGGCCTGGTTCGTCGAGCCGTATCTCGCGCTGGTGTGGATCCTGGTGCGCCGCGAGGAGCGGTTCGCCCGAGCCGCGAGGCAGATGGCCGCGGCGTACGACCTGGGGTGCGCCGTCTACTTCGCCTTCCCCACGGCCCCTCCGTGGTGGGCCGCCGAGCAGGGATTCATGGCGGAGGAGCTCGGAGACGGCGGCCGCCGAGGCCGTCGCAGGGGCGAAGCCGCCGCAGCTGCGGCGGGTGATGGTCGAGGTTGGCGAGAAGGCCTGGGGGCGCGCCTGGCCTGCCCTGTACGAGTCGCTCGGCGGGAATCCGTGGGCGGCGATGCCGTCCCTGCACTTCGCCAGCTCGGTCCTGGCGGCGATCCTGCTCTCGGAGGCGAGCCCGCTCGCCGGAGCCGCGGGTTGGGGGTACGCGCTGACGCTCGGCTTCGCCCTCGCGTACCTGGGCGAGCACTACGTGATCGACCTGGCCGCCGGCGCCGCGCTGGTGGCGCTGATACGTCGCGGCGAGCCGTTCGTGGAGCCGCTGGCGCTCCGGATCAGCGCCGCCGTGCAGCGGCTGGAGCGGGTGGCCAACGGCTGACGCGCGTGCCAGTATTGGAGGGGATGGGGAACGACCCGAACCTGGTCGATCGGGACGTGGAGGTGCTCGAGGAGGAGGACCAGGAGACCGAGCCCTCCTTCTTCGCCGATCCGAAGCGACTCGTCCAGACGCTGGTCGTGGTCCTGCTTCTCGTGGCGGCGATCTACATCCTGCTGCCGAAGCTCTTCGATACCCAGAACGTCTTCCACCAGCTCGGCGACGCCAACGCGATCTGGATCGCGGTCGCGCTTGCCTTCAACGTCCTGGCCTTCTTCTCCTACGTGGCGCTGTTCCGGGGCGTGGTCGGAGAGCCGGTCCTTCATCTCGAGTGGCGCGAGTCGTACCAGATCACCATGGCGGGCCTGGCGGCGACGCGGCTGTTCTCGGCCGGCGGCGCCGGCGGCATCGTGCTCACCTACTGGGCGCTTCGCAAGGCCGGCATGCCCCGGCGGCAGACCGCGTGCCGGATGGTGGCCTTCCTGGTGTTGCTCTACGCCGTCTACATGCTGGCGCTGATGCTCGACGGGATCCTGCTGCGAACGGGAGTGCTGAACGGAGCCAACCCCGCCGGCCTGACGATCGTCCCGGCGGCGCTCGCCGGCGCCGCGGTCGCCGTTTTCCTGCTGATCGCCCTGATCCCCGAGGACATCGAGCGCCGGCTGGGCCGGTTCGCGCAGGGTTACCGGTTCGCCCGCTACGCGCAACGCCTGGCCAGCGGCCCCGCCACCCTCGCGCGCGGCACACGAACGGCGATCGACTTCGTCCGGAACCCATCGCGTGGTGGGCTGGCCGTGCTGGGCGCGGTGGGCTTCTGGGCGGCCAACGTCGGCATCCTGTGGGCGGCGTTCCACGCCTACGGGGCCCAGGTCCCGCTGGGGGTCGTGGTGCAGGGTTTCTTCGTCGGCATGGTGGCCAACCTGGTCCCGTTCGCCCCCGGCGGGGTGGGGGCCGTGGACGCGGGGATGATCGGCACCTTCGTGCTGTTCGACGTGCCCGGCGCCGAGGTGTTCGCGGCCGTGCTCACCTATCGCTTGATCGCCTTCTGGCTGCCGATCCCGCCCGGCATCGTCGCCTTCCTCCAGCTGCGCAAGACTGTGGCGCGCTGGGAGCAGGAGCGGGCTGCGGCGCCGTTGGCCCCCGACACCACCCGCCCGCTGCCCGGGACTGGGCCCCCCATTACTTCAGAAAGTAAAGTATAGTATCTGCTAGAAGCGAAACGCGAGAGCGCCGAGCGAGACGGAGTGAAAGTGAACGAGAACCGAGTCGAGAACGTGATCATCGTAGGTGGCGCGTCCGCTGGATACACCGCGGCGCTCTACACGGCTCGCGCCGAGCTCGAGCCCCTCGTGATCGAGGGCTTCCAGTGGGGTGGGCAGCTCCAGAACACCACCGACGTCGAGAACTACCCGGGCTTCCCGGAGGGCATCATGGGACCGGAGCTCATGCAGCACTTTCGCGCCCAGGCAGAGCGGTTCGGAACCCGCTTCATCACCGACGACGCGACCCGGATCGAGCTCTCCGACGGCGGCCTCCATCGGGTCTGGGTCGGCGACACCGAGTACCTGGCAAAGACCGTCGTCCTCGCCATGGGCGCCGAGCCGAAGCGCCTGGGCGTCCCCGGCGAGCTCGAGCTGGGCGGTCGCGGCGTTTCCACCTGCGGCGTCTGCGACGGCGCCTTCTTCAAGGGTGAGGACGTGGTCGTGATCGGGGGCGGCGATTCGGCGATGGAGGACTCGATCTTCGTCGCCAAGTACGCGCACGACCTGACCACGGTCCACCGGCGCGACGACTTCCGTGCCTCAAAGATCATGCTGGAGCGCGCCAAGGCAGTCCCGAACATCACTCTGAAGACGCCCTATGTGCCCGAGGAGTTCGTGGCCGGGGACGATGGAAAGCTCGCGAAGGTGCGCCTCCGCCAGGCCGAGACGGGCGAGGTCGAGGAGATTGAGGCGGGCGGCGCGTTCGTGGCGATCGGCCACACTCCGCGATCCGAGCTCGTCCGCGACCAGGTAGACACCGACGACCAGGGCTACGTGCTGACCCGCGACGGCTCGACCCGCACCAACCTGGCCGGGGTGTTCGCGGTAGGCGACCTGGTCGACCACACGTATCGCCAGGCCATCACCGCCGCCGGGACCGGCTGCATGGGCGCGCTGGACGCCGAGTGGTACCTGCGCGACACGCCTCCCTCGCCGGAGGCGCACTGGTACGGCAAGGCCGGGGAGGCCCAGAAGGCCGAGCCGGCGCCGGCCTCGTAGGCCTCGTCCCGCGCGGCTGCCGGACGGTCAGCTAGCCGGTGCAGCGGCCGCTGAGCCGCTTCACCGTTTGCTTCCCCGGGTGCAGCGCGATCCGGGTCCTACGGACATTGTTCGAGTTGTTCGACTCTCGCAGCAGGTTGTCGGGATCGCCCTTGGAGACCAGGCAGTAGCGGCCGGCCTTCAGCCCGGTGATGTTCAGTTGCTGCCCCGGCAGCCCGTAGTAGTACTCATCCGCCCAGCCGACGGAGACCCCCAGCGTGGAGTTCTGGTCGCAGCCGCCCTGCGGGTAGTAGCCAACATGCGGCGATCCGGGCAACTGGGGAAAAGGATGCTCGAGGTCGATCGTGCAGAAGGCGACCTTGGTCGTCCGAGCGACCGTCTTGCCGCTGTGCAGCCGCCACAGCTTGTAACGGGCGAGGTCGAAGATGTCCCACTCCCCGGCGTGAGGGTTGTATCGGTCGCAGCCGAACTTGAAGTGCTCGGAGTCGGTGTCGATGGCGCGGTGAAAGACGCCGTCCCCGTCGCTGTCGAGGAAGATCCGCTGATAGGCGTCGCGGTCGGGATTGGGCGTGCCGTCGCAGTTGTGCGACTGCGCGCTGGGATAGATCTCGAGCGGCCCGCGGCCGCGGTCCGCGAGCTCGTTCGTGAGCCTCAGGAGGAGCCTCCCTCTGCTTGGCTCCACGACCAGATCGTGCTGGCCGACCTTCGTGGTGACAAGATCGGGGAGCAGGCGGGGGTTGGTGCCGGCGCCGGCGCCAGGGGCCATGGCGGCCCCCGCGAGGACGAGCATCGCCGCCGTGGTGGCGACCAGCGCGACGAGACGGCGGCCCATGACTGGGGGTCCGGCGGAGCGGGGCATCGGTCCATTATCGGCCGGAGAGGCGCGGCGCTAGAGTTCCGCTTCGAGCAACTACCGCAAAGCGGGTACTCGCGCGCCGGCAAGGCGCCCGCAAATCGACACGAGGAGGAAGAGGAGCAATGGCCGTAGTCGAGGTTCCGAAGGTCAAGATCGAGAAGCTCGGGCTGCGGCCGTTCCACGAGTTCGACCAGGCCAACGAGACGTGGCCGCGCGGCGACCGGCCGGCGGCGATTCGTGAGGCCGCCGCCGAGTTCAGGGCTCGCTTCGCAACCCCCGAGAACCGGGTACGCGGCGTCCGCACGGTCGACATCGCATCGGCGGGCTATCCGCTGAAGTTCGCCTTCGGCGGCGCCGCGAAGGGGGCGAACCCCTACGTCAACATCATCAACCGCCTCCAGGTGATCCAGTTCGAGGACTTCGACGGCCGGCTGCGGACCCTCGCCTACGAGCCGACGGTCCCGGAAGGGCCCGTGGAGGCGCCGTTCTACGCCCAGATGGTCGAGCGGCTCGGCGAGTTCCTCTCGTACAAGGTCCTGGCCACGATCTGGAACCATCCCGACGAGGCACTTGCCAAGGTCGGGCTGCGCCCCGAGGACGTGGACTACGTCAGCTTCGACCACCTCCACGTCCAGGACCTGCGGTTCGTGCTCGGCACCACCGAGCCCATCCCGGGCGAGGCGGCGCCGCGCCCGCCGTTGTTCCCGAACGCGAAGCTGATCGCCCAGCGCAGGGAGTGGGACACCTTCGGGTCGCTTCACCCGATGCAGTGGGCCTGGTACGTCGAGGACGGGATCAAGGACCTGATCACGGACAACGTCGTGCTGGTCAACGGGGACGTCGAGCTGGGCAAGGGCGTTGCCCTGGTCTGGACCCCCGGCCACACCGACGGCAACCACTCGCTGTGCATCAACACCGAGGACGGCGTCTGGGTCTCGTCCGAGAACGGCGTCGCCGCCGACTCGTGGCACCCGCACCTGTCGAAGATCCCCGGGGTCCGCAAGACGGCCGAGTTCTTCGGGCGCGAGGTGATCCTCAACTCGAACACGCTCGAGGACTCGATCGACCAGTACGACTCGATGCTCAAGGAGAAGGCGCTCGCGGACCCCAACAAGCACGACCCGCGCTGGCTCAACGTCTTCCCGTCCTCGGAGATGGCGAGCTGGAAGCGCCAGTGGCCCGTGGTGCCGACCTTCGTCTACGGCGGCATGGAGTCCGGGGTCATCCAGCGCCCCGAATCGGGCAACGGCAAGCGCTGATAGCTCCGATCAGCAGAGCTAATAGATAGCTCGCGTTTCGCGGGCTAACCTCGGGTCGTGAGCCGACGCTCGTGGACGTGGCTGTTGCTGCTTGCCTCGATCTGGGGGGCGAGCTACATGTTCATCAAGATCGGGCTCCGCGACCTCTCGCCTGCCGATGGTCGCCTGGCTGCGGATCGCGCTCGCGGCGGCCGTGCTGGTGCCGGTGGCCGCGTCGCAGCGGGCGCTGGGGGCCGCCGCCAGCCGGCCCGGAACGGTCGCCGTCGTGGGTGCCGTGCAGGTGGCAGGGCCCTTCCTCTTGATCGGGCTGGGCGAGCAGGAGATCCCCTCGGCTCTCGCCGGCATCCTCGTCGCCACCGCGGCGATCTTCACCGCGGTGCTGGCGATCTGGGTCGACCACGAGGAGCGCTCCGAGGGGGCCCGCCTGCTCGGGATCGTGATCGGGATCGCCGGCGTGGTGGCGCTGTTCGGCCTCGACCTCAGCAGCTCGGGCTCCGCCGTCCTCGGCGGCCTCGCGGTGGTGCTGGCGAGCCTGGGATACGCCGTGGGCGGCTTCCTGGTCAAGCACCGGCTCGGCCACGCGCCCCCGATCGGAGTCGCGGCCTGGGTGATGGTGGCGGGCACGATCTGGCTGCTGCCGGCGGCGCTGATCACGGCGCCGGGCTCCGTCCCCGACTCTGGGCCCGCTCGCCGCCGTCACGGCGCTGGGCGTCGTCGGAACCGGGCTCGCGTTCGCGATCTTCTACACCCTGATCGGACGGGTCGGGCCGGCGCGCTCGTTCATCGTCTCCTACCTGGCGCCCGGTTTCGCGGTCGTCTACGGAGCGCTGCTGCTCGACGAGCGGATCACCGCGGCCACGGTTGCCGGCCTGGCGCTGATCCTGGCCGGCTCGTGGCTGGCGGTCGAGGGTGCGCCGCCTATGCGCTGGCGGCGCGCCGAAGCGACGGCGCCGCCCGATAGCGCTCCTCGCCCAGCTCCGACCGCAGCGCGTCCAGGACGCTGACCACGCGCGCGGGGCCGATCGCCTCGGCCCACTCGAACGGCCCCCGCGGCTAGTTGAAGCCGAGCCGCATCGCGATGTCGACGTCCTCCGGCGATGGCCACCCCCTCGCCGACCGCGAAGTGGGCCTCGTTGACGATCTGGGCCAGAGATCCGCCCGAGGACCAGCCCGGGCGCGTCGTCGACCCACTCGACGTGCTTGCCCATCGAACGGAAGTAGGTCTCCGCCGCTTCAGCGTCGGCGGGGGTGGTCGCCGGCCTGCGCGCCAACTCCACCAGCGTTGCCTCCTCCAGGCTCGGCAGCGCCGCGAAGCGCACCGAGTCCTCGACTTCCGAGTTCCGGGTCCACCCTGGGTCGCGATCCGGCGGCGCGGGGTCGTCGGGCCTGTACGCGCCGTCGCGGTAGTCGTAGTAGCCGCGTCCCGCCTTGCGGCCGAGGCGGCCGGCGGCCACCATCCGCGACTGGATCGGGTGCGGTCGCCAGCGCGGCTCGTGGAAGCTCTGCTCCCAGAACGACTTCGCGACCTCGAAGTTGACGTCGACGCCGACCAGGTCCATGAGCTCGAACGGGCCCATGCGGAAGCCGCCGCCGATCCGCACGATCCGATCGATCTGGTCGTGCGTGGCGATCCGGTCGCCGAGCAGGCGCAGCGCCTCGAGCGTGAACGGGCGCGCGCAGCGGTTGGCCACGAAGCCGATCGCGTCGGCGGCGCGAATCGGCTGGCGGCCCATCGCCCGGGCCACCTCGCCGGCGATCGCCAGCGTCTCCTCGGAGGTCTCGTCGCCGGCGACCACCTCCACCAGGCGCATCAACGCCGGCGGGTTGAAGAAGTGCATGCCGCAGACGCGCTCGGGCCGCTCCACCCCGGCGGCGATCGCGGTCACCGAGAGCGAGGAGGTGTTGGTGGCCAGGATCGCCTCGGTTCCGCAGACGCCGGCGAGCTGCGCGAACAGCTCGCGCTTCAGCTCCAGGTCCTCGGGAGCAGCCTCGATCACCAGCTCGCAGCCGGCCAGGTCCTCCAGCCTCGGCGCTGCGCGAAGGCGGGCCGATGCGGCCTCGGCCTCGGCCTGCGTCCAGCGGCCGCGCTCGGCTCCCTTCACCAGCGCCGCGCGAAGCCGTCTGCTCGCCCTCGCTGCAGCGCCTCGGGGACCGGGTCGTGCAGGTAGGTGTCGAAGCGGCCCAGGCAGGCGAGCTGGGCGATCCCGGCCCCCATCGTTCCGGCGCCCACGACTCCCACGCGCTCGATCACGGCGTGAGTTGTAGCGCGCCGCGGCCCGACGGCCGGGTTAGGCCGTGATGAGCCTGTGAACCGGGTTCGTCTCGGTGCTCGGTGCCACCAACTCGCCTCGACCCAGTTCTTGCATAACGGGAATCAGCTTCTCGTTCCGGAACTGCCCGAACTGCTCATCGGTGTCCCAGAGTGTGATCACGCGCCATCCCCCGCTTGAGGGTCCGGCGATATGGAGCTGGCAGCCCTCCGGAAGCTGTCCGTCGGGCATCACCCGGGAGCTGACCTCGTCGTAGAGGCTCTGGTCCATCTGTGGGACCTCGGCGACCACCACAACAGCCATGAACGCCTCCTCTCGTCGGTTCCAAGACTTGGTTCTTGGCTGCCGCGAACGCTATCCCCGTTTCGGGGACCGCGCCACCCCCGCGACGTGTCCTGCGACATTGGCTCTGTCAGCGGGCTTGCGGCCCCTTGGCGAAGATGCTCGCCATCCTCACCGCCCCTTGAACTCGGGCTTTCGCTTCTCCAGGAACGCATCCATGCCCTCGATCCGGTCCTCGGTCGCCATCGAGAGCTCGTACAGCCGCCGTTCGTGTCTCGAGGCCGGCGCTGAGCGTCGTCTCCTCGGCCGCGAGCACGGCCTGCTTGGCGAGCCGGGCGGCGATCGGAGGGCGCCTGGCGATGCGCTGCGCCAGCTCCATGGCCTGCTCGAGCCACTCGTCCTGGCCGGCGACCTCGTTCACGAGGCCCAGCCGGGCGGCCTCCTCGGCGTCGATGCGCCGGCCGGTCAGCACCAGCTCCATCGCCCGCTGCTTTCCGATCACGCGAGCCAGTCGCTGCGTTCCGCCGCCGCCGGGGATGATCCCGAGGGTGATCTCGGGCTGGCCGAACTCGGCCGTCTCCGAGGCGACGATCAGGTCGCAGAGCAGGGCCAGCTCGCAGCCGCCGCCGAGCGCGAAGCCCGACACGGCGGCGATCAGCGGCGTCCTGCAGGCGGCGAGCCGCCGCCAGAACGCCGCCGCCGGATGGCGAAGCGACTCCTCGAAGGTGCGCTCGCGCAGCGCGTTGATGTCGGCGCCGGCCGCGAACACCTCGTCGGAGCCGGCGATCACGACGACAGCGGATCTGCGGGTCGGCGTCGAATCGCTCGACCTCGGTGGCCAGCTCCTCCATCAGCTCGGGCGAGAGGGCGTTGCGGGCCTCGGGCCGGTTCAGCCGGCACAGGGCTACGTGGTCGTCGACGCTGGTCTCGACCAGAGGGCTCACGCTTCGACGCGCGGCGGTGTCATCGCGTTGATCCCGGTCGCCTCGCGGCCGATGATCAGCTTCTGGATCTGCGAGGTGCCCTCGTACAGCGTCGTGACCCGGGCGTCGCGAAGGTAGCGCTCGACCGGGTAGTCGTCGACGTAGCCGGAGCCGCCGTGCACCTGGATCGCGAGGTTGGCGCACTCGACCGCGGACTCGGTCGCGTACAGCTTGGCGATCGACGTCTCGGCGGTGTTCGGCTTGCCCTGGTCCTTGAGGATTCCCGCCCGGCGCACCAGCAGCCTCGCCGCGTCCCGTCGCACGACCATGCTCGGCGATCATCTCCTGGACCAGCTGGAAGCTCGCGATCGGGACGCCGAACTGCTCTCGCTTCTTGGCGTAGTCCACCGACGCCTGGACGCAGCCCTCGCAGATCCCCACGCACCCGGCCGCCACCGAGTAGCGGCCCGAGTCGAGCGCCGTCATCGCGATCTTGAAGCCGTCGCCGACCTCGCCGAGCAGCGCGTCCTCGGGCACCTCGACCTGGTCGAGGGCGATCGAGCCGGTGTCCGAGGCGCGCAGCCCGAGCTTGCCGTGGATCTCCTGCGACGAGAAGCCCTCCGTCGCGGTCGGGACCAGGAAGCAGGCGATCCCGCGGTGGCGCTTTGCCGGATCGGTCTGGGCGAAGATCAGCGCCACCTCGGCGTGGTTGCCGAGCGAGATCCACATCTTCTGGCCGCTGATCCGCCAGCGGCCGTCGGAGAGCTGGGCCCGGGTGCGCATCGACGACGGGTCTGAGCCGGCGTCCGGCTCCGAGAGGGCGAAGCAGCCGAGCGCCTCGCCGGAGCACAGGCGCGGCAGCCAGTGGCGCTTCTGCTCCTCGGTGCCCCAGCGCTCGATCGAGCCGCAGACGAGCGAGGTCTGGACCGAGACCACCGTGCGCGCCGAGGAGTCGCCTCGGCCGACCTCCTCGACGATCAGCCCGTAGCTGACGTAGTCGAGGCCGCGCCCGCCGTATTCCTCGGCGACCGGCGCGCCGAGATAGCCCATGTCGCCAAGGCGCTGCGCGAGCTCGCGGTCGAAGCGCGCGGCGCGGTCGTTCTCGCGCGCCCGGGGAACGATCTCGTTGTCGACGAAATCGCGCGCCGTCTCCGGGATCAGGCGCTGCTCGTCGCTGAGATCGAGATCCACGAATCAGGCCTAGGCGGTTGGCTGCGGCGCTCCGAGCGCCTCCTCCAGGGCTCGCTTGAGCGCCTCCCGCGCCTCGAGCGTGCGGGGCCCCGGTCTCGAGCTCGTGGCCGTCGATCGCCGCCACCGGCTGGACCTCGCGCACCGTCGAGGCGAGGAAGGCCTCGTGGGCGCCGAGCAGGTCCTCGGCCGGGAACTCGCCCTCCTCGACGTGGAGCGAGCGCACGATCTGCGCGCGGGTGATCGACTCGAGGATGCCGGCGCCGAGCGAGGGCGTCCGCAGCCCGCCCTCGGGCGAGACCCAGAAGATCGTCGAGGTGGGGGCCTCGAGGACGACGCCGTCGGGCCGCACCAGCACCGCCTCGTCGGCGCCGCGGTCCTGGGCGATCCGCGTCGCCTGCATGTTGGCCGCGTAGGAGAGCGACTTGACGCCGGTCAGGATCACGGTGGGCGAGTAGGTGACCGTGGCCAGCCGAATGCTGGCGCGCCGCTCGGGGAGCGGCTCCACGAGCAGGATCCGGCGCCCGCCGCGCGTCAGCACGATCCGCAGCTGCGCGTCGTCGTTCCCGACTCGGCCAAGAGCGCCGCCAGCTCGCGCTCGATCAGGGATCGCTCCACGGACAGCTCGATCGCGGCCGCCGAGCGCTCGAGGCGGTCGAGGTGCTCCCGGAGCGCGAAGGGCCGGCCTCCATAGAGGCGGATCACCTCGAACACGCCGTCGCCGCGGTAGAGCCCGTCGTCCGGCAGCGGGATGGTCGCCTCGGTCGTCGCCGAGATCCGCCCGTCGACGCTCGCCAGCTCCGTCGCTGCCATGGACCCGAGGCTATCCCATGACCCGCGTGCGGCTCAGGTCGCCTCGGGGTTCTCGACGATCGTCGCCACCCCCTGTCCGACGCCCACGCAAAGCGCCGCGATCCCGTACCGGGCCCCGCGGCGTCGCAACTCCCAGACAAGCGTGGTCATGAGGCGGGCGCCGGAGCAGCCGAGCGGGTGGCCGAGGGCGATCGCCCCGCCGTTCACGTTCAGCCGCTCCTCCTCGATCCCGAGCTCGCCGGCGCAGGCGAGGACCTGGGACGCGAACGCCTCGTTGATCTCGATCAGGTCGATGTCGTCGAGCGACAGGCCACCAGCGTCCAGCGCCCGCCGGATGGCGGGCACCGGGCCCATGCCCATATAGGCGGGATCGACGCCGGCGACGCCGATCGAGACGATGCGCGCCAGGGGACGGGCGCCGAGCGCCTCGGCGCGCTGGGCTGTGGCGAGAACGAGGCAGGCGGCGCCGTCGTTGAGCGTTGACGCGTTGCCGGCCGTCACCGTGCCGCCCTCGCGAAACGCGGGGCGCAGGCGGGCGAGCTTCTCGAGCGAGGTGTCGGCGCGGGGTCCTTCGTCGACGTCGACCACCACCGGGCCATCTCGACCGTTGGGTGATGGGGCCTCGACCGGCACGAGCTCGTCGGCGAACCGCCCCTCGCGCGTCGCTGCCACCGCTCGGGTGTGGCTCCGAAGCGCGAACCTGTCCTGCTCCTCGCGGGCGATTCCGTAGCGCTCCGCGACGTTCTCGCCGGTCTCGCCCATCGACTCGGTCGAGTAGCGCTCGGCCATCCGCGGGTTGACGAGCCGCCAGCCGAGCGACGTGTCGTGCATCGTCTGCGGGCCGCGCGGCAGCCCGGCATCCGGCTTTGGGACGACCCATGGCGCCCGGCTCATCGACTCGGCGCCGCCCGCCAGGTAGAGGTCGCCCTCGCCGAGGCGCAGTGCCCGCGAGGCCTGGTTGACCGCCTCCAGGCCCGAGGCGCAGAGCCGGTTGACGGTGACTCCCGGGACGTCGGCGGGCAGGCCCGCCAGGAGCGCCGCCATCCGAGCGGCGTCGCGGTTGTCCTCGCCCGCCTGGTTGGCGGCGCCCAGGTAGACGTCGCAGACAGCCGTCGGGTCGATCCCGGTTCGCTCGACGGCCTTCGCGATCGCATGTGCGGCGAGGTCGTCGGGCCGCACCCCGGCGAGCGCCCCCCGGTAGCGGCCCATCGGCGTGCGAACCGCGTCGACGATGAAAGCGTCTAAGGTTGAAGCGGAGGCCCATGGACTTCATTCTCCTAACCCTGGGGATGGTTGGCTTCATCGTCTTGGTGCTCGTCCTCCTGGCACGAGCGTACCCGGGCAGCGGCGCCGATCTCGTCGACTGGCAGCCGACCCGCTCCTACGAGGACGAGGCCAGGCTGGAGACCGAGGACATCCAGCAGATGATCGAGGCGCAGAACGAGATGCGCCGCCGCCGCGGCAAGCCTGACCTGACCCGGGCGGACGCCTCGAGAATGGCGCGGGAGGACGAGGCGATTCGGGAGCGCCAGCGGCGCTCCTACGACGACCGCCTCGAGGAGCTCGAGGACGAGCTCGGCGTCTAGATGGCCTCCGCCGCGCCGACCACCTAACGGAGGCGGAGCCTGGCGCGGGCGCTGATCGTCGGCTGCGGCTGCCGGGGCCGGCAGCTGGGCAAGCGCCTGGTCGCCGCCGGGTGGCAGGTTCGCGGGACGACGCGCGATCCGGGCAACGCCGAGGACATCCTGGGGGCCCGCCTGGAAGCGGTGGTCGCCGACCCGGACCGCGCCGCCTCGATCCTCGACCACGTGGGCGACGTGACGCTCGTCTTCTGGCTGCTCGGCTCGGCGCTCGGGCGAGCCGGAGGTGATCGCCGCCATCCACGGCCCCCGGCTCGAGCGGCTGATGCGAGAAGCTGGTCGACACGCCGGTGCGCGGCTTCGTCTACGAGGCGGCGGGGCGCGTCCAGCGCCGGCACCTCGAGCGCGGCGCCGAGATCGTCCGCGAAGCGGCCGAGCGCTGGCGAATCCCGGTCGAGGTGGTCGCCGAGGACCCCGGCGACTGGGAGGCGTGGACCGAGGCGATGCTCGCCGCCGCCGAGCGGCTGATCGGCGGAGGCGACGGCTGACGGGCGATGCGAGCGCCAAGTGGGAACTCGTAAACTCGGATAAGGATTCAGGTCAATTGCGATGAAGGAGCGAGCATGACCGACTACGCCAAGGACGTGCTGGTCGAGACGGATTGGGTGGCCGAGCACCTGAACGACGACTCGATCCGCATCGTCGAGGTCGACGAGAACCCCGCCCTGTACGCGGAGGCCCACATCCCCGGCGCGATCGGGTTCGACTGGAAGCACGATCTCCAGGACCAGGTGAAGCGCGACTTCCTGGGGCCGCAGGAGTTCGGGGCGCTGATGGGCAGCCGGGGGATCTCCAACGACCACACCGTGGTGCTCTACGGCGACCGCAACAACTGGTTCGCCGCCTACACCTACTGGTACTTCAAGTACTACGGCCAGACAAGTCAGCTGATCAACGGCCCGCGCGAGAAGTGGGATCGTCGGCGAGGAGCTCGTCGAGACGACGACCTCGGAGGTCCCCAGCCATCCCGCCGCGACCTTCGAGGCGAAGAGCGGCGACGAGGCGATCCGCGCCCGCCGCGAGGAGGTTCTCGAGGCGCTCGGCGAGGGCACCAACCTGGTCGACGTCCGCAGCCCGCAGGAGTACTCCGGCGAGCTGATCGCGATGGCCGGCTACGAGCAGGAGGGCGCGCAGCGCGGCGGGCACATCCCCGGAGCGATCTCGGTTCCATGGGCGCAGGCCGTCAACGACGACGGCACCTTCAAGTCGGCCGACGAGCTGCGCGACCTGTACAGCTCGAAGGGCGTGATCGAGGAGTCGAAGCCGGTGATCGCCTACTGCCGGATCGGCGAGCGCTCAGCGCACACCTGGTTCGTGCTCCACGAGCTGCTCGGCATGGACGAGGTCGAGAACTACGACGGCTCCTGGACCGAGTGGGGCAACATGGTCGACGTCCCGATCGAGAAGGACGTCTAGGCCGGCTCGAGGCGATCCAGGAGCTCGCCCAGGATCCGGGCCGTCGCGCCCCAGATCAGGTGCTCGCCGACGACGTAGGTCGGCGTGCGTATCGGGATGCCGCGGCGCACCAGGCGACGCATCGCGAAGCCGGCGCGCAGCTCCTCGAGCCGGAACAGGAGGATCGCGGCGACCTCGGCCGGGTTGGGCCGGAACGGGAGGTCCTCGGGGATCAGGCCGACGAACGGATGGACCTTGTACCCGGTGACGAAGGTGCCGACCGGCGGCAGCGCGCCGACCACCTCGACGTCGCCCGGGTCGAGGCCGATCTCCTCCTCGGCCTCGCGAAGAGCCGTCGCCATCAGGTCCTCGGCCGGACCGTCCTGGCGACCGCCGGGAAACGAGATCTCGCCGGGGTGGCGCCGCAGGTCCGAGCGCCGCTCCGTGAACACGAGGCCGGATTGCGCCGGGTGGCCGAAGATCGGCACCAGCACGGCCGCCTCGGTTCCGCCGGGCGCCTTCATCGCCGCCGCCTCGGCCGGATCGAGCAGGGCGCCGCGAAGGGTTTCGTGCGCCGAGTCCACTGCTCAAGTATCCAGTCCGCCGCTCGAGTCTAGATGATCACCTGGACGGTGCCGCCGTCGACGCTCCAGGCGGCGCCGGCGACGTATGAGGCGCGCTGCGAGCAGAGGAAGACGATCGCGTCGGCGATCTCCTCGACCTCGGCGAGGCGGCCGATCGGCCGGCCCGCGCCGGCGGCGGCGAGCGCCTCGTCGCGGCTCACGCCGCCGGCGAGCTCGGCGGACTGGTCGAGGAGGCCGCCGGGTTCCATCCACAGCTCCGACTTGGTCGGACCGGGGCAAACGGCGTTCACCAGGACACCGTCCTTTGCGTACGCGTCGGCGAACACCCGCGACAGCGAGAGCTCCGCCGCCTTGGTGACCGAGTATTCGGGGGTCATTCCCGACGGCCGCTTGGCGGCCGACGAGCAGACGTTGACGATCCTTCCCCATCCGCGCTCGGCCATGCCTGGGGCCGCCGCGCCCATCGCCCGCAGCGGCGCCATCACGTTCAGCTCCCAGGCGGCCTGCCAGTCCTCGTCGGGGACCTGGTCGAGGGAGCGCCGCTTCGAGGTGCCGGCGTTGTTGACCAGGACGTCGAGCTGGCCGAAGCTCTCCGTGGCGGCGGCGACGATGCGCTCGCCGGCGTCTGGCGCGGTGACGTCGAGCGGCAGCGGCCTGGCTTGGCCGCCGTTCCGCGGGCACTCAGCCGCGACCTGCCTCGAGCGCCTCCGCCGAGCGCGCGACGAGCAGCACGCTGGCCCCCTCGGCGCAGAGCCGCATGGCGACCTCGCGGCCGATCCCGCGGCTGGCGCCGGTGACCGCGCAGGCCTTGCCGTCGAGCTCCAGGTCCACGTCAGACCAGCTCGACCCGGTCCTCGATCGAGACCTCGGTGTCGTGGCTCAGCGCCCGGTGCACCGGGCACTTTCCGGCGATCACCTTGAGACGCTCGACCTGGTCCTCGGTCAGCCCCGTCGGTAGTCGCAGGATGACGACGAACGACCGCGGCACGCTGGACTGCGCGTATTCCATCTCCACCTCGACCTCCACCTCGCCGACGTCCCAGCCCTTGCGGTCCGCGTACATCTCCATCGTGATCGCGGTGCAGGCGGCAAGCGTCCCGGCGAGCGTGCGGGTGGGGGAGGGGCCCTGGTTCGCGCCGCCGGACTCCTCCGGCTCGTCGATCACCAGGCGGTGGCCGCCCTGGATCTCGACGTCGTGGGTGTAGCCCTGGCGGCGGCGAGCGGTCGCCCTAACCATCGCTCGCCTCCTTGTCGCGTCCCTCGAACAGCTCCGGGATCGTCAACGTCCGCAAAGCGGGCCATCGCGAAGGCCAGGTCGGAGGCTCGGTTCAGGAAGCGCAGCACGGCCTCCGAGGCAAGCCCATCGGCTTCCTTCAGCGCCACCACGCGACGCTCCGCGCGGCGCACGGTCGCTCGCGCGACATCGAGCTGCGCGGAAAGCGGGGTGCCCCCGGGGATCACGAACTTCGGAGGCAGGTCGACCCGGTCCATGTAGCGGTCGATGGTGGGCTCGAGGGCCTCGACCATCGCGTCGGTGACGCGGCTGACCCCGTCCTCCAGGCGCCCGGCCGCCTCCGGCGCGGTCGCGAGCTCGGCGCCGGCCACGAACAGCTGGCGCTGCAGGCTCAGCAGATCGGCGGCCAGCTCGGTGTCGTCGGGACCGCAGAGCGAGCGGGCTACGCCAAGGGCGGCGTCCGCCTCGTCGATCGAGCCGTATGCCTCGGTGCGGGCGTCGGTCTTCGCGACCCTGCCGCCGTACCAGAGCGAGGTCGTGCCGTCGTCGCCCTTTCGCGTGTAGATCTTCATCAGCTCAGTGGATTGAACACCACTCCCGTCAGGACCTTCGGGAAGAAGTAGGTGGACTTGGGGGGCATCGTCTCGCCCTGCGCCGCGACCTCGCGCACCTGCTCCACCGGGGTGGGGCGAAGCAGGAAGGCGGCCTGATAGGCGCCCGCGTCGAGCAGGCGCCCGCGCCTCCGGGACGCTCTTCGCGTAGCCGAGCCCGCGCTTGGCGGCGATGTCCTCGGCCGACATCCCGAGCGTGCGTTTGAGGATCAGCTCCTCGAGGATCACGGCGTCGAGCCGCCGGTAGGCCTCCGAGCGGTCGCCGAGCGCCTCGTCGATCGCCTCCGTGTCCTCGAGCCGCAGGCGGAAGGCCTGGCCGGAGGGGCCGTCGAGGTAGCCGAAGACGCCGGTCCCGTGGCTGCCGGCCGGATCGAGATCGTCCTCGCCGCCTCCTCGACCTGGAAGTGCTCGCGGATGCCGTGGTCCAGCCGCTCCCGGGCGTCGGCGTCGAGGTCGCCGAGCATGCGGTGGGTGCCGAAGATCGTCAGGCCGGGGTCCTCGAGCGAGACCAGGCACATGAGCGTGTAGCGATGGGGCCCGTCGCCGCCGATCTCGTCGGCGTAGGCGAGGGCGGTCTCGTAGCGGTGGTGCCCGTCGGCGATCAGGAGCTCGGCATCGGCCAGCTCGGAGGCGACCTCCGCGTGGACCGCGGGATCGGCGATCCGCCAGACGCGATGCACCGTGCCGTCGGGGTCGGCGACCTCACCCCAGGGTTCCTCGCCGAGCCGGGGCTCGATGTGGCGCCACGCGTCCCCGGGGTGAAGGGCGAAGATCGGCGACAGGTTGTGGCGGGTGGCCTCGGGTGAGCCGCAGGCGATCCTCCTTGGGGCCGGGCTGGGTTCGCTCATGGGGGCGGACCAGGCCGGCGCCGTACTCGGTGACGCGCACCCGGGCGAGGAACCCGTGGCGCGTGCGACGGTTGCCGTCGGGGCCCTCGTAGTCCTGGGTCAGCGCCCAGATCGCGGGCTCCCGGTCGGCCGCGAGCACGCCCTGCATGGTCCAGGCCTCGAGCGTCTCGGCGGCGTGCTCGTAGGGATCGCCGCCGGCCGGCGCCTGCGGCAGGTCGATCTCGACCACGTTGAAGGGCGAGCGGGCGAGCAGCTCGGCCCGCTGCTCGGCATCGATCACGTCATAAGGCGGGGCGGTGACGTCCGCCAGCGAGGAGATCGCGCTCAGCTCGTAATGCAGCGCTTTCAGTGGCCGGACCTCCGCCATCGCGGCGGAACCTATCCGTTCGACTGCGACTGGCGCTTTAGTGGCGGTATGCGCCACTTTCTCGCCAATCCGGTCGCCGGCTAGCGGACTCAGCCTCGCTCGGCGATCTGGCGCCCCGCGGCGGTGAGCTCGGTGAGGGTGGTCGCCTCACGCACGCTGGTCGAGCCCGAGTCGCCCGGCCGCGAGCGGCTCGAGCTCGTTCTCGCCGACGACCGCGTGGCAGGCCACGCCGACCCGACGGCAGCGAGCGGCCGCCTCGCCGACCGCCTTGCCGGCGAGGGTTTGGCGATCCAGACGGCCCTCGCCGGTCACGACGAAGGACGAGGCGCGCGCCGCTGCGGTCGAAGCCGACGAGGTCGAGCACATAGGCCGCGCCCGGGCACGAGGTGCGCCCGCCGGAAGGCGAACAGCCCGCCGGAGAGGCCCCCGGCGGCTCCCGTCATGGGCACGCCTCGAGGGTCGCGGGGCGCCCGGTAGCGAGCTCGTCGAGGCGCTGTTCGAGGCGCTTCACCGGTGCGGCGTCGGCGCCCTTTTGAGGGCCGAACACGCGTGGCGCGTCCTCCCACGCGGTGCGGACATCGCATACGACCTCGAGCCGAGGGTCGACGCCCGCTTCCTCCAACGCCTCGAGGCATCCCGCGCCGCCGTCGGTGGTCGCGCTGCCGCCCACGGTGACGATCACGGATCGCGCTCCTGCCGCGACCGCGGCGACGATCAGCTCGCCTGTGCCGCGGGTCGAGGCGCGCCAGGCATCGCGTTCGTCCGACGCCAGCAGCGAGAGCCCGCTCGCCCGCGCCATCTCGACCACCGCCCGGCCGTCGGGCAGGATCCCGAAGCCGGCCTCGACCGGTCGGCCGAGGGGGTCGGCGACCGTCGGCGGCGCGCAGCTCGCCCCCGAGCGCCGAGACGAGGACGTCGAGCGTCCCATCGCCGCCGTCGGCGACGGGCAGCTCGATCGGCCTCGATTCCACCCTCCCGCAGCCCGCGGGCGATCGCCGCCGCGACCTCCGGGGCCGAGAAGGTTCCCTTGAAGCTGGCGGGCGCAACGAGCGCGCGAGCCGAGCGACCGCGGGCTTGGGCCGCTATGGCGCCGGCTCGGCCAGTGGGCTGTGTCGGCGTGGATCGGCACCTGGTCGCTCATGCGAAGGCGGGGTATTCCCTGTTTCGCCACACGACCACGGCCAGCGCCGCGATCGCGATTCCGAGCAGGGTCCCCAGCGCCCGCTCGTCCGCCGCCTGCCACGCCGATTGGCCCAGCGCGTGCGCGAGCAGGACGACGTAGGCGGTGATCGCCGTCGTGAACAGCGCGTACTGGATCGCCAGCAAGGCGAACGAGAAGCCCGCCGCGATCGTCAGCACGACCGCGTCGGGCAGGGGATGCTCGCCGACGATCGCCGCGAGAGCGGTGGCCAGGGCAAGGCCGGCGACCGTTCCGGCCGCCCGCATCGCGATCCGCTCGAAGGTCTCGTCGGCTTCCGGCTTCAAGACGAAGAGGACCGTCAGGGGGATCCAGAAGCCGTGCTCGCCGAGGTCCACGACGTGATAGGCGGCGACCCCGATTCCCAGAGCGGTACCCCAACGCAGGGCGTGCCGAAAGCTCCGCGAGCGGATGTTGAGATTTGCCCGGATCACCCGGACCGCCGTTCGAAATCCGGCAACGGGATCCAGGGGCTCGGCGTCACGGTCACGCAACCACGCCGCTCCCGACAGCACGGCCTGCAGGATCGCGCCGACGGCGCCGAGGAGCAGCGCCTCGGGCGCCTCGTGGGCGTCGAGGGACAGTCCCTGCGCGATCAGCAGCGCGAGGACGCACGTCATCGCGGCAATGGACAGCCGCGGCGAGACGGCGACCGTGATGCCGGCCGCGGAGGCGAACAGCGTCATCGCCACCACCGCCAGCAGGGCCGGCTCGCTCGGTCAGCGCCCCCAGCGCGGCGGCGGCGCCGATGACCGGAGCGGTGAGGCCCTGCCAGACGAGGCGAGTTCGAGCGGGAGCGTCGAACGCCACGAATCCCGCCAGCAGGGCACCGGTGGAGACGGCACCCGCCGCCGGCACGTCCAGCTCGAGATCCAGCAGCAGGCCGACGCCGACTGGCAGCGCCGCAAGCAGTCCGCGGCGCAGGGCCGGCGGCAGGGGCGCATTGAACTGCCAGGTGCTCGGAACCACGTGCGCTCGCCGACAACCTATTGGCTGCCATGCCGGCCCCCTGACAGCGGTCTGTCAGTCGGGGTGGGCGGATTTGAACCGCCGGCCTTTCCGACCCAAACGGAATGCTCTGACCAGGCTGAGCTACACCCCGAGCGTCGATCGAGTCTAACCACTGGTCCTGCGTCCGATCCATCCAGGCTTGCAAGCGCGCGCGTAGGTTCGTGTCATTGGCACGACACCGTCAACACGCCGTGCTTGCTCCGCCAAGTCCGGGCTGAAAGTTCGCCGCTGTTCGACTTGCGCTGGTAGCCGATCGTGCTTCGGATCGACGCCGAGCCCGAAGCTCCAGAACCGACGCAGGTCACTCGAGGGTCCTGGTCGGCGTGGTACTGGAACCGAGTACGTCACCGGATTCCTTGACAAGCGGCGAATCCAGTAGATCAGCCAGCCGAACGACGCGGGGATCGGAGTTTCGCGAGCGAGACCACGTTCCGGTTCCGCTTGTAGCCCTCGCCGATGTACATGCAGACGAAGTCGAGAAGGTTGGCTCGATCGAGAGCCCCGGGATACTCGTCCCAGCCTCATACGATACGCGCGTCGCGCAGCGCCTTGTAGCTTGGCCACGATTCGCCGCGCTGCCCTTCGCCCGGGCTCGGGCGCGGGCCGGGCTGTCGCGGTGCTTGATCTCCGGATCCGGAAGGTCCCGAATCCAGTAGAAGACGGTGGTCTTGGGCAGGGCGAGGCGCTCTGCGATCTCCACCAGGGAGAGCTTCCTCTTGATTCGAAGCTCCCGGGCCTTCTCCCTGAGGTAAGGCGGGTATGCCATCGCGAGTCGAACATATGTTCGCATGGCGATCGGACGGAACCGCCGTCGGCGGGTGATGGGGGCGTCGCGGGGCGGAACCGGGGCGTCAGAGCGCCCCCGGGAGGACTCGAACCTCCGGCCTGCTGCTTAGAAGGCAGCTGCTCTATCCAGCTGAGCTACGGGGGCGGTTCAATTATGGCTACCGCTTCGTCGCATGACTTAGTACCGCAATTCGTACCGGATGCCATTAGACCGATTGAATGTGCGCACCGCCGAGCGTACGCTGCTCAGGTGTCGGGAGGCGCCGTCTTCATCAGGTACTCGCTTGCGTGTGCCCTTGTCTTGGCAATCGCCGCAAGCGCGCCGGCGAGCGTCGCCGCGCATGGAGGCAAACACATAACCGAGGGGGAGATTCGCGCCACGGAGACCCTGCTCCTTGGGCCTGAGCATGCCGCCGAGCATGCCCGCGAGCGAGCCGCCGTAGCCGACGAGACCCAACGCTGGAAACGGCTCCCGGCGAGCCATCGACGGCGCATCGCGAGTCACAACCGGCGCGAGGCCCAACAGTTCGCGGTCAGCACACAGAGCACGGGCACACCAAGCGAAGTCGGCCGCTGGACCCACGCTCCCTTCCAGATTCCCCACGCGGCAGTCAACGCCGCCACGCTGCCCACCGGCGACGTGATGTTCTGGGGGCCGTCCTTTCCGAACGAGCCGCGCAACCGCGGCAACGGGGCCCTCTGGCATCCATCGAGCGGCTACGGAAGCGACGCGTTCACGGAGATTCCACCGCCGGCCGTCGACCCCGACGGGCCGGGCCCCCAGGGGACGGACACAGCCCCCATCTTCTGCTCCGGGATGTCGATGCTTGCCAACGGTGAGATCCTGCTCACGGGGGGCAGCCTCGTCCGGCCGGACCAGTACCCGGACGACCCTTACACGGCGAATCGCGGGGCTCAACCGGGTCTTCACCTTCGACCCCTGGACCCGGACATGGACCGAGCAGCCCCAGATGAACGCCGGCCGCTGGTACCCCGGGCAGGTCGAGCTCGCCGATGGCCGGACGGTGATTCTCGGCGGACTCAGCGACCAGGCGCCCGGGGGCATCTACAACCGCGACCTCGAGGTCTTCACGCCCGCCGAGGAGGCCGGCGGAGTGGGCTCGCTGACCCTCGAGCCGTCCGGTCAGCGCAGGACCGGTTTGTACCCCCACCTCTTCACGCTTCCCGATTCGAGCGTTCTGCTCGTTGGCCCGGGACGCTCCGACTCCGCCGCGCTCCAGCCCGGCACCTTCACGTGGCAAAACTACCCCCTGGCTGCCAAGGGGCGGGTCGGCGGCAACGCGGTGCTCGACCCCGGTCCCCCCTCGGGCTCCTGGCAGGTCACCGAGATCGGCGGTTATGACCTAACCGTCACGGACTCCCAAGGCACGCACCCGGCCACGGCCTCGACCGCAACTCTGAACGCGCATCCTGGGGCAGTGGGGTGGAAGGGCGCCCCGCCCCTCAACGTGCCCCGCTCCTACCAGAACACGGTCCTGCTGCCGAACCGCTCGATGGTCGCGGTGGGTGGGGGCATCGGCGAGAGCGTCGCCGACGGCAAGTACGCGATCGACCCGAAGGGCCGACAACGGCAGATCGAGCTGTACAACCCCACGACCAGGAAGTGGCGCCTGGGCCCGGCCCAGATCGAGGATCGCGGCTATCACTCGACGGCGGTCCTGCTGCCGGATGGACGGGTGTGGTCGGCCGGTGACGAGAAGCACCCGCTCGAGCCGGGCGGCGGCTGGGCGCTCACGGACACCGCGGAGATCTACTCGCCGCCGTACCTGTACAAGGGCACGCGGCCGAAGATCACGTCGGCGCCCAGCCAAGCTGGGCTGGGGCACCTCGTTCACGGTGCGTTCCGGGGCGCAGCGTCCCCGCCGAATCGGCCGTCTTGGTCGCGCCCGGCACCACCACGCACGGGGACGACTCGACCCAGCGGTTGGTCTCACTCGCGGTGCAGCAGAAAGTCGGCAACGTCATGACCCTCGCCGCGCCGCCAAACTCAGGCGTCGCGCCGCCCGGCTACTACATGCTCTTCGTTCTCCGCCAGGGCGTGCCGTCGGTCGCCTTGATGGGTGCAGGTGGGCGCGGGCGGCTAACCAGCGGCTGGCTGCGCTCGAGGCTCTGCGGCGTCGCCTACTCCCCGGGCCGGCTTCGACGGGCGTCTCGTCAGGATAGGCCTGGGACGGATCGAGAAGGAGAGGATGCGCTGATCTGCTCGGCGGGTGCGCCCCTTTCGCCGCTGCCGGCCATCTGGGCGGCGATGTCGATCGCCTGGCCCGCGAACCGGCGTAGCGTCTCCTCCTGAGCCTCGGCTCGCTCGCGCAGGTAGGCGACCAGTCCGGCTACCAGCACGATCGTGGGGAGCTCGAGGAGCGCGTGATGGATGGTGCTCGAATGCTCCGGGTCGTAGAGGAGGGGCGCGAAGAGGAACAGACCGATCAATGCCAGATGCGCCGCGATCTGAGCCCGCGAGGCGAACGCGTAGGCGACGAACAGCGCCACCAACACGAACAGCACCCCGCCGGCGGGGTCGGTCGCCCGGATCACGGCGCTGATCTCCAAACCCGCCACGATCGGGACGACGTGGAGGGAGAAGCTCGGGAGCCGCTCCCACGGCAGCACAAGGCAGATGAGCCCCGTGCAGACGGCGACGAGCGTGGTGGCGTAGATGGCCCAGCGCGACGATGGGTCGAAATTGAGCTCCGCCGGCAACGTGGCGAGCGCGGCAACCACGAACAGCACTCCGGCGACGAGCCCGTAGCGGCGCCTGCGCTTGGACTCATCAGTTCCGTAAGAGGCCAGGGCCTGCCGGGCGCGCGCGACCATGCGCAGCGTCTCCGCCTGCGCGGAGGCCTCCCCCCGGGAAGGCGGTCCGGTGCTCACACCCATTCATCGGCCCCACTCAGCCGGTACTTGATCCCCTCTTTTGGGGTAAAGGACCCGCTCGCTCCCAAGCTGCTGCAGTGGGGCCGTCGGTGGCGCCGCCACCGGTACATTGAGTGGCGCGCGGTGAGCGTAGCTCAGCTGGTAGAGCTCCTGGTTGTGGTCCAGGTGGTCGCGGGTTCGAGTCCCGTCGCTCACCCTAAAGACGGTCAGGAACCGCTCGCACCGGGCGGAAACTCCCGCGCCGTCTGCCGCCGCAGGATCTCGATGCCCACCACGGCCAGCGCCGCAAGCACGACGATCACCAGGACCTGCCCGAGGTTGTTGATCCCGGGTATGAACGACAGCCAGAGCAGGAAGAGCGCGGCCACGACCGCGTACACCGCGACTGGATGGTCGCGCAGGTAGGGGGCGAGGAAGCGTCGCACCGCGACCTCGTGGCGGCCCGGGCCCCGCCAGAGCCCCGCCGCCGACAAACCCCAGTCCAATCACGAGCACGAACAGCGCCCGCTGGCGAAGGCCGTCCGAGAGGATCTCCCAGACCGACGTGATCGCCGGCTTGACCGTCTCGGAGGCAGCGACCGAGTCCACTCCGTTGCCGATCAAACGTCGGAGCAACAGGACGAACAGCGTCGCCGCCACGATCCCGCCTCCGGCGGCGATCAAGGCCTCCCGGCGCCACCCCTTTGCCAGGTAGATGGCCCCCAGGTAGAGGAGGAGCGCCAACATCGGGAGCACGAAGCCGAGGTTGCGCAGCGCGCTGACGAGCTTCTGAAGCCCCGAGAGTTGATTCGAGCTCATCAGGACGAGCTCACCGGGGGTCTGCACGGCCTGGCGCTCGAGCAGCGTGGTGACCCGCGTGTGGAGAGAGGTGAGCGACGCATCGAGCGGCTGGACGTTCGCCTGCGCTCGGATCCTTCAGCACCGCGGCGGTCCGTTGCTTCAGCGCACTCAGCCGCGCGTCGGCCTTGGACAGCCTGCCCCGTACTTTGGCCAGTCGATCCTTGAGCTGGGCGGGAACCTTGCCCTCGACCCCCTTCACCTTCTTGTCAAGATCGGCGATCACCGTCTGGAGCTCGACGGCGCTCTGGTTCAGAGCCTGGAGATTCTGTCTCTGCGTGGGAGTCAGCTCGCCCGCCTGGACCTGAGTGAGGGTTGCCTGCGCGGATTCGATCTGGGCCTTGACCGCGGTCAACCGCTGCTTGAGGTCCACCGAGTACTCGTGCACGACGCCCTGGATCTGGGAGATCGTCGCCGGATCGATCCCGAGGCGGGCGGCGAGGTCGGCGACGACGCTCCCGTACTCGAAGGTGACGTTCCCGCCCGTCGTCGAGACGTACGCCTCCTTGTCGTCGATCAGGCTCACGAACTGCGCATGCGCCCGAGCGACGGCAGTGGAGACGAGGGTTTGAACCTGCGGCGAGGCAAGTGCCCTCTCAGCCACGTTGGTGGCGAGTGCTCTGGTCGCCGCTGCGACCGGGGCGGCGAGCGGCTGAGCGGGACCCGGCAGCTTCTTTTGGATCTCGCCCTGGACATCGACGTTGGCGTACAGCTGATCGACCGTGAAGGTGGCGAGCGCCTGGCGTACGTCTTCGTCCCTGACGATCTGGTCGGTCGTGTCCTTGACCTGCTCCGTGTCAAGCGCCTCGCTGCTGAACCCAGTTCGCGATGATCGAGAAGACCAGGACCACCGACGCGAGCACGATGAGCGGCCAGACGATCGCGCGGCGGCGATGCTTCGGCTTCGGGCTCCCCGATCCTTCGGGCGCCGGCTTCCCCGAGGGCTCAGGTGCGGGCCCGGGGGCTCGCTCGGGTGGCGGGGAGGTGTCGGAGTTGGTCGGGCATCGTGCTCTGGCGGCCGGAGCGGTAGTTGATCAGCCCAATCAAACCGAGCTGCGCTGAGGCGGCATCACCCGAACCGCGTGAAATCCAGCAGTCGCCCGCAGATCGCGTTCGCAATCCACACGCTCGATTGACCGAATCACCCCGTCTGGATGATGCAGGTTGCGCCCGGCTGTTTTAGGGTCGCTCCTAGCAGACGCCTGCATCAGGCGAGACCTACCCGAAAGGAAGTTGCAATGGCCGACAGACCAGTGTTCCTCTACGCCGCTGTCTACGACGAGATCGCCGACGCCGAGACCGACTACGAGGCCGTGTTCGAGCTCCACGCGGCCGGCGCGATCGGAACCTTCGACTCCGCCGTGATCCGAAAGGAAGAGGACGGCAAGGTCCGTGTGACGAAGACCGAGAAGCCGACCCAGCACGGCGCCTGGACCGGCGCCGGCGTTGGAGCCTTGGTCGGGATCATCTTCCCGCCCGCGATCATCGGCGCGGCGATCGTCGGCGCGGGCGCCGGAGGCCTGATCGGCCACCTCAGGGGCGGCGTCTCCCGCGATGACCTGAAGGAGCTCGGTGACGCCCTCGAGGAGGGCAACGCCGCGGTGATCGTGATCGGCGAGTCGAAGATCGAAGAGCAGCTCGAGAAGGCAACCGCAGCGAGCCAACAAGCTGATCGAGAAGCAGATCGATGCCGACGCCGACGAGCTCAAGCGCGAGATCGATGCGGCGGCCAAGGAGGACGCGCATAGGAAAACGCAAGGGCCCTCCGAAGAAGCGCCCGGTCTTTCCGCTCGGCGGTTATGATCGCCCGCGATGAAGGCACGGCTCCGCTTGGCGCTCGTCCTCCCATCTGGCGCTGGCGGCCGCGGGGTCGCGTGGACGCCGCTGCTGCTGGCGATAGCGACTAAGCCGGCCTACTGCTCGAACGTGAGCGATCTCCAGTCGTCGGTCGACACGCTCAAGGGCGTCCAGCTCGAGAAGCGGCGCGCGTCTCCGACCCGGCAGACGGACCTCCAGAACGTACAGACCGATGCAAACGCGGTCGTCGAGCTCGGCGAAGGCGGATCTTCCCGAGCGAGACCAGCGCGCTGGAGTCGATCCGTCTCGAGCCTCGCCAAGACCATCGAGAAGCCGCCCTCGTCCCCGACGGCCCAGCAGCTGGCCGGGCTCGTGCCGAAGATCAACAGCACCTGTGACGGCTGGCGCAGGACTTTCAGACGCGCCACCAGCTCGGCCTGCGACTGAACCGGTCGGCTATTCGGCCGACTCTGCCCTGGCGGATCTTCCTTGGGCGGCGGGCGCGCCTCTCTCCGGCCCGGCGTGTCTGGCGGCCCTGTGCTCTTCGTTCATCCTCACGGACCCGACGCCGAGCTGGTCGCGCCAGCTCGCACCAGGATCCCGATGCCGGTAAGCACGTATAGGGCGGTGAAGATCTTCAGCGCCTCGACTGCGCGACGCGTGAGATTCGGGATCCGCGATGCTCGACGTGGTCAGCGTGCAGACGGCGAAGTAGAACCCGTCGCCCACATTCCAGCCCTCGCCGAGCGAATAGGTGACCGTCCCGACCACATACGAGGACGATCGCGGCTGCCGACCACGGCTGCGAAGGTCTCTTCCTCGGCCGGCGTACTGATCGCCCCGAGCATGCGCCGGAGCATGGTTACGACGGACAGCACTGTCGTAAGGCTCGCATCCGTCGCTCCGGGCGCGCTGCAGACCTCGGCTTCCCCCAGCGCCGTAAGCGCTGAGCCGGTCGCGTCTGCGTCGGTCGCACCAGGCCACCTGATTGGGCGAACCGCTGATGCCGGATGACGCGACTCGACAAACACAGCTTGCCAGCGAGCGCACCCAGCTGGCATGGTGGCGAACCGGACTTGCGGCAATCGCGGTCTCGATCGGAGTCGGCCGGCTCGTCCCGGCGCTCGACGACAGCACGGTCGTGTGGCCCTACACACTGCTCGGAGTGGCGTTCGCGCTCTACGGCATCGCGCTGTTCGGGTACGGGAACCTGCGCGGGACCGCTGTAACGCGGGACGTTTCTGAGCGTGGATTCGCCCAACCATCGGCGGCGGTCGCAACCGCGCTTGGCGTCGTCGGCGGGATGCTCGGGCTGGCGACGGCCGTGGTCGTCGTCGTGAGCTGAGCGCACGGGTCCCGACCGCGGCAGGCATCCTGAGGATGGGCGCCGTTCGGGCATGCAGCTCGTCGGCGGCGGCCGACGCGGCACTTTCTTCATCGGCTCGCTGTTCACCTGCCCAGGGCTGAGCGCGCGCGTCACCAGCGACGGGCGACCCCGATCAGGGACTGCGCGTAGCCGCGCAGCGCGGCCGCTGAGGTCAGAGCCTGGTAGCCGAGCAGGTAGCCGAAGAACCCGCGCGTGTCGGGCTTCACGTCGACGGCGAGCCGGCTGAAGACCCACCGCTCCTGCCAGCGGCGAAGAAGCCCGTAGATCACCAGGGTGATCGGGATCACCAGCATCGACCACCACGAGACCAGCAAGCGGGTACCCGAAGACGAACAGGATCACGCCGGGCACCCAGAAGAAGACGTATCCGATGTCGAGCAAGCGGCACGAGGTAGTCGATCCCGGCCACCGCCTTCGCCAAGACGCGTGGCTGGCGGTGGGGCGGGTTGGCCTCGATCCCCTCGACCATGCCGCGCGCCCAACGCGATCGCTGGCTTCATGAATCTGCGGACCCGCTCGGGCACCGCGGTGAAGCCGAGCGCGGTGGGTTCGTAGAGAACTACGCCTCGGTTGTCCAGCAGGGTCCAGGTCAGCACGATGTCTTCGCCGATCGCGTCCGGCCAGCCGCCGACGGCGCGAAGATCCTCCGTCCAGTAGGCCGAGAACGCCCCCTGGGCGACGAGGGCGCTGTTGTAGGCCGACTGCATGCGCTTGACGCCGTTGATCCCGAGGCGGTAGTCCCAGCCCTGCATTCGAGTCAGGAGGTTGGCGGTCGGGTTTTCGACCACGAGCGCCCCGGCGCACGCGCAGACGCGCTGGCCCTGGGGACGGCTGGTGACCCGGGCGATGAGGTAGCTGAGCGCGTCGGGGTGCAAGTAGGTGTCGGCGTCGACGCTCACGACCAACGGGGTGGTAACCGTGGCCAACGCCGCGTTGAGGGCCTTGAACTTGCCCACCTCCTTCTCGAAGACCCGCCGGTAGCGAAGGCCGAGCCGCTGCGCGGCCTGCTCGGCCAGCTCCGCCGTTCGGTCGGTCGAGTTGTTGTCGGCCAACACGACCTCGATCGGTCCGGGATAGGTGAGGTCGGCGATCCGCTCGAGCGTCGGGGTGATCGCGTCCTCCTCGTTCAACGCCGCGATCACGACCGTGACCGGCGGCCACTCGCCCGCTGGCCAGTCGCCGCTCGGTGGGTGCAGGACGCGGAAACCGGTAGGGGGACAGAATCAGCGTGAAGGCGAGGAACCCGATGATCAGAGCGGGGACGTAAGCGAGCAGAGTCGGGATCAGCCAGCGCCGCGATCGGGCCGATCGCCGCTTCGAGCTCCGATCTCCATGGAGCCGAGAGGTAGACGGCGAGCGCGACGTAGGCGATCGTCAGCGAGAAGCGCGCCGCTGAAGAGCCACGTTGGCCGCGGGCCAAAGGCGGGCCTTGCGCGCTTCGTCAGGCCTCCGAGGCTCTCGGCCTCGGCACAGGCCTCCGAGTCGGGCTGACTCGGACATGGGCCGACCTTAGTCGGTCACCAGGGAGCCGCAATCCGACATTCGTCCGAGGCGTTGGCGAGGAGACGCTAGGTAGGGTGGGGTCCGGTGACGGCAACCGCATACCCAGAACGACCGGCGACGGTCTCGATGCCCGCTCTCTTCGGTCGCGTCATGGCGCTCGTCGCCTTGACTGTAGGTTTCGCAACCCTCGGGGTCTGGCTGGGGCGAGGGCTGGGCGGCCCGGGCTGGTTCATCGCCTGGCTGCTCTCCCTCGGCTGCCTGATCGGCTTGCACGTGGCCAACGCCCGTGGCCAGACCGGCCTGGCATTAGCGCTGCTGTTCGCGTTCGGTCTGCTGGTCGGTGGAAGCGTCGCGACCACCGTCAACTACTACTCCAACACCGACCCGACGGCGGTCCGGCAGGCGTTCGGGGCCACGGCGCTCTTCGTTGCGGCCCTCGGATCCGGGGGATACGCGGTTCGCCGCGATCTCTCGTTCCTGTACCGGATCGCCTTCGTGCTGCTCCTGGCGCTGCTGGGGGCGGGCATCGTGCTGATCTTCGTCCAGATCCCGGCCGTGTATACCGCCTGGTCGCTCGCTGGCCTTGCGATCTTCGGGCTCTACACCGTCATCGACTTCAATCGCCTCCGCCGGGCTGGCGCCGACGAGGCAATCCCGCTGGCAGCGGGGATCTTCCTCGACGTCGTCAACATCTTCCTGCTCTTCCTTCGCCTCTTCGCGCGCTCTTCCTAAGGCGAAAGAGCCCACACTCGTCACCTGGTTCAAACCCATCGCGGTGCGCCCAGATGGACAGAGCGTCTACGTGACGAGCTTCGCCAACGCGGTGGCGCGTTTCAACCGGGCGGGGACTCGTGCGGGGCGGGCCCTTCCTTGTCGCCGGCCGCCCCGGAGCCGGCGCCCGGTTCCTTGATCGCCTTGGCGGCATCCTTTCCTTTGTCCGTCAAGCTTCCCTGGCCGGTCGCGATGTCCTTGAGCTCGGCCGCGTCCTCCTTCAGGCTCTCGGGCCCGCCGCGCTTATCGACGGTCCGCTTCGCCCGGTCGGCGAGCTTCTTGAAATCCATGCCTGCTCCTCTCGTCCTCGACGGGTTGCGTTCTCAATCTAACGCACCGACCTCTCGGGTGTGAAGCGAGGCTCCTTAACGGCCTCTAGGGGCCCAGAATCCGCCGTATCAAGCCGAATCCGGCCAGCCAAGCCTGCCATCGAGCGAACGGGCGGTCGCCTCGGCGAGCGCGATGCCCAGGAGCGATCCAGCCGCGACGTCGCCGGGATAGTGCACGCCCGTGTGTACGCGGGAGTACGCGACCAATGCTGCCAGCGCCCGTAGGGGCGCGGCTGCCGCGGGCGAAACATGGGCGACTCCGGTCGCGAACGCAAACGCCGCGGCCGTGTGCCCGGACGGAAACGAGCTGGAGACCGGCATGCGGACCTGGCGGGCGAGGGGAACCTCCTGCGCGATCCGGTCTGGGCGTCGGCGACGGCCGAGCGGCTTGGCAATCAGGTTGGCGACGGTCGCCGTGACCGCAACCGAAGCGAGCCCGATCACGGCCGCCCGGCGGCCGTCGCGCCCCCCGCCACCGCCAACACGGCAGCCGAGGCGAGCGACAGGCGCGAATAGTCGGCGGCACGCGACAGTCGGCTCATTGCGCGGTCGATCGCCGGCGTGGAGGTGTGGGCGATCGCCGCGTAGACCGCGACGTCGAGGCGCTCGGCCTCGTCGAGCCAGCGCCCGAGGCGCGGCGACGCCGCGGTCGAGGCGTCCATGTCGGAGGAGCTCAGATGCGGGGAGCGGTGCGCGATATCACCACTTCAACTCGATCTCGAGCTCTCGCTCATCGCTCTCCACCTCGAGCTCGACCTTGAACTGCACCTCGTCGGGGACGTGGACCGTCATGTTCATTCCGCCCTGCTCGAACTTGATGTCGTTGCTCTTGGCGAGCATGGTGGCGAGCCTGCGCAGCCGGGTCGCGACCTCCTTGCGGCTCAGGGTCTCCTTCTGCTCGATCTCGACGATGTCCATGTTGCTCCTTGCCTTAGTGGTCTGCGTTTGTTGTCTCATGCTGCGGCCCTTCGCGCTGCGCGGCGCCTAGCCGGGCTCGGGCGGAGCACGCCCCGCCGCGATCCGCGCCAGCGCACGGACGGTCTCCCAGCAATCCTCGGGCATCGCGGCGGAGGGCGAGGCGCCCGGATGGGCGCGGGCGATCCGCACTCGCAGTACGCCGGGCCTGATTCGGAAGCGAAGTGGCGGGTCCAGCCTCAGCGCCTCACCGTCGACGCCGGCGGCGATCGGGCCGTCCGCGTCGACCTCGAACTCGGGAGTCGACCACTCGCGCCAGGGTCGCTGCGGCAGGCGCCGGTGCTCACCGCGCCCGGTCGGCGCGGAGGCCACCGTGACCCCGAGCAGGCCGTCGTCGATTCTCGGGCGGGTTCCCGAGCCCACGGCGTGGCCCAGCCGGTAGCGGTTGTTGGAGACCAGGATCGCAGCGCCCGAGGAGTGTTCATGACCGCCAGGCCCCGCTCCAGCGCAGATCGAGCCCCTCGCCCTCGGGTCCGAGCACGTCCGGCAAGCGTGTCGAGGATCGTCTTCAGCTTCGCGTCGCGATAGCCCTTCCGCTGGACCGCCTCCGCGTAGAGCCCGAGCGAGACGTTGTTGACGAACACCCGCCCGTTGACCTCGGCGAGGTCGACGCGGCGCTCGCCACCATCGACGAAGGAGTCGAGGGCGCCCACGACGTCATCGCGATCGACGCCCAGGTCGAGGGCGAAGTGGTTGCGGGTGCCTGCCGGGATGCAGCCGTAGGGCAGATCGAGCTCGGCGGCGATCGCGGCGACGATCGCCTGCGAGCCGTCGCCCCCGGCCATCGCCAGCCCGTCGGCGCCATCGGCCACGGCACCACGCACGAGTTGCTCCAGGTCGGTGCCGAGCGTCAGCTCGATCGGCGCGATGCCCCGTGCGCGCGCTTCCTCGGCGAGGTTGAACCTCTCGGCCTTACCTCCGCCGGACTTTGGGTTGAAGAAGAGGACCGGGTGCTCCGGCGGTCGGGCGTCGGCAAGGGGGACATGGATGCTGAAGGCGGCGCGTGTCGCGGCGAGCGCCAGCGCAATCCCGGCCAGGATGACGAGCCCCTGGACCACGTGGTCGCCGTCGGTTATCAGCACGACGACCGTCGCCGCGAGCGCAAGAACTGCGATCGCGACTCCCAGGACCCTGGCCGCCCCGGTGCGAAGGAGGCCGTACCAGGCGGCGGCGAACGCGATCGCGACTCCCGCGAGGACGATCAGGCCGCGAGGGAACTGTTCGACCACGATGTCGACCGCCAGGACGAGGATCACGGGCGGCAGCACGAGAGCCGCGGCTGCGGCCATCCGCTGGGGCGCCCGGTACCACTTCACGCCGCAACCCTAGCCGCTCGCTAGCGAGCCGAAGTGCTCTCGCGCATCAACCGCCGCGCCCGGGTCACCTCGGTCGGAACACTCTCCATCGGCGGGCCTTGCCGCGGGGATGACGCTCGAACCAGTGCGCGTAGCGGTTGGCCAGGGGAGCGGCAGTGAGGCCGTGGGCGAAGACCGAGAGCCCGACGGTGAGGTAGATCGCGGTGACGATCAGGTGCTCGTGGGGAAGCTGCGGACTCCTCGACCACGATCACCGCAAAGACGATCGAGGCCAGGCCGCGGGGTCCGAACCAACCGAGAAAGCCAAGCGTCGGCAGCTGCGCGTGCGAGCCGAGCATCGCGAGTGCGACGGGCACGATTCGCACCATCGTCAGGCTGAGAACCGCGTAGAGGGCAAGCTTCCAGCTCAGCTCTCCCAGCGCGGGTCCGAGCAGGATCGCCCCGAAGAGGACGAAGGTGAGGCCGTTGAGCACTGCTCCAGCCTCTTCGGTGAGCCGGTTCATGTCCTCCGGGTCGCGCTTGATCACCGCCCGGAAGACCATGCCTGCGACGAAGGCCGCGATGAAGCCCGATCCGCCGAGCGCGCTCGCGGTGCCGTAGGCGAGGGCGGCGCCGGCGGCCGGGATCACCTGTCGCCAGGTGCCCTCGATCAGGTCCCGGCGGCCGGCGTACACGATGACGGCTCCGATCAGGAGCCCGGCGGCGACCCCTCCGGCAATGCCATAGCCGACTTCCTCGAGCAGCAGGGTCATCCCGGTTCGCCCGCCCGAGATATGCGACTCGACGTCTGCGGCTGCAACGGCCGCGAACAGCAGCGGCACGCAGATCCCATCGTTGAGGCCGCTCTCGACGTTCAGCCCCTGACGGATCCGACCAGGAACGCGCGGGTCGGTGACGACCGCCTGGCCGAGGGCGGCATCGGTCGGGGCCAGGATGACCCCGACGATGACGGCCTCCCAGAAGGTCAGCACGTCGAAGATCACGGCCGCCGCGAGCGCTCCGAGGGCGATCGTCAGCGGCAGGCCGATTCCGAGCAGACGCAGCGGCACCGAGATCTCGCGCCGCAGCGCTCCGAAGTCGATTCGCGAGGCGTCGGAGAAGAGCACGAGCGCCAGCGTCGCCTCGGCCAGCGCCCGCACGGTCGAGCTGGTGCTCGAGATGTCGAGTTCGTCGAGGACCTTGGGGCCCACCAGGATCCCGATCGAGACGAACAGGATCGCCGGCGTGATCGGCGACCCCGAAAGGCGCTTCGAGACCGCGGCAACGGCGATCAGTGCCAGCGCCACGCTCGGCAACGACCACTCCATTCAGATCCTTTCGATCACGGTCGACCTTCGTGGGTCGAACCTACCGGCGGGTTCGTTGCCGTTTCTATGGCTGGATTCGCCTTGGAGGGCGGCCGAATTGAATTAGTATCGCCCTAACGAGAAGGGAGCATGATGCTGCGACGGGTCGCCGACATGCCGGCCGGAACGATCGGCTTCGAGGCAATTGGCGAGGTTGAAGACGACGATTGGGAGGAGGCCGTCGAGCCGGTCCTGCGCGACGAGATCGCGAGCGGGCAGAAGGTTCGTCTCCTCTACCTCTTGGGCTCTGAGGCTCGTAACGTCGAGGGGGACGCGATGAAGGCCGACACCGGCTTCCGCGCCCGCCACGCCACCTCGTTCGAGCGCGTCGCGGTGGTCAGCGACGAAGATTGGATGCGACCCGCGGTCCGGGCATTGTCCGTCCTGCTGCCGGGCGAAGCCCGTGCCTTTCCGGTGCACGAACTGGACGCCGCCAAGACATGGCTCCGAGAAGGACTCGACGCATAGATCGAGCATCGGGACCGGCAGCTCGCGGCGACGCTGACCGCCGCCAGCCAAAGTCACAAGACAGCACGGGGTCAACTGAGGTGACGTCGAAGCCTCCCTCGATCGGCGATCGTGTCGAGCGGGCGATCGAGGATCGCGCCGACGCCGAGCGGGAGATCGAACGGGGAGAGGCGGAGGCTCGACCGGCGCGCGGCCTCGCACGAACCGCGTTCTGGCTCGCGGTCACCGCGATCTCGCTCTACCTCGTGGCCCCAAGCCTGATCGACGTGGTCGGATCGGGGCGCGATCTCTCCCAACTCGCTCTCGCTTGGTTTCCGGCGATGGCCGCTCTTCAGGGCGCCGCGCTTGCCTGCCTCTGGGTGCTGCAGCGAGTCGCCCTCAAGAGGGCGCCCTGGCGCGACGTCATCGACTCGCAGCTGGCCGGCAACGCGCTCGCAAAGATTGCGCCCGGAGGTGGGGCTCTCGGCGCCGCCCTGCAGTACCGCATGTTGGTTCAGGCCGGGCTCGAGCGGGGCCGTGCCGTTGCTGGGCTGACCGCCGCCAATCTCTTGACCTTCGCAATCGTGCTCGCGCTCCCCGTCCTGGTCGTGCCGGCAATCATCCGCGGTGCGGTGGACAGAAGCCTGGTCGAGGCAACGGTGATCGGCCTGGTGGCATTCGCGTTCCTGCTGGCCGCCGGGGTGGCTGTGTTCGCGCTCGACGGCCCGCTCGCCTGGATCGGCCGGGTCGTGCAGCGCATTCGCAACCGGTTGCGCCGTGACTCTCCGCCACTCACCCGCCTGCCGCAGCGACTGATGCGCGAGCGGGATCGGCTACTCGGCACGCTGGGCCCGCGCTGGAAGCGAGCCCTGCTGGCAGCGGTGGGTCGTTGGGCATTCGACTACGCGACGCTTCTCGCCGCGCTGGCAGCGGTCGGCTCCCACCCGCGCCCGGCGCTCGTTCTGCTTGCCTTCTGTGCCGCGCAGGTCCTGGCGCAGATCCCGATCACGCCCGGCGGGCTCGGCTTCGTCGAGGCGGGGCTCACCGCGACCCTGGCACTGGCCGGGGTCAAGGCAGGCGACGCGCTGCTCGCAACCTTCGCCTATCGCCTCTTCTCGTATTGGCTGCCGCTGCCGCTCGGGCTTGTGGGCGCGATAGCCCATCGCCGCCGCTACGGCCGGGCAGCTGCCGCACCGTGAGTCGATGAACTCAGTCGCTCAACTTGACCCACGAGCGGATGTCCTAGGGGTTCGGTGGACCTGAACCGCATGGATGCCCGGGACCCTGACCCGGCGAGCCGCGTGAAGGGCACGAACTCCGCATCCTCGGCGAGAAAGGCCTCGGCGGCCTCGCCAACGTCGCCGGCAGCGTCGAAGAAGGCGCTGACGATCTGGACATTGCGCTGCGACGTGGCGCCGGCGCTCATTCGATCGCGCAGACGGTCGCCCCGTCGACCTCCACCGACCACGGGCGAACCTCCTGGCTCGCCCCCGGTTTCAGGACCATGGGACCCGACCCGGCGGGGAGGCTCGAGCTCCTGAAACCCGGTGGCGAAGCGGCGGGCGGCCACGGTCACGTTCGCCCTGGATCTCGCGAGGCCGGATCTCCAGGCCGGCCGCGGGAACGCCGATGGGCTGACCGCCGGTTGAGCGGCAGCCGTGCCCGCCGGCTGAAGCGCCGGCGGAGAGGCTGGACAGGGTGAGATCGTCGACCTTGCAGGAGCACCTTGTCGGCGGCTTGCCGCCGTTTCTCGCCCGCGGCCGCGATCCGCGCCGGGCTGTAGGCCGGGCTGCCATAGCGATCGAAGGCTGGGAAGTACGTCAACGGGGAGGACGCGAAAGCCTTCCCCGCCGACGCTGAGGACGTTGTTCTTGCGCGACAGGTGCGGGATCGAGGCCAAAGGGACCTCGTCTCGCAGCACATCCAGGGCGCCGAGCTCGACTCGCTCGTCGGCGGCGGCAGCGCGGATCTGCCGTGCCTGCTCGTGGAGGTTGATCGCGTTGGGGACCAGCTGAGACGAGCAGGACACCGACGCCGAACAAGGCAACTCGCGGCGTCAGGCGGATGCCGCGCGTGAACTCCAACAGGATCAGCAGCAGGAAGACCGCGCTTGGGTAGATGTAGCGGCTTTCCGTTGGCGTGCGTTGGGTGCTGGTGACCATCCCGAGCAAGATCCAGAAGGTCAACGCGAGCACGACCGGAACCCAGATCTCGCGCGCCGGAGGGGATCCGCTTCGAACCCGCCAGATCACCCCGATCACGAGCAGGCCGAGCAGCAGGTAGCCCGCGTTGAGGTTGAACGACCCCACATGCGCGGGTCCCGAGGCGCCGAAGAACCCGCTGATCGACGAAAGGCCCGCGGCGAACACCGATAGTGCCGTCGAGGGAACCTCGCCGAGGTTGTGCGCCTGAACCGGCTCGGGGGTCGGGCCGGATGCGGTCAGCCGGTACCAGGCGAGCCAGGTCACGTAGAGGACGGCGGGGACCCCCACGACCCAGACTCCTGGTCCAGGAAGCGGCGCCCGCTCTGGAGGGCCAACAGCACAGTGGCCCCAGCCACGAATGCCAAGCCGTCGCTGTGCGAGGCCACGGCAGCGATCAGCAGCAGGCAGGCCAGGAGGTCTCCGCGCCGCGAAAAGCGCTGCAGGCACAGGAGGGCGGCGAGCCCGAAGGCGACCGGAAGCAGGATCACGCTCCCGTACGGGGTGGCCGTCACCTCCCATGCGGAGCCGAGGAAGAGGAGCACGAGGGTGGCGGCCAGGGAGGGCCACGCCCCGGCCCGGGTGCGCGCTAGCGCATAGAAGAGCAGCCCGCACGTCCCCACGAGCAACGCCTCGACGATCCGGAAGGGCGTGTAGGAATCGGCTCCGAAGACGCCGAACAGCCCCTTGTACAGCAGGACGTGGAGGATGACCAGGTGGCCGCTGCGCCATCGCAGGAGCGAAGCGAACGAGTCGTTGTCCGCGTTGGGGAAGAAAAGCCGCCCCCACTCGTCCGAGTAGAAGGTCTGTCCCCGGGTCTCCCAGAAGTTCAGCAGGACGGCGATCAGGACGAACGCCAGCAGGATCGCGTGCGGCCGTGCCGCAATCCGACTCAGCCTGCGAACGAGGGACGAGCCGACTCTGGTCTGTGCCCAGGGCACGGTGTCCGCCCACGCCCCGAGCGCCGGCCCAGCGCTGGGACCCTTGAGCTCCTGCTTCGGGGTGGCCACCGGCGCCATCCTAAGGTTTCCACCGCCGGCGAGCGGTCGGCTAACCGGCCTGCAGGCGCCGGCTCAGCGCCTCGCTCACCCGGAGCTCAGCTCACCCCTTCGGCTGCCAGAAGGCGACCTCGGCACCGGCGGGCGCGGCGACGACGCTGCGCCAGCCCGCCGGGCCCTCGCGGGGCTCCAGCAGCACCGAGGCTCCGAGCAGGCGCGCCTGCTCGGTGACCTCGGAGATCTCGGTGACCTCGACGTAGGGCAGCCACAGCGGGCGCCGTGTCTCGCACTCGACGACGCCACCGCCGAATCCCGCCGCCCAGCCCCAGCGCGAGATAGGCGTTGGACCCGGACGCGATGCGTTCGGGTTGCCAGCCGCACAGCCGCGCGTAAAACGCGCAGGCGCGCGGCAGATCGCCGGTGTGCAGCTCCAAATGGACGACCGGCTTGGAAGGGGTCGGAATCAATGCCCTCCCCTGTGTGACCGGCGCGAGCCTCCAAACTCATCGGCGTGAGCGATGAGTTCGCCCCGCCTCATCTGTCTAGGCTGTGAGCCATGAGCTCCGCTCCCACAAGCTCGACCGAGAGAGAGCGTGAGCTGCTCGAGGCGGCGCGCGGGGGTGACGAGGACGCCTATGGCCGCCTCGTCGAGCCCCATCGCGGCGAGCTCCACGCGCACTGCTACCGGATGCTCGGCTCGGTTCACGATGCCGAGGACGCGCTCCAGGAGGCGCTGCTGCGCGCCTGGCGTGGACTGCCGCGATTCGAGGGGCGAAGCTCGCTGCGCTCGTGGCTCTACACCATCGCGACGAACACCTGTCTGAACGCGATCGAGAAACGGCCCAAGCGGGTGCTTCCGGTCGACTACGGCCCGGCCGCCGATCCCCACGACGGCCCCGGCGAGCCGCTGGTGGAGTCGGTGTGGGTGGAGCCGTACCCGGATGAGACGCTGGGCCTGGAAGACGGGTTTGCCGCCCCCGAGGCTCGCTACGAACGGCGCGAGAGCGTCGAGCTGGCGTTTGTCGCGGCGCTCCAGCATCTGCCGGCCAACCAGCGGGCGGTGCTGATCCTTCGCGAGGTGCTCGGCTTCTCGGCCCGCGAAGTCGCCGAGTCCCTCGAGACGACCACCGCCTCGGTCAACAGCGCCCTGCAGCGCGCCCGCGCGGCGGTCGACGAGCGGCTGCCCGAGCAAAGCCAGCAGGCCACCCTGCGCGCGCTCGGCGACCAGCGCCTCACCGAGATCGTCGACGGCTACGTCGATGCGTGGGAGCGAGGCGACATCGACGCGGTCGTCGCGATGCTGGCCGACGACGCCACCTTCGCGATGCCGCCGCTTCGGACCTGGTTTGGAGGCCGCGACGCGATCGCGCTCTTCCTGGCCGGCTGGCCGCATGTCGGGCGAGTGGCGCTGGCGTGCCGTTCGGGTTCGCGCAAACGGGCAGGCAGCGCTCGCCTTCTACAGCTGGGACCCGGATGAGGGGGCCTATCGTCGGTTCGCGCTCAACGTGCTGACCTTTCGCGGGACCGCAGATCAGCGACGTCACCGCTTTCTTGACGCGGTCCACGCAGGATCCCGATCGCCGCGTCCTGGCGCGGCTGCCGGAGCAGCCCGCCGATCTCCGGACAACGGCCGCCGCGTTCGAGCGCTTCGGTCTGCCCGAGCTGCTGGACTGACCCGGGCCGGCGGCCAGGTTCGACGGCCCCCAACCGGGTAGTCGCGACCGGCGACCGATGAGTTTTGGGACTCTGGCCGGTCCCCATTGAAAATCGACGAATGAGGAGGCCAACGCGCATGACGGAGCAGATGACCGACAGAAACCGCTGGATCGCCCTCTACGTCCTCTGCGCGGGGATGCTGATGATCGTCCTCGACATCACAGTGGTGAACGTCGCGCTGCCGTCGATCCAGAGCGACCTCGGCTTCTCGCAGTCGAGCCTCGCCTGGGTCGTCAACGCCTATCTGATCTCATTCGGCGGCCTGCTCCTGCTGGCCGGGCGCTTCGGCGACATCCTCGGGCGCAAGAGCGTCTTCATGGCCGGCCTCGGCGTCTTCACGCTGGCCTCCTTCCTTTGCGGCGTGGCCGACAGCCAGGAGCTGCTGGTCGCGGCGCGCTTCGTCCAGGGCGTTGGCGGCGCGATGACCTCCGCAGTCATCCTGGGCATGATCGTCACGATGTTCCCCGAGCCGAGCGACCGGGCGAAGGCGATCGGCGTCTACGGCTTCGTCGCCTCCGCGGGTGGCACGATCGGGCTGCTCATCGGCGGCGTGCTGACACAGTCGATCAACTGGCACTGGATCTTCTTCGTGAACGTCCCGATCGCGATCGTCACCGGGATCCTCGCGATGCGGCTGATCGACAGGGACGAGGGCATCGGCTTCGGCGGCGGGGCCGACATCCCCGGGGCCGTGCTGATCACGAGCTCGCTGATGCTCGGCGTCTACACGATCGTCAAGCCGGCGGCGGACGACGGCTGGGGCTCGGGCCAGGCGCTTGGGCTCGGCGCCGTCTCGCTCGCGCTGCTGGCCGCCTTCGTTCTGCGCGAGGCGCGGACCGGCAACCCGCTCATCCCGCTGCGGATCTTCCGGTCGCGCAACGTCTCGGGAGCCAACGTGATCCAGGCGTTGACCGTCGCCGGGATGTTCGGGCTGTTCTTCATGGGATCCCTGTACCTCCAGCGGGTGCTGGGCTATGACGCGCTTCAGATCGGCCTTGCCTTCCTGCCGGCGACGCTCATCATGGGGGTGCTGTCCTTCCGCTTCGCGGAGCCGCTGATCATGCGTTTCGGCGCCCGCAGGACGCTGCTCCCCGGCCTGGTGCTGATCGTCGTCGGGCTCGCCCTGTTCACGCGGGCGCCGGTGGACGGCAGCTACGTGCAGCACGTCCTGCCGGTGATGATCATCCTCGGCTTCGGGATCGGCGTCTGCTTCCCGGCGCTGATGACGCTGGCCATGTCCGGCGCCACCCAGGAGGACGCGGGCCTGGCCTCCGGCCTCGTCAACACCACGGCGCAGGTGGGCGGGGCGCTGGGGCTGGCGGTGCTCGCGACGCTGTCCAGCACGCGCAGCGACAGCCTGATCGCGAGCGGGGACAGCACGGCGTCCGCGTTGACCAGCGGATACCACCTGGCATTCCTCGTCGGGGCCGGTCTCGTGGTGGCGGCCATCGTCGTGGCCGTCACGGTCCTTCAGCCGGAGGAGCGGGCCGTGGGCAGGTGGAGGCCGAGGCAGAGCAGGCCGACGCGGAGCCCGCCTGGGTCGAAGCTGCGTAAACGCGTCGTGCACTGACGGATACTGAGGGGGTGGTCGAGTCCGCTCGCGCCCGTCAGGTCCTGCGGCGTGCCCGTTCCGTCCCCGCCGGCTTCGTGACCACCTACGGGGACCTATGTCCGGGCGCGCCCCGCTTTGCCGGCGCGGTGATGGCGGCCTGCGAGGACCCCGGCGTTCCCTGGCAGCGCGTCGTGCGCGCCGACGGGTCGCTGGCCAAGGGAGAGCGTCAGCGCCGGCTCCTCGAAGCCGAGGGCGTCCCGTTCCGTGGCGAGCGGGTCGACATGCGCCTCGCGTGGTTCGCGATCGACGATGTCGCCGAGGGGCCGGACTGAGCGGTCGCTGGGGGCGCCTCCGGGTGTCCCTGGTGGTAGCGCTCGATGGTTCGCTGGACGCGGTGCACGGCCATGAACCGGCGCGGCGACCACGTCCGCAACCTGCCGAGGTCATCGGCGACGCCGACCAGCGTCCGCAGCAGCCCGGTCGCCTCGCGCTCCGCGTCGCGGCAGCGGTCGCGCCAGTGCGCGGCCATCTCCTTCAGGCGCGCTACCTCCAGGTCCAGCCTCGAGCCGTCGACCCGCCTCACGAACCCGAGCTGGTCGGCGTAGCCGTAGAGGTCCGGCGGCAACGCCGGCTGCTCGCTCTACCGGCACCAGCACGGCCCGGCGCTCCCCGAAGCGCCTGCCCTCCAGCTCACGCCCCAGCCGGCGCTCCACTGCCTCCGCGGCAGGGCCGCCTCCCTGGCGCCGGTCCTTGCCCCTTCGCCGGTCACGACGCCGCCTCTGCTCCATCACGACCTCGACCTTCGAGTCGCCGGAGAAGTGGCGTGTCAGCGGCTCCAAGAGCTCCGACAGCTCCGGAGGCACGACGCAGTAGATCGTGGACTCGGGCTCCGTCGGGGCGCCTCCCTGCGCGGCGCGATCCATCAGATCGAGGAGGCGACGGAGATTCGCGGACGGCCGTCGCTGCCTGCGATCGCCGCCCGGGAACAGCGCTCTTCGAATCCGCTGGTAGTCCTCGGAGGCGAAGTTGCCGTTGACCGGCGTGATCGTGTAGGAGGTCACGACCCGATGCTCCTCGGACAGGCTCAGGGTTCCATCGCCGAGCAGCTCGATGAGGCAGTTGGCGACCTGGGGATCGAACTGCTTCCCCGCCTGCTCGACCAGCTCGCCCGTCGCCTGCTCGAGGCTCAACGCGTCGCGATAGGCGCGAGCCGTCGTCATCGCGTCGAGGGCATCCGCGGCGCCGATGATGCGGCTCGGCAGCGGGATGCGCTCACCTGCCAATCCATCCGGGTAACCCTTTCCGTCCCAGCGCTCGTGGTGATGGCGGATCCAGGTGGCGACGTCGTCGAGGCCGAGGGCGAGGACCGTTCGCTCGCCGGCCGCGCTGTGGCGCTGGACCACCGCGAACTCGTCGCTGCGTCAACGGCCCCGGCTTGGCGAGCACTGAGTCGGGAACGGCGAGCTTGCCGACGTCGTGCAAGGTGCCCGCGATCGCGATCCGCTCGATGTGCTCGACGGGAAGCCCAATGTGCACGGCCACCGCCGTCGCGTACAGCGCCACGCGCTCGGAGTGGTTGCGCGTGTAGCGGTCCTTGTCGTCGACGGCCATCGCGAGGGCATGGATCGTGCGCATGTCCTGGAGCTCGCCCTGTGCTGTCGCTGTCATCTTGAGGTCCTCCGTCCTGTCCGCCGTGGCCTAGCAGTCAGTCTCCGAACGACTCGGGTCGAGATCCCCGCTCGACGCTTCAGCTCGAATCGCGGTCAGGTCTCTCGCTCCCGATTGGCGCGACAGTAGTGGCTCTCATACCGGAAAGCAAGTAGGAACCGTGCGTCTCTCCCGGCTCGCTAGCCTGAGCTCAGTGAGTCTCCGGGCAGGGCGCTACACCTTCTCGCACGTCACCTACGATCCGCCGAGCGACGTGGTCTACGCGGCGATCGGCCGTCCGCGGGCGGGCGCCCGGGAGCAGACGCCCGAGTCGCACTACCTGCGCTTCGATGACAGCGGCCGGTTCTCCGGGATCGTCTTCATGAACCCGCGCGAGCAGCTGGAGCGCGAGGGCGGGGTCTACGTCAGCCTTCCCGAGGGAGACCGCGTTCGGGTGCAGGGGATCGAGGCGCTCGTGCGCCAGGCGGACGAGGTCTAGGCCGCCGGTCGGCTACGGCTTCAAGCAGACGGTCCCGATGAATGCGGTCGCGTCAGGCGTCATCGGGTTGAATCCGTTGCGCACTGCGATGGTCCACTTCCGGAGCGAGACCCCGACGGAGTTGAGGATCGGAAACACGGTGTCGCTGTCCTCGCCGAAGTAGCCGTTGATGGCCTTGGACCTGCGGGGACACTTCGCGGTTCCCCCGTTGGTCTCGCCCCCCGACAGTGTGAACGGGCTGCTCTCGAGGTAGATGACCTTGGCACGGTGAGCACGCCGCGTGGTGGCGAGGCCGGCCAGCTTGCTGCTCGGAGCGTCGACCCGGTGCATCTGAACCTTCAGCGTGTTCGCCGCCGACGCCTTGATCGCAGCGGTCGATCCGTTTCCGAGCACGACTCCGACCGACGCTCCCACCGCCACCGCGACGACGAGGGCGGCCAGCACGAGCTTTCGCATTTCCTCTCCCTCTCTACTTGGCTACAGAGATCCCGACCCTACGCTGCTCCCGTGCGGCGCGTCAAGGCTTCCCCGCCTCACGTTTCCGTCACCCGCGCACGTTTCTGTAGTTGGATGATCGCGATGGCACAGGCATTGCCGCCGTTCCAGGCCTTCCTCGACGAGCACCTGGAGCCCGTCGGCGCGTTCCTGCGCGGGATGGTGGGCCCGAACGACGCCGAGGACTGCCTGCAGGAGACCTTCCTGGCGGCGCTTCGAGCGTATCCGCGCGCCGAGACGCGGCAACCTGCGCGCCTGGATCTTCACGATCGCGCGTCGCAAGGCGATCGACCACCACCGCTCCCGCGCCCGCCGGGCGAGGCCCGTCGCCGAGCCCGAGGAGCTGGTCGACAGCCGGACCGGCCGGCAGGGACCAGGCTCGCTGGACGGAGCGCTGGGGATGAGCCCCCGGCACAGCGAGATCTGGGCCGCGGTCGCGGAGCTTCCGGCGGGCCAGCGGGCCGCGGTGGTGCTGCGGTTCGCCGTCGACCTGCGCTATCGGGAGGTCGGCGAGGCGCTGGGGACGTCGGAGGAGGCGGCGCGCCAGAGCGTGCACGAGGCACTCAAGAAGCTGCGCGCGAGCGCGGCGGAGCTGAAGGAGATGGCGAGATGAGCGAGTTCGTCGACCGACTGATGGCGAGGGCCAACGAGGACGGCCTGCTGGACGTCGCCTACGCGACGCTGGACACGCCGCTCGGCAAGGCCGCGGTGGCGGCGACGCCGCGCGGACTGGTGCGGGTCGCGCTTCCGAACGAGAGCCTCGACGAGATGCTCACCCGCCTCGCGGCAGAGCGTGTCGCCGCGGGTCCTCGAGTATCCCGCCCGGCTCGACGAGGCGCGGCGCGAGCTCGACGAGTACTTCGAGGGGCGGCGCGACCACTTCGAGCTGCCGCTCGATTGGCGGCTCAGCCACCCCGGCTTCTATCGGCGAGTGCTGCGCGCCACCGCGCGGGTGCCGTTCGGCGAGGTGATCACCTACCGCGACGCGGCCGAGCGGGCCGGCAACCCGCGCGCCTTCCGCGCGGCCGGCACCGCCGTGGGCTCGAACCCGATCCCGATCGTGGTGCCCTGCCACCGGGTGGTCCGCTCGGACGGCGAGATCGGCAACTACGGCGGCGGCCCGGAGATGAAGCGTTTCCTGCTCCACCTCGAAGGCGCTGTGTAAGCTGCGCCCATGGTCGTAATCATCATCATCGCCGTCCTGGTCGTCCTCGCGGTCCTGATCTTCATCGGGGTCAACAACTCGATGATCGGGGCGCGCAACCGCGTCGACGAGGCCTGGTCCGGGATCGACGTGCAGCTGAAGCGCCGCCACGACCTGGTGCCGAACCTGGTCGAGACGGTGAAGGGCTACGCAACCCACGAGCGCGAGACCTTTGAGAAGGTGACCGAGGCGCGGGCCGACGCGATGAAGGCGCAGGGCCCGGCCCAGGCGGGCGCCGCCGAGGGCCGGCTGAGCGCCGTGCTCGGCGACCTGCGCGCGGTCGCCGAGAACTACCCGGAGCTGCGGGCCACCGAGAACTTCCAGCAGCTGTCGCGCAACCTGTCCGAGCTCGAGGACGAGATCCAGGCGTCGCGCCGGATCTACAACTCGAACGTCCAGACCTACAACACGAAGATCCAGGTGTTCCCGAACTCGGTGATCGCCGGGATGCGCGAACTTCGAGGCCAAGGAGTTCTTCGAGGTCACGGACGCCGCCGACCGCGAGCCGGTCCAGGTCAGCTTCAACTAGGCATCGGCCCGCCTGGCTTCGGCTAGCAGGGCGTCCTGACCGGCGCTCGCGAATCGACGACCACGAACGCGGTGCCGGGCACCGTCTTCAGACGGTTGAGGTCGCCGTCGTGCCAGCGCTTCGAGCTGGCGCCGGTGATGAACCAGTTGGCGCCGGTGCCGCCGTTGTCGGCGTTGATGATCCCGTAGTGGTAGAGCGCCTTGAAGATGACGCGGGACTGGCTCCCGGCCGGGAACCGGTGCAGGTTGTGGTGGAAGTAGGAGTGGCTGAGCCGTAGGCGGAGCCCCATCGGCGGCAGATCCGGGTCGCAGAGGTCCGAGGCGTAGTGGGTGGCGGGGTGGATGTAGGCGCGACGGGTCTCCTCGAAGGTGACCCGGATCGCGTGGCGGACGTGGCCGCGGCGAACCTCGCCGTAGCGCACCAGGCCGGCGAGGATCGAGCAGCCCCGCGGCGTCGGCGGACGTCCAGCCGTCGTGGCGGAGCCTCGTCGAGTGCAGGTCGAAGCGGGCCGTCGAGCCGGCGTTCCAGCGGTGACCGTGGCCGCCGACGTAGTGGGCGGCGTACATCTCGAACAGGTCGCACCGGTGGCGCTGGAGCACCAGCACGTGGCGGTCGGAGCCGTTCTCGACCGGCGCGTCGGCGGGAATCGGCGCACGCCCGAAGTCGCTCTGGTCCGGGTAGCCCGTGACCTTGACCCGGACTCCTCGCTGGCGGGGGCCGACCGTGGTGTAGGGGATCCCGTAGGCGCCGTTGCCGCCGAAGTCGGGGTGGACCACCTGGTTGCCGCCCAGGCTGGTGATCCGGGCGATGTAGTGGCCCGACCGCGGGTCGACGGGCGCCTTGGAGACGTTCTGGTTCCAGGCGCTCTGGTTCGCCCCCGAGCGAGCCGTGGCGGATCCCTTGAAGGCGGGGAAGACCGGGCAACCGCCGATCTTCGGCGTCGCGGCCGGCGACCGCGCGGCCCCAAGCCCCAGCACGAGCAACGCGGCGCCCCACTGCCCCGCAGCCACAGCCGGCGCCGTCTGACCGCTCGATCCTGCACGCCGTCATTATCGGCGGCAGCGCACGGCGGGGCACGGCCGGTGGCAGGAACGGCGGCGCTGGCGCTGAATCGGGAACCGGAGGCAATCCGCTCATCCGCGTCCTCCGAGCATCAGCCGCCATGATCGTCGACTGCGCCTACTACAAGGACCGCCAGCGCCAAAACGAGGAGCCGCTGAGCCTCGAGCGCGCGCGCGAGTGCATGGACCACCGGGATGGGCTTCGTCTGGCTGGGAATGAAGGACCCGACCCCGGAGAGGTCGTCGAGGTCACCCGCGCCTTCAACGTTCCCGGAGCTTGCGATCGAGGAGGCCTCCGAGGTCCACCAGCGGCCGAAGCTCGACGAGCACGGAGACCACTTCTTCGGCGTCGTCAAGACCGCCTGGTACGAGGAAGCCAAGGAGGAGGTCCACTTCGGCCAGATCCACGCCTTCCTCGGGCCCGGGGTACGTGATCACCGTCCGCCACGGCGAGGCCGCCGACCTGAAGCCCGCGCGCCGGCATCTGGAGGAGGAGCACCCGGACCTGTTCGACGCCGGGCCCGCGGCGGTCGTCTGGGCGATCCTCGACCAGGTCGTGGACGACTACGAGCCGGTGGTCGGCGGGATCGACGACGACATCGAGGAGGTCGAGCAGGCGGTGTTCGAGGGCGGGACCGAGTCGACGCAGCGGATCTACTTCCTGAAGCGCGAGGTGATCGAGTTCCACCGCGCCGTGGCGCCGCTGATCGCCGCCGCTGGAGGCGCTCGAGCGGGGGGCCTTCCCGCAGATGCCCGAGGCGCTTCGGCGCTTCTTCCGCGAGGTCGCCGGCCGGGCGCGGCGGATCGACGAGCAGGTCAACTCCCAGCGCGAGCTCCTGACCTCGATCCTCGAGGCGAACCTGTCGCTGATCAGCGTTCGCCAGAACCAGGTCGTGCAGGCGATCTCGGCCTGGGCGGCGATCATCGCGGTGCCCACCTTCTTCGCCTCGATCTGGGGGATGAACTTCGAGCACATGCCCGAGCTGGGGCTCGACCTACGGCTACCCGCTCGCGCTCCTCGTGATGTTCACCGCGACCCTGGTGCTGTACCGCTTCTTCAAGCGAATCGACTGGCTCTAATCTGACTGCGTGCAACTCCCGGTCGCCCACCTGCAGGGCGCGTTCGAACCACTCCAGCTGATCCCAGTCGCGATCGTGGCGGCGCTCTACGCGCTCCGCGCCCGAACCCTCGCGCTCCGCGGCCGGCCGGTGCCGGCGTGGCGCCAGCTCAGCTTCGCCGCGGCGATGCTGCTCATCCTCGTCGCCCTGGTGTCGCCGCTGGCGGCGCTCGACGACCAGCTGGTCTGGGTCCACATGGCCCAGCACCTGGTGCTCGGCGACCTCGCCGCCCTCCTGATCGTGCTCGGACTGACCGGGCCGCTGCTGCAGCCGCTGCTGGCCACCCGCGGCCTCGGCTGGCTGCGCGTACTCGGCCACCCGGCGGTCGCGCTGCCGCTGTGGCTCGCCGACCTCTACCTGTGGCACGTTCCCGCCCTCTACGAGGCGGCGCTCTCGAGCCAGGCGGTGCACGCGCTCGAGCACGCATGCTTCGTCGGCTTCGGGATCGCCATGTGGATGGCGCTGCTGGGGCCGCTCCCGAAGCCGGACTGGTTCGGAAACGGCGCCCGCCTGATCTACGTGATCGTGGTCCGATTCGGCGGCGCCGTGCTCGCCAACGTGTTGCTGTGGTCGGGATCCGCGCTGTATCCGGACTACGCGGCCGGCGAGGCGGCTCACGGGATCTCGCCGCTGGCCGACCAGGGCGCGGCGGGCGTGGTGATGATGATCGAGCAGGGCCTCGTGACCCTGGGCCTGTTCGCCTGGCTCTTCTTCCGCGCCGCGCGAGCAGAGCGACGAGCGCCAGGCGCTGCTCGACCTGGCGGCTGGCGCGAGGCGTGCCGCTCGACGAGGCCCGGGCCGCGCGGGCGGTGGCGGCCGGGCAGGGAGACCGGCTCCGCGAGCGGATCGCGGCCGCACCCGTTGGCACCGAGGGGTGAGCGGGGCACGGAGCTTGGCCTCTCGGGATCGACTCCTCGCCTGGCTCGTGACGGGGCCGGTTGGCCGCCTCGTTGCCTTCTTCGGTCGACTTCGGCGAGGCCCTGCTGCGCGGCGCGAGCACTAAGCTCCGCCGTCGATGAGGACCTCGGTCACAGAGCTCGGCGACTCCCGCGTCCGCGTCGAGGTGGGGATCGAGGCCGACGCCGTCGAGCACCGTGTGGAGCGCGCCGCGCACCAGCTCGGCCCGCGACATGCGCATGCCCGGCTTTCGCAAGGGCAAGGTGCCGCCGCAACTCGTCATCCAGCGGGTTGGGCGCGACGCCGTCCTCGAGCAGGCGCTCCGCGACTCGCTGCCCGAGTGGTACGAGCGCGCGCTCCTGGACACGGGGATCACCCCCGTCGGCGACCCGAAGCTGGACGTGCCCTCGCTCCCGGACGCCGGCGAGGAGCTCTCCTTCTCGATCGAGGTCGCGGTGCGGCCGACGGCCACGCTCGGCGAGTACAGGGGGCTCGAGGTCGGCAGGGCCGAGGTCGAGGTCCCCGACGACGCCGTGCAGGCCGAGCTCGATCGGCTGCGCGAGGGGTTCGCCAGCCTCGACCCGGTGGATCGCCCCGCGGCCAAGGGCGACCTGGTGGTGATCGACTTCTCGGGGACCGTGGACGGCGAGCCGTTCGAGGGCTCGGAGGCGACCGATCTGATGGTCGAGCTTGGAGCCGAGAGCCTGCTTGCGGAGTTCGACCGGGCGCTCACCGGCGCGGCGGCCGGAGACGAGCTGACGGTCGAGGTTCGGTTCCCGGACGACCACCGGCCCGAAAGCCTGGCGGGCAAGCAGGCGAGCTTCGCGGTGACGGTCAAGGAGGTCCGAGAGAAGCAGCTGCCGGACCTCGATGACGAGTTCGCCGCCGAGGCCTCGGAGTTCGAGACGCTCGAGCAGCTTCGCGACGAGATTCGGCAGCAGGATCGCCGCCGCCCTCGAGGCCCGGATCGAGGCGGAGTTCCAGGAGGCCGCGGTCGACGCCGCCGCCGACGCGGCGCAGATCGAGCTGCCCCAGGAGCTCGTCCACGCGCGCGCCCACGAGATGTGGGAGCGGCTGGAGCGCTCGCTGGCCGCGCGCGGCGCCAGCGCCGAGGCCTACCTGCAGATGCAGGGCAAGACGCGCGAGGAAGCGGTCACCGACCTGGAGTCCGACGCCGAGCGAGCGCTGCGCCGCGAGGCCACCCTGGCGGCGGTCGCCGAGGCCGAGGGGATCGAGGTCTCGGACGAGGAGATGCTGAAGGCGCTGCAGCCGGGGGAGGACGGGGAGACCCCGGAGCAGCTTCTCGAGCGCCTTCGCGCCAATGGCCGCGACGCGCTGCTCAGGGAGGAGCTTCGGCTGCGCAAGGCCGCCGAGCTGATCGCCGGCTCGGCGAGGCCGATCCCGCAGGAGCAGGCCGTCGCGCGCGAGAAGCTGTGGACGCCCGAGAAGGAGAAGGCCGAAGGCGGCGAAGGCGGCCTCTGGACCCCCGGGGCCGATCGCTGACCCGCGGGGCCGCTTTTATAGACTGGCTCGCGCTGTGAGCCCCCTTGTCCCCATGGTCGTCGAGCAGACGTCGCGCGGCGAGCGCGCCTTCGACATCTACTCGCGCCTGCTCAACGAGCGGATCGTCTTTCTGGGCACGCCGGTGACCGACGACATCGCCAACCTCGTCGTGGCCCAGCTGATCCACCTCGAGTCCGAGGACCCCGACAAGGACATCTCGATGTACATCAACTCGCCGGGCGGGTCGGTGTACGCGGGACTCGCGATCTACGACACGGTTCAGTACATAAAGCCCGACGTGCAGACGATCTGCTGCGGCGTGGCGATGAGCATGGGGGCGCTGCTGCTGGCTGGTGGCGCGAACGGCAAGCGGATGGCGCTGCCGAACTCGAAGATCCTCATCCACCAGGTCTCGGGCGGCTTCCAGGGCCCGGCCGCCGACATCGAGATCCATGCCAAGGAGATCATCGACGTGCGCCGGCGCCTCGACGAGATCATCGCCAAGCACACCGAGCACCCGGTCGAGAAGGTCGCCAAGGACACCGAGCGCGACTACTTCATGAGCGCCGAGGAGGCCAAGGAGTACAACATCGTCGACCGCGTGATCGAGCACCACTAGCTCGATCCGCCGTGCGCCACCGGTGCGCGAGTCAGGCGGCGACGCGATGGGCCTTCCAGTGGTCCCTGCCGGTGTCGCAGTTGGTCGCCAGCGCGTTGAAGTTGCCGCGCACGCGGATCATGCCGTGGGCCTTCCCGTCCGCGCCGAGCGAGCCTGCCGCGGACCCTCGCGATCACCTCGCCGCCCTCGGTGTGCGTTCTGCCGACCCCGTGGAACCTCCGGTGGCGCACCCGCATCCGCCGCGTGAAGCTGCCGTCGGTCTGGCTCCATCCCTCGTGGCAGCGCACGTTCAGGTTCTTCCAGGCGAACCCGACCGCCACCCTCTTGACGCGGCCTTGCCTGACCTTCGTCTCGAAGCTGACGGTGCCGCCGTCCCGATCACGCCCTTGATAGTCGGGAACACCGGCAGACGTGGCTGCGGGAATCGCCAGCGCGACGATCATCCCCGCGCAAATCACCATTCGCTTCACCCGTCTCACCTTCCCTGGCTTGACACCCCTACCGGTAGACGGTAGCCGGGCGCGCCCGTCCGGTCAAGCGCCCTGCTTCAACGCCCCCGCCTGCGGGCGCTTCAGCGCATCAGGAAATCAGCGGCGCTCAGGTGTTCGAGCCGCCGCCGCGCTTGGCGCTCCAGTGGTCCCTGCCCGTGTCGCAGTTGGTCGAGCCACCTCCGAAGTCGCCCTTGACGCGCAGGGTGCCCCGGGCCTTGTGGCCATGATCCTTGAGCCTGCCGTCGATGTGCAGCTGCTTGCGGCCGCCCGACGAGGTGAAGTTGCCGTGGAACCTGTGCCTCGAATTGACCCGCATGGCCGGCGGAGGAGTGCCGACGTCGCCCACCGTCGAGGCGCCGTCGTCGCACTGCATCGGGACGTGCTTGAAGACGAACTGCCTGACTTTGATCGTCTTGCCGTGCCGGACCTTGGTCACGAAGCTGATCGTGCCGCCTTCGTCGACCGTGCCCTCGAAGTGGCGAATATTGGCGATGATCGTGGCTGGAAACGCCAGCGCGACGATCAGGCCCGCGCCGATGAGTGCTCGCTTCACGCGTCCTCCTTTGCCCCGGCTCGAGCCTCCCCCGAACCTCATCGGCGCACCCTATGCGTGGACCCTCGGCCTGTCAATGGACCCCGTCCTCGAGCTCGGTCAGGTCCCGACCGCGAATGCCGCCCAACTTGCAAGCCCGCCCGCGCCGTGAAGGGACACGCGCCCCCACCTAGTAACAACCAGGGGTCGAAGCCGGTGCCGCCCGTGTCGTAACCTGACAGGGTGACGGTCCGGCGTAGTCGTTGAAGGGAGAGCAACGGTGGCACGCCCAACCGACTCCAACGAGCAGCTTCTCTGCAGCTTCTGCGGGAAGTCGCAGCGCCAGGTCAAGAAGCTGATCGCCGGACCCGGCGTCTACATCTGCGACGAGTGCATCGACCTCTGCAACGAGATCATCGACGAGGAGCTCGCCGCACCGCCCAGCTTCGAGCTCGAGAGCCTGCCGAAGCCGAAGGAGATCCACGCGGTCCTCAACGAGTACGTGGTCGGCCAGGAGACCGCCAAGCGGGCGCTCTCAGTCGCCGTCTACAACCACTACAAGCGCGTCCAGATGGCGCACAACGGCGACGAGGAGGTCGAGCTCCAGAAATCCAACATCCTGCTGCTCGGCCCGACCGGCTGCGGCAAGACCCTGCTCGCCCAGACCCTGGCCAGGATCCTCAACGTCCCGTTCGCGATCGCCGACGCCACCGCGCTGACCGAGGCCGGCTACGTCGGCGAGGACGTCGAGAACATCCTCCTGAAGCTGATCCAGGCCGCCGACTTCGACGTCAAGAAGGCGGAGACGGGGATCATCTACATCGACGAGGTCGACAAGATCGCCCGCAAGGCGGACAACCCCTCGATCACGCGCGACGTCTCCGGCGAGGGCGTGCAGCAGGCGCTCTTGAAGATCCTCGAGGGGACCACCGCCTCGGTGCCGCCCGCAGGGCGGGCGCAAGCACCCGCACCAGGAGTTCCTGACGATCGACACCACCAACATCCTGTTCGTCTGCGGCGGCTCGTTCGCCAATCTCGACAAGGTGATCGAGCGGCGAATCGGGCACAAGGGCGTCGGCTTCGGCGCCTCGATCCGCTCCCGCACCCAAAAGGACACCGGCGAGCTGTTCGAGCAGGTCCTGCCCGAGGACCTGATGGAGTACGGGCTGATCCCCGAGTTCATCGGCCGCCTGCCGGTGGTGGCGGCAATCCATCAGCTCACCCGCGACGACCTGATCCAGATCCTGACCGAGCCGCGAAACGCGCTCACCAAGCAGTTCGAGCGCTTCTTCGAGTTCGACGACATCGAGCTCGTGTTCGCGGCGGATTCGCTCGGCGCGATCTCCGACCGGGCGCTCGAGCGCGAGGTCGGCGCCCGCGGACTGCGCTCGATCCTCGAGGAGACCCTGCTCGACGTCCAGTTCGAGCTCCCGTCGCGACGCGACGTCCGCAAGTGCGTGGTCACCAAGGAGACGATCCAGCGAGGACTGAGGCCGACGCTCGTCACCGAGGCCACCCCGGACGAGCCCGTCGAGCTCGACGAGCTGGAGGAAGAGTCCGCCTAGGAGAGTCCCGGGGAGACGCCTGGCGAAGTAGGGGGACGGCCGTTCTCCGGTCCGCTTTCCAAGGGCCTTCCCATAGTGTCGGCTGGAACCCGACCGCCCGAGAGCCAGTTTCGCACAGACCGAGGTCAGAGTCAGCCCGGTTCGCGGCGTCGACGCGGAGGCCGCGGGACGCTTGACTTCGACGTCCTATAGACGTCGAAAGTCACGAGCATGCGGATGACGGGAGGTGGGCAAGGGACGCAACTAAACTCGCCGCGCGATGGACGCCGAGCGCCGAAAGCGCCTCGAGCAGACGACCCGCTACGAGCCCGCCGAGGTCGAGGGGCGGATCCTCGAGCGCTGGCTGGAGGGCGGCTACTTCCATCCGCCGGCCGAGGGAACGCCGGCGGAGAACTTCTCGATCGCGATCCCGCCGCCGAACGTGACCGGGGTCCTTCACATGGGGCATGCGCTGAACGGCACCATCCAGGACGCGCTGATGCGGATCAACCGGATGCGAGGCCGCAACACGCTCTGGGCGCTGGGCACCGACCACGCCGGGATCGCGACCCAGGCCGTGGTCGAGAGGGAGCTCCGCGAAGAGGGAACCTCGCGCCACGAGATCGGTCGCGAGGCGTTCGTCGAGCGCGTCTGGAAGTGGCGGGAGCAGTACGGCTCGACGATCATCGAGCAGTTCAAGCGGCTTGGCGCCTCGTGCGACTACGAGCGCGAGCGCTTCACCCTCGACGAGCGCTACGTGCGGGCCGTGTACCGGGTCTTCGTGCGCCTCTACGAGAAGGGCTACATCCACCGCGACAACTACATGGTCAACTGGGACGTCGGCTCGCGCTCGGCGATCTCCGACCTCGAGGTCGAGAATCGCGAGGTCGAGGACACGCTGTACTCGCATCGACTATCCCGTCGAGGGGTCGGATGAAGTCCTCACCGTCGCGACGGTTCGCCCCGAGACGATGCTCGCCGACACCGCGGTCGCCGTGAACCCCACCGATCAGCGCTACGAGGCGCTGATCGGCGGGCATTGCGTCCTTCCCCTGGTAGGGCGCCGGCTTCCGGTGATCGCCGACGAGCACGTCGACCCTGAGTTCGGCACCGGGGCGCTGAAGATCACCCCCGGCCACGACCCGAACGACTTCGAGATCGGCCGCGCCCACGGCCTCGAAGAGGTGACGGTGATCGGCGAGGACGGCCTGATGACCGCCGAGGCCGGTGAGAGGTTTGCCGGCCTGACAACCGAGGAGGCCAGGGAGGCGGTGCTCGCGGCGCTGCGCGCCGAGGGGCTGCTCCGCGGCGAGGAGCCGTACATGCACTCGGTGCCCTTCTCGCATCGCTCGGGCCAGCGGATCGAGCCGCTGATCTCGCTGCAGTGGTTCTGCCACATGGACGAGCTGGCGAAGCCCGCGATCGAGGTCGTCGAGCGCGACCGGGTCCGGATCGTCCCCGAGCAGCACAAGCGCGTCTACCTGGACTGGATGCAGAACATCCGGCCCTGGTGCATCTCGCGCCAGCTCTGGTGGGGGCACCGGCTGCCGGTCTGGTACTGCGACGCCTGCGAGGAGACCTTCGTCGCCGAGACGCCGCCGGACCGCTGCGGCTCCTGCGGCGGCGAGCTGCGCCAGGACGAGGACGTGCTGGACACCTGGTTCAGCTCGGCGCTGTGGCCGTTCGCGGTGCTCGGCTGGCCCGAACGAGACCCCGGAGCTGCGCGCCTTCTACCCCACCGACGTGCTGGTCACGGCGCGGGACATCATCTTCCTCTGGGTGGCCCGGATGGTGATGATGGGCCTGGAGTTCGCCGGCGACGTCCCCTTCGACGACGTCTACATCACCCCGGTGATCCAAGCGCCCGACGGGCGGCGGATGTCGAAGAGCCTCGGCACCGGCATCGACCCGCTGGACGAGATCGACGTCCACGGCGCCGACGCCGTCCGCTTCGGCCTGCTGGCGATGTCGTCGGGGCAGGACGTGCGCTACTCGGCCGATCGGATCCAGCAGGGCCAGGACCTGGCGAACAAGATGTGGAACGCGTCGCGGCTGATCCTGCTGAACGCCACCGCCGCGCCAGGAGCAGGCTGCCGCCCGGGTGACGACGCGACGGGGCCGCGGCACCGCGCGGGTCGAGGACCGCTGGATCGTCTCCCGGCTTCAGCGGGCGATCGAGGCCGTCACGGTGGACCTCGACTCCTACGACTTCGCCCACGCGGCGCTGGAGCTCTATCGCTTCTTCTGGTCGGAGCTCTGCGACTGGTACCTGGAGATCGTCAAGCCGCGCCTCTACGACGGTGAGGCCGAGGCGGCGGCGACGCTGCTCTGGGTGCTCGAGCAGACGCTTGCCCTTGCCCACCCGGTGATGCCGTTCGTCACCGAGGAGATCTACTCGTACCTGCGCGCCGCGGTCGGCGAGCAGGGCTCCGAGATGCTCGTCGTCCATCCGTTCCCGGAGGTCGATGGCGCGCTCGATCGACGAGACCGCCGAGCGGGAGGTCGAGGCGTCGATCGAGCTGACGCGGAGCGTGCGGCGCTGGCGCGACCTGGTCGGGGTCGCCGCCGGGAGCGTGCTGCCTGCGCGCGTCGCCGGCGAGGACGGCGAACCGCCCCACGAGCTGGTCGCGCGGCTGGCCCGCCTGTCCTTCGACGGCGCCGAGGGCGAGGCGCTGGCGACCTTCGGCCGGGTCGAGATCCTCTCCTCGGAGGAGGTGGACGCCGACCAGGTCCGCCGCCGGATCGCAGACAGGCGCGAGGCGCTGCGCGCCGAGATCGAGCGCGCCGAGGGCAGGCTCGGGAACCAGGGGTTCGTCCGCAACGCCCCCGCCGATGTCGTCGAGGCGGAGCGCGAGAAGCTCGCCGCCTACCGGGCGGAGCTCGAGGAGCTCGGCGACTGACCTTCGACGCCGAGGGCTACCTCGCCTCGCTCGAGCCGCTGGGCTGGCGCTTCGGGCTGGAGCGGATCCGGCGGCTCGTCTCGGTGCTGGGGATGCCGCAGCACCGCTTCGCCTCGATCCACGTCGTGGGCACGAACGGAAAGTCGTCGGTGGCGGAGATGACGGGAGCGCTGCTCGAGGCGCACGGCAAGCGCACGGGCGTCTACCTCTCGCCGCACACCGAGCGCTGGTCGGAGCGCGTTCGCATCGGTGGCGCGGAGATCGACGCCGGCGAGTTTGCCGCGGCGGCGGAGCGGGTCGCCCAGTCGGTCGAGGTCGTCAACCGCGCGCTGGACGAGGGCGAGTCGGTGACCCAGTTCGAGGCGGCGACGGCAACCGCCTTCGTGGCCCTCGCGTCCGCCCGGGTGGAGTTCGGCGTGATCGAGGCGGGCCTCGGTGGCCGGCTGGACGCGACCAACGTGCTGCCCTCGCGAGCGACGGCGCTGACCTCGGTCGGCCTCGAGCACACCGAGTGGCTTGGCGAGACCGAGGAGGAGATCGCGGCCGAGAAGCTCGCCGTGCTGCGCGACCACTCGACCCTGGTGCTGGGGCGGGTCGGCGACGGGGTGCGGGAGCTGGCCGAGCGGACTGCCGCCGAGCGAAGCGCTCGCCTGATCGTCGCCGGGGATGCCGACCCGAAATTCCGGCTGGCCGTCCCGGGCGCCTACCAGCGGCGAAACTTCGCGGTCGCCGCTGCCGCCGCCGAGGCGGTCATGGGGCGGCTCGACCCCGACCGGGTGGAGGCCGTGGCCGAGGGGCTCGAGCTGCCGGGGCGCATGCGAGCTGCTGAAGGGCGACCCGCCGCTGATCCTCGACGCCGCCCACAACCCGGACGGCGCCCGTGCGCTCGCCGAGGCGCTGCCGGAGGCGGCCGGCGAGGCGCCGGTCGTCGCCTGTCTCGCGATCCTGGCCGACAAGGACGCGGCGGGCGTCCTCGCGGCGCTGGCGCCGCGGCTCGACGTCGCCGTCTGCACCGAGCTCCCGGCCGAGCGCTTGGCGCGAGCCGGTCGTCCCGGCGCCCGCTCGCTGGAGGCAGCGCGACTCGCGGAGCTGGCCGAGGCGGCCGGGATGGCGCGGACGGAGGTGGTCGGCCGGCCGGAGGCGGCGCTGCGGCGCGCGGTGGCGGCGGCGAGGGAGCGGGGCGGCGTGACGCTCGTCACCGGTTCGCATTACCTTCTTGGGTACGCCGCGGGCGCGAGGCTCGACGCAGGACAGTGAAGCCTCGGGCGAGCGCGAGGTGAAATGAGATGGACCGCGAGGCGCGCTCAGAGCTGCTCCACATGATGGGATTGGTCGCCGCCGTGGTGGCGATCGTCATCCTGGTCTTCTTCGGGCTCGGCTACCTGTTCGGAAGGCTGTTCCTGTAGCCGAGGTGTAGATGAGCCCCCGTGAACCAGGGTTTGCCCCCCTGGTAACGAAGTACACTCAGCCACTCTGCTCATGCGCCTCCTGCCATGCTCGTAGCGCTGTTCGGCATCACGAACGAGGGCCTGAACCTGTTCGTCAATCTCGTCGTGCTCTTCCTCGTGGTCGTCTGGATCGCGCTGATCGCCTGGACGTTCCTGGACGCTCGGCGCCGCATCCAGGACCCGGTGCTGGTGGCATGCGCCACCGGCGCCTCGCTGTTCCCCTACGTGGGCACCGTCGTCTACTCGATCCTGCGCCCGCCCGAGTTCCTCGAGGACGCCCGCGAGCGCGAGCTCGAGATCCGCGCCGCCGAGCTGCGAGTCAGGCAGCTCGAGGAGCAGTCCTGCCCCAGCTGCGGCTACCCGATCGAGCGCACCTACCTGCGCTGTCCGAATTGCAGGGCTCGGGTCAAGGACCCGTGCGAGTCGTGCCAGAAGCCGATCGACCCACGCTGGACGATCTGCCCGTACTGCGAGACGCCGCAGCGACGCGCCGCTCCGCCGCCGCGCCGCGCCGCCCGAGGGGGAGCCGGCAGGAGAAGCGGCGCCGCGCGACCCAAGCGCGCCCGGCCCGAGGCCCGTCGTCAGCCCGCCTCCCAGAGCCGCTCCGGCGCAGCCACGTCAGGCCCGTCCTTCCGCCTCCCGCCAGGCTTCGGCCGCGAGCAAGCGCAAGCCGGCGTCGGGGCGCTCGTCGGTCCAGCGCTCCGCCGGCCCGCGAGGGGCCCGGCGAGGAGCGCCCCAGGCCGGCAACCGCCTCGTAGGGCGCTCGTCGCCCTGGCGGCCGGTTTCTGGCGCGGCGGGGTCGGTCCTGAAAACCAGGCACCGACGGCAGCCGCCCGCGGCCAACCTGGACCGTCGCTTTTGACTTTGAGACGTGCTGTGCACGTGAAAACGACACGAGCGTCCCGGGTCGGTCCGTGCCGGCAGGGCAGACTTCGGAATCACCCCCTGGGTGATCGATGATCGAAGGGTCTCGGGTCCCCTCATGGCCCCCCAACTCCTCAGTCGAAGGAATCCGAGCGTCGCCCGACACCGATAGCCTTCCCGCCTCGTGGCTGAGGCATCGAGAACCCTCGTCCTGATCAAGCCCGACGCCTTCGAGCGGGGGCTCACCGGCGAGGTCCTGGCGCGGTTCGAGCGCAAGGGCCTGCGGATCGTCGCCCTGCGGCAGCTGCAGATCGACGAGGACTTCGCCGGCCGCCACTACGCCGAGCACGCCGAGAAGCCGTTCTTCGGCGAGCTGGTCGAGTTCATCACCGGGGGCGCGCTGGTGGCGGCGGTGCTCGAGGGGCCCGAGGCGGTCGCCGCCGCCCGGCAGCTGATCGGAGCGACGAACCCGCTGGAGGCCGCCCCGGGCTCGATTCGCGGCGACTATCGCGGTCGAGGTCACCTTCAACCTCGTCCACGGCTCCGACTCCGACGAGTCGGCGGAGCGCGAGATCGAGCTCTGGTTCCCGGACCTGCGGTGAGTAGCGCTTCGCGCCGCCGAAGGTGACGTCTTGCCCACCCGGCTGACGCTTGCGTCCGCGTCTCCGCGGAGGCGCGAGATCCTTGCGTCGTTGGGAATTCCGTTCGACGTGGTGGTCCCCGATGTCGAGGAGCTGACGGACGGAGCGCCCGAGGAGGTGGTGGTCGAGAACGCGCGCCGCAAGGCGGCGGTCGGCCTGGCGGCGGGGGAGGGGGCGCTGACGCTCGGGGTGGACACGGAGGTCGTCCTCGCCGGGCGGCTGCTCGGCAAGGCGATCGACGGGACCGAGGCCCGGCGGCGCCTCGAGGCGCTCTCGGGCCGGACGCACACGGTGCTGAGCGGCCTCGTCCTGTACGGCGCCTCGCGCCCGGGCGAGGAGCCGGCCGAGCGCTCGGGCGTAGCTCGCTCGGAGGTGACGTTCCGGGAGCTCGACGAGGCGACTCTCGCGACCTACCTCGCCTCCGGCGAGTGGCGTGACCGCGCCGGCGCCTACGCGATCCAGGGCCTCGGCTCGATTCTGATCGAGCGTGTCGAGGGCGACTTCTCGAACGTCGTCGGATTGCCGGTGACGCTGCTGCTGGCGCTGGCGCCCGAACTGCTCGACCCAGCAGGGAGGTTCGGCTCCGGAGCCCGGTCCAGACACTAACCCTTAGGTCCACGTTGAGATCTGATTTGGGCCCTCATCCTGCAATTGAGGCTGCTGAGAGGTTCGGTACACTCGGCGCGCGGCGCGGCCGCCACGACGACCGGCTGTTGGCACAGGGCCGGGCGCTCCGAGGACCGCCCGCAGCACGCGGCAGGCGCTTGCCGCGCGCTCTCCAGCATTCGCCTGCATACGAGTTTCCGCCCCCACCGACGACTTCCTCGACCATTCCCGACTGATGGGCTTGTTCCGCAACCTCACCGGCTTTGGCGGCCGCGACATGGCCGTCGACCTCGGCACCGCCAACACGCTCGTCTACGTGCGGGGGCGCGGCATCGTGCTCTCGGAGCCCTCGGTCGTGGCGGTCGACGCGCGCACCGGCGAGGTGCACGCGGTGGGCGTCGAGGCGAAGCGGATGCTGGGTCGCACCCCCGGCACGATCCGCGCCATCCGCCCGCTCAAGGATGGTGTGATCGCGGACTTCGACGTCACCGAGGAGATGCTGCGCCACTTCATCCAGCGCGTTCACCAGAACCGGTTCGCCCATCCCCGCGTCGTGGTGTGCGTTCCGTCCGGGGTCACCGGAGTGGAGAAGCGCGCCGTCGAGGAGGCCTGCCTGTCCGCCGGCGCCCGCCAGGCCTACCTGATCGAGGAGCCGATGGCGGCGGCGATCGGCGCGGGGCTACCGGTCGGGGAGCCGACCGGGAGCATGGTGCTGGACGTGGGCGGCGGCACCAGCGAGGTCGCCGTGATCTCCCTCGGAGGGATCGTCGTCTCGGAGTCGATCCGGATCGGCGGTGACGAGCAGGACGAGGCGATCGTCAACTACTGCAAGCACGAGCACAAGCTCCTGATCGGCCAGCAGACCGCCGAGGAGGTGAAGCTCGAGATCGGCTCCGCCGCGCCGCTGCCGGAGGAGGTGACGACCGAGATCCGGGGTCGCGACATGGTCACCGGCCTGCCGAAGACGATCATGCTCACCTCGGCCGAGGTGCGCTCCGCCCTCGAGGAGCCGATCAACCAGATCGTCGCCGCGGTCAAGGACACCCTCGACCGCACCCCGCCGGAGCTCGCCGGCGACATCATGGACCGGGGCATCACCCTGGCCGGAGGCGGCGCCCTGCTTCAGGGCATGGACCACCGCATCCGCGAGGAGTGCCAGATGCCGGCGCAGCTGACCGAGTCGCCGCTCACCTGCGTGGCGGTCGGCTCCGGACGCTCGCTCGAGGAGTTCGAGGCCATCCACCGGATGAGCCGGAACTCGCACCGCCGCGGCCTGGTCACCTCCGGATAGGCGCCGTGTACCGCAAGCAGGTAAGAAGGCGCCGAGCGATCCTGGTGCTCCTGATCGTCGCGGCGCTTGTCCTGCTGTCGACCCAGTTCTCGGAGCGTGACGGCGGCCCGCTGCACTCGGTGCAGCGCGCCGTCGCGTCCGTCTTCGGGCCGATGGAAGAGGGCGCCACCCGGGCGCTGAAGCCGGCCCGTGACCTGATCAACTGGGTTGACGAGACCTTCAAGGCGCGTGGCACGAACTCGGACCTGAAGGCCGAGAACCAGGACCTTCGCAACCAGCTCGCCAGGGCGCAGGGCGCCCAGGGCGAGAACCAGCAGCTGCGCAAGCTGCTCGGCCTCGACAGGGCGGGGACGCTGGCCGGCTACACGCCGGTGACCGCGCGCGTCATCGGGCGCTCCCCGACCGTCTGGTACTCGACCGCGACGATCGACAAGGGCTCCGGCGACGGGGTGAAGATGAACGACCCGGTCGTCACCGGGGACGGGCTCGCCGGCCGGATCACGGACCTCACCCACAGCACGGCGGAGGTGACGCTGATCACCGACGACCGCAGCGCCGTCTCGGCCAGGGTGCTGCCCGACGGCCCCGAGGGCGTGGCGGAGCCCGAGGTGGGCGATCCCAGCGACCTGCTGCTCGACTTCATCGACAAGAGCCAGCCGATCCACAAGGGGCAGATCCTGGTCACGGCGGGCTGGAGCAACGGCGCGATCTCCTCGGCCTTCCCGCCCGGAATCCCCATCGGCAAGGTCAGTGAGACCACTGTGGGCGAGCAGCAGACCTACCAGCGAGTGCACGTGACGCCGTTCGCCGACATCCGCGGGCTCGACTACGTCCAGGTCGCCACCGGCGGGCCGAAGCGCCCGGGAGTGCCTGGATGATCGTCACCTGGCGGATCGGCATCCGGATCGCGCGTGATCGTCGTCGCTCACCATCGTGCTGCAGATCTCGTTCTTCTCGTACCTGAGCTTCTTCGGGACGACGCCGAACGTGGTTCCGCTCGTGGTCGTCTCGCTGGGCCTGCTCGGCGGCGGGATGGTCGGAGCGGTGTGCGGCTTCACCGGCGGGTTCCTGCTCGACTCGGCGCTGCTTCAGACGCTCGGTGTGTCGTCCCTGGTCCTGCTGTCCGCCGGCTACCTGGCCGGCCGCTACCGCGAGGGCGCCGAGATCTCCAACTCGCTGATCCCCCCGCTGCTGGCCGGGGCGCTGACGACCGGCGCAGCGGCGGGCTTTGCCGCGATTCAGCTGATGCTGGGCGTCCGCACGCAGGTCAGCCTCCTGGTGCTCAGAGAGATCTTCGTCCAGGGCCTTCTGGCGGTGCTGTTGATGATTCCGATCTACCCGTTGATCCGCCGCGTCCTGCGTCCGGCGATCGTCGACGACATGGTCGTCAGCGGCGCCAGGACGCCGCTGACCCCGGGCGCGACGCGGCCACGCCGCACCCGTCGTGGGCGGCGGATGCGGCGTACGGCGGGGGTCTTGGGGCGGTGATGTTCGGCGAGCGCGAGCGACCGTTGATGCCGGCGCAGTTCGCGCTGCGCGTCGCCATCCTCAGCGGCTTCGCGCTGGTGATGTTCTCGATCATCTTCTTCCGCCTCTGGTACCTGCAGGTGCTCTCCGGCGACAAGTACCTGAAGCAGGCCAAGAACAACCAGGTCCGCGAGGTGACGGTGCAGGCCCCGCGCGGCCAGATCCTCGATCGCAACGGGCACGTCCTGGTGGACAACCGGACCGCGCTGGCGCTCCAGCTCCAACCCACTGAGCTGCCACGCTCGCACCGCAAGCGCAAGCAGGAGTTCGAGCGACTGGCGCCGGTGGTCGGCATGTCGCCCCACGGGATCTCCAAGCAGCTCCACCAGCAGACCAAGGACCTGCCGGCGAACCCTGTGACTCTGAAGCGCGACGTCGACTACGACCTCGTCTACTACCTCCAGGAGAACCAGGCCCAGTACCCCGGGATCAGCGTCCAGAAGGTCTACGTCCGCAACTATCCGAACGGTTCGGAGGCGGCGCAGATCCTGGGCTACGCCCGCGAGGTCACGAGCGAGCAGCTCAAGGAGCCCCGCTACCAGGGGGTGCAGCCTGGCGATCAGGTTGGCCAGGCGGGGGTCGAGAACACCTACGACAACGTCCTGCGGGGAATCAACGGCATGACTCGCGTCCAGGTCGACGCCCAGGGCCAGCCCACGGGTGGGGTGCTGAACCGGACTCAGCCCCAGGCCGGAGACAACCTCCTGCTCTCGATCGACAGCCGGGTCCAGAACGCGGGGCAGGCCGCGATCGACGGATTCCCTCACCCCGGCGCCTTCGTGGCCATGAACGTGAAGAACGGCGAGATCCTGGGCCTCGGCTCCTCGCCCACCTATGACCCCTCGGTGTTCACGAAGCCGGTGCTCTCGCAGGCGGTGGTCGACCAGGTGTTCTCGGACACGACCGGCTCTCCGTACACCGACCGAGCGACCCAGGGGTACTACCCGACGGGATCGACGTTCAAGCCGATCACCGCGGTCGCGGCCCTGGAGAGCGGCGTGCTGACGCCGACCACGACCATCGTCGACGGAGGGTCGTTCACGGAGGGCGGGATCACGCTTCACAACGCCGGGCGCGGCGCCTACGGTGCGCTCCAGCTCCCGCAGGCGCTCCAGGTCTCCTCCGACGTCTTCTTCTACAACGTGGGCGCCGATCTCTTCTTCCACGGGAATGGCGCCCAGCAGAAGTGGGCATCAGACCTCGGGATCGGCCACCCCACCGGGATCGACCTTCCCGGGGAGGTCGCGGGGCTGTTGCCAACGCCGCAGTGGCGCGACCAGCTCTACAAGGAGGGCAACACCGACCGGCCATGGTCGGAGGGCGACAACGTCAACCTCGCGGTCGGCCAGGGAGACCTGCAGACCAACCCGCTCCAGATGGCGGTCGCCTACGCGGCGATCGCCAACGGCGGCGACGTCGTGCGGCCGCATGTCGGGATGGACGTCGAGGACTCCAGCGGCCGCGCGGTGCAGGAGATCGACCCCGCGCCGCAGCGCCACCTCGACATCGCCCCGCAGTACCGGCAGGCGATCCTCGAGGGGATCCACATGGCCGCCCAGTCGCCGGGCGGAACGTCCTACGCCGTGTTCGGCAACTTCCCCATCCCGATGGCCGGCAAGACGGGCACCGCGCAGCGCCCCGGCCAGGCGGACCAGTCTTGGTACATGGCTCTGGCGCCGTATCCCAACCCGCAGATCGTCGTCGCGGCGACGATCGAGCAGGGCGGGTTCGGAGTCGACTCCGCGGCGCCCGTGGCGCGCCAGATCCTCGACGCCTACTTCACCGTGCACAAGCAGGAGGCCAAGGCCGCCGGAGGCAAGGTCCCCAAGCAGGTCCCGCTTCAGGCGGGATCGGGAGTGAGCGGGTCCGCGGGGAACCCGTACTGATGGTCTCTGACGCCTATCCCCGCCCCTTCGACGAGCGACGCCCGGCCGCCGCCGAGCGCGGCGGCCTGCTCGGCCTCGACCCGTTGCTCCTGATCGCCGCCCTCGGCCTGATCGGCTTCGGCATCTTCACGCTCGGCGAAGTGACGGGTGGCGACATCCCCCACGACCCCTATTTCTACGTCATCCGCCAGGCGATCTACGCTGTGATCGGCGTCGCGTTGATGCTGGCGCTGGCCCGAGTCGACTACTCTCGTTTCAGGGAGTTACGCGTCGGCCTCTACACGGCGATGATCGGCAGCATCATTTTGGTGCTGCTTCTGGGCCAGGCCACGCGCGGCTCCAAGCGATGGATAGAGCTTCCCTTCTTCACATTCCAGCCCTCGGAGCTCGGCAAGCTGCTGCTGATCGCAGCCCTGGCCGGGTTCGCGATCGACCGTGGCCGCCGCGTCACGGAACGCCAGCACACGGCGCGAATCCTGCTGCTGGGGTTCGTGCCGGCGGTGATCGTGTTCATGCAGCCCGACCTTGGGACCGCGGTCACCTACGTGGTGATCACGCTCGCGATCCTGTTCGTGGCCGGGGTGCGTTGGACGCACTTCGCGATGCTGGGCGTGCTGCTGGCCGCCGCCGTGTCGGCGGTGCTGGTGATCGCCCCGGCGATCGGCCACCCGGTCCTCAAGGGCTACCAGCAGGAGCGGCTGACGTCGTTCCTCAGCCCGAGCTCGGACCCGCGCGACGCGACGTACCAGATAGATCAGTCGCTGATCGCGATCGGGTCCGGCAGCAAGACGGGACGTGGAGCAGGCTCGACGCAGACCGAGAACGGCTTCGTCCCAGACCGCACCACCGACTTCATCTTCTCCGTCGTCGGAGAGCGATTCGGCTTCGTCGGTGCTGCTTTCGTCCTATCCCTCTACGCCCTGCTGATTTGGAGGGCGCTGCGCATCATGACGCTTTCGAAGAACTTGTACGGGAGCTTGATAGCGGGCGCGATCGCCGCGACGTTCATGTGCCAGGTGTTCGTGAACGTCGGTGTGGCGATCGGAATCATGCCGGTGACCGGCATCCCGTTACCGTTGATGAGCTTCGGAGGATCGTCCGTCGTCGTCACGTTGATGGCGGTTGGCCTCCTGCAGAGCATCTACGTCCAGGCGCGGCTCACCTCCAAGAGCAGGGCGGATCTGCTCCGCTGAGCGGATCTCGACCCAAACTCTTGAGGTGAGTCTTTGAAAAAACGAATACTGGTTTCAGTCGACGCCGGCGAGACCCGCGTCGCGGTGCTGGAGAGCAAGGGCTCCGGCGGCGCAGGTGGCGGCGGTGGTAGTGGCCGCCGTGGCGCCGGCGGCAAGTCAACCGGCAACCGCGCAGCGTCCGGAGGCGCAGCCGAGGACGGCGCGCGTTCCGGTTCTGGCGATTGGAAGGTCGGCGAGCTCTACGTCGAGCGCCGCGGCCAGCGCTCGATCGTGGGCAACATCTACAAGGGGGTCGTGGACAACGTCCTCCCCGGCATGGAGGCCGCCTTCGTCGACATCGGCCTGGACCGAAACGGCTTCCTGCACGTGGACGAGATCGTCCTTCCGGGCGGCGAGGCCGCGCCGCGCCGCGGCCGCGGCAAGGGTCGGCGAATCGACGAGCTGATCAAGCCGCGCCAGGAGGTCCTGGTCCAGGTCGTCAAGGACCCGCTGAAGACGAAGGGCGCGCGGCTCTCGATGCAGCTCTCGATCGCCGGCCGCTACCTCGTCTACATGCCGCAGGGCGGCGGGGTGGGAGCCAGCCGGCGACTCTCCGAGTCGGAGCGCGAGCGCCAGCGCAAGCTGCTCCAGAACATCCACACCGGCGAGGGAGGCGTGATCGTCCGCACCGCCGCCCAGGGCGCTCGCAAGGCCGACTTCGAGCGCGACATCGACTACCTGCGCAAGCTGTACGAGGTCGTCCAGCGACGCGCCGCGGAGGTCAAGGCCCCGGACATGGTGTTCCAGGAGGCCGACCTCTCGATCCGCGTCCTGCGCGACGTCCTGACCAAGGAGTTCGACCGGGCGATCATCGACGACCCCAAGCAGCACCACCGGGTGACCAGCTTCTTCCAGCGCACGGCGCCGGAGCTCGTTCCCTTGGCGGAGCTGTACACGGACCGCGAGCCGCTGTTCGAGCGCATGGGCGTCGAGGAGTCGTACCAGTCGGTGCTCTCGCGCCGGGTCGAGCTGAACTCGGGCGGCTATCTGATGATCGACTACGCGGAGGCGCTGACCGTGATCGACGTCAACACGGGCAGCTTCACCGGCCGCGGCAAGGGGCGGCTGGAGGACACGATCACCAAGGTCAACGTCGAGGCTGCGGACGAGGTCGTGCGCCAGCTTCGCCTCCGCGACATCGGCGGGATCATCGTCATCGACTTCATCGACATGGCGCGGGCGCGAAACCGCGACCAGGTCCTGAAGACGCTGCGCAGGGCCCTCGACGCGGACAAGACCAAGAGCTACGTGATGGACGTCTCGCCGCTCGGCCTGGTCGAGATGACGCGCCAGAACGTCACCGACGGGGTGCGCGAGATCCTCACCAAGCGGTGCCCGACCTGTGACGGCGAGGGCGTGGTCGAGTCCGAGGAGACGGTGGCGATCCAGGTCGTGCGCCGGCTTCGCGACGTGGTCGACGGCAGCCCCAAGAGTGGCGGCCCGGAAGCCTTCCTGGTGCGAGTGAATCCCCGGGTGGCCGCGGAGCTCCTGCGGGAGGACAGCCCTCTGCACGAGCTCGAGGAGGAGTCCGGCAAGCACTTCCACTTCGAGGGCGGCGACGCGCTGCCGCTGGACACCTTCGAGGTCGTCGACCAGGGCACCCGGGCCGAGATCGAGGAGCGTGCGCTCCCGTTCCAGGTCGGGGAGGAGGTCCTGTTGCGGATCGAGGAGCCGCACATGTACAACGTCGACGACGCGGTCGCCCGGGTGGACTCGTACATCGTCAGCGTCACCGGCGGCGGGCGCTTCGTCGGCGATCGACGCCTGGTGCGGATCGAGAGCGTCGGGCGCTCGGCGGCGACAGCATCGCTTGTCGGCGAGCCGAACGCCCAACCCGCCACGGACCCGGGTTCCGCAGGCGAAGCTCCGGGCGCGGCCGATGATGGCTCCGTACAATCGGCGCCCTCCCGACGGCGCCGCGGCCGGAGAGGCGGCAGGCGCCGTTCCGGCGCCAGGGCGCAGAACGGCTCCAAATCCAATGGCGACCAGAACTAGCTACGCGATAGTCGAATCGGGCGGCAAGCAGTACCGCGCCGAGAAGGGCGCCAGCCTGGTGGTCGAGCACCTGGCTGCCGACGAGGGCGCCAAGGTCAGCCTGCGCGCGGTCATGTACCGCGGCGACAAGGAGGTCGTGCTCGAAGGCGCCGAGCTCGAGAAGGTGAAGGTCGAGGCGGTGGTCGCCGAGCACCTGCGGGGCCCGAAGGTGCGGATCTTCAAGTACAAGCCGAAGAAGGGCTACCGGCGCCACGCCGGCCACCGCCAGGAGCTGACGAGGCTCGAGGTGACCGACGTCAAGCTCTTGACCCGCAAGCCGGCGGCGAAGGCGGAGACGAAGCCGGCGGCGCAGGCCGAGGCGAAGCCGGCGGCGGCAGCCGAGGCGAAGCCGGCGGCCAAGAAGCCGGCGGCCAAGAAGCCCGCCGCGAAGAAGCCCGCCGCGAAGAAGCCGGCGGCCAAGAAGCCCGCCGCCAAGAAGCCGGCGGCCCGCAAGACCCGACGGCTCGCAGATCGTCATCTGCTAAGAAGGAGACCTGATGGCGCACAAGAAGGGACTCGGCTCAAGCCGCAACGGGCGCGACTCGAACCCCAAGTACCTGGGGGTCAAGATCTTCGCCGGCCAGAAGGTCGGCGGAGGCGAGATCATCGTGCGCCAGCGCGGCACCCGCTTTCGCCCCGGCGACGGCACCGGCCTGGGCCGTGACCACACCATCTTCGCCACCCGCCCCGGCGTGGTCGAGTTCAAGGACGGCCACAAGGGCCGCACCGTCTCGGTCGCCGCCGACGACTGAGCCTCAGGGAACGGCCTTCCAGAGCTCGGTCCCGTGGGTGGGGTCGTCCGCCCAGAAGAAGAGGGCGCCATGGAACTCCCTGAAACCCGTGGGGTATCCCCCGGACCTTTGCCTGCCGGGATAGATGTCCCTGACGAGCTGCGTCCCGGCCGTGGTGCCGTTTGAGCTCCAGAGCTCCTCCCCGTGCCTATGGTCGTCGGCACCGAAGAAGAGGGTGTTGCCGACCCCCGTGGGCCAGTCCAGGTAGGGGTGGCCCTTCCCAGGGACGATGTCAATGACCAGCCTCGTCCCGGAGGTTGTGCCGTCGGACTTCCAGACCTCATATCCGTGGGTGCCGTCGTCGGCCAGGAAGAAGAGCCGGGGGCCTACGCTGGTCAGCCCGACGGGGCGCGACCCCTCGCGTCCAGGTTTGATGTCCTTGACCATCCTCGTCCCCGCGGCCCGGCCGCTCGACCGCCAAAGTTCCTTGTTGCCCTTGCGATTCTGCGCGTCGAAGAAGAGCGTGCCGGCGTGCTCGGCGAACTGATCGGGGTGCGAGCCGTGCCGCCCGGGATTGATGTCCGCGACGAGCTTCGTCCCGGCGGCGGTGCCGTCCGTCTTCCACAGCTCGCGCCCGTGGGCGGCGTCCCGGGCGCTGAAGTAGAGCGCGCCGTCGAGCTTGATGAAGTCCCGGGGCTCGGATCCATTGGCATACGGGTAGGAGTCCGCGCTCCCCGGAAGGATGTCCTTCACGAGCCTCGTCCCGGCGGTCGTGCCGTCGGACTTCCACAGCTCCCTCCCGTGAGTGGAGTCGAATCCCTCGAAGTAGAGCTCGCCGCGGTAGCCGATCATGTGGCTTCTGGGATAGATCTCCTTGACGAGCCGGGTAGTACCGGCCGCCGTCCCGTCAGACCTCCACAGCGCCTGTCCGTGGACGCCGTCGTCGGCAAGGAAGAAGAGCTGGTTGCCCACGCCGGTGAGCTGGCTGGGATAGGAGCTTTCCTCCCAGGGGACCGAGTTGGGGTTCGTGGCGATGTCCTTGACCAAGGTCGTACCGCTCGCCGTTCCATCCGACTTCCAGAGCTCGAAGCCGTGGGTCGGGTCTTCACCTCCGAAGAAGACCGTGGCGCCGACGGCGGTGATGTCGTCGGGGTAGGTGCCGTCCACGTACGGTTCGCCGCGCGAGGTGTCGACGACGAGCACGGTTCCCGCCGCGGTCCCGTCCGACTTCCAGAGCTCTCCTCCATGCTGTGAGTCGTAGGCGCCGAAGAAGAGTGTGCCTGCGGCGTTCGCGGGTTGGAGCTGGGCGCCACAGCAGACGCCGTTCGCGGGACCGGGGTTGATGTCCTTGAGCAGGCTCGCGGTCGCAGCGTGCGCCGCCTGCGGCCCGATCGCCCACAGGGCGAGGACGGCAAGCGCCGCAAGCGTGGCGGCGCCGCGGTGACTCGACGAGGAATGCCTGCGGATCACGGGACGGCCTTCCAGAGCTCGGCGCCTCCGGCTGGATCGGTCAGCCTGGAAGGGTGTCCCCGAGACTGGTCAAGTACTCGGGAGAGGATGACACGTCACCCTTTTCGACCAACGACGCGAGCCCAGTCGATTGGCGAGAAAGTGGCGCATACCGCCACTAACTCGCCAAATGGCTGGGCTCGACGACCGTCATCGCCCGGTCGCCGGCATCTAACCTCAGCCGGTGCTCTACGACAAGGCGAAGATCTACGTCGAGGGAGGACGCGGCGGCGACGGCTGCGTGAGCTTTCGCCGCGAGGCCCATGTGCCGCGGGGCGGGCCCGACGGGGGCGACGGAGGGCGCGGGGGGGACGTCGTCTTGGTCTGCGACCCGTCGCGGCGCGACCTGGCCGCGCTTCACCGGGCGCGGCACTTCCGGGCCGGGCGCGGCGGCCACGGGCGGGGCAAGCAGCAGCACGGGGCGCGCGGCGGGGACAAGGTGATCCTGGTGCCGCCCGGTACCGAGGTCGATGGCCTCGAGCGCAGCCGCTACGACCTGATCGAGCCCGGCCAGCGCGCGGTCGTGGCGTCCGGGGGGCTGGGCGGCCACGGCAACAAGCGCTTCGCCAGCTCCACCCGCCAGGCGCCGCGCTTTGCCGAGCGGGGCCTCGAGGGCGAGTCCGGTTGGATCGAGCTGCGCCTGAAGCTGCTCGCCGACGTGGGCCTCGTGGGGCAGCCGAACGCCGGGAAGTCGTCGCTTCTGCGACGGCTCACCCGGGCGGCGCCGAAGGTCGCCGAGTATCCGTTCACGACCGTCGAGCCGGTGCTGGGCACGCTCGACGCCGAGGACCGTCAGCTCGTCCTCGCCGACATCCCCGGCCTGATCGAGGGCGCCGCAAGGGGCGCGGGGCTGGGGCACGAGTTCCTCGCCCACGTGGAGCGCTGCCGGGTGCTGGTCCACCTGGTCGACCTCGCGGGCGAGGATCCCGCCTCGGCGCACGAGGCGGTGCGCCAGGAGCTTCGCGAGCACGGCGCCGGGCTGGAGCTGCTGCCGGAGCTGGTCGTGCTGTCGAAGCGCGACCTGGTGCCCGACGACGAGGCCGATGAGGCGGTCTCGGAGTGGCGCGATCGGCTTGGCGATGGGGTCGCTGGGCGTCGTCGCGGTCTCGTCGGCGAGCGGCGCAGGGATCGAGCGGCTTCGGCGAGCGATCCTCGAGGCGGTGCCGGAGGAGGACGGACCGGAGGCGGTCGCTCCGGCGTCCGCCGCCGCGGACCCCGAGTTCGAGGCCGAGCACATCGTCTACCGGCCCGAGGGCCAGCAGGGCTTCGACGTCGAGCGGGTCACGGAGGGCGTGTTCGAGGTTCGGGGTCGCGGGATCGAGCTGCTGGTCCGCCGCCACGACCTCGAGAACCCGGAGGCCCTCGCCTACCTCGAGCAGCGCCTGGGCGAGATCGGCGTGCTCGCCGCGCTGCGCTCCGCGGGCTTCCAGCCGGGCGACGAGGTGCGGATCGGCGAAACGGCGTTCGAGCTCGATCCCGCCGCTTAGCGCGGGTCCCTTCCGCCGCGAATGGCGACTTAGTGGCGGTATGCGCCACTAACTCGCCAACCCGGCGACCTACGGGTTACGAGCGCAGGTCGCTCGCCAGCTCCAGGAGGACGTCGACCAGCGCGTCCACGTCCTCGGCACGGGTCCGCCAGTTGACGATCGCGGGCCGGAAGGCGACCTTGCCCTCGAACAGGGTGGTGCCGGCGAAGACGCGGCCGTCGCGGAGCAGCGCCTCACCGAGGCCGCGGTTGAGCTCGTCGAGGTCGCCCTCGGCCGCCCCCTGCGGACGCCAGCGAAAGCAGACGATGTTGAGCGGCGCCTCCGCCAGGCGCTCGAGCTCCGGCTCGGCGTCCACCCGGGCGGCGAGGTGCTGCGTCAGCTCGAGGTGGCGCTCCACCATCTGGCGGTAGCCGCTGCGCCCGTAGGCTCGCAGCGTTGCCCAGATCGCGAAGGCCCGCGCTCGCCGTGATCCCTCGGGTCCCATGAAGCCCCAGCTCGGCCGCGGATCGTCGGGAGAGGGCAGGTAGGCCGCCTCCTCGGCGAAGGTTGCGCTGAGGCGCTCCGGCTCGCGCACGAAGGCGAATCCGCAGTCGTGGGGCACGTTCAGCCACTTGTGGCCGTCCGAGGAGACGGACTGGGCACGCTCGGCGCCGGCGGCGAGGTGGGCGGACCTCGGCGACGATCCGCACGAACAGCCCGAAGGCGCCGTCGACGTGGAGCCAGGCGCCGTGCTCCTCGGCCAGGTCCGCCATCTCGTCGATCGGGTCGAAGTCGCCCGCGTTCACCTCGCCGGCGTTGGCGACGACGATCGCGGGGTCGCCCTCCAGCTCGGCGAGGCCGCGCTCCAGCGCGTCGAGGTCGAGGCGGCCCGCCGCGTCCCTGGTCAGCTTGCGCACGTTGGCGGCGCCGATCCCGAGCATCGCCAGCGACTTGGTCGCGCTCGCGTGGATGTACCCGCTCGAGAAGACCGGGATCTGCGGGGTGCTCGCCAGTCCCGCGCCCGCGATGCGCTGCCCACGTCGCTCCCCGCACCAGTCGCGGGCGACCGCCAGGCAGGTGAAGTTGGCCATCGTGCCTCCGGTCACCAGGACGCCGCCGAACTCGGGCGGCAGCTCGAACAGGTCGCGCAGCCAATCGATGCAGATGCTCTCGAGGCGGCTGGCGAGCGGCGAGGCCACCCAGGCGCCGGCGTTCTGGTCGAGGGCCGAGGTCAGCCAGTCGGCGGCGAGGGCCGCGGGCGTCGTGCCGCCGATCACGAAGTGAAAGAAGCGGGGGCCGGACGATCGGGTCGCCGTCTCGTGGCCGAGTCGAGCCAGGTCGCTGATCGCCGCGAGCGCTCCAGCGCCGTCCTCGGGCAGAGCGCCGCCGAGCTGCGTGACCGCCTGCTCGCTGCCGCTCGGCTGCACCGAGTCGCGATCCAGCTCGGCGAGGAAGGCGCGAGCCTCCGAGGCGGCGAGGTCCAGCGCCCGCTCGAGCTCCGCGCGCCGTTCCCCGGGGTCAGCCATCGGCCCGCATGCTAAGTGCTAAGACTGCGCCCATGACCGTGGTCGCCAAGCTCGGCTCCTCGATCGTCGCCGACGACGACGGCGCGCTGCGCTCGGCGGTGCTCGACAGCGTCTGCGCGCAGGTCGCCGAGCTCCATCGCGGCGGCGAGAACGTCGTGCTCGTCACCTCCGGGGCGATCGCGCGCGGGATGCGCCTGCTGGAGCTGGACCGGCGCCCGAGCGCGATCGACGAGATGCAGGCGGCCTCGGCGGTCGGCCAGGGCTCGCTGTTCCGCGCCTACGAGGAGCGACTGGCCGCGCCAGGACGTCCACGCCGCGCAGGTGCTGCTGACCTCGTTCGACATGTCGGCGCGCATGCACTACCTGAACGCCCGCCAGACGCTGCGCCGGCTGCTCGACTGGCGGGTCGTGCCGGTGGTGAACGAGAACGACACCACGGCCACCGACGAGATCACCTTCGGCGACAACGACTTCCTCTCCGCCCAGGTGGCGATCCTGCTCGAGGCGCGCCTGCTCGTCCTGCTCACCGACACGGCCGGCCTCCACACCGCCGACCCGCGCCGAGCGCCGGACGCCGAGCTGGTCGAGGAGGTGAAGTCGTTCGGCGAGCTCGCGCGCTACGAGATCGGCGACCGGACCTCCGCCTTCGGCTCGGGCGGGATGCGGAGCAAGGTGGCGGCGGCCGAGATGGCGAGCGCCGCCGGGATCCCCGTCGTGGTCTGCGACGGGACCGAGACCGGGAGCTTCGCGGCGGCGGCCCGCGGCGAGCGGGTCGGCACGCGCTTCGCGCCGCACCCGGAGCGCACCCCGAGCTTCAAGCTGTGGCTCCGCTACGCGAAGCCGAGCCAGGGGAGGGTGGTGGTCGACGAGGGCGCGGCGCGGGTGCTGCGCGAGCGCGGCTCCAGCCTGCTGCCGGTCGGGATCACCGAGAGTCGAGGGCGAGTTCGCGGCCGGCGACGCGGTGGAGGTGGTCTGCGACGGCGAGGTGGTCGGCAAGGGCATCGTCAACTACTCCGCCGCCGAGCTCGGCCGGATCAAGGGCCTGAAGTCCGCGCAGGTGCTGGAGCGGATGCCGAACGCCTCCGAGGAGGCGGTGCACCGCGACTACTTCGTGCTGACCTAGCCCGCACCGGCCAGGCGCATGCCGTGGCGGTCCGATGCACGCGAGCACCGACCGTCGGCCACGTTGACTTACGCTGACGCCAGACGCACGACGTCAGGCGCCGCTGCGCGACCTGACCCGGAACGCGCGCGGTTCGCGCCTACGAACGTCATGGTCCGGGCGGATCGCAAGCTACCCTGTCACGCATGGCCACAGCCACCAGGACCGTCGCCGAGGTCTGCGCCTCCGCCAAGCGGGCCTCGCGCGAGCTGGCGACCGCCACGCACCGAGACGCAAGGACGCCGCCCTGGCGCGGCTCGCCGAGCTGCTCGGCGAGCGCAGCCGACGAGATCCTCGAGGCGAACGCGCGCGGACCTCGCCGACGAGCGCGCCGCGGGGCTCGACGACGCGCTCCGCGATCGGCTGGCGCTCGACGAGGAGCGGGTGGCGGCGATGGCCGCGGGCGTGCGGGACGATCGCCGCGCTGCCGGACCCGGTCGGCGAGGTGATCGAGGAGCGCACGCTCGCGAGCGGCCTGCGGATGAAGAAGGTGCGGGTGCCGCTCGGCGTGATCGCGGTCGTCTACGAGGCGCGGCCGAACGTGACCGTGGACTGCGCCGCGCTGACCCTGAAGAGCGGCAACGCGATCGTGCTGCGGGGATCGAGCTACGCCGCGCGCTCCAACGGGGCGCTGGCGGCGGTCGGTGCGCGAGGCGGTGGCCGAGGCCGGGCTGCCCGAGGGGTCGGTCGAGCTGCTCGACGGCGGAGATCGCGCCGAGCTGGCCGAGCTGGCGACCGCCGAGGGCCTCGTGGACCTGGTGATCCCGCGGGGCGGCGAGGGGCTGAAGGAGGCGCTGAAGTCGGTCGCGACGGTGCCGGTGATGTACGCCGCGGCGGGCAACTGCCACGTCTACGTGCACGAGGACGCCGATCTCGAGATGGCCCGCGCGGTCGCCTACAACGCCAAGGTGCAGCGCCCGGGCGTCTGCAACGCGGCCGAGACGCTGCTGGTCAACGCCGCGCGTCGCCGAGCGAGTTCCTGCCCGGCGTGCTCGCGGACCTGCGCGACGCCGGCGTCGAGCTGGTCGGCGACGAGCGGGCGCGCGCGGCCGGCGGGCGAGACGCCGGTCGGCGCGGCGACCGACGACGATTGGGACACGGAGTACCTGGGCATGAAGATGGCCGTCGGCGTGGTCGACTCGCTCGACGAGGCGATCGCGCACGTCAACCGGCACGGCACCGGCCACTCGGAGGCGATCGTGACCTCGTCCGACGAGGCCGCCGAGGCGTTCACCGAAGGGGTGGACGCCGCGGTGGTCTACGTCAACGCGTCGACCCGCTTCACCGACGGCTTCGAGTTCGGGATGGGCGCCGAGATCGGGAACTCGACCCAGAAGCTTCACGCCCGCGGCCCGATCGGCCTGCGCGAGCTGACCACGTTCAAGTACGTCGTGCACGGCGACGGCCAGGTTCGGTCTTGAGCCAGACGGCCGATTGGAGCTAGGGGGAGCGGTCGCCGCGATCGGCGTTCTCGGAGGCGCGTTCAACCCGCCGCACATCGGGCACCTGGTGCTCGCCCAGGAGGCGGCGTCCCAGCTGGGGCTCGACGGAGGTGCTGCTGGTGCCGGTCGGCGAGGCGCCGCACAAGCGGATCGAGCCGGAGCCGGGCCGCGAGGTGCGACTCGAGATGGCGCGCCTGGCGGCGGCAACCGACCCCGCGCTGGAGGCCTCGGACGTCGAGACGAGCCGCGAGGGCCCGTCGTTCACCTTCCGTACGCTGGAGCTGTTGAGCGACGCGCGGCCCAACGACGAGCTCGTCTTCCTGATGGGAGCCGACGTGGCGGCGGGCCTGGAGAGCTGGCGCGACCCGCAGCGGGTCCTGGAGCTGGCGCGGCTGGGGATCGCCGCGCGGCCGGGGAACGGTGCTGGACGAGGCGGAGGCCGCGCTCGAGCGCCTGGGCGGCAGCGAGCGGGCCGAGATCGTGAAGATGCCCGAGATCGGCGTCTCCTCGACGGGCATCCGCCGGCGGGTGGCGGCGGGGCGCCCGATCCGCCACCTCGTCCCCGACGCGGTCGTCGAGCTGATCGACGAGCGAGGGCTGTACCGGGCGTGAGCGCGGTGCTCGACAAGGGGCAGGACCGGCTCTCCTCGGAGGCGCTGGCGCGGCGGATCGCGGCGGTCGCCGACGCCAAGCAGGCGCGAGGACGTCGTCGCGCTCGACATGCGGAGCCTGGTCGGCTACACGGACTTCCTGGTCATCTGCACGGCGCGCAACGAGCGCCAGGCGAAGGCGATCCACGAGGAGGTCTACCAGCGGCTGAAGCACGACGACGGCCTGCTGCCGGCGACGGTCGAGGGCGAGCGTCGCGGCGCGCTGGGTGCTGATGGACTACCTCGACTGCGTGTTCCACGTGTTCGTGCCGGAGCTGCGGGAGCGCTACCGGCTCGAGGTGCTCTGGGGCGAGGCGCCGCGGCTCGAGCTGGGCGCCGAGACAGGCGCCGGCGGTCGCGCCGCCGCCGGGGGTTGACGGGCGCATGCCGTCCGGCAGCGCCGCCTAGCGTTGGCGTATGGTGAGTGCTCGACGCGGGGAGCACGATGGGCGCTAAGGGTCGGTTCAAGAGATCTCTGCTTGGCTACCGCCCCCGCGACGGTGGACGAGGCGATCGCCAATCGCGAGGCGGCGCTCGAGGAGGCGAAGGCAAAGCTCGCCGGCGCCGAGAGCCGGATCGGGGAGCGCGACGCCGAGCTGGCGGCTCGCCGGGCGGAGCTCGAGCGAGGCGAGCGGCGGATCCACGAGCTGGACCAGGTCTCGGCCAGGCTCGCGGAGCGGGTGGTGGAGCGTGAGCGGCGAGCTGCGCGAGGTCCGGGCGGAGCTCGGCGCAGGCGCGCGAGCGAGCCGACGAGAGCCTGCAGGCGCTGACCGCGCTGGCGGACGATCTGGAGACGGTGCGGCGCCAGGCGCGCGGTCAGGCGACGAGGATCCGGTTGCGGGCGTTGCGCGAGGCCGCCGAGCTGACCGAGCGGATCGGCGAGCTGGGCCGTCATCCGGGCGAGGTCCGCGACGGGCTGATCGAGTCGCTGCAGGAGGCGATCCGGCGGGTCGGCGCGCGAGTCCGACGAAGAGGAGGCGCCCGATCTGGCCGGCCTGATCGCCGCTGCGAACGGCCACCACGAGCGCGAGCCGGGCGAGCTGTTCGAGGGGCTGGTCGAGGTCGAGGTGGGGCCGCTGAGCGACTTCTCCCAGCTGGTCGGGTTCGAGGACGCGGCGAGCGGGATCGGCGCGATGTCGGAGATCTCGGTGAAGCGCTTCACGCAGGGGCGCGCGACGCTGGCGATGAGGTTCAAGCAGCCGGTCGAGCTGCTGCGCGAGCTCGAGGAGCGGGCTCCGTTCGTGTTCAGGGTCCGCGACAAGCGCTCGGACCGCGTCGTCCTGGACGTCGACGAGTAGCAGCGTCGCGACCGAGCGCGCGGCCGTCTAGCCGGCTAGGGTGAGGCGAGGAGCTGATCGCGCCGGCGAACGGGATCGAGGTCGCCTACGAGGCGTTCGGCGATCCGGCGGACCCGACGGTGCTCCTGGTCATGGGGCTCGGCGTGCAGATGCTGGGCTGGGACGAGGAGCTCTGCGAGCTGCTGGCCGGGCGGGGGTTCTACGTCGTGCGGTTCGACAACCGCGACGTGGGGCGCTCGACGAAGATCGAGGGCGGGCCGCGCCCCGACATCCTGGTGGCGGCCGCGGCGGGCGACGCGAGCTCGGCGAGCTACACCCTCGACGAGATGGCGGAGGACTGCGCGGGCCTGCTCGACCACCTGGGCGTCGAGGCGGCGCACGTGGTGGGCGCCTCGCAGGGCGGGATGATCGCCCAGACGCTGGCGATCCGGCATCCGGAGCGGGTGCTGTCGCTGGTCGTCGATCATGTCGACGACCGGGGATCGGGCGGTCGGGCAGCCGCATCCGGAGGCGCTGCCGGCGCTGCTGACGAGACCGCCGGCGGACCGGGAGGGGTTCGCGGAGTTCGTGGTGCGGGACTGGAGGGTGATCGGGTCGCCGGGGTTCGACCCGGACGAGGAGGCGCTTCGCGCGCGCGCGGCGGGCGAGCTACGACCGCGGGATCCACCCGGATGGGACGGCGCGGCAGCTCGTCGCGATCCTCGCCTCGGGCGACCGCACCGAGGCGCTGCGCCGGTTGGACGTGCCCACCGTGGTGATCCACGGGACGGACGATCCCCTGATCGACGTCTCGGGAGGCAAGGCGACGGCAGCGGCGATTCCGGGCGCCAGGCTGGAGCTGATCGAGGGGATGGGCCACGACCTGCCGCGCCAGCTATGGCCGCGGTTCGTCGATCTGATCGCGGAGAACGCCGCGCGGGCCCGCTCTCTCGACTCGATCCCGTAGCGCTTTCGCACAGCTGCCGACCTCGTGGAGTCTTCGTCCGCGAAGTGCTATCCTATTGCGCCGATCTCGGCGAGTGCTACCTCCTCCCGATCGAGCTGGTCGCAATGGCCAACGCGCGGCGCTAAACTGGGCCGCCGACCACCAGCTCCGGGGCTATAGCTCAGCTGGGAGAGCGTTGCGCTGGCAGCGCGAAGGTCGTGGGTTCGAGTCCCGCTGGCTCCACTCCCCGAGGCGCCGGCACAGGCGGAGAGCAGGGCCGTCAGCCGAGCGCCTACAGCGGCCTCCGCCTCCTTCCGATCGAGGAAGACCTCCGACTTCACGAATACCCCGTCGGCATCGGGTCGGCAACGTCGAGTTCCTCGCTCGTACGGCCGACACGCCGCGGTTCACCTTCGCGATCATCGAGATAGCTGCGCGGCGACAGCTGGACGAGCACGTCCACGCCGCGGAGGACGACGCCGTCTACATCGTCCAGGGTGAGATGACCTTCACCTTCGCCGACCGCGGAGAGCGCCGCGCCGCCAGGGACATGGATCTCCTCCGGTTCGGCAGTGAAGAACTCAAACGGCGCGGCTTGGTTCCTCCATCAGTTCAACGAGCATTTCGACTGCTGGAACCGCGGCGACCTTGACCTGATGCTCGACACGTATGCGGAGGACGCGGTCTTTGACGTCTCCGCCGTCTTCACCGACGTCGCGCCCATGCGTGGAAGCAAGAGCATTCGTCGTTATTGGGAGACGCTGCGGGAAACCTGGGATGGCTTGCGCATAGACCCACTCGAGGGATTCGATCTCGGCGAGGGGCGTCTCGTGATCGATCAGCGCATGTGGGCAAAGGGAGCTCGCAGCGGGATCGAGATCGATCAGCGCTTCGCCATGCTGTACACGATCCGCCCAGAGGACAAGAGGATCGTCCACGCCCAACTCCTCCCGGACACGGCAACAGCGATCTCCAAGGGGGAGTCGTCGCTTCCAGATTGAAGGACCGAGCCGCCTGAGCTCGAGCAGTCAGGGAGTCGTTGGGTGGTTCACGTACGGCTGGTAGGCACGGCACGGTTCGCCCCTGAGGCCGGGGCACGGCGGCAGCCCGGTCGGCACGTTCACACCCGACACCACCGGGAGGATGAGGCTCGAGGGCATGCCCGGTGAGTGGGCGATCGAGACCGTGGCGGCCCCACTCGGCTGCGTCTCCCCGAACGACCAGATGGGCTGGTCGCCGTTCGGGGCGGTGATCGTCACCCGGATGCGCGAGCCGGCCCGGTAGGTGTGGCCCTCGTAGTAGAGCGGGATCGTGACCTGGGCGAAGTGGTTGGCCGGCATGCGGCGACACGTCAGAGGCTCGGAGGCTCAGGACGGGCTCGAGCAGCGTGCTCTTCTGAGCGTCGAGCTTCCGCTCGTTGGCCCGCACCCAGCCGTTCTGCACGAAGGTCTCCTTGCCGTCGGGCCTGACCTCGGTGATCGTGGCCTGGAGGTCGACGTTGGGTTTCGAGGAGCGGACCCAGGCACGCACGGCGCCGGCGCCGATGACGGTGGTGTTACTGGGCAGCGGATTGGTCACGTACGACGCCGCGCTGCCGGCGGGCGGGCGCACCCAGTTGTAAGGAGGCGTCGCGGTCCACAAGCCGTTCGTGCCGGCGGCCGTATCGCCCGTGAAGTCGGTGAGCGGCCGCGCATGGGGGTTCCAGTCAAACGAGTCGGCCCCCGCGTGAGCGGGCCGCTTGGCGCCAAGCACGCCCCCGCCCGAGAAGTAGAAGAAGCGGGCGCTGGTGTTCGGGATGGGGAACTTGCTGAACGACTGCTCGAAGCCCGGCTGCGGCTGCCCGGGCTGGGAGCCGCCGGCGCCGTTGTCGAACAGGACGCGGATGGGCTTCAGCTGCTCGAACGCCGCCTTCGCCCCCGCGTAGGTCGGCTGCGTCTGGATCGGATCGGGCGGCATCGTGACGCCGGGAATCCCCATCGCCTCCTGGTAGATCACCGGCGCGGCGGCGTGGATCGCCGCGGACTTCGTGATCGGTGCCTGTTTGGCGACGTAGAGCTCTAAGAAGTCGTACCAGCGGTTGAAGGTCTCCGGATCGAGCGAGTCGACGTGGGTGCCGTTCGTGAACGTGAACCACTTGCGCTGGGTGCCGGTGAAGTGCTCGGCGAGAGTCGGACAGTGACCGCCCGTCTGCTCGTCGGTCCACTGGCAGGCCATGTAGACCGGCGCGTGGATCTTGTTGACGAACGTGATCGGCGCCAGGGGGTCGGCCACCGCTCGGCACGTAGTGGTTGTTGGCCCGGACCTTCTCCAAGAGGTTCGCCGCCTCGCCGTGCAGCGCCTGGTTGGCCTTGCACAGCTGGTCGCCGTCCTGGATCTTCTGGTAGGCCCAGGGCTGCCCGGTGCTGGGTCCGGCCGGCTGGGCGTCGTGGACTCGCTCCATGGCCCAGTTCAAGGCGAAGCCCGTGTTCAGGATGCCGCCCGGATAGAGGGTCGTCTGGGTGGCGTCGAGCACCGAGAGCGGCGAGATCGCTGCCAGGCTCGGCGGGTTGGTCTGCGCCGTGAACAGCTGGCTGATCCCGCCGTAGGAGATGCCCATCATCCCGACCTTGTGGTGCAGGACCCAGGACTGGCGAGCGATCGTCTCGATCACGTCGTACCCGTCGAGGTTCTGCAGCGGCTCGAAGAAGTCGTAGGCGCCGCCCGAGCAGCCGGTGCCGCGCATGTTCACGTCGACCACCGTGAAGCCCATCAGGTTCGCGAGGATCGCGATCCCGCTCTGCGGGCCGGCCGGGTCCGCGTACCCGTAGCCCGAGTACTCGATCAAGGTCGGGGTCGGACCGGCCGGGACCGGCGGAGGATCCACGCCCGGCACGGCGTTCGTCACGTCGGACGGCGGGTGCACGTCGATGGCCAGCTTGATGCCGTCGCGAGTGGTCAGGTAGCCGTAGCCGCTGGAGGGGATCGTCTGGTTGTAGACGCTCGTGTTCGGCGGGGCCGGCCGCGTCGAGAGCACCGTCAGTGGCCCCGACGTCCCCCCACCACCGGTGAGACGAACGCGGTAGCCGGTTCCCGGCGCGACGTTCCGAAACAGAAGGCCGCCCTGCGCGTCGGCTCCCTTGGTGGCAATCGTCGTGCCCCCGGAATTCAGGAGCGACATCTGCGCGCCAGGACCCGTCTGGGTCACGTAGACCTGCCTGACGCTGCCGTGTGCGCTGAACGCCTGGGCCGCAGCCCGCTCCGGCCGTGAACGCGATCGCCAGGGCGGCGACAGCAATACAGAGACGGATTCGCCAGGCCATCGTCGACACTTAATCAGTCCTGGCCGGCCCGCGTCGAATTATCGCGTCGCAATACCACGTCCCGCCGGGTCGAAATACCACGTCCCGCCTCGCCGGCTAGCTCTTGATGACGTTGTGGATCTCGATGAAGGTTGGCTCTCCCGGGTCGATCCCGACCTCGTCGAGGACTGGCATCATGCGCTCGCCGAAGGCCGGTTGTCATGCTCCTTTATTCTCTGACCCAGGTCAGAGATGATTGGCCAGCAGGAGATTGCGCTCGTACGCAGCTTCAACCGGCTGGTGACGCGTCAGGTCGGTGCGCTGAACGACCGCTATCTCGGCCGGCGTCCGCTCGGAGAAGCCCGGGTGCTGTTCGAGATCGGGTCGAATGGAGCGACCCCCCGTGACGTGCGCGCGCGGCTCGGTCTCGACTCCGGCTACCTCTCACGCATGATCCGCTCGCTGCAGCGAGACGGCCTTGTCGAGAAGAGGCCAAACCCGAACGACCGGCGGACCAAGCGATTGTCTCTGACACGAGCCGGCCGGTCCGAGATGCGCGAGCTCGACCGCATCTCCGATGAGCTCGCGGCGTCGGCGTTGACGCCGCTGACCGACGAACAGCGTGCCCGGTTGCTGCGCGCCCAGGCCGAGGTCCGGCATCTGCTGGCCATCTCGATGGTGAGCATCGCGCTCGAGGACCCGTCCTCGGCCGATGCACGGTGGTGCTTGGCCCATTACTTCGCGGAACTGGGCGAGCGCTTCGAGGAGCGCTTCGATCCGGGGCGGACGCTGCCCGCCGAAAGCAAGGACCTGATCCCACCCTCGGGGGCATTCGTGCTCGCCCGCTTCGATGGGCAGCCGGCGGGTTGCGGGGCGCTGAAAACGCTCAGCCCCGAGATCGGCGAGATCATGAGAATGTGGGTCGACCGCGCCCACCGCGGCCTTGGAATCGGCACACGCATCCTCGACGCGCTCGAAGAGCAGGCGGTCGCGCTGGGCCATCGCAGGGTGCGGCTCTACACGAACCGCTCACTCGACGAGGCGAAGGCGATGTATCGCAGCAACGGGTACCTGGAGGTCGCCCGCTACAACGACGACCCATACGCGGATCATTGGTTCGAGAAGCGGCTGGCCTCGACCTAGGCGCCTCGAGCGGTCACCCGTGCTCCAGGGCGAGGACGAGCTTCCCCGTGTTCTCCCCGTGGAAGAGCCGGAGGAGCACCTCGGGAAACTGGCCGATGTCGCCCCGAACTACGTCCTCGCGGGAGCGAAGCTCCCCGTCGCGCAGCCACTTGGCGAGCTGAGCGGCGCCCTCCTCAAAGCGCTCCCCGTAGTCGAAGATCACGAACCCGGTCATCGACGCCCGCGCGACCAGCAGCTGCATGTAGTTGGCCGGTCCGCGGAATGCCTCGGTGGCGTTGTACTGCGAGACGGCGCCGCTGAGGACCACACGCGCTCCCCGCGCGAGTCGCGAGAGCACGTGCTCGAGCACCTCGCCGCCGACGTTGTCGAAGAAGACGTCGACGCCGCCGGGCGCGTGCTCACGGAGCTGCGCCCGAACGTCCTCGCCCTTGTAGTCGATCGCGGCGTCGAACCCGAGCTCCTCGACCAGCCAGGCGCACTTCTCCGGCCCCCCGGCGATCCCCACCGCCCGGCAGCCCTTGATCCGCGCGATCTGGCCCACGATGCTGCCGACCGAGCCCGCGGCGCCCGACACCGCCACGGTCTGGCCGGGCTCGGGCCTGCCGATGTCGAGCAACCCGAAGTAGGCGGTCAGGCCGCTGATCCCGAGCGCCCCGAGATACACCGGCGCCGGCGCGAGCGACGTGTCGACGCGCCTGACGCCGGTGCCGTCCGAGATCGCGTAGCGCTGGACCCCGAAGACCCCGTACAGCTCATCACCGACGTCGAAGTCGGGGTGGCGAGAATCGATAACCCGACCGATGGCGGCGGCGCGCATCACCTCGCCGATCTCCACCGGCGGCACGTAGGAGCGGCCGGGATTCATCCAGGCGCGCATTGCCGGGTCCAGCGAGATGTACTCGACCTGCACCCGGAACTCTCCGTCCCCGGGCTCCGGCGCCGGCTCCTCGACGTAGCTCCAGTCAGAGGCCTTGGGCAGCCCGCTCGGGCGGGCGGCCAGGCGACACTGGGCGTTGATGCTCACAGCGCCGCGGTTTCGGCGGTCTGCCGGAGGAGGATCCGGCCTTGTAGCTCGCGCGAGGACTCGTTGACCTGGAAGTGGGCGGTAGCGGTGTGCGCGTCGCGGAAGCGCCGCTGGAGCGGCGAGTCGTCGTAGATCGCTGTCCCGCCACCCAGGTCATACATCGACCGGACGACCTCGGCGGATGTCCGGACGGCATGGGTGGCCGCCAGGCGAAGCTCGTTCCGCAGGGGGACGGGGACGGGTTCGTCATGCTGCGCCGCCTGCCAGCTGGCGTCGATTGCCTGGTGGAAGAAGGTCCTTGCGGCGCGGAGCGACGCCTCGGCTGTGGCGACCGACGCATGGGTGGGGGAGCGCTCGGCGAGCGTGCGAGTGGACCCCATGCCGACCTTGCCTGCGGCCAGCTCGACCAGCTCGTCGATCGCCGCGCGCGCGTTCCCCAGGGCTGCCGCGGCGATCGAGAGCGCGAAGAACCCGAAGATCGGGAAGCGGTAGAGCGGGCGGTCAACAAGCGGCCCGTCGAACAAGGAGAAGACGTATGCCGCGGGGATGAACACGTCGTCGGCAACGCAGTCCTGGCTCCCAGTGCCGCGCAACCCCAGCGTGTGCCAGGTGTCCCGCACCTCGAGGTCCTGCTTGCGGACCGCGACCACGCTCGGGGTTGGCCGCTCGCCAGCGGTGTCCGCGCCCTCCTCGACGAAGCAGCCGGCGAACAGCAGATCGGAGTGCGCGATTCCGCTGCAGAACGCCCAGCGGCCCGAGACCACGAGTCCGCCGTCCACCGGTCGCGCCTTGCCGCGCGGGGCCCAGACGCCCGCGGCGATCCCCCGCCCGTCGCCGAACAGCTCGGTGCGGCTCTCCGCGGGCAGGTAGGCGGCCAGCAGGCTGCTGGTGATCGCGATCGAGACGCACCAGCCGGCCGATGCGTCCCCACGGGCGATCTCCTCCGCGCACCGCAGCGCCAGGCCGGGCGCGAGCTCAAGCCCTCCGACCTCCAGCGGCGCACCGGCCCGCAACAGACCGGAGTCCCGCAGGCGGGAGACGAGCTCGTCGGGAAGCTGCCGCAGGCGCTCCGTCTCGGCGGCCAGCTCTCTCGCCGCCGCGGAGATCTCGCGCGCGAGCCCTTCGATCTCGTCACCACGAGGTGGGGCAGTATGCAGCTGAGCCTCGGTGATCGCAATCCTCGCTTCGGCGCCGGGCGGAACGCCGGCTCGATGACAGACATTATGGGGCGATAGGCTCTCGCCCGGTGAAGCAGCTCGCTGATGGCGTCTGGCACCTGAACGCCCTGCCGCTGCCGAACGCCGTCAACGCGTACCTGCTCGAGGACGTCCTGATCGACGCGGGCACCCGGCAGTCGCGCGGGACGATCCTCCGTCAGCTCCGGGGCCACGACGTCAGCACTCACGCCCTCACGCACGCCCATCCCGACCACCAGGGCGCCAGCCACCAGGTCTGCCAGGAGCTCGGCATCCCCTTCTGGGTCCCCGAGCGCGACGCAGACGCCGCCGAGAACCCCGAGCTGATCCGCCAGCGCCAGCCGAACAACCGCATGGCCCGCTTCTACATCAGCATCTTCATGGGCCCGGGCCATCCGGTCGACCGCCAGCTTCACGACGGCGACGAGGTTGCCGGCTTCAAGGTCCTCGACGTACCCGGACACTCGGCCGGCCACGTCGCCTTCTGGCGCGAGTCGGACGGCGTCCTCGTGCTCGGTGACGTGCTCGCCAACATGGACCAGCTGACGCTGATGCCCGGTCTCCACGAGCCCAAGCCGTACCTGACGCCCGACCCGGACGAGAATCGCCGCTCCGCGAGGAAGCTCGCCCTTCTGGAGCCGAAGCTCGTCGTCTTCGGCCACGGCGCCCCGCTTCGCGACACGAAGAAGTTCGTCGACTTCGTCCAGGCTCTGCCGGGCTAGCGACCGGCCGGTCGCTCAGAAGCCGGCCTTCGGCTCCGTAATATCGGCTTCGTGGAGCGTTACGACCCGCAGGAGATCGAGCGCCGCTGGCAGGCGGTGTGGGAGGAGGAGCGCACCTGGGAGGTGCCCAACCCGGGCCAGCCCGGCTTCGACGACACCAAGCCGAAGAGCTACGTGCTCGTGATGCTGCCCTACCCGTCCGGCGAGCCCCACATCGGCCATCTGAAGGTCTACTCGATCGGCGACGCGATCGCGCACTACAAGCGGCGGGACGGCTTTCGGGTCATGCAGCCGATGGGCTACGACGCCTTCGGCCTCCCGGCGGAGAACAACGCGATCAAGACCGGCGTGCACCCGCGCGACGCGACCAGCGCCTCGATCGCGTCCTACCGGCACTGGTTCCGGCGCTGGGGGATCTCGATCGACTGGACCCGCGAGCTCGCCACCAGCGACCCCGTCCTACTACCGCTGGACGCAGTGGATCTTCCTGAGGCTGCTGGAGCGCGGGCTCGCCTACCGCAAGGAGGCGGCGGTGAAGTGGTGCCCCAAGGACGCCACGGTGCTGGCCAACGAGCAGGTGATCGACGGCCGCTGCGAGCGCTGCGGCACCCCGGTCGAGGTGCGCCAGCTCGAGCAGTGGTTCTTCCGGATCACCGACTACGCCGACCGCCTGCTCGACGACCTCGACGAGATCGACTGGCCCGAGCACGTCAAGACGATGCAGCGCAACTGGATCGGGCGCTCGGAGGGCGCCGAGGTGATCTTTCGCTGCGAGGAGCTGGGGATCGACTATCCGGTGTTCACCACGCGCCCGGACACGCTGTTCGGCGCCACCTTCTTCGTGCTCGCCCCCGAGCATCCCGACGTGTTCCGCCTCGCGGCCGGCACCCCGCAGGAGGAGCGCGTGCGCGAGTACGTCAACCGGGCGATCGCCGAGTCCGCCGAGGAGCGCGGCGCCGAGGAGCGCGAGAAGACCGGCGTGCCGCTGGGCCGCACGGTCACCAACCCCGTGAACGGCGAGCAGATCCCGATGTTCGTCGCCGACTACGTGCTGATGGAGTACGGGACCGGCGCGATCATGGCGGTGCCCGCGCACGACCAGCGCGACCACGACTTCGCCCGCGCGTTCGACCTCGAGATCCGCCAGGTGGTGGCTCCTGCCGAGGATGAGCCCGACCCCCGATGGGATGTTCCTCGGACACTCGGAGAACGAGCGGCTCGTCAACTCGGGCGACTTCACCGGCATGAGCTCGCCCGAGGCGGCGCGGGCGATCACCGAGTGGCTGGCCGAGGACGGCCGCGGCCGCTTCGCGGTCAACTACCGCCTGCGCGACTGGCTGCTCTCACGCCAGCGCTACTGGGGCTGCCCGATCCCGGTCGTCTACTGCGACGGCTGCGGGATCGTTCCCGTCCCCGACGACCAGCTCCCGGTGCTCCTTCCCGAGGTCGAGGACTACGCCCCGAAGGGCAAGAGCCCGCTGGCGACGGCCGAGGACTGGGTGTCCACCACCTGCCCCGCGCTGCGGCGGGCCGGCGCGCCGCGAGACCGACACCATGGACACCTTCGTCGACTCCTCCTGGTACTTCCTGCGCTACTGCGACCCCCACAACGACCAGGCGCGCCTGGGACCGCGAGGTGCTGCGCAGCTGGATGCCCGTCGACCAGTACATCGGCGGAGTCGAGCACGCGATCCTGCACCTGATGTACGCGCGCTTCTTCGTCAAGGCGCTCGCCGACATGAGCCTGCTCGACGTGCAGGAGCCGTTCGAGGCGCTGTTCACGATCGGCATGATCACCCGCGACGGGGCGAAGATGTCGAGCTCGAAGGGAAACGTGGTCGACCCCGCCGACTACGTCGAGCGCTACGGCGCGGACACCGCGCGAAGCTACGTCCTGTTCATCGGCCCGTCGGATCAGGACGCCGACTGGACCGACAAGGGGGTCGAGGGCGTCCACCGCTTCCTGGCGCGGCTGTGGCGGCTGAAGGAGGAGGTGGTGACGCGCACCGAGCCCGACGACGAAGCACGCAGCGGACAACCGGTGGAGCCCGACGGGCCGGCGCGGGACCTGCTCGTGAAGGCGCACTGGGCGATCGACAAGGTGACCCGCGACATCGAGCGCGACTTCCAGTTCAACACCGCGATCGCCGCGGTGATGGAGCTCGTCAACGAGGCCTACCGGGTCAAGGACGGCCTGTACGGCGATCCCGCGGGCGAGGCCGCGCTGCGCTTCGCCACCGCCACGGCCGCCTCGCTGCTGTTTCCCTTCGCGCCCCACCTCGGCGCCGAGGTCTACGAGGCGGTGGAGGGTGGCCGGGTGTGGGAGGAGCCCTGGCCGAAGCCCGATCCGGCCCTGCTCGAGAGCGACACGTTCACGCTCGTGGTCCAGGTGAACGGCAGGCTCCGCGCCCGCGTCGAGGCGGCGGTGGACGCGCCCGAGGAGGAGCTCCTGCGCCTGGCGCGCAACGCCGACGCCGTGAAGCGCCACCTCGACGGCAAGGAGATCGTCAAGGAGGTCGTCGTGCCGGGCAAGCTCGTCAACCTCGTCGTTCGCTGAAGCCGTAACACGCGCCCGCCGCCGGTCTGCTAGAAAGGCGGCGCATGCTTGTCCGGCGGTTCTCGGACGCGGCCGTCACCGAATGGCACCGGCTTCGTCCTCACATCCTCATGGACGCGGGCGAGCTCGGCTCGCGGAACGTCTCGGTCAACTGGCTCGAGGTTCCGGCGCGGTGCCTCGGAGGAGCTCCGCTCGCACGAGGAGGCCGAGCAGGTCTACGTCGTCGTCAGCGGCAGCGGCACGATGTCGGCCACCGGCGACACCCAGCGACTCGACGTCGGCGACCTGGTCCTGATCCCGCCGGCCACCGACCACGCCGTGGCCAACGACGGCACCGACGCCCTGGCGCTGGTCTCGGTCCAGTCGCCACCCGTCTCCGCGGACGAGCTCTACAGCCGCCGCCTCGCCGCCCAGGCCGCGAACTACGACGACTACGAGGACGACTGACCAAAGCGGCGTGATCCGCCGCCGCGTCATCGTCCACGGCCGGGTTCAAGGGGTCTTCTTCCGCGACACGACCCGCCGCATGGCGCGGTCACGCGGCCTCGGCGGCTGGGTGCGCAACACGCCCGACGGCACGGTCGAGGCCGTCTTCGAGGGCGAGGCAGAGGCGGTCGAGTCGATGGTGCGCTGGTCTCGTGACGGGCCGCGCGGCGCGGTCGTCGAGCGCGTCGAGGTCACCGACGAGGAGCCCGAGGGACTGGCCGAGTTCCGAATCCGCTAGCCGCGCGGCGCCGTCACGCAGTCGGCGCGATCTCGTCCTGCGATCGCCGTGACGTGGCGTGCGCCACGCGTGAGCGGCGCCCGCCCAGAATCGCAGCGATGGGCTCGCTCAGCCGCTCTCAGCTGCTCGTCTACGGCGCGGTCGCCGTCACCCTGCTGCTGGTCGGAGCGCGCTGGATTCGCTCGGCCGACCAGCCAGGGTTCCGACGCCGGAGGGGTGAGCTTCTCCTCGTCGTCGGACTCCTCCGGCTCGGCCGGCGCCTCCTTCGGCGTCGACCCGCAGGGTGGCGAGGACGTGGTCGTCGACGTCACCGGGGCCGTGGGCAGGCCGGGCGTCTACAGGCTGCCTGCCGGATCGCGCGTCAACGACGCCGTGCAGCGCGCCGGCGGGGCCACCGCGCGGGCCGAGGTCGAGGGGATCAACCTCGCGGCGCGGCTCGGCGACGGTCAGCAGGTCGTGGTGCCGGCCAAGGCCCCGGGGGCTGCGGCGGTCACCGGTGCGAGCGGCGGCGCGGCTGACGCCGGCGACGGCCCGATCAGCCTCGGCACGGCCACGGTGGAGGAGCTCGACACGATCGAGGGCATCGGCCCGGTCACCGCCCAGAACATCGTCGACTTTCGCGATCAGCACGGCGGCATCTCGTCGGTCGACCAGCTCGACCAGATCGACGGCATCGGCCCGGCGACCATGGACGCCCTCCGCGCCCGGCTACAGCCGTAGGCGAACCGTGGCATTGCCGGTGTAGATGGCCGGCCCCGGGATCCCGTGGCGCTTCGCCGTGCTGGGCGGCGCCACCGCCGGGCTGGCGCTGTCACCGGCGGTCCCCGCCGGGGCCCCGGACCTCGCCGGCCGGCGCTGGTGCTCGGGTTGGCCGCCGGACTCGGCCTCGTCGCCACGCGCCCCGGCGACGGCCGCGGCGCCCGGGCGGTCTGGCTGGCGCTGCTTGCGCTCGTGGCCGCGGCCGCCGGCCTGGCCGTGGGCATGGCTCGCCTCGCGGCGATCGACCGGGGCGCCTTCCGGGGGCCGATCGGGCGGCCGGCGACCGCGCGCGGGTTCGTGACCGCCGTCCCGCGCCGATCGCGGGGCGAGGTGAGGGTGCGGATCCAGACCGCCGACGGCCGCCTCGGGGTCGAGGCTTCGGAGCCGGTCGGAGACCTTCCGATCGGTCGGCAGGTGAAGGCCACCGGCACGCTTGCGCGAGCCCGAGCCCTGGGAGGCCGGCTACCTGGCGCGCTACGGCATCCGCCAGGTGCTCGTCGCCGACCGGCTCCGGCTCACCGGCCGGCGTCGCGGTGGGCCCGCGGCGGTGACGGATCGCATCCGCGATCGCGCCGAGCTCGCCCTGGGCAGCGGGACCCCGGAAGCGGAGGCCGCGCTCCTGCGCGGCTTCGTGCTCGGCGAGGACGACCGCATCGACGCGGCCACGGTCGACGACTTCAAGCGCTCCGGGCTCGCCCACCTGCTCGCCGTATCCGGAGAGAACGTGATGCTGCTTGCCCTGCTGGCGGTGCCGCTCCTGGCGCTGCTCGGCGTGCCGCTCCGCGCCCGGCTTGTCCTGGTGCTCGCCCTGATCGCGATCTACGTGCCGGTCACCGGCGCGGGCGCCTCGATCCAGCGCGCCGGCGTCATGGGCGCGGCCGGGGTCGTCGCAGCGCTTGCCGGAAGGCCCCGTTCGCGCTGGTACGCGATCCTGCTCGCCGCCTTCGTGACGCTGGCGATCAACCCGCGAACCAGCGGGGACGCGGGCTGGCAGCTCAGCTTCGCGGCGGTGATCGGGATCATGCTGTGGGCAGGGCCGATTCGCGACGTCCTGCTGGGGCCACCCGCGGCCGACGGCGAGCACGGGCACGTCGGCTGGCGGCGCGGCCTCGCCGAGGGCGCCGGAGTGACGATCGCCGCCACGCTCTCCACGGCCCCGCTGATGGCGCACGACTTCGAGGCGGTCTCGCTGGCGTCCGTGCCGGCGAACCTGCTGGTGCTCCCCGCGGTGGCGCCGCTGATGTGGCTCGGGATGCTGGCCGCGCTGGTCGGCCAGCTGCCCTGGCTCCCGGTGCAGCCACTGACCGGCCTCGCGGGGCTGCTGGCCGCCTACGTCGCGCAGATCGCGCACTGGCTCGGCTCGCCGGGCTGGGCGCGGGCGAGCGTCCCGCTGCCCAGCGCGGCGGGGGTGCTGGCCGCGTACGCCGCGCTCGCCCTGGCGCTCTGGGTCCTGCTCGCCTGGGCGCGGCGTCGCGGGGGCCTGCGGAGGCCGCCGGCCGCCGTCAAGCCCCTCGGCCTGGCGGCCTGCCTCGGGGTCCTCGTCCTCGCGCTGGCCGGCCTTCGGTCGTGGGGCGGAACGCCGGCCGAGCCCGCGGCCGGCCTGCGCGTCGTCGTGCTCGACGTCGGCCAGGGCGACGCGATCCTGCTCGACCCGGCCGACGGTCAGCCGGTGGTCGTGGACGGCGGGCCGCCGGGCGATGACCTTCGCCGCCAGCTCGAGGACGAGGGGGTCTCGGCCCTGGCCGCGGCGGTCGTCACCCACGACCAGTCGGACCATGCGGGCGGGATCGACGAGCTGCTCGGCTCGTTCCCGGTCCACCGGCTGCTCTACGGGGAGCGCGGCCAGGACTTCCTCCGGGCTGCGCGCGGCGCCGGCGTCCGCGCGATGTCGATCGCCGAGGGGTCGGAGATCGATTCGGGGAGCCTGCGGATCGAGGTGCTGTGGCCGCCGCAGGACGTTCTCGATGGCGCCTGCCGCCGAGCGACCCGAACCAGGCGGCGCTCGTGCTGCTCGCCCGGTGGCGGGGCTTCCGCATGCTGCTCACGGCCGACGCGGAGGCCGAGGCGGTGCCGATCGACCCCGGTCCGATCGACGTCCTCAAGGTGGCTCACCACGGCTCGGACGACGCCGGCCTCGATTCCCTGCTCGACCGCAGCGTCCCGCGTCTCGCGGTGATCTCGGTCGGAGCGCGACAACCCCTACGGGCATCCGACCCCGGGCACGCTCGCCACCCTCGCCGAGCACCACGTCCCGGTCCTGCGCACGGACGAGCGCGGAGACGTGGCGATCGACGTCACATCGAGCGGCTGGCGGGTCGAGACCCCCGGATGAGCCCGGGCCCCTCATCACCGGTTTGCGCCGACCGCTTGGGTAGGCTCCGCGGCTCGGTAGGCAACCGGAAGGAGAGCGATGAACCGGCTAGCGGCCGTCGCTGCGGCAATCGCCCTCGGAGTGGGGGCGGGGGCCGGAATCGCCGCCTGCGGCGGCGATAGCACGACCACCGTCACCGCGGGAGGGGCAGCGGCTCCAACCAGCAGCACCACGTCACCTCGACGACGAGCTCCTCGTCGAGCACCACCACGACCACCATCGACCAGCACTCGACAGCGGCAGCGGCGGCAACGGCGGCGGCACCGCCTACTGACCACTCGGCACAGCGGGATGGTTCGCGGCGCCGCTTTCCGGGCGCGGCGGCTTAGGAGCGGCCGCGGCTCCGAATACACTCGGCGGCCATGTCGAGCACCCACCGACGCGCCAGTGGCTCGGGCGCGATCAAGCCCGCCTACCTGATCGCCGGCAGCGACGAGGGCAAGATCGATGCGGCGCTGTCCCGCCTCCGCGCCCGTGCCGAGCGCGAGGGCGGTCCCGGGGCTCTGGAGAGCTTCGCGCCCGAGGCCGGGCAGGGGCCGCCCGACGCCGACGCGCTGATCGCGGCGATCCCCTCGATGTCCCTGATGGCGTCTCGGCGCTACCTGCTCGCCGACGGCGTCGAGCGGTGGACCGCCAAGCAGGCGGAGCCCGTGATCGCCGCGCTCGGCGCCCTGCCGCCCGACCTCACGGTGGTGCTGGTCGCGCGGGAGATGTCGCCGAAGACCAAGGCACCCGGCGGGCATTGCCAAGGCGATCGAGGCCGCCGGCGGCGAGGTGCTCCGCTACCAGGCGCCGAAGGCGCGCGAGCTGCCGCCTCGGCTCGTCGCCGAGGCGAGCCAGCGCGGCTTCCGGCTCGAGCCCGACGCCGCGCGCCTTCTGGTCGAGCGCCTGGGGGAGGGCACGCTGCGCCTGGCCAACGAGCTCGAGCGGCTGGCGCTCTGGGCGGGGCCGGAGGGGGAGGTGACGGTCGCCGACCTCGAGGCGATGGTGGCCGACACGTCCGAGGAGGCTGCCTGGACCCTTTCCGATGCGATCGTCGCCCGCGACCCGCGTACGGCCATCCGCGCCGCGGAGCGCCTGGCCGCCCAGGGCGAGGGCGTCACTCCACTCATCTATCAGGCCGCGCGACGGCTGCGCGAGGCGCACGCCGCCCTGCTGGAGCTGGAGGCGGGGAGCTCGCAGGAGAGGTCGAGGCAAGGCTCAAGATGCATCCCTACGCGGCGAAGATGCTGGTTCGACGGCTGCGAGGAGCTTCGCCCGCGGATCTTCGCGCCGCCACCTGCGCGGTCGCCGATCTGGAGTGGTGGACCCGTGGCGGCTCGGAGTACCCGGACGACGTGGCGCTGACGCTCGCGGTGCGGCGAGCGGCCGGCGCCGGCGCCGGTGCGGGCTGAGGCAGCGCGCGCGTCGCAGCGGGCGACCGGCGGTCGTGTCCGGCGTTACCCGGCGGCGCGGTTCAGCAGGCGGGCGGCGCGAGTCTTCTTGCGGGCGCCGTTGTTCGAGTGCAGGGCGCCCTTCTGGACCGCCTTGTCGATCCGCGAGACGAGCTGGCGGTGCTCGTCCGCGATCGTGGCGGAATCGCCCGACTCCACGGCGCGCTCGAGGCGCCGGAAATGGGTCTTGACGGCGCTCTGGAGGCGACGGTTCTCGAGCCGCTCGCGCTCGGAGCGCTGGATGCGCTTTCGCTGTGAGGCGATGTTGGCCATCGGGCGACCGGCGACTATAGCGGGGCGGCTGGGCGGCTGGGCCGCGCGCGCCGGGACGGAGGTCGGCGGCCTGATGGAGCGCCGGGACCCCGGCCAAAGCGGGGAGGACGAACGCCGAGCCCGCGAGCGGCTGTACGGCGAGCGCGGACTGGACCCGGGCCCGGTGGACATCGTCGCCGCGGAGGAGCCCGGCACCGAGGCGCTGGCCGTGGCCGGCGAGTCCGCGCAGGCGCGCGCCGGGCGGCTGGCCCGCTCGACCGCCCTCTTCTCCGTCGCCACCAGCCTCTCGCGGGTCGCCGGTCTCGTCCGCGAGGTGTTCGCGGCCTGCTACTTCGGCGTCAGCGGCGCGATGTCGGCGTTCACGATCGCGTTCCAGGTCCCGAACCTGGTCCGCAGCCTGTTCGCCGACGCGGCGATCCAGGCGGCCTTCGTCCCGGTCTTCACCGAGCAGCTGGAGCGGGGAAACAAGCGCGAGGCGTTCCGGCTCGCCTCCACCCTGATCTTCCTGGTCACCCTGGTCCTGACCGCGCTCACCGCGCTCTTCATCCTCATCGCGCCGGTGCTGATGCCGCTGTTCGTCGGCTCTCAACGTCCCGCAGGGCCTCACGGTCACCCTCTCGCAGGTCCTGTTCCCGATCCTGGTGATGCTCGGGACGACCGGGATGGTCGTCGGCATCCTCAACAGCTACGACCGCTTCGGCGCCTTCGCGATCTCGCCGTTCTTCTGGAACGTGGCGATCATCGTCGTCCTGGTCGCCATGGCCCCGCTCTTTCACGGCGACAACCGGATCTACGCCTACGCGATCGGGGTGCTGGTGGGGACGGCGATCCAGCTGGCGATCCCCACCTGGGACCTGCGCCACACGCCGTTCCGGCTGTTGCGGGTGTTCGACTGGCGAAGCCTCGAGGTGCGACGCGTGCTGCTGCTGATGCTGCCCGTGACGCTCAGCCTCGGGCTGATCAACTTCAACCTGCTGATCAACAGCATCTTCGGCACCCTCGTCTCCGCGCACGCGCCGGCGGCGATCGACAAGGCGTTCCGCATCTACATGCTGCCCCAGGGGATCTTCTCCGTCGCCGTGACGACGGTGGTGTTCCCGACCCTGGCGCGGCTCGCGGCGCGCCGCGAGTACGACGACCTGCGAGCGACGATGGCCAACGGGATGCGGCAGATCGTGCTCCTGCTGATCCCGGCCGCGGCGGCGATCCTCGTGCTCTCGGTGCCGATGATCCGGCTCGTCTACCAGCGCGGCGAGTTCAGCCCCGGCGACACGGAGGTCGTCGCCACCGCGCTCTTCTGGTTCGCCTTCTCGCTGCCGTTCAACGGCCTCTTCCTGCTGCTGACCCGGACCTTCTTCAGCCTCCAGCGGCCCTGGGTGCCGACGGCGATCTCGGGCGTCAACCTGGCGATCACGGCGACTCGCCGCGCTGCTGCTCTACGAGCCCTTCGGCGTCGGCGGGATCGTCGCCGCCACCGTGATCGCGACCGCGGCCAGCGTGCTCGCGCAGACGATCGTCCTGCGCCGCCAGCTCGGCCGGCTGGAGCTCGGGCAGGCTGGTCTGGACCACGGCTCGCGTCAGCGGCGCCGCCGCCGCTCTGGCGGGGGCGAGCTACGGCGTCTGGTACGTGCTCGACCAGGCCCTGGGCCGCGGCCTCGGGCGGCCAGATCGTCTCGCCTGAGCGCCGGCCTGGCGGCGGGGCCGCCGTCTACGCGGCGGCGATCACCCTGCTCCGAATCCCGGAGGCGCAGCAGATCTGGCGGCTGCTTCGCGGCCGCGAGCCCGGCACCACCTGAGCGGTGTCCCCGGCCGGCGCGTTCTTGCCGGATAGCGGCGAAAAAGCGCCAAGCGCCTCGGTCCTGGACAGTTCCGCCACCTGGCCGCTCGCCATACTGGCTTCGCCATGAACCGCATCCGCAACTTCTCGATCATCGCCCACATCGACCACGGCAAGTCGACGCTTGCCGACCGGATCCTCGAGCTGACCGGGACCGTCGGCGCCGAGCACCGGCCGCAGCTGCTCGACTCGATGGACCTCGAGCGCGAGCGCGGGATCACGATCAAGGCGCAGGCGGTGCGGGTCGCCTACGGGCCGGCGACGGCGAGACCTACCACCTGCACCTGATCGACACCCCCGGGCACGTCGACTTCTCCTACGAGGTCTCGCGCAGCCTCGCCGCCTGTGAGGGGGCGCTGCTGGTCGTCGACGCCGCCCAGGGCGTCGAGGCGCAGACGGTCGCCAACACCTACGCGGCGGTCGAGGCCGGCCTGGAGCTGATCCCGGTGCTCAACAAGGTGGACCTGCCGAGCGCCGAGCCCGAGCGGGTGGCGGCCGAGATCACCGACCTGGTCGGGGGCGATCCAGACGAGGTGCTGCGGATCTCGGCGAAGACGGGCGAGGGCGTCGAGGAGGTGCTGGAGGCGATCGTGGCGCGCATCCCGCCGCCGCGGGGCGATGCCCGAGGCCCCGCCGCGGGCGCTGATCTTCGACTCCGAGTTCGACCCGTACCGCGGCGTGGTCGCGTACGTGCGCCTCGTCGACGGCGCCTTCCAGAAGGGCGAGCGGATCACCGCCATGCAGGCGGGGACCGAGGCCGACATCGACGAGATCGGCTTCTTCGTGCCGGAGATGCGAGCCGGCGCAGGGGATGGCCGCGGGCGAGGTCGGCTACGTGATCACCGGGATCAAGGACGTCGCCCGGCTGCGCGTCGGCGACACGCTGACCGCCAGGCAGCGGCCGGCGGCGGAGCCGCTGCCCGGCTACCGCGAGGTGAAGCCGATGGTCTTCTGCGGCCTGTTCCCGATCGACACCGACCGCTACGAGGACCTGCGCGACGCGCTCGACCGCCTGGCGCTGAACGACGCCGCGCTCTCGCTACGAGCCGGAGACCTCGCAGGCGCTCGGGCTTCGGCTTTCGCTGCGGCTTCCTCGGCCTGCTGCACATGGACATCGTTCGCGAGCGGCTCGAGCGCGAGTACGACCTGGAGCTGCTGGCGACGACCCCGAACGTGCGCTACGAGGTCGAGCTGCGCGGCGGCGAGCGAGTCGAGGTCCAGAGCCCGGCCGAGATGCCGGATCCGGCGGCGATCGAGCAGATCCTCGAGCCCTACATCCGGGCCACGGTGATCGCGCCGGCCGGCTACGTGGGAGCGGTGATGGAGCTCTGCCAGGGCCGGCGCGGCACCGCACGTCGACATCCACTACCTGTCGCCGGAGCGGGTGCAGCTCCGCTACGACCTGCCGCTGGCCGAGATCGTGCTCGACTTCTACGACCAGCTCAAGTCGAGGACCGCCGGCTACGCGTCGCTCGACTACGAGCAGATCGGCAACCGCGCCTCCGACCTCGTCAAGCTCGACGTGCTGCTGGCCGGCGAGCGGGTCGACGCGCTGTCGGTGATCGTCCACTCCGACGACGCCTACCGCGCCGGCAAGGCGCTGGTCGAGCGGCTCCAGAAGACGATTCCGAGGCAGCTCTTCGACGTGCCGGTGCAGGCGGCGATCGGCTCCCGGGTGCTCGCCCGCGAGACCGTCAAGGCGCTGCGCAAGGACGTCACCGCGAAGCTCTACGGCGGCGACGTGACCCGCAAGCGCAAGCTGCTCGAGAAGCAGAAGGCGGGCAAGAAGCGGATGAAGCAGGTGGGCCGGGTCGAGGTGCCGCAGGAGGCCTTCCTGTCAGTGTTGGAACTCGATGGAGGGAAGTAGGCAGGAGCCAACGGCCGTACGTCGACGTCGTCGGCGATCGGCCGGCTGAGGCGCTCTCAGGCCTGGTTCGGCGGCTCGACCGAGGTGGGGGCGCCGCCGATCCGGTCCTGCCAGCGGCGGTATCGCCTGCGGCTGCGCTCAGACCTCGCGGTTGCCCGGGTCAGGCGCCTGCCTCCCTCGGCGTACCAGCGCCGTGCCCACGGAGACTCCGGCTTCGCAAGCCGGACGCGCGGCCACCAGCCCGACCAGCGGCACCAGGATGCCGACCACCGCCGACGTGTACTTGCCCTTCAGCGCCGCGATCACGGAGCAGCCGAGGTCCAGGCCGAGGAGGGCGGCGATTCCGAGCACCGAGCTCGTGTCCCCGCTCTCCAGGGGCGTGAAGCCGAGCACCAGGGCGCCGCCCAGCACGGTCGCAAAGATCACCGCGTCGACCGAGCGGCGCCCCTCCTCGGCCCAGTAGACGTCGTCGAGGTGGAGCCAGAGCGCGAACTCGTCCAGGGTCAGGCCCATCCCCACCCCGAAGGCGGCGGCCATGATCTCCAGCCAGGGGGCGCCGGGCTGGAGCGCGAACTCACAGAACCCGGCGAGCATCAGGAGCACGATCCCGAAGACGAGGTGGTGGACGTGGAGGCCGCCCTCGGTCTGGATGCTCCCCGGCCACCAGGCACCTTGGGGCTGCGCATCAGGCGCGTGCTCATGCGGATGAACCCGAACGAGAGCAGGAACCCGGCGAGCAGCAGGAACCCGGCGAGCTGCCCTCCTCCTTCCGCAAGGTCGACCTGAACGGTGACTTCGGCCGTCGACGCCACGCCGATATTCTGACGCCGCGATGGCCGTGAAGACGGAAGCCGTCGGAAAGGAATGGCCGCCTGCCTCGTTCGAGGTCGAGGCCGCGCGGATCGACCAGTACGCGAACGCGGTCGGTGAGGACAACCCCATCTACCACGACGCCGACGCCGCCAAGGCAGCCGGCTTTCGCGATCTGGTGGCGCCGCCGATGTTCTGCGTCGTCTACAGCGCACCGGCGCTGGGGCCGGCGATCCTCGATCCCGAGGTCGGGATCAACCTTCCCGCCATGGTCCACGGCGGCCAGGAGTTCGAGTGGGGAGAGCCGGTGTGCGCCGGCGACGTGATCACCACCACCGCCACCTGCAAGGAGATCTACGAGCAGGACGGCAGGGGCTACTACGTGTTCGAGTCCGTGTCCACCAACCAGGACGGCGAGGAGACGGTCCGCGGCACCTGGACCGACATCGTTCGAGGGGTCTGATCGCGTGATGAGCGACTTCAAGCAGGGCGACTCGCTGCCGGAGCTGAGGGTCACTCCGGACGCCGGCCTGACCAAGCGCTACGCCGAGGCGTCGGGCGATCCGAACCCGATCCACACCGACCCCGAGTTCGCCAAGTCGGTCGGGCTGCCCGGCGTGATCCTCCACGGCCTGTATTCGATGGCGCAGGTCGCGCGGGCGCACACCGACGCCGCCGGCGGCGACCCCCGCGCCCTGAAGCGGCTCTCCGTCCAGTTCCGCGGCATGGGGTTCCCCGAGCAGGAGATCGTGGTCACGGCCACGGTCAAAGAGGCCGAGGACGGCCGCGTGGTCACCGACACCGTCGCCGCCCAGGGCGACAACCGGATCATCCGCAACGCCGAGGCCGAGCTCGAGCTCGCCAGGCTCGGCCGCCGGCACGGGCCGGGCCGATTGGGCTCGCTCCTAGACTCGACCTCATGCTCTCCGAGCGCCAGCAACGGATCCTGAGCCTGGTCGTCGACGCCTACCTCGAGTCCGGGAAGCCCGTCGGCTCGAAGTCGATCGCCGCAGCGGCGGACATCGAGTGGAGCCCTTCGACCGTGCGTGCCGAGCTGGCGGAGCTCGAGCGGGCGGGCTTCCTCAGTCACCCGCACACCTCGGCCGGGCGCATGCCGACCGACTCCGGCTACCGCTTCTACGCGGATTCGCTGCTCGCCTCCGGGCGGCGGCTCGAGACGCCCCCTGGTGGCGTTGTCGCCGACCTGACACAGGTGCGGCGCGAGGTCGACGAGGCGATGCGCGAGACGACCTCCGAGCTGTCACGGATCACCGACCTGCTGGCGCTTGCGACCGCTCGCCACCCTCGAGCACCCGCATCCACCGGGTAGAGGTGCTGATGCTCCAGCCGCGCGTCGTGATGGTCGTCGTGATCGCCTCCAACGGCGCGGTCACGAAACGGATCTTCACCTTCGAGCGCCGGTGGATCCGGGGCTCGTGGAATGGGCCTCGAGCTACTTGAACGAGCGGGTCGCCGGACTCGGCCTCGGGGCGCGCATGATCGCCGATCGCCTTGCCGACTCCGAGCTCGACCCCGCAGAGGCGGGGTTCATCTCCGAGATCGACGAGGCGTTCACCGGACTCGAGGAGCGCGCCGAGGCGGACCTCTACGTCGAGGGCACGGCACGCCTGCTGTCCGAGGATCACGCCGGCGACCTGCCCCAGCCGCGCTGATGCGGGCGCTCGAGCGCCGCGCGAACCTGCTCGGGATCCTGCGCTCGGCGCTCGACGAGCGCTCGGTGTTCCTGTGGATCGGCGGCGAGAACCCGGCGCCAGAGCTGCGGTCGGTGAGCGTTGTCGGCGCCAATTACGGCCTCGGCTACAGGAACCTGGGAACCGTGGGCGTGGTCGGGCCGCTGCGCATGGACTACGCGACGGCGATCGCCTCGGTGCGCGACGCGGCGGGCAGCCTCTCGCGCTTCTTCGAAACGGTCTACGAGGGCTAGCGCGGTGAAGCGCGACTACTACGAGGTCCTCGGCGTCGACCGAGGGGCGGACGACGCGGAGGTGAAGAAGGCCTTCCGTCGGCTGGCGCGTGAGCTTCACCCCGACGTCAACCGGCACGACCCCGAGGCCGAGGAGAAGTTCAAGGAGGCCGCAGAGGCCTACGAGGTGCTCTCGGACCCGGACCGGCGCCGGACCTACGACGCGTTCGGGCACGACGGGCTTCGCACCGGCGGCTGGGCGCCTCGCTCGGACGCATTCGGGAGCTTCAGACGTGCTATCGGCGTTCTTCGGCCGCGGCGACCCGATGTTCAGCGAGTTGTTCGGGTTCGGCCCGCCCGGGCCCGCGAGCGGCGGCGATATCGGGGCGCAGGTCGAGGTGACCCTCGAGGAGGTGCTCACGGGCGCCTCTCGCGAGGTGTCGTTCGAGGTGGTCTCGACCTGCGAGCACTGCCGGGGCAACGGCGGAGCCCGGAACACCGATTTGGGCCTGCGAGACGTGTGGCGGACGGCGAAGTCCCGCGAGGTCGCGCGGGTCGCCTTCGGTCAGGTCGTGCGGGACCGGCGCCTGCTCGGGGCCGGTCTAGGGGCGGGTGCCCGAGACCCCATGCCAGGAGCTGGGGAGGCCAGGTTGGCAGTGCCCGGGGCGCACGTGGGAATCGAGGCGCCCCCGGGGATCGAGTCCGGACAGCGGATCCGGACGGCCGGGCACGCCGGCGAGGCCGGGACCTCTACGTCCAGGTTGTCGTCGCGGACGACGAGCGCTTCGAGCGCCTGGATCCTGGTCACCGTGGTCGAGCTGCCCGCGACCAGAGCCATGCTCGGCACCAGCGTGACCGTGCGCACGTGGACGGCGAGCGCGAGATCGAGGTCCCGCGGGGGCCGAGCCCTGGCGAGCAGATTGTCGTGCGGGGCCTGGGGCTGCGCTCCTCCGCGGGGCGGCGCGGGGCGACCAGCACGTGGTGCTGGACGTCTACGTGCCCGGCGAGCTGAGCAAGGATCAGCGGGAGCTGGCCGAGCGGCTCGACGAGGCCCTTGGGTCCGCGAACTCGGGGCGATGGCCGCTCCCGCTTGCGCCGCCGGCGCTCGCGCCAGGCGCGGCAGGTGATCCGGCTGGCCGTTCGCGGCCTCGCCGACGGGGTGCTCGCCGACCTGGTGGAGCTGGCACCGGAGGGGTCGAGGAAGAGCGTGGCGACGGCTACGTGGAGTATGCGGATCATCGGCACCCCCCGGCGAGCTGCCGGCGCTCCCGGACCTCGAGGCGATCGCCGGCGACGGGCTGGTGGCCGTCACATCGGCCGAGATCCCTGACGATTGGGCGGACCCGTTGGCAGGACTTCCACCGGCCCCTCGACGTCGGCGGGCGTCTGTGGCGGCCCTCGTGGGAGGCGGCGCGGGAGGGGAACGATTGACGTCGTGGTCGACCCGGGCCAGGCGTTCGAACTCGGCGCGCACCCGACCACCAGGATGTGCCTGGAGCTGCTGCTGGAGCTGGCCGATGGGGCACGCGCAGCGGCGCCCTTGCGCTGGGGGGACCGGCTCGGGGGTGTGGCGATCGCGGCGGCGAAGCTGGGCTTCGGCCCGATCGTGGCCTGCGACCAGGAGCCTGCGGCGCTCGAGGCGGGCGCGAATGCCGTGCGAACGGCGTCGCGTCGAGCTGCGTCGCGACAACCTGCGCCAGCAGCCGCCGCCGGGCGCCGACCGCGCGGCCAACCTCACCGCGCCGATCCTGCGCGAGATCTACGCGCCTTCGATCAGCGCCCGAGGCTGATTCTGCTCGGGGCTCCTCGCGGAGGCCCCGGACGCACGGCGCGCGTTCGCCCGGCTCGGCCTGACCGAGCGGCTCAGCGGTCCGAGGGCGACTGGGTCGCAATCTCATTCGCGGCGGGGTCGCTCGCCTGAGCGCCCGCTGCTGCACCGACAACCGGGTACTAGCTGACCAGCGCTCGTCCCTGCCGATCGCCGTCTTCGGACTCGGGGATCGGCGGGCTCACCGTTCTCCACGACTCCTCGTCTCGCTGCCGGCGGAGAGCTACCTCTACCTGGGTGATCCTGCCGGGTTCCCATTGGGACGAAGTCCGTGGACTGGCTTCGGCCCCGCATCGACCGCTTGATGCGCTTCCTGCTCGACCGAGGGTCCAGTTGGTGGTCGCGTGCAACTCGGCGACCTCGCGGGGACCAGGTTCGCCGGGTGGCCGAGGAGCGGGGCGGAGGTGCTGACGTGGTTGAGGCGGAGATCGCGGCTGCGATCAGCGACAGCGGGCGCGTCGGCGTCCTCGCCACGCCGACTACGGTGGCGGGCGCCTACCGTCGCGCCCTCGCACCGCCATGGTTGTGCGAGTCCTGGAGGTGACCGAGGTGGCGGCACCCGACCTCGCCCCGATCATCCAGAGCGGCTTCCCCTTCGATCAGCGGGTGATGGACACGGTGCGCTCCTATTGCGCGCCGATGAAGCGGGCCGACGTCGACACGCTCATCCTCGGCTGCACGCACTACCCGCTCGTCGCCCCGATGCTCCAGCGGATGCTCGGCCGCGACGTTCGCCTGGTCACTCCCGGCCGCTATGCGGCGGCCGCCGCCGCCCGGGTGCTGGAGGCGCAGGGCCTCGAGGCGCAGAGCGACGCCGAGGACGTCCCGGCCCCGGCGAGTGGACGAGCTTCTGTGAGCTGCACCCCCGGTTCCGCAGATGCCGCTGGGTGAGATCGCAGCACGTGGGAGTCGTCCGACCCCCAACCCCGCTGCCCAGCTTCAGGGCGTATTCGGCCCGCCTTCAGGTGGGGCCCCGGTTGCGGGGGCGCGGTCACCCCGTAGTCATGAGCATTCTCGACCAGGTGCAGGCGGACACACGCGAGGCGATGAGTGGGCGAGCGCGACCGGGTCGGCGCGCTGCGCATGCTCACGAGTGCTCTGCGGCAGGAGGCGAAGCTCGGCACCCAGGACGAGGTCGGGGTGCTCCGGAGCGCAAGACAGGCCGCGCAGGCGCTTCCGAAGGGAGGCAGCGAGGATCGAGCCGCGGCGGGGAGGGAAGCGAGCTGATCGACGTCTACCTGCCGGACAGTCCACCAGCAGGGGCTGGGCGAGCTGGGCGCCGCGATCTGAGGAAGCGGCCATCTGGGGCCCGGCGAGATGGGGAAGGTTATGTCCCTGGTCATGCCGCGGAGTCCAGGGGCGGACCGACGGCAAGCGTGTCAGCGGGGCGGTCCGGCATGGCCTCGGCGCGTAGGCGATCGGAGGCCTTTGCGCGAGGCAGGCCGACGCTCGACAACACGGTGGCCGCCGAGCTGGCGGGATCCGAGGACGCCGTGCTGCGCGAGTCGCAACAGGATTGGTTGCGATCTGCGGAAAACGTGCTGACGCTCGACGGAGACGAGGGGGAGGTCAGGGACGCCGCCGCGGTGGTCGAGGAGGTGGTGGACCTGATCGAGCGCGGGCACGAGGCGGCCGGTGATGATCGACACCGTGGCGGGCGCGATGGACGCCAGCCAGCGGCCGGCGGAGATCCTCGACGACGCGCGGATCCGGCGCGACCGCAGCATCAAGGTCGCTCCGAAGACCGTCAATCAGAAGCGCTACGTGGACTCGATCCGCCAGCACACGGTCACCTTCGGGTCGCCCCGCGGACGTGGCCTTCGCGGGTCGGCGATGGCGGTGGCGGCGCTGGACGCTCGAGAGGTGAGCCGGATCACCGTCCCGCGGTCGAGGCCGGAGAGCGCCTTGGATCCGCCGGGCGACATCCAGGCCAAGGTGGATCCCTACCTGAGCCCCTCTTCGACGCCCTGTACGACATGCTCGACCCCGAGCGCGTGAGCACCTACTTCGATCGGGGGATCATCGAGGTTGCGCCGCTGGCTTTCATGCGGGGCAGGACGCTCAATGACTCGTTCGTGATCCTGGACGAGGCGCAGAACACGAGCCCGAGCAGATGAAGATGTTCCTGACCCGCCTCGGCTCGAAGATGGTGGTCACCCGCGACATCACCGAGCGCGACAAGCGCCTCCGGGCTGGTCGTGATCGGAGACCTGGCGCAGGTGGCCGACATCTCGTTCGTGCGGTCGGCGGCGAGGACGTCGTGCGCCACCAGCTTGTGCAGAGCATCGTCGCTGCCTACGGCGGAGGACGAGCGAGAGAGCCGCAACGAGGATTGACCCGGTGCCGGTGGACCTCGCGGACGTCCCGGTGGAGCTGCGACCGGCGGCCCGGGGCAGCCCTGCGTGCCGCGGGCGTCGTCGAGGGCATCTCTCGGTCTGAGCTGGGCTCCGCGGCGGGCCGGATTCGCGAGTCAATCGCGAGCATCGCCGGCGCGATGAGGCCACGGACGTGCTCTCGTTCCCGATCGATGGGACCGACCGCGTCGCTGGCCCCCGCGAGCTCGGAGACGTGGTCATCTGCCCCGACACCTCCGATCTCGCCGAGGCGACGCGGACGGCGTCCACGTGCTGCGGATACGACCACGAGAAAGATCAAGGGGCGATGCTCGAGCTGCAGGCGGCGGCCGACGAGCTCCCTCGGGCCGGCCGCCGGCCTCGGCAACGAGCGGCGAGGAGTTATGACCGGCGCTGGATTCGTGGGGCTGGCGGGTCGCCCCAAATGTCGGCAAGTCGACGCTGGTCAATGCGATCGTCGGCGCCAAGGTGGCGATCGTCTCCGATCGTCCGCAGACGACCCGCAGGGCGATTCGCGGCATTGCGCACGGACCCGACCGCGGGTTGGCAGATGGTGCTCGCGGACCTGCCCGGTGTGCAGGCGGCTGCGCGACGGCGCCACCGAGCGGATGCAGCGCCGCGTCGAGCGGGAGCTGGACGATGCCGACTGCGCGTTGCTGGTCGTCGACGACGACCAGGGGATCGGGTCCTGGCGACAGGTTCATCGCCAACGCATTGCTCGGCGCCGGGGGCGATACCCCGGTGGTATGCGCCGCGTCAACAAGTGCGATCGGCTTCGCGCGCCGAGACCGCCGTGACGCTTGCCGCCGCAGCAGCAAGCCTTGAGGCGGTCGACGAGGTGTTCCCGGTCAGCGACCGGGGCGGGGTTGGAGCCGCTGACCGCGCGGCTCGCCTCGCTGCTGCCGGGCGGGCCGTTCCTCTATCCGGCCGGAGGACCGATCCGACCTGCCCAGCGAGGTCCATCTCGCCGAGCTGGTCCGAGAGCAGGTGCTTCGCCGCACACGCGAAGAGGTCCCGCACGCGGTCGAGGTGCAGATCGACGAGATCGAGTTGCGCGACGACGGCCTGGTCGAGGTCCACGCCCAGGTCTGGGTCGAGACGCAGTCCCAGAAGGGGCGGTGCGCGAGATCGGCACCGCGGCACGCAAGGAGCTCGAGCGCGACCTCGAGGCCCACGTCTTCCTCGACCTCCAGGTCAGCGGGGTGCGCGAGCACTGGCGCGGCGACGACGCCCTGCTCGATCGGATTGGCATCGAGTAGCCGACTCGTAAACTCCTCCAAATGGAGCATTCATCGCCGCCGGGAGGCCGGTCCGGGTCCACCGACACTGCTGGTGCCCTGCGTGATGCAGGACGGCGCACTGGCGAGGTGCTGACGCTCGCCTACATGAACGACGAGGCGCTGCGTCGCACCCGCGAGACGCAGGTTCCACAGCCGCTCGGGGCGAGCTCTGGCACAAGGCCGGACCTCGGGCAACCTGCAGCGCGTGCGCCAGATCCGCTACGACTGCGATGGCGACGCGCTCAGCGCTAGTCGATCCGGCTGGTCCGGCGTGTCACGGCTCAGCGCTCGTGCTTTTACCGCGACCTCGAGGGGGAGCGCCGATCCTGCTCCGGAGGCGCGGCCGCTGGCGAGCCCGCCCCGGCCACCTACGAGGCGCTGGCGGTGCTCGAGCGCACCTTGCTGGACCGCCGCGAACGCCGGCCCGAGGGCTCCGGCTCCAGTCCTGCTCGACGACCCCTCGCGGATCGCCGACAAGGTGCGCGAGGAGGCCGAGGAGGTGTCCGCGCCGCGGCTCGGAGTCCGAGCAGCGAGTGGCCGAGGAGGCCGCCGACGTCCTCTACCGCACTGCGCGGTGCTGGTCTCGCGCGGGATCTCGATGATCGCGGCGGCGCTGGAGATGCTCGACGACGTGGCCGGTGAGCCTCGCCACCCCGAACGCCTGGGCCCATGGCCGATAAGCGCTGACGCCGGGCTCGACCTCGGAGCCGAGCCTCGACCGGGCACGCGAGTGGCCCGCGAGGGCAACGCGATCCGGTTCGGATGTCGTTCGTCGACGATTGCGAGACCCCCGTCTCGGCATTCCTGAAGCTGCGCACCGACGGCCCCGTCCTGCCCTCAGTCCGCTGAGCAGACGCCTGGGCCGCTACTCGTTCCTCGGCTTCAGCCCGCGCGCTGCGCGGCACGACGGTGCGCTCAGCGAGTGGCCCGGCGACGCGAGCACCGGCGACGAGCCGCAAGCCCGCCATCGTGCCCCGTACTGTACGCGGCCGTCAGCGAGTACCTGGGCCGGCACCGGCTGGCGTCGGTCGAAGCCCTGCCGCTGTTCGCGGGCGGGGCGGTCGGGGTTCTTCGGCTACGGTCCGCACGGTCGAGCCGCTGGGCGAGCCGAATCCCGATCCGCTGGGGCTTCCCGACATGGCGCTGATGGTCAGCGACGTGCTGGTCCGTCTTCGACCACATGCGCCACGAGCTGACCCTCATGGCCTACGCGTTCCTGGACCCGGGGACGGACGGCTGGGCACCGCCTATGCTGCGGCTGCGGGAGCGATTGCCGAGGTGCGAGCGCCTCCGCGGTCCCGTGCCGGCGCCCCCGCCACGAGACCCGCCCGCGGCGAGACGGCGTTCACCTCCAACATGAGCCGTGAGCAGTTCGAGTGGGGGGAACGTGCGGCGGATCATCGGTGATGCCTTCCAGGAGCAGCGCTTCTCGGCTCCATCGCCGGTCAGCGTCGATGCGGCCTGCGCACGGTCAATCCGTCGCCCTACATGTACTTCCTCGACTTCGGCGACTTCCAGCTCCGCCGGCGCCTCACCCGAGCCGCTGGTCAAGGTCACCGGACGCCGGGTCGAGACGCGGCCGCTGATCGCCGGCAGCGTGGGGGGCGAGCGAGGAGGAGGACCGCCGCCAGGCCGACGAAGTGTTGCAGGACCCGGAAGAGCGCGCCGAGCACCTGATGCTGGTGGACCTGGTGCAACGACCTGGGCCTGGTGCTCCGGCGAGTACGGGTCGGTGGAGGATGAGCCGACGATCGTCGAGGCCTACTCGCACGTGCTCCACATCGTCAGCCAGGTCTCGGGCGGCTTCGCCCGGAGGGTCATGGGGGATGCGCTCCGTGCGGGTACCGCCGGCCGGGACGCTGTCCGGGGCGCCGAGGGGGCGATGCAGATCATCGACGAGCTCGAGCCCCACAAGCGCGGCTCCTACGGCGGCGCGATCGGGTATGTCGCCGTTGAAGCCGACATACCCGATCGCGCCGCCGTAGGAGCCGCGCTTGTGGGGCTCGAGCTCGTCGATGATCTGCATCGCCCGGACCTTCGGCGCCCCGGACAGCGTCCCGGCCGGCAGTACCGCACGGAGCGCGTCCATCGCCGTGACCTCCGGGCGAAGCCGCCCCGAGACCTGGCTGACGATGTGGAGCACGTGCGAGTAGGCCTCGACGATCATCAGCTCGTCCACCTCCACCGACCCGTACTCGCAGACGCGGCCCAGGTCGTTGCGCCCCAGGTCCACCAGCATCAGGTGCTCGGCGCGCTCCTTCGGGTCCTGCAGCAGCTCGTCGGCCTGGCGGCGGTCCTCCTCCTCGCTCGCCCCCCGCGGATACGTGCCGGCGATCGGCCGCGTCTCGACCCGGCGTCCGGTGACCTTGACCAGCGGCTCG
>CAVPEC010000005.1:0-90128 GCA_963702805.1 uncultured Actinomycetes bacterium | reverse complement strand
TAGGTGTCCTGGAGCACGGACAGCACGTTGCCGGCGGGGTCCTTGAACCAGGCGATCTGCGGGCCGTTGCCGCGGGAGATGCCCTTCTCGTCCTGCTCGAAGGCGTCGTATCGCTCGAAGCGCACGCCGCGCGCGGCCAGCTCGTCGACGGCTTCGTCGATGTCGTCGACGGGGAAGTTCAGGATCGTGTAGGTCGCCGGGGTGAAGTCCGGCTTCCGGTAGACGATCGTGGGCCGGTCACCTGCGAGCTCAAGCGACAGCAGGCCGTTTTCCTCGTCCAGCACGGTCGTCTTCAGCCCTAGCGTCTCGCCGTAGAACTCCTGTGCCTTCTGCAGGTCGTCCACGGCGAAGCCGCTGTATGCCTTGGTGTTCTCGAACATGGCTGGCTCCTCTCGTCCGTTGTCGTGGCGGGTCTCTCCTGGAGACCGGAGCGGGTTGCAGAACTCATCGGTCCTCGGTTCGAGACGCCGTCGTATCGCCACATGCCATTACCCCCGATCGGGAGCCGGGCTTGCCCGCGAGCCGGGACTGGGATAGGTTCACATGGCTCGTTGGCGTTCCAGAGGGGGACACTCCGGTGCAGCCGAGGGGTGGCATCTCGACAAAACGCAAAGGAGGAGACAGGATGAAGGCCTTCAACGCACTCAGAGGGCGCCTGAAGCGGCCCTCGGCAAGCATGATCATCGCCCTGGTGGCGTTGTTCGTCGCCCTGGGCGGCGGCGCGTACGCCACGGTGGCGACCCAGAGTCGAGCAAGCTGCCCACAGCAAGGGCGCGCACTGGGGGTTGATCACCCGGAACACCATCGGCTCCGCCGTGGCTGACCTGCGGTCCGGCCCCTACGGCTCGTTCGGGGTCACGGGTCCCGCGAGCCAGCCGCCGTTCGGCACCGGGAGCCTGGGGCTCCAGGTATCCGACAACGCGATGAGCGGGGGCACCCCGCAGGAGAAGGTCTCGTTCGGCAACGAGGTCGACTTCCTCGGCAACCAGGTCCAGAACCTGACCGCGGTCGGGTACCGCGTTTTCCAGACCAGTGAGAACGCGGCGATCAGCCCCAGCAACCTGCCGAACATCACGCTGGAGATCGACCCGAACGTCGGCACGTCGAACTACACCTCGATGGTCTGGGTGCCCGACCCGATCCCGACGGCGCAGCTAGACAGGTGGAGTGATTTCCAAAGCGCCGCCCACCAAGGGCAGTGGTACTTCACCGGCGCCGCCGGCACGGTCACCGGCTGCGACCAGACGACCATGTGCACCTTCGCGAACGCGAAGCAGGCCCTGGTCACCAACAACAACGGTCAGAACCCCAATGGGGGCAGCATCTACACGGTGGCAATCGCCAAGGGTCGCGACAACGCCTGGGTCGGCGCAGTCGACGGCCTCCGGATCAACAACACGAGGTACGACTTCGAGGCATACGGAGTCAACGACACGCCCGCCCAGGGCTAGAGCGCGGCGACTGCGGAGCGCAGCCGGCCAAGTGCTTGGCCGGCTGCCTCCGCTCAACCGTCTCGGCGGGAGATCGAGACTTAATGTTTGATCGCTGCCCGATCGGCTACCTAGTAAGTGGTAATGGCGGCCCGCAGGGACGAGAGCGCCGAGGTCACGGATTCTTCGACGGCTGACGCAGCCGTGGACGTCGCCCAAGCCGCCGAGCTGAGCGGCCTGTCGAAGAGCGCGATACGCGCCCGGATCAGGCGACACCAGCTGTCGTCGGAGCTTCGCGATGGCCGTCAGTACATTCCCGTCGTCGAGCTGCTGCGCCGCGACCTGCTGATCTCCGGCGCGCGCTACACGTCCCTGCGCGAGCGGGCCGATTCCCTCGAGGCTCAGCTGCGCGAAGCGCTGGAGTCCCGTGAGCACCTGCAGGAGGAGCTCGACGAGGCGCAGGCGAAGGTGCGAATGGTGTGGGGCATGGCGCGGCAGACCGATCAGAAGCTGGAACGCGCCCGTAAGCGGCGGTGGGGGATCCGCTGGCCCTTCCGGAGGAGCGCGGCGGGGCACTGACGAGCGGCTGGCGACGGGCCCCGGCCCGGCGCTCAGGCGGGCAGGCGACGCTTTGCCGTCGTTGCGACGCGCGGGCTGGTTGCCGCGGGCTTGCCGTGTCCCCGTTCCGTGGTAGGCACTCGTTTAGGCTCGGCCGCCTGAGCGACGCGGAGCGAGCGACATCGTTCGGCCTGGTGATGGGCAGCGTGCTGTCCGTGCAGGTCGGCGCCGCGGTGGCGACGACGCTGTTCGACGAGCTGGGCCCGTCGGGGACGGTGCTCCTTCGCACCGGCTTCGCCGCCGTGATCCTGGTCGCGATCTGGCGCCCGCATGTGCCGCGGACCGCCAGCGGGCCGCTGCGCGACGCCGTCCTGCTCGGGATCGTGCTGGCGGGCATGAACCTCAGCTTCTACGCGGCGCTCGACCGGATCCCGCTGGGGATCGCGGTGACGCTCGAGTTCACGGGGCCGTTCGCGGTCGCGGTCGCCGCGTCGCGGCGGGCGAGCGACCTGGTGTGGGTGGCCTTGGCGGCGGGCGGGATCGTCCTGCTCTCCCCCGGCGTCCACGACTCGCTCGACGGCCTGGGGGTGGCGTTCGCGCTGGTCGCGGGCGCGTTCTGGGCCGCCTACATCGTGCTGGCGGCGCGCGTCGGCCGGGGGTTCAGCGGCGGCCAGGGCTTGGCCGTGGCGATGGCGGTGGGGACGGTGGTGCTGATCCCGGTCGGCGTGGCCGGCGGCGGCGGCGCCCTGGCGCGCCCGGGCCTGCTCGCCGTCGGCCTCGCGGTCGCCGTGCTCAGCTCCGCCATCCCCTACTCCCTGGAGCTCGAGGCGCTGCGGCGGCTCCAGAAGGGGACCTTCGGGGTGCTCATGAGCCTCGAGCCGGCGGTCGCCGCGCTCGTGGGCCTGGTGCTGCTGGGGCAGGGCCTGAGCGCCACGGAGGTGGTCGCCATCGCTCTGGTCGTCGCGGCGAGCGCTGGTGCGCTCGGGTCGGCGCGGGCGCCGGCGCCGGTCGAGGCCTGAATCGCCGTCGCCCTCGCGGCCGCGCTCAGCGGTCGCGCTCGGCGCGGGTCTCGTGCCCCGGGCAGCTGGTCACCGGCAGTCGCGGGTAGCGCGGATACGCCGGGTCAGTGCGCGAGCGCTCGCACAGCGAGAAGCTCGAGCCGCGCGTGTTGCGGACCACTCGTTGGTGGACGCAGGAGTCGCAGAGGCCGGCGGGCGGGCGGGACATGCGCGAAGTATCGCCGCTCTTACTTCACTTTGTATAGTCAGTTGCCGTGACCACCTTCAGGCGGCTGCTCGGTTTCTTGCGTCCGTATCGCCGCTCGGTGATCGCCTCGCTCGTCTTCGCCTGGCTGGCGATGGTGATGACGGTCGCTGATCCCGTGGCTGGTGGGTCGCACGGTGAACGCGATCAGCACGCCCAGACACGGATCGGTCCGCGATCCTGCCGCTGGCGCTGGCGATCGTCGGCGCCGGGATCCTGCGCCTCGGGCTGACCGTGGTCCGGCGGCTGATCGCCGGGAAGGTCTCGGTGGCGGTCGAGTTCGACCTGCGGGAGCGCTTCTACCGGCACCTGCAGGTGCTCGAGCTCGGGTTCTTCGACTCCCAGCAGACCGGGCAGCTGATGTCGCGGGCGACGGTCGACCTGCAGTCGATTCGCTTCTTCCTCGGCTACGGGCTGATCTTCCTGACCCAGAACGCGCTGACGCTCGTGCTCGCGAGCGCGGTGATGTTCGCGATCAAGCCCGGGCTCGCGGCCCTCGCGCTGCTGCCGGTGCCGTTCGTGGTGCTGTCGGCGATGCGGTTCAACCGGCGCTCTCGACCGGCGGTCCAGGAGATCCAGCAGCGACTCGCCGAGCTCACGGCCGAGGTCGAGGAGGGCATCTCCGGGATCCGGATCGTGAAGGCGTTCGCCCGCGAGCAGCACATGCTCGACCGCTTTCGCCGCTCCGTCGGGCGCGTGTTCGACCAGAACGATCTACTCCACCCGCCTGCAGGCCTTCTACTCCCCGCATGCTCGGCTTCCTTCCCAGCCTCGGGCTGGCGGTGGTGCTGCTGGTCGGCGGCCGGCAGGTGATCAACGGCGGCCTCTCGCTCGGCGACTTCACCGCCTTCTACACCTACCTGATCATGCTCACCGGCCCGATGCGCATGCTCGGCATGGCGCTGGGGATGGCGCAGCGGGCGGTCGCCTCCGGCAACAGGCTGTTCGAGATCCTCGACCGCGAGCCTCAGATCGTGAGCCCGCCGGACGCGCCGGCCGCTTCCCGAGGGCCCGGGCCGGGTCGAGCTGCGCGGCGTCATCGCTCGCCTACAACGGCGGCGTGCCCGCGCTGGAGGACATCGAGCTCGCGGTCGAGGCCGGGCGGAGGGTGGCCCTCGTCGGTCCCACCGGGTCGGGCAAGACGAGCCTGGTGGCGCTGCTGGCGCGGCTGTATGACCCGAGCCGGGGGGCCGTGCTGATCGACGGCGCCGACCTGCGATCGGTGGACGTCCGCTCGCTGCGCTCCCAGGTCGCCTTCGTCGCCGACGACAGCTTCCTGTTCTCGGCCACGGTCGCCGAGAACATCGCCTACGCGCATCCCGACGCGAGCCGCGAGGAGATCGAGCTGGCCGCTCGGCGCGCCCAGGCGCACGGCTTCATCGAGCGCTTCCCCGACGGCTACGAGACGCTGGTCGGCGAGCGCGGGCTGACGCTCTCGGGCGGCCAGCGCCAGCGGGTCGCGATCGCCCGGGCGCTGCTCGCCGATCCGCGGATCCTGATCCTCGACGACGCGACCTCGTCGGTCGACGCGCAGACCGAGGCGGCGATCAAGCGCGGCCTGCGCGAGGCGATGGCCGGCAGGACGACGTTCATCGTCGCCCACCGGATGTCGACGATCTCGCTCGCCGACGAGATCGTGGTGATGGACGGCGGCCGGATCGTCGACCGGGGCGGTCACGACGAGCTGATCGAGCGCTGCCCGCTGTACGCGGAGATCGCCGAGCACGGCATGGAGGACTCGGTGTTCCTGCAGCGGGACCTGGAGCGGCGCGAGGAGGTGGCCAGGCTGTGAGCGCGACCCACGGGAAACGAGGAACGAGCAGGCGGCCGGTCGAGCCGATCGCGACGGTCATCCCGACGACCCGATCACCGAGCTCGACCCCGAGACGCAGGGGTCCGACGTCGCGGAGGAGACCGAGGACCAGGCCAACCAGCCTGGGCGCCTGATGGGGACGTTCCTGCTGCTCCGGGAGCTGTGGCGGCTGGTCCGCGGCGAGCGCCAGCGGACCAGGAAGCTGCGCTGGCTGTTCGGCCTGCTTCGCCCCTACCGGGGCCGGGTGGTCGTGACGCTCGTCGCCCTCGTCGCGGCGACGGCCGCGGGGCTGGCTCCTCCGTACCTGGCCGGGAGGGCGATCGACAACGGCATCGCCACGCACGACCTGAGCGCGCTCGACCTGATCGTGGTCGCCTTTGTCCTCTCGGCGCTGGTCTACTGGGCGGCGACCTACACGCAGACCTACCTGGTGGGCTGGGTCGGGCAGCGGGCGCTCCAGGACCTGCGCGAGCGGATCTACACGCACCTCCAGGGGATGTCGATCGGCTTCTTCACGCGGAACAGGCCCGGGGTGCTGATCTCGCGGCTCACGAACGACGTCGAGGCGCTCGACACCCTGGTCACCGACGGCGTCGTGACCCTGATCTCGAGCACGCTGACGCTGCTGGGGGTGGTCGTGATCCTGCTGCTGCTCGACCTGCCGCTCGCGCTGGTGACCTTCGTGACCTTCCCGCTGCTCGCCGTCGGCAGCGTCGTCTTTCGGATCGCTTCGTCGGGCGCCTACCGGTTGACGCGGGAGAAGATCGCCAACATCACCGCCTACCTCCAGGAGACGCTCTCCGGGCGTGCGGGTGGTGCGGAGCTTCGCGCAGGAGCCGCGCCACCTGGAGCGGATGGCGGTGCTCAACGAGGAGAACCGGGCCGCCAACATGACGCACGGTCTACCTCAACGCCGCCTACTTCCCGGCGGTCGAGCTGCTGTCGGCGATCGGCACCGCGCGTGATCCTGCTGTACGGCGGCTACCAGGCGATCGACGGCAACATCCAGATCGGCGTCCTGGTCGCATTCGTCGGCTACCTGAACGCGTTCTTCGACCCGATTCAGCAGATCTCCCAGCTCTACACGACCTACCAGCAGGGAATGGCGGCGCTGGACAAGATCTTCGATCTGCTCGAGACGCAGCCCGACATGGTCGACCAGCCGGATGCGCTCGACCCCGGGCGGCTGCGGGGCGAGATCGAGCTGGACGACGTCTCGTTCTCCTACGGCGAGGAGGACTGGGCGCTGGACGGGATCGACCTGCACATACCCGCGGGCCAGACCGTGGCGCTCGTCGGCGAGACGGGGGCCGGGAAGTCGACGCTGGCGAAGCTGGTGGCGCGCTTCTACGACCCGCAGCGAGGCCGGCTGCTGGTCGATGGGCACGACCTGCGGGAGCTGAGCTCGAGGGCGCTGCGGAGCCAGCTCGGCATCGTGCCGCAGGAGGGGTTCCTGTTCTCGGGCACGGTCCGGGAGAACATCGCCTTCGGCCGGCCCGACGCGAGCGAGGAGGAGATTCGCGCCGCGGCGGACGCGGTGGGCGCGGACACGTTCATCGAGCGGCTTCGCGACGGGTACGAGACCGAGATCGGCGAGCGCGGCGTGCAGCCTGTCGGCCGGGCAGCGGCAGCTGGTCGCGTTCGCGCGGGCGCTGCTTGCCGAGCCGCGCATCCTGATCCTCGACGAGGCGACGTCGAACGTGGACGTGCGGACGGAGCGGATCATCGAGCGGGGGCTGGAGCGGCTGCTGCTGGGACGCACCGCGATCGTGATCGCGCACCGGCTGTCGACGATCAGGCGGGCGGGGCGGATCGTGGTGCTGGAGCACGGCCGGATCGTCGAGGCGGGCACGCACGAAGAGCTGATCGAGGCGGGCGGAGCGTACGCGCGCCTGTACGGCGCCTGGGCCGAGCAGGCGGCGTAGGAGCCGGCCGGCAGCGGCCGGTGTCGCGGGTTGCACGGGGTCGCGGCCGCAGGCAGGCCGCCGCCGCGGACGCGTTAGCCCCCGGTGCCCCCAGTGCCGCCGCCCGTGCCGCCGGTCCCTCCCCCGGTGCCGCCGCCCGTGGCCCCGCCGGTTCCTCCCCCGGTGGTGGCTCGCCCGCCCCCGGTTCCGCCGCTGGGCGGGGCTACGGGAGTGGTCGGGGTGGTGGCGGTGGCGGGTGGTCGCCGTGGTCGTCACGGCGGGCGCGGTGGTGGTCGGTGCGTGGAGCGGTGGGGGCCGCCTGGCTTGCGTTCGCGCAGTCCTTGAAGCCGTAGTCCTGGGCGGCGGTCTGGGCGCTGGCGAGCGGCGCTGCTCGCCTCGGCCTCGGCCGAGGAGGCGTCGCCGCCCTGTCTCGACGGCGGCCTTCTTGTCGCCGAGCGCCGTCGACCTGGTCCTGGAGCGCGGAGAGGAAGCGCTCGAGGGCGGAGCGGTTCCCGTCGGGCGGGTTCAGGGACTGGAGGGACTGGAGCTCGCTGCGGGTGATCTGAAGCTCCTGCGTGGCCTGGAGCTTGGGGTCGTTTCCGGCGGTGCCGCTGTCGAGGGCCGAGAGGGCCGCGTTGGCCTCGCCGCAGACGGCGTCGGCCTGGGCGATGAAGGCGGTCTTGCTGAGCGCGGTCGCGCCCTGCTTGCCGGTCGCGCCCTGGATGGTCGTGATCGGCGCCGAGTCATCGCCGCCGCAGCCGGCCGCCAGCAGCGCAGCCGCCGCGAAGGCGCCTGCAAGCAGGAGGGATGCGCGCCTGCCCCACACTGAGTCGCAAGGTAGCAATTGGCCCGCGGCGGGTGGCTCTCGCGCGCACGCGTGACAGGCATCCGGCGGGATCCGAGCGACGAGTGTGCACTTAGCCCCGCTATGGGGGGCAAACGTCACTTCCGTCGTTGAGCTGCGGGCCAGGGACTCGAACCCCGAATTCCTGCTCCAGAGGCAGGCGTGTTGCCATTACACCAGCCCGCACCGGCTGGGCTCGAATGGTCCGCCTGCAGTCGACACGTTCGACCGCAGCGTCCTAAGCCTAGCCGGATCCCAGCTGCTCCAGATCGCTGTCCGCGTCGGCCAGCACGCCCTTCGCCTCGGACACGTCGGCGCCCGACTCGAGCAGCCGCCGGGCGTGCGCCAGGTCCTCCGAGCGCCCGACGCTGAGCGCCGCCGCCACCTTGCCGCCGTCCAGGTACCAGGCGCTGAACTCGCCGGCGTCCCGGTCGCCCCGCCACACGATCTCGTCCCACCGCTCCGCCGGCCCGACGTACTCGAGGCTCGTCCAGTCCGCCAGATCGCTGAAGAAGTACGGCACCACGCGGTACGGCTCCGGCTCACCCAGCAGCCCGCCGCGCCACGTGCTGCCCCTGCTGGAGCGCCACGTCCCAGTGCTCGACCCGCAGCCGCCGACCGTGCACCACGCTGTCGTACGAGCACACGTCGCCGGCCGCGAAGATCCCCTCCACCGAGGTCTCCAGCTTCGAATCGCAGACGATCCCGTTGTCCACCTGCGAGGCCGGCGCGCTCCGCGAGCATCGTGTCCGGGTGCACCCCCGCCCCCACCACCACCACATCGCCCTCGATCTCGCGCCCGCTCTTCGTCCGAATCGCCCGCACCCGCCCGTCGCCCAGGAACGCCTCCAGCTCGTCGCCCGTCACCAGCTCGATCCCGTTCGACTGCAGGATCTCGTGGAAGTAGCGCCCCACCTCCTCGCCGAAGGCCCGCGACAGCGCCACGTCCTCCAGCATCACCATCGTGCACCTGGTCCCCGTCGCGGTCAGCGACGCCGCCACCTCGCTGGCGATGTAGCTGCCGCCGATCAGCACCACGTGCTCGGCCTCCTCCGCCTCCTCGCCGGATCGCATCCGAGTTCCCGAGCACGCGCAGGTAGTGGATCCCCTCCAGCCGCGACCCCTCCAGGTGGTGGAGGATGTTCACCCGCGCGCCGGTGGCGATCAGCGCCTTGCGAGAACTCCACCTCCTCCTTCGTCTGCAGCTTCGCCGTCCGCGTCCCCGACGTCCAGCGACATCACGCTCGTCCCCGTCAGCAGCTCGACGTCGTTCTCCTCGTACCACTCCGCCCCGTTCACGAAGGCGTCCTCCCGCTTGCTCTCCCCGCGCATGTACTCCTTGGAGAGCGGCGGGCGCTCATACGGAGGATCCGGCTCACGCCCCACCAGCAGGATCGACGCATCCCCGTCGCGCTTTCGCATCTCCGTGGCGCAGTGGGCGGACGCCATGCCGCCGCCGATCAGCAGGTAGTCGACCCTGCGGTCGCTCATGCGCCCGCCACGATCACTCCGCCGACCCGCCGTCCGGGCCGAAGTACGCCTTCAGCTCCTCCTCCAGGCCCGGATCGAGCACGGCGAGCACCTCGTCGCCCGCCTCCAGCACCGTGTCGGGCCCGGGCACGAACCCGGTCCCATCGCGCAGCACCGAGATCAGCAGGCTTCCCTCCGGCAGCTCCAGGTCCGCCACCCGCTGGCCGGTCACCGGCGAATTCTCCGCCAGCAGCAGCTCGATGATCTCCAGGCGCTCCTGCGGCAGGTCCAGCAGATGGACCAGGCCGTACTTCGGCACCTCGTGCTCGATCAGGCGCAGGATCAGGTCGGTCGCCGAGACGACCGGCCGGATCCCGAGCAGCTCGAACCACTGCTTGTTCCGCGGGTTGTTCACCCGCGCGATGATCTGCTCGACCATGTACTTCTCCTTGGCGACCTGGCAGATCAGCACGTTGTCCTCGTCGTCTCCCGTGACCGCGATCACCATGTCGGCGCGCGAGATCCCGGCCCGCTCCAGCACCCACAGCTCGGTCGCGTCGCCGTACTGGACCGAGTGCTCGAGCTCCTGCTCGACCGTCAGATAGCGGTTGCGGTCCTTCTCGATCAGGGTCACCTCGTGCTCCTTCTCGAGCAGCTCGCGCCCCAGGTTCCATCCCACCTTCCCCGCCCCGACGACGATCACGTACATCCGACGCCCTCCTACGCGCCGTCCGCGACCTTCGCGGCGGCTTCCTTGACCTCGGCCTCGAGCATCTCGATCGCCACCCGGGTCGGGCAGATCGTGTGCAGCCCCTGCTGCTCATACCACTCGGCCCGGTATGGATCGAGGATCCGCGCGACCACCATCGGCACGTTGAACCGCCGCTTGGCGATCTGGGCGATGACGATGTTCGTGTTGTCGCCGTCGGTGGCGGCCACGAAGGCGTCGGCGTGCTCGATCCCGGCCTCCTGAAGCGCCTCGATCTCCAGCCCGGTGCCGACCGTGAACTGGCCGCCCATGTCCTCCCAGGGCTGCTCCAAACCGATCTCCAGCCGCGCGTGCGACTCCGAGTCCTCGTCCAGGCACGAGACCTGATGCCCGTCTCGAAGCATCGCCCGTGCCAGCGACGAGCCGACGCGACCCGCACCGACGATCAAGATGAACATCGGCTGGATGCTACCCGCCAGGCCGAGGAGGTCAACGTCGTGCTGTCGGCGCGCCGGGTCAGCTCGACGACCGCGACGCCGAGCCAGTGCAGGACGACTTCTGGGCCGAATGACCCGGCGTCCAGCCTAGCCCTCGGGCGGCGCGGTGAGCAGCACCCGGCAGGGCGCCTTCCTGAGCACGTACTCGGTCACCTCGCCCACCTCCGGCGGACGCGAGCCTCCGATGCCGCCGAGAATCGCCCCGCCGCGCATCCGCGTCGGCGGCTCGCCGCCCATCACGATCAACTCGACGTTCCGGCGCCGCGCCTCGTCGACGATCCCCGCGCCGACGCTTCGCGCCCGCACGATGTCCGTCTCCACCTCCACCGTCTCGTACTCCTCGCCCACCTCCTTGGCGCGCTTCAGGGCGGCCTGCGCCGCCTCCAGCCGATCCTTCGGCGGCGGGGCGTCCAGCGGCACCGTGAGCGGCAGGTCGATCACGTAGATGACCTCGAGCTTCGGGCGCGCCTCACCGGGCTCGTCGGCCGCGTCGGCGAGGCGGCCCGCGGTGCCCACGATGTCGTCGTCGAGCTTCGTCCCGAACACCGGCACGAGGATGTCGCCGTACTCGACCTCGCGCACCTCCTTGCGCAGCGCCTCCTCCGGCACGGATACGCGCTTCGTCAGCGACGTCCTCTCGACGAATCGCCGGTAGATCACGTAGGCGACCAGGCCGAACACCATCCAACCGCCACCCACCCAGCGAGCATTCCCGCGGAAGGTGAGCACCGCGATCCACAGCAGCACCATCAGCACCGCGCCGACGATCGCCGGGAGCGGAAGCTTGCGCCCGCCGACCGCCACGTCGAACGGGATGCGGAACGGACGCTCGCGATCGGGCTGGGTCCAGCGCAACCGGATGATCGACAGGTGGGCGATGGCGATCGCCAGCGTCGCTCCGAACGCGTAGATCCCCGCCAGCAGGCGCACGTCGCCGGGAATGGCGATCCCGAATGCGATCAGCGCCGCCCCCGAGATCGCGACATACGGCGTGGAGCGCTTGCCGAGCTTGCCCAGCCAACTCGGGACCTGGCGGTTGGTGGCCAGGACGTACACGTGCCGCGACAGCCCCAGCATCGAGGTGCTCGCCGCCCAGGCCAGCACCGCGGGCGCGATCGCCACCACGGCCACCTGCAGGACGGTCGAGAGCCAGGCAGGGTCATAGCTCTTCACGACGCCGAGGACCGGCTCCTCGATGAAGCGCTCGCCGAGCGCCGTGTGCAGCCCGTCCGGGCCCGGAACCACCGGCACCGCCATCAGCGCGATCGCCGCCATCCCGGCGTAGATCAGCGGCAGGATCACGGCGGTCGAGCCGACGACGCGGCGCAGATCCCGCGGCTCCCACTCCAGGTCGGGGGCCAGGTCGGAGGCTGCCTCGATGCCGGCGAACGCAAGCGTTGCCACCGCCAGGGCCTCCACGAGGTGCCTGGCGGATGGCGTCGTGAACAGGTGGACGTGCGCGGTCAGCAGATCGGGGTGCATGGCGACGATTGCCCCGACCGCGATCACGGCGAGCTGCAGGGCGATGTCGGCCAGCGCCAGGACGATCAGCGGGCGTTGCCGGACGTGGCCGGTGAAGCCGGCGATGTTGACGCCCGCCGTGAACGCGATCACGAGGGCCGCGACCGCGATCTCCGCCCAACCGTGCGTGAAGCCACCCCAGATCGGGCTCAGGTAATGGGGCACCGAGACCGCCGCCAGGGCGATGACGATGATGTAGTCGATCAGGATCGCCCAGCCGGCGATGAAGCTGATCAGCTCGTTGAACGCGTGGCGGGCGAGCGTCGACGAGCCGCCTCGCTCGAGGAACATCGCGCCGCCCTCCACGTAGCTGAGCGTGGCGAGCACGAACAGGAGACCCGCGGCCAGGAAGACCAGCGGCGTGAGTCCGAGGCCGCGGTCGGCGACCACGCCGATCGAGAAGTAGAGCGAGAAGCCAACCGCCGCATAGGCGACCGCGAACAGCCACGGAACGCCGAGGACGCGCCTCGTCAGCGGGCCCTTGCCCAGGTCCAGCAGGGGCAAACGCCAGCGGCCGGGGGGCCCGGAACGGGACCCTGGGCCGCCGTCGCCTGCCTGGGGCGGCGGCTCGCTTGGGGGGCTATCGCTCAACTGCCTGACCGCACGGCCAGATACAGGCGGGCGGCGCCGAGGGCGGTGAACAGCAAGCCGATCAGGAAACCTGTCGACAGCGGACCGCCCCCGTTGGCGAGGGTGACGACGAGGATCGCGAGGCCAAAGCCGAGGATGATCACCGAGAAGATCCGGGTGACGCCGCGGTAGAGCTGGTCGGGTGGCGCCATCGCGGGCCGATTCTAGGCGGCGCCCAGGCTGGCTCAGGTCCCTCCCGCCGCGTCGAACCGCGCCTCTACGCCGTGACTCGAAGCCTTTCTTCCGGGTGAGCGGCGACGATCACGCGAACCGGTCGCTCTGCGAGCACGTGCTGAAGCGTCCTGCCGTACAGCGGCGTGCCGTTCCGGTAGCGAAGCTGCATCACGATCGCGGCCGCCTTGATCGACCGAGCCTCCTCGACGATCGCCTGGCCCGCCTGGCCCGGGCGCACCCTCTGCACGTTCCCGGTGACCCTCATGCCGCCGATCAGCTTGGCCTGCTCGATCTTGCTCTGTGCCTCACTCTCCTGCTCGGAGAGCGGCGCGTCCAGCGGCAGGTGGGTGGGCACGTTGACGATCGCCAACACGTGGATCCCCCGTCGTCGCACCGCCGCCAGCCGGGCGGCGGTCGCCACCGCTTCCCTCGAGAACGGCTCCTCCTCGAAGGGGACCAGCACGCTCTGGTACTCGACCTCCTCGACGCCCAGCGGCTCGGGCGTGACCACCTTCACCGTCGCCGCCAGCGGAAGGTCGCAGCGGTCGCGGTAGAAGTAGTAGATGGCGAGCCCGAGCAGCATCCAGCCCGCGCCGACGACCAGCGTACGCAGGTTCAGCGCCATCACCACGATCCAGGCCGAGAACGTGCCCAGGCCGCCGAGCACGGCCGTCAGCGGCAGCTCCACCCCCCGAAAGCGGAAGTTGAGCGGGGGCTTCCAGCCTCGCTTGACGTCCGGGAAGCGCTGGCGTAATCGCAGCACCGAGACGTGCGCGACCGTGAACGAGAGCATGGCGCCGAACGAGTACAGCGTTGCCAGGAAATCGGTCTTGCCCGGCACCATCGTCAGTGCTGCGACCCCGGAGAACACCAGGATCGCGACGTACGGCGTGTTGAAGCGAGGGTGAACTCGCCGCAGCCGCCCGGGGAGCTGGCGGTAGTGGCCCATCGAGTAGGTCAGCCGCGAGACGCCGATCAACGCTGCGTTGGTGGCGATCAGCAGGATCACCGCGGCCAGGATCCCGACGTAGATGCGCAGCGCGTGCGTGAGGCCCGAACCGAGCCCCAGGTTCTCGACGATCCCGAGCACCGGGTCGCCGGCGAACGTCGTGCCCAGCTCGGTGGAGTAGTGGCCCGCCGCGTCCTGGGTCACCGGCATCGCCGACAGGGCGATGATCGGTAGCAGGACGTACAGCCCGAGCACCGCCAGCACGACCAGCTCGGTGCCGCGGGGCACGGTTCGCTTCACGTCGCGCGCCTCCTCGGCCATGTTCGAGATCGTCTCGATCCCCGTGTAGGCGATCATCCCGACGGCGATCCCGAGCGCCGCGTTCCCCCAGGTGGGCGCGACGCCGAGGTGCACGTTGTCGATCAGCGTCGACGGATTCAGCACCAGCGCGATCCCGATCGCCACCAGCAGGATCTGGGTGCACAGATCGCCGATCGCCAGCACCAGGTTGACCCGCGAGGACTCCTGGGTCCCCTTGATGTTGAGGGCCGCCAGCAGCGCGACCAGGATGATGCCCGCGATCACGTCACCCGGGCCGTGGTGAAGCGCCGGCCAGAAGACGCTCAGGTAGTGCGGTACGAAGAAGGCCGAGATCGCGGCCGTGATGATGTAGTTGAGCATCTGGCCCCAGCCGGCGATGAAGCTGACCACCTCGTTGAAGGCATGACGGGCGAAGCTCGCCGACCCCCCGGCCTCCGGATACATCACCGTGGCCTCGATGTAGGTGGCTGCGGTGAAGGCGAAGATCAGCCCCGCGATCAGGAACGTGATCGGGGTCAGGCCGAGCGCGAAGCCGGCCACCACCCCGAGCGCGTAGTAGATCGACGAGCCGACGTTCCCGTAGGCAGCCGAGAACAGCGCCCCGACGCCGTGCACGCGGCGAAGCGACTCTTCCCTCGGAATTCGCTCGGCCATGCGCCTCGACTATAGGCCGCGACGAAGCGGCTTCACCGCCCTCCTCAGGCGTGCCGCACGTGCGCCCGCGAGACGGCCTCGGGCGCCACGCAGCCGCAGAGCGCCAGCGCCTGCTCGAGCTCGTCGCGGAGGATCTCGAGCACCCGGCGGGCTCCGTCCTCACCCCCGACCGCCAACCCCCAGAGCAGCGGACGTCCAACCAGGACGCCCCGGGCCCCGAGGGCGAGCGCGACCAGCACGTCGGTTCCGCGCCGCACGCCACCGTCCATGAACACCTCGCCTCGCTCGGCCACGGCCTCCACGACCTCCGGCAGCGCCTCGATGCTCGCCGGCACGCCGTCGAGCTGACGGCCGCCGTGGTTGGAGACGATCACCCCGGCCACGCCGTGCTCGACCGCGAGGCGGGCGTCCTCGGCGGTCAGCACCCCCTTGACCAGCACGGGCAGGGGGCACGTCCCGGTGAGCGCCTCGAGGTCTCCCCAGGTGAGGGTGGGATCGACGAGCCCCAGCACCTCGGCGACCGACGCAGGCCGATCCGAGCCCGTCGCAGCCAGGCTGGGCACCAGCTCCGGAGGGACCGAATAGGCGCTTCGCAGGTCGCGCTCGCGCCGGCCCGGCATCGGTGCGTCGACGGTGAGCACGATCGCCTCGAACCCCGACTCCACAGCCTCGGCAAGCAGCGCATCGGTGATCCCGCGGTCGCGGAAGCAGTAGAGCTGGAACCAGCGAGATCCGCCGGGCGCCGCCGCCGCGACCTCGGATGGGCGCGCGGTCGCGAGCGTCGAGAGGCACATGATCGTCCCCGCCGCCGCCGCCGCCCGGGCCATCCCCGGCTCGCCGTCGTCATGCGCAAGCCGCTGGAAGGCAACCGGGGCGACGATGACGGGGCTCGAGACGTCCCTGCCGAGCGCCGTAGTCGCGGCCGACACCTCAGCCACGTCGACCAGCACTCGCGGACGGAGCCGCCACCGCCGGAAGGCCTCGACGTTCTCGCGCAGCGTCCACTCGTCCCCCGCCCCGCCGGCGAAGTACCCATGCGGCCCGGCATCGAGCACCCCGGCGGCCAGCCGCTCGTAGTCGGCGACGTTGATCGGCTCCTGCCCCGCCCCCTCGCGACCCTCCTCGATGGCACCCACGGCGCAACCCTATGCGCTGTCGGGGGACGGCGAAGGGCTGCGTCCACCCCCCATGGCGTGGTCAACGTAGGGCTCGGCCCGTGCGTCGGCTGGCAGCAGTAACCGGGCACGGCCCGGCGGGTTACGAGTGATGTGGGCCTTTCCGTGATCATCGAAGGGGACCTCTTCCTGGTCATCGCGCTCGGGCTTCCCCTCGTCGCCCTGCTCGGCGGCCTATGGCTCGCGATTGACCAACGGCGTTCCCGGGTCACCCGGCTACTTGGCGGCGGAGTGTGCCTGATGGCGCTCGCCGATCTGGGATTGATGATCGAGTGGGCGACCAATCTGTGCTGGGACGAGGGCGGCACCTGCGGTCAGCCGCTCGACACGCTCTTCGACGTCATGGGCGTCTTGTGGCTCGCTCTGGCGGCGACCGGCCTCGGCTACCTCACGGTCTGGATCGCGCGCTCGGCGCGGCTCGTCGGACGAAAGTGATTTTGAGCCCCTATTTGGGGCCGAACTTCACTTTCGCCCCGCGGCGCCCACGGCGGTCTCCTTCGTTGCCGTGTTGGTTGGGTGGCGGTGCCGAAGCGACTACGCGGCGAGGCGACGCCAGGAGCGCACCCCGTGCAGCGTGAAGCGGCCTAGAAGTGAACGATCGGGATGATCAGGATGGCGACGATGTTGGCGACCTTGATCATCGGGTTGATCGCCGGGCCGGCGGTGTCCTTGTAGGGGTCGCCGACGGTGTCGCCCGTGACCGCGGCCGCGTGGGCCTCGGAGCCCTTGCCCCCGTAGGCGCCGTCCTCGATCAGCTTCTTCGCGTTGTCCCAGGCGCCACCCCCCGCGGTCATCGAGATCGCCATGAACAGGCCAACGACGATCACCCCGATCAGCAGGCCGCCGAGCGCGTCGACGCTGATCAGGCCGACGACCAGGGGCACGACGATCGGGATCAGCGAGGGGAGGATCATCTCCCGCTGGGCGGCGGCCGTGACGATCCCCACGGTTCGCCCATACTCGGGCCTCTCCGTGCCCTCCATGATCCCCGGGTGCTCGCGGAACTGGCGGCGGACCTCCTCGACCACCTGGCCGCCGGCTCGCCCGACCGCTTCGATCGCCAGGGCCGCGAACAGGTAGACCATCATGCCGCCGATCAGGAGCCCGATCAGCACGGCCGGCGTCGTCAGGTTGAACAGCGAGCCGAGGTCGAAGCCGGCTGGGGCCTCGTCGGCGAGCTCGATCTTGAAGGCGCTGAACAGGACCAGTGCCGCCAGCGCCGCCGAGCCGATCGCGTACCCCTTGGTGACCGCCTTGGTCGTGTTGCCGACCGCGTCGAGCGGGTCGGTGACGTCGCGGACGTCCTGGGGAAGGTCCGCCATCTCGGCAATCCCGCCGGCGTTGTCGGTGATCGGGCCGAACGCGTCGAGGGCGACGATCAATCCGGTCAGCGAGAGCTGGGCCATCACCGCAACGCCGATCCCGTAGATCCCGGCCAGCTGGTTGGCGCCAAGGATCGCGATTGCGAGCAGCAGCGCCGGCAGAGCCGTCGACTGGAGCCCCTGGGCCAGCCCCTGGATGATGTTCGTCGCGTGCCCCGTGATCGAGGCCCGGCTGATGGTCTTCACCGGCCGGAACCGCGTCGAGGTGTAGTAGTCGGTGATCACGAACAGCCCTGCCGTGACCGCGACTCCGATCAGGCCGCAAAGCCACAGATCGCCGACGCTGGGGGCGTTGCTGAGGTTCGCCGCCTTGAAGCTGATGTCGTCCATCAGCCATTTGGTCACCGGATAGAAAGCGGCGGCGGAGAGCACCGCGGAGACCGCCAGGCCCCTGTACAGCGCCGCCTCGACGTTGCCGGTCCGGCTCCGCACCGAGAGCGCACCGATGATCGAGGCGATGATCGCCACCGCGCCCATCACGAGCGGGTAGATGGCGACCTCACGCGACTCCGAGAAGGTGAGCACGCCGAGCAGCATCACCGCGACCGAGGTGACCGCGTAGGTCTCGAACAGGTCGGCGGCCATCCCGGCGCAGTCGCCGACGTTATCGCCGACGTTGTCGGCGATCACGGCCGGATTGCGGGGGTCGTCCTCCGGAATCCCCGCCTCGACCTTGCCGACGAGGTCGGCTCCGACGTCGGCGGCCTTGGTGAAGATGCCTCCCCCGAGCCGGGCGAAGACGGAGATCAGCGAGCCGCCGAACCCGAGACCGACCAGGGCATCGACTGCCTCCTTGTCGGTCTTGTTGGCCAGCACCAGGATCCCGAAGTAGCCGGCCACCCCGAGCAGCGCCAAGCCGACCACGAGCAGGCCCGTGACGGAGCCACCCTTGAAGGCGACGTCGAGCGCCGGGGGTATGCCACCCCGGGCCGCCTCGGCGACCCGGGCATTCGCCCTCACGGAGAGGTTCATGCCGATGAACCCGGCGGCGCCGGACAGCGTCCCGCCGATCACGAAGCCGATCGCGGTGTCGGCGTTGCGCAGGACGATCAGCAGCACCGCCAGCACGACCGCGACCCCGGCGATGATCGTGTACTGGCGGGTCAGGTATGCCTTCGCTCCCTCCTGCACGGCGGCCGAGATCTCCTGCATCCGCTCGTTGCCTGGCGAGCGCGCGAGCAGCCTCTGCGTGACGAGGCCGCCGTAGACGATGGCGGCGCCGGCGCAGGCGAGCGCGATCACGACGCCGTAGTCGGTGAGGAAGTCAGTCAAGCTTGCGTTCTCGGTGCGCTGTGTGTGGATGGCGGCCAGAGGGCATCTGGCCGCGAAGCGCGCGGAGTCTAGCGGGACGGCGTGCTTCCGGGCGGCGTCCAGAGCCTCGATGGACCACCCGGCGCGCCCCTGCTCGGGGGCGGCGCCTCGGCGCCCGGCGGCGCCTCGGCGCCGCTCTCGGGCTCGACCGGGCCGCCTTCCGCGTGCTTCGCGTAGAGCATCTGGATCTCCGACAGGGCGCTTCGCACCTGTTTCGCCGGCTCGTCGTCGAGCAGATCGACGACCGCTCGCACCGCCTCGATCCCCACCCGGGCCTGCTCGAGGTCACGTTCGTCCTCCTTCGCGATCCGGCGAGCGGTGAGGTTGATCAGGCTGACCACGCTCTCCAGCAGCACGTCCTGGATCCGAACCTTGCGCAGCTGCTCGTCGATCTGCTCCCGAAGCTCTTCCTCGCTGGGCTGCTGCGCCTGCTGCTCCTGCTGCTCCTCGTCGCTCACTTCGTCGATACCCCTTCCGGCAGGTAGGTTCGCTTCGTCTCGGCAACCGCCACCCGATAGACCTCCTCCACGGTGGCCCCCCCATCCAGCGCCCGGCGGGCCCGCCTTGCCCCGTTCAACTCCGGAAGCGCGACCTCGAGCCCCAGCGACTGGCGGGCCGGTGCGGTCCACTCGACCAGGCGCTCGACCACCTCCTGGGTCGGCCTCTCCTCGCCGCGGTCGAAGTCGATCATCAGGCCCTCCGTGCCGTGGCGGATCGCCCGCCACAGGTTCTCCTCGATCTCCCGCTGCCCCAGGGGCTCCGGCAGCCGCCCGTCGTCGTAGTCGAGCGCGCTCTGGGCGATGCAGGCGGTGATCAGGGCCGCGAGACCGAACGACTCCTCCCCGCGCGTCTGCGCGTCGCAGATCCGCAGCTCGACTGTGCCGAAGGTGTGGTGAGGCCGGACGCTCCACCACAGCTGGGTCGCCTCGACGATCGAGTTGGTGCGGACCAGCAGGTCGATGAAGTCCGCGTACGCCTTCCAGCTGCCGAACGGCTGGTGGATCCCGCAGCGCGGGAAGGTGCGCGTGAAGATCTCCGTGCGCACCGAGTGCAGGCCGGTGTCGCGGCCGTCGAGGCACGGCGAGTTCGCCGACACCGCCAGGAGGACCGGCAGGATGGCCCGAAGGTGGTCGCAGACGGCGACCGCGCGATCGGCGCCCCGCACGCCGACGTGGACGTGCAGGCTCCAGGTGTTGTTGCGCTGCACCACCCAACGGAGCTCCTCGCGCAGCCGGGCGTAGTGAGGCGTGTCGATGATCCGCTGATCCAGGTAGTTGGCCCAGGGGTGCGTCCCCATGGCGGCGAGCGCCAGCCCCATTTCGTCGGCAAGGGCGAACAGCCGGGCCCGGCGCTCACGCTGGAGGTCCATCGCCTGGGCGAAGCTCTCGGCCCGCCCCGAGCGGATCTCGATCTCCGAGGCGATCAGCTCCCCCGCCGCCGACTCCGCCAGCAGGTCGTCCTGAAGGCAGGCGGCGTACATGTCCTCGAAGCGGTGGCGAAGGTCGAGGCTCTCCGGATCGACGATCGCGAACTCCTCCTCGAGGCCGATCGTGAAGTCCGTCGAGGCGTCGAACAGCTCCCGGGTCCGCCCGAGGTCGAGGTGACCCCCATCCTCGGCGTCGTCCGTGCGACCTCTGGTCTCGGGCCCGGCCATCGGGGCGAGACTAGGTCAAATAGAAGTAGAGCGCGTAAAGGAGGTCGACCGCGGGGCTCGACGTGTGCACGGTCACGTCCGGCGGCACCTGGAGCAACTGCTCGGAGTAGTTGAACACGATCTTCACGCCGGCCCCAACCAGCCGGTCGGCCACCTCCTGGGCGGCCGACGACGGGACCGCCAGCACGCCCACCACGACGTCCTGCTCCTCGACCAGGCGCTCGAGGTCGGCGACGCTGTGCACCTCGACGTCGCCGAAGCGCTTGCCAACCAGCTTCGAGTCGACGTCGAAGATGGCGACGATCTGGAAGCCGTGGTCGGCGAAGATGTCCGAGCTGGCGATCGCCTGACCGAGGTTTCCCGCCCCGAACAGCACGATGTTGTGCTGCCCGACGCTGCGGAGGATCTTGCGGATCTGCTCGACCAGCGAGTCGACCTGGTAGCCGACGCCGCGCTTGCCGAACTTGCCGAAGCCCGACAGGTCGCGGCGGATCTGCGTCGAGTTGATGTGGGTGTACTCGGCGAGCTCCTGCGAGGAGATCGTCTCCTTGCCCATCTTGCGGGCCTGGATCAGAACCTGCAGGTAGCGCGACAGCCGCGCCGCCACTCCGAGCGAGAGGCGGTCGCCGTCCGCCAGGGCCAGGTCCTGCGCCGTGTCCTCCACCGTCGACTCCTCGGTCATCGAGATTCGAATCGCGCCCGGTTGATCATCGCCGGACAGTATCGAGCAAGCCCTCGCGCGCAGCAAGGTCGAACTCGAGCTCCGACACGGTCTCCCCGTCGACCGCCACCACCGGGATGCGCTCGAGATATCGAGTCAGCAGATCGTCGTCGTGCTCGATGTTCACCTCTCTGAGCTCGAACGGCGGCATGGTGGAGCGCAGCGAAACGATCGCGTCGCGCGCCTCGTCGCAGAGGTGGCATCCGGGCCTCGTGTAGAGCGTGATCACCGTCATGCCAGGGCATCCCAGCCCAGGTACTCGGGATACGGGGCGGGCTCGAGGAAGCGGGCGGCCGACGCGATCATCGCCGCGTTGTCGGTGCAGAGCTCGGCGGGCACGAGCTTCAGGCGCAGCCCGCGCTCGCGACAGAGCTCGCCGACCCGCTCCCTGAGCATCGCGTTGGCGGCCACCCCGCCGCCAAGGGCCACGGCCTCCCACTCGCCCGCCCGGAGGGCCCGCTCGAGCTTGGCGACCAGCTGGCCGACGATGGCCGCCTGGTAGGCGGCCACGAGGTCGGCGCGGCGCCGATCGACCTCGTCTGCCTCCAGCGCACGGACCGCGTACAGCAGCGCGGTCTTGAGGCCGCTGAAGCTGAAGTCCAGGCCGGGGTCTCGCGTCATCGCCACCGGGAAGTCGAAGGCATCGGGGTCGCCGCCGGCGGCCAGACGCTCGATCGCCGGGCCGCCCGGGTAGCCCAGCCCCAGCAGGCGGGCGCCCTTGTCAAGCGCCTCTCCCGCCGCATCGTCCAGCGTCTGACCGAGCACCTCGAAGCCGTCGCGCCCCGTGACTCCCGCCAGTAGCGTGTGGCCGCCGCTGGCGATCAGGCACAGGAAGGGAGGCTCCAGCGGCTCGGGCTCGAGGAAGTTCGCCGCGACGTGGCCGTGCAGGTGGTCGACGCCGATCAGCGGCTTGCGCGTCGCCGCCGCGAGCGCCTTGGCGGTGGTCACGCCAACCAGCAGCGCGCCGATCAGGCCGGGGCCGCGGGTGACCGCCAGCGCGTCCAGGTCCGCGAGCTCCACGCCGGCCCCGGACAGCGCCGCGTCGACCACCGGGTTGACCAGCTCCAGGTGGTGTCGCGACGCCACCTCCGGGACGACGCCTCCGTAGCGCGCGTGCGCGGCAGCCTGCGAGGAGATGACGTTGGAGCGGATCTGCGCGCCGTCGATGACCGCGGCGCAGGTGTCGTCGCAGGACGTCTCGACGCCAAGGATCAGCAAAAGCTCAAGCTTCCACGGCCGTCGGGGCCTCCAGCCACATGATCAGGGCGTCCTCCCCGTTGTCGTGGTAGTAGCCGCGGCGGTGCCCGGCGGGCTCGAACCCGAAGCGCTCGTACATCGCGATCGCCCCGTGGTTGGAGGTCCGCACCTCGAGCGTGTAGCGGGCCGTCGGTCCCGCCTCCTCGAACAGGCCCTCCAGCAGCCGGCTGGCGATTCCCTGGCGGCGCTTGCCGGGCGGCACCGCGACGTTCATCAGGTGCCAGACGTCGGCGTAGCGCGAGCAGACCAAGTACCCGACGAGCCCCTCGCCGGTGGCGGCCGCGAGGCAGATCCCCAGCGGCTTCGAGAGCTCGAGCACGAACATCGCCAGCGACCAGGGCGTCTCGAACGAGCGGCGCTCGATCGCCAGCACTGCCGGCAAGTCGCTGTAGACGAGGCGTCTAATGCGTATCTCGCTCAAGCCAAAGCTCCGCGTCGGGTGGTCTCAGATAGATCGGTTTGATCGACTCGAGCCGCGCCGGCCTCCCGGCCTCGGCCAGCACGCAGAGGTGCCGTGCCGAGACCCGGTGCGCCGGCTCAGCATCCGGCAGCACCTCGGCGCCCGCGGCCTCCAGCTCATCGCGAAATCGTATCGCCCCCGATCCGGCGGCCAGCGGCGCCCGGGGCAGCGCCGAAACGCGCCCGGCGAGCTCGCCGGGCGCGGCGACGAGCGGAGGCCAGAGCTCCTCGCCCTCGGGTCCGTAGAGGGCGGCAAACGCCTGGCCACGGCGGGCGTCCAGAACCGCCAGGCGCGCGCGGGCCTCCGCCCCGCTTCGCTCTGCGATCCCGCGCGCCAGCGTCGCCAGCGTCCCAACGGGCACCACCGCCTTGTCGAGCGCCTGGCCGAGCGCCCGCGCCGTGGCCAACCCGATCCGCAGTCCGGTGAACGAACCGGGGCCGACCCCGACGCCGATCCGCTCGATTCGCTCCCAGCCGCCTGCCCGCTGGACCAGCGACTCGAGCTCCGGCAGCAGGACGCTGGCGTGCCGGGGCCGCCCGTCGCTGGCCGCCGCCAGCAGTCGCTCGCCGATGGTCTCGCCGCCCCGCGTCAGGGCCACCGCGACGTCGTCGCTCGCGGTGTCGAACCCGACGACGAGCGTCATCCTTCGCCGCCCGAGGCATCGTCGCGCACGATCACCTCACGCGAGTCGCCGCCGGCGTGGCGCAGCTCGACGCGCCGGGCGATTCTCCGTTCGCCGAGCAGCGGCTCAGCCGCCGCCGGCCACTCGACGAAGGCCACCGCGTCGGAGGTCAGGTAGTCGTCCAAGAGGCCCGGGTCCTCGCCCGCCGGGCTCTCCAGCCGGTACAGGTCCAGGTGCGAGACCGGCACCCGCCCGCGGTAGCGGCGGCCGATCGTGAAGGTGGGCGAGACCACCGGCTCGGTCACGCCGAGCTCTCGGCAGGCGCCCCGGATCAGGGTCGTCTTGCCGGCGCCGAGCTCACCGCCGACCAGCACCAGATCGCCGGGCCCAAGACCGGCGGCCAGCCGCGCCCCGATCGCCTCCGTCTGGGCGGGACTGGAGCTGCGCTCCGTCGTCAACCGCCGAACAGGTCGAGCTGACTGTCGCGCGCCTCGGCAGGCGCCGAAACGGCGCCTCGGGCGAGCTCGGACACCGCGGGCGCTGCGACGTCCTCGGGAAGGGGGCCATCGATCAGCTCGGGCAGCTTGGCGAAGTCCTCCCGCAGGGTGTCGACGAGCGAGGGCGTCCGAAGCGCCGCAGCCGGGTGCAGGAGCGGCATCAGGAACACCGTCCGCCCGCCGATCTCTCGCAGCTGCGGGGTGCCCCGTACCCTGGTGATCCCAACACGGCTTCCGGTGAGCAGCTTGGTGGCGAAGTTGCCGAGCGTCGCGACCACCCGCGGCTCGATCAGCTCCACCTGGCGATACGTGTAGGGCTGGCAGGACTCGATCTCCACCGGCTGCGGGTCGCGGTTGCCCGGGGGCCTGCACCTCAACACGTTCGTTATCCAGACCTCCTCGCGCGTCATGCCGATGCCTTCGAGCAGCTGGGTCAGCAGCGCACCGGCCCGGCCCACGAACGGCAGACCCTGGCGATCCTCCTCGGCGCCCGGCGCCTCGCCGACGAACATCAGGTTGGCGTCGGCGTCGCCGCTGCCGAAGACCACGTTGGTGCGAGTCTCCGAGAGTGGGCACTTGGTGCACACGGAGGCCTCGCGGTAGACCTCGACCAGCCGCTCGCGCCGCTCCTCGCCCGACTCGCTCACGACTCTCCACGCGGCTGGCCGGCTTGCCGGCGACCCGCGCCGCGGCGCTGCTTCGTGCGCTCGCGAAGCTGGGCGTTATTGCGCTCCTGCCGGCGCGCCTCGCCCGGCGTCTTGACGACGCGGAACGGGCGGCCCTGAGGCGAGTAGACCCGCCGCGTCCGCTCGCTCGTGCAGACGCGGCAGTCGACGCTCTCCGTCCCCGCGTCCACGAGCTCCTCGAAGCGGGCTCCGCATGCCTCGCACGAGAACTCGTAGATCGGCATGGGCCGATGGTAGCCGCGCCGCCCGCTGGAGCAGGCGATCCCCAAGGGTCGCAAATGGCGCGTTAGTGGCGGTATGCGCCACTAAGTCACCAATTCGAGCGCCGCCTGCCAGCCGTGTCGCACCGGGGCCGCTTCGGGCACCACCCCCTCGTGCGCCGGCGTCCCCACCCGGAACCTATAATCCTTGGTGGCCGCGACCCGCTGGGCGTGGACCAGGCCAACCGGCCACCCCAACACGATCCGACCCAACCGTCTGGTATCTCCGATGCGAGAACTGGAACGAGACCTCACCGACGCCGCCGCGCTCGACGCGGAGGATTGGCTGTTGCCACTCGCGGTGATCGGCGCGGGCAGGGCCGGGCGGTCGATCGCCGCCGCGGCCGAGCGGGTGGGCGTGCCGGTTGAGCTGGCCGGCCGCGACCGTGCTCTCGATGCCTGCCGGCGCGCCGAGGTGGCCCTGCTGTGCGTTCCCGACGCCGCGATCGCCGAAGCGTGCGCGACGATCGCGACCGCGGTCCCGCCGCTGCGCTTCGTCGGACATCTGAGCGGCGCCACGACGCTCGACGCCCTGGCGCCGGCGCGCGAGCGAGGCGCCGAGGTCTTCTCGCTCCATCCCCTCCAGACCATTCCCCGACGGCGGCGCCGACCTGACCGGAGCGCCGTGCGCGGTCTCGGGCTCGAGCCCCGGCGGCCCTGCGCCTCGCCGAGCGGCTCGCCGGGCGCCTCGGGATGCGCCCCTTCGGGTGCCCGAGGAACGGCGCGCCGCCTACCACGCCGCCGCCTCGATCGCCTCCAACCTGCTGGTCGCGCTCGAGGAGTCGGCGGCCGAGCTGCTGGACCGGATCGGGATCGAGGATGCGCGCGAGCTGCTCGCGCCGCTCGTCCTCCGCACCGCCGCGAACTGGGCGGAGCGCGGCCCCGAGGCGCTCACGGGACCGATCGCGCGCGGCGACGAGGCGACGGTGGAACGTCACCTGGCGGCGCTTCGCGACGTCGCTCCCGAGCTGCTGCCCGCTGTATGAGGCGCTCGCCGAGCGGGCCAGGGAGCTGGCGCCCGAGCGTCGCCAAGGCGCCGGCATGAGGACCGTCCGCACCAAGGCCGAGCTCCGCGACGCGCTGGAGCCCGCCCGCCGCGAGGGCGGAACGATCGGCCTCGTGCCGACCATGGGCTACCTCCACGAGGGCCATCTGTCGCTGCTTCGCGCCGCCCGCCGGCGCTGCGACGTGGTCGTGATGAGCCTGTTCGTCAACCCGGCCCAGTTCGGGCCGGGGGAGGACCTCGACAGCTATCCGCGCGACGAGGCCCGCGACGCCGAGCTGGCCGAGCGGGCGGGCGTCGACCTGATCTACGCGCCGCCGGTCGAGGAGGTCTATCCGGAGGGCTTCGCGACCAGCGTCGAGGTGGGCGCCGGGCTCACCGAGGTGCTCGACGGCGCGCCGGATCGACGTGGCCCGGGCCACTTCCGCGGTGTCACGACGGTGGTCGCGAAGCTGTTCAACTCGGTCGCCCCCGACGTCGCCTTCTTCGGCCAGAAGGACGCCCAGCAGGCGATCGTGATCCGACGCATGGTCCGCGACCTCGACTTCCCCGTCGAGATCGAGGTCCTGCCGACGGTGCGCGAGCCGGACGGGCTCGCGATGAGCTCGCGGAACGCCTACCTGAGCCCCGAGGAGCGCGGGCGCGCCGCGGCGCTGAGCCGGGCCCTGCGGGCAGCCGAGGCGGTGGCCGAGTCGGGCGAGACGCGGCCCCAGGTCGCCCTCGACGCGGCCAGGGCGGAGCTCGAGCGGGCCGGAATCGAGCCGGAGTACCTGGAGGCGCGGGACGCCGAGGGGCTGGCTCCGGCGGAGAGCTTGAACGGGCGGCCCGTGCTGGTCGCCGTCGCGGCGCGGGTGGGCAGGGCCCGCCTGATCGACAACCTCGTGATCGGAGGCTGAATGCAGAGACAGATGCTGAAATCGAAGATCCACCGCGCCACGGTCACCGGCTGCGACCCGGACTACGTCGGCAGCCTGACGCTCGACCCCGAGCTGATGCGGAGCGCCGACCTGATCGCCAACGAGCAGGTGCACGTCTGGGACATCGACAACGGCGCCCGCTTCGTCACCTACGCGATCGAGGGCGAGCCCGGCTCCGGGACCGTGCAGGTGAACGGCGCCGCCGCGCGCCTGGTGAACGAGGGCGACAAGGTGATCGTCGCCTCGTTCGGCGCCTACGACGAGCGCGACCTCGAGACCTACGCTCCGGTCGTCGTCCACGTCGACGACCGCAACGCGATCGTCCGCGTCGACTCCCACCCCGAGGTCCTGCTCGACTCGCCGCTGGCGTCCGAGGCAGGCGCCATTCCGCCGGCGTCGGCTCCGCTCCGCCGCCGGCCTGCGTGGGACGAGGTGCCCGGTTCCCTGATCCCGAATGAGGTGCCGATGAGCCCCCGTCCCGAGGACGGCGCGACGAGCGGCGATCGCCCCCGTGACGCTGCCTCGGCTCGCCGAGATGAAGCACAACGGCGAGCCGATCGTGATGGTCACCGCCTACGACTTCCCCTCCGCCCAGGTGGCCGAGGAGGCCGGCGTCGACATCGTGCTCGTCGGCGACACCGCCGCGATGGTCGTGCTCGGGTACGACGCCACGACGCCGGTCGGGATGGACGAGATGGTGACCATGGCGGCCGCCGTTCGGCGCGGGCTGCGCACGCCGCTCCTGATCGGCGACATGCCGTTCGGCTCCTATGAGCGCTCGAACGAGCACGCGATCGAGAACGCGCAGCGCTTCGTCAGGGAGGCGGGCTGCGACGCGGTCAAGCTCGAGCGCGGCGGCGCCTCGGTCGAGCGGGCGCGGGCGATCGTCGGCTCGGGGATCCCGGTGATGGGCCACGTCGGCCTGACGCCGCAATCCGCGAGCGCGCTGGGCGGCTTCAAGGCGCAGGGGCGGACCGCGGAGTCCGCGGCGCAGATCGCGCGGGACGCGGTCGCGCTACAGGCGGCGGGTTGCTTCGCGATCGTCTTCGAGGCGGTGCCCGCCGCGGTCGCGGACGCGCTGATGCCGCGCATCGAGGTGCCGGTGATCGGCATCGGTGCCGGCCTCGCCACCGACGGGCAGGTGCTCGTCTTCCACGACCTGCTCGGGATCACCACCGGGCCCCACAGCCCGCGGTTCGTGAAGCGCTACGCCGAGATCCACGACCGGATGGTCGAGGGCGTGCGCGCCTACGCCGAGGAGGTGCGCGCGCGCCGCTTTCCCGACGCCGAGCACGTCTACTCGGTCGACCCGGCCGAGGTGGAGGAGTTCAGGCGCTACCTCGACCAGGAGAGCCTCGCCACGGCGCCCTGGGACTGGTAGACGCCGCCGCCCGGCGGGTGCGATCGTGCCGTTCTGCGCGGCCGGATATCACCCACCGCCAGGAGACCGCTCACCCCTGTGCAACGGCTCGCTCTTGTTACGTTTGCGGTGTGCCCGTCCACACCACCGAATTTCGCCTCTCGACCGGCGGCGACTCCGAGATCGTCGACATCACCGCCCGCGTGCAGGCCGCGGTAGCCGAGGCCGGCGTCGGCGAGGGCCAGGCGACCGCGTTCGTCCGCGGCTCGACCGTGGCGATCACCACGATGGAGTACGAGCCGGGCGGGGTCCACGACCTTCAGGCCCTCCTCGATCGCCTGATCCCACCCCGGGGCGACTACGAGCACAACCGGCTGAACCACGACACCAACTCCCACGCGCACCAGCGCGCCTCGATCGTCGGCCCCTCGGAGGTCGTGCCGGTCCTGGGTGGCCGCCTCGCTCTCGGCACCTGGCAGCAGCTGGTGCTGATCGACTTCGACGATCACTCTCGGGAGCGGACCGTCGTGGTGCAGGTCGTGAGCTGACGACGCTCGGCGCTGGTCCCGGCCGGCCTCAGGTCCAGCTGTCCAGGCCCAGCGGCACCCCCCAGTCGGGGCCAACGATCGCGGCGGTCTGGCGGGAGACCGCAATCGGGTCGCCGTCCTCGGAGAGCACCGCGGCTTCGGCGTAGACCCTCTTTCGATCGCGGCCGGCCGGCCAGGCCATCACGACATATCGTCGACCGGCACGGAGCGAGCCGGTGACATTCGCGGCGAGCTGGCTCGTGACGACTCGGTCCTGGGCGCCGGAGGGGGCGGCCAGGATCATCGCCCACAGCTGTGGGCAATCCACGGCGGCCCACGTCAGCTCCGCGCCCAGCAGTCCCGTTTCATCGGCGAACGATGCGTCCGGAACCAGCGGAGCGGCGACGATCTGCGAGCCGGCGAGCTGCCCGGGGAAGAGTCGCAACCCGTCGCCAGGCTCCCGATGGGGCCCACACCCAAAACAGGATGGAAAGAGATGCGCGGAAAGGCCCGGATATACGCGCGATGCGGCTTTCGCCTCATCGAACGACACGACTCTCGGAAGGTCGATCCGCAGATCGGCGCGGCTGGCTTCCGCGACCGTGGACTCACCGTCGCGAAGCACCACACGATCCGGGCCCGGTTGCTCGACCTCGAGCGGCCGGCCGATGGGCGGCGGCCTGCGCAACACCGCCTGGACCCCATCGCCGAGAAACCCCGCCAGCAGGCCACAGACATAGCCGCCATGAGCGACGCCTTCGAAGCCGCGGTACCGCTCGCCGATGGTGAGCTCCCTCACGGTCACCCTTGGGATGTCCTGACGCCCAGCGCCTCACGCACGGGCTCTGCCCCCGGCGCGATCTCAGGGTCGAGGCGTGCCAGCAGCTCCCGCCATCCAGGGTGCAGCTCGATCGCGCGTCGCACGTAGCCCGCGCCCTCGTCGACGTCGCCTCCCTGAGCGACCCCGAGGCCGGCCCAAAACAGCAGCTCGTCGTTGTCCGGGACCAGCTCGGACGCGCGCCGGTAACGCTCGGCGGCCTCGGCGTGGAGTCCCTCGCCGACCAGGTCGTCACCCTCCGTCGCCACCGCGTAGGCGTCGCACAGGTCGAGCAGCCGCCTCAGCTCGACGAGGGGCTCGGGATCGTCCTCGACCCGCAGGTCGGCCACCTTCTGCCAGACCTCACCGGTCGCCGGCACCACCAGCAGCGCCGCGGACTGGCGCCCGCGCACGTCGCCGCCCGCCGCCTCGGCGGCCTCGAGCGCCGCCAGCAGCCTGCGTGCCAGCGGGCCGTCGGCGGCGCCGAACGCCTCGGCCATCGCCGGCCACACCTCCGGCGAGGCCATCATGTTCGCCTGCACGCTGAAGCCATCGCCCTCGACGTGGCCGGCCTCCGGGATGCAGCCGTCCCCCGTGTGCACCGCGACTGCACCACCCGCGTCCACCGCAGCCACCTGACGGAAGCGGGCCTGCTCGTCGGCGGCCAGCAGCTCGTCCAGCGCCACCCGAGGCGCCTCGCCTGCCCCCAGGCGATCGAGCAGCCGGGGACCGTACGCCGGCTCCGCGATCGACTGCGTGGCCACGGCGCCGACTCCCGGCAGCGCCCAGGAGACGATCGAGCCGACCGAGAACCAGTGCGACTGGACCGCCACGCCGAGCTCGCCCGTGTCGGGGTCGCGAGCGACGATGGAGTAGGTGCCGCGTCGCATCTCAAGTGAGTTGGCGCGTTTCAGACGGTATGCGTCCGAAAAGCGCCAATCGCCGGATCATGGGCCGACCGGGACGTTGGAGCGGAGGCCATCGACCTGGAAGTTCGGGCCTCCGACGAGGGTGACCGTGATTCGCGCGCCGTCGTACGGGCCACCGTTGGGCTTGGCGACGGCCGTCGCCGTCTCACCGTGGATGTCCGCGCTGTATGAGCCGAGCGAGCGGGCGGCGCTGCCCGGCGCCTGCGCCTGGACGCATCCCTGCCTGCTGCCGTAGGCGATGCTCAGATAGTGCTGGGTCACGTACCTGCCGCAGGCGTCCGCGGGGTCGTCGGAGGTGAGGACGGCCTCAACGGCCGTCCTCACACGATCCGGCGGGCTTACCGGCTTCGTCCGGCGGCCGCCGGAGCCGCTCTGTGTCGTCGAGCCGGTCGTGGTGCCCGTGGAGGTCGAAGCCTGCGCGGACGCCGAGCTGGAGCTCGTGTCGCTGCCTCCTCCGCATCCGGCGAGCGCCGCGACGACGATTGCGAGACCGAGCGCAGCCGCTCCTGCACGAGCGCCTGGGCGACGTAGAGGTCCGTCAGGCACATCGAGACTCACCCTACTCCCCCTGCCCACCGGTCCGGCGGAACTCGATCTCCTTGATCACCTTCGCCGGGCTCCCGGCGGCGATCACCCGCGGCGGCAGGTCCTGGGTGACGACCGAGTTGGCGCCGATCACGCAGCGCTCGCCGATCTCGACGCCGCTGGTCACGACGCAGTTGGCGCCGAACCAGCAGTTGGACGCCGATCCGCACCGGTCCCTTGGAGGTGAACCCCTGCCAGGTGATCGGCTTGTCGGGGTCGTCGAAGCGATGGGCGGCGTCGCCGACGAAGCAGCCGTTGGCGAACATCACGTGGTCGCCGATCTCGATCCGGTCCAGAGCCGCCAGCATCACGTTGCGGTTCAGGAAGCAGCCCTCCCCGATCTCGATCCTGGCCTGGGGCGAGAGCGTCAGCCAGCAACCCGGCTCGAGCAGCGTTCCCTCGCCGATCACGAGGCGGCCCTCGTCGAGGGCCTCGAGCACCTCGCCCTCGACCGGGAAGCGGATGTAGGCCCCGGCGCGGGCCATGTGCCGGTTGATCCGCCAGCGGCGTCGCAGCCGCCGGTTGCGCTCGTACCAGCGCCGCTTCACCCACCACAGCCGCCAGCCGGCGAGCTCGGCCACGCTACGCTGAGCGAGCTCGAGGCGCTGGGCCACCTCGCCGCGCCCCACCAGCACCTCGCTGACCAGCTCCGGCCCGAACAGGCCGTGGTCGACGACGCCGGGAGTCGCCGAGAGCCGGGCGGCAAGCGCCGCCGGGTCGCCGACCGGCCCCACGTAGTCGGCGAGCACGCCCCCGTCCGGGCTCGGCGGCGCGTCGCGCAGCTCGGCCTCGCCCAGCGCACGAAGCGTCGCCCGCAGCCCGAAGGACGAGAGCTCCAGCGGCACCGGGGGCGAGAGCTCCTCCACCGGCTTTCCGGAGTCGACGATGACCACGAATCGCTCGGCGGCGGCGGCCACGATCTTCTCCCGGAAGAGGGCGCCGCCGCCGCCCTTGACCAGCCAACCGTCCGGCGTCACCTGGTCGGCGCCGTCGATCGCGATGTCGAGCCGGTCGAGCCGGTCGAACGGCTCGACCTGGAGCCCGAGCTCGCGCGCGGCGCGGTCGGTCGCGGGCGAGGTGGCAACACAGCGGATCTCCAGCCCCCGCGCCGCCAGAGGGGCGAGCAGATACGCGACCGTGGAGCCCGTCCCAAGCCCAACCGCCATCCCGTCCTCGACCAGCTCCGCGGCGGCCTCGGCGGCGGCACGCTTCTCGCGTTCGACCTCGGATCCCGATGGCACGGCGTGGAATCTAGGGCTTCGGGGGCAAATGATCTAGCATCGGCCTGAGATGGCGACGATCGCTCAGCCCACGGCGACCGACATCGACGCGCTCTGCATCAACACGATCCGGACGCTCTCGATCGACGCGATCCAGAAGGCGAACTCTGGACACCCAGGGACGCCGATGGCGATGGCCCCGGTCGCCTACACCCTCTGGCAGCGCTTCCTGCGGTTCGACCCCTCGGATCCGATCTGGCCCAACCGCGACCGCTTCGTGCTCTCGGCCGGGCACGCCTCGATGCTGCTCTACTCGCTGCTGCACCTGACCAAGGTGCGGGCCGTCGATCCCGACTACGAGACGCTGGGGGAGCCCTCGGTCAGCCTCGACGACATCAAGTCGTTCCGTCAGCTCGACTCCCATGCGGCGGGGCATCCCGAGTACCACCTGACCTCCGGGGTCGAGACGACGACGGGTCCGCTGGGTCAGGGCGTCGCGACGAGCGTCGGGATGGCGGTCGGCGGCAAGTGGCTGAAGGCGCATTTCGGCGCCGAGCTGTTCGACTTCGACGTCTACGTCGATCTGCGGCGACGGCGACCTGATGGAGGGCGTCTCGGGAGAGGCCGGCTCCTGCGCCGGCCACCAGAAGCTCGACAACCTGTGCTGGATCTACGACAACAATCACATCACGATCGACGGCCGCACCGAGCTCTGGCCTACTCCGACGACGTCGCCGCGCGCTTCATCGGCTACGGCTGGAACGTCACCCGGGTGGGCGATGCCAACGACCTCGAGCTGCTCACCCGGGCGTTCGAGGTCTTCAAGCGGGAGGAGCGGCGGCCCACGCTGATCATCGTCGACAGCCACATCGGCTACGGCTCCCCGCACAAGCAGGACACCGCCGAGGCGCACGGCGAGCCCCTGGGCGACGGAAGAGGTCCGCGAGACGAAGCGGGCCTACGGCTGGCCCGAGGACGCCCAGTTCCTGATCCCCGACGGCGTCTACGAGCATTTCGCCGACGGGCGTCGGTGAGCGCGGGCGCCAGGCTGCGAGCCGAATGGCAGCAGCGCGTCTCGGACGCCGGTCCGGGGCTCGCCGCGCAGATCGACCAGATGCAGCGGCGCGAGCTGCCCGACGGCTGGGACGCCGACATCCCCAGCTTCGACGCCGATCCGGGCGGGATCGCCACCCGCAAGGCGTCGAACGAGGTGCTGAACGCGATCGCGCCGCGGGTGCCGTGGCTTCTGAGCGGCTCCGCGGACCTCACCGGGTCGGCCGCCAGCGGGCTCACCTTCGACGAGGCCGGGACCTTCTCGCCCGAGGACCGCTTCGGCCGAGTCCTCCACTACGGCATCCGCGAGCACGAGTCGGCGGCGATCTCCAACGGGCTGGCGCTCACCAAGCTGCGCCCGCGTCTGGTCGACCTACCTGATCTTCTCCGACTACGCGCGCCCGGCGATCCGGCTCTCGGCGCTCATGGAGCTGCCGGTGATCCACTGGTTCAGCCACGACTCGATCGGCCTCGGAGAGGACGGCCCCACTCACCAGCCGGTCGAGCAGCTCGCCTCGCTGCGGGCGATGCCGGGGCTGAACGTGATCCGGCCCTGCGACGCCAACGAGGTCGCCGAGGCGTGGCGGGTGATGATGGGCCAGAAGCACCAGCCGACCGCGCTGGTCCTGACCCGCCAAAACGTGCCGGTGCTCGACCGGTCGAAGTACGCCTCGGCCGAGGGACTTCAGCGCGGGGGCTACGTGCTCGCCGACTCCGACGGCGAGCCCGAGGTGATCCTGATCGCGACCGGCAGCGAGGTCTCGCTCGCGGTCGACGCCTTCGAGAAGCTACGCTCAGAAGGCGTGCGAGCGCGCGTTGTCAGCCTTCCCTCCTGGTACCTGTTCGACCTCCAGCCCGCCGAGTACCGCCAGAGCGTCCTGCCCGAACGCCGTCGCAGGCGCGGGTCGCCGTGGAGCAGGGGTCGACGCTCGGCTGGGACCGCTACGTGGGGCCGCAGGGGCAGATCGTCGGCATGCACACCTTCGGCGCATCGGCGCCGCTGAAGGAGGTACAGCGAAAGTTCGGCTTCACGCCGGAGCGCGTGGTGGAGGCGGCGCGGGAGCTCCTGACGTGAAGCCGACGCAGCGGCTGCACGAGCTGGGCCAGAGCCTGTGGCTCGACAACATCACCCGAGACATGCTCGGGGACGGGACGCTTCGGCGCTACATCGACGAGCTGTCGATCACCGGGCTGACCTCGAACCCGACGATCTTCGACAAGGCGATCAGCTCCGGCAGCGCCTACGACGAGCACATCGTCGAGCTGCACGAGCGAGGCCTGGAGCCCGAGCAGGCGTTCTTCGAGCTGGCGCTGGCCGACCTCCGCGACGCGGCGCGGATGTTCGAGCCGATCAACCAGCGCACCGACGGCGTCGACGGCTGGGTCTCGCTCGAGGTCTCGCCGCTGCTCGCCGACGACGCCAGGGCGACGATCGCGCAGGTCGCCGAGCTGCACTCCCGAGCGGACGGCAACATCTTCATCAAGATCCCCGGCACCGACGCGGGACGCGAGGCGATCGAGGAGTCGATCTTCGCCGGCACCCCGATCAACGTCACGCTGCTCTTCTCGACCGAGCAGTACCTTGGCGCCGCCGAGGCGTACATGCGCGGCGTGGAGCGCCGGATCGAGGCGGGGCTCGACCCCGCCGTCCCCTCGGTTGCGTCGATCTTCGTCAGCCGCTGGGACGTGGCGGTCGCCGACGAGGCGCCGGACGGAGCTCCGCAACCGGCTCGGGATCGCGGTCGCCAGGCAGGCCTATCGCGCCTACCGCGAGCTGCTCGACTCAGAGCGCTGGCAGCGCCTCGCCAACGAGGGCGTCCGGCCGCAGCGCCTGCTCTTCGCGAGCACCGGCACCAAGGATCCCGAGGCCTCCGACGTGCTGTACGTCGAGGCGCTCGCGGCCCCCTTCACCATCAACACGATGCCCGACAAGACCCTGCTCGCGCTTCGCCGATCACGGTGAGGTCTCAGATCCGATCCCGGCGGACGGCGGCGACGCCGAGCAGGTGCTGGCCGAGTTCGAGGCCGCGGGCGTGGACGTCGCCGAGCTCGCCGCCCGGCTTCAGCGCGAGGGCGCAGACGCGTTCGACAAATCGTGGAACGAGCTCATGCAGTCGATCGAAGAGAAGAGCCGCGAGCTCGCGGCGACCGAGTGAGGCGGGCGGGCTCGACCACCCTCCCGGCCCCGGGAAAGGAGCCTTGGCAATGCAACTCGGAATGATCGGACTGGGGCGCATGGGCGCCAACATGGTGCGCCGCCTGATGCGCGCGGACCACGAGTGCGTGGTCTTCGACCTCGATTCCGACGCCGTGTCACAGATGGCGGGCGAGGGCGCCGTGGGCGCGGAGTCCGTCGAGGACCTGGTGGCCAAGCTCAAGGCGCCGCGGGCCGTGTGGCTGATGGTGCCCGCGGCGGTGGTCGACAAGACGCTCGACGGCCTGGTCCCGCTTGCTGGAGTCCGGCGACGCCGTGGTGGACGGCGGGAACTCCTACTACCGGGACGACATCCGACGCTCGGCGCGGCTGGCCGAGCACGACGCATCGACTACGTGGACACCGGGACGAGCGGCGGAGTCTGGGGGCTCGACCGCGGCTACTGCCTGATGATCGGCGGGCCCGACGAGGCCGTCAGCCGGCTCGACCCGATCTTCGCCACGCTTGCGCCTGGCGTGGGCTCCGCGGAGCGCACGCCCGGTCGCGACGGCGAGCCGAGCGCGGCGGAGCAGGGCTATCTCCACTGCGGTCCGAGCGGCGCGGGCCACTTCGTGAAGATGGTCCACAACGGGATCGAGTACGGGGTGATGGCCGCCTACGCCGAGGGGCTCAACATCCTCCGTAACGCGAACGCCGGCAAGGTTCAGCGCGAGGTGGACGCCGAGACGGCCCCGCTGGAGAATCCCGAGTACTACCAGTACGACCTGGACATCCCGGAGGTCGCGGAGGTCTGGCGGCGGGGCAGCGTGATCGGTTCCTGGCTGCTGGACCTGACCGCAGAGGCGCTGCAGGAGTCGCCCGACCTCTCCGACTTCGCCGGTCGCGTGTCGGACTCGGGCGAGGGGCGGTGGACGTCGATCGCCGCGATCGAGGAGGGCGTTCCGGCGCCCGTGTTGAGCATGGCGCTGTACTCCCGCTTCGCCTCGCGCGGCCTCGACGACTTCGCCGACAAGGTGCTGTCGGCGATGCGCAAGCAGTTCGGCGGCCACGCCGAGAAGGCCGCTTCGTAGTCGAGCCACTGGCATGCCCCAGGTGACGGTCACCGACACCCCGCCGCAAGCCACCGACCTGGCGGCCGAGCGGCTGGCCGAGGCGATCGCCGCCGGCCGGGGCCAGGGCCGCGCGGTGCACCTGTCGCTGGCGGGCGGCACCACGCCCCGCGCCACATACGAGCGGTTGGCCACCCTGGTCGACGACTGGGAGGGGGTCGAGCTGTGGCTCGGCGACGAGCGCCTGGTGCCGCCCGACGACCCGGAGTCGAACTACCGCCTGCTGGCCGAGACGCTGCTCGAGCGCACCGGGGCGCTCGCCCACCCGGTTCCGACCGGAGGCTCGGCGGAGGAGGCCGCGAGCGCCTACGCGCGCGAGATCCGCCGGCGCGTCCCCGCGGGACCGGACGGCGTCCCGGCGCTCGATCTCGCGCTTCTGGGTCTCGGGGAGGACGGGCACACCGCCTCGCTCTTCCCCCACGCCCCGGCGCTGGACGTCCGGGGCGAGGTATGCGTCGCGGTGCACGATGCGCCCAAGCCGCCGCCCGACCGCGTCAGCCTGACGCTCGACGTGCTGCGAGCCGCACGCCGCTCGTTGATCCTCGCCGTCGGGGACGGCGAAGGCGAGCGCCGTGGCCGGGGTTCTCTCCGGTCCCGATCCGGGGGTGCCCGCCAGCCTCCTCGCCGACGGGCCGCTGGAGCTGATCCTCGACCGAGCCGCCACCCGAGAGCTCCCGGTCAGCGTGACCGGGGCGACGTAACGAGGCAGGTCGCACGTGGCCGGCACCGTCACCCCGCTCACCGCACGCGCCGCCTGGAACGCCCTGCGGCGCCACCTCGACGACATCCGGGACACGCACCTGCGCACGCTCTTCGCCGAGGACCCCGGCCGCGGCGAGCGGATGATCGCCGAGGGCGCCGGCCTTCACCTCGACTTCTCCAAGAACCGCGTCACCGACGAGACGATGCGGCTGCTCTGCCGGCTGGCCGAGGAGTCGGAGATGCCCGAGCGCCGCGAGGCGATGTTCCGCGGCGAGCGGATCAACGTCTCCGAGAACAGGTCCGTCCTGCACGTTGCGCTGCGGATGCCGCGCGATCGCTCGCTCGTCGTCGACGGCGTCGACGTCGTCAAGGAGGTCCACGAGGTGCTCGACCGGATGCGCGGCTTCTGCCGAGCGGGTCCGTGAGGGCCAGTGGCGCGGCCACACTGGCAAGCCGATCCGCAACGTGGTCAACATCGGGATCGGCGGCTCGGACCTGGGGCCCGTGATGGCCTACGAGGCGCTGCGCCACTACTCGAAGCGCGAGATGGCCTTCCGGTTCGTCTCGAACGTCGACGGCACCGACTTCGCCGAGGCGACCCGCGACCTCGACCCCGAGGAGACCATGTTCGTCGTCTGCTCGAAGACCTTCACCACGCTGGAGACGATGACCAATGCCCGCACCGCCCGCGAGTGGGCCCTGAACGCCCTGGGCGACGAGGCCGCGATAGCCAAGCACTTCGTCGCCGTCTCGACCAACGCCGAGGGGGTCTCGGAGTTCGGCATCGACACCGACAACATGTTCGGCTTTTGGGAGTGGGTCGGCGGTCGCTACTCGATGGACTCGGCGATCGGGCTCTCGACCATGCTCGCCATCGGGCCCGAGCGGTTCGAGGAGATGCTGGCCGGCTTCCACGCCATGGACGAGCACTTCCTCCACGCGCCGATCGACCGCAACCTCCCGGCGCTGCATGGGGCTGCTGGCCGTTTGGTACGGGGACTTCTTCGGCGCCCAGACGGTCGCGGTCCTCCCGTACGACCAGTACCTGCACCGCTTCCCGGCCTATCTCCAGCAGCTGACGATGGAGTCGAACGGCAAGCACGTGACGCTCGCCGGGGAAGCGGTCGACTACGAGACCGGGGCCGTCTACTGGGGGGAGCCCGGGACCAACGGCCAGCACTCCTTCTACCAGCTGATCCATCAGGGAACCAAGCTGATCCCGTGCGACTTCATCGGCTTTGGGCGCTCGCTCAACCCGCTCGGCGAGCACCACGACCTGCTGATGGCCAACGTCTTCGCTCAGACCGAGGCGCTGGCGTTCGGGAAGACCGCCGACCAGGTGCGCGAGGAGGGCACGCCCCCCGAGCTCGTCCCGCACCGCGTCTTCGAGGGCAACCGCCCGTCCAACACGATCCTCGCCGAGCGGCTCACCCCCCAGACCCTCGGATCGCTGGTGGCGCTGTACGAGCACAGCGTGTTCACCCAGGGCGCGATCTGGAGCATCGACTCCTTCGACCAGTGGGGAGTGGAGCTCGGCAAGGTCCTCGCCAAGCGCATCGTCCCCGAGCTGCAGGCCGATGCCGAGCCCGAGCTCGCCCATGACGGCTCCACCAACGCCCTGATTCGGCGTTATCGGGTCCTGCGCGGCCAATAGCATGAGCGCATGATTGCCCGGGGCGGCATCGACCTCGGTGGCACCAAGATCCAGACCGTCGTCGTCAACGGCAGGTGGAAGGTGCTCGGGGAGGCACGCCGGCCGACGCCCACCAGCGGTGGTCCCTCGCGACGTCGCCGAGCAGATGGCGGAGGCGCATGCAGGAGGCGGCGCAGGCGGCGAACCTCGAGACCAGCGCCCTGGCCGCCGTGGGTGTCGGCTCGCCCGGCAACGTGAACCAGCGCACCGGGAGCGTTTCCCAGGCAAGGAACCTGCCCGGCTGGGACGGCACGTTCAAGCTCGGGCCCTGGCTCGCAAAGAAGCTCGGCACCACGGTCAAGGTCGGCAACGACGTGCAGGTGGCAACCGAGGCCGAGTTCGATCTGGGAGCCGGCCGTCCCTACAAGTCGCTCGTCGGAGTCTTCTGGGGCACCGGGGTCGGCGGCGGGCTGATCCTCGACGGCAAGCCGTGGCTGGGGCGCGGCGGGGCGGGCGAGATCGGACACATGGTGATCAAGAAGGGCGGCGCGCAGTGCCCCTGCGGGCGGCGCGGATGCATGGAGGCCTATGCGGGCCGGGCGGCGATGGAGGCGAAGGCGCGAGCCGAGCACGAGGACGGCCGCAAGACCGACCTGTTCAAGATCATGAAGAAGCACGGGCACGACCGGCTGACCAGCGGGATCTGGGAGCGGGCTCTGAATGCCGAGGACTCGCTGGCGACGGAGCTGATCGACCGTGCCGTCGCGGCGCTCGGAGCCGGGATCGCCTCGGTGATCAATCTGCTCGACGTCGAGGCGGTGATCATCGGCGGCGGGCTCGGCACCAGGCTGGGAGAGCCCTACGCGAAGCGAATCGTCAAGGCGATGCACCCGCACCTGTTCAACGACGACAACCCGCCCGCGGTCGAGGTCGCCGCCCTCGGCGACCTGGGCGGCGCGATCGGCGCGGCGCTGCAGACCAAGGGCTAGGGCCGCCTACAGCATCGCCGCAGCCGCCTCGAGCGCGTCCGCGTACCCGCGCGCGAACGACGGCATCGGCTGCAGCGCCTCGGCGAACACGTCGCGCAGGCGGCTGGTGGCCGCCCCGCGCCGGATCTTCACCTCGTCCGAGTCCGTTCGAAAGGTGAGCTTCTCGATCCCTCCGCATCCCCGGGCGTCCGGGTCGGGCTCCAGCGACAGCGACACCGCGCTCCCCGTCGGACCGCATGGCCTTCCCGTGGACTCGCCCGTGGTCGTGCTCGAGCGCCTCCGGGCGCCAGCCGGCGCGCGCCGCCACCCATCCGGCCAGCAGCAGCCCGGCGGACAGGGCGTCGCCCTCGTAGCGAACGTCCAGGCGTGCGATCCGGGGCAGGAGGGCCCGCCGCTCGAGCGGCTCGAAGGCCGCCGCGGTGGCGGCGCGCCAGAACTCCAGCCGGCCCCAGGCGAGGTCGTGTACGCGTGCGCCTTCGCGTCAGCTCCCCGAGCCGCGCAGGGCGTCGCCGTCGTCGGCGGTGGAGTCGACCAGGACCTGCTGGGCTCGATCGAGCAGGCGCGGGTCCGGGATCGGGGAGTCGAGGTCGGGTAGCCACAGGACGGTCGGCAGGTCGCTGAGCAGGAGCGGCGCCAGGAGCGAGGCGGCGTGCTCCAGACGGGAGTCATCGACGGTCAGCGTCACCCGGTCGTGGCCGACGCCGACCCGGCCGGCGGCGTCGGGCAGCTCGCCCTCCAGCACCACCTCGGCGTCGAGCCGGTCGGAGCCGTGCCTGCGCAGGACCAGCGTCCGCGACGGGCTGTGGCCGCCGAGCCCCGCGAGAGCGTCGTCGACCGCCTTCGCGGCCCGCGACGAAGCCGGGCGCGACGATCAGGTTCAGGGTGCGGGCGAGCGCCTGCCCCGGCCGACGTCCTGGAGCTCGCGGTGCAGGCGGTCGAGCTCGCGGACAACCTGCATCGACGTGGACGTCCTCGCCCCTCCACCGGCTGCGCTCGGGCACCGCCCGCCTCACACCTGCCTCCAGCTTCGTCCGCGGACGGCGAGCAGCTCGTCGGCCTCCGGCGGCCCCTGGCTGCCGGCCTCGTACACCGACGGCCCCGGGCCGGACTCCCACGCGTCGAGGATCGGCTGGACGATCCGCCACTCGGCCTCGACCTCGTCCGCGCGGGTGAACAGGGTCGCCTCGCCGAGCAGGGCATCGTGGAGCAGCCGCTCGTAGGCCTCCGGCGAGTCGCCCAGGAACGAGGTCCCGTACTTGAACTCCATCTGCACCGGCCTGACGCTCATCGTCTGGCCGGGGACCTTGGCCACCAGGCGCAGCGACGCTCCCTCGTCCGGCTGCACGGACAGCACCATCTCGTTGGGCTCCACGTCGCCGATGTCGGCCCGCGCGAACGGCAGGTGCGGGACGGGGTGAAAGCGCACCGCGATCTCGGTCATCCGGCGCGGCAGCCGCTTTCCGGTGCGGACGTAGAACGGCGTGCCCGCCCAGCGCCAGTTGTCGATCTCCACCCGCATCGCGACGTAGGTCTCGGTCCGCGAGCCCTCGGCGACGCTCCTCCTCGTCCAGGTAGGCCGGGACCTCCTCCCCGCCGATCCAGCCCGCGCCGTACTGGCCGCGCACGACGTAGTCGGGGACCTCCTCCGGCTTGTAGCGGCGGACGGAGCGCAGGAGCTTCACCTTCTCGTCGCGGATCGTGTCGGCGTCGAAGCGCACCGGCGCCTCCATCCCCACCAGGGCGACCAGCTGCATGACGTGGTTCTGGATCACGTCGCGAATCGCCCCGGCCGAGTCGTAGTAGGCGGCGCGGTGGCCGATCCCGAGATCCTCGGCGACGGTGATCTGGATGTGGTCGACGTAGCGACGGTTCCAGATCGGCTCGAAGATGCCGTTGGCGAACCGCAGCACCTGGAGGTTCTGCACCGTCTCCTTGCCGAGATAGTGGTCGAGGCGGAACACCTGCGACTCGTCGAAGGCCGAGGCCACCTCGGCGTTCAGCTCCAACGCCGATTCGAGGTCGTGGCCGAACGGCTTCTCGATCATCAGCCGGGTCGGCGGATCGGCGCCGGCGCCCAGCCCCACCGCCGCCAGACCCTTGGCGATCTGGGCGAAGAAGCGCGGAGCGACGGCCAGGTAGAAGACGCGCTGGGTCTCGCCCAGGCGGGCGTCGTCGCGTTCGAGGCGCTCGGCCAGGGTCTTGAACAGATCCGGGTTCCCGAAGTCCCCCTGGACGACCTCCAGGTTGGGCTCGAGTGCCTGCCAGGCGTCCTCGTCGAACCCGGTGCGAGAGTGGGCCTCGATCGCCTCGCGGGCCGTCTTTCGGAACGAGGGCACGTCGTGGCGGCGCGACACGCCGAGCATCCCGAAGCGGTCCGGGAGCAGCCCGGCGAGCGACAGGTTGTAGACCGCCGGCAGGAGCTTGCGCGTCGCCAGATCCCCCCCGGCGCCGAAGATGACCAGCGTGGTGGGGTCCGGGAGTCGGCTGCGTCACGTCCTGGGCGAAGGGATTCTCCGGCGCCGTCTGGACGCTCGCGCTCACGCTCGCTCCACCTCCCGCCGCGGCGGCGCGAAGCCTTCGTCTCCCCCGGCCAGCTCCAGCCCGGCCAGCAGCGCGGCGCCGCGAACGCCCGCCTGGCGCCCGTGGCGGGCCAGCCGGATCTCGGTGCGCTCGCCAACGCCGGGGAGGGCGAAGCGCCGCGCGACCTCCGTGGCTGGGCCGAGCAGCAGCTCCCCCGCGGACGAGACGCCGCCCCCGACTACGACCTCATCGGGATCGAAGGTGTTGAGCGCGTTGGCGATCCCGATTCCGAGCCGCTCTCCGAGAGTGCGCAGCGCCGCGACCGCCTCGGGGTCGCCGGCCTGCGCCGCCTTCACCGCATCGTTTCCGTCGACCGCCTGGCCACTCGCCGCCAGCTTCCCAAGCGCCGAGGACGGGTTGCGCTCGGCGGCCTGCGCCGCGAGGCGGTCCAGCACCCGCCCGGCGGCCAGCGACTCGAGCGAGCCGGCCTGCGGAAACCCACCCGGCCGGGGCACGCCGTCGGCCAGGTCTGCGCCGACCAGCTCTTCATCTGGTCGACCGCGGCCACGATCTCGTCGACCAGCTCGTCGGAGCTCGACGCGTCGGTTGGCCGGACGAGCGACTCGCTCAGCCGCTCCTGCTCGAGGGTCGCCACGGCAACCTTCGTCCCGCCGACGTCGACGCCGATCAGCTGGCCACTGAACACCGTGCGCCCTACGGAACGCCCGCCGTGTGCTCGCAGCCCCTGGGCTTGTCGGTGCCCGCGCCGCCATCGCAGAAATCGTCCCCCGTGCCGGGCCGGAAGTGGTCGTTTCCGGCATTCCCGTACATCCGGTCGTCTCCCGAGCTGCCGTTGATCGCGTCCCTTCCGGAGCCGCCGTACAGCTTGTCGTCGCCGTCCCCACCCACCACTCGCGGGCCATTCTGAAAGCCAGAGGCGGCGATCCCGAGACTGAAGTCGTTGCCGGGGCCGCCAAAGGCGCGGTCGTTTCCCGACCCGGAGAGGATCAGGTCCTTGCCGCCCCCGCCACAGATCAGGTCCCTGCCGCCGGAGCTGTCGACCTTGTCGCGCCCACCACCCAGATTGATCACGTCGCGATGATTGGTCGTCGCCTCGCTCACGCGGTCCGGCCCGTTGCCGATCGGATCCCCGGCATCGTTCGTGGTCACGGTGACGGGAACCCCCTTACAGGTGCCGAGGCTTCGATGGCTTCCGGCAGCCGCTGGAGCGAGGCCGATGGAGGCCATCGCCATGCACCCGGCGAGCAGCCACAACGCGCTTCGTCCGCGGGTCACGCGGCGATCCTGCCACAACTCGGGAACGAGCGCACGTCCTACGCAGCCACCGGTTCGCGGCGCCGGGCCGGGGCGCGGCGGCGCGCGGGGCGCTCGGCCGGCTCGACCAGGTCGCGCAGGAACTGACCCGTGTACGAGGCGGGGCTGGCGGCGACCTGCTCGGGCGTCCCGGTGGCCACCACCTCTCCCCCGGCGTCGCCGCCCTCCGGTCCGAGGTCGATGATCCGGTCGGCCGACTTGATCACGTCGAGGTTGTGCTCGATGACGACCACGGTGTTGCCGGCCTCGACCAGGCGCCCCAGCACCTCGAGCAGGCGCTGCACGTCGGCGAAGTGCAGGCCGGTGGTCGGCTCGTCGAGGATGTAGAGGGTGTCGCCGGTCGCCACCTTCGACAGCTCGGTGGCGAGCTTGACGCGCTGGGCCTCGCCGCCCGAGAGCGTGGTCGCCGGCTGGCCGAGCCGGATGTAGTCGAGGCCCACGTCGTGGAGGGTCTGCAGGCGGCGCTTGATCTTCGGGATGTGGGCGAAGAACTCGACCGCCTCCTCGACCGACATCTCGAGCACGTCGGCGATCGACTTCCCCTTGAAGCGGACCTCGAGCGTCTCGCGGTTGTAGCGGCGCCCGTGGCACTGCTCGCAGGGGACGTAGACGTCCGGCAGGAAGTGCATCTCGATCTTGATCTGGCCGTCGCCGCGGCAGACCTCGCAGCGCCCGCCCTTGACGTTGAAGCTGAACCGCCCCGGCTTGTAGCCACGCACCCGCGCCTCCTTGGTGCGCGAGAAGAGGTCGCGGATGTGGTCGAAGACCCCGGTGTAGGTGGCCGGGTTGGAGCGCGGGGTGCGCCCGATCGGCGACTGGTCGATGCTGATGATCTTGTCGATCTGGTCGAGGCCCTCGATCCGGTCGTGGGCGCCGGGGCGAAGCCGCGCCCGGTGCAGGCGGTTGGCGACCGCGCGGTAGAGGACCTCGTTGACGAGCGTCGACTTGCCCGAGCCGGAGACCCCCGTGACGCAGCAGAAGACCCCGAGCGGCACGCTGACGTCGACGTTCTTGAGGTTGTGCTGGCGCGCCCCGCGCACCACCAGCTCGCCGCGCGGGCTGCGGCGAAGCTCCGGGATCGGGATGCTGAGCTTGCCGTTCAGGTAGCGGCCGGTCAGGGAGCCGGCCTGGCGGGCGACCTGGGCCGGCGTGCCCTGGGCGACCAGCTCCCCGCCGTGCTCGCCGGCCCCGGGGCCGAGGTCGACGACGTGGTCCGCGGCGCGGATCGTGCCCTCGTCGTGCTCGACCACGATCACCGTGTTGCCGAGATCGCGCAGCCGCCGCAGCGTGTCGATCAGCTTCGCGTTGTCACGCTGGTGGAGGCCGATCGAGGGCTCGTCGAGGATGTAGAGGACGCCCACCAGCGACGAGCCGATCTGCGTCGCGAGCCGGATCCGCTGGGCCTCGCCGCCCGAGAGGGTCGCGGCGGCGCGCTCCAGCGACAGGTAGCCGATCCCGACGCTGTCGAGGAAGCGCAGGCGCTCGGCGATCTCGCGCACCACCAGGCGCGCGATCGCCCGCTCGGTGTCGGTCAGCTCCAGCGCCTCGATCCACTCCAGGGCGGCCCGGGCGCTGAACCGCGTGTACTCGTAGATGTTCAACCCGCCCACCGTGACCGCGAGGCTCTCCGGCCGCAGGCGCGCTCCCGCCGCAGGCCGGGCAGGCCTGCAGGGCCATCAGCCCCTCGATTCGCTCCCGGGTGTTCTCCGAGTCCGTGTTCTCGTAGCGTCGCTCGAGGCTGGCCAGCATGCCGTCGAAGCGCACCGTGTAGACGCGGCGCCGGCCGAAGCGGTTGCGGTAGGAGACCGTGTGACGCTCGTCGCCGGTTCCCTGAAGGAGCAGCTCGCGATCGCTCTCGGGCAGGTCCTGCCAGGGGGTGTCGATGTCGATCCCGTTCGACTCCGCGACGGCCTCCAGCAGCCGCCGGTGATACACCGAGGCGGCCTTCGTCCACGGATCCAGCGCCCCCTGCGAGATCGACAGGGTCGGGTCGGGGACGATCAGCTCGGGGTCGATGACGCGCTGAAAGCCGAGCCCGTGGCAGCGCTGGCAGCAGCCGTGGGGCGAGTTGAAGGAGAAGATCCGCGGCTCCAGCTCGGGCATCGAGGTGCCGCAGCTGAGGCAGGCGAAGCGCTCTGAAAACAGCATCACCGTTCCGTCCGCGCCTTCGGCGTCGCCTTCGGGCGCGGCCGGGTCTGCCGCAGGATGGCCATCGGGCAGCGTCTCGATCTCCACCAGGCCGTCGGCCAGCTGCGAGGCGGCCTCGACCGACTCGGAGAGGCGCTTTCGCACCCCCTCCTTCATCACCAGGCGGTCGACGACGACCGAGATGTCGTGCTTGAACTTCTTGTCGAGCTCGATCGGCTCGTCGAGGCGGCGCAGCTCGCCGTCGATCCGCGCCCGCGCATAGCCCTGGGCGCGCATCTCGTCCAGCAGCCGCCCGTACTCGCCCTTGCGCCCGCGGACCACCGGCGCCATGACCATGAACCGCGTCCCCTCCGCCAGGGTGAGCACGCGGTCGGTGATCTGCTCCAGCGACTGGCCCGAGATCGGGGCGCCGCAGTTGTAGCAGTGGGGCTTGCCGATCCTCGCCCACAGGAGGCGCAGGTAGTCGTAGATCTCGGTCACGGTCCCGACCGTGGAGCGCGGGTTGCGCGAGGTCGTCTTCTGGTCGATCGAGATCGCCGGGCTGAGGCCCTCGATCGAGTCCACGTCGGGCTTCTCCATCTGGCCCAGGAACTGGCGCGCGTAGGCGGACAGCGACTCGACGTAGCGGCGCTGCCCCTCGGCGTAGATCGTGTCGAAGGCAAGGCTCGACTTGCCCGAGCCCGAGAGCCCCGTGATCACGATCAGCGCGTCCCGAGGCAGCTCGAGGTCGATGCCCTTGAGGTTGTTCGCGCGGGCGCCGGAGATGGCGATGCGGTCGGAGGGCGGCATCAACATCGATTCTACGGGGGCGAACGGGCGTTCCCGTCAGGGCCGCTGCCGGCTCAGGCGGGCTCCGGCGGCGAGCGCAGCACCGGCCGGCCCAACACCGAGGCGATCCAGGCGACCGCGGCGCCGGCGAAGGCGACGACGAAGCCGAGGCGCACGTCGCCCGCGTTGACGATCGAGCCGGCGAGCGCCGCGCCCAGCCCCGAGCCAAGCACTGCCGCGGTGATCACCCAGCCGAAGGCCTCGGTCGAGGTGCCGGCGGGGCCATCCGGTCGACCAGCACGTACTCGATCGCGGTTGCCGGGGCAATCGCCAGCCCGGCGAGCACCATCAACCCGCCCATCACCACTACGGACGGCACCAAGATGAGCGGGGCGAGGCCGAGGGCGAGGAGGAGGTTGAAACGTGGATATTGCTCCTCGGTTGGCAATTCTCCAGTGCCGCGCCCCGTACCAGATCCCTCCGATCATGCTGGCCACCGCCTGAATCGAGAGCAACGGCCCGACGATCTCCGGACTTCCATGCCTGCTCCCGAAGGCCGTCAGCGCCAGCACCAGGGCGCCGTTGGAGAAGCCGAACCCCGCCGACGCGGCAATCGAGGACCCAGATGCCCCGCGAGCGCAACGCCCCCGCCCAGTGTCGCGGCCCGGCGAGCGGTCGCCACTCCCGGGAGGCGGCCGAGGCGGCGAAGGCAACGGTGCCCACGAGCGTGAGGATGGCGCCGGCCAGCACCGCCGCGCTCGGAGAGACCGCCGCGGTGAGGCCCGCCGCGAGCAGCGGGCCCGTGATGAAGGCGACCTCGATGATCACCGCGTCGAGCGCGTACGCGGACTGGAGCGCCTGCGCATCGTCCAGCATCGCCGCCCACAGGCTCCGCATGCAGGAGGAGATCGGCGGGACCGTCAGACCCGACAGCGCGCTCAGCGCCGCAAGCATGGCCGACCGACGGGTCTCCGTGCGCGACGATGACGAGGACGCCCAGGGACGCCGCGTTGATCGTCGCCGCGGGCAGCAACACGCGCGGCTGTCCGATGTGATCGACCAACCGTCCCTGAATCGGCACGCCCACTCCGACTCCCACGCAAGGCGAAGGCCTCGACGAGTCCCGCGTCCGCGAAGGAGCCGGTAACGGCCCTGACCAGGAAGAGGATCGCGAGACCCTCGGAGGCCAGGGGCAGTCGCCCGACGAGTGACGCTACAACGGGCAGCCGCGCGCGCCTGATCGCCAGGAGCTCCCTGTAGGCGGCGGGGACCACGACCCCTAGCGTTTCATGAGCGGGGGTAGTCTCACCGCGTGCCCGGCCCGCCGCCCGTCACCGGCATCTCCGAGCTGGTGCTCGAGGTCTCCGATCTCGAGGCCGCGCGGCGCTTCTATCGCGACCTGCTCGGCTTCGAGGAGACGCGATATGGCGAGGGCCGCGACGATCGCTGCTGGTATCTGATCGGCTCGAGCGCCCGGCTCGGCCTCTGGACCCCGCAGGTCGGGCTCGCCGGGGGCCGCGGCGGCGCTCACGTCCACTTCGCCTTTCACCTCGCGCGCGAGGAGCTCGACCCGCTGCTCGAGCGCCTGCGCGCCGGCGGGGTCGAGGTCGAGGGGCCGATCCAGCTCGGCGCCGACCGGGCGATCTACGTCACCGACCCCGATGGCAACGTGGTCGAGTTCTGGACCCAGGACATGGCCGAGTACTCCGCGGGCGCCCGCGAGGGTGGCGGTCCCGGCACCTTCAGGCGGCCGGCGTAGGCGTCGGCTACTTGCCGGCCTTCGAGTAGACCTCGTCGAGCAGCGAGTCGAGGTCGGCGATCTCGTAGTCGGCGGCGAGCTGCTTGCGCGCCTCGTCGCGCGAGGTGCCGTCGAGCGCGAGCTTCATCGCCACCAGGCGTGCCGCGCCCGCATCGTCCTTCGGCGCGTCGTTCGAGGGCGGTGCGCTCGGGCTCAGGCTCGGGCGCCGGGGACCGGCCGCCGGCCTTCAACTGCTCGATCAGCTCGTCGGTTGAGACTTCGCTGGGTGCCTGTTCGGGCGCGGCCGGCTCGGGCTCCGGCGCTTCAGGCTCGGGCTTGGCGGCTTTGGCCTCTTCCTCGGGCACCTCCGGCTCGTCCTGCCGCGCCTTCGGCTCCGGCTTCGCTGTCCGCGGCGCGCGCTTCGCGCTCAGCCCTGCCTCGAGCTGCTCCAGCGCCTGCCGCACCTGATCGAGTCGCTCCCGGGCCTGTGCCTCGGCCTCCTGGCGGATCCGCTGTGCCTCCTCCCCGGCCTCTTCGCGGAGCCGCTTTGCCTCCGCCTCGGCTGCGCGCACGATCTCCTCGGCGCGCTTCTGGGCGTCGCCGATCAGTTCCCGCACCCGCTCGGCGAGCTCGCCGGCGATCTTCTCAGCGTCCATGCGGCGAGATTAGCGCCCGGTGGACGAGTCCGGGCGACCTTCGAGCGACGGTGCAGGCGAAATGGCCGGGGGCGGCGTGCCAGCCTGGTCAGTCGCCTTCCAGCCGCGCCCGGAACGACTCGGCGGGCTCGACGGTGGCGCCGGTGGCGCGGACGCGATCGGCCAGCCACCGGTCCGACGTGACCACGCGGACGGTGGCGGGCTCGGAATCGCCGGCAAGCCGCCGGACGATCTCGTCGTCCGCGGAATTGGCACGCGGCCGTGGGGCGTGCGCGACCTCGATCACCGGGGACGAGATCGGCGGCGAAGGCGGCTGCTCGAAGACCACGGTGACGTCCTCGCCGCTGGCGGCCACCCAGCGCTCGAGCAGGTCCACGAGGCGGACCATCGCCCCATGCCGGTCCTTCCACCATGCGTCGGGACGCGTCCCGATCACGTTCATCCCGTCGATCAGCCACCGCACTGAGCTCCAGCGTAGTGGTTGTGGCGTTGCCTCTCATGCGGGCGGCTCGCCCTCCCGGTAGGCTCGGCGTGTCGCCCGTCCATCTCGACCGTAAGGTTCCGTGGCCGCTGACCCAACCACCTTTGAGGACGTGCTCGTCACCGAGAGGGAACGGTGGCAGGACGGCCCCCCGCACGACCTCTTCAAGGGGCTGCGAGCGAAATGCCCCGTCCACTGGACGGCGCGGATCACGGAGTACCCCGAGGAGGCCGGGTTCTGGTCCGTGACCACGGCGGACGACGTCCACGAGGTCAGCCACGACTGGGCCACGTATTCGTCCGAGCTGGGCGGGATCACCGCGCTCACCGATGCGATCCTGCCCCTCGAGCTGACTCGGGCGATGTTCATCGGCATGGACCCGCCGAAGCACGACCGCCTCAAGATGCTCTTCCAGCGCGGCTTCACGCCCAGGCGGATCGCCGAGCACGAGGACGCGATCCGGGCGATCACGGTGGGCGTCCTGGACGGACTCGCCGGCCGGGAGACGTGCGACCTGGTCACCGACGTCGCCCAGCCGGTCGTCTCGCGGGTGATCGGCAGCTTCATGGGGATCCCGCCCGCGGACGACGAGATCTGGGCGCGGCTGATGAACACGACGCTGGGCGCGAGCGACCCGGACCTGAACCCCGATGGAGTCGACTCCGTCATGGAGCGCGACGTGCCCGAGATCTTCGAACGCTGCGGGCGGCTCATCGCCGAGCGCCGCGAGCGGCCCACCGACGACCTGACCAGCGTTCTGGTCCATGCCGAGCTCGACGGCCAGCGGCTGGAGGAACACGAGATCGTGATGGGGTTCTTCCTGCTCGTCGCCGCCGGGAACGACAGCACGAAGGCCACCTATTGCAGCGGCATGCGGGCGCTGATGGACCACCCCGATCAGCGCCAACTGCTGCTCGACGACCCGTCGCTGATCCCCAGCGCGGTCGAGGAGTCGCTGCGGATGTTCCCGGCATTCGCCCACTTCCGCCGCACGGCGACACGGGATACCGAGCTGGGCGGGCGGCCGATCCGCGAGGGCGACAAGGTCGTCATGTGGTACGTGTCGTCGAACCGCGACGAGTCCCGCTACGACGATCCCGACCACTTCGACGCCACCCGCAACCCCGACCACCAGGCCTTCGGCGCGGGCGGCCGCCACTTCTGCCTGGGCGCCGCGCTGGCGCGCCTCGAGCTGCGGATTCTGTTCGAGGAGACGCTCGCTCGCTTCCCGGCGATGGAACCGGCGGGCGAGGCCCAAGTACGTCGAGTCGCCGTTCGTCAACCAGCTCAAGACGCTGCCGGTCCGACTGCGGCCCTAGCCGGGCAGGACCTCAGGCTCGCAGCGCCTCGAGGTCGCGGCGCAGCTCCTTGAGCTCGTCGCGGATCCGGGCCGCCTCCTCGAAGCGGAGGTCCTCGGCGGCGGCGAGCATCTCCTCCTCGAGCTCGACGATCAGCTTCTCGAGCTCCGCGGGGCTGCGGATCGCGTCCCCGTCGCGCTGGGCGCGGCGGCGGCGCGCCGGCGCCGCGCGCGACTCCATCGCCAGGAACTCGGTGAGCTCGGAGATCCCCTTCTGGACCGTCTCCGGGGTGATCCCGTGCTCGCGGTTGTAGGCGAGCTGGATCTCGCGGCGGCGGTCGGTCTCGCGGATCGCCGTGCGCATCGCCTCGGTCTCCCGGTCGGCGTACATGAGCACCGTCCCGCGCACGTTGCGCGCCGCCCGCCCGATCGTCTGGATCAGGCTGGTCTCGCCGCGCAGGAACCCCTCCTTGTCGGCGTCGAGGATCGCCACCAGCGAGACCTCCGGCAGGTCGAGGCCCTCGCGGAGCAGGTTGACGCCGACCAGCACGTCGTACTCGCCCAGCCGCAGGTCGCGGACGATCTGGATTCGCTCGAGGGTGTCGATCTCCGAGTGCAGGTAGCGGACCCGGAAGCCGTGCTCGAGCAGGTAGGCGGTGAGGTCCTCGGCCATCTTCTTGGTGAGCGTCGTGACCAGGGTCCTCTCGCCGGCCTCGGCCCGGCGGCGAACCTCGTTCATCAGGTCGTCGATCTGGTTGCGGGTCTCGCGCACCTCCACCTCCGGGATCGACGATCCCGGTCGGCCGCACGATCTGCTCGACGATCCGTGCCGAGGAGCCGCGCTCGAAGTCGCCCGGCGTCGCCGACACCATCACCAGCTGCCCCACCCGGCTGAGGAACTCCTCGAACCGCAGCGGCCGGTTGTCGAGCGCCGAGGGCAGCCGGAAGCCGTGGTCGACGAGCGTCTGCTTGCGCGAGCGGTCGCCCTCGTACATGCCGCCGAGCTGCGGGATCGTCTGGTGCGACTCGTCGACGAAGACGACGAAGTCGTCCGGGAAGTAGTCGATCAGCGTGTGCGGAGGGCTGCCCTCGGCGGCCGCCCGTCGATGATCCGCGAGTAGTTCTCGATCCCGGGGGCGAAGCCGAGCTCCTTGAGCAGCTCGACGTCGTACTCGGTCCGCTGCCGCAGCCGGTGGGCCTCGAGCAGCTTGCCGCGCTCCTCGAACCAGGCGAGCCGCTCATTCAGCTCCTGCTTGATCTCGACGACCGCCCGCTCGATCGTCTCCTCCTTGGTCACGTAGTGGGTCGCCGGCCAGACCGCGACGTGGTCGATCTCGTCGAGCACCTCGCCGGTGAGCGGGTCGAAGTGCTGGATCCCCTCGACCTCGTCGCCGAACAGGGCGATCCGGTAGGCGGTCTCGGCGTAGGCGGGAAAGACCTCCAACAGCTCGCCCTTGACCCGGAAGGTCCCGCGGGTGAGGTTGGTGTCGTTGCGCCCGTACTGCATCCCGATCAGCTTCCGGAACAGCCCGTCGCGGTCGATCCACTCCCCCACCTTGAACAGCTGCATCTGCTCGCGGTAGAGCTCCGGCGAGCCGATCCCGTAGATGCACGACACCGAGGCGACGATGACGACGTCGCGCCGGGCGAGCAGCGCCGCGGTGGCCGAGTGGCGCAGCCGGTCGATCTCGTCGTTGATCGAGGAGTCCTTCTCGATGTAGAGGTCCTGCGCCGGGACGTAGGCCTCGGGCTGGTAGTAGTCGTAGTAGCTGACGAAGTACTCGACGGCGTTGTCGGGGAAGAACTCGCGGAACTCGTTGCAGAGCTGCGCCGCCAGCGTCTTGTTGTGGGCGATCACGAGCGCCGGCCGCTGCACCGCGCTCGATCACCCCGGCCATCGTGAACGTCTTGCCCGTGCCGGTCGCGCCGAGCAGGGTCAGGAAGCGCTCGTCGGCGCCCAGGCCCTCGGCGAGCCCCGCGATCGCCTGCGGCTGGTCGGCGGTCGCCGTGTAGGCGGGATTGAGCTGGAAATCGGGCACGGATCCACGATAGCTGGCGACCTGGTCGAGGCCAGGCTAGGGACGACGCCTCCGATGGGTGGACGAAAGCCGGCCCCAGAGGGTCACGCTCAGCGGGACGTCTGCGTCAACGGATCCCCAGATCGTCCGCGTACTTGTCCCGGTACTCCTGGCGCTTGTCCAGCACCTCCTCGACATAGGCGCGCGTCTCCGGGAAGCGCGATCCCGTCCAGGTCGAGGTCGAGCCGCCCCAGTCGTCGGCGGCATGGCTGCCGGCGTTGTAGGCGGCGAGCGCGGCGACCTCGTTGCCGTCGTAGCGTTGAAGCAGGTAGCGCAGGTAGAAGGTGCCGTAGCGGATGTTGATGTCCGGGTTCGAGAGGTCGCCGGTGACGAACTGCGTGCCACCGCTCAGGTGGGCGATGCACGTCGGCCGTCTGGGGCGTTATCTGCATCAAGCCGAGAGCGCCGGCGTGCGACTCCTGATCGCGAAACCGGGACTCGGCGTAGATCACCGCCGCGATCAGCGACGGGTCAAGCTGCTTGTCGGCCGCCTGCTGGCGGATGATGTCGTCGTAACGAAGCGGCAGGGTGAGCTCGCGGATCGCCTTGTCGAGGTCGATTCGGCTGATCCCGATCGCCGCGCCGGCCCCGATCGCAGCCGCCGCCAGGATCGCCACCCACCGGCGGCGCCGGGACCTGGCCCGCGTCGCCGCGCCGGCTCGGGGCCTGCGGCGCGGGGCCGCTGTCCGCGCGGGGCTCACGCCGCCCCCGGGGCCAGCGCTGCCAGCGTCGTCATCAGTCGTGCCAACCTGCTCCTCGAGCTCTGCCAGCGAGCCGTCGTTGGTGAGCACGTGGGTCGCCCTGGCGGCCTTCTCCTCCTGGGAGAGCTGGCGGCCGCTGCGGCCCTCGAGCAGCTCGGTTCCGCGATCACCCGCTCGCGCGGCACGGGTGGAGTCGTCCGCGATCACGCACACCGTCGCGTCGAAAGCGCCCTCCATGCCGGTCTCGAACAGCAGCGGCACCTCCACGACGGCGAGCGCCGTGTCCGCGGGCAGCGACTGGCGCCATTCGACGACCCTGACCCCGACCAGCGGGTGGAGCACCGACTCGAGCCAGGCGAGCTCGCCGGGCCGCTCGAAGACGATCGCGCCCACGCGCTCGCGGTCCACCTCGCCTCCGGCCAGCACCTCCTCGCCCCAGCGCTCGAGCAGCCGCTCGCGAACCTCGGGGGAGCCGAGCAGCTCGTGGACGACGGCGTCGGTGGAGAGCGTGGCCGCGCCGAGCCGCGAGAAGGCGGCCAGCGCCTCCGACTTGCCGGCGGCGACCGCGCCGGTCAGGCCAACGAATATGGGCGAGGCGACAGGCTGGTGCCGGTTGATGTCAGGCGGTGGGGCCACCGCCCGCCGATCAGGAGCCCTCGTCCTCCGAGGGCGCGTTCGGCCTCGTCGGCTCGCTCGGCCTCCTCGCCGGCGGCTCCGCGGCTGCCTCCTCCGTCGGCGTCGGGCGGCGGCTCGGGGAAGACCTCCTCGGAGACGTCGAGGTCCGGCACCTCCTCCGGCGCCGCGGGCGCCTCGCCGGTCAGCTCCGGCGGCATCAGGTCTCGCAGGGGCAGGTTCTGGGGCTCGGCCCGCTTCACGCTGAGCGAGATCCGGCGGCGGTTCTCGTCGATCTCGAGGATCCTCACCCAGGTCTGGTCGCCGGGTGAGACGACCTCGCTCGGGATTCTCGACGTGGTGCTCGGCGAGCTCCGAGATGTGGACCAGCCCCTCGACGCCGGGGATGATCTCGACGAAGGCGCCGAACGCGACCACCTTGGTGACCTTGCCCTCGAGCACGTCGCCGGGGCGGTACTCCTCGAGCACCTTGCGCCACGGATCCTCCTGGGTCTGCTTCAGGCCCAGCGAGATCCGCTGGCGCTCGCGGTCGATGTCGAGCACCTTCACGTTCACCGTCTCGCCGACCGAGAGGACCTCGGAGGGATGGTTGACGTGGCTCCAGGAAAGCTCGGAGATGTGGATCAGCCCGTCGATCCCGTCGAGGTCGACGAAGGCGCCGAAGTCGACGATGTTGGAGATCTTGCCCTCGACGACCATGCCGGGCTGGAGGCGACCCAGGATCTGCTCGCGGACCTCCTTGCGCTCCTCCTCGAGCACGGCGCGGCGCGACAGCACGACGTTGTTGCGGCTGCGGTTGAGCTCGATCACCTTGCACTCGAGCGTCTGGCCCTTGAACTCGTCGAGGTTGTGGACGCGACGGATGTCGACCAGCGAAGCGGGCAGGAAGCCGCGGACGCCGAGGTCCAGGATCAGCCCGCCCTTGACCACCTCGATCACGGTTCCCTCCACCGGCTCGCCGGACTCGGCCGCGGCCTCGATCTTGCGCCAGGCCTTCTCGAAGCGGGCGCGCTTCTTGGACAGCAGCAGCCGCCCCTCCTGGTCCTCCTTGGTGAGCACCAGTGCATCGACGCGCTCGCCCAGCGACACCTCCTCGGCGGGGTCCACCGAGCGCCGGATCGAGAGCTCGGTCGAGGGGATGACCCCCTCCGACTTGTAGCCGATGTCGACCAGGACCTCGTCCTTGTCGATCCTGACCACCTCGCCGCTCACCACGTCGCCCTCCTCGAAGGGCTTGATCGTCGCGTCGTAGTTCGGGACGAGCTTGCCGTCGACCTCGATCAGGACGTCGTTCGAGCTCTCGGGGGGCGCCTGCTGGGCGCCGTCGCGGGCAGCCTCCGTCGTGGTGTCGGTCGCGGACACGGCGGCTAACTATGGCAAAAGTAGGCGGTCCGCCGTTCGCGGCGCGCGGATCGCAGATCCGCCGGTTGCGCGCCTGCGTAACGAGCCGTGCCCACTGCCTACTTGAAGTACCCTCGCCTGCGATGCCTCAACGACGCACGAAGCGCGGCCCCGAGCGCACACCCCTGGCGCACGACTGCGACGTTCTGATCTGCGGGGCGAGCTTCGCGGGCCTGACGGTGGCGCGCGAGCTGGCCGGCTCGGGAGCGCGGGTGCTGATCGTCGACCGCTACGAGGTCGGCGAGCGCCAGACCTCGGCCTGCGCCGCCCCCACCGAGTGGCTCGACGCCATGGGGACCGGGCCGTCGATCAAGCAGACCTTCCGCGAGCTGGTCATCCACACGCCCCACGTCGACCACCCGGATGCAGCTTCCGTGGACGTTCTCGACCTTCGACTACCCGGCGCTCTGCGAGCTGCTGTTCCAGCAGTGCGACGCCGAGTTCGAGACGGCCAAGGTCGACGGGCGGACCGGCACCACCGTGCACACGGACCGGGGCGACCTGGACGCGCCGCTGGTCGTCGACTGCCTGGGCTGGCGCCGGGTCCTGGGCTCCAACGGCTACCAGCCCACCGACGCGCCGCTGTCACGCGGGCTCGAGGTGCACCCTGGCAGGAGCGGCCGACGACCTGGAGATCTGGATCGATCGCGGCTACGTCCCGGCCGGCTACGGCTGGAGCTTCCCGGCCCGCGACGAGGTCCGGGTCGGGGTCGGCTCCTTCGATCCCCGCTTCGCCGTCAAGGAGCCGACCGTCCGGCTGGCGCGGGACCTGGACCGCGACGCCGTCCGCTACCAGGGCAACTGGATCCCCCACAAGCTGCGCAGAGCGGCCGAGGACGAGGTGTTCTTCGTCGGCGACTCGGCGGGGCACTGCCTGCCGCTGACCGCCGAGGGGATCCGCACCGCGTTCTACTTCGGGATCGCCTGCGGGCGGGAGCTGCGGGCCGTCGTCGACGGGGAAAAGCACCGCGACGAGGCGCTTCGCGACTACGCCGCCTTCTCGGCCGCGCATCGATGGAAGTTCGAGTCGCTGCTGCGGGTTCAGCGCCTGATTCCCCGCGTGCCGCCGCGCGCTGCTCGCGCCGGCGCTGCGCGGGATGGCCAGCGACCGCTTCGTGCGCTGGGCGTTCGGCCACTATCTGCGGATCGCGCCGCCCGAGTTCGCCGGGATCCCGCAACAGGGTCCGGGCCGCCGCGCCGAGCCGATCGCCGCCTGACCCACAGCTCCTTGATCTCAACCGGCCTCTCCTAGGCGCGGTCCCGGCGTGAGAGCCAGCCGATGAGCGCGCCGAGCACCAGCCCGGCCTCTGGCGCAAGGGGGAGGTCGGTGGTCACGCTGACGAGGATGCCGAGCGCCAACCCGATCACCGCACCGAGCGCAACCGCGGCGCCGACGCTCATGCCGCCCACTGGATCAACCTACTGGCGCCGGCCCGCAACTCTGGGTCCCATGCGCCGATCCTACCCCGCGGCCTGACGGCCGGGCCAGGCCCTAGCGCACCACCAGGTACGTGCCGGCGAGCAGCAGGACCACGCCGGCGATCCGCGTGCCGGTGAACGGCGTCTTCTCGAGCCCCAGGATCCCGAGCCGGTCGATGAGGACCGCTGTGGTCAGCTGCCCGGTGATCGTCGCCGCCGCGACGCCGCCGGCGCCGATCGAGCTGACGGCGATCAGAGCCACGGTCACGTACGCAGCCCCGAGCAGCGCCGCCGATCAGGTAGTACCAGCGCACGTCGAAGGTCGACGAGAGCCCGCCGGCCTGTCCACTCACGGACACGATCAGCGCGAGGACCAGCGTCCCGACCGCAAACGAGACGAGCGCCGCCGGGAGACTGCCGGTCGCGCGGCCGAGGCCGGCGTTGATCGCCGGCTGAAGCGCGATCAGGCCGCCGACGAGGGCGGTGATCAGCACGGCGAGGCCCCGGTCCATAGTCGCGAGATGCTAGTGGCGGCGGCGCGGACGGGACGTGATCCTGGACGCCCCTCTACTTTGCGGCCAGCCAGTCCCTGCCGACGCCGATGTCGACCGCCAGCGGCGGGTCGAGGTCGAAGGCGGCGCACATCTCGCGCCGCACGAGCTCCGTGGCCGGGTCCATCTCGGCCGCCGGTCCCTCGAACAGCAGCTCGTCGTGGATCTGCAGCACCAGCCGGCTCTCCATTCCCGCCTCGGCGAGCGCCGCGTGGCAGCGCACCATCGCCACCTTGATGATGTCCGCGGCGGTTCCCTGGATCACGGTGTTGACGGCCAGCCGCTCGCCCAGCGAGCGCCGCTGGCGCTGATTGGAGCGCAGCTCGGGGATCGCCCGCCGCCGGCCGAGCAGCGTGTACACGAAGCCGTCGCGCTCGGCCTTGGCGATCGTCTCGTCGATGAAGCGCTTCACGGCCGGGAAGCGCTCGAAGTAGCGCTGGATGTAGACCGCGGCCTCCTCGCGGGAGATCTGCAGGCGATCCGCAAGCCCGAACGCCGACAGCCCGTACGCGATCCCGTAGTTGACCATCTTCGCCTTCGAGCGCTCCGCCGGGCCGACCTCCTCGGGCGGAATGCTCAGCACCTCGGCCGCGGTCGTCGCGTGGACGTCCTCGCCGGAGGCGAAGATCTCGCGCAGCACGTCCTCGCCGGCGACATGGGCGAGCACCCGAAGCTCGACCTGGTTGTAGTCGGCCGACAGCAGGCGCATGCCGCGCTCGGCCACGAAGCAGGCTCGGACCGGCCTGCCGATCTCGGAGCGGATCGGGATGTTCTGGAGGTTCGGGTTGATGCTCGAGAGGCGCCCCGTGGTCGTCGCGACCTGGTTGAAGGTGGTGTGGATGCGCCCGGTCTCGGGGTCGATCAGCTCGGGCAGCGCGTCGAGGTAGGTGTTCTTCAGCTTCGTCAGCTCGCGCCAGCTCTCGACCTTGGCGACGATCTCGTGCTCGTCGCGGATCTGGGCGAGCACCCGGGCGTCGGTCGAGAACCCCGTCTTGCCGCGACGCTTCTTGGTCAGGCCGAGCTCGGAGAACAGCACCTCGCCGAGCTGCTGCGGCGAGCCGATCGTGAACTCGTGGCCCGCCAGCTCGAAGATCTCGCTCTCGAGCTGAGCGATTCGCTCGGCCATCCCCTCCCCGATCTCGGCCAGTCGCTCGGCGTCGAGCTTGACGCCGGCGCGCTCCATCGCGGCCAGCACCTCGATCAGCGGCATCTCCACGTCGTTCAGGAGCCGCTCGAGCCCGAACTCGGCGAGGCGGCTCGCGCTGGCGGGCGGCCAGCTCGATCACCAGGCGGGCGTCGGTGGTCGGATCGCCCGCCGCCTCGCCCTCCTCGGCGGCAAGCGACAGCTGGCCCGGGTCGGCTCCCGCCGGAGCCGCCGCAAGGCCGGCGTCCGCCGCCAGCTCGTTGAGGTCGTAGACCCGCCGCGCCGGGTCGATCAGGTAGGCGGCCACCATCGTGTCGTGCTTCAGGTCCAGGCTGCCGGGCGGGGCGACCGCCAGCAGCCCTTGGCGCCCGCCGCCTCCCTGTGACTTCGCGTCGTGCGCGATCAGCGGCCGGCCGCGAAGCTGCTCCGCCAGCTCGACCAGGTCCGGGGCGTCGCCGGTGACCACCCGGTCGCCGTCGCTGGCCGCCCAAATCCCCGCCGCGACGGCGATCGAGATCGGTCCGTCGGCGAGATCGGCCGGCGTCCCCTCCTCGGCCTCGACGACCAGGGTCTCCTCCACGGCGCGGTCGGGCACGTCCTCCAGGAACTCCTCGTCGAGGCGCTGGATCACCTGGCGCAGCTCGAACTCCGCCGCCACCTCGCGCAGGCGGCTGCGATCGGGCTTCGCGCGGGCCTCCTTGCGGACGTCGATCGGCACCTCGATCGTCGTACTTCAGGGTCGCGAGCTGCTTCGAGACCCGGGCGTCGTCGGCGTGCTCGGTGAGGTTCTGCTTGCGCTTCGCGCCCGAGATCTTGTCGACGTTGTCCAGCACCGCCTCCAGCGAGCCGAACTCCTGCAGGAGCTGGGCGGCGGTCTTGTCGCCGATCCCCGGAACGCCGGGGATGTTGTCGGAGGTGTCGCCCTTGAGCCCGATCAGGTCCGGCACCAGCTCCGGGGGGACGCCGTAACGCTCGATCACCCCCTCGCGGTCGTAGACCTTGGTGTCGGTGACGCCGCGCGACGTGGTCATCACCCGAACCCCGTCGCCGACCACCTGGTAGACGTCGCGATCGCCGGACACGACCATCACCGGGATCTCCGCCTCGCGCGCGTGGCGGACCAGGGTGGCGATCACGTCGTCGGCCTCCCAGCCTTCGACCTTGACGTTGTGGAAGCCGAACGCCTCCGCGAGCGGCGCCAGGTGAGGCCACTGCTCCGACAGCAGGTCGGGCCGGGGACGGCGCTGGGCCTTGTAGGGCTCGTAGGTGACCTCGCGCCCGGACATGCCGGCGTCCCAGGCGACGATCACGGCCTGCGGCCGATGCTCGATCAGGATCTTGGCCATCATCGAGGCGAACCCGTAGATCGCATTGGTCGGGCGCCCGTCGGCGGTCGCGATCGACTCGGGGAGCGCGAAGAACGCCCTGTACGCGAGGCTGTTGCCGTCGATCAGGAACAGCTCGCCATGGCTCTCGGACGGGCTCTCGGCTTCGACTTGCGCTTGGGCGCCTTGGGAGCGGACTTGGTCGGAGGCACACCTTGATCTTATGGGCCGGACGTGGCGCCTGCCGCATACGCGGCAAGAAGCGCATCCGCAGACGTGACGCGCCACGGCCCCGCCGCCTCGTCCACCACCTGCCGGTGCGTGAACCGGACGACGTCGTAGCCCCGCAGCTTCAGCTCCACGTCCCGGGCGCGGTCGCCCTCGAACGCCGAGCGGCCGCGATGGAAGCGGTACCCGTCGGTCTCGACGATCAGCGCCCGATCCCGCCACAGGAAGTCGACGACGAAAGGACCGATCCGGGCGTTCACCTCGGGCGTCGGAAGGCGATGACGGCGGCAGAGCCGCAGGAAGCGCCGCTCGAGCTCGCTGCGGGTGAGGTCGGGCTCGAAGCCTCCGCTCACCGATCGTCAAGCCCAGGACCTCCGCCTGGCGAATCGCCCGCCGAGACGCTCCGTCGGGCGTCGCGACGCGGCGCAGGTCGGCCAGCGTGCGGGCGGGGGTGGTCACCGGGATGCCGCTGCGACGGCTCGTGACCGCAGGAGTCAATGAGAGGGAGCGGTGCAGGCGGATGCCCCGACGCCTGCGCCGCCCGCCCGTGCCTGGGACCGTGACGTCGATCGGGCCGTCCCGATGCGGGCAGCAGGCCCCAGAGCTCCGCGGCGCTGCGGTGGCTGAGTGTCGCGCCCTCGCCGTACGCGAGCACAGCCGCCATCCATCTCCCCTCCTTGCTCAGAGCTGGGTGACCGACCGCGTACACGCCGCGGTGAACTCGGTGCAGGCGACCCGACTCGACTCGCCGCGACACGGCCCGTTGGGTCGACCCCGGCGGCGACCAACTGGGCGAGTCGAGACGACGCCGTGCTGCCGCGCCGCGAGGCTCGCGATCTGCCGATCGCCGGTGCCGTGGCGCGTTTCGGACCGCATACCGGTCTAAAAGGCGCCAAGCGCTGGGATTTCGCCCCCTACTCGACCGGTTCAGGCCGGTGCCGGCGCCAACGCACGCATAAGATCACGCTCATGCCTGCGATCCCGTCGGTCAGCGCCCAGTTCTCGGTCACCGTGCGCGTCGAGCTCGATGCGCGGCACGAGCCGCTGGGCAAGCTCACCGGGCAGATCGCCGAGGCGGGCGGGGCGCTTCAGGGCGTGGACCTCGTGCCCGGCGCGGGCAGCGAGGGCAAGCGGGTGCGCGAGTTCACGATCGACGCGCGCGACCAGGCGCACTGGGAGGAGATCCTGCGAGCGATCGGGTCGACGCGGGGCGCCCGGGTGCTCGACTACGTCGACCGCACGCTGCAGATGCATCGCGGCGGCAAGATCGAGCAGCAGAACAAGTACCCGCTGAAGACCCGCGACGACCTCTCGATGGCCTACACGCCCGGGGTCGCACGGGTCTGCCAGCAGATCGCCGCCGACCGCTCGAAGGCGTTCGAGTACACGATCAAGCGCAACACCGTCGCCGTCGTCTCCGACGGCAGCGCGGTGCTCGGCCTCGGCGACATCGGCCCCGAGGCCGCGATGCCGGTGATGGAGGGCAAGGCGATGCTGTTCAAGGAGTTCGCCAACGTGGACGCCTTTCCGATCTGCCTCAGCACCCACGATCCGGACCAGATCGTGAACACGGTGAGGCTGATGTCGCCGACCTTCGGGGGAATCAACCTCGAGGACATCTCGGCGCCGCGCTGCTTCGAGATCGAGGAGCGCCTCAAGGAGGAGCTGGACATCCCCGTCTTCCACGACGACCAGCACGGGACCGCGGTGGTGGTGATGGCGGCGCTCTTCAACGCGCTGAAGATCGTCGGCAAGAGCCTCGAGGACCTGCGGGTGCTGGTCGTCGGCCTGGGCGCCGCGGGCGTCGCGGTGACCAAGATGATGCACGCCTCGGGAGTCAGCCAGGTGATCGGCTGCGACCGCCAGGGAGCGCTGTCCACCGAGCGCGAGGACTACGCCGCCGGCGAGATGAGCGAGATCAAGCGCTGGTACGCCGAGAACTCGAATCCCGACAAGCTCCAGGGCTCGCCCGCCGACGTGATCGAGGGCTGCGACCTGTTCATCGGCGTCTCCGGGCCCGGGATCATCCCTGCCGAGGCGCTGGGGAAGATGTCCGACGACGCGATCGTGTTCGCGATGGCCAACCCCAACCCCGAGGTGATGCCGGAGGACGCCCAGCCCTACGTGCGGATCATGGCCACGGGCCGCTCCGACTATCCGAACCAGATCAACAACGTGCTCTGCTTCCCGGGCATCTTCCGGGGCGCGCTCGACGCCGGGGCGCCACGAATCACCGAGGAGATGAAGCTGGCGGCGGCCAACGGCATCGCTCGAGGTGGTCCACGAGGAGGACCTGAGCGAGAACTACATCATTCCCAGCGTCTTCGACCGCGACGTGGCGCCCGCGGTGGCCGCGGCGGTGGTCGAGGAGGCGCGCCGCGAGGGGATCGCCCGGGTCTCCGAGGAGACCGGAACGTTCCGGACGCTCGAATAGCGGCCCCGACGATCGCAGGGAGGCAGCCATGCGCGTACTCGTAACCGGTGCCAGCGGCTTTCTCGGCTCGGCCGTCTGCGACGCGCTGCTCGCGCGCGGCGACGAGGTCGTCGGGTTGAGCCGCGACCCGGAGCGAGCGCGGCAAGGCAATCCGACCGTCACCTGGCACGCTTGGAATCCGACCGCCGAGCGCCCGCCGGCCAGCGCCCTCGAGGGCGTCGACGGCGTCGTCAACCTGATCGGCGAGCCGATCGACCAGCGCTGGACCGAGACCGCGAAGCGGCGCATCCGCGACAGCCGCGAGCGGGCGACCAAGAACCTGGTCGACGCGATCAGCGCCACCGAGCCGCGCCCGAAGACGCTGGTCAGCCAGTCGGGCGTCGGCTACTACGGCGACCGCGGCGACGCGCTCGTGGACGAGTCGGCCGGACCTGGGTCCAGCTTCGACTCCGAGGTCTGCGTCGCCTGGGAGGCGGCCGCGCGCGAGGCCGAGAAGATCGGGGTCCGCGTCGTCGTCACCCGCACCGGGCTGGTGCTCGATCCCGAGCACGGGCTGCTCAAGCAGCTCCTCCTTCCGTTCAAGCTCGGCGTCGGCGGCCCACTCGCGGGCGGCGGCCAGTACATGCCCTGGATCCACGTCGACGACGAGGTGCGCCTGCTGCTCTGGGCGCTTGACACCGACCGCGCGTCGGGCACCTACAACGCGACCGCGCCGAACCCGGTCACCAACCGGCGAGTTCTCGAAGGCGCTCGGGCGCGTCCTGGGGCGTCCCGCCGTCTTCCCGTTGCCGAAGCTCGCCCTCAAGCTCAGGTTCGGAGACGAGCTGGGCGAGATCGCCGCCGGCGGCCAGCGCGCGGTGCCGCGGCGCGCCGTCGACGACGGCTTCGAGTTCCGCCACCCGGAGCTCGAGCCGGCGCTGCGGGACCTCCTGCGGCGCTGACGGCGTCAGGGCACGCGAAGCGGGTTCGCGAACACGGGCCGGCCGCCGATGAGCCGGTAGCCCGCGAGGCGGTCAGGGTCGTGTCGCCCACGTCGTCGATCGAGTAGGTGCCCAGCACCGAGTCGCGATCCTGCGTGTCGAAGAAGGCGTCGACGACCGAGTCGCGGTCGTCCCCCTGGTCCCCGGCGCGGCGGATCGAATCGAGCACCACGGCCATCGCCTCGTAGCCGTAGGCCGCGTAGCGGCCGGGCTCGCGCCCGTAGCGCGCGCCGAAGGCCCGCACGAACCGCTGGCCGGCGGCCGGCAGCTGCGTGGGGTCCTGCGGCGGCAGAGGTGACGAGGACGCCGTGCGGTGCGGCCTCGCCGGCCGGGACCACGGGACAGCTGAAGACCCCGGTGGGAATCCGGCGGAAGAGGGCTGCTCCGAACATCGCGTCGGAGGCGATCAGCGTCTGCCGCGAGCACGGGGAGACGTCGCGCTTGACCGGCAGGGGAACGTCGGCGGCGGTGCCGCCGTAGTAGAGGAGGTCCGCCCGGCGCGGTCCGGTGCGGGGCAGGCCGGTCGCGGCCTGGCGGAACGCCGTGACCATCGTGTCGCCGAACTCGCGACCCGTCCGACAGCGCGCCGACGCTGCGGGCGCCAAGCCGCTTCGCCCACACTGCGGCGGCCTCAGCCTGCACCGCGTCGCTGGGGATCACCCGGCCGAAGGTGCGCTCGCCGGTCGGCTGGACGTCCTCGGGGACCTCGTCGCCGGCGCCGAGGAACGGCTGCACCAGGTCGACCGCGCCGCTGGCCGGGGAGACCTGGAGCATCCGCGCCTCGTTCGTGATCGGCAGCGAGAACCGGCTGGCGCCCGAGTCGAAGTCGCCGAGGTAGGCGATCGCCGTCGAGTCCTCCGACGCCTGCCTGGCGTTCGCGGCGGCCACCGCCGGGCTCCAGCGAGCGCGGGCGCCACGCCCGGCCGTGTCGTCGAGATACACCGCGCGCACCGCCAGCTCCCCCACCTTTCCGCCCGCGTCGGCGAGGGCGAGCTTGGCGCCGCCGACCACGTCGCGGCCCTCGACCGCCTCGGGGCCGCGCAGCGGCATGCTGACGTAGATCGTCACGTGCTCGCCCGCCTGGATTCCCGAGCCGGGCGTGGCGCAGCCGGCGACGATCAGCGCCAGCGCGGCGAGCATGGTCGTCGCGGCGGCGATCCGGGTCGCCCAGCGAGCAAGGGCAGGCGGTCCCGGCGAGCTCGCGGCCGGAGCCATCATCCGAAGAACGGCGAGGCGACCTCGTAGTCCTCGGGAGTAACCGTGCGCAGGTGCTCGACCGCCTCGCTCAGCGGGACGAGCTTGATCCGGGTGCCGCGCAGCGCCGGCATGGTCCCCCAGCGCTCCTCGTGCGCCGCGTCGATCGCGGCAACTCCGAGCCTGGTGGCGAGCACGCGGTCGAACGCGGTCGGGGTGCCGCCCCGCTGGGTGTGGCCCAGGACCACGGCGCGCGTCTCGAAGCCGGTTCGCTGCTCGATCTCGCGCTCGAGGCGCATGGCCGATCCCGCCCAGGCGGACGTGCCCGAACTCGTCCTTCTCGCCGCTCGGTCACCTCCATCGTCCCCTCCGCGGGCAGCGCCCCCTCGGCGACCACCACGATCGAGAAGGTGCGCCCGCGCGAGTGGCGGCGGCGGATCAGCCGGCAGACATCCTCGATGTCGAACGGCCGCTCGGGGATCAGGATCACGTCGGCGCCGCCGGCGAGGCCCGAGTGGAGCGCGATCCATCCGGCGTGGCGGCCCATCACCTCGACCACCATCACCCGGTGGTGCGACTCCGCGGTCGTGTGGAGGCGGTCGATCGCCTCGGTCGCGACCTGGAGGGCGGTGTCGAAGCCGAAGGTCACGTCGGTGGCGGCGAGGTCGTTGTCGATCGTCTTCGGCACGCCGATCACGGGCAGCGCGTGGTCCTCGTAGAGGCGGGCGGCGGCGCCGAGCGTGTCCTCCCCGCCGATCGCGATCAGCCCGTCGAGGTGAAGCGTCTCCATCGTCTCGCGGACGCGCTCCGGTCCGTTCTCGCGCTTGAACGGGTTGGTGCGGGAGGTGCCGAGGATGGTCCCGCCGCGAGGCAGGATCCCGCGGGTCGACTCGACCGTCAGCTCCTCGTGCAGGTTCTCGAGCGGCCCGCGCCAGCCGTCGCGAAAGCCGACGATCGCGTGCCCGTAGTGGTCGATGCCCTTGCGGACGATGGCGCGGATCGCGGCGTTGAGGCCCGGGCAGTCACCGCCTCCCGTGAGCACGCCGACACGCACGGCCCGGACGATACCTAGTGGTCAGGCCGGCGGGCTACGGACGCAGGCGCTCGATCAGCGGCTGCGAGACGCGCACGGTGACGCCGACGAAGAGGATCGCGAGGAAGATCAGGAAGCTGACGGCGCCGCCGAGCCCGAAGCGCGTAGGCGACCAGCATCGCGCTCAGGGCGACGACCGTGAACACCACCAGCTGCACGGGCGGGAATCTATCCGACCGCGCGACCGGGATCGCCCATCGCCTCCGCGGGCCGCGCGGATGAACCCGCTCACGGCTTCGGCGGCCGGTCCGGCGCCGTCAGCCTCGTCGACCGCACGCACCAGCCTGGTGCCGACGATCACCCCGTCGGCGATCCGGCCGACCGCCGCCGCCTGCTCCGGGGTGCCGATGCCGAAACCCACCGCGGCCGGCACCGATGCGTCGGCGCGCACCGCGGCGACGAGCTCGGCGAGGCCAGCGGGCAGCTCGTCGCGCTCGCCGGTCACCCTGGTGTCGGAGACCACGTAGACGAAGCCCTCGGCTCGCTCGCAGATCCGGCGGCGGCGCTCGTCGGGCGTCGTCGGAGCGACCAGCGGCACCAGCGCGATGCCGGCGCCGCTCAGCTCCTCGCCGATCTCCCCGGCCTCCTCCAGGGGCAGATCCGGGACGATCACGCCCGCGGCGCCGGCGTCGGCGAGCAGGCGCGCGAACTCGCCGGCGCCCCGGGCGAGCACCATGTTCGCGTACACCATCGGCAGCACCGGGAGCCGCCCGGCAACCCGCTCGCAGATCGACAGCACGCTCTCGAGCGTCGCCCCGCCCGCCAGCGCTCGGGTGGCCGCCGCGTGGATCACCGGCCCGTCGGCGAGCGGGTCGGAGAAGGGCACGCCGAGCTCGATCAGGTCGGCCCCGGCCTCGCGCGTAGGACTCCGCGACGGCCAGCGACGTCTCGGCGTCGGGGAAGCCGCCCATCAGGTAGGGCATCAGGGCCGCCCTGCCCTCCTCGCGCGCGGCGCCGAAGGCGGCGGCGATCCTTTCGGTGCCCGTGACGGTGGCCTCAGCCATCGAGCTCTTGCAAGCGGCTCAGCGCCTCCGCCAGATCCTTGTCCCCACGCCCGCTCAGGCACAAGACGTCAAAGCCCCCGGACGCGGCCGGAGTCGCCAGACGGAGCGGGGATTCGCCAGCAGCCAGGCGATCGCGTGGGCGGGCTCGAGCGCGGGCAGGATCCCCTCCAGTCGCGCCAGCTCCCGGAAGGCGCGCAGGGCGTCGGCGTCGGTGACCGCCTCGTAGCGCGCCCGGCCGCTGTCGCGAAGGTGGGCGTGCTCGGGGCCGACTCCGGGATAGTCGAGCCCGGCCGAGATCGAGTGGGCCTCGAGGATCTGGCCCTCCTCGTCGGCGAGCACCGACGAGAGCGTTCCGTGCAGGATCCCGGTTCGTCCGGCCACCAGCGAGGCGCCGTGCCGGCCGTCGAGCCCGTCGCCCCCGGCCTCGACGCCGATCAGCTCCACGCTCTCGTCCTCGAGGAAGGCGTAGAAGGTCCCGATCGCGTTCGAGCCCCCGCCGACGCAGGCGATCACCCTGGCGGGAAGCGCCCCTTCGGCCGCCAGCGCCTGCTCGCGCGCCTCGTCGCCGATCACCCGCTGCAGATCGCGCACGAGGGCCGGATACGGAGCCGGCCCGACCACCGAGCCGATGATGTAGTGGGTCGTCCGCACGTTGGCCACCCAGTCCCGGATCGCGGCGCTGACCGCCTCCTTGAGCGTCCGCGCCCCGGCCTCGACCGGCACCACCTCGGCACCGAGCAGGCGCATGCGCTCGACGTTGGGCGCCTGGCGCCGGATGTCCTCGGTGCCCATGTAGACGACGCACTCGAGGTCGAGCAGCGCGCACGCTGTCGCGGTCGCGACGCCGTGCTGGCCGGCGCCGGTCTCGGCGATCACGCGCGGCTTTCCCATCCGGCGGGCGAGCAGCGCCTGGCCGATCGCGTTGTTGATCTTGTGGGCGCCGGTGTGGGCGAGGTCCTCGCGCTTCAGATAGACCGGGCGGCCGATCCGCTCCGAGAGGCGGTCGGCGCGATAGAGCGGCGTCGGCCGGCCCACGTAGTCGCGAAGCAGGGCGTCGAGCTCGGCCCGAAACTCCGCGTCGTCGCGGGCCGCCGCCCAGGCTTCCGACAGCTCGTCGAGGGCCGGGATCAGGACCTCGGGGACGTAGCGCCCGCCGTAGACGCCGAAGCGCTGCTGGAAGCGCAACGGGGCTCACGCGATCACCTGCGGGCCCGAGGCCGTCTGGGCTCGGTCGAGGAAGGCCGCCATCAGCGCGTGGTCCTTGACGCCCGGCTCGGCCTCGACCCCGCTCGCCACGTCGACGGCGAACGGGCGGGCCGCAACCACGCCGTCGGCGACGTTCTCGGGGGTCAGGCCGCCGGCGAGGATCAGCGGCACCTCGGAGCGGCGACCGGCGAGCAGCTCCCAGTCGAAGCTCTCACCGGTGCCGCCGGGCGTCCCCGGCCGGTGGGCGTCGAGCAGGTGGAAGTCGGTGCGGTAGGCCTCGGCGCCCAGGATGTCGGCGGCGCTTCGCACGCGCAACGCCTTGATCACCTTGCAGCCCGTGCGCCGTGCCGCCTCCCGGCAGAACGCGGGCCCCTCGTCGCCGTGGAGCTGGACCATGGTCAGCGACTCGTCCTCGGCCGCCGCGGCGACCTCGTCCGAGAGTCGGGTTCACGAACACCCCGACGATCTCGAGCTGGCGCCTGAACGTCGCACCGATCTCGGCCGCCATGGCCGGCTCGCAGAATCGCGGGCTCTCGGGATGGTGGTTCAGCCCGATCGCCCAGGCGCCGAGGCGCGCCGCCTCGCGCGCGTCGTCGAGATTCGTGATGCCGCAGAACTTGACCCTCATGCCCCAAGGTTACGCAGAGGGATCCCGCGGCTGGCCCGCAGGCCATGGGCAGGGTCGAAGGCAAGGGCTGGGTGGAGGAGGGTGCTGCCCGTGCCCATCGGGTGGGGGCCGCCTGGCGACGAACGTCGTTTGACGTCCATAGCACGCACAATGCCTCATTCGTGGGGAGGCGAGCGATCGCCCCGCCGGACCGGCTAGCCGGTGGCGTTGGCCGGGCGGTTGCCCAAGGTCACGGTGACGGTGCGCTTCTGGCTTCCGTGGGCCAGGCTCAGCTGGACCTGGTCGCCGGGCTGCTTGGCGTTCACGGCGCTGACGACGTCGTCCATGCTGGTCACCGGCTTGCCGTCGATGGCCGTGATCACGTCGCCGCCGGCGCGGATCTGCTGGCCGCCGATCGAGACCGTGGCGGTGCCGCCCTTGACGCCGGCCTTGTCGGCCGGGCCGTTCGGCACCACGGTCTGCACCAACGCCCCCTGCTTGACCGGGAGGTTGAGGACGTCGGCGATCTGCGGAGTGAGATTGGTGCCGCTGATCCCGAGGTAGGCGTGCTGGACCTGGCCGTTGGCGAGCAGCTGCTCGACCACCTGGTGGGCGGTGTTGATCGGGACCGCGAAGCCGATGCCGACGTTCCCGCCGCCGTTCGGCGACTCGATCTGGGAGTTGATCCCGATCACCTGCCCGTTTGCGTCGAGCAGCGGGCCGCCGGAGTTGCCGGGGTTGATCGCGGCGTCGGTCTGGATCACGTTGTTGATCGTGAACCCGTTGGGGGCCTTGATCTCGCGCTGCAGCGCGGAGACGATCCCGGCGGTCACCGTGCGGTCGAGGCCGAACGGGTTGCCGATCGCGACCACCGGATCGCCGACCTGGACCTGCGGAGGAGTTCCCAAGGGTGAGCGGGTGGAGCTCGTTCGACGGCGCGTCGACCTTGAGCAGCGCGACGTCCGTGGAGGGGTCCTTGCCCACCACCTGTGCGCTCACCGGCTGCGAGGTGTCGGTGTTGCCGAGCGTGACCTCGATCTTGCTCGGCGCCGTCGACGACATGCGCGTTGGTGAGGACGTGGCCGGCGTGGTCGATCACGAAGCCCGAGCCGGTCGCGGTCCCCCCGCCGCCACCCCCGAAGGGGTTGAACGGCGAGGAGGACTGCGGCGCCTGCTGGGCCTGGATGAACGCGACTCCGGGGGAGTCCTGCTGGTAGATCTGGTTGACGGTGAGCCCCTTGCGCGCTGGCCTCCTGTGGCGGCCGGCTGCGGGAGCGGCGTCGCGGCGAGCGTCGTTGCCTCGCTGTTGCTGTCCGACGACTTCACCCAGCCGGCGCTGATCGCGATCAAGCCGACGATGGCGACGACCAGTCCGCCCGCGAGGGCGGCTCCGAAGGAGGTCCTGACGAATCGTCCGAGTGCGCCGATCACCTTGCTCATGGACGGGAGCTTCGGGGATCGCGCTTAACGCCGGCTAACGGGACCCTTCAGCGGCCGCTAAGAATCGCCCGGATGACCGTGGTCACTCCTCGGAGGCACGCTCCAGGTAGTGGTCGCGGGTGGCCTCCTCGTCGCGGGTGAGCTCCCGGACGAGAACCTCGGGGTCCTCGGCGCGCATCAGCGTCTCGCCGACGAGCACCGCGTCGACGCCGATCCGCTCGAGCTCGTCGAGCTGGTGGCGGCTGCCGTAGCCCGACTCCGAGACGACGGTCTTGCCGGCCGGGACGTCGGTGAGCAGCTCCACGGTCGTCTCGACGTCGACGCTGAAGTCCTCGAGGTCGCGATTGTTGATCGCGATCACGTCGGCATCGATCACCAGCGCCCGCTCGAGATCCGCCTCGTCGTGAACCTCGACCAGGCAGTCCAGGTCGACCGCCCGCGCCTCCTCGTAAAGGACGGCGAGGTCGTGGTCGTCGAGCGCCGCGACGATCAGCAGCACGGCGTCCGCCCCGTTCGCCGCCGCCTCGTAGAGCTGATAGGGATCGACGACGAAGTCCTTGCGCAGGATCGGGCAGGTCCGACGCCTCGCGCGCTGCCCGCAGGTCGTGCAGCGAGCCTCCGAAGTGGCGCTCCTCGGTCAGGATCGAGAGGGCGGCGGCGCCGCCTCGCTCGTATGCCCTGACCATCTCCGCGACGCCGGCGCCGGGCCGAATCTCGCCGGCGCTCGGCGAGCGCCGCTTGAACTCGGCGATCAGCGAGAGGCCAGGGCGCACCAGCGCCTCGTTGAAGGGGCGAGCGCCGTCGCGGGTGCCGAGCCTCGTGCGCAAGCTCTCGACCGGGACCTCCTCACTGCGGCGCCGGGCATCCTCTCGCGCGCCTGCGACCAGCTCCTCGAGCCAGCTCATCATCGGAAGAGGCTAGATGATTGATGCCGTGGCGGCTTGTGCCCAGGGCGCCGGGTCGTGGGATCACTCATCGGTCAGGTCGAGGCCAGCTCGCCGGTCACCTCGACCAGCCTGGCGAGCACGGCCCGCGCCGCGCCCGAGTCGATCGCCTCGCGGGCCCGCTCCACCCCGCCCCCGAGATCGTCCGCGCCGCCACCGACCAGGATCGCGCCGGCGGCGTTCAGCAGGACGACGTCCCGCTGCGGACCGTCCTCGCCGTCGAGCACGCGCACCACGGTGGCCGCGTTCTCCTCGGGCTCGCCGCCGGCGATCCGCTCGATCTCGGCGCGCTCGACCCCGAGATCCTCAGGTCGCACGAACCACTCCTCCGTGCGGCCCTCCTTGACCTCCACGATCCGCGTCTCCTCGGCGACGCTGATCTCGTCCACGTCGTCCGCCGCGCACACGACCAGGGCGCGCTCGCAGCCCAGCCCGACGAGCGCCTCCGCGATCGTCTCCTGGTAGCGGCGATCCGACACGCCGAGCAGCTGCCGGCGGGCCCCGGCCGGGTTGGTGAGCGGACCGAGGAAGTTGAAGATGGTTCGCACCGCCAGCTCCTTTCGCACCGGCACCACGTGCTTCATCGCCGCGTGGTGTCGAGGCGCGAACATGAACCCGAAGCCGATCTCGTCGATGCAGCTGGCGACTTCGGCCGGACCGAGGTCGATCCGCACGCCGAGCGCCTCCAGCAGGTCGGCGGAGCCGCAGCGGCTGGTGCTGGAGCGATTGCCGTGCTTGGCGACCGCGCATCCGGCCCCCGCGGCGACCAGCGCGGCGGCGGTCGAGATGTTGAACGTCGAAGGGCCGCCGCCGGTGCCCGCGGTGTCGACCAGGTCGTCGCGGCCGGCCTCGACCTCGGCGGCCAGCCGCCGCATCGTCCGCGCCAGCCCGACCAGCTCCGCGACCGTCTCGCCCTTGGTCCGCAGCGCGACCAGGAAGGCGCCGGTCTGGACCTCGCCCGCCCTCCCCTCCATGATCTCGTCGAGCACCGCCGAGGCGTGGTCGGCCGTCAGGTGGGTGCCCGAGCAGACGGCGTCGATCGCGCGAGTGAGGATGTCGTTGGGCATCAGCCGAGGAAGTTCCGGAGGATGTCCTTGCCCTGGGGCGTCAGGACGGACTCGGGGTGAAACTGCACGCCCTCCGCCGGGAGCTCGCGGTGCCGGACGCCCATGACGACGTCTCCGAGCGTCGCGCTCAGCTCCAGCTCCGCGGGAAGCTCGGGGTCGGCGACCAGCGAGTGATAGCGGCCCGCGCGCAACGGGCTGTCCAGGCCGCGCAGGACCCCCTTGCCGTCGTGCTCGATCTCGGCGTCCTTGCCGTGGATCGGCTCGCCGCGGATCGTCCGCCCGCCGAACGCCTCGACCAGGGACTGGTGGCCGAGGCAGACGCCCAGCGTCGGGACGCCCGCCTTGGGGAAGGACCGCGCCGCCTCGATCGAGATGCCGGCGTCGGCGGGCGTGCACGGCCCGGGCGAGATCACCAGCCGATCGGGACGCCGATCCAGCAGCTCCGCGACCGTGGCCTTGTCGTTTCGCACCACCTCGAGCTCCGCCCCCAGCTCGCCCAGGTACTGGACCAGGTTGTAGGTGAAGCTGTCGTAGTTGTCGATGACCAGCACGCGCACGCTCACGGCCACTCCGGTTGGTTCGCGGCCAGCTCCACGGCGCGAAATATCGCCTTCGCCTTCGCAAGCGACTCTCGGTACTCGTAGTCCGGCTTGGCGTCCGCCACCGTCCCGCCGCCGGCCTGAACGTGGACGATGCCGTCCTTGACCACCACCGTGCGAATGTGGATCGCCGTGTCGAGGTCGCCGTTGAAGCCGACGTATCCGATCGCGCCGCCGTAGGAGCCGCGCTTGTGGGGCTCGAGCTCGTCGATGATCTGCATCGCCCGGACCTTCGGCGCCCCGGACAGCGTCCCGGCCGGCAGCACCGCGCGCAGCGCGTCCATCGCCGTGACCTCCGGGCGAAGCCGGCCCGAGACCTGGCTGACGATGTGGAGCACGTGCGAGTAGGCCTCGACGACCATCAGCTCGTCCACCTGCACCGACCCGTACTCGCAGACGCGGCCCAGGTCGTTGCGCCCCAGGTCGACCAGCATCACGTGCTCGGCGCGCTCCTTCGGGTCGCGCAAGAGCTCGTCGGCCTGGCGGCGGTCCTCCTCCTCGCTCGCCCCCCGCGGATAGGTGCCGGCGATCGGCCGCGTCTCGACCCGGCGCCCGGTGACCTTGACCAGCGGCTCGGGTGAGGCGCCGGCGATCTGGAAGTCGCCGAAGTCGAGGAAGTACATGTACGGCGAGGGGTTGATCGTGCGCAGGCCGCGGTAGATCGAGAACGGCTCGACCGGCGATGGAGCCGAGAAGCGCTGCGACGGGACCACCTGGAAGGCGTCGCCCGCGTAGATGTACTCGATGATCCGCCGCACGTTCCCCTCGAACTGCTCGCGGCTCATGTTCGAGGTGAACGCGGTCTCGGCCGGCGGGCGGCGTCTCGCGGCGGGGCGCGCCGGCACGGGGCCGCGGAGGCGCTCGCGCACGCTCGGCGATCGCGCCCGCAGCCCGCGCGTAGGCGGCGTCCACGTCCGTCTCCTCGTCCAGGAACGCGTAGGCCATCAGGGTCAGCTCGTGGCGCATGTGGTCGAAGACGACCAGCACGTCGCTGACCATCAGCGCCATGTCGGGGAGCCCGAGCGGGTCGGGATTCGGCTCGCCGAGCGGCTCGACCGTGCGGACCAGGTCGTAGCCGAAGAACCCGACCGCCCCGCCCGCGAACGGCGGCAGGTCTTCGACCGGCGCCAGCCGGTGGCGGCCGAGGTACTCGCTGACGGCCGCGTACGGGTCGGGGGCACGGTGGCGCGCTCGCGGCTCGTCGCCGGCGCTCGCGTCGCCCGGCCACTCGCTGAGCACACCGTCGTGCCAGCGCAGGATCGCGCGCGGGCTGAAGCCGAGGAACGAGTAGCGGCCCAGGCGTCCCTGCTCGGCGGACTCGAGCAGGAAGCAGGGGCCGTCCGTGCGCAGCTTCAGGAACGCGGAGACGGGGGTCTCGCAATCGTCGACGAACGACATCCGAACCGGGATCGCGTTGCCCTCGCGGGCCAGCTCGCGTGCCCGCTCGAGGCTCGGCTCGAGGTCGAGCCCGGCCTCAGCGCTTACGGCCATGGGCCCGGCGTTCGAGGTCGCGACGCTCACCGGCGACGGCCATTCAACATCTCCAGCACCGCCGCGATCGAGATCCCGCGCGAGACCAGGAGCACGTGCAGGTGGTAGAGGACGTCGGCGGCCTCCTCGGCTCACCCGCTGCTCGGACTCCGAGCCGGCGGCGCGGGACACCTCGTCGGCCTCCTCGCGCACCTTGTCGGCGATCCGCGGCGGGTCGTCGAGCAGCTCGACCGTGTAGGAGCCCTCGGGCCGGCGTTCGCGGCGGTCGAGCAGGGTGCGCTCGAGCACCGCCAGCGCCTCGTAGGTGGCCGGGGCGGGCTCGCCGTCGGCCGGTGGCGCGTCCGGAGCCGGGTCGGCGCTCCCGTCGAGGTCGCGGTAGAAGCACGAGCGCTGACCCGTGTGACAGGCCGGACCCGCCGGATCGACCAGGGCGACGAGCGCGTCGCCATCGCAGTCGTAGCGGATCTGGCGCACGCGCTGCAGGTTGCCCGAGGTCTGGCCCTTGTGCCAGATCTCGCCCCGCGAGCGGCTGTAGAAGTGGATCTCCCCCGTCTCGCGGGTGCGCCGCAGCGCCTCGTCGTTCATGTAGGCGAGCGTCAGCACCTCGCCAGTGCGCCAGTCCTGCATCACGCAGGGCACCAGGCCGTGCTCGTCGAACCGGACCGCCTCCGGCGGCGATGAATGCTCCATTTGGAGGAGTTTACGAGTCGGCTACTCGATGCCGATCCGATCGAGCAGGGCGTCGTCGCGGCGCCAGTGCTCGCGGACCTTGACCTGGAGGTCGAGGAAGACATGGGCCTCGAGGTCGCGCTCGAGCTCCTTGCGCGCCGCGGTGCCGATCTCGCGCACCATCCGCCCGCCCTTGCCCACCAGGATCCCCTTCTGGGACTGCGTCTCGACCCAGACCTGGGCGTGGACCTCGACCAGGCCGTCGTCGCGCGACTCGATCTCGTCGACCTGCACCTCGACCGCGTGCGGGATCTCCTCGCGCGTGCGGCGAAGCACCTGCTCGCGGACCAGCTCGGCGAGATGGACCTCGCTGGGCAGGTCGGACCGATCCTCCGGCGGATAGAGGAACGGCCCCTCCGGGAGCAGCGAGGCGAGCCGCGCGATCAGCGGCTCCAACCCCGCCCCGGTCCTGGCGCTGACCGGGAACACCTCGTCGACCGCCTCGAGCTCTGCGGCGGCGGCAAGCGCCGCGGCGGTCTCCGGCGCGCGAAGCCGATCGCACTTGTTGACGGCGCAGACCACCGGGGTCTCGCCTCCGGCGCCGAGCAATGCCTTGGCGATGAACCTGTCGCCGGGACCGATCCCCTGGTGTCCATCGACGACCAGCAACGCGGCGTCGGCGTCGTCCAGCTCCCGCTCGACGCGGCGCTGCATCCGCTCGGTGAGCGCGTCGCGCGGCCGCTGCACGCCGGGCAGGTCGACGAGCACCATCTGCCAACCCGCGGGCGGGTCCGTCGCGATGCCGCGAATCGCCCGGCGGGTCGTCTGCGGACGATCGGAGACGATCGCCACCTTGGCGCCGACGATCGCGTTGACCAGCGTCGACTTGCCGACGTTGGGGCGACCCGCCAGCCCCACGAACCCAGCGCGGGTCATCCTGCCTCGCCGCTCGTTGCCGGCTGCTCGGCGGCCGGCCCGAGGGAGCTGCATCACCGCGGCCTGCAGCTCGAGCATCTCGCCCTTGATCCGTCTCGTGGTCGTATCCGCACAGGTGGAGGACGCCGTGGACCGTCGCCTCGGTCGAGGTCGGGGGCGTGCTCGGGGCAGATGACCACGTCGCCGAGCTCGCGGGGGCCCGCGACGCGGTCGGCCCCGTCGATCGGGAACGAGAGCACGTCCGTGGGCTCGTCGCGTCCGCGATGCTCGCGATTCAGCTCGCGAATCCGGCCCGGCGCGACCAGCTCGACCGAGAGATGCCCCTCGACGACGCCCGCCGCGCGCAGGGCGACCTCGGCCGCCGGTCGCAGCTCCACCGGGACGTCCGCGAGGTCCACCGGCACCGGGTCAATCCTCGTTGCGGCTCTCCCGCTCGTACTCGCCGTAGGCAGCGACGATGCGCTGCACGAGCTGGTGGCGCACGACGTCCTCGCCGCCGAACCGCACGAACGAGATGTCGGCGACCTGCGCCAGGATCTCCCCGATCACCACCAGCCCGGAGCGCTGGTCGCGCGGCAGGTCGATCTGGGTGATGTCGCCGGTGACCACCATCTTCGAGCCGAAGCCGAGCCGGGTCAGGAACATCTTCATCTGCTCGGGGCTCGTGTTCTGCGCCTCGTCCAGGATCACGAACGAGTCGTTGAGCGTGCGGCCGCGCATGAACGCGAGCGGCGCCACCTCGATGATCCCCCGATCGAAGTAGGTGCTGACGCGCTCGGGGTCGAGCATGTCGTAGAGGGCGTCGAACAGGGGCCGCAGGTAGGGATCGACCTTGGCCTGGATGTCGCCCGGCAGGAATCCGAGGCGCTCGCCGGCCTCGACCGCGGGACGGGTGAGGATGATGCGGCTCACCTCTCGAGCGTCGAGCGCCGCCACCGCCATCGCCACCGCGAGGAAGGTCTTCCCGGTTCCCGCGGGGCCGATTCCGAAGGTCACCGTGTGCTGGCGGATCGAGTCCACGTAGCGCTTCTGGTTGACCGTCTTCGGAGCGACCTTGATGCTGCGGTGGCGCCAGATCACGTCGTCGAGGATCTCCGCCGGCCGCTGGCTGGCGTCCATCGCGCCGGCCACGGTGTCGATCGTCGCCGGCGCCAGCTCGTGTCCGCGCTCGATCAGGTCCACCAGCTCCTCGACCACCGCGGCGGCGTCCCTGACCTCCCCCTCGTCGCCGTCGAGCGTCAGCACGTTGCCGCGCAGATGCAGATCGCAACCGATCCTGCCTTCGAGCTCGCGCAGCACGGCGTCCTCGGATCCCGCCAGCTCGGCGGCCACCGTGTTGTCGAGCGTTAGCTGCCTGCGCGCCAAAGCCCTCCCGATCGCCTAGCCGCCGCCGAGGCGCTGCCGCACCGCCCCGCTGACCCGCTTGCCGTCGGCCCGTCCCTGGACCCGCGGCATCACCAGGGACATCACCTTGCCCATCTCGCCGGGCCTCGGATGCGCCGGCCTCCTCGATCGCGGCGTCCACCAGCTCGTCGAGCTCCTCGTCGGAGAGCTGCTCCGGCAGGTAGACCTCGATCAGCTCCGCCTCGGACTCCTCCGCGGCCGCTCGATCCTCGCTGCCTCCCTCGCGGAACGCCTCCGCGGCCTCGAGCCGCTTCTTGCGCTCCCGCTGCAGCACCGCCGACCTCGTCGTCGGTGCCGAGCTTCGCCTCCTGCTGCAGAGCGCTCGTCGAGCATGCGCAGCGCGCCGACCCGGTCGCGCTCGCCGGCCTTCATCGCCGCGCGTGTGTCGGCCTGGACCCGCTCGAGGATGCTCATGACTACAGGGTAGCCGCGCCCCGCAGCCGGGCCCCGCCCTGAAGGCGGGCCGAGTACGCCCTGAGCGGCGCAGTCGGCGGTCAGGACAGCTCCACGTGCTCGATCTCACCCAGCGGCATCTGCAGGAAGCGGGTGCCCAGCTCGCGGAACGCATCCACCTCGCCGGTGCACAGGAAGCGGTACTCGCCCTCGGCGTCGCTCTGCGTCTCCAGGCCCTGCGCCTCGAGCACCCGCTGGGCGGCGGCGGCCACGGCGTGGCCCGGCGGTGACCAGGCGAACGTCGCGGCCGAGCATCCGCTGCAGCATCGGGGCGACGAGCGGGTAGTGCGTGCAGCCGAGGATCAGCGTGTCGACGTCGGCCCGCTTCAGCGGCGCGCAGTAGGAGCGCACGGTGTCCATCACCCGCTGATCGAACGGGAAGCCGTTCTGGATGATCGGGGCGAGGTCGGGTGCGGCCACCTCGGTCACCTCCAGCTCGCGACCATGGCGCGTCGAGGGCGCGACGGTACGCGCCCGCCTGCCACCGTGGTCGGCGTGGCGAGGACGCCGACGCGCCCGCTGTCGCTGATCGCCGCCGCGATCTCCGCCTCTGGGTCGACCACGGTCAGCACCTCCACCCCACGCTCCTCGGCGACCTGGCGAACCAGGTCCGCGCCCGCCGAGGTCGCCGAGTTGCACGCGACCACCAGCAGCTTGGAGCCTCGGTCGAGCAGGAAGCGCGTCAAGCGGTCGATGCGGGGCCGAAGCCAGTCCACGGACTTCGTCCCGTAGGGGAACCCGGCCGTGTCGCCCAGGTAGAGGTAGCTCTCCGCCGGCAGCGAGACGAGGAGCTCGTGGAGAACGGTGAGCCCGCCGATCCCCGAGTCGAAGACGGCGATCGGCAGGGACGAGCGCTGGCTCGCTCATGCCCGGATTGTCCCGCCGCGGCGGGCGTCAGGCGGTCGACCCCGCCGCGAATGAGATTGCGACCCAGTCGCCCTCGGACCGGCTCAGCCGCTCGGTCAGGCCGTGCGGGCGAACGCGCGCCGTGCGTCCGCGGCCTCCGCGGCGAGGAGCCCGGAGCAGATCAGCCGCTCGGGCGCTCGCTCGAGGCGCCGTGAGATCTCGCGCAGGATCGGCGCGGTCAGGTTGGCCACGACGGTCGGCGCCCGGGGCGGCGGCTGCCGGCGCAGGTTGGCGCGGCGCAGCTCGAGCTCGACCCCGTTGGCACGGGCGTTCGCGCCGGCCGCCTCGAGCGCCGCAGGCTCGTGGTCGCAGGCCACGATCGGGCCGAAGCCCAGCTTCGCCGCGGCGATCGCCAGCACCCCCGAGCCGGTGCCCCAGTCGGCGAGGGCGCCGCGCGCGTGCCCCGCATCGGCCAGCTCCAGCAGCAGCTCCAGGCACATCCTGGTGGTCGGGTGGGCGCCGGTGCCGAACGCCTGGCCCGGGTCGACCACGATGTCGATCGTTCCCTCGCGCGGCGCCTCCCACGAGGGCCGCACCCACAGACGCCCGCCGACGTCGAGGGGCCGGTGGAAGTCCTGCCAACGGTCCGCCCAGTCGTCGGGGATCTCGGCCGAGGTGACCGCCACCAGCCCGTCGCCGGCGATCGCCTCGAGATCCGGGAGCGCCGGCAGCTCGCCGGGGGCGCCGTAGATCGCGTACTCCACGTAGCCGTCGCCCCGCTCCTCCTCGACCCCTCCCGGGGCCAGCTCCACCAGGTCGGCGAGCACCCGCTCGGCGAGCTCCGGACGGCAGCGAACGGCGAGCCGGATCACCTGCCGCGCCTGGCGCGAGCGCGGCGGCGCGAGCGCGAGCCTCCGTCGCCGCCGCGAGCTCGCGGAGCCCAAGGGCCTCGTCGAGCCGCTCGGCCAGCTCCCGCTGCTCCTTGCTCAGGTCGGCGGGCACGTAGACGTCCAGCACCACGTGCTGGTCGCCGCGCGCCGCGCCGCGAAGGGACGGCAGCCCCAGGCCCCGCACGACGATCTGCTCGCCGGGCTGGGCCCCCGCCGGGACCTCGATCTCGCGCTCGCCGTCGAGCGTCGGCACGGTCACGCGTGCTGCCGAGCATCGCTCGAGTCGCGGGCAGCTCGACCACGGTGACCAGATCCTGGCCGTGGCGCTCGAAGCGCTCGTCGTCCGCGACCACAACCTGGACGTAGAGGTCCCCGGACCGTCCCCCGGCCTCGCCGGCGTGCCCGGCCCCCGAGATCCGGATCCGCTGTCCGGACTCGATCCCCGGGGGCACCTCGACCTCCCAGGTGCGCGCCCGGGCGGTCCGTCCCTCGCCTCCGCACTCCTCGCATGGGCGTCTCGGGCACCCGCCCCTGGCCGCCGCAGGTGGGGCACGCGCCGGTCCGCACGACCTGACCGAAGGCGACCCGCGCGACCTCGCGGAGCTCGCCGCTGCCGCCGCACGTCTCGCAGGCCCGAATCGGTGTTCCGGGCTCGGCGCCGTTGCCCCGGCAGCGCTCGCAGGTCGAGACCGCCTCGAACGACACCTCGCGAGAGGCTCCGGTGAGCACCTCCTCGAGGCTCACCTCGACCTGCGCCGCGACGTCGCCGCCGCTCGCCGGCCCGGCCGGGCCGAACCCGAACAGCTCGCTGAACAGCGGGTCGCCGCGCCCGAAGAACGCCGACAGCACGTCCTCGAAGCTGCCGAAGGCGTCGCTGTGCGGCGCCCAGCCGCCGGAGCGCAGGCCCTCGTGGCCGAAGGCGTCGTAGGTGCCGCGGCGGTCGGGGTCGGAGAGGACCTCGTAAGCCTCGGCGGCCTCCTTGAACTTCTCCTCGGCCTGCGGGTCGTGCTTGTTGACGTCCGGATGCAGCTCGCGCGCCAGCCCGCGGAACGCCTTCTTGATCTCCGTGTCGCCGGCTCCCCGGTCGACGCCGAGGACCTCGTAGTAGTCGCGCTTCACCTCTCGTAGACCGTCTCGAAGAAGCGGGACAGCTGGCCCGCCGCGTCGCGCACCGAGGCGATCGCCGTCGCGTAGTCCATGCGCAGCGGCCCGACCACGCCGACCGTCCCCAGGTTCCTGTAGCCGAGCCCGTAGTTGGCGCCGACCACGCTCACGGAGCGCAACTCCGGAGCCGGGTTCTCATCCCCGATCCACAGGAACACGGAGCGCTCCTCGAGCGCCGAGCGCAGGATGCCGAGCAGGCCGGCGCGGCGCTCCAACGCACGCATCAGCGCGTCGACGTGCGGCAGGTCGCCGGCATGCTCCTCGGAGAGCAGGCGAGCGGCGCCCTCCACGTAGAGGTCCGCCTCGGCGCGCTCCTCCAGCCCGGTGAACGCATCCTCGATCTCGGCGATGAACGCCGTCTCGGCCGCGCCCAGCTCGGGGTCGGCGAGGCGGTCGGCGATCATTCGCGCGCCGAGGCCCAGGCCCGCCAGCCGCTCGTTCAGGTAGCTCGACGCCCACTCGACGAGCCCGGGGTCCACCGGCTCCTCGAAGGTGAACACGCGCTTCGTGACGCCGCCGTTGGAGGCGATCGCGACGACCATCGCCACGCGCGGCTGCAGCAGCAGCACCTCGACCCGATGAATGCGAGCCGTGCCGGCGGGCGGGGCGGTCGCGACGGCGAGCAGGTCGGTGATCCGCGACAGCTCGGAGGTCGTGTCGCGCATCGCCTCGTCCACCTCTCGGCGCATTTGCGTCAGATCGAGGCCGGGCCCGGGCGGAGCCTGGAGCTGGCGCCCCGAGGCGAGCAGCGAGTCGGCGTAGAAGCGATAGCCGGAGTCGGTGGGCAGGCGTCCGGCCGAGGTGTGCGGGTGGGCCAGGTAACCGGCCTGCTCGAGCTCCGCGAGCTCGCTGCGCACGGTCGACGCGCTCCACTCGACGTCCGCGCGCTCGGCGATCCCCTTCGAGCCCACCGGCTTCCCGGACTCGAGGTAGGCGTCGACGACGAGGTTGAGGATCAGCTGCTGGCGCTCGGAGAGCATGTCGAACGAATTCTAGGAGCGAGCGGTGCGGGACTCCTCGGGCGGCGCTACCGGCGGTCGCTCGCCAGCCAGGCCTGCCCAACCACGGCGATCGACCGCCGGCATCCCCGCCCGAGGGCCGGGAGCCGCCCACCGACCGCTACTCCACCGCCAGCTCGGCCTCGGCGTTGCGGATGATCCGGTTGTCGCCCTGGGCGGCGACCGTGTCGGTGACCAGGCGGCCGTCCGAGGCCTCCTTGACCGTGGCCGTGACCACGATCTCCTGCTCCGGGAACCCCATGCCGCGGAACTGGACCGACAGCCGCCTCAGCGCTCGGGGGTCGCCGCCGGCGGCCTCGGTGTGGGCTCGCGCGACCTGCGCCATCGAGTACAGGCCGTGGAGGATCACGCCCGGGCAGCCCAACCGACTTGGCGAACTCGGGGTCCGTGTGGATCGGGTTCGGATCCCCCGACGCCTCGGCGTAGCGCTTGGTCAGGCCGGCGTCGGGAGTGACCCTGAGCTCCGGCAGCGAGTCGCCCTGCTTGAAGTCGCTCATCGCGATCAGACCCCCCGAACGATGTCGGTCCAGGTGCCGCGGACCGTCTCCTCGCCCTCCTGGTTGGTGGACACCGACTCGAACACGTAGAAGCCCCTGCCGTCGCGCTCGTAGATCTCCTTGCAGGTCGCGGTGGTGGTGATCACGTCGCCGGCGCAAACCGGCTCTCCCCACTCGAACTCCTGGCCGCCGTGGACCATCGCCGGGAAGGTTGATCCCGACCTCGGGATCGAGGATCGCCGGCCCCAGCGCCGGTCCGCTGTAGACCACGCAGAACATCGGCGGCGCCACCAGATCGCGAAAGCCCGCGGCCCTGGCGGCGTCGGCGTCGTGGTGGACGGGGTTGTCCTCGCCGACCGCGCTCGCGTACTGCTCGATCCGTGCGGCCTCGACCTCGAACGAGGCAGGCGGCCATTCCTTTCCCACGGCTTCCGTCTTCACGGCCATCGCGGCGTCAGAATATCGGCGTGGCGTCGATGGCCGAAGTCACCGTTCATGTCGACCTTGCGGAAGGGGGAGGCCAGCTCGCCGGGTTCCTGCTGCTCGCCGGGTTCCTGCTCTCGTTCGGGTTCATCCGCATGAGCACGCGCCTGATGCGCAGCCCCAAGGTGCCGTGGTGGCCGGGGAGCATCCAGACCGAGGGCGGCCTTCACGTCCACCACCTCGTCTTCGGGATCGTGCTCTTGATGCTCGCCGGGTTCTGTGAGTTCGCGCTCCAGCCCGGCGCCCCCTGGCTCGAGATCATGGCCGCCGCCTTCGGGGTGGGGATGGGCCTGACCCTGGACGAGTTCGCGCTCTGGCTCCACCTCGACGACGTCTACTGGGCCGAGGAGGGGCGCCGCTCGGTCGACGCGGTGATCTTTGCGGCCGTGCTGGGCGGCGCCCTGGTGCTTGGCTTCACGCCCCTGGAGAGCGGGGACACGAGCTCGGTGCTCGGAATCGCCGCCCTCCTGGGCCTGGACCTCGGCTGCTCCGTGATCGCGGCGCTGAAGGGCAAGTACACGTCGGCGGTGGTCGGCATCCTGGTGCCGCTGGTCGGGCTGGTGGCCGCGGTCCGGCTTGCGAAGCCGGAGTCTCCGTGGGCGCGGCGTTGGTACGCCGAGGGAGGCAGGCGCCTGACCCGGGCAACCGCGAGGTCTGAGCGCAGCCGCAGGCGATACCGCCGCTGGCAGGACCGGATCGGCGGCGCCCCCACCCCGGTCGAGCCGCCGAACCAGGCCTGAGCGCGGCCTCAGCCGGCCGATCGCCGCTCGACGTTGCGCTCCTGCCTACTTCCCTCCATCGAGTTCCAACACTGACAGGAAGGCCTCCTGCGGCACCTCGATGCGGCCCACCTGCTTCATCCGCTTCTTGCCGGCCTTCTGCTTTTCCAGCAGCTTGCGCTTGCGGGTCACGTCTCCCCCGTAGAGCTTGGCGGTGACGTCCTTGCGCAGCGCCTTGACCGTCTCGCGGGCGAGCACCCGCGAGCCGATCGCCGCCTGCACCGGCACGTCGAAGAGCTGCCTGGGAATCGTCTTCTGGAGGCGCTCGACGAGAGCCTTGCCTGCGCGGTAGGCGTCGTCGGAATGGACGATCACCGACAGCGCATCCACCCGCTCGCCGGCCAGCAGCACGTCGAGCTTGACGAGGTCCGCCGGCCGGTTGCCGCTCTGCTCGTAGTCCAGCGACGCGTATCCGGCGGTCCTCGACTTGAGCTGGTCGTAGAAGTCGAGCACGATCTCGGCCAGCGGCAGGTCGTAGCGGAGCTGCACCCGCTCGGGCGACAGATAGTGGATGTCGACGTCGGTGCCGCGCCGGCCCTGGCAGAGCTCCATCACCGCTCCCACGTACCCGGCCGGCGCGATCACCGTGGCACGAATGTAGGGCTCGAGGATCCGCTCGATCGCCGCGGGATCCGGCATCTCGGCCGGGCTTCTGACCTCGACTCGCTCGCCGCCGCGCAGCTCGACCTCGTAGCGGACGTTGGGGGTCGTCGCCAGCAGCTCCAGCCCGTACTCGCGCTCCAGCCGCTCGCGAACGATGTCCATGTGCAGCAGGCCGAGGAAGCCGCAGCGAAACCCAAACCCGAGCGCCTGCGACGTCTCCGGCTCATACGAGAGCGCGGCGTCGTTCAGCGCCAGGCGGTCGAGCGCGTCGCGCAGGTCCTCATAGCGGTCGGTGTCGATCGGGAACAGGCCGCAGAAGACCATCGGCTTCACCTCGCGGTAGCCGGGCAGCGGCTCCGCCGCCGGCCGCTGCCTGGCGGTCAGCGTGTCGCCGACCCGCAGCAGGGCGACGTCCTTGATCCCGGTGATCACGTAACCGACCTCTCCCGCGGCCATACCCTGCGCCGCTCGCATCTGTGGCACGAAGAATCCGATCTCGTCGATGTCGGCCTCGATCCCCGTCTGCATGGCGATGATCCGCTCGCCCTTCTGGAAGGCGCCATCCACGAGGCGAACGTACGCGACCACGCCTCGGTACGGGTCGAACTCCGAGTCGAAGATCAGCGCCCGCGGTGGGGCCTCGGGCATCCCCCCGAGGCGGCGGGATGCGCGCCACGATCGCCTCCAGCACCTGTTCGACGCCCTCGCCCGTCTTCGCCGAGATCCGCAGCACCTCGTCTGGATCGCCCCCGACCAGATCCGTGACCTCGGCCGCCACCCGCTCGGGCTCGGCGCTCGGCAGATCCACCTTGTTGAGCACCGGGATCAGCTCCAGGCCGGCCTCGACGGCCGCGTAGGTGTTGGCGACCGTCTGCGCCTCGACGCCCTGGGAGGCGTCCACGACCAGGAGCGCCCCCTCACAGGCGGCAAGGCTGCGCGAGACCTCGTAGGAGAAGTCCACGTGTCCGGGGGTGTCGATCAGGTGCAGGTGGTAGGTCTCGCCGTCGCCGGCCCGATAGGAGACCCGGACCGCCTGGGCCTTGATCGTGATCCCTCGCTCGCGCTCGAGGTCCATCGAGTCGAGCAGCTGCGGCCGGTGCTCGGCGCCCACGGTCCCGGTCAGCTCCAGCAACCGGTCGGCAAGGGTCGACTTGCCGTGGTCGATGTGGGCGATGATCGAGAAGTTGCGGATGCGATTCATTGCGAAGCCAGTATGGCGAGCGGCCAGGTGGCGGAACTGTCCAGGACCGAGGCGCTTGGCGCTTTTTCGCCGGTATCCGGCAAGAACGCGCCGGCCGGGGACACCGCTCAGGTCGTGCCGGACTCGCCGCCGCGAAGCAGCCGCCAGATCTGCTGAGCCTCCGGGATTCGGAGCAGGGTGATCGCCGCCGCGTAGACGGCGGCTCCCGCCGCCAGACCGGCGCTCAGGGAGACGATCTGGCCGCCGAGCCCGCGCCCGAGGGCCTGGTCGAGCACGTACCAGACGCCGTAGCTCGCCCCCGCCAGAGCGGCGGCGGCGCCGCTGACGCGAGCCGTGGTCCATACCAGCCTGCCGAGCTCCAGCCGGCCGAGCTGTCGGCGCAGGACGATCGTCTGCGCGAGCACGCTGGCCGCGGTCGCGATCACGGTGGCGGCCACGATCCCGCCGACCCCGAAGGGCTCGTAGAGCAGCAGCGCGGCGAGTGCCGTGATCGCCAGGTTGATTCCCGAGATCGCCGTGGGCACCCAGGGTCGCTGGAGGCTGAAGAAGGTCCGGGTGAGCAGCAGGAAGAGGCCGTTGAACGGCAGCGAGAAGGCGAACCAGAAGAGCGCTGTGGCGACGACCTGCGTGTCGCCGGGGCTGAACTCCCCCCGCTGATAGACCAGCCGGATCATCGGCACCGAGAGCACGAGGATGGCTGCCGCGGCCGGGATCAGAAGGAGCACTATCTGTCGCATCCCGTTGGCCATCGTCGCTCGCAGGTCGCCAAACTCGCGGCGCGCAGCGAGCCGCGCCAGGGTCGGGAACACCACCGTCGTCACGGCGACCGAGAAGATCCCCTGGGGCAGCATGTAGATGCGAAACGCCTTGTCGATCTCCGCCGGCGCGTGCGCGGAGACGAGGCTGCCGAAGATGCTGTTGATCAGCAGGTTGAAGTTGATCAGCCCGAGGCTGAGCGTCACGGGCAGCATCAGCACCAGCACGCGTCGCACCTCGAGGCTTCGCCAGTCGAACACCCGCAACAGCCGGAACGGCGTGTGGCGCAGGTCCCAGGTGGGGATCGCCAGCTGGATCGCCGTCCCCACCAGCACCCCGATCGCGTAGGCGTAGATCCGGTTGTCGCCGTGAAAGAGCGGGGCCATGGCGACCAGGACGGCGATGATCGCCACGTTCCAGAAGAACGGCGAGATCGCGAAGGCGCCGAAGCGGTTGTAGCTGTTGAGGATGCCGACCACCATCCCGGTCGTCCCGAGCATCACCAGGATCGGGAACAGGATCTGGGAGAGGGTGACCGTGAGGCCCTGCGGGACGTGAGAGCCCACGAACAGCGGCATCAGCACCGGCGCGATGAGGATGAAGAGCGCCGTGAGGGCGGTCAGCACCAGGGTGACCAGGAAGATCAGGGTGGAGGCCAGCCGGAACGCCTCCGCTTGTTTCCGCGCTCCAGGTGCTCGGTGAAGACCGGGACGAAGGCCGCCTGGATCGCCGAATCGGCGAACAGGCTGCGGACCAGGTTCGGGACCTGGAACGCGATCGTGAACGCCGACATCGCGCCGCTGACCCCGAAGTAGTAGGCCGCGAACACCTCGCGGACCAAACCGGCGACCCTCGAGAAGCTGGTGGCGACGGAGAAGAGGGCGGTCGAGCGGGCCAGCCGCCCGGCGCGCGCCTGCGCGGACTCGCCGGCCACGGCCAGCGCCTCGGTGCCGGGCTCCTCCGCGGCAACGATGTCCACCGGGCCTGGATCCAGTCCACGCTTGGCCGTACAGCCGCTCGCGGGCTCGGCGTTCGTCCTCTGGGCTTTGGCCGGGGTCGCGGCGCTCCATCAGGCCGCCGACCTCGTCCCGGGCGCGCGCGCCGCCCCAGCCGCCCCAGCCACCCCAGCTATAGTGGCCGGTCGCCCGATGGCCAACATCGCCTCACAGCGAAAGCGCATCCAGCGGTCCGAGCGCGAGCGGCTCGAGAACCGTCGCCTCCAGAGCGCCGTCAAGACCCATTTCCGGCGGCTCGAGAGCGCCGTGGAGTCGGGCGATTCCGCCACGATCGCGGACGAGCACCGCCAGCTCGTGTCGCGGATCGACAAGGCGGTCGAGAAGGGCGCCCTGCAATCGAACAACGGCGCCCGCAAGAAGACTCGCGCCGCCCGCCTGCTGAACCGCGCCGCCGGGTAACGCCGGACACGACCACCGGTCGCCCGCTGCGACGCGCGCGCTGCCTCAGCCCGCACCGGCGCCGGCGCCGGTCGCTCGCCTCACCGCGAGCGTCAGCGCCACGTCGTCCGGGTACTCCGAGCCGCCACGAGTCCACCACTCCAGATCGGCGACCGCGCAGGTGGCGGCGCGAAGATCCGCGGGCGAAGCTCCTCGCAGCCGTCGAACCAGCATCTTCGCCGCGTAGGGATGCATCTTGAGCCTTGACTCGACCTCTCCCTGCGACCTCCCCGCCTCCAGCTCCAGCAGTGCGCCGTGCGCCTCGCGAAGCCGTCGCGCGGCCTGATAGACGATCGGAGTGACGCCATCGCCCTGGGCGGCCAGGCGGTCCGCGGCACGGATCGCCGTACGCGGGTCGCGGGCGACAATCGCATCGGAAAGGGTCCAGGCAGCCTCCTCGGACGTGTCGGCCACCATCGCCTCGAGGTCGGCGACCGTCACCTCTCCCTCCGGCCCCGCCCAGAGCGCCAGCCGCTCGAGCTCGTTGGCAAGGCGCAGCGTGCCCTCCCCCAGGCGCTCGACCAGAAGGCGCGCGGCATCGGGCTCGAGCCGGAAGCCGCGCTGGCTCGCCTCGGCGACGAGCCGAGGCACCAGCTCGCGCGCCTTTGGCGCCTGGTAGCGGAGCACCTCGCCGGCGGCGGCCTCGATCGCCTTGGCGATGCCCGCCGGGTGCCTTGGTCTTCGGCGACATCTCCCGCGCGACCAGCACGACCGTGAGGTCGGGCGGCAGGGCGCCGAGCGCGGCGATCACGGGCTCCGCCTGCTTGGCGGTCCACCGCTCGACGCCGTCGGCGAGCAGGTAGCGCCGAGACGCCATCAAGGACATCGAGGGAATGGCCGCGATCAGGGCGGCGGCGTCGGGCGGCCCCTGCCCGGCCTCGGGCGCGAAGCTCTCCAGCGCCCCGGGACCGCCCTCGCGCTCGGCACGGGCGCGGAGACGGGACAGCGCCGCATCGATCTTGCCCTCGTCGCTGCCGGCGATCAGGTACGCGGGCTTCGATCGCGCCCGAGCCACTGGCGCTTCGGTGGGTGCTCGACATGGCCGCCGAGTGTATTCGGAGCCGCGGCCGCTCCTAGCCGCCGCGCCCGGAAAGCGGCGCCGCGGACCATCCCGCTGTGCCGAGTGGTCAGTAGGCGCCGCCGCCGCTGCCGCCGCTGCCGCTGTCGCGTACTGGTCGATCGTGGTCGTGGTGGTGCTCGACGAGGAGCTCGTCGTCGAGGTGGACGTGGTCGGCGCTGGTTGGAGCCGCTGCCCCTCCCGCGGTGACGGTGGTCGTGCTATCGCCGCCGCAGGCGGCGATTCCGGTCCCCGCCCCCACTCCGAGCGCGATCGTCGCAGCGATGGCCGCTAGCCGGTTCATCGCTCTCCTTCCGGTTGCCTACCGAGTCGCGGAGCCTACCCAAGCGGTCGGCGCAAACCGGTGATGAGGGGCCGGGGCTCATCCGGCGGTCTCGACCCACCAGCCGCTCGATGTGACGTCGATCGCCACGTCCCCGCCCTCGTCCGTGCGGAGGACCGGGACGTCGTGCTCGGCGAGGGTGGCGAGCGTGCCCGGCGTCGGATGACCGTAGGGGTTGTGCGCTCCGACCGAGATCACCGCGAGACGCGGGACGCTGCGGTCGAGCAGGGAATCGAGGCCGGCGTCGTCCGAGCCGTGGTGGGCCACCTTGAGGACGTCGATCGGACCGGGGTCGATCGGCACCGCCTCGGCCTCGGCGTCCGCCGTGAGCAGCATGCGGAAGCCCTGCCAGCGCGCGAGCAGCACGAGCGCCGTCTGGTTCGGATCGCTCGGGGCAGGCCCTTCGAGCACGGCCTGTGGCGGCCAGAGCGCCTCGATCCGGAGACTCCCCGGAATCGATCTCCGAGCCCTTCCGCGATCGACATCGCCCGGACGCCGGCGGAGCGGGCAGCCTGCGAGGAAGTCGCGCGCCGCGCTCCCGTAGAGCAGCCGGTGGCACCGGAAACGAGCCGAGCAGCTCGCTCGATCCCGCCCGCGTGGTCGGACTGGTCGTGGGTGACGACCGCGGCGGCCAGGGCCGAGACGCCCTCGTCCTCGAGCTGGCCGCGAAGGTCGTCGCCCGGCGGTCCGCCGTCCACGAGCACCGGCTCGACCGTCGGCCGGGTCGAGCAGGATCGCATCGCCCTGGCCGACGTCGAGCACGATGACGCGCAGCCCGGCCGTGGGCTCGGCCGCCGTTCCGCCCCGACGACCGAAGGCCGGCCAGCCCCAGGACGAGAACCGCGAGGCAGGCCGCCAGGCCGAGGGGCCTGACGGCGGCAGGCGCCCTCCGCAGGCCCCCGCGACGGCGCGCCCAGGCAAGCGGACCCAGAGCACCAGGGCGAGCGCGGCGTACGCGGCCAGCAACCCCGCCGCGCTGGGCAGCGGGACGCTCGCCCGCGCCCAGCCCGGCGAGCCGAGCCAGTGTGCGATCTGCGCGACGTAGGCGGCCAGCAGGCCCGCGAGGCCGGTCAGCGGCTCGCACCGGGAGCCCGGGCAGCTGGCCCAGCCAGCGCGGCGAGCATCCCGAGCCACATGAGTGGCGCGACGGCCGGCACCGCCAGCAGGTTCGCGGGCACGGACGCCAGCGAAACCGCCTCGAAGTCGTGCGCCATCAGCGGGGCCGTGGAGAGCGTGGCGGCGATCGTCACTCCGGCGCCCTCGGCGAGGCCGCGCCGCCAGCCGACGTGCCCGTGCTCGCCTTCGGCCGCGACTGGCCCCAGCAGGACGTC
>CAVPEC010000004.1:0-167304 GCA_963702805.1 uncultured Actinomycetes bacterium | reverse complement strand
AGCGAGAGCACGTGCGCCGTCTTCGGGTCGACGCGGCCCTCGAGCACGTCGAGGTAGGCGCTCTTCACCGCCTCGAAGCCGCTGCCACGGATCGGCTCGAGCCAGCCGCCGATCCATTCGCAGAACGGGTGCCAGGCATCGGCGACCCTCGTCTCCATCCCGGCCCCGCCCCAGTCCTTGGAGCGCTTGACGACGCGATCCGGCGCGAAGAACAGGGTCGGCGCCGGGCCGGGAAGCTCGCCCTCGCCGCCGGCGCCGAGATCCTCCCAGTGCGTGACGCCCACGGCCATGCTGTAGGCGAGCGCGTCGCCGTAGTGCGAATGGACCGCTCGGCGCACCTCGCCGTCCCCCGAGACGTCGACGTAGGTGGCGGGCCCGCGCTCGAGTGAGTCGATCGCGTCGTAGGTGACGGTGCGGCCGTAGATCCCCAGGCCCTCGACGAACTCGGCGCTTCCCGGGGAGGTCAGGGCGACGAGCTCCACCCCATCGCGCCGCGCGAGCAGGAAGGCGGCGGCGATCGCCGTCTTGCTCGAGGCGCTCGAGATCACGACCGGCCCGCGAGTCGTCAGCCCCTCGTCGTCGAGCTGGTCGTCGATCAGAAACGAGGTGTAGAAGAGCGGGCGCAGGAGCATCTGCATCTCCTCGGTGTCCGGCCGGTAGAAGAGGTCGGTCCCCGTCGCCAGATAGCGGTGGTAGGCCGAGGGCAGCGGCGCCCGGTGCGGCGAGCCGTCGGTGAAGCCGTGCTGGTTGGCGTCGGCGGGCGTCACGACCAGGTGTGAGGAGGGAGGCAGGTATCCGTACACGCGCGTGCCGGGCTCGACCCCCTCGGCCTCGCTTGCGCTCGACCTCGGCGAAGCCCCACATCGGCACCCGGCCCCAGCCTGCTTCGGCCGGGAAGAAGTCCCAGTAGGACATCGTCTCGCCCATCACCGCGTAGGTGACGTTGTTGGCGGTCAGCCCGAAGGTGTCGACCCGCAGCAGGGCCTGGCCGGGCTCGAGCTCGGGCGCCTCGGACTCGGCGATCCGGCACTCGCGCAGGTCGTCGCGCTTGACCAGGAAGTCGGTCACGCCCCGTTAGGGCCCGGTCCAGCCGCCGGCGCGGCAGGCCTCGCCGCCGCACACGTCCGTGACCGCGCCGTACGGCTGCAGGAAGCCGGAGATCAGCTTCTCGGCCAGCGGGGCGCCGCGCGGCGCGCTGTGCGGATCCTCGCCCTCGCGGTTGGGCACGTTCTCGAACGGCGGCGGGGGCACGCCGATCGTCTGGCCGGGATTGTCCGGGTCGGGACGCACGGGGCCGATGTCCCAGTAGAAGATCGCCGCCGAGCCTGTGAACGGATAGCTCGTGATCCGCGGCACGCCGAAGAGCACGTCCTCGTTCGGCCAGCGGCCCGGATCGAGGACCGGCGCGTGGGCGGACGCGCCGATCGTCCGCGCCTCGACGTCGGAGGCGAAGTTCGAGACCTGGTGATCGCCGAGCGCGACGTTGATCAGCACCTTGTGCGGCGGCGTGTCGGGGAGCGGGTTGGTGGTCATCCGGTGCGCGTAGCCGTTCGGCTCGCCGCGGTCCCAGAGCATCTGGATCAGCGACAGGGACAGCGGCCGCGTGAGCTCGTCCGGATAGTTCGGGTAAAGGAGCGCCGCGAACTGGTCGAAGTCGACCGAGCGCGGCAAAAGCAGCGAGTACCTCATCGCCGCCACGCCCAGCGCCGCGCGGACGAAGTCGGGCGAGAGCGCGGTGAGCGCGCCGCCCATGATCCCGCCCTGGCTGTTGCCGTCGTAGTAGAGGTGGCGCGTGTCGATCACCGACGGCGAGTGCAGGGTGCCGTCGACGCGGAACGCGGGACTGCTGCTGAACCCGTCCGGGATGGATCATCGCCCGGCCCAGGAAGAGCTCGTCCAGGAGGCCCTGCTGCAGCCGGTCCGCCAGCTTCGGGAAGTTGCTGATGTCGCTGGTGACCGCGGCCGCGCTGCCGAGGTCGCTCTGCGACATGCCGATCTCATCGGTGGCGCAGAGGACGAAGTTGTAGGTGTCGGCGAGGTCGCGCTGGCCGCTCGATGCGACCTCCGAGGCGTCGCCGAACAGGCCGTGCCCGTACAGCGACGGGCGCGCCGGCGGCGCGCCTCCCTCGACCGCGGAGCGCGGGATGATGCAGTCGAAGTTGGCGTCCCAGTTGCCGTTTCGCTTCGGCACGCCGTTGGCGTTCAGCGTGAACGTGCCACCCGGCGCGCAGCTCGGCGACAGGTAGCAGGGCACGGTCACGGTGCCCTTCACCCGGCGCGCTATCTGCGGATCCTGCGCCGCCGTGAAGTTCTGCACGTCGGTCACCTTGAACTTCGGCGAGGTCCCCTCCACCTTCCGGTCGGCGAGGTCGTTGTCGCCGAGCGACGCGAAGGCGTCGTTTCGCATGTGGAGCGCCCGCTTGGCGATGTTGTAGTCGCTGGCGACCGTGAAGTCCCAGGCCAGGTAGAGGTCGTGGCGCTCGATGCCCGCCTTGTGCAGGGTCTGGAAGATCCCCTCGAAGTGCGCACGCCGCTGGTTGATCACGGGCGAGTTGGAGGGCAGCTGGTCGCGGTAGTAGCGGAATCCGGCGGGCGCCGGGATCGTCTGGCCGCCGGCCGTCTTCAGGTTGCGAAGCGCGACGATGTAGCGGTGCCCGGAGGCGAGGTTCTGCGCCGGGTTGATCAACAGCGAGGTGCTCGCCGGGCTCGTCGCGTTGGAGTCGATCTCGGCCCAGATCCGCCACCGCTTGCCCGTGTTGGCGTCGATCAGGACGATCGGCTGCTCGGGATCGCGGAAGCGGCCGATGTGGTTGATCGGCACGGCGCCGGTCTGCTTCATGGCCGCCGCGCTGTCGAGGCCGGGGACCTTGACGACGATCGCCTGGCCGGGGCTGAAGCCGTCGCTGGCGTTGTACGGCGCGGCGTTGATGTGGACGCCGTGGACGTTGGCCGGCATCGAGGCCGTCTTGAGGTTCACCCGGCGGCCCGTCGCGGTGTTGGGATCGCGAACGGTGTAGTAGTCGTCCGGGAAGGGAAGGAGGCAGCGCGAGCCCTGCTGGGGGCCGATGAAGTCGCAGCGATTGGCGTGGCTGAGATCGACTGCGGGCGACGCCGCCGAGGCCCCGCCCGCGCCGATCACGAGCGCCGCGGCGGTGCCGAGACAGCCCGCGACGGCGGTGACTCGAACGATCGCTCTGCTTCTCCTCATGGGGTCACCTCCATCCGGCCAGGAAGTGCACCGGCTAGCCGGCGCCCGAGCGGGGGACCGCCAGGCGCTGGGCCGCCTGCGACATGCCGACCGGCACGAGCGCCGAGAGCCCGTAGTTCTCGTCCCTTGGCACGAACGCCCGAAAGCGTCCCGGCCGCTCCAGGGTGGTGACGACGGTCGCGACGCCGTTGTCATTGGTGCGCGCCGCCCCGCCGGCGAACCTCACGCGTACGTCGCGCAACGGGGCGCCGTTGAAGGTCGCGTGGACCGTGGCCCGCACCGGGCCCGGCAGCGTTCCCACCTGGGTATTCGTGACCACCACGCTGGAAGACGTTGTGGGCGGGCGCCCGCAGGAAGTGGAGCAGGGCGCTCGTCGGGCCGAAGGTCAGCTCGCATCCCGGGTCGAATGGAGAGATCAACCAGTGAAGCTTGCCGTTCAGGGTGGGCATCGCGTCGAGGCCCTCGGACTCACCGCAAATCCGCTTTTCGATCTCGAGCGTGCGTCCTCCAGTCTGGGTGTTGATGCTCCACACCTGATAGACGCCGTTGGACTCGCCCGCGAGCAGCAGCTTGCCCTCCCGGAAGACAGCGCCGGTCACCCCGGTCGGCGGCACCGCCCCCGGGAGGCGGCGCACCGCGTGGATCACCGGGCCGGAGGGCCCACTGTTGGCCTGGGTGACGTCGCTCGAGCGGTAGGCGAGCAGGTCGTTGCCGCTGCTGGTCCAGATGATCGCGCCGTTGGGCGAGGTCTCGGCCCACATGGCCTTGGGGATCTCCGCCGGGTCGAGGTTCACGTAGTAGCGGAAGGCGAGGGTGGCGGGGTTGGCGACGCCGAACGCCCCCTTGTTACAGGTGTTCTGGCCGCTGCTGGGGTCGTAGCACTCCATCGGCAGGATCACGCGCCCGCCGTCGCCGGGATTCCAGGTCGGATCGCCGATGTGGTTGTAGCCCTCCGTCTGCGCGACGCTCGGCGGGATAGCGTCGTTTACGCCGGCCGTTTGCCCCAACTTGGGCGTCGTTTTCCACAGGCCCCGGAAGATTCCGACGAGGAAGAAGTTCGACTCCGCCGGATTGGAGGTGAGGCCCTGCCAGTAGGTGACGGGAACGGAGCTCGCGCCAGTCAGAATCCAGCGCCCGGGGTCTGCCGCCCGAGCGGCAGGCGCAATCCCCAGCGCCACGACAAGAACGAAGACCGATGCGATTGCCCTCCCGCGGCGCACGATCAGACTGTAGCCAGCCGCGAGCCGCGATGAGTTGCGGCGCGCGCGGCGATTGCCTGGCGCTCCGCCCTCCGTAAGCTGCGCTCGATGGAGCTCCGCCCCCTCGGCCGCACCGGCGTTCAGGTCAGCCAGCTCTGCCTCGGGACGATGATGTTCGGCACCTGGGGAGAGACGGATCACGACGAGTCGATCCGGGTCATCCACGCCGCCCTCGACGCGGGGATCAACTTCGTCGACACCGCGGACGTCTACTCGCGCGGGGAGTCGGAGGAGATCGTCGGCAAGGCGCTCGCCGGCGGACGGCGCGACGACGTCGTCCTGGCGACCAAGGTCCACGGCTCGATGGGCGACGACCCCAACCAGCGCGGCAACTCGCGCCGCTGGATCATGACCGAGGTCGAGAACAGCCTGCGGCGCCTGGGCACCGACTGGATCGACCTCTACCAGATCCACCGCCCCGAGCCGGACACCGACATCGACGAGACCCTCGGCGCCCTCACCGACCTCGTCCGCCAGGGCAAGGTCCGCTACATCGGCAGCTCGACCTTCCCCGCCGAGGCGATCGTCGAGGCGCAGTGGACCGCCGAGCGCCGCGGCCGCGAGCGCTTCGTCTGCGAGCAGCCGCCCTACTCGCTGCTCGCGCGGGGGATCGAGGCCGACGTCCTGCCCGCCTGCGAGCGCTACGGGATGGCCGTCATCCCGTGGAGCCCGCTCGCCGGCGGCTACCTCTCCGGCCGCTACCGCCGCGGCGCCGAGGCCACCGAGAGCCGCCGCGTCCAGATGCTCCCGCAGCGCTTCGACATGTCGCGGCCCGAGAACCGGCGAAAGATCGAGGCCGTCTACGAGCTCACCGACCTCGCCGACGAGGCCGGGCTCACCATGATCCAGCTCGCCCTCGGCTTCGTCTCGGAGCACCCGGCGGTCACCGCCCCGATCATCGGCCCGCGCACGATGGAGCACCTGGAGAGCCAGCTCGCCGCCGCCGACGTGAAGCTGTCCGCCGACGTCCTCGACCGAATCGACGAGATCGTCGCGCCGGGGACGAACCTCAACCCCGCCGACGCCGGCTGGCGCCCGCCGGCGCTCGAAGACGCCGGGCTGCGGCGGCGAAGCACCCGGCGATGAGTTGCGCCGCGGTGGGCGGTCTTACCTCGTAGAACGAACGATGAGCGGCTTCGAGCCGATCGCGAATCCCCAGGAGGCACGATGACAAAGCTGACCTTCGACATCTCGATGTCACTCGACGGCTTCACCGCGGGGCCAAACCAGACGCTCGACGAGCCGTTGGGCCGGGGCGGCGAGGGCCTCCACGAGTGGGTCATTGCGCTGAAGAGCTGGCGCGAGCCGCACGGCCTGTCCGGAGGCGAGACCAACGCCAGCTCCGAGGTCGTCGACGAAACGCTGCGCAGCACCGGGGCGACCGTGATGGGCAGGCGGATGTTCAGCGGCGGCGAGGGCGCGTGGGAAGACGACCCCAACCCGGACGCCTGGTGGGGCGATGACCCTCCCTTCCACCATCCGGTGTTCATCCTCACCCACCACGCCCGCGAGCCGGTGACCAAGCAGGGCGGGACCACCTTCACCTTCGTCACCGACGGCATCGAGGCCGCGCTCGAGCAAGCCAAGGCGGCGGCCGGCGACAAGAACGTCGCGATGGCCGGCGGCGCGAGCGTCGCCCAGCAGTACCTCAAGGCCGGGCTGCTCGACGAGTTTCAACTCCACGTCGTGCCCGTGTTCCTGGGCGACGGGGTGCGGCTGTTCGAGAACCTCGGCCCCGATCAGCCCGAGCTGGAATGCACCAGGGTGGTCGAGGCCCCCGGCGTCACCCACCTCAGGTACCGCGTCGTCAAGTAGAGCTGCCCCGCGCATATCCTGGCCGGATGGCGAAGGAGATCGATCGCGACCGGCTCCACGAGCTCCTCCGAGCCGAGGAGGAGCGCTTCGTCGCCGAGCATCCGCGCTCGCGCGAGCTGTTCGAGCGCGGCCGGCGCTCGCTCTTGGCCGGGGTGCCGATGCCGTGGATGACCGAGTGGGCGGGCGCCTTCCCCGTCTTCGTGGCCGAGGCGTCGGGCGCCCGGTTCACCGACGTCGACGGAATCGAGTACGTCGACTTCTGCCTCGGCGACACCGGGGCGATGACCGGCCACTCCCCGCCCGCGACGGCCGAGGCGATCGCCGCCCAGGCGCGCCGCGGGGTGACGCTGATGCTCCCCACCGAGGACTCGGACTGGGTCGGCGAGGAGCTCGCCCGCCGCTTCGGCCTTCCCTACTGGCAGTTCGCCCTCACCGCCACCGACGCCAACCGCTTCACGATCCGCCTCGCGCGCGCGATCACCGGCCGGCCGAAGATCCTGGTCTATTCCTGGTGCTACCACGGCACCGTCGACGAGACCTTCGCGATCTCGGTCGAAGGCGAGACCCGCTCGCGCCCCGACAACATCGGCCCGCCGGTCGACCCCGCGGTCACCACCAAGGCGATCGAGTGGAACGACGTCGAGGCGCTGGAGGCCGCGCTCGCCGACGGGGACGTCGCCTGCGTCCTCGCCGAGCCGGCGATGACCAACATCGGGATCATCCTCCCGGAGCCCGGCTACCACGACGCGCTCCGGACGCTGACCCGCGAGCACGGCACGCTGCTCGTGATCGACGAGACCCACACGATCTGCGCCGGGCCCGGCGGCTACACCCGCGCCCACGGGCTGGAGCCGGACTTCGTGACGCTCGGCAAGCCGATCGCCGCCGGCGTGCCCGCCGCCGCCTACGGGATGAGCGAGGAGGTCGCCGACCGCGTCGCCGCCCACCTCGACACGCTCGAGACCACGGACGGCGGCGGGATCGGCGGCACCCTGTCGGGCAACGCCCTATCGCTCGCGGCGACCCGGGCGACGCTGGAGAAGGTGCTGACCGACGAGGCGTTCGAGCGCATGATCGCGCTCGGCGAGCGCTTCGAGGCCGGGGTGAACGACGTGATCGCCGCCCACGACGCCCCCTGGCACGCGACCCGCCTGGGCTGCCGGGTCGAGTACGCGTTCCGCCCCACCCCGCCGCGAAACGGATCCGAGGCCGCGGCCACGGCCGACCGCGAGCTCGACCGCTTCATGCACCTCCACGCCCTCAACCGCGGCATCCTGATGACCCCGTTCCACAACATGGCCCTGATGTGCCCGGCCACCACCGAGGACGACGTCGACCTGCACACGCGCGTCTTCGGCGAGGCGGTGGGCGCGCTGTTCGACTGACATCGCTGAGGCTGATCCGCCGGGGACACTGACGTGGGGCCGAATCCACGAGCGTCATCGGATCACTCGGCAGATCGCCAGTGACGGAACGTAGCTTGGATTCGTCTAGTCACTCCGAGCGGCTGGTCGTGCCGCAGCGACATAGGCGACAGCACCCATGTCGGCGGTCAACTCGACGACACGGCCTTCGTCAAAGCACGTGGCCGCGTCCGAAACGGCGCTCGCCTGTGACAACGCGACTCGGCGACCGGAACGGTTCGGACTATTCCCGCTGCGTTCCGATGTACTCAGTGACATCAGTCTGTCGTGTAGAAGCTCGCGCCACGACCATCAATGAATCTCAGTTCCCACAGGTGTGCTCTTCATGACCGTCAGACTAGGGGTCGTGCCTGTAACGCGTCCTGCGCCAACTGTCGGACCATTTCGTGACTCGCAGTATGCGCGCTAAGGTCGAACGCGTGGGTCGTCCTGGCACATCGACCGTCAGAGTGGACAGCTTGCCGTATGCCGTGGACGCCGAGGCTAGCCTGAACCCATCTCGGCAGCTCGACTTCGGGGTCGTAGCTCTCCGCCAGTTGACCCGGCTCCACTGCCGATTCGATGGCTCGTCCGGCGCTGCAGCATGCACGATCTCGCCGCGATGTCAGTGGCGCTGGACCGCCGCGACCTCGACCCGGCGGGCGCCTGCAGTCCTGTGTACCTGAGGCGCGAAGTCGCGGCGCTCTTTGAGGGCGCTCCCACAGCGCCTTCTGCGGCGGCGACGATCGCCAGCGCATCCTGTACGTCGGGGTACACACATATCGCGACCCCCTCGCTGGTCCGACTGGAATCGGCTGACGGCTCACGCAGTCTGACCCGACGTCGGCCCCCTGGCCGGAACTGGACCCCAGGCGCATCCGCGAGGACCTCCTTCGGCAGCTGGAGTCGAGTGCGCAGGTGCCTGCGCTTTGACCGGGCACGCAGTGGCCCGAAGACATCGATCGCACCGTGTGGCGGATCCACACAAGCGGCAGCTCGTCGTCGACGTGCCATGACGCCGCACGCGGCCTGTATCGGGCCCGGATGAGCCGTGCTTCCAGACGCGACCGGAGGCCCGGACTGAAGTCTACGTTCGACAACGCGCTTAGTCGCGCGCTCGTCACGTGCAATGGACAGAGTCGCGCGGTGCGCCACTCCCCGCCCGCAGCGCGGAGCCGCGAGCGCTCCGACCGATCCGGTCTCGCGCATCCCGATCATCGCGTCGTGGCTCCATGACAGCTGCGTCGCAGTCCGCCCTCGCAAGAAACTTCACGCGGCCGACCGGAAGCTGACCGGCAGCTAACCGTCGCACTGCGTCGAGCGTTGGGAGCCGGCGATGACGCCCTGTTCAGGACGGCCCGCCGGGGACGATGTCGAGCCGAACGGACGTCTAACGCGAGCCGGCATCGCTCGATCGGCCGCCTCGGCGTAGCTCGTGGATCGGCGATGCCGGTTCGGACCGGGACCGATGAGGTGGGCTCGGGGCGGCGCTCGACCGCGGACTAATCTCAACGGCGCTGTCGAGCTGCCCCAAGCCGACATCACGGCTGCCTCGACAGCCCCACGCTCATCATCAGCGTCCGCATTGCCCGCGCTAACGCGCCGAGATCCGGCGAGCCGAAACGGATCCTCGTCGACCATCAGCGCGAATAGCGGGTCCACGCGTCCAAGACTTCGTACTCGCCCGCGGTCGCCGTCCGCGCCAAACGGCGGCCGGTTCAGGCCGCGTCCTAGCGTGCCGAGCGCCGGCTAGGCCGCCCGCCGATGGCCGGCGTCCGGTCTGAGCCGGTACGGCGCCGGGCCCACCCAACGTGTGGGGGCCACGAAAGGCCCAGAAACCGGAGCTCCGGCCGACCTATGGGACTAGCGACGGTTCGGGCACGCCGACCGCGTGCTCACCGCTCGAACGTGGCTCGATCGCGCAGGTCGTGCGCGCTAACCCTGACGCTTCCCGGCCCGCGCCAGCTTCACCCGCTCGACGGCCGGCAGCACCACCTTGCGCAGCCGGACCGCCTCGGGGGTGACCTCGACGCACTCGTCGTCGCGGATGAACTCCAGCGCCTGGTCGAGCGAGAGGCGGTGGTGCGGGACGAGGCGGACGGCCTCGTCGGAGCCGGCGGCGCGGATGTTGGTCTGCTGCTTTTCCTTCGTCGGGTTGACGTCGAGGTCCTCGGCGCGGGCGTTCTCGCCGATCACCATGCCCTCGTAGACCTCCTCGCCCGGGCCGACGAAGAGCTGGCCGCGCTCCTGCAGGTTCATCAGCGCGAACGACGCGGTGGTGCCGCGCCGGTCGGCGACCAGCGAGCCCGTCGCCCTGGTGGTGATCTCGCCGTGCCACGGCTCGTAGGTCTCGAAGACCGAGTGCAGGATTCCCGTCCCGCGGGTCTCGGTGAGGAACTCGTTTCGCACGCCGATCAGCCCGCGGGCGGGGACGAGGTATTCGAGGCGCACCCAGCCGGTGCCGTGGTTGACCATGTCCTCCATCCGGCCCCTGCGGAGCGCCAGGAGCTGGGTCACGACGCCCATGTAGTCCTCGGGGATGTCGATCGAGAGTCGGTCCACGGGCTCGTGAAGGCTGCCGTCGATCTCGCGCGTCATCGCCTGCGGCTTGCCCACCGTCAGCTCGAAGCCCTCGCGACGCATCGTCTCGACCAGCACCGCCAGCTGCAGCTCTCCCCGGCCCTGCACCTCCCACGCGTCCGTGCTCTCGGTCGCGCTGACCTGGAGGGAGACGTTGCCGACCAGCTCGGCCCGCAGGCGCTCGTCGAGCTGTCGCCCGGTGAGCCTGTCCCCCGACCGGCCGGCGAGCGGCGAGGTGTTGACGCCGATCGTCATCGCGAGGGCGGGCTCGTCCACCGCGAGCAGGGGCAGCGCCTCGGGTTGCTCGAGCGCCGCGATCGTCTCGCCGATCGTCACCTCCGGAAGGCCCGCGACGACGACGATCTCGCCGGCTCCGGCGGCCTCGACCGCGGTCCGCTCGAGCCCCTCGGTCACGTAGAGCTCCGCGATGCGAGCGCGCTCGACGCTGCCGTCGCGACGACACCAGGAGATCTCCGCGCCGCGCCGGATGGTTCCGCGGTGAACGCGGCAGACGGCGAGCCGGCCGTGGTAGGGAGAGGCGTCGAGGTTCGTCACCAGAGCCTGCAGGGGCGCCTCGGGGTCGCCGCTCGGCGCCGGGATCCGCTCGAACAGCGTGGAGAAGAGCGGCGAGAGGTCCTCGCCGCGCGTCTCGGGGTCGAGCGTCGCCCACCCCTCTCGGGCGGAGGCGTAGACGATCGGGAACTCGATCTGCTCCTCGTCGGCGTCCAGGTCGAGGAAGAGCGCGTAGACGGCGTCGACGACCTCGCCGAGCCGGGCGTCGGGCCGGTCCACCTTGTTGACGACGAGGATCAGCGGCAGCCGCCGCTCCAGCGCCTTGCGGAGCACGAAGCGCGTCTGCGGGAGCGGCCCCTCGGAGGCGTCGACCAGGAGCAGCGCCCCGTCGACCATCGAGAGCCCGCGCTCGACCTCGCCGCCGAAGTCGGCGTGCCCGGGGGTGTCGACGATGTTGATCTTGACCTCGCCGCCGTTTGCCCGCGGGAGGGTGAGCGAGGCGTTCTTGGCGAGGATCGTGATCCCGCGCTCGCGCTCCTGCTCGCCCGAGTCCATGACCCGCTCGACGACCTGCTCGTGGGCGGCGAAGGTGCCGGCCTGGCGCAGCATCGCGTCGACCAGGGTGGTCTTCCCGTGGTCGACGTGCGAGATGATCGCGATGTTCCGCAGCTCCGCCAGGGCAGACACGGTATGCGTCGCGAGCCGCGCCTGGCGGCCACGCCGTGTTGCTACGCCAAGACCGCCGTTCGCCGGGTAGACGCCGTCGGGCGGCAAAGTCTCGTCCCCCGAGCCTATCCCAGGCTCCGAGCGGCTGGCTCTGCGCCGACACCAGTGGCGCTGCAGCATCGTCACGATGCCGAGTACCTTGCCGTCCCTGGTAGCTCTAGCCAAGACGCCTTGCGCCAAATGCGGCGCGGACGCTCCACCACCGCGTCTTGGCGCTGCTGACCGAAGCGACGGCTTCGGCTCGTCCGGGCGCTGGCGGAGGTGGACGGCATGGTGACGAGCGAAGGGACGATCTATCCGCTGCTGAGTCGACTGCGCCGAGACGGCCTCGTCGAGCCGACTTGGCGCGAGTCCCCAGCTGGGCCGCCGCGGCGCTATTACCGCCTCACCGAATGCGGGGCGAACCGCGCTTGACGGGTTTGTGCGGGAGTGGGGCCGCTTCCGCGACGCGGTCGACCAATTCATCGATACCGACGGCGGCGGCGCCGTCAAGAGAGGAACACGGTCATGAACGACACCGACGCGTTGGTCGCCAACTACCTGAAGCGCTTGCAGAAGGAGCTCTCCGATCTTCCCGCGCGCGCGGCGCCGTGAGCTCGTGGAGGAGATACTCCGAGCACATCCGCGAGGCTCGATCAGGCTCGAGGCCCAGAGCGTCTCCGAGATGCGCACCGTCCTCGCCCGGCTCGGGGATCCGCGACATCGCCGCCGAACCGCGGCAGCGGTTCGCCGTCCAGCCGAATGGCGAAGGGCACGGATTCAGGCGTCGGGTGGTCATCGCCGTCATCGTCGTCTCGTGGTCATCCCGCCGCTGCTGGCCTACGCGGCTCAACGGCCTCTCGGCAACGATCCAGCGGAGCCTTCGAACCCCGGCCCGCACACACCAGATCCGCGCCCTCGCCAGGCACGGCCTGCAAGCCTCGCCCCCTCTCGGGACATCGCCCGGCTACCCCCAGGGATCTCTGTTGCTGGTGATCGCCTCGTCCTGCGAGCGACGTTGCGCAGTTTGATCAGCCCCGTTCGTCGCTGAGACACCCGCCGAGCGGCCGGGCGCGCGGAGCAGCCGTGACGGCTTTCGCTAGACTCCTCTAGCGCCGGGAGATCACCACCCGAAGGGCGCCTGCGTCAGCCCTGAGGGGATGGGACGGTATTCCTCGATGTCACGAACTCGTTCCGAACATCGCCGACCGTGCCCTCGCGTTGCGACAAGGTTGCACCGGAGCCTCACCGATCGGGGTGATGGCGCTCGCCGAGCTGCGCCTCAACTGTGCTTGAAAACAGCAGCTATGCCCTAGCGCGTCGGCGCAGCGCGAATGCGCCGGTGATCGCCAGGAGGCCTGCGCCACCCAGAATCCAGATATCGGCCCCTGTAGAGGCCAGTTGGATAATGCTTCCGCTCGTGTCAGCGGCAGAGGTCGCTGTGCCTCAGATCGTCACAAGCCTGTCCGTCATTGTCTCCATCCAGATTGTTTCAATACATGGGACCCGACGACTCCAGTGCATCCTGCCTGGGCCTGCGTCGAGAAGCACGCCCAAAGCGCTCGACGAGGGCCGGACACCGCCGAGTAAGGGGCTGTCAGAGGCGCCTAGCCAACGCTAGGACAGCGGGCAGGCTGCCTCGCCCTAGCGGCGTTTGAGGGTCTCGATCTCGGCGCGGATATCACGAAGCTCGGCGAGGATTCGCTCCTGAGGCCCTCGACTTCGCCCGACGTTTGCATGAAGCGATCGGCGGCGTAGGCGGTGAGCAGCGCGATGAACGCGATCCCCGTGAGCAGGATCGCGATTGCAATCGCGCGCCCCGCGTCCGTCTGGAGCTGATGTCGGCGGAGGTGGCGGTCGTGATCGTCGTGACGGCCCACCAGATCCCATCCCACGTGGAGTAGTTGTAGTCGTCTCGACCGCCGCGAATAGCGCGCCTCCACCGAAGATCAGGATCAGCGTGAGGACGCCGACGATCCTGATCCCGTCGAGTGAGACGAGGTTGCGCATCGAGAAGACGCGCACGACGACGAAGCAGCCGAAGGAGCCGGAAGACCCGGGCTGGACTGAATCGCTGCCGGCGCGAAGGGCGGCGTGAGGAACGTGATCGCCACGTCGAGCGGATGCGACTTCAGCCAATCTCGTCTCCGCGGCGTGACGATCATCATCACGACGAACTCGGTGAAGAACGCGAGCCACGTCGTCCAGTTCAGAACCGCCCCGATCGTGTCCCACGGCTCGTCGAGATTCGAGCCCTGAATCACGATCGCCGGGATCGTCAGCAGGGCCGCGATGATCATCGGCCACTCGAAACGCCGCTGGATCCGCTGGCTGCGCTCGTCCACGCATGAAGGTTCGACGAACGAGCCGGACTTCCCGCTGCTGCGAGTTCAGGCGCTTTCGGCCGGTATCTACAGCGGGCCATACCGTCTACGACACGCATCATCGCGCGTCTCCCGCACCTGAGCGCCAATAGGTCGTGCCTGGCCACGCACGTCGCGACCAGCCCAGTTGATTTTTCGGATGCTCGGTGGGTGCCTTGCGCATCACGACTGGTCCGCCGGAGCAATCGATCCGGGGGCGGGACCTCAGCTCGACCCGGTGACCACGTTGACCGGCAAGGCAATTCCAGGAACCCCACCGTCAGGAACCCGACACCCAAGGCCACTCGCGACTGTAGTGACGAATTCTCGCTCGTCCTCGTCGTCGCCGAGATCGAGTCCGAGGAGAGTCTTGTTCGCTCCCTTGCCTTTCATCCCCATCCGTCCTCGTGGCCAACTGGAGCAGCGTTGCCGTTGGAGACCGTGCTTCTGCCACCTGCACCCCGTCAAGTCGCGTCTCGGCGCAGTGTGCCGAGGAGTATCGACTCGGCGATCTCGTCGCCTCGTGCTGGGTCCTGTCGCTACACGAATGACGGCCAAGCCGATCTCGTCGAGTCCCGGACAGACGGCGAGCGCCTCCTTCACAGTCGCCAGAGCGTGACTCGACAGTGCCTCTAAGTAGAGTTCGGCTCCGTTCCGTCTTGTTTCGCTTGTGGATCGTTGGTTGGCCCGATGGGAGTCACCGCGCCTTTGCGCTCGGGCACGACCTCGTCCAGCTCACCGGCCACCGCATGACGGTGTCGACGCGGTCATCGCGACACGAGACGGCGGCCGCGGGAGCTTCGTTATCCGAAAACGCCGCCTCCAAGGCGCCAGGACGGTCTCCGGATCATTGGCCTGAAGCCGCCGCCACCCGTCGTCGAAAACGCGCCTGTTCCTTTGCCGCTTCGTCCGCTCGCCGCTGCTGCTTCGCGCTGAACTTCGAAGGTCGCAGATGGTCTAAGGACGGTTCGACGCGCAGCCCGACGTTCAGCCAGCTTCAGTCGGGGGATGCCCGCCAGGGCTTCGCTCTCGAGCCGCCTGCGAATCTCACGCTCGTCCACTGGCGCAGGCTGGGCGTTTGCAGCTTCGACGGCAGCGAACTCGTCCTGGTGCACCTGGCATTGCGCGATCAGCTGCTCGTCGAGCGCCAGCACTCCCTTGATCTCCTCGACCCGCTCCGCCTGGCGCACCTGCCGCTTGTAGGCCGCCACCGACGAGCGACTTGAACTCCGGGATCCGCCCGCCGCCGAGTCGCTGGTAGTAGCGCACCGGCCCGTTCCCGACGCTGACGCCGAGCCCACGCCCCCCTCCGTAGACGCGAACGCCTTTGCCTACTCTGAATCCGAGCCCCACCGGTTAGTCGCCTCTCCGAGTAGACGATGGCGAGCTCACGCGAGCTCCAAGGTCGCCCGCTCGCGCCCGACCTCGTCGGCTGGAATCGCCTTGATGTGATCGCTCATGCGGTATTTGGCCGAGAAGAAGAACCCGCCGCACTGGTCGACGACGGCGCAGCGCGAGACACTCCGGGTGGTACTCGTTCTTCCAGTCGCTGATCGACCGGACCGCGAACGGCCAGAGCTCGCGGTCGATCAGGCAGAGCTGGTGGTTGTAGATCATCGTCTTGATCCGCCTGCGATCGAGCAGGCGCACCGCCTCGGCGAGCTCGTCGGCGATAGTCGATCGGGTCGATCCAGACCGTCGTCGATGTTGGCCCGGGCGAAGCCGATCATCTCGAGCCCCATCAGCGCCACCTGGTCGACGAACGGGAGGTTGCGGGCGATGAACTCGGCGATCTCGACCAGGTACGGGAGCGGTCTGCTTGTGGAGGACGACGCGGATCTCGATCCGCTGCCCGAGGCTAGCCGAGGTTGAGGATCCCGCGGACCGTCTCGTCGAACGCGCCGTCGGCCTGGACGACGTAGTCGTGCAGGGACGGCTCGGCGCCGTAGATCGGGATGCCGACCATCATGTCCGGGTTGTCGACCGCGGCCCAGGCCGCGGCGAACGCCGGGTCGGCGAACCGGCGGCCGTTGGAGAGCACGTGGACGCTGCGCCTCGGGATGAGGTTGCGGCAGAGCCGCAGGAGCTCGATCAGCCCGTCGCCGTAGAGCGTCGGCTCGCCGCCGGTGAAGCCGATGTCGCTCGGTCGTCGCGCGGCAAGAGCCGGATCAGCTCGAACGCATCGTCCAGCAGCCAGTCGTCGTTGCGCTGCCTTCGGCGGCTGCGAGCACATCAGGCAGTAGTGGTCGCAGCGCTCGGTCAGGAGGATGCTGTTCTGGTGGCTCTCGTGTCGCCAGAGCACCCGCAAGCGCTCGCCCGTCGGCTGACAGCGAGACGACGTCGCCGCCGCTCAGGTAGCTCGAGAGCGGGCGGAAGCTCGATTGCGGCGGCCCCGTTGCTGCGGAGCTCGACCGTCGCTTGGCCAGGTAGAGGCCGAAGCCCTCGGGCAGCTCCTCGCCTGTCATCGAGCAGGAAGGCCCGGCCGCGGCGCTGCGGCGGTCAGCGGTGTCTGGATCGACGAGCAGCCAGACCGCTGCGTCGCAGCGGCTCCTCGAGGTCGGCGTACGCGGCGCTGGCCCCGGAGAGCGATCATCGGCCCGCCCAGTCCAGGAAGACAGCGCCGGGCGTGCTCGGATCGCTTTCGTAGCGGTCGAGGAGCAGCTTGAAGATCGCCATGTTGCGGCGGCAGAAGTCCGAGATCGGGCTTGCGGCCGACGAAGTCGCCGCTGGTCGCGTGGTGGTAGACGGGATCGGCGCCGCAGTAGGGCTCGAACGCGCAGTCGCTGCACATCGGGGCGCTCAGGGTGAACGACTCCTCCAGCGGCTCGAGCAGCGCGTCCGAGAGCATGATCTCCTCGTAGGAGTCCGCGTGGAGGTTGCCGAGCCGGAAGGTCGTGTCGCCCATCTCGGCGAGCATCCGGCCCTCGTCGGAGGCGTAGACGTCGCCGTCGTAGTTGTAGACGAGCGCGCCGATCCCGATGCCCGGCGGGCGAGGTCAGATCGACGTAGCCGGGGTCGTCGTTGGTCAGCATCTTCTTCAGGATGATCGAGGCGTAACGCTCGATGATCGGCGACGCCCTGCTCGGTTGAGCTCGAGGATGTAGTCGAGGCCCTCCTCGTAGAAGTCGAGCCACCGCTCGGCGTCGTAGGCCGAGTAGGCTCTTGGTCTTGACCGCGAAGCCGTAGGGCGAGAGCGGCCGCAGGAAGATGTCGCGTCAGACCCTGCTCGACGTAGGAGTCGATGATCTCGCGCGACCGGTCGAGGCTGCGCGCGGTCGTCGTCATCAGCGCCGAGACGCGGTCGACGCCGAGCGTCTCGCGGACCCGCCGGATCCCGTCGACGGCGCGCTCCCAGCTGTCGCCGCCCGGGCCGGGGACGGTTCCGGTTGTGGAGGTCGGCCGGGCCGTCGAGCGAGGTCGAGATGTAGACGTCGTGCTCGCGCGCAGAAGTCGAGCACCTCGTCGTCGAGGAGCGCGAGGTTCGTCGCGATCACGAAGGACGAGGTCCTTGCCGTGCTCGCGGCGTTCAGCGCCTCGGCCTCGACGACGATCTGCTCGATCAGCGCGAAGTTGAGGAGCGGCTCGCCGCCCTGGAACTCGATCTTGAGTGTGCGGCGACGGTGAGCGGAACGCCATCTCGAGCGCGCGTCGCGCCGTCTCCGACGACATGTCGAAGCGCTCCTTGTCGGCGCTCTGGCGCGAGACCTGGCAGTACGGGCAGGAGTGCTCGCAGCGCAGCGACACGACGAAGATGTGAAGTCCGGTCGACCCAGCCAGCGGTCGAGTCGGGTCCGAACCTTCATTGCCAGCAGCTCGAGCGGAGCTCGTCTCGCTCGGCTGCCGGATCACATGTGCTTGGCCCGCAGCTTCCTGACGAGCGGCGAATCCGCGGGCAGGCGGCTCTCCGGCGAGCTGGTCGAACTCCTCCGTGGGAGACGAACAGGTGCTCCCCGACCATGTTGGTGAGCAGCACCTTCCCGTTCAGCTCGCTCGAAGCGGAACGGCAAGAGCGACCAAGTCGCGGCCTCGGGTTTGTAGGCGTCCGCCGGATTGAAACTTCGACACGTCCTACTCGCCGGGTTCGTCCACCAAGTCCCGTATTTGAGAACGCGAGTGCTAGGACCAGGTTCCTGGCTTCCTGGGTCTCGCCCCGGACCTGCTCCCGGAGACGTCTGATCTAGCACCTCGTTCCTAAACTCAGCCACGATCGTCTTCTGGGATCGTCTCGTGCCCTCCGGAAAGTGGAGCGTGCATCGGATGGAAGCGCCGTCCTGCAGCAGTCGCATGAGAGACGATCCGAGAACCTGTAGGCCGCTCGCTGGACCGCGTCTATTGAGTTCGCGGAGGCGTCAAATGTGAGCTCGACGGGCAATGGATCATCCAGAGGAAACGTGGGAGGAATGCGAGAGCGTGGGAGACATGGCCGCGTGCTACGCGCCTGAGACGTGGGACGAGTGAGACTGATGCGAAACATGGGAGGCGTGCGAGCCGCCGCCGCGCTTCCTCCTCCGCCGGTGCTTCCGATCGGCGGGATGGTCGTCGTCGTGGTCGTTGTCGTCGTCGTCGTCGTCGTCGTCGTCGTCGTCGGCCTCGCTGTCGTGGTTTGCGTCGTCGTGTGCTCCTGCGTCTGCGTCACCGTGTTCGTCCTCTCCACGGTCGTGGTCGTCGTCTTACCGCAGGCAGCCAGAGCTGCCGCTACCGCTGCGGTGACCGGGATGAGAAACGGCTTTTTGTTCTTGTTCAAGACGCCATGGCCTTCGGGGGTTCAGCCAGGATCGGCGACCGACGCCGACCCTACCCGGGGGCCGCAGCGCGAGTCAAGGGGACAACCGTTGATCGGCTGGTGTCTGACGCTTGACCGCGGCGATCCTCCCGGTCAGCAAAGTTCGGGAACGCTGGGGCAAGGGGTAGCGGGCACCGGCTATCGGTGCCTAACCGTGCCCCCCCGGTGCCCCGGGAGCTACGCGACCAGGGCGTTCTCACTCAGGAGGAGTTCGCCTCTCAGAAAGCCAAGCCCCTGAACCGGTAGCGGTGAATTGACATAGGCGAGATTCGGCGCTCGGATTGACGAGATCAGGTTGTCGCGTCTTTGCGGAACACGGCGGCAAATGCGCCAGCGAGCCAGCCAAGCACGCCAAGGGAAAACGCGCCAATCATGTCCGGAGCTTCCGTCGAGTTGAACACCCAGACCAACAGGACGAAGATGCCAACCGCGGCGTATAGGAGAATTCCAAAAGTAAGCAGCCCCGACTGCGACATCGCGTGGTTCACTTGCGCACCCAGCGACTGATCGTTCGGGGCTTTCTGAATCTCGATACCGAGCACCGATGCCGTACCGGCGCCAACTGCCGATGCCAAGAACCCCGCTACCGTCACCTGACATCCTCAAAGGTGAGGGTCGGTTTCTCAGTGGTGGGATCGAAACCCAAGAGCTTGAACCCCATCCAGAGCCACATGACAGCGAAGAGCGCAAGCACGACAAGCGAGAGAAGCTGCAGCAATCGACTCATCCCTCCGTCCTTTCTTGTGCGTAGCTGAATGCCAAGCCTCTTCTACGAACGTCAGCGAGTCAAGTGCCAGCTCGCCCGCCCGCACCGCATCCGCTCTCGCTCCACTCGATCGCAACTAGCCGGACGGCGCCGCCCGCGGCCGGGGCCCGCGTGCCTACCCCATCACCGTAACCACGCCACGGGCTGGCCGTGGTCTTGGCGTGATTTAGCACGTGCTGTTGAACTTCAACGCGCCCGAGGGTGAGCTGTGCGCCGGATGTCCGAGCACGGGCTCGGCACCTACGTGGCGCCCAGGGTGAGGGCGATGGCGAGTTTCTGGATCGCTGAGCTTTGGGCCGACGCGCTCATGCGCGCTCGTGGTGGAAGATCGCCAACCCGCAGCTGGAGCGAACTGCCGGCGACCGGGCAGCCGACGATCAGTCGGCCGGAACTAGTCCGACCGTTTGAGTTACAACGACTCCCATTCGGATTCGCCCGTGCGACCCTTCAATTTCATCTCGGTCGCCTACCCGAAGCCGTTCGCGCGAGGCGAGCGGCTGCGGCTGGTGGCTCCGTTCTGCAAGCCAGATGAGGCCTTGGGAACCGAGTGGTACGAGCTCAAGAGCGGCGAACCGATTGAGATCACGACCGAGGACCTGGAGGGCCAGATCTTCCCAGGCCGCGTCCCTGTCAAGTCGTACGCCGACGTTGTTCGCGAGCATGTCGCGCGGCCGGAGCTGAAGTTCGCTGCGTCCGATGGCGGGCCGTGTCTCAGGATGACGAGAGGAACGCTCTGTCGCCGCCGGGTGTTCGCGATCCTTCGGGAGCGCCTCGGAAAGGAGGGCAACCTGCTGGATCGGCGCGTGGAGGGTGATGGCGTCGTTGAGGAGGTTCAGCCGGTGTACAAGGATCCACGCGACTTCGTCTCTCGTGCGCTACCTCTACTTCGTGAGTTACCTCGCCGTGAAGTCGCAAGCGCGGCGGGCATCAGCTCTCGTGCTCTCCGCGAGATTCTGTTCGGGCGAGTGATCCCTCACCCCGGCGCCCGGGCGCGCCTAGAAGGTTTTCTTCGTCAGCGTCGAAGCCCGACGGACCTCAGGCGAGCGTGAGGTCGCGCCTGTTAGTTTTGAATCCAGAACAGAAGCATGCCTAGACGTGAAACAGCCCCCGACGCCGAAGATACGTTGCCTAGGCTAGAGAAGCCTAGGCTCAAGCAGGCCACAGGCGGGATCCGATGGATTCGCTGCCGGGCTTCTACGACGCGCGCGGAGCCATCGCGGAAACCTGTCTTGAGGCCCTCGGTCTAGACGACTGGAACATCGACGAGACCACCGTCATAGTCAATGCCTTCCCCAACCGATCCGTATCAATCGCTGATGAGGGCGTAACCGTCTTCCTCGAACACGACGTGACGGTCGGAAGTGCCCGCGAATTCATTCCAGAGGCGTTCCGCGTGGCTCATAACGCGTCACAGCAGCCTCCAATCAGATTATGTGGCGCCAGCCTTGCCACTACATACGCAGCCGCCAGCCTAGAGGAGGCGGCTTCAGCGCTTCTTGGTCCTCACCATTTCTCAGGCCGTTTGCTCGGCGAGTCGGCGCACGAAATCAATGAGGCCTCGTCACGATTCAGCATGAGCGTCGACAACGACGACGTTGTTGTCGACCTGGTGGCCGCTACCGGCGAGTCGATTTCGGAAATGTCCCTATTCATCGCTGACGACCAGGAGCGTTTTCCCAGCGCGTCCCTGGTGGCGGACGTGACCGTTTCGCGAGAGATTCAGGGCGAGAGCTTCGCGGCAGCCCTCGCGTCGTGGGAACAAGTGGTTGGTCGTGTCGAGAGCGTCATGGGCTTACTTTCCGAGTGCTTCATTGGTGGTTAGTGGTCAGGGATGGCAAGCGCCGCAGAAACACTGACCCGCATCAGACGAACTGAGGCTAAGTACAGCCGCTCGGTGACTCGCTTCGATACAAGAGGTCTTGCAGGTGCGCCACGTCGAGGACTGTCCGGATCGGTCCGAACCCCAGCCATGCCGTGGCGCGACCTCAGCCAACTGGTAGCCAGCCGGCTGTCGTTGCGCTTGGAGATCCCAACTAAATTGCCAGATATTTCCTGGATCTCCGAGACTTGACTGGCCCGAGCCCGCGACTCTCAGCGCCCGTCACATCCGGCTGGCGAAGTTCTGGCGAGACCAGCTTGCGCATTCAGGTGGCGAGTTGGCGTTTCGATCAGATCGCTTATCAGCAAACGCATCCTGGAAGCAATCACCATCGAGGCAGCACGCGGATTGCATTCACAGGAACGTGAGCCAATCGGACTTCGCAGCTCACGTTATGTCGAGCGGGCGAGGCCTGCGAAACCGGATTCGGCATCAGCCCTTCAGGCGTGACCCGGCTGAGCGATTCGCGCCGCTTCTCGCATAAAGAGTGGAGCAGGTGCCCCAGCGCTTCCGCTTTCGCGCGAAGCGTTAGCCGTGGCATATCGGGTCCTATTGGTTGCTGCTGGTCGTCCGAAGGATCCTCGGGTCGCCACGCGCGTCCGGCCTATTCTCCAGGTTGTGACGACGATGGGACTACAACAGAGAGATCGATTCAAAGCGACCTCCCCAAGAGGCGATGCAGCGCTATCTCTACTTGGTCACTGAATCCTTCGGGAAAGGCAAGTGGTTCCCGATCAACCACTCTCCGAACGCCGTGACCTTCGGCAGGGAGCAGTTCCACACCTGCAGATCGTGGTGGCCATCCTGCTCTTCCCGCTCGGCCTTTTGGCCCTCCTCGGAGAAAAGGACAAGCATTGGGCGAATGCGGTCTTCGTGGAGAGGGGCAACGGGACGATGATCATGGTCACCGGCTCAGTCCCTGGCAACTCTCAGATTGAACCGATGCTGGACTACGTTCAGAACTGGATTGACTCAGACGTGACCGAAGACCCATCGCCATAAAGAAGGCCGCGCACCTATTTGACGGCGTGGGGGCATCTGGCGTGGAGCGATCGGCAGACGGGCCAGCCGGTTCGTAACCTGAGTGCCGAGGATCCGCACTCGTCGACTCCATGCGGAACGGCTCCACGAGCACGGGCGAGGCTGACAACCGGGCGGCGTTCAGTCGATTCCGCGTCGGGGATTTCTAAGTCCGTAGCGAGGCGCAGATCACCCTGCTGCGCCACAGCCCACCGGGTCTCATAGCGCGAAAGAAGCCACCTGGCTTTGATATTCGGGACGGCGCGAGCGTCAGCCAACGTCCAGGATCTCGAGCTGCTTGGCACCCCGTGGCGTGTCGAGGGTCACCTTCTCCCCCACGCGGGCGCCCAGAAGCGCCTCCGCGACGGGGCTTTCGACCGAGATCTTGCCCTCCGCGACCGTCGCCTCCAACCGGTGAACAAGGGTTACCTCCGTGACCTTTCCGTTCCCACAGTCACGAAAGCTGACCCGCGATCCGACGCCGATCGAATCACCGCTCGTCCCCTCTTGCGGCTTCGCCATCGCCAGGTGATGCTCGAGCGCCCGAATACGGGCCTCGTTTAGGCCTTGCGCTTCGCGAGCGGCGTGGTATTCAGCGTTCTCGGACAGATCTCCGAACTCGCGCGCCACCTTGATCTCGGCGACGATCTTGGGGCGCCGCACCTCGCGAAGGTGCTGAAGCTCGGCCTCGGCCTTCGCCCTGCCTTCAGGGCTGATCGAGTGCTTTGCATCCCCCATGCCAGCACAGTACCTGTGACGCCGAGTTGACTGGTTCGTGACCTGAGGCTAGACAGTCCGGCGCCACCTGGAACATGCTCGGCGCAATGGGACACGTTGGCAAAAACCGCGGAGCGAGCAAGCGGCGGCCAGCCAGCTACTACCGGGTCGCCGGCATAGACCTGCGGACCGAGATGGACCGACTGGCCTCACTTCCCATCTTCGGAGGAGGGGGCGGACCGCTCGGGCGACGCCCTCCCACCCTGAACATTCGCCGGGCCTCGAGCCGGCCCCGAACCCGGCTCGGATTCGCAATCCCGGATGAGTGGCGGATCTCAGTGACTGCTTTCCCGGGACAGCGACGGGGCGACGCCGAGGAGACGCTCCTCCACGAGCTGGTCCACCTCTTCGTCGGTGCCTCTCCGGGCACCCGTCGCTGGCACGGGCGCGAATTCAAGACGACGCTGCGCCGAGCGATGCGAGAGGGCTACGGCATTGGGGGCGTCAAGGCGAACGGCAGCTATCACGGCGCCTACGCCGACGCCCTTGAGCGTCGCCGGTCCCAGGCGCCGGCGCAGACGTCGAAGAAGCTTCACCCCGGACAGCTCGCGCTGATCGGATCCGCTGTCACGCGGAGTTAGCTGCCATCCTGGACGAGATCAGCGCAGCTCAGCCGGACTGCGACGTCATGACAGCGTCATAGAATCCCGCCAGATGCTGCTCGATGGCGCCGAGCTCGACGCCCCGGCCGGGCCGCTCAATGACCTGCTCAGGATCGGCCTCGATTCGGCCCCCGACGAGATCGCGATCGTCTCGGTCATGCGCGCGCTCACTTGGCGCGAGCTCGACCGGGCAAGCGCGGCGCTTGCCGGCGGCTACCGCGCACTCGGGCTAGAGCCGGGCGATCGCCTCGCCTCGCTGATGCCGAACAGGATCGACCTCGTCGTCCACTACCTGGCCTGCTTCCGGGCAGGGGTGATCGCCACACCTCTGAACTACCGCTACACCGCCCGCGAGATCGACCACGCGCTGGAGGTGAGCGGCGCCCGGGCCCTCCTCGCTCATGTCGAGCGGACCGAGGACATCGCCGCGAGCGAGCGGGCGGGCGGCCTGGAGCTTGGGGCGATCGCCTACCGCGACCCGGAGCCGCTCACGTCCGGGAGCGAGGATCCCACGGGGGGCGACGCCGATTGGCGCCACGACTTCCGCACGCTTCTCGATGCCGAGCTGCTGTCCGACGCCGAGGCGCCGCCGGATCCCGGTGCTCCAGCCGTGATCTTCTTCACCTCGGGCAGCACCGGCCCCGCCAAGGGCGTCACCCACACGCGCGAGACTCTCCGCTGGATGATCGCCAGCGCGGCCGGCGCGTTCGAGCTCGACGCCAGCGAGGTCTTCCTCCCCGGCTCCTCCATGTCCCACATCGGCTCGTTCCTCTGGGCGCTTGCGACGCTCTCGGTCGGCGGCAAGGTCGTGGTCGCGCGGGCAACGGACGCCCACGAGCTCCTGCCGCTGCTGCGAAAGCATCAACCGACGATCCTGGCGATGATCCCGGCAGCGCTCTCCGCGCTGATCCATGACCACGACCTGCAGCCGAGCGACTTCTCCTCGCTTCGGATGTGCCGCGCCGGGGCCGACAAGGTCTCGACCGAGCTTCTGACTGAGTTCGCGTCCAAGGCTGGGTTCCCGATCGTCGAGGGGTATGGAATGACGGAGGTCGGCTTGGCGACCCTCAATCCCCCCTCGGGTGAGATCAGACAGGGCTCGATCGGGAGGCCGATCTGCGGCTTCACCATCGCCCTGCGCAAGGAGGGGGGCGAGCAGATCGAGGCCGGAGAGGTCGGCCGGATCTGGATCCGAAGCCGCAGCCGCATGCTCGGCTACTGGCAGGCGCCGGAGGCGACTGAGGCGGTTGTGACCGACGACTGGCTCGACTCGGGCGATCTCGCGCGGGCCGACGAGGACGGCTATCTCTGGTTCTTCGGCCGGAAGAAGCAGGTGATCGTCCACGACGGCTCCAACATCAGCCCGTACGAGGTCGAGGGGGCGCTGGTCGAGCACCCAGCGGTGGCGCTCGCCGGCGCGGTAGGCGTCTACGACGAAGTCCACGGCGAGAACGTCCGCGCATACGTGACGCTGAACGACGGCGGCGAGCCTCCCTCGCGGGCCGACCTGATCGTCTTCTGCCGGGAGCGAATCGGCTACAAGGCGCCGGAGGAAATCGTCTTCCTCGACGAGATGCCGCTCAACCCGACCGGCAAGATCGACCGCGTCGGGCTGAAGCGAATGGCCGAGGACCACCTCCACCCCCACGGCCTCGGGGAAGGCTGAAGCCGGCAGGTCTCGCGACGTCGGAGGCCCGAATCTGGCCCGGACCCTCCACGGGCGTCAGGCATTCGCGATGCGGTCAATCCAGCATGGAAGGTCTTACTCGATCTCGGGCGCAAACCTGTCGGACGTGTCTTCCGTGGTGAGCCCGAAGCGTGGTCGGCGAGCACTCAGGTGGGCCGGGAATCTCTCGGCGTTACGCCAGCACCGCCTTCCGCGGATAGACGACCTCGGGGTCGGTGAGGACGTTGACGAGGGCGGGCTTGCCGGCGGAGAAGGCGCGCTCGAGGGCGGGCTTGAGGTCGGCGGGCTTCTCGACCAGCTCGGCGTGGCAGCCGAGGGCCTCGGCGATCTGGTCGTAGCGGGTTGCCGGTCGCAGCTTGGCGGCCATCGAGTAGCCGTAGAGGAACATCATCGGGTGGTGCTCGAGGGCCCAGATGCCGTTGTTGCCGATGATGCCGACGACGGGGAGGTTGTGGCGGGCCATGGTGTCGAACTCCATGCCGCTGAAGCCGAAGGCGCCGTCGCCGAGGAGGAGGCAGATCTGGCGGTCGGGGTGGGCCGTGGCCGCGCCGATCGCCTGGCCGGGGCCGGCGCCGAGGCAGCCGTAGGGGCCGGGGTCCATCCAGGTGCCGGGCTCGTAGGTGTTGATGTGCCTGCCGGCGTAGGAGACGAAGTCGCCGCCGTCGCCGATCACGATCGCGTTGCGGTCGAGGACCTCGTTCAGCTCCTTGTAGATGCGGACGGGATGCAGCGGGGCGCGGTCGTCGGTAAGATCGCCGGTCTCGGATTCGCGCTTCTCGGACTCGTTTCGCGAAGCGCTGAGACCCAGGACGTGGTGCGGCCGCGATCGCCACCGGCGGGCGCGGCCGCTTCACGTAGTGGCGGCGAGCGTGGCCGGGATGTCGCCGACCAGCGCCAGGTCGGGCTGGCGGGTCGCCTTCAGCTCACTCTCCACCACGTCGAGCGAGACGAGCTTCGTCTCCTCGCCGAACGAGCCGCCGAAGGCGAGGCGGAAGTCGAGCGGGACGCCGACCACCAGGGCGACGTCGGCCTCCTTGAGGCCCTTGCCGCGGGCGCGGCTGAAGCAGAGCTCGTGGTCGGCGGGCAGGCAGCCGCGGCCCATGCCGTTGAGGAAGACGGGGATGCCGAGGGCCTCGGCGAGGGCGCGGAGCTCCTCCTCCCCGTGGGCCCAGTAGAGGCCGGTGCCGGCCATGATCGCGGGGCGCTCGGCCCTCGGCCAGGAGCGCGGCGGCTTCGTCGGAGCGATCGGCCGGCTTGCCGGGCGATCGCTCCGGCGCGGCCGGCACCTCGGCCTCGGCCTCGGAGAAGACGACGTCGAGCGGGTAGTCGACGAAGGTCGGGCCCGCTCGGCTGGGCGAGCGCCTCGTCGATCGCCGCGGCGGTGAACTCGGGGATGTGCGCGGTGTCCTTGACCGTCTCGGCCGACTTGGTGAGCGGGCTGACGAACGGCAGGTGGTCGATCTCCTGGAGCGAGCCCGAGCCCCAGCGCATCTCCGGCGCCCGGCCGCCGAGCACCACGAGCGGCGAGCGGTTCTGCTGCGCGCCCGCCATGGCGCTCATCCCGTTGGTCACCCCGGGCCCGGCGGTCAGCCCGCAGACGCCCGCCCGGCGGGTCGCCTTCGCGAACCCCTCCGCCGCCCAGGCCGCCGAGGCCTCGTGGCGGGTGTCGACGACCTCGATCCCCTCGGCCTTGCAGCCGTCGTAGATCGAGAACAGGTGGCCGCCGGAGAGGCTGAACAGATGGCTCGACGCCCCGGGACTTCAGCGTCTGGGCGACGAGCCGCCCGCCGTGGACGGCGCCGCCCGGCGCGGCGGCCGCCGCTGCCTGCTCGGTGTCGCTGGGTGCCTGGCCGGTGGTCGACATGTCCACAGCCTATGAGTAGGCGCTCAAGCATGTCGCGCACCCGGCGACCAAAGGGGTATGGGGAAGCGGCGGGGTTTCCGAAGCCCACGCATGGCGACGATCGTCGGTGCGGTGGCGGCGCTTGCGCTGATCGCCGCTCCGGCGGCCGCGGCCAAGCGCCCCACCTGCTTCGGCAAGCGGGCGACGATCGTCGGGACCAACCACGGCGACCGCATCACCGGGACCGAGAACAGCGACGTGATCGTCGGCCGGGGCGGCAACGACGTGATCGACGGCAACGACGGCTTCGACACGATCTGCGGCGGCTCGGGCAACGACAGGCTGTTCGCCAAGAACGAGCCGGACAAGCTGATCGGCGGCCCCGGCGACGACTTCCTGAAGGACCTGAACGGCAACGACCTCTTGGTCGGCGACAACGCCAGCCCGAGCGGCAACGCAACCGGGCCCACGGGCCAGGACGTGCTCAAGGGCTCGAGCGGAAGCGACTTCATGGTCGGCGACAACTACTCGGTCCGCGGCACCGCCGGCGGAGCCAGCCACGACGTCCTGTCCTCCAACAAGGGGAAGGCCGACGTGATCGTCGGCGACAGCGCCTCGATCCACGGGGACGCCAGCGGCGGCGCCCCGGACGTGACCTACGGCGAGCAGGGCCAGGACCTGGTCGTCGGCGACAGCTACTCGCGCTTCGGCCACGCATCCGGAGGCGGCGACGACATCCTGAACGCCGGACCCAAGGCCGACGTGGTGGTCGGCGACAGCTACACCGAGACCGGCCTGGCGACGGGCGGCGGCCACGACAAGCTCCACGGCTGGTACGGGAACGACACCCTCTACGGCGACGACTACGCCGCCAGCGACAAGGGCGCGACCGACGGCGGCGCGGTCGACACGGTCAACGCCGGCAACGGCGACGACCGGCTGTTCGGCGGCCCCGAGCGCGACGTCTGCGGCGGCAGCGTCGGCCGCGACGGGGGCGGAGCCGACTGCGAGGTCCGAGTCGAGCTCGAGTACCTCGCGGATTTCCCCTAGGCCCGATCGACCTCCCGCCCGTCTGCCGCCCGGCAGCTCGGCCGGGTTGCGCCGCTACTCGACGAAGCAGTACGAGTCGCTCGACGCGTCCCCGCCCTGCAGGCGGGTCTGGTGCACCCGCAGCCCGCGGAAGTCGTCGCCGTGCGGGAAGAACCGCGGGTCGACCGTCATGCCGCCGGTGTCGGTGTTCGCGTCGATGCGGGCCGCCCAGGCGCCCACGCCGTCCGGGTAGAAGACGTCGTCCCACGCCGCGTACAGCGAGTTGGTGAAGTAGACGCGCCGCCCGTCGCGGCTGATCTCGACCATCTGCGGCGCGCCCGCCAGCGGCAGCTCGGGAGCGGCCGGGTGCGGGGTTCGGCCGACGATCCCGCCCATGCGCACCGAGCCCGCCTCTCGCGGGTTGTGCGGATCGCTCACGTCGTACTGCTTGAGCTCGCCGGTCCCCCAGCACGACACGTAGAGCCAGCGGTCGTCGACGGACAGGTCGATGTCGCTGACCAGCGGCGGAACCGCGCCGAAGGGCTGAAGGGCGGGCGGTAGCTCGGACTCGTCCGCGGGCTCGGCGGGGATCGTGATCACCTTCTTCGCCGTCCCACCGGTCGCCATCGCGGTACCACAGCCACACCGAGGCGGACAGGTCGTCGACGCTGATCACGACCCCGACGAAGCCCCAGGCCTTGCTCGGGATCGTGAGCCGGCCGCAGCTCGAGCACCATCTGATGCTCGTCGCCCAGGTCGATCCGCTGGATCAGCCTGCCCTCGGAGAGGCTCCAGAAGTTGAGGTGGTGGCCGAACCGCTTCCCCAGGAGGTCCTCGGGGTTGAGCCCGTTCTCGATCATCGACGGGGTCGCCCACTCCGACGTGACGGCGACGTCGTCGTTCAGGTGCCACCACACGTCGTAGGCGAGCTGCTGCTCGCCCCGGTCCGTCTCCCAGGCGCCGATGACCTCGAAGGTGTCGTGGTCGATGAGCGCCACCCCGCCCGGGCCGTCGGCGCCGTTGGCGCCGCCCAGGTTGGACATGAAGATGCCGCCGGGCCCGCAGTGCACGGTGTGCGGGCGGGAGTAGCCGGCCTTGGCGGCGAGCTCCTCGGCCTCGATCGTGCGGACGACCTCCGGCTGCCGCGGGTCGGGCTTGGTGTCGAGCACGTAGGTGCGCGACGAGCGAATGCCCGGCACGATCAGGTAGCGGCGCTCGAGCGCGCCGTCGTGCTGGCCCTCGTGGCAGAGCGCGCTGGAGCAGGCGTTCCACCCGAAGTGATGCAGCTCGTTGCCCGCGGTCGGCAGCTCCGTCCAGCCGACCACCTGGCCGTAGGTGGGCGAGGAGTCATCGCAGTCGATCACGGTCATGGCGTCGCGCTGCGTGCCGGCCGGGTCGAACGCCGCGACGTAGGCGAGCTCCTCAGGCGGCGCGGCAATGGCGGCGGCGGGCGACCGGTAGAACGTCGGGATCCGAGCTCTCGGCCATCGGAGCTCCTCTCACGGGGTCGCCAGAAGGCGTGAGTCTATCCCCGGCCGGGGCTTGGCGGGGGCCGGGAGTGGGACTAGAGTCGCACTGGTCCGATGAGCGTGAGCGAGTCACCGTGCGTCCTGATCACGATTCCGATCAGCCACTACTGCGAGAAGGCTCGCTGGGCGCTGGATCGCGCTGGCGTCGCCTACCAAGAGCGCGCGCACCTGCAGCTCATCCACTGGGTGGCGGTGCGTCGCGCCGGGGGCGGGAGGACCGCACCGGTGCTCGTCTGGGGCGACCGGGTGCTGGCCGACTCGGCCGACATCGTCGATGAGGCCGACGCGCACGCGCCGCCGGACCGGCGGCTGTTTCCGGACGATCCGGGTGCCGCCGCCGAGGTTCGGGCGCTCGAGCGCGACTTCGACGAACGCCTGGGACCGCATGGGCGAAGGTGGATGTACAACGGCCTGCGCGGGCGTCGCGATGTGGCGATCGACTACGCGTGCACCGGAGTCCCGGCCTGGGAGCGCCGCGTCCTACCGGTCGCATACCCGGCGGTCTCACGCGTGATCGATCGCTATCTCGACATCACGCCTGCCACCGCGGCGCAGTCCGAGGCCGAGGTGCGCGCGGTGTTCGACGACGTCGCGCGGCAGCTCGCCGATGGCCGCCCGTACCTGTGCGGCGAGCGCTTCAGCGCCGCCGACCTGACCTTCGCCGCGCTGGCGGCGGCGGTGCTGATGCCCCCCGAGTACGGGGTGCCGCTGCCGCAACCCGAGGAGCTGCCGGCGGCCATGACCGAGGTCGTGCGGGAGCTTCGCGCGCACCCGGCCGGCGAACACGCGCTGGCGATGTTCCGCGACGAGCGGCGCTGAAAAAACAAGCGGGGAGAAACCGGCCCGAGGCCGGAGCGGTCGGGCAAACGCAGGAGCTTCCGGCTGCGGACATCCACCTCGGGCGGGGAGGGGTTTGGGGTGTGCGAGCCGCCGGTTTGTGCCGACATCAGTGACTTGTCGGCACAAAACGGCGGTTCTCGGGGTGCATCCCCAACGGTCCGTCCTCACGCAGGAGAGCCCTGCGCGGGGTGCGTGGCGGCGCGGCGAGGGTGATGGTCGCGGCGCGGGCGAGGTGATCTCAGTGGAGGCCGAGGTCGAGCAGCAGGATGACCACGGCCGGGTCGAGCTGGGTGCCGGCCATGCGCCGCAGCTCATCGCGGGCGACGGATCGGTCGAGCGCCGCTCGCCACGGTCGCGGCGAGGTGAGCGCCACCCAGACGGCACACGCGTGCAGCACGCGCGATGCCAGCGGGATCGCCTCGCCCTCGAGTCCGTCCGGGTAGCCGCCGCCATCCCAGTGCTCGTGCGCGAGGCGGACGACTCGGGCGGCGTCGCGAAGCTGCGGCATCGTGCGCAGCAGACGCTCGCCGGCGATCGCCTGGCCGGTCAGCAGGGCGCGTTCCTCCTCGGTCAAGGGCCCAGGCTTGTCGAGCACGCCGACCGGGACGGCCGCCATGCCCAGGTCGCGGAGGAATGCCGCGACCGAGAGCATGCGCCGCTCCTCGGCCGGCATGCTGAGCGCGCGAGCTGCCCGCCCGGCGATCTCGGCAATCCGGCGCCGCTCCGAGGCCCGATTCTGGTAGGAGTCGGCGATCCACTGCACCTCGTCCGGGCCGGCATCGTGGAGCCGGGCGACGATGAGCACGTCGGCGAGCCCGCGCTGGGCCTGCCTCGCCATCTCGACGGCGATCTGTCGCTCGGACTCGTCATAGGCGCCCTCGCGAGCGGATTCGAGAACCAGCGCCCCCCATCCCTGGGCACCCACCAGCAGTGGAAGCGCAAGCCGGCTGCGGACGCCCCGGGCATCGGCCTCCACCTCCTGGACCATGGCGGTCCGGGCGACGAGCGCCTCCGCCGCGAAGCTGACCGCCGACCGGTCGCCCAAAGGCTCCGGCGCCGCACCGGCGAGGGCGATGACCTGCAGCTCGGCGCGTTGGCGCTTCACAGCGGTCACCGCGATCGCGTCGAGGGCGCCGGCGAGGTGCGCGATCGTCGCCTCGATGACCGCCGTTTCGTCTCGTGCGTCGGCGAGTGAGCGGGCCAGCGACCGGGGCAGCCCTTGCGGGTCGGCGGTCGCTCGCGCCAACCCGGAAGTCTTGGTTCCCGGGCGCAGGTTCCCGCGCTTTCGCCCGCGAAGCATCGCGTCGGCGTCGCCCATCAGGCTCTCGCGCTGTCCGAGCCGGGTAATCGAAGGTCGACCAGCCGGCTGTCGCGCCGAGGCGCAGCTCGCCCTCCGCGAGCACGGGCACGTCGGCGACTGCGTCGACCAGCCGCGAGGCCAGCTCGCGCGCCTCCGCGTCACCGGCGCCGATTGCGATCACGCTGAACTCGTCGCCGCCGTGCCGGCAGCAGATGTCCTCCGTCCGCAGCCCCGAGCGAAGCGCCGTGGCCACCGCCCGCAGCGCGTCGTCCCCTTCGCGATGGCCGATCTCATCGTTGATCACCTTGAACCCGTCGAGGTCGAGCACGATCAGCGAGAACTGCTCGTCGTGGCGGCGCGCGCGGGAGGCCTGAGCCTCGAGTGAGCTCCAGAGCCGGCGGTAGTTGCCGAGGCCCGTGAGTGGGTCCATGCGGGCCTGAATCAGGGCGCCGCGCTCGGCCGCGGCCAGCTCTTGCCGCTGCCGGCGCAGGGTCGTGAGCGCCAGGTTGAGGCTCCAGGCGACGGCCACGGTGGGGGGCACGGCGATGATCGCCATGGCCGTGAACAGCGCCATCCCTCCGGTGTCGTAGGCCACCGGGGTGAGGAAGGCAAGGATCGAGGCGGCGGTGACGACGACCAATCGGCGTCGCGACTGGAACGCGCCGGCGTGCAGGACGGGGAGGGGATAGAGGAGGAAGAACGGGCTCGACGTGCCGCCGGTGGCCGCGACGAGACAGGCCGTGAGGCCGATCCAGGCGTAGTCGCCGGCGTAGAGGTTGTCCTGGGTGATCTGACCGGCGCGGGTCAGCACGGCGTAAGCGCCGGCGAAGGCGAGCGACACGGCCCCGATCACCACCACGGCGACGGGGTCGACCATCTCCCGGATCGGCAGCGCGATGGCGGGGAGCAGCGCTCCACCGGCGGCGAACATCGCGATCGCGACCTGACCGGCGATCCGCAGATCGGCCGCGTCGAGCGCGGGTGTCTCGGCTCCCGCCCACAGAGCGCCTGCACTGCTCGCCGGAGCCTCCCGCTCGGGCGCCTGAACCACGTCCTCGTTGATGGCCATCCTGGCCTCCCGCCACGCCCCCCGAGGCAAGCGATCCTATTCGACCTGGGTACCCGGATTCCGGGTAATCGAACCCAGAGTCGAGCCGTACAAATGGCTAGGTGCCGCTTGCGGTGGCCAGGCGGCGAGCTGCCGGCCAGGGTTGATCTGGGCGCTCCAGTAGGAGAGGATCGGCGCGACACCTCACGAGGAGGAACGGCCATGATCGTCGACCTGCACGCCCATTACCCGATGCATGTCTTGGGCGACGTGACGCCGCGGAGCGCGTACGACCAGATTCGGCAGATCCGCGGGCGGTCGGGCTTGAGCCTGAAGGAGCGAATGCAGGCGCTCGTCGTCTGGGGGGCGAGTCTCTTCTTCAACGACGGCGACCTCTTCTCCGGCTACCGCATCCAATCGCCGGAGAGCCTGCGCGACGGCGGCGTCGGCGTGGCGCTGTCGGTGCTGTATGAGCCCTTCGACGAGGCGAACCTCGGGCACCCCTACGCGTCGCCCCCCGATCCGAGCTACCTCCCGAAGCTCCTGAAGAACCTCGAGAAGATCGAGGACGAGGTCTGAAGCCACAACCGCGCGCTGGTCCGGCTGGTCCACAACCGCGCCGAGCTCGACAGTGCCATCAAGGACGGTGCGATCGCCCTCGTCCACGCCGTGGAGGGCGGCTTCAGCGTCGGTGACGGTGACGCCAGCGCGATCGACGCCAACGTGGCCACGCTCGCCCAGAAGGGGGTCGCCTACGTGACGGTGGCGCACCTCCTCTACCGGCAGGTGGCGACCAACGCGCCGGCCCTGCCGTTCATGAAGGACTCGACCTACAACCAGGTCTTCCCGCAGCCGGCAGGCGGGGGCCTGACCGATGGGGGAATCGCCCTCGTGCGCGCGATGGTCAAGCACCGGGTGCTGATCGACATCTCGCACATGCGCCCCGACGCGGTCGCGGAGACGTTCCAGGTGCTGGACCGAGAGGACGTGGATCCGAACCGCGAGATGCCCGTGGTCGCCACCCACGCCGGCTATCGCTTCGGCGAGCAGGAGTACATGCTCGACCGCGAGACCATCCTGCAGATCAAGCGGCGAAATGGCGTGGTCGGCGTGATCATGGCGCAGCACCAGCTCAACGAGGGCGTTCTCCCGAAGGGCCAGAAATGGACCCAGAGCTGGGACGAGGCGTTCGGGGTGATCTGCAAGCACATCGACAAGATCGCCGAGATCACCGAGGGTTTCGAGCACGTCGCGCTCGGCACCGACTTCGACGGGTTCATCAAGCCGACGATGACCGGCCTCGAGAAGGTGACCGACCTGAAGAAGCTCGAGGACGCGCTGAAGGACAAGTACAAGGCCGACGCTGAGCGGATCACCTCCGGGAACGCGCTCCGCGTCCTCCGCCAGCTCTGGCCGTGAGCGCCTCGGCTCAGGCCCCCTGAGAAGGGGCGGTCGACGCTGCCGGCTCGCCCGCAGCGCGGGCCAGCTCGCGCAGGTGCTCCTCGAAGCCCTCGCGCCAGACGATCCGGTTGAAGACCGCCTCCCAGTGCTGGTGGCCCTTGCCCTTGCGGGCGTCCTTCCAGGCCTTGCGCACCGGGCGGCGGCGAAAGAGCTCGGGCCAGGCCTTGCCGTCCTCGATCATCTCCTCGACCGTCTCGGCGTGCCCCGGCTTCTCCCAGATCCGCGCCCGGCGGATCTCCGGGAGGGGCCCGGCGTCGTTGGGCTCGAAGAACGGCACCTCGCTCCAGGCGGGCACCAGGCGGGCGATCAGCTCGGTGTGGAGCCTTCCGTCCAGGCGCTGCTCGGGCGTGAGGTCGAAGGCGGCGCGGACGAAGGCGGGGGTGGCGCAGGCCGAGTAGCGGCCGCTGCGGGCGCCGAGGCCGGAGCGGTAGGCGAGGCGGTGGACGAGATAGAAGTAGTCGAGCAGGTCGGCGCCGACCAGGCCGTGGCGGCGCCCGTCGGCGAGGGCGTGCTCGACCTCCTCGCGGTAGGCGCGGTAGGCGTCGCGGTGGGCGGCGCCGTGCTTTTGGCGCGCCGCCTCCTCCAGCCGGTCGACGAGGGCCTCCTCGCCGCCCTTGTTGATCTCGCGAGAGCTTCTTCTGCGAGGGGTAGTAGAAGCCGTGGGCGATCTCGCCGCCGTGGCCGGAGATCGTGGGGCGGGTCGGCTCCACCGGCAGGGGAAGCGGCATCGGGCGGCGGATCTCCTGCGGGTTTCGCATCCCGTCGTGGACCAGGTGGATGGCGCGAACGCGCTGGCGAAGGTCGTCGTCGGGGTCGGTCTCGGGGCTGGTGACGAGATGCTCGATCCGGCGCGGCGCGGTCTCCACCAGCCGCCTGGCGATCTCGACCTCGCCCGGCTCCTGGTCGCCGGTTGAGAAGCGGCAGTCGATGTCCGCGGCCACGGCGCCCGCCGCCGAGACGCGGGAGTCGCGCCCGCCGGAGAGGTCGACGGCGGGCGGCTCGTCGAAGAGCTCCGCCAGGTCGCGCGCCAGGCCCGTCGCCTGGTTGGCCGCCTCGTCGACGGTGCCGCGGAAGTAGACCTCGTGCGGGCCGACGAGCTCGCCGGCGCCGCCGGTTTGGTGGCGGTCGAGGTGCGCGCCGGCGCCCCCGGCGCCGGCGCGCACGACGATGGCGGTTCCGGGAGCGACCTTGGTCGCGCCGCGGATCGGGGTGGCGTCGGCGATGAACCAGCCGGCGGCGGCGAACAGCGCCCAGCCGCGCTCGTCGGCCTCGCGGCTCCTCGCCGGCGAAGATCGGCAGCGCGCCGAGGCGGTTCGACCACACCCACCCCTGGGCGCCCAGGGCGCCGTCGGTGGGCTCCAGCCGCTTCTCGTAGATCCGCCCCGCGCCGGCGAAGTCGTTGACGATCGTCAGCCGGCCGCTGGCGGCGCCGGGCCCCGCCGACGCCTCGCGGATCCCGATGCACGAACGGCGGCACCAGCTCGGCGAGGCGCTCGGGGCGCTCGGCGAGGGCGCGGCCGAGCGGCACGGCCGCCTCGGCCGCGCCCACCTCCCCCACCACCCGCCGCCAGCCCACCGGCGCCGCGGTCGCGGCGACCGCGATGCCCTCGCCCTCGGCCCACGCCTGCCACCGCGAGCCGTCGTCGTCGTGGCGCCACAGCGCCAGGCCGTCGCGTGTCGCCGAGGCTGGCGTGGAGCGGCGGCGGCTCGGCGAGCTGGGCCCCGTAGTGGGAGCCCACCCGCCCCAGCGCCTCCCGCACGCGCTCCAGCGGCACCGGCCGCTCGAAGGCGTAGGCGAGCCAGGTCTCGGTGATGACGTTGCCGGGCACTCGGGCTTGATCTATAGCGGCGCGAGGCCCCCGGCCTCGCTCCGCGTCCCGCTGAGCTCACCCTTCGGCCCGCCGTCCCGGGGGACCGGCAGCGGCTCCTCGCCGGCCGGCGCCGGCGCCGGCTCGCCGATCCGCGGCGCATAGAGCGCCAGCGGCTCGCCGAGCCCCTTCAGCTCGTGCTCGCCGCACGCCTTGATCTCGATCGAGGAGCTCAGCTCGCGCCTCGTCGCCTCGGTGATCAGGATGTCCTCGTCGATCTCGCGGGTCGCCGCCTCGACCCGCGCCGCGACGTTGACCGCGTCGCCGATGACGCTGAAGTTGAGCCGCCCCGCGCCGCCGATCGAGCCGGCCACCACCGGGCCCGGTGTTCACCCCCACGCCGATCCTCAGGCCCGGGCCGTCGTCCGAGTTCACCCTGGTCGCGATCTCGCACGCGGCCCGCACCGCGCGGTCGGCGTGGTCCGGGTAGGTCTCCGGGGCGCCGAACACCGCCAGCACTCCGTCGCCGACGAACTTGTCGACGTGGCCGCCGTGGCGGGTGACGATCGGGACCACGATCTCGAACAGCTCGTTGAGCCGCGCCACCACCTCCTTGGCGCTCGCGCCTGGCGGGCGAACTCGGTGAAGTCGCGGACGTCGCAGACGAGCACCGAGACCTCGCGCTCCACCCCCTCCTCCGCGAATCCCTCGCTGAGGATGTACTCGGCGACCGACTTGTCGAGGTAGGTGCCGAACGCCTCGCGCAGCCGCTCGCGCTCGGCCAGGCCCTGGACCATCTGGTTGAACGAGGCGGCCAGCTCGCCGAGCTCGTCGCCGGTCGTCACCGGCACCGAGACGTCGTAGCGCCCCTCGCGCACCGCCTCGGTGGCCCGCTGCAGGTCGGCGATCGGGCGCAGGATCGACTTCGAGAACAGGACCGTCAGCTCGAGCGAGATCGTGGTCGCGACCGCCACCGCGACCAGGACGTCGAGCCCCAGCGCCGCGCCGCCGCCGCCTCCGGAGGTGAACGCCGCGACCACCAGGCCGGTGATCAGGTTGATCAGCGGCAGCGCGGCCATCAGTCGAACCCGCAGCGGGATCGCCGAGACCTCGGCGCTCAGCCGCGGCGCCGCCTGGGATTGGTTGATGTCGACCAGCACCGGGCGCATGCCGGCCTCGAGCACCAGGTAGTGGAGGATCGCCGAGTAGCCGAGGGCGACCAGCGAGCCCGCGAACAGGGGGAAGAAGGCAAGCCACGACAGCTGGAGCACGATCACCGCCCAGATGGCCCGCGGGGACGATCGCGACCAGAATCGGGATCGCGAGGTCCCGGCGGATCAGCTCGAGCGGCAGGCAGACGCGCCGCCGCCCACGCCTTCTCTGTCTGCTCGCTCGTCGCGGGCGCCGGCGATCCACTCCTGGATCGGGCGCATCAGGGGCAGCGTGCGGGCGAGCGTGATCCCGACCGCCACCGCGACGAGGATCATCAAGCCGACGAGGATCTTCAGGTAGTCGTCGGCCGAGGCGTTGTAATAGAAGCTGAACAGGCCCAGGGTCGCCGCCGTGATCACGAAGGCGCTCTGCAGCTCGACGGTCAGGAAGACCACGGGATAGGAGCGCCCGAGCCGGCGGTAGAGGCGATTGAACACCGTCAACGCCACTCGGACATTGTCTCAGGGCGGGCTGCGAGACTGGGCAGGGTGAACGACAGGCAGCGATCCCAGCTGGCGGCCGGCGTCGTCCCACGCAGCGTCGTGCTCGTTGAGGGAACCAGCGACCAGGCCGCGCTCGAAGCGATCGCCCAGCGCCGGGGCCGCGATCTTGACGCCGAGGGCATCTCCATCGTGCCCATCGGAGGCGCGAGGAACATCCGAAGCTTCCTGGATCGGTTCGGTCCTCAGGGGTCTGACGTCAGGCTCGCGGGCCTCTGCGACGCTCGAGAGGAGGGCGACTTCCGGCGTGGTCTCGAGCGGGCCGGCCTGGGCTCGAACCTCAGTCGCGCCGACATGGAATCGCTCGGTTTCTACGTGTGCGTCGAGGACTTGGAGGACGAGCTGATCCGCTCCATCGGCGCCGCCTCCGTGGAGCAGGTGATCGACGCTCAGGGTGAGCTTCGATCGTTCCGGACCTTCCAGAAGCAGGCTGCGCAGCAGGGACGGAGCAGCGAGGCGCAGCTTCGGCGCTTCATGGGCACCCGAGGCGGCCGGAAGATCCGATACGCCCGATTGCTTGTCGACGCGCTGGATCTAACGAGAGTGCCTCGGCCGCTGGATCGTGTACTTGCTCATGTCTGACGCACCGAATGACAACGGCGGGTTCCCGGTGCCGGTGGCCGGAGAGGCGATCCGCCTGGTTCGCTGCGAGCACGAGGCGTGCGGCGTCGAGACCTGCGTGCGGCTCCCTGCCGTGCTGCCCGCGAAGGTCGTGCGCCGGGTCGTCTGCGACGGCTGCCGCCAGCCCTTCGAGTGCGACTACGTCCTCGACGTCGGCGTCGTAGCTCCCGGCGGCCTCGGCCTCCGCAGCTTCCACGCGTCTGGCGCTACCTGAGCGTCCCGGTCGCCGCAGCGCTGGTGATCGGCGGCCTGCTTCTCATCCAGAGGTAGCGCCCAGGACTCGCCGGCGCCCAGCAGCCGCCCCCGGCCGCCCGGCCCCACTACGATCCGGGCGATGGCCACCGCCACCGCCCAGTCCCTCTCCCCCGCCGCGCGCGAGTTCGTCGAGCGGGAACCGCAGCGCTGGTGATCGGCGGCGAGCGGCTCGAGGCGGCGGACGGACGCACCTTCGAGACCATCGACCCGGCCACCGGCGAGCCGATCTGCGAGGTCGCCTTCGCCGGGCCCGAGGACGTCGAGCGCGCCGCCGAGGCGGCCCGGGCGGCGCTCGACGGCGCGCTGCGCAAGGTCAACCCCTCGAAGCGCTCCAGCCTCATGTACGGGCTGGCGGAGCTGATCAAGGCAAACGGCGACCAGCTCGCCGAGCTCGAGTCGATCGACAACGGCAAGCCCCTGGCCCACGCCCGGGGCGACATCGCCGCCACCGTCAACCACCTGCGCTACTACGCCGGCTGGCCGACCAAGATCGAGGGCGAGACGATCCCGGTCTCCGCGCGCGACGTGCTCTGCTACACGCTGCGCGAGCCGGTCGGGGTCTGCGCCCAGATCGTCCCCTGGAACTACCCCCTGCTGATGGCGATCTGGAAGGTGGCCCCGGCGCTCGCCGCGGGCTGCGCGATCGTCCTGAAGCCGGCCGAGCAGACGCCGCTGACCGCGCTTCGCCTGGGCGAGCTGGCGCTCGAGGCGGGCTTCCCCGAGGGAACGCTCAACGTGCTCGACCGGCGACGGCACCACCGGCGCCGCGCTGGTCGACCACGCCGGGGTCGACAAGGTCGCCTTCACCGGCTCGACCGTCGTCGGCCGCGAGATCGGCGAGAAGTGCGGGCGCTCGCTGAAGCGCGTGACCCTCGAGCTGGGCGGCAAGAGCCCCAACATCATCCTTCCCGACGCCGACCTCGACCGCGCCATCCCCGGCTCCTTCCAGGGCATCTACTCCAACTCCGGCCAGGCCTGCAACGCCGGCTCCCGCCTGTTCGTGCAGCGCGAGCTGTTCGACGAGGTGGTCGAGCGCCTGGCGGCGTTCGCGCGCGAGGCCAAGGTGGGCCCCGGGCTCGACCCGGAGACCGAGTTCGGCCCGCTGGTCTCCGAGGAGCAGTTCGAGCGGGTCAAGGGATACATCGACTCCGGCGTCGCCGACGGCGCCGAGCTGGTCGCGGGCGGCTCGCCGCAGACGGGCAACGGCGGCGGCTACTTCGTCGAGCCGACCCTGTTCACCGGGGTCGAGGACTCGATGCGGATCGCCCGCGAGGAGATCTTCGGCCCGGTGCTGGTCGCGATGCCCTTCGAGGACCTCGAGGAGGTCGCCCGCCGCGCCAACGACACCGAGTACGGCCTGGCCGCCGGCCTGTGGACCCGCGACGTCTCCAACGCCCACAAGCTGGCGGCGATGCTCCAGGCGGGCAACGTCTACGTCAACACCTGGGGCGGCGGCGACCCGGCCGCCCCGTTCGGCGGCTACAAGGCCTCCGGCATCGGCCGCGAGAAGGGCCACGCCAACCTCGACGCCTACCTCGAGACCAAGACCGTCTGGGTCCAGCTCTAGCGGGTCTTCCGCGGGCTGTCGAGCATCCTCAAAGCCCGGCGGTTGCGGCGTTCGCGCAGCTGCTCGCAGAGCTCGGCGCCGAACAGCCGCCGCTCGGCCTCCTGTCTTTGAATCAGCACCGAGGCGCAGAGACCAACCGCCTCCTCGACCTCGAGGATCACCGCCACGGGCGTGCCGCGACTCGTGACCACGGCGCGTCTCCCCTCGGCCACACGCGCCAGGACGCCAGAGGTGTCACGACTCAGCTCGCGAACCGAAACCTCCTCGACGGCCTTCGGCGGCGGCTCGACGACGAGCATCTGACCGTAGCGCTTGTAGCGCGTCATCGCGGCCGCGACGAGCGTGCGCATGGGGTTGGCGGGCCAGGAACCGCCGGTTCGTGCCGACATCCGCGGTTTGTCGGTACAAGACGGCGGTGCTTGGGGGGACTTCGGGTTGGGGGCCGGAACCGCCGGTTCGTGCCGACATCCGCGGCTTGTCGGTACAAGACGGCGGTGCTTGGGGGACTTACGCGGCGCGCGCTCGGGGCTCGGGCGGGTCTCAGGGTTGGCGATCCGGGACGAAGGGGAAGAGCTCGCTCGGGACATGTGGCGATGTTGGGCGCTGGGATCTGATCCGATGGCGCGCGAGATGTCGCGGAGCCTGCGCCGGGAGCGTGGCAGGACAGGCGGCGCGGCGGCGGCGTTGTAGGGTGCGGGGGGATGAGGTTTGGGGTGCTTGGAACGGGGATGGTCGGGTCGGACGATCGCGGGGAAGCTCGTGGCGGTTGGGCCACGAGGCGAAGATGGGATCGCGGGAGGCCGGCAACGAGAAGGCCGTCGCCTGGGTGGCCGAGGTGGGCGAGGGGGCCAGCGAGGGGTCGTTCGCGGATGCGGCGGGGTTCGGTGAGGTGGTCGTCAACGCGACCGCCGGGGCTCATTCGCTCGAGGCGCTCGAGGCGGCGGGCGCCGAGAACCTCCGGGGCAAGGTCCTGATCGACATCGGCAACGCGCTGGACGGACACGCAGCCGCCGACGCTGACGGTCTCCAACACGACAGCCTCGGCGAGCAGATTCAGCGGGCCTTTCCCGGATGCCCGGGTGGTGAAGGCGCTGAACACGATGAACGCCGGCGTGATGGTGGCGCCCGACTCGCTCGGCGAGACGACGAACGCCTTCATCTGCGGGGACGACGCCGGCGCCAAGGCCCAGGTCACGGAGCTGCTCGAGACCTTCGGCTGGCTGTCGGGCGACATCATCGATCTCGGGGACATCTCGGCGGCGCGCGGGATGGAGATGTACCTGATGCTCTGGGTGCGGCTGATGGGAGCCGTCGGGACGGCGCAGTTCAACATCCGGATCGTCACGGATTAGGGTTAAAGTCAAGGATTAGGGTTAACGACGTCTCGCCGGGTGGCGGAACGGGGTTAACGAGACTCCGCCGGGGTGGTGGAACTGGGATACACGGCCGTCTTAAGAACGGCTGCCCGCAAGGGCTTGGGGGTTCGAATCCCTCCCCCGGCATCCCGTGCCGCGCGACCGTCGCGAGGCGTGCTTGGGCGCGGCCGTGCCTGGGGTGGACGAAAGGGCCAGTGCGTTTGATCGCGCTTGCTGCGAAACTTCTTGGGTCGTAGCGTGTTTGTGTCGATAAGGCGTACATGGAGGTCTCCGCCCTCACAACCGCCAGCACACAGCGGTGTGCTCACCAGACGCACGCCGCTCCTTCGCCTGCAGAGGAGACGAGCGACTCGTCGCGATGATCCGCGACGGCCACGACCGCGCCTTCGAGGTCCTCTTCGACCGCTACCAGTCGCGGCTGCTGGCCTTCTGCCGGCACCTGGTCGACTCCCCTCAGGACGCCGAGGACGTGCTGCAGGAGGTCTTCGCGGCGGCCCACGCGGCGATGCTCGCCGACAACCGGCCGATCAACGCGCGGCCCTGGCTCTACCGGATCGCCCGCAATCGCTGCCTCAACCACCTGCGCAAGCCCACCGCCGACGGCGTCGACTCGATGGACGTCCACCCGCACGAGAACGGCGCCACCACGCTCGAGCAGGTGCAGGGGCGCGAGGAGCTGCGGGCGATCGTCTCCGACGTTTCCGAGCTCCCCGAGACCCAGCGCACGGCGCTGGTCCTGCGGGAGATCGACGATCTCACCTACAGCGACATCGCCCAGGCGATGGGCACCTCGCTGCCGGCCGTGAAGTCGCTGCTGGTCCGCGCGCGGATGTCGCTGGCAGAGGCGAGCGAGGCCCGCATCCTGACCTGCGACGAGGTGCGGCTCGAGCTGGCCGAGGCGGCCGAGGGTCTCTGTAAGGCGTCGGGCCCGACCCGCCGTCACGTCAGCGATTGCGAGTCCTGCAGCCGCTACCGCGGGCAGCTTCGCTCGAGCACCAAGGCGCTCGGGGCGATGGCGCCGTTCGGACTTTTGGTGCTGCTGCGGAAGGTGATCGCGGCCACGAAGATCGGTGGCAGCGGTTCGACCGCCGGCGGATCGGCCACGGCCGGCACCGCCGGCACCGGCGCGGCGGCCGCCGGCACGGCCGGCGGCGTCGCGGGCACCACCGGCGCGGTCAGCACGGCCGGTGGCGCAGCGGCAGCGGCCGGCGGCACCGGCGCCACGCTTGGCGGCGCGGTCGCCGCGACCGGCGCCGCTGCCGGTGGCATCGGCGGAGCGCTGGGCGCGAAGGCCGCAGTCGGCTTCGCGACCGCCGCGCTGTTTGCCGCCGGAGCCACGGGCGTCGACCAGATGAAGGGCGCCGGCGAACGGGCGGCCGCGCCGATCGCGTCCGCCGTTGCCGTCAGCCAGGCTCGCGGGATCCTGGCCACGGGCGCCAACATCCTGCCCGTGTCCGCACCATCCCCGGTCGCCCCGCCGAGTCCCAGCCCCGCCCCGCTTCCCGCGCCGGTGTCCATCCCGGCGCCGCCGCCTGCGCCCGCCCCGGCGCCGCCTGCCGACCCGCTGCCCCCCGCTCCGGCGCCGGACCCGCCCGCTCCTGCCGCAGATCCTCCGCCTGCACCGCCCGTCGACGATGGTGGCGGCATCGTGGTCGATCCGGTGGACCCGCCGCCGGTCGATCCGCCGCCGGTTGTCGACCCCCCGCCTGTCGACCCGCCGCCGGTTGTCGATCCGCCGCCGGTTGACCCGCCGCCGGTCGACCCGCCGCCGATTGTCGACCCGCCGCCGGTCGATCCGCCGCCGGTTGACACTCCGCCAGTCGTTGACCCGCCGCCGGTCGATCCGCCGCCGGTCGACACTCCGCCGGTCGTTGACCCGCCGCCGGTCGACGACTCCGCCGGTCGTCGACCCGCCGCCGGCTGACACGACTCCGCCGCCGGCTGACGACCCGCCGCCGGCCCGCCGCCGCCCGCACGCCGGCCGGCTCGGCGCCTCGTAGCGCCGGCCGCTAGACCGCCAGGCCGATCACCTTCAGCCGCCGCGAGAGACACTGGGCGGCGAAGGCGTGGGTTTCCTCACGGGAGTATCCGAACAGGTCCCAGTCGTCCTCCTCGGCCCACGGAGGATCGAGGACCTGGTCGGCGATCGGCAGCGCCTCGGCCATCGTGCGCTGAATCGCCTCGCGGTAGCGCGTCGTCCTGCTTCGCCATGTCGGTGAGGAAGCGGACGCCGAAGGCGATGTGGCGGTGCTCGTCGCGGGCGACGTTCTGGAAGCCCTCGACGAAGCCGGGCAGCGTCTTCTGCTCCTCGTTGTACTCGATGATGAAGTGCTGGCCGGTGAGCGCCAGGGCCCCCTCGATGATCATGTGGTAGAGCGTGATCGACTCGACCAGGAGCTCGGTGTCCTCGGGGTCGGCGGCGAGCCGGTCGACCCGGCCCTTCAGCATCCCGTCGAACAGCTCGCCGAATGACTCGTTCAGGTGCTCCTCGGTGGCGCGCAGCCGGCTCGGCGAGGTCGTCGGCCTCCAGAACGCCGACCTCCTCGTAGAAGCGGTTGAAGAAGCGGACGTGGCGGGCCTCGTCGGCGATCTGCGTGGAGAGGAAGATGCGCTGCTCCTCGGTGGGGCAGGCGCGCATGATCGGCCCCAGCTCGTCGGTGACCCGCTGCTCGCCGATGAAGAACGCCGAGAGGCCGTACATGCGCTGGAAGCGCTCCTCGGGCTCGATCCGCTCGTGCCAGTCGATCCGGTCCCGGCTGAAGTCGAGGTCCTGGGTCGCCCACTGCTGGCGCTCCCAGAGCTCGTACAGCTGGGTGTAGGAGAGGAGCTTCGCCTCGCCGCGGTCGGCCGACTCCTGAAGCGCCGGGTCCGAGGTCTCCAGGAAGCCCTCCTGCTCGGCGATGTCGCTGAGGGTCTGGGCGGTCCGGCTGCGCCGCATCCGCGGCCGTGCTCTCCGTGCGTGCTTCCACTTGAGTCTCCTCTCGTTGCTGGCGCCGGCGCGGCGGGCCCGGCCCCCGACGGTCGAAGCCTACCGGCTCGACTGGCCAGTCGGCCAGTATGGGCGCGACATGGCCGCTCTGGAGCCGATCAGGCGTTCGGAGTAGGCGTTCGTAGTAGGCGTCATGGCATTCGCAACCCCGGGCCGATCCAGGGGTTGGATCTGATGCAGGGGTGAAAAATGGTCCGCGAGACGCAGGGCAAGAGCTACGCACTGGGCGTCCTCCGATACGACGCGGATCGCCGCCGAGTCTGGATCTGCGGGCGCCGCATGCACCACGGCCTCACCGGGGCGCTTCTGGCCGCCGCCGGCCTGGCGCTGATGGTCCACGACTGGAGCGACCGCTCCTTCTGGTTTCGGTTCGGCGCCTAGCCGCGGCGCCTCGCCCGGCTAGACGCTGTGAGTGTCGCCGGGCTCCAGGATCACGACCTGCGAGTCGGTCTTCGACTCGACGTCCGACTTGAACGCCTCGGCGTCGGTCTCGATCGGCGGGAAGGTGTTGTAGTGGATCGGGATCACCGTTCCCGCGCCGATCAGCCCGGCGGCGACGGCGGCGTCGTGGCGGTCCATCGTGTAGTGGCCGCCGATCGGGATCAGTGCCACGTCCACCGGCGTTCGCTCGGCGATCAGCTTCATGTCGCCGAACAGGCAGGTGTCGCCGAGGTGGTAGACGGTGGTCCCACCGATGTTGATCACGAGGCCCGCGGCGGTCCCGATCACGACGCCCGCCTCGGCGCTGAACGGGGACTCGGCCGATCCCGGGATCGTGTTGGTGTGGAACGCCTGAACGAGCTTCACCCAGCCCCAGTCGAACTCCACCGTGCCGCCGAGGTTCGGGTCGCTGACCGCCTCGATGCCCTGATCGCTCAGCCAGCTGGCGATCTCGACGACCGCCACGCAGTGGGCGCCGGTGCGCTTGGCGAGGCCGACCGCGTCGGCGATGTGGTCGGCGTGGCCGTGGGTGATCAGGATGTGGGTCGCGCTCCACCTCGTCGGCGGTCACCGGCGAGACCGGGTTGTTGGGCTTCAGGAACGGGTCCACGACGACGCGGGCGTCCCCCTCGGAGAGCTCGAAGCACGCGTGGCCAAGGAATCGGATGTCCATCAGGTTCAGTCCTCCTCGTTCGATTCGTCCGTTTGACGCAGCTCCTCGGCCAGCGCCCAGCCGACGGCGACGCCGACCATCATCCCCATCCGCGCCTCCTCGGCGAGCAGGGTGCGGAGCGCGGTCAGCCTCTCCTCCTCGGCGGGCGCCGCCGCGGCCTTGCGGATCTCGCCCTCGTGCGCCTCGCCGAACCAGCCGCCCGTCTCGAGCGCCTCGGCCAGGACCCGCTGCAGCTTCGGCGCCGCGGCCGTGACCACCGCCTCTGCCTCGCGAAAGCGCTCCCGGCTGGTCAGCGCCTCGATCGCCGCGTCGAGCTCCTGTTCGCTGTAGGTGGGCGGCACGCGCGCAAGATATCGAGGCGGGCCCGGGGGCCGAGCGGACCGAGCTGGGCCGGGCTCAGGCCGGACCCGGCTTTCGCCGCTCCCACATCTGGAGCGTGCAGATCGCCTCGTAGCCCAACCGCTCATACACGGGGTGGCCGAGCTTGGTCGCCTGAAGCGTCGAGGTGCGCAGGCCGCGATCGCGCGCCTCGGCGAGGGCGGCGTGCAGGAGGCGGCGGGCCAGGCCCTTGCCGCGGTGTCCCTTGAGCGTGGCGACGAGGTACACGCCGCAGTCGTCGCCGTCGTCGATCGTGCCGAGCACCGAGACCGGCTCGCCGTCCTCACGCGCCTGGTAGAGCCGCAGCGGCGGCTCCGCCCGCGAGATCGACCACCGCGGTGCCGAAGGTGGGCTCCTCGAACCCGTAGGCCAGGTCGTTGATCCGCGCCACCACCGCGATCGGGGCCAGGTCGTCCCAATCGAGTCCGCCGGTCTCGCGGCTCCGGGAGCCGCGCCAGGTCGAGGTTCATCGCCGCCGGCGTCGCGTCGAGCCGGTGGCCGGCCGCCTCCAGCGTGGCGGCCACATCGCGGTCGTCCTCGGGCACCCAGACCGTCCAGGCCCGCACCCCGGCCGCGTCCTGGGCGGCGGCCAGCTCCTCGAGCGCCGCCGCGAGCGAGCCCGGCGTCGCGGTAGGTGACCGAGTTGATCACCGAGCGGTCGGGGCAGGCCGGCACGATCGCGCCGAGCACTCCGTCGCGCTCGAACAGGGTCGAGCTCGCCGACCCGCGCGCAAGCAGCCGTACGAATGCCGCCAGGCTGCGGCGCTGGAGCTCGATCGCCGTCGAGCGGTCCACTAACCGGGCGCGGGCTCGAGGTCGTTCATCTATCGCTTCAGGACCAGGGTGACGCCGTCGGAGACGCCCAGCATCGCCACGTCGACGCGCTCGTCCGCGATCACCCGCTCGTTGAGCTCGAGCACCACCCTGTCCCCCTCGTCCTGCGCGTCCGGGTCGACGACGCGGCCGCCGCGAAGCACGTTGTCGATCATCGCCAGCCCCCCGGGCCGCAGCAGGCGAAGGGCCTCCTCGTAGTAGTCGAGGTAGCCGACCTTGTCGGCGTCGATGAACGCGAAGTCGAATGGCTGGTCGGCGGGCATCGCGCGCAGCGTGTCGAGCGCCGGGCCGAGGCGAAGATCGATCCGCTCGGTCAGCCCCGCCTGGTCGAAGTAGCGGCGCGCGATGCCCGCCCACTCCTCGCTGACGTCGCAGGTGACGAGCAGGCCGTCGTCGGGCAGCCCGCGTGCGATGCAGATCGCCGAGTAGCCGGTGAAGGTGCCCAGCTCGAGCGCCCGGCGGGCGCCGATCGCGCGCACCAGCAGGTTCATGAGCGCCCCCTGCTCGGGGGAGATCTGCATGATCGAGATCCCGCCAAGCTCGGCGGTCTCGGCGGCGAGCCGCAGCAGCAGCTCGTCCTGGCGGGCGCCGTGCTCGACCAGGTAGCCGTGCAGCTCCGGGGTGAGGGCCGTGAACTTGCTGGGCATGGTCAGCGCGCCCGCGAAGTCTCAGCGGCTGCCCAGCGTGGCCGAGAACCCGCAGGCGAGGCCGACCAGGCCTCGCCGCGACCCCCGCCCAGGGATTGGCGAAGCTCTCGACCAGGGGCAACAGCAGGAGGACACCCGCCGCGACCACCACCGGGATCCGGTCGTACTCCTCGGTCGGATCGTCCCGGGCATCCGCGTGGTGCAGCACCCACCAGGCGCCGACCGCGCCGAGCGCCACTCCGTTGCCGCCGGCCATCAGCGTGAAGCCGTCGCCGAGGGCGTCGTCGAGCCCCGGGGCCGCCAGCGCCCCGAGCGCTCCGCAGGCGATCAGGAGGATCAGCGTGGGCGCGACGCCCAGGCGCCGCTCCAGGTAGGGCACGAACAGCGCCATCGCCAACGCGATCGTGAACAGGTAGCCGAGATCGTCGTAGACGAACGGGGCGGCGAGGTACTGCCACCAGTCGGTGGTGCCCACCCCCGCTTGGACCACCCCGAGCCGGAAGACGCTGATGTCGCCGGCGCGCTGGACCACCAGCAGCACGGCCGGCCCGAGGATCGCCGCCAGGGTCACGTACGGGCGGTCGGCGGCGAACGCAAGCCGGGGGCGGCGCGCCCGGCGCTCGGCCGCGCGCCGCTGGCGGCGGGCGCTCCGCGTCTCGCGGGCGAGCAGCTCGTCGCCGCGGCGCTCCAGCTTCGGCGCCCGCTTGCGAAGCCGGGTGCCGCAGTAGGGGCACTCGGTGACGTAGGGGCTGACCTCCGCGCCGCAGTTCTTGCAGACCACGCTCAGTTCGGGGGCCGCCATGCCGCCTTCAGGGTCGCGCTCCGCCATCCCAAGCTGAGAATAGCCCGCGGCGTCGGCCCTCGGCGCTACGGGCGGCTGTCGGCGGCGATCTCGCGGACCAGCTCGGTGAGGCTCTCGTCGTGGTGCTGCCAGAAGGCGACCTGGCGGCTGGCGCCGGTCCTGCCCTCCAAGAGCTCCTCGACCAGCGCCAGCTCCTCGGTGCATCCGAGCTCCGCGGCGTCGTCGACGAGCTCGTTCAGGAGCGCGTGCGCCATCTCCTCGGCGGGCACCTGCCTGCCCTGCCAGAAGTCGATCAGGCGAGCGCTCATCCCGCCCACGGCCGCCCGGACCTTGTTGTCGTCGACCAGCTCCGTCGGAGACTCGACCAGCGGCTGCTCCTCGTCGTAGAGCCTGCTCATCCGGTGGGCGAGCGCGATGGTCAGGGCGGCCAGGCCCACGGTGTGGTCCAGGCTCGTCTGCTGGTCGAAGATGCGCGTCTCGACGGTGCCCAGCCTGGGGTGCGGCCGCACGTCCCACCACAGGAAGGTGTAGTCCTCGATCGCGCCGCCGCGCATCATCTGCTCGACCCGGTGGGAGTAGATCTCCCAGGTGCCGTAGTGGGGCGGGATTCCGACCCTGGGAAAGGCCCGGAAGACCGGCGTCCGCGAGGACATCAACCCCGTCTGCTCGCCGCGCCAGAAGGGCGAGTTCGACGACAGGGCGAGCAGCAGCGGCAGGTAGCGCCGAATCCCGTCCGCGACGTAGATCGCCTTGTCCGCGCCCTCGATCGCCACGTGGACGTGGGTGCCGAAGATCAGCTCCTGGAGGGCGATGTAGCCGAGCTCGTCGACCAGCTCGTGGTAGCGGGGCCGATCGACGATCCGCTGGTCCTCCCAGAGCGCAAAGGGGTGGGTCCCGGAAGCCGCCACCAAGAGGCCGCGCTGCTCGGCGATCTCGCGCGACGGACTGCCGCAGCACCCGCAGCTGCTCGCCCGCGCTGCGCACGTCCGCGCACGGAGTGGTCGCCACCTCCAGCACCGACTGCAACAGCTCGGGCTTCACCTGGCCCTCCAGCTCCGCCGGGACCGCGGCGAGGACCGCCTCGATCTCGTTCGCGAGGTCGAGGCTGTCGGCGTCGAGGAGCATCAATTCCTCCTCGATCCCGATCGTGAACGGGGGGCCGTTGAAGTGGTGTTCGAGCATCTGAATGCGGTGACCGCGCGCTACCAGGGGCCCCGTGGGCGTGCCTATTATCAATGGCCGTCCCGATGGAGACCAACTCGCCCGAGGTGGGCCGAATTTCGTTGCCTATGCGAGAAATTCGGCCCAGCGGGAGGGGCGGGGCCGTCGGGGTCCGCTCCGGAGACACCCCGGAATGTCAAACGCGTCGCGTCTAACATTCCGGGGACAGTCGCCGGCCCGGACCCCGACACCCCGCCCCGTCGACATCCCGGAGCGGACCCCGACGGCCCCGCCCCCGCCGAGTAGGGTCCGCATGGGGGCGCGCGGCGCTCACCTTGGGTTGAAGGGAAGATGAGGCGCAGAACTGGTCTCGGGGCGGTGGCGCTGCTCTTGGTCGTGGCGCTCTTCGTGGCGCGGGTGTGGGTCGGGGGAGGCGGGTCGGACGAAGGCGGGGATGCCGGCTCGACGCCTGCCGGGCATGCGGTGAGCGCGCAGGTGGTCCGCGTGATCGACGGCGACACGATCGAGGTCTCGATCGAGGGCCAGGAGGAGGACGTCCGCTACATCGGCGTCGACACGCCGGAGACGGTGAAGCCCGGCACTCCGGTCCAGTGCTACGGGCCGCAGGCCAGCGCCGAGAACCACCGCCTGGTGGACGGGCGCACGGTGCGCCTGGTGTTCGACCGCGAGCGGCGCGACGTCTACGGCCGGCTGCTCGCCTACGTCTACACGGGATCTCGGGGCGAGGCGGGGAAGTCTCGGTTCGTCAACGCGACCCTGGTCCGTGGCGGCTACGCGCGCACCCTGACGATCCCGCCCAACACCGCCCACGTCTCGCTGCTGGGGCGCCTGCAGGCGCGCGCCGGCAGGGCCGGCCGGGGCCTGTGGGACGCCTGCTAGCCCGGCGCCGAACCGCGGCGCCGGCCTGCCCGGCCCGGGCCGGGTTTGCCGGGCCGCAGCCGGGTAGTGATGATCGACACCCGGGCTCGATCGTCTTTCGCGGGGCCGGTTTGGTACGTTCAAGGCCCCTCGCGCAATGCCGCCGGGCCGCGCGGGGGCACCGGCACGCTCCCACCGGCACGACGCAGCTTCACGGGACACTCAGATGAAAATGCGACAGAGCATCGCGCAGTTCGAGACTGGCCTTCGAGCAGGAGGCGGCGCTCGAGCGCCGGCGACGCAAGCAGCTTCGCCAGCGCGCCGCCAACCGGTCCCGTGCGCGCCGCCTGCAGCGGGTCGAGCAGCACGGCAACGTCGCGTTCAGCGCCCTCGTCATCGGCCTCACCATCACCGTCGTCACGGTGACCGTGGTGATGTTCGAGACGCTGGCGTGGCTGATGGGCTAGGCGCCCGGTGCCCAGCCGTCGCCGCCGCTCAATCGTTCGACGCCGTCAGTCGTTGGAGAGCTCGTCGAGCGCCTGCTCGACCTGCTCGTTGGCTCCCCCGTCGGCGCTCACCTGCTCCTCCTTGATGGAGAGGTAGACCTCCTTGCGGAACACGGGGACCTCGCGGGGCGCCGTGATGCCGAGGCGGATCTTGTCGCGCGAGACGGCCAGCACGGAGACCTCGATGTCATCGCCGATCATGATGCTCTGGTTGGTCTTTCGGGTCAGAACCAACATCGTGCATAAGGCTAGCCGCTCACAAGCGGCCGCGCCACCTACAACCGTCGCCCTGAGCGTCCGTTAGCATCACCCGGCCCCGCGAGGGATATTCATCGACATGGCCCGCAAACCCCTTCGCTCACAGCTAAACCAGATTCGTGCCTGGGTCCGCCAGGGCCGCACGGACGCCTGGATCGCGCACCAGCTCGACATCCCCGCCTCGGAGCTGCGCGAGTTCCGCCGCCGGCACGAGCTCGCCCCAGAGGACGAGGACGGCGGAGATCTCGAGCTGCGCGACGAGATCGAGGCGGAGATCGAGCAGGCGACCCTGGACGAGGAGGCCGCCGCCGAGGAGGAGGACGAGGAGCCGGAGGAGGAATCCGAGGAGGAGCCTGAGGGCGAGGCCGGCGAAGACGGCGAGGACGGCGAGGACGGCGCGGCCGAGCGCGCCGCCCCGCCGCCGCAGGCGCCGCGGGCGCCGCGGCGGAGGCGGCCGGCCCAAGGCCGCGATGCAGGCGACCTTCGACCACGGAGCCGACGACGGCTTCGGGCTGTGGCTCGACCCGGCGGTCGCCGACGACCCGGTCTATTCCGAGCACTGGGCCGGCCACCGGCGCGTCGAGGTGACGATCGAGCCGGACCGGATCGTGATCAGGCGCGCTTGACGCTCGGCCGTGGGCGGCCGCCGGAGCCGCGGCCCTTGCCGTCGCGGCCACGGCCCTTGCCGTTGCGCGCCCGCCGGCGCCCGTTGCCGGGCTCCACGCCCCAGACCTTCGGCGACGTCCTGGCCAGATCGTCGCGCAGGTCCTCGAGGGTGCGCAGGTCGTGCGCGCTCACCCCGGCGGAGAGGAGCTGGCGCATCTTCTTCAGGCGCACCGCCACCGGCTGATCGGAGAACAGGTACAGCGAGATGCCGGCGTCGAGCTCGCTCGACTCCGCGATCGGGACCCCGCCCCGCTCGCCGGCGCGGCGCAGCAGCCGGACCAGCCGCGCCCCTTCGGAGGCGGCGTCGGAGTTGCGGCCGGGGATCTCCTCGCCGGTCGCCTTGGCGCCGTCGCCGGCCTCTCCGCCGTTGCCTGCGCCGTCGCCGTCCACGGTCGAGGGCACCAGCGACGCCGGCGGCAGGCGGTCGACGACCGCGGTCCGCAGAGCCTTGCGGTCGGGGGTCTCCAGCGAGTCCAGCCCCGCGCTCGGGTCGAACTTGAGCGCGGAGCCCCTCCGGAGCGCCGACAGCGCGATGTGGCGAATCGGGTGCCAGTGGGCCTTGGGGATGATCCGCAGCACGAACAGCGACGCGAACCAGACCAGCATCAGGGCCGCGATCACCGGCAGCTTCACCACTCCCCGGCCGGATGGACGAAGTGGAACCCGACCGCGATCACGACCGCGACCAAGGTGGCCCAGCAGCATCGCCAGGTAGGGGAAGTCGATCGGCTTGTCGCCGAGCTGTGAGCGCAGGAACATCGCCGTCGATCGGGAGCAGGAACGCGGCCATCATCGCGATCGGGGCCGTGTAGATGCCCAGGCCGGTGTGGCTCAGCAGCAAGAGCATGAACCCGACGTACAGGACGGCGGCGAGGATCGTCGCCAGGACGAAGTTGCGCTTCTTGTTCGGATAGACGGCCATGCTGCTGACGCTCCGGTACAGCGCCGGCATCGACATCGCTCCCGCGGTCAGCGGGATGATCGGGGCGGCCGACTCGAAACGCGGGCCGCCGATCTGGATCAGGATCTCGCCGCCCAGCACCATCGCCAGCACGGCGGTCAGGGTGATCAGCCAGAAATACGCGAGCAGCTGGCCGTTGGCCACCGCCATCCCGTACTCCTCCCGGTATGCCTCGTACACGGCGGTCTTGCGGATCGGGCGCAGCGACATCCGGAAGCCCTGGGGCAGGAAGGAGACCATGAACCCGGTCCGCGAGGCGAAGTTGTAGAGGCCGATCGCCTTGTGGTCCAGGAACCGGGAGAGGATGAAGGAGTCGGCGTTCTGGATGACCCACATCGACGATGCGATCGGCGCCCGGATGGCGCCGCGCTTCAGGATCTGCTTCAGCTCGCTGAACGAGAAGCCCAGCTCGAAGCTCGACCAGATCAGCGCGATGCAGATCACGGTGGCCGTCGTCGTGCCGATCGTCTGCCCGATGATCGCCCCCTTGACCCCGGCGCCGGCCGAGAGGATGGCGACGATGGCGATCAGGTTGAAGGCCGGGCGAGCGGCCTCGATCAGCGCGTAGGTGAGCGCGCGGCCCTCGAACCAGATGACCATCTCGCCGAGCTTGAAGATCGCCCAGACGCAGCCCGTGATGGTCGCGAAGACGACCGCGTCGGCCTGCCCGGGATCGTGGAGCAGGAACTGGGCGATCGGGGTCCGGAAGACGAACACCAGCAGCGATCACCGTCACGCGCGAGCATCATCGTCCAGAGCGTGCCGACGCCGAGCGTGTAGCTGGGGCGTGTCGACGCCTCCTCCGGCGCATCCTTGTCGTCGTCCTCCTCGACCGAGTCGTCGTCGTCGTCGGAGACGCCGAAGGTGCGCATCATCGTCCCCGGCTTCGAGAGCAGGTGGATGACCTGCGTGACCAGGCCGGTGAGGAAGAAGAGCAGCGCGTAGGAGCCGAGCTTGCTGGGCCCGAGCATCGATGCCACGACCGCGATCGAGGAGTAGTGGAGGATGTTGGTGATCAGCAGCGAGAGGCCCTGCGCGCTCGAGAAGCGCGCCAGGTGGGTGCCGAGCACCGCGGCCGTGCCGCCTGGGTGGCTGTGCTCGTGCTTCGGCTTGTCGGGCTGCTTGTCCTTGGGCTTGCTTGTCCTTGGGCTGCTTGTCGCTTCGGCGGAGTCATGCGTCCCAGATCGACCAGGACTCGAAGTCGCGCCCGGTCAGCTCGCGGAGCCGCTCGGCGTCCTCGCGCAGGACCTGCAGCACGTCGGGCCCGAGGGCGAGGCGGACGTCCGGCCGCTCGATCGGACGTCGCCGTGCCAGCTTCTCGTCGACCGCCAGCCAGACGTTCTTCGGCAGGACGCGGCCCCCGCGCGTGCGGCTCAGCCGTTCCAGCCGCACGGCCAGGCGGCTGGCGCGCGTCTTGCGCGAGGTCTCGTGGCGCTGCTTGCCGACGTGAGGGTGGCTGAAGCCCGGGTCCACGCCGACGAACTCGAAGACCCGCCGGAGCGTCGCCTCGGGCGCGGTGCGGAGCTCCTCCTGCTCGATCACGAGCGATCTGCTCGAGCGGGTAGTGCGCGAGGAACTGCTGCAGCTGCATGTGGTACTGGCTGCGGACCACGTACGAGGTGTTGGCATGGGTGAGGGTGGCGCGCAGGTCGCCCTTCTCGCGGCGCTTCGCGTAGTTGTGGACCCAGTGCGCCGCGATTCTCTCCAGCGGGTCGCGCACCACGTAGATCAGCTTCGCGTCCGGGATCACCGAGTGCATCCGCTCCGGGACCCCGAGGTGCTGCGGGTAGGCCGTGTAGTTGGGCGACGACTCGCCCCGGACCCTCGCGCGGGCGTCGAAGTAGGCGCGGTACCAGTCCTCGCCGCGGGTCCAGCTTCGCTCCTCGATGAAGAAGTTGAGCTCCTTGGGCTTCGACATCCAGATCTCGGGGTGGAGGCCGAGCTGGTAGTGCAGGCCGCTCGTGCCGCACTTCTGCGCCCCGATCACGACCAGGTTGGGCAGCGCGCCGCGCCCCGCGCTTGCCCCGTCGCCGGCGGCGGGAATCGCTTGATCAAGCGGTTTCGTCGATGTCGGAGCGTCCATCCAGCCCAGGGTACTAAGCGGCTTCGGCAGTGGCCGCCTAGGCGATTTCGGTGAGCAGACCCTTGCCGGTCTCGCCGATCGTCAGCGCCCGGCGAGGGCGAGGGCGCTCGGCAAGGATCAGCGCCAGCCTGCGGCGCAGGAATGAATGGTAGTCGGCGCCGGCCAGCTGCGCCTGAGCCTCGCCTGGGCCAGGCACGTGCTCGAAGCCCACTCCCGCCCGCAGCAGCGGGCCGAACTCGAGCGAGTTCGTGACCACCAGCACCCGCCCGGGAGGATCGGGCGTGCGGGCGAGGGCGGCCTCGAGCTCGCGCTCCAGGGTGCCCTCGGCAACGTCGAGCGCCAGCACCACCGTGCGCGGCGGCCGGCGCACGATCGTCTGCCTGACGAAGGCCGCGACGTGAAGCGGCAGGCGGGCGGCGAACGGGGCGGCCCGGCGCGCCGAGCGCAGCGGGCTGGCGCAAGCCAGCGCCGCCACCGCCCCACCCCATGCCGAGCCGGCTCGCCCTCGGCCCTCGCCAGCTCGCCGAGCCATCGTGCGGCGTCGGCGGCGCCGTCCGCGAGGCGCAGCTCGCCGAGGCGCTGGCGCATCGCGGCGCGCCGCTCGGGGTCGAGCAGCTCGTCGAGCAGCGCCTCGATCCGATCCGAGTCCGGGCCGTCGGCCGCCAGCCCGATGCCCGCCTGCTCCGCGTACCGGGCGCGCGCGGCCTGGTCGTCGGTCTGGCGCGGCATCGGCACGTAGAGCGCCGGCACCCCGAACCGGATCAGCTCGTGATACGCGTTGTAGCCGGCGGCCGAGACCGCGAGATCGAAGGCGGCGAAGTAGCGGCTCATCGGGTAGGTCGAGCGCAGGTGCACGATCCCCTCGGGCACCGTGAGGAGCTTGGCGATCGTCGAGGAGAGCGCGGCGACCTGGACGTCCGCCGCGCCCGGCGAGGTGGCCCAGGCACCGCTCGCACCGTGCCGGCCACCTCGGGGCCCTGGCCGAGCTGGACCAGGACGTTGACCTTGCCCGGCTCGAGGCCGAGCTCGCGCTCGGCGTCGCCTCGCGCCAGGAGCTCGTCGTCGTCGCTGAAGACGATCGGCCCGACCCGGTGGGCCTCGTCCCGGCGGGCCACGGTCGGGCCGCGGTCCTCGGCGGCGGCGAGCTCACCCGGCTCGAGCACGGCGTCGAAGAACCCGCTGCGCGCCAGCGCCCCCGGGTTCGAGCCCGGGCGCCACATCGGCCGCCGGCACCAGACCGAGCGGGTGCCGCGAGCGCCCCCGAGAGCGTCGATCAGCGCCTGGTAGGGGTGCGCGCCGTCGAACACCACCACCGTGGGGGCGGCCTCCGCGATCGCCGCTCGCAGACGCGCCCGCAGCCGCCGCGACCAGCGCCAGTCGCTGCCCGCTCCCGGGCGTCCCGTAGGAGGCCACGTACTCGACCGGAAAGCCCAGCTCGCGGACCACCGGCGCCGCCGCCGAGAGCGTGAGGACGAGGGGCTCCAGCGAGGGATCGAGGCGCCTGGCGATCGCCATCGAGCGGGTCAGGTGCCCCAGCCCGGTCCCGTTCGAGGTGATGAACAGAATCCGGTCAGCCAAGGCGCTCGTACGCGTCGAGCAGCGGGCGGGCGACGTGGTTGCCGTCGCGCTCGAGCGCCGCCAGGGTGCGCTCGTACCGTCGCTGCACCCGGCGGCGGCGCGACCGGCCCCAGGCCCTCGCGCCAGCGCGCCACGTGCGCGGCGGCCGGGCTCATCTGGTCGTCGAAGAACTCGCGCATCGCCGCGTCGTCGTCCACCGCCGAGGAAGTCGAGCAGCCGGCCGTAGGCCGCCTCGCGATCGCCCCAGACGAGGTCGTCGAGAGACGACCACGAAGAGCTGCTCGGGGCCGCAGCGCGTAGGCGGCGCCGTCCTCCTCGCCGCGCACTCCGGCCTCGATCGCGCGCAGGCGATCCGCCCACCAGTCGATCCCCTTGACGATGCTGTCGGGGCCCCAGGTCTTGGTGACCACCGACGAGGCGGCGTCGCGCCCGTCGCGAACCGTGTGGACGAAGCGCGCCTCCGGGAACAGCCGCCGCAGCGTCTGCGCCTCCCTGACGTTGTGCGAGCTCATCTCGACCAGTCCCGGCTTGCCCTCCTCGGTCGGCCAGCGGCCACAGCAGGTCCACGAACAGCCGCCGGCAGGCTCCCACCGGGTCGGGCGTGGTAGGCGGGCTCGAAGCGCTCCACCGCGGCGTCGAACTGCCTGCGGGTCAGCAGGTTGTAGAGGCCGCGCGGCTGGCCGTCGACCCGGACGCGGTGCCACCAGAAGTCGCGCAGCTTCTCGACGAAGGCGGCCAGCGTGACCCGGCCCCCGAGCAGGTCCGGCATGCCCCGCTTGTTGCAGTGGAAGCGGGACTCGATCGGGACGCCGGCGAAGCGCGGATGCCGGTCCGAGGAGCCTGGCCAGCACGTGCGTGCCGCTGCGCCCGGTGCCGCCGATGAAGACCAGGTCGCCCGCGGCGGGCGGCCACTCGCCGTCGGAGGGCGGCTCCGTCATACCCTCGCGGCGCCCTGCTCATAGGAGCGGCGCAGGACCGCGGCGCAGTGGTAGCCCTCGGCGTCGAGCTGCGCGAGCGCGGCCTCGTAGCGCTTCGAGATCACCTCCTGGTCGGCCTCGGAGATGCTCCTCGCGCCAGCGCTCGCGGTGGGCCGCGTCGGCGCTCATCTGCGAGCTGAAGAACTCGCGCATCGCGGGCTCGTCGGACAGCTCGAGGAAGCCGAGCAGGTCGCCGTAGGCGCGCTCGCGGTCGCCCCAGACCAGCTCGTCGAGGCTGATCGGGACCACGCGGCCGGGATCGTCCAGCCCGCGCACGCCCTCCTCGGCCAGCCGCAGGCGCCCCAGCCACCACTCGATCCCGTCGGTGACCCCGGTCGGGTGGTGCTGCCTTCTGGCGCTTGGCGGCCTTCGAGGAGCCCGAGTCGCGCCCGTCGCGAACGGCGTGCACGAAGCGCGCCTCCGGGAAGATCCGCGCCAGGCCGGGAGCGGAGGCGATCGTGAAGCAGCTCATCTCGACCAGCGCCGGGCTTGCCGGCGTCCGCGGCCAGGGGCCCAGGAGGTCGAAGAACAGCGTCTCGGGAGGCCTGCGACCGACGTCAGCCGTGGCAGCTCGCCTCGAACCGCGAGACCGCTTCCTCGAAGCGATCGCGGGCAATGATCTTGTGGAGGCCGCGCACCTTGCCGCCTCGCCGCGCCAGCGACGCCACGCGCGCCAGGGCGCGCCCGCCGTGACGGACCCGGTGCCACCAGAACTTGCGCAGCTTGGCCACGAACTCCTCCGGCGTCGCCTTGCCGGTGACGACGTCCGCGAGGCCGCTCGGATTGCAGTGGAAGCGGCACTCGATCGGGATCATCTCGTAGCGCGAGTGCTGGCCGAGCAGCCTGGCGATCACGTGCGTGCCGCTGCGCCCGGTGCCGCCGACGAAGACGAGGTCGCTCACGGCGCACCCGAAGCCGCGTCTGCCGCCTGCCTCGCCCAGGGACCCAGCGGAGGCCCGTCTCCGATCACGAACGGGAGCGGCGCCAGCTCCTCGGCGCCCCGGTCCCGGGAGCGCTCGAGCGTGCGGCGCACGAGCGGCGCGCAGCGCGACGCGTCGGCCTCGAGCGCCGCCACGACCTCCCCGTAGGCGCGCTCGAGCTCGGCGGCGCGGCGCGCCGAGAGGCCATGGCGCCAGCGCTCGGTGTTGGCCCGCTCGGCGCTCATCTCCCGCTGGAAGTAGGCCCGCATCCGCTGCTGGAGGTAGACGTCGAGGAACTGGCACAGCGGCCGCAGGGCGGGCACGGGTGGGGACCAGCAGGAGCTCGTCGAGGCTCACCGTGAGCAGACGGTCGGGTGCGATCGCGCGCGCTCCCCGGCATCGATCCGCCGGATCCTCTCCTCCCACCACTCGAGGCCCTGACGACGCGTGCGCGGATGGATCAGCCCGCGCGTCTGAGCCACGCGCGAGGCCGAGGCGTCGCGGCCGTCGCGGACGACGTGGACGAACTTCGCCTCCGGGAACAGCCGCGCCAGGGTCGGGGCCGCGGCGATCGTGTCGGTGCTCTGCTCGACCAGTCCGAGCGGTCCGGCGCCGCGGATCCGCCTCGCCGGTCCGGAACCACAGCAGGTCGTAGAAGAGCTGCCGGCAGGCGCCCTCGGGATCGTCGTCGAAGGCCGCCTCGAAGGCGTCGACGGCGCCCTCGAGACGCTCCCGGGGCACGAACCGGAACATGCCGCGCATCCGCCCGGTCTGAAAGCCCTTCCACCAGAAGCCGCGCAGGCGCCGCACGAAGTCCCGCTTGGAGACGCTTCCGTCGAGCAGCCCCGGAAAGCCCCGCTCCTCGACGTGGAACCGGACCTCGACCGGGACCATGAACGAGGCGAGGGTGCCTGGCGAGGAGCCTGGCCAGCACGTGCGTGCCGCTGCGCCCGGTGCCGCCGACGAAGACGACCGGCGGCGCGTTGCCGACCGGGCGGCGCTGCGGTCGGCGGCCGTCGGCGCGGGGCTCGGTGGGCTGTGCGTCGGTCATCGCCGAATCAAGTTAGCGGCTAGCGATTCCCGCTCGCGGCACCGCCCGGACGGTGAAATGGTCCACGTACAGCCCGCAGGCGTCGTGCAGTGCCACCTGCTTGGCGCCCGGCCGGGTGGCGGCCAGCGTCCCCAGCCAGACCTGCCGCTTGACTCCGAGAACGCGCTGCAGCCGGCTGGGGCGCGCAGCGCGTCACCGTGACCGTCGATCGGGCCGCCGCCGCTGGCCGCGCACCTCGCCCGCCGGCCAGAACGCTCCCTGCCCCTGGTGGGTGAGGTACATCCCGTCGAGCGACGGAGGCAGCTCGACCTTCGACCCGGCGGCCGAGACGGTGAGCGGCACCTGGCTGTGGTACTGGAGCGAGAGCCGCCAGCGCCCGGGGCCGAGATCGAGGCTCTGGGTCGCGCTTCCCGGGGCGTCGAACGGGCGAGCCCCGGCTCCAGGCGCCGGGGCCGACGCGTCACGGGCTCGGGGATCACGGTCGCGGTGCCCGCGAGCCGCGGACAGCCTGCGACCCTGCGGGCTGGAGCAGTCGAGCACGCGGCCCGGGGTGCCGTCCTTGTCGATCACCTGCAGCGGGGGCGTCGCCCCGACGCGCCTCCAGAGCACGTAGGAGGCGGTCCGCACGACGGGCTTGAAGTTCGGCGGCGCGGTGCTCTGGTAGGCGGCCCGGGTGGTGATCGCGTAGTCGAAGTCGTCGAGGCGCCGCGGCGACAGGGTGTCGAGGTCCATCGCCAGCCCCTGCTGCCAGACCTTCTTCCGACGAGCCTTGACCTCCGACGGGCACGTAGCCGCCGGGGCTTCGCATCAGCGTTCCGCGCAGCCAGTAGCCGGCGAAGCGGTCGACGCCGAGGAAGGCGACCGAGCGCCCCTGGACCAGGCCGGCGAGGCTCTCCAGCTCCTCGCCGCGCTGGTCGAAGCCGACCGGCGCGGCGCGCAGCGCTCAGGAAGGTCGAGGCCGCCAGGGCGACGCGCGACGATCCCGCCGAGCGACGTAGCGGGCGGTCCGGCCGCCCGGACAGCCGCGGGGCGAACAGGGCGCCGAGCGCCGCGACCACGACCAGCGGCGACATCACCGCGAGCGCCTTGGCCTCGACGTAGATCGAGGCGAACAGCCTGCGCGCCGACGTAGACGATCACCGCCGCGGCGCCCATCGCCACCAGCCCCCAGTCGCGGCGGCGGACCGCCGCCAGCGGCGCCGATCGCCGCCGCCAGCAGGCCCAGCGCCAGCGCCGGATAGGCGCCGGCGACGTCGCCCCGGACGACCCGGAAATCGCCCTCCGGCCAGATCCCGAGGGCCTCGCCGGGGAACACCGGCGAGCTGAGCCTGCCCGACGGACGCCTGGACCTTGCCGACCTTGCCGACGAACCCCGACAGCTGGGCGGCCGAGAAGGCGCCCACCGCGACCACGACGACCGCCACGGCGACGATCGCCGCGCGGTGGCGGCGCGCGCCGGCGCGCAGCTCGGCGACGTCGATGCGCAGCCGCCCGGTGCCGAGCTCGAGCGCGAGCCAGATCGGGCAGCGGCGATCGCGAACCAGGCCAGCCCCGGGAGGCTGTAGACGAAGACGCTCGCCGACCGCGAGCAGGATCAGCGCCAGCACCATCGCCCGGCGCGGGTGAGGCTGGCGATCGTCGGCGGGCGGCGGCCGGCCGAGCTCGCCGAGGGCGACCGCGAAGGCCAGCACCAGGAGCGCCATCGCCGTCTCCTTGAAGGCGCTCTGGGCGAGGAAGGAGGCGGCCAGGTACGGCAGGCCGGCGAGCGAGGCGGCGACCACCCGGCGGCCCGCAGGAAGCCAGTCGAGGGCGGCCAGCGCCGCCAGCGCGGTGAGCACCGGGATCGCCAGCAGGAGCCCGTTGAAGGCGTCCAGCAGCGAGGCGTTGGTGGCCTCGGCGGCGACCGCGGCCACCGACTGGGGGCCGGTCGGGTAGCCGAACTGCACGGCCTTCGGCTCGGGACCGACGCCGTGCTGCAGCCAGTCGGTCCAGAAGAGCTGCGCGGCCTGGTCGTTGGTGTAGATGCCCTCCCCGAGGGGCGCCGTTTCGCTCGTTGAAGACGAACGGCAGCGACGCCGCCGCCAACACGATGACGATCACCGCGAGGGGCACGCCGGGAGCCGTCCGCGGCCGGCTGCCGCGGCTGCGCCACAGGACGTACAGCGAGGCCAGGAGCGCGACCCCGGCCAGCACCGCGACCGTCGCGGCCCTGCCCGGCAGCCGGATCAGAAGCGGCGCAGCGACGGTCAGCGCCGCGAAGCCGACCGCCCCCGCCAGCCAGGTCGCCTCGGTGCGTCCCGAGCAGGTGGAGGAGCGCCCGGCCCAGCACCAGCGAGGCGAGCAGGATGGCGGCCGCCGAGGCGTAGACGCCGAGCATCGCGGCAGCCTACCTGGGGCGTGGGCGGCCCCGCGGAGCCGGTGCCGAGCACGAACCGAATGCCCCGGCGCCCAGGGAGGTGAGGCGGGTATGCCCCACCGAACCGCCGGTTGGTGCCGACAAGTGACAGATGTCGGCACGAACCGGCGGTGCGCGGGGGGTACCGGGGCGCGGGCGGCCCCGCGGAACCGCAGGAGCTCTCTGGACCGGGACGCTCGTGACTTTCGACGTGTATAGGACGTCAAAAGTCATAAGCGTCGGCCAGGTGGATCGGGATGGCTGCCCTTATTGCCCACTTGGTGCGCGGAGCGTGACCAATTCGCACCGAAGGGGGATCCGTGCGGCGCGGCGTGGGCGACGCGGCCGCGTGGACGCGCGCCCTCAGTCGCCCTTCGACGGCGTCCCGTTGAGGTTGGGCACGCTGTGAAGCTGGGCCTGCGTGAGCGGCCTCTGGCCCGCGCAGCCGGCGGGATCGAGCGGGCCGCGGAGCTCGAACACCCTCACGGGCCCGTCGCGCAGGACGACGTGGGCGTTGGGGTCGGACTGCGTCCAGCGCCCCTCGGGCGAGTTGCGCAGGTCATCCGGCAGGTAGGGGTCGAAGGTGGTGACGACGTGGGTGTAGCCGCCGGCGTTGATCGCCCGCCGCCACTGCGCGGCAGTTCGGGATCCGCTGGTAGGAGTCGTGCGGGCCGCGGACGCCCAGCCACTGCACCCGGTTCGAGAGGTCGGTGCCGTAGAACGGGTACTGCGTGAACACGCGCGCGGATGCCGGCGACGGCGATCCGCGCGTCGCGCACGTCTCGCGACCAGCGCAGCGCGTCGGCGAGGTCCTGGACCTGGCCGGTGTTCTCGTACCGGTGGGTGAGGTAGTGGTCCTGCTCGCCGTAGCCGGCCGCGACCGCCACGCCGAGGGCGACCGCCGCCAGCGCCACCCGAACGCGCCTGCGGGCGGCCGGGCCCAGCACGCCGCGTGAGCGCAGGACGGCGACCAGGACGGCGAAGGCGACCACCAGCAGCGCCGGCGGCCACCGCGCCCTTGATGTGGCCCTGCTTCCACTGCACCAGCGAGCCGACCGTGAACGCCAGCAGCACGGTGAGCGCGGCCAGGACCGCCGCCCGGCGCCGCGGGCGTTGCCCGCAGCGCGGGCAGGCAGGGCAGGATCGCCAGGCCCACCGCCACGGCCGGGCGCCAGGTAGCGGACGTTCCACACGAAGGAGATCGGCTGCCCCTGCTCGCCGGCGGCGGTCAGCGGCGTGAACACGTAGGCGACCGCGGTGACGATCACGAAGGCGCCGAGGACCCGCAGGATCGGCTCGCGCCCGCGCCAGATCGCGAACACGGCCACCGCCAGCATCCCCGCCAGGGTCAGCGGCCAGAGCGTCCCGAACGACTCGTGCAGGCCCGGCGCGAACCAGTGCCGCCACACGCCGGTGTCGTTCCAGTAGTGGACGACGGCGAAGTCGGGCCGCAGCTGGAAGTCGCGCACGGGGGCGGGCAGCGAGATCGGGCCGACCGAGCCGATGTAGGGGATCGGGTTGCCGACCGCGATCAGGTTGCGCACGTACCAGTAGCCGCCCGCGGCCAGCCATCGGGATTCCCCACAGCGCCGCGGCGCGCAGGCGCGTGGTCCGGGGGGCGATCACCACCACGCCCACCGTCAGCGCGGCGACCGGCGCCAGGAACGAGAGCTTGATCCCGGCCGCCAGCCCCGCCGCGATCCCGGCGACGGCGAGCGCCGCGGGCTGGATCGAGCGTCCGGTGACCGCGAGCGCGCCGGCTGGATCTCGACCGGCGGCGGGGTGTCGGGGTCCGTGCCGGCGACCGCGAGCGCTGCGGGCTGGATGTCTCGACAGGCGGCGGGGGTGTCGGGGTCCGGGCCGGAGACTGTCCCCGGAATGTTTGACGCGAAGCGTTTGACATTCCGGGGTGTCTCCGGAACGGACCCCGACGGCCCCGCCGCCGCGCCCGCACGGGCCGCGTACCCGTTGACCAGGATCGCCACGGCCGCGAGGACGAAGGCGACGCCCGTGATGTCGTTGAGCGCCTCGCCGGCCTGGAACTCCACCAGGCTCTGCGAGCCGAGCGCCACCGAGGCGCCGATCAGCGCCTGCGGGGCGAGCCCGTATGGCCGGCCGATGCACCAGGCCGCCAGCAGCGCCACCGACAGCCAGCCCAGGTTGAGCACGGGCGAGACGATGTCGCGGTCGAAGAACAGGATCGGGACCGCGTGGAGGACCTCGGAGTTCGCCGGGTAGAACGAGGCGAGGAAGACCGGGTCGAAGAAGTAGATGTGGCCGAGGTAGCCGGTCTGCACGAACCGCGCCGCGAGCGGCATGTGGTACCAGAGGCTGTCGGCGCGGTCCATGCCGGCGGCCAGCGTCCCCAGGGTCGGCACCATCCAGGCGGCGGCGAGCGCGGCGCAGGCGAGCACTGCGATCGCCTTGGCGAGCCCCCACGGCGACGGGCGAGGGCGGCGCCGCGGCCGGTCGCGCGGCCCGGCCGGCGGCCAGCCTGCCGGCGATCAGGCCGGCCGCGGCGCCGACCACGATCACGGCGCCGAGCACGGCGCCCTCCTCGAACCCCCCGAAGGTGCCCAGCGCCTCAGAGATCCAGATCAGGCCCGCCACCGCGAGCACGACCTCGGCCAGCCGCGCCGGCGCCCCGGACCAGCCCGGCAGCAGCAGGGCGCGCACCCGGTGGGCGCCGAAGGCCAGCGCCGCGAGGACCAGCGTCAGCTCGAGGGCGCCGGCCAGGTACGCCCCGACCGTCAGCGTGCGCTCGCTGGCCGGCGCCGTGACGAAGGCCGCGCTCACCCAGGGCGCCTCCATCGGGAAGCGGCGGCGCCGCTTACCCCGGAGGCTCTGAGTGCAGGCCGCGCATCACGAAGGAGTGCTCGTCCGGGGCGACCATGCCCAGCTTCCGCGCCGCCTCGCACGGCGGCGCCGGGGTCGTTGAGCGAGGCGGCCTTGGCAGCCAGCCGGCTGTGCTGGTGCTGGAGCTGCTGCAGCTGATCGCGCTGCGCGTGGGAGTCCCGCCAGGCGTCGACGAAGTTGACCACCGGGTTGATGTAGGAGAACAGGATCACGAACAGCACCAGCACCAGGACGACGCGGCCGAGCTTGTCCCAGTGGATGCGGCTCGCCGGCCGTCCCCGGGTCCGCCGGCGTGGTGCCACCCGATAGGCGCGAGCGCTCACGCTCCATGGTTCGGCGCCGGCGCTCTACCTTCCTGCAAAGGCGCTGATCCCCGGATATGAGGCCCGCTCGCCGAGCTCCTCCTCGATCCGCAAGAGCTGGTTGTACTTGGCCACCCGATCCGAGCGCGAGGGCGCGCCGGTCTTGATCTGGCCGGCGCCTGTGGCGACCGCCAGATCGGCGATCGTCGTGTCCTCGGTCTCGCCGGAGCGGTGGGAGATCACCGTCGTGTAGCCGGCGTCGTGCGCGATCGCGATCGTCTCCAGGGTCTCGGTCAGGGTCCCGATCTGGTTCAGCTTGACCAGGATGGAGTTGGCGACGCCCAGCTCGATCCCGCGCCGCAGGCGTTCGGGGTTGGTCACGAACAGGTCGTCGCCGACCAGCTGCACGCGCTCGCCGAGCCGCTCGGTGAGCGCCTTCCAGCCGTCCCAGTCCTCCTCGTCCATGCCGTCCTCGAGCGAGAGCACCGGGTAGCGCTCGCAGATCCCCACCCAGTAGTCAGCCAGCTCGGCCGGCGACAGCGTCCGGCCCTCGTGCTCGAGGACGTACGCGCCGTCGGCGTACAGCTCGCTGGTCGCCGGGTCGAGGGCGATGAAGACGTCCTTGCCCGCCTCGTAGCCCGCCGCCTCGATGCCGGCCATCAGCGCCTCGAGCGCCGCCTCGTTCGAGTCGAGGTCGGGGGCGAAGCCCCCCTCGTCGCCGACCGTGGTTCCGAGGCCTCGCTCCGTCAAGGTCCCCTTCAGGGCGTGAAAGATCTCGGCGCCCATCCGCAGCGCCTCCGAGAAGCTCGCGGCGCCGGCCGGGACGACCATGAACTCCTGGAAGTCGACCTTGTTGTCGGCGTGGGCGCCGCCGTTCAGCACGTTCATCATCGGCACCGGCAGCATGGTGGCGTCCGCGCCGCCCAGGAAGCGATACAGGGGCTCGCCGGCCTCCGCCGCGGCGGCGCGGGCGACCGCCAGCGAGACGCCGAGGATCGCGTTGGCGCCGAGCCGGGACTTGTTGGGCGTTCCGTCGAGGTCGATCAGCGTGCGGTCGATGGCCCCCTGCTCGGTGGCGCGCGCGCCCACCAGCGCCCCGGCGATGTCCTGGTTGACGTTGGAGACGGCCCTGGCGACGCCCTTGCCGCTCCAGGCCTCGCCGCCGTCGCGCAGCTCGGTGGCCTCGAACTCGCCCGTCGAGGCGCCGGAGGGAACCGCGGCGCGCCCCCTGGCCCCCGAGTCGAGCGTCACCTCGACCTCGACCGTCGGGTTTCCCCGCGAGTCGAGGATCTGGCGTGCGTGGATCCGCTCGATCGTGGGCATGGCCGCGGAAGTTTGCCAGGCCGTTGGTTCACCCGCCGCGCAGTGGGTAGTGGCCAAACGACGACCGAGTCGTCAGCCAGCGCAAGAGCTGGGCCATCGAAGGGAGTCGAACATGAGCACAGTCGCAATCGTCTTGATCGTGATCGCCGCCGTAATCGTGATCGCTTTGGTCGCGGCGACGCTGAGGAGCGGCGCGTGAGCGCCGGCTCGACGACCGGCGCCAGATCGCGACCGAGCACCGCGAAGAGGCGGACTCGCACCGATTGGGAGCGGAAAAAGAGAAGGCGGCGGCCGACGAGCAGGCTGCCCGTGCACGCCGCGAAGCCGCCGAGGCCGAAGAGCGGTCCCGCGCGGCCGAGCGCCAGCAGGAGACGGCGCAAGCGCACGAACAGCACGCCACCGAGATCGACCCCGACGCGGAGTCGCGCGACGGTCGAGACCCCTCGACGAGTCCCCGACACACGAGCCCCTGACCTAGCTCGTTATGCCCGCGCTCGGCGCCAGCCGGTTTCCGGCGCGAGCCGGTCGGCTAGTCGCTTTCGAGCTGGTCACGGAAGCGGTGCGTGGCAGCGCGCAGGGCGAGCTCCGGGTCGACGCGGAGGCGGCGCGCGACGTCGACGAGCGCGAACAGGGCGTCGCCGAGCCAGGCCTCGGCGGCGTCGCGAAGCTCGGGGTCCTCGATCCGGTCGTGCGGGCTCGGCTCCCTCGAGGCCGGCGGACGTCGCCCGGCGCTGGACCTTGCGCGCATAGAGCAGGGAGGGCAGGTTCTCGGGCACGTCGGCGAACGGCTCGCCCGCCCCCCTTCCCTCCTCGTCACGCTTGATCTGGTCCCAGTTCGCGCAGCACCTCGCCCGCAGTCTCGTGCCTCCGCTTCCCCGAATACGTGCGGATGGCGGCGGATCAGCTTCTGAATCGTGCCCTCGGCGACCTCGGCGAGGCCTCCCGCGCCGCGCTCCTCGAGCAGCAGCGCCAGGAAGTGGACCTGGAACAGCACGTCGCCGAGCTCGTCGACGAGCTTGGCGTCGTCGCCGCTGGCCGCGGCGTCGGCGAGCTCGTAGGCCTCCTCGACCGTGTGCGGAACGATCGAGCGCTCGTCCTGCTCGCGGTCCCAGGGGCACTCGCGGCGCAGGCGGCGGGTGATCTCGTCGAGGCGGGCGAGCGCGTCGAGCGCGTCGCTATCCACCGGCGAGCGCGCTGGGCGCCGGCGCGGGCGGCGCCGCCCGGCGGCGCGACTCCCGGGCGGCAGCTGGCCGCCGGGGCCGATCACGCCGGGCTGTGCGGCGGCCGATGGCGGCTGAATCGGCCCCTGCGGCAGAGCCGGGGCCGGCTGTCCGGGGAACACGGTCGCGTGCCCGGGCAAGACGGCGGGTGTCGAGGTCACGGGAGGAGCCCCCGGGGTCGACTGGGGGGTGGCGGTGAAGTTCTCGCAGCGGTCGATCACGTAGCCGTCGGCGCAGAAGGTCCGCGACCGTCCACTTGTCGAGGAAGTCCTGCTGGAAGTTCTGGCGCGATCTCCTGCTGCTTGCCCTGAGCGAGCTGCTGCTTGATCTGCGCGCTGGCCTTCGACAGCGGCGTCGTCTGACGCCGGGGTGATCTTCTCGACCTCGATCAGGTAGTAGCCCGCCTGGCCCTTGAACGGACCGACGAGCTGCCCCTGGGGGGCGGAGAAGATCTGCTCCTCGAGGGCAGGATCGCTCTGGCCCTTGGCGACGCCCGAGCGCAGGCCGCCGCTGTCCTTGGTCGCCGTGTCGGTGGAGTACTTCGCCGCGACCTTCTTCCAGTTCGCCGGCGAGTCGTCCTTCTCCAGCAGCGCCTTGGCCTGCTCGACCTTTGCCTGGTCCTTGTTGAGGATCTGGCGCACGTCACGCGTCTCCGGCTGCTGGAGAACTGGGCCTTGTTGGCGTCGTAGAAGTCCTCGATCGTCGGAGTCCGAGACGCTCGGGTTCTGCGGGCAGCACCTGCTTCTGGATCTCGTCGCTCAGCATCTGCAGCTCGATCTGGCCGCGCGCCTGCTGCGGCGTGAAGTGGGCCTGCTTGAGGAACTGCTGGAACTCCCTTCTGGCCGCCGAACTGCTGCTCTGTGATCTGCTGCAGCTGGTTCGAGATCTCGCTGTCGGAGAGCGTGATCCCGCGCTCCTCGGCCTCGCCGCGCACCCAGCGCCGCCAGCAGCAGGTTGGACATCGCCGACGTCGCGCAGCGCCGGGTACTGGGGGCTCGGACGGCGGCGGGACCTTGGTTTGCCCCGGCCGGGCCGCCGCCTGCTGCAGCGCCGTCTGGTACTCCGCGGTCGAGATGTGGCCGTCCGGCGCGTCCTGGACCACGGCGACGTCCCCCGAGGGCACGCTCGGGTTGCCGATCCCCTGGGCGATCGCGACGATCACGAAGAACACGACCAGGAACGCGCCCAGCACGCCCGCCACGACGATGCGCCTGTTGTTCGAGATTCGCGCGCGCAAGAGGGCGGGAGCATAACGACCCGACGTTACGCGCCCCTAAGTTCCCCCCTCTGGCCGTCGCGGAGTCGGGGCTCAGGCGGCGACGGGCTCCGCCAGCGCCTCGGCCGCGGCCTCCGCCAGCCCGAGAACGGCGGCCAGGCGGGCATCGGGCTCGTCGGGGACCCGCAGCGACAGCGTCTTCGATCCGCGATTCGTACATCGCCTCGGGGATCCGCTCCCGCAGGCGCCCCACGGCGGCGGCGTCCAGCTCGAGCGGGGTCACCGACAGCCGCTCGCCCCGGAACTCGACCGTGCGGGCGCCGAGGCCGCCCAGCTCGATCCTGCGCGCGCTGCAGCTCGAACAGGCTCTCGACCGGCTGCGGCGGCGGGCCGAAGCGGTCGCGGAGCTCGTCGCGCAGGGCGCGCAGCTCGCCGGGCTCGCGCGCCCCCGCCACCCGCCGGTGGACGTCGATCTTCGCCGCCTCGAACGGGATGTAGTCGGCGGGCAGGTAGGCGTCGACGTCGACGTCGAGCCGCACCTGGGCCTCGGGCGCGCCGGCGCCGTCGGCCGAGCGAAGCTCCTGCACCGCGTCGTCCAGCAGCGAGACGTAGAGCTCGAAGCCGACCGCCGCCACGTGGCCCGACTGCTCCTCGCCGAGCAGGTCGCCGGCGCCGCGCAGCTCGAGGTCGCGCATGGAGATCGCGAACCCGGAGCCCAGCTCCGTGTGGTCGGAGAGCGTGGCCAGGCGGGCCGCGGCCTCCGAGCTGAGCGCCTCGGCCGAGGGATACAGGAGATAGGCGTAGGCGCGCTCGCGCGAGCGCCCCACCCGGCCACGGATCTGGTAGGCCTGGGCGAGGCCCAGCTCGTCGGAGCGCTCGACGATCAGCGTGTTCGCCTGGGGGATGTCGAGGCCCGACTCGATGATCGTCGTCGCCACCAGGCAGTCGGCGTCGCCGCGCAGGAACTCGAGCATCGTTCGCTCCAGCTCGGACTCGTCCATCTGCCCGTGGGCCTCGGCGAAGCGAACGCCCGGGCAGAGCGCGCGCAGTCGCTCGGCGACCTCGGGCAGCGTCTCGATCCTGTTGTGGAGGAAGAAGGCCTGGCCGCCGCGCTCGACCTCGCGCTCGATCGCCCTGCGCACCAGCTCCTCCTCGTAGGGGCCGACGTAGGTGCGAATCGGCCGCCGGCCCTCGGGCGGCGTCTCGATCACCGAGATGTCGCGCACGCCCGCCAGGCTCATCTGCAGGGTGCGCGGGATCGGCGTCGCCGACATCGACAGCACGTCGACCTTGAGCTTGAGCTGGCGCAGCAGCCTCCTTCTGGCGCACTCCGAAGCGCTGCTCCTCGTCGACGATCAACAGCCCCAGCTCGGCGGCGCGGACGTCGCGCGACAGCAGCCGGTGGGTGCCGATCAGGATGTCCACCTTGCCCGTCGGCGAAGCTCGCCAGCGTCTCCCGGATGGCGGCGGGCTTGCGAAGGCGCGAGACCATCTCGACCTCGATCGGGAAGTCCGCCAGGCGCTCGCGGAAGGTGCCGAGGTGCTGCTGGGCGAGGATCGTGGTCGGAACCAGCATCATCACCTGCTTGCCGTCCGAGACGGCCTTGTGGGCGGCGCGCAGCGCCACCTCGGTCTTGCCGTAGCCGACGTCTCCGCAGATCAACCGGTCCATCGGGCGCTCCGACTCCAGGTCCGCCTTCACCGCCTCGATCGCCTCGAGCTGGTCGGCCGTCTCGCGGTAGGGGAAGGAGCGCTCGAGCATCAGCTGCCACTCGCCGTCGGGCGGGAACGCATGGCCGCGGCGAGTGCGGCGCTCCGCGTAGAGGTTGAGCAGCTCTCCCGCCAGCTCGCGCGCCGCGCGGCGGGCGCGCGACTTGACGCCCTCCCAGCGGGCGGACCCCAGCGCCGAGAGCTGCGGCGGCTCGCCCCCCGTGCCGACGTAGCGGGTGATCTTGGCCAGCTGGTCGGTGGGCGCGAAGACCCGGTCGGAGCCGCGGTAGCTCGAGCTCCAGGTAGTCGCGGGTGACGCCCCCCGACGGTCTTCGTCTCGAAGCCGGCGAAGCGGGCGATCCCGTGGTCCTCGTGGACGACGTGGTCGCCCACCCGCAGGTCGGTGAAGGTCGCCAGGCGACCGCGCGCCGGGGCCGGGAGCGGCGGCCCGGCGCCGGTGCACCAGCCGGCGGAAGGGGATCACCGCGAGCTTCAGGTCGGGCGAGATGAAGCCGTCGGAGAGCGGCGCCTCGGCGAACAGACAGCTCCGGCTCTCCGCCGGCACGGCGCCCGCCGTCGAGGAACGACGCGTCGAGCCGATTCAGGTTGTAGCGGGCCCGCTCGGCCTCGCCGCGATTCTCGAACGCGACGACGACGCGGTAGCCGGAGCGAAGCTCCCGCTCGAGCTGAGACTCGGCCTCGCCCATGCTGCGGGCGGCGGAGGTGGGCGCCTGAGCCCGGTAGGAGAGCTCCTGTCCCGACTCGGTGCCGCTGACGGAGATCGCCGCGCGCTCGGCGAGCGGCGCCGCGACGTCGACGTACAGGCGCCGCGCGTCGGCGTCGCGCATTGCCGTGGTGACGTCGTCCCAGTGGTCGCGGAGCGCGGTCTGAATCTCCTGCGCGGCGGTGACGATCACCGCCGCCTCGGAGGGGATCAGCTCCAGCGGGGCGCGGAAGCGAGTCCAGCGGCAGGAGCTCCGCCAGGTCCGGGCGCTCCGCGTCATCCTCCAGCACCAGCTCGGCCAGCTCCCGGTGCTCCGAGGCCAGCTCGGCCGCGGGCGACAGCTCCACCTGCTCCGCTTCGCCCAGGAGCGCTGGGTGAAGGTCGAGAACCAGCGGATCGACTCGATCTCGTCGCCGAACAGCTCCACCCGCGCCGCCCGGTCCTCGGTGGCTCCGAACACGTCGAGGATCCCGCCCCGATCGCGAACTGGCCCCGCTCCTCGACCTGGTCGGTGCGCTCATAGCCGGCCTCGACCAGGAGGCTCGCCGACCTCGTCGAGGTCCACCTCGTCGCCGCGGTCGAGGGTGAAGCCCGCCGGGCGCAGCGAGGCGTCCGGCACGGCCTCGGCGAGCGCGACCGCGCTTGCCACGACCACCGCAGGCTCGGGGTCCGCGAGCGCATCCAGCGCCGCGATCCGCAGGCCGACGAGGTGCGGCGGCGGGGCGACGTGCGAGGCGTAGCCGGTGCCCCGCGAGGGGTAGTAGCGGACGCGGCGCGGCGCCAGGTAGGCGCGCAGCTCGCGCGCCAGGTCGCGCGCCCCGATGTCGTCGGCGGCGACCACCAGCGCCGGCCGCCCGCCGAGCCCCTCCTCGGCCTCCACCAGCGCCGCCAGCAGGTACGGCTGGATCGCGCCCGACATGTACACGGGCACCGCCCCGCCTTCTCGGGCGGCGTCCGCCAGGGCGAGGAAACGCTCGTCGTCGCGGGCCAGATCGAGAAGCGGCCTCAGAGACATGGTCGGGCGCGGAAGCGGCTCGGATGGCGTGGAAGGGCTTGTTCATGGGGCGTGGGTGGCGCTTGTTCATGGCTGATGTGGGCACGACAAAGGACCGGATCGCTCGTCCGGCCAAGACGCCGACCGCTATGTCGCGGCCGGCACCAGGATTCTACGAAGCCGCCCTTCGTTCCCCGGGGCCATCCGGCAGCCCGCCGCCGACGAACGGCACGTTTTTCCCCCTATAGCGGGGTCAACTGCCCTTTCGATGGGCCCGAACGGCTCCAGAGCGCTAGGCCTCGTACGGAAGCCCGGGCCCGGAGCGCTGCCACTCCACCTGGCCCTCGCCCTCGGCGCGCGAGCGCTCCTCGACGCCGTCCCACTCGTGGAGCATGCGCTTCAGGCGGGCGACCGCCTCCGGCGGGTGCTCGGCGACAGCCGCGGCCAGGCGCAGCGCCTCCTCCTCGGTGGTGGCGGCGGCGGCGACCCTGTGCACCAGGCCCCAGCGAAGCGCCTCGTCGGCGCTCACGTCCCTGGCCGTCAGCAGCAGGTACTTGGCCACCGAGAGGCCGCACAGGGTGACCAGCCGGGCGGGCCCGACGGGGACGCCGAGCGCCCCGCCGGGGAACCGCATCCGCAGGTTCGAGCCGCCCACCCGCAGGTCGCAGGCGACGGCGATCTCGGCGCCGCCGCCGACGCAGGAGCCGTGGCAGGCGGCGACGGTCGGCTTGGGGAAGGCCGTCAGCTCGTCGTAGAGCCGGGCGAACAGCTCCATCCGGCGGACCCGGCCGTCGGCGTCGAGCTCCTCGCGGACGTCGGCGCCGGCCGAGAGGGCCATGTGGTCGGTCGAGGAGAGGACCAGCACGCGCACCCGCTCGTCGTCGCGAGCGGCCGCCAGGTGCCCGAGGATCTCCTCGAGCATCTGGGTGTTGATCGCGTTGCGTGCCTCGGGCCGATCGAGCCGCACCAGCGCGACGCCCGCCTCGTCCACGTCGTAGGTCGTCACGCGTCACTCCGCCTGCTCCTCGGCCAGCTCGGCGCACCAAGCGCTCCGTCTCGTCGGCGGCCCGCTGCACGAGCTCGCGCACCTCCGGGTCGGGCTCGGCGAAGCGCGACAGGACGTAGGCGGAGACGACCTCGGGATCGGTCGAGTCGGGCCGCCCGACCCCGGTCCGAACCCGCCAGAAGTCGGGCCCGCCGACGCCCTGCGCGAGGCTCTTCAGGCCGTTGTGGCCGGCGAGCCCGCCGCCGAGCCGGGCGCGAACCTCGCCGAACGGCAGGTCGATCTCGTCGTGGACGACGACGAGCCGCTCCAGCGGCACCTTCATGCGCACCCCGCGCCGGGCCCGCCGAGCTCCCCGACTCGTTCATGTAGGTCTGCGGGATGAGAACGGCCACCCGCGGCCCCCCGGGGCCGGCGCGGCCCTCGGTGATCAGCCCGCGAAAGCGCTCCTTGGCCCTCGGCATCTCCCAGCGTCGGGTCAGCTCGGCGGCCACCTCGAAGCCGACGTTGTGGCGGGTGGCCGCGTAGCGCGAGCCCGGGTTGCCGAGGCCGACGACCAGCACGCGGTCCGTGCCCGCCGCCGAGGACGCGGGCTCGCTCCTGCTCTCCACCGCTGCGCAGCCGGCGAAGAAGGGACAGCGGGGACTACTCCCCGTCCCGGGATTCGCCGCCCTCGGCCGAAGCCTCGCCCTCGGCGCCTCGCCCTCCTCGGGGGCCTCCTCGCCCTCGGGGACCTCGCCCTCCTCGCCGACCAGCTCGGCCTCCTCCTCGAGCTCCGGCTCGGGCTCCTCCTCCACCCGCGGCGGCGACAGGGTGGCGATCGTGACCTCGTCCGGGTCCACCCCCTCGCCCAGCGCGAACTCGACTCCCTCGGGGGCGGTCACGGCGCTGAGCTGAAGCGTGTCGCCGATCGACATCCCGGAGACGTCGGCCGGGATGCTCTCCGGGATCGCGGTCGGCAGGGCCTCGATCGTGATCTGGTGGGTGACGTGCTCCAGCACGCCGCCCTCCTTGACGCCGGGCGCGTCCTCGGTCCCGAGCACCTCGATCGGCACCTCGGCCTGGATCACCTCATCGAGCTTGACCTCGAGCAGGTCCAGATGGATCAGCGAGCCTCGCACCGGGTCGCGCTGCTGCTCCTTGACCACCACCGGAGTGGGCGCGGAGCCGTCGAACTCGACGTCGATCAGCGCGCCGCCGTGGGTGAGCACGGTGCGCACCACGCGCTCGGGCACCTGGAACGCGCGTGCCTCCTCGCCCGCGCCGTAGACGACGCCCGGAACGAGCCCGGAGCGGCGCAGGCGGCGGCTCGTTCGCGAGCCGAACTCGCTGCGTTTCTCGACCTTCAGCGTGGCGCGATCAGAAGCCATGGCGGCATAGGAGAATAGAGGCATGGCCGAGGACAAGATCCCCAAGAGCCGGATCCGCCGCTCGGCGAAGCTGGGATCGGCGATCGGGACGCAGGCGACCCGCTACGCGGGCACCAAGGCGGCGAACGTCGCCCGGTCGAGCGAGGGGGCCGAGCGGCGGCTCGAGGCGCGCCACCTGGAGACGGCGATGAAGATGGCCGCGACGCTCGGCGAGATGAAGGGCGCGGCGATGAAGATGGGCCAGCTCGCCTCCTTCGTCGACACCGAGTTCCTGCCCCCCGAGTACGCCGAGATCTACCAGGAGCAGCTCGCGCAGCTCCGCACCTCCGCTCCCGCGATGCCGTGGGAGAAGGTGTCGCAAGGTCCTCGAGGAGGAGTATCTCGGCGAGCCGCTACGACGAGCTGTTCGCCGAGCTTCGAGCACGAGGCCTTCGCGGCCGCGTCGATCGGCCAGGTGCACCGCGCCACGCTCCACGACGGCCGCGCCGTCGCGGTCAAGATCCAGTATCCCGGGCGTCGCCGAGGCGCTCGAGTCCGACATGCGCAACGCCGGCATGATCATGCGGCTGGCGCGGGCGTTCGCCCCGGGCCTCGACGCGAAGGCGGTCGCCGAGGAGCTGCGGCTGCGGGTCATGGAGGAGCTCGACTACGAGTACGAGGCGCAGAGCCAGCGCAGCTTCGCGCGCGCCTACCGCGGCCACCCGTTCATCTACGTGCCCGACGTGCTGACCCGCCTGTCGCGGCGCCGGGTGCTGGTGACCGAGTACGTCGAGGGCGTCGGGTTCGAGGACGTCAAGGGCCTTCCCCAGGACGATCGCGACCGCTTCGGCGAGATCGTCTTCCGGTTCAGCTTCGGCTCGATCTATCACCTGCAGCAGTTCAACGCCGATCCCCACCCGGGCAACTACATCCTGATGCCCGACGGCCGGGTCGCCTTCCTCGACTACGGGATGACCAAGCGGCTCGACCGGGAGCAGATCGAGCTGGAGCAGCGGGCGATCGACGCCGCCGCGCGTCGCGACCCGGAGGCGCTCCGCGAGGCGCTCCACGACCTCGGCTTCGTCAAGAACCCGTCGAAGCTCGACGCCGAGCGGCTGATGGAGCACGTGATGGTGGTCGGCGGCTGGTACATGGAGGACCGGGAGATCCAGCTGACGCCGGAGCGGGTGATGAAGGTGATCGAGTCCACCTCGGACCCGCGCTCGCCCTACTACGACCTGATGCGCCGCGAGAGCATCCCGGCCGAGGAGCTGATGGGCCGGCGGATGGAGACGGGCGTGCTCGCCGTGCTCGCGCAGCTGCGCGCGAAGCGCAACTGGCACCGGATCAGCCGGGAGTGGATCTACGCCGACCCGCCCGCCGGCGAGCTCGGCGAGCTCGAGTGGGCGTACTTCGAGGAGCGCGGCGAGCGCCGCGTGCCGGGGATCGCCTGGCGAGGGTAGCCCTACGCCTGCGCCTGCTCGGCCGCGGGGGCGCGCTGGGGGGCCAGCCGGCCGCCGACGAAGAACAGCGAGATCAGGAAGCCGAGCACCGCGGCGATCGTCACGAACCTGAAGCCGGCCTGGATCCCGGTCGCGAACGACTCGCGCACGATCGCCGTGATCGTGGCCTGGGCCGACGAGCTGAGCTGGTGCAGAGCCGCCGTTCCCGAGTCGGTCCCCGCCAGCACCCCGTGCAGGACGGCGGTCTGGTGATCGGTCAGGTGGGTTCCGGCGGCGTCGGCCTTGTCGGAGAGCTCGTTCTCGGAGCTGAGCGTGAAGATCGTGGTCGTGATCCCGAGGCCGATCGCACCGCCGGCGATCTGGAACATGTAGATCAGCCCGCCCGCGAGGCTGGCGCGGGAGGGATCGAGGGCGGTGACCCCGGCGGTCGTGACCGAGGAGTAGAAGAAGCCGGCCCCGATCCCGGTCACCGCCAGGCCGGCGATCAGCGCTCCGTAGCTCGAGTCGGCGTCCACCAGCGACAGGAGGAACGGGCCGATGGCGAGCCCGAGGGCGCCCACCGTGATCGTCGGCTTCGCCCCCAATCGCTGGTAGGCGGGCCCGGCGAAGAAGGAGACGAGGGCGAAGGTGCCGAGCATGGGCACCATCCCCACCCCGGCCTTGAGCGCCGAGTAGCCGAGGATCTTCTCCATGAACTGAGGCGCGTACAGCACGGTGGCGAAGAAGACGGCCGACATCAGCAGCACCGCGATGCACACGGAGCGAAACTCGCCGTTGCGAAGCACGTCCGTGGGGATCAGGGCGCTCGCCTTCATCCGCGGCTCGATCAGGGCGAAGGCGACGACGAGGACCACCGCCACGACCAGCATCGCGATCACCCGAGGGTCCCCGAATCCCCAGTCGGCCGCCTGGTCGAAGGCGAGCAGCACCAGCAGGAGCCCGGTCGAGAGCGTGGCGATCCCCGGATAGTCGATCCGGTGGTCCGCCACCTCGGGCCGCGGCTGATGAACCCGCAGCCAGGTGACCAGCACGGCGAAGGCGGCGATCGGCACGTTGAGGAAGAAGATCCACTGCCAGCCGGGCCCGTCGGTGAGCACGCCGCCCAGCAGCGGTCCCATGGCGTTGCCGATTCCCGCCGCCCCGAGGATCAGCCCCCCGGCCAGGCCCGCCTTCGCCTCCGGCAGCGCGGCGTAGGTCATGCCCAGGATCGCGGGCCACATCAGCGCGGCGCCGAGCCCCATCCCGACCCTCATCCCGATCAGCCATGGGGTGTTCTGGGCCAGCCCGCCGAGCAGCGAGAAGCCGGCAAACAGCGCGCTGCCCACGAAGAAGGCCTGGCGGCGCCCGAACAGGTCGGCGAGCCGCCCGCCGGTGACGATCGCCATCCCGAACACCAGGCAGTAGGCGTTGATGACCCACTGCACGGTGCCGACGTCGACGTTGAAGTCCTGCTCGATCGCCGGCAGGGCGACGTTCAGCGCCGTGAAGTCGTTGGCGATCACGATCACGCCGAGGCCCATCGCGATCAGCGCCACCACCGTGCCGGGCTCGATCCGGTCGGCGTCGGTGGACGTGGCCGGTGCCGCTACCCGCTTTGCTGCCGCGTGCGCGTGGTGAGCTCCCCCGAACGGCACCGGGTCACTGTACCGGTGGCGAGGACGCACTCTGCAGGGCTCGAGTCAGGTCCCGGCGGCCGAGGAAGCCGCGGCTACAGATCCGCGAACAGGCGGGGATCGTTGGTGCAGATCCCGTCCACGCCGAGGGCGCCGAGCTGTCGCATTCGCGGCAGGTCGTCCACCGTCCACGCGATCAGATCGAGCCCGGCGTCGCGGCAGGCGCGCGCCAGCCGCGCGGTGACCACCGGGTGATAGGCCCAGATCGACCGCACTCCCAGCGCCGGCGCCTGGCGGCGGACGGTGCCCGGCAGGCGCCTGCGCAGCGTCACGAGCCCGGCGATCACCAGCGGCTTCGCCCACGGGGTCGAGTTCCAGTCCCGGGTCACCTTCGGCAGGGTCCAGCCCAGCGGCAGGCCGGGGGCCAGGTCCCGGAGCGCCCGCAGGCTCGAGACCTCCATGGTCGAGATCGCGGCGCGCTCGATCAGGCCGCGTTCGCGAAGCGCGGCCACCACCTCGTCCTCGCGCCCGGCGATCTTCAGGTCGCAGTCGATCTGGACGCCCGCCAGGGGCGGTCGCGTGAAGGCGTCGAGCACCGCGTCGAGGGTCAGCGGCTCGCGCCTGGCCGCGTCGCCCCAGTCGTGTGCGACCAGGAGCGGGCCCCCGGGCGCCGCCGCCGGCCCGGCCGCCGCCCGGCGCCAGTCGCCGCCGTCGCGGAAGTCGGCGCGCGGGCGCAGCACGTCCAGCTCGATCATCTCCGCGCCCGCGGCGACCGCCGCCTCGAAGCTCTCGAGGGTGTTCCCGGGCCGGATCGAGTCGGCGCCCTTGTGGCCGATTCGCTTCAAGCGCCGAACTGTAGTCGCGCTCGGCGGCCGCCCATCTACCGTCGCCGCCCGCACGGCGCCGCGCCGCCGCCGGAGCGTCAGTTGCAGCCCGATGAGCACATCGCGTTCATGGCGTGACGCAGACTCTGCGCCGAGACCGCGCCGGCGGGGACCGGCTCCGCGCGATAGCTGGAGCGTCCGTCCAAGGTCAACAGGAACGTCCTCTCGCCATTGGGCTTGTAGCCGCCGATCGGATGGTTCGTGGCCTGCCCCCAGTCGATCAGCCAGTCCCCGTTGCTCAGGCGCCGTGCCGAGCCACAGCAGCCGGAGAGCGGGACGTCCGGGTCGCTGATCGACTGCAGCAGCGTCGCGGTTCCGGCGGTCTCGTCGATCCTGAAGCGCACCGCTCGCGGCGGCGAGTTCAGATCGGTGCGATTGTCGAACACGGTCACGGTCCCGTCGGCCAGCAGGCGGGCGTCGTGCTGGCCGCCGAAGGTGTACGTGAGTGGATCCCCAATCACGTTCAGGCTCTCGGGCCGGCTCGTGCCGCCCAGCTTCCAGACGATCGCGCCCGTGCTCTTGTCGATCTTGTAGACGGCGTCCAGGTGCCTGAAGGAGGCGATCACCGACCCGTTGCCTGCCGGCTGGATCGAGTTCCAGTGCACGAGGTCATAGCCAAAGCCGACGGCCACTTGGCCACCAGCGTCCGGTCTCGGCCAGGGAAATGTGGTCCTGGGTCTTCCAGTCCCAGACCAGCTGGCCGCTCGGGCTCACCTCCTGTAGCTCGGCTTGCTTGACGGTGGCGTCGCTCGAGCCGCCGTAGGCGGTCGTGTCGACGTGGTCCTGCAGGATCCCCGAGCGCGACCAGGTGATCACCGTTGGACGCGAACCGCAGGTCGTGGCCGTCGGAGGGGAGACCGACGGGTCGCAGGACGCGCACGAGGCCCCCATTCAGGCGGTGGATCTCGAACTGTCCGGGCGGGGGGTTGAACCAGAGGACGTCCCCGCTCGGAAGCACCCTGGCGTTCCAGGTGAGAGTGTGAACCCACCAGATCGGCACCCCGTGGTTGTTGAAGATGATCGCGTAGCGAAGGTCGTTGCGGGTCACCGCGAAGTACTGCGGCGACACCGGTCCGGAGCGGGTGTAGGTGTAGGTCGGAAAGCTGTTCGGCAGGCAGCGCACGTGGTAGCGATAGACGCGGTGGGCCTCCCTGTCGCACCGCGACCACGAAGGCGCGCCCGGAGCTCAGCGGCACCGTCTCGCTGAAGTCCCCGCTGCGGAAGGGATTGTTGCCGATCGCCATCTGCCACCCTGCGGACGCGTGGCCCTGGACCGTCACCGGGGCGTTCTGGCAGCGCACCACGTAGTCCTCGATGCCGGGCCCGAACTTCGGGAACAGGCTGGGCTCGCTGAAGCTCACCGACCCCGGCGGTGGCGCCGCCTCGGCCCGGGCCACGCCAGCGGAGAGCGCGGCGATCATGAGCGCCGAAGTCACCACCATCGCCAGACGTTTACGGCCCATGACCACCGGGTCGGAGCATATCCGGCCCGGTGACCTCAATCCGCCGGTCGGCAAGCTGGCACGGTTGGCAGGCGGAGGACGCCGGGCTGGCCGCGGGAGGGGCTAGAAGAGCTGGTTCTCGCCGGCGAAGATCTCGCTGACCGAGTCGTCGGCGAAGATCCGGCGGATCGAGTCGGCGAGCGTCTGAGCCGTGGACAGCACGGTGATGTTGTCGGGCGCGCCGGGACGCAGCGGGATCGTGTCCGTGACCACGATGCGGTCGATGCCCGAGCTCTCGTAGGCCAGCCGCTCGTAGGCCGGCCCGGAGAAGACGCCGTGCGTGGCGGTGGCGATCACGCGCGCGGCGCCCTCCTCGAGCACGGTCCGGGCGGCGGCGCACAGCGTGCCGGCGGTGTCGATCATGTCGTCGACCAGCACCGCGGTCTTGCCGTTCACGTCGCCGACCACATAGCCGATCTCGGCGACCTGCTGGGCGGGGCGCTCCTTCTCCATCACCGCCCAGTGGACGCCGATCTTGCGGGCGAAGTTACGCGCCACCTTCACTCGGCCGGCGTCGGGCGAGACGATCACCAGCTCCTCCGTGAACGCCTGGTCCATGAAGTACTGGGTCAGCATCGGCATCGCGGTCATATGGTCGACGGGGACCTCGAAGAACCCCTGCACCTGGCCGGAGTGGAGGTCCATCGCCAGCACCCGGTCCACGCCGACCGCCTCCAGCGACTTGGCCACGACGCGGGCCGAGATCGGCTCGCGCGGCTGCGACTTCTTGTCCTGGCGCGCGTAGCCGAACCAGGGCATCACGGCGATGATGCGGTGCGCCGAGGCGCCCTGCGCGGCGTCGACCATCACCAGGAGCTCCATCAGCGCGTCGTTGGGGGTCATCCCGTGCGCCTCGTTGGCGGCCGTCGACTGGACCAGGAACACGTCGGCGCCGCGGATCGACTCCTCGTAGCGGCAGTAGACCTCGCCGTCGGAGAACGTCTGAAGCTTGACGTGGCCGAGGTCCAGATCGAGCTGGCTGGCGATCTTCGCCGCCAGCTCCATCGAGGCGCGGCCGCCGAACACCATCAGGCGCTTGGTGTAGTCCTGCGGGATCGAGCTGACGACCATGGGGCGCTCTTCGAGCGTGCTCATGACTCCTCTGCCTGCGCTTTCTTCGCCCGTTTCTCCGCGTATCCCTCGACGTTTCGCTGCTCGGCCCGCTCGATCCCCAGCGCCCCGGCCGGGACGTCCTCGGTGATCACCGAGCCGGCCCCAGTGTAAGCGTCATCGCCGACGTTCACCGGAGCGACGAGCATCGTGTCCGAACCGATTCGCGCACCTTCCCCGATCTTCGTCCGGTGCTTGCGAAAGCCGTCGTAGTTGACGGTGACCGTTCCGGCTCCGATGTTGGACCCGGCGCCGATCTCGGCGTCGCCGACGTAGGACAGGTGCGGGACCTTGGCCCCCTCCCCGATCTCCGATGCCCTTGATCTCGACGAAGGCGCCCGCCTTGGCCCCCCTGCGCAGCGTCGCGCCCGGGCGCAGGTGGGCGAATGGGCCCACCTTGCTGCCGTCGGCGACCTCGCACTGGACGAGGTAGGAGTGCGGCGCCGTCACCTCGGCGCCGAGGATCGAGTCGATCAGGGTCGTGTGCGGGCCGACGACGCTGCGGGGCCCGACGCGCGTGCGCCCGCGCAGCGTGGTGCCCGGCTCGATCACGGCGTCCGGCTCGATCTCGACGTCGGCGTCGATCCAGGTCGCCGCGGGGTCGGAGATCGTGACGCCGGCGAGCATGTGGCGCTCGAGGATTCGCCGGCGGGCCTCGGCGCTGACCACGGCGAGCTCGACGCGGGTGTTGATGCCGATGTTCACGCTCACGTCGTCCACCTTGTGGACGAGGACGCGCCGGCCCTGCTCACGCAGCGCCCGCAGCACGTCGCCGATGTAGTACTCGCCCGCCGCGTTGTCGGTCGTGATCCGCCCCAGCCCTTCGGCGAGCGCGCTCCCCTCGAACGCGAACATGTTCGTGTTCACCTCGTGGATCGCCAGCACCTCGGGCGGGACGCCCTCGGGGTGCTTGGTCTCGACGATGCGCTCGAACTCGCCGTTCGGGTCGCGGACGACGCGGCCGAGCGACTCGGGGTCGTCGCGGTCGAGCGTGACGACGGTGGCCGCGGCGCCCGCCCCGCGGTGGAAGTCGACCAGGTCCGTGATCAGCTCCGGCGGAACCAGCGGGTGATCGGCGTTCATGACGACCACGGTGTCGGCGTCGCGCACCACGTCGAGCGCCGCCCGCACCGCGCCGCCGGTTCCATCGGGCTGCGGCTGCACGACGGTCTCGGTGCCCTCCGGGAGGGCCCCGGAGAGGTCGCGGTCGGGCGAGACGATCACGCAGACGCGCCCGGCGCCGGCCTCCTGCGCGGCGAGAATCGGCCAGGCGATCATCGGCCGGCCGCAGATCGGGTGCAGGACCTTTGGCACCGACGAGCGCATCCGCGTGCCCTCGCCGGCGGCCATGATCAGGACGGTGGGCCCGCTCACCTGCGGAATCGTAGAGCCGCGCGGGCCACGAGGAGGGCGCCACGACGACGAATGGTCACATCCACCCCCTATGGCGGGGTCAATGTGACCCTCGTTTCGCCGGTCGTCCTGCGCCTGGTCGCCCCTACACTGGCTGCTGCAATCCGGGGTGGTGTAGTGGCAGCACGTCAGGTTTTGGTCCTGAAGGCGACTTGGGTTCGATTCCCTCCCCCGGAGCTTTGGCGCGGTAGGCTCGCGACCGCCTGATCCGGACGCGTGAGGTGAACGTAGAGGAGGCGAGTACATTGGCCGACGAGTACGTGTTCATCGACGAATGGGACGTCGACGCTCCCCAGGAGGAGGTGTTCGACGCCCTTGCCGACGCCCGCACCTACCCCGAGTGGTGGCGGCCCGTCTACATCGCCGTCGAGGCCGACTGCCCGCCGCAGGTCGGCTGCGTCTCGCGCCAGGAGTTCAAGGGCCGCCTCCCCTACCACCTGAAGACGCGCTCGGAGATCGTTCGCCTCGAGCGTCCACGCGAGTTCGAGGTCAGCGTCGTCGGCGACCTGACCGGCAAGGGGATCTGGACGCTCACCCCCGCCGACGGCAGGGTCCACATCCACTTCGACTGGCGCGTGATCGCCGACCGGCCGCTGCTCCGCGTGCTCACGCCCGTGCTGCGGCCGGTGTTCCGCTGGAACCACAACTGGTCGATCAAGCGCGCGATCGAGGGCCTGGAGCCCTACGCGCGCTCTCGCGGCTAGTCCTGGCGCCTACGCCGCCGTCCCCCGCCCGGACCAGCCGGCCCCCACTCGCTGTCCCCGGGGACGAGTGCGTCGGCAGATTCAGCATTTAGCACGGATAACTGTATTTCTATACAATCGTTTGGTGTCGTATTTGGAAGCCGTCGCCGATCCGGTCCGCCTGCACCTCGCTCGTCATCTCGCTGAGCACGGGTCCGGATCCCTCGCAGAGCTCGCCAAGGCCGCCGACGTCCACCCGAACACGGCCCGCGTCCATCTGGCGGCGCTTCAGCAGGCGGGCGTCGTCTCGAGCCACAGCGAGCGTCTGCCGGGCCGTGGCCGTCCGCGCACGACCTATCGGCTGGTGCGGGGATGGACACCGGGCGGGAGCGGCTTCCGCGGGCTGGCCGAGTTGATGTCGGCGGCCGTCCTGCGAAGCGGTCTCAGCGAACGCGAGCTGCGGGAGCTCGGCGCCGAGTGGGGCCGCTACCTCCTTGGCCGCCCTGAGGCGAGGGACCCCAGTACCGAGCTTCCGCGAGTTCTCGAGGAGCTGGGTTTCCAGGCTACGGTCACGCGTGGCGAGCTCCGCCTGTCCGGGTGCCCATGCCCGATCGTCGCGCCCGACCACCCCGAGCTGGTCTGCGGGCTGGCCGACGCCGTGGTCGAGGGCGTGCTCGCTGGAACCGGCTCGCGCTTGAGACTGGCCGGGATTCGCCACGATCCCGAACGGCGTGTCTGCCGAGGCTCGTTGAGGAAGGCGGCGTGAATCCGAGCGCCTCAAGCCCGAGCACCGGCGCTCGCCTTCGTGCGGTGCCGCAGACAGCGATCGACCAACCCGCCGCCGAGCGCGCCGTGCGGGACCTGCTGGAGGCTCTCGGCGAGGACGTAAGCACCGAGCGGCTGCGGGACACCCCTCGACGGGTCGCCCAAGCCTACGAGGAGCTTCTGACTCCCATCCCCTTCAACCCGACGACCTTCTCCAATGACGAGCGATACGACCAGCTGGTTGTCGCTCGCGACATCCCCTTCCACTCGCTCTGCGAGCACCACATGCTTCCCTTCCACGGCGTCGCCCATCTCGGCTACCTCCCGAGGGACCGGATCCTGGGGCTGTCCAAGCTCGGCCGGGTCGTCGAGCTGTACGCGCGACGCCTGCAGACTCAGGAGCGCCTCACCACCCAGGTTGCCGGCTGGGTTCAGCGCGAGCTCGCGCCGAAGGGAGTGGGCGTCGTGATCGAGGCCGAGCATCTGTGCATGTCGCTGCGCGGAGTCCAGAAGTCGGGGTCGCGCACCGTCACCTCCGCGCTCCACGGGCTCGTCCGCGACGACGCCCGCACACGTCAAGAGTTCCTTGCGCTCGCAGGGCGGCGGGCCTGAGAGAGAGGAAGATCGAATGGCCTCCAAGCAGAGCTTTGTGATCGTCGGAGCCAGCCTGGCCGGAGCGAAGGCGGCAGAGACCCTCCGCGAGCAGGGATTCGACGGACGGCTGGTGCTCATCGGCGGCGAGGCCGAGCGTCCATACGAGCGTCCGCCTCTTTCCAAGGACTACCTGCGCGGGGAGGCCGACCGAAAGCCATATGTCCACGACCGGGACTTCTACGCCGAGCAGGAAATCGAGCTCCTGACCTCGACCGAGGTCGAGTCGATCGACGTCGCCTCCTCGGAGGTCGTTGGCGGCGGGGAGCGGCTCAAATTCGATCGCCTGCTGCTGGCCACCGGCGCCGAGCCGAGGCGCCTTCAGGTGCCCGGTGCGGACCTCGACGGGGTGCTGTACCTGCGAGAGCTGGCCGACTCAGAGGCGATCCGGGAGCGGATCGAGGGCGGCGGCAAGCTTGTGACCATCGGTGCCGGCTGGATCGGGGCCGAGGTCGCCGCGTCCGCGCGACAGAAGGGCTGCGAGGTGGCGGTCGTCGAGCGGGGGTCCGTGCCGCTGGAGCGGGTGCTCGGCCCTGAGCTGGGTGCCATATACCGTGACATCCACCTCGACCATGGAGTTGAGCTCCTGACCGACACTGCCCTGGAGGGCTTCGAGGGCGACGGCCGAGTGGAGGCCGTCCGGACGGCAGACGGGCGACGGATCGAGGCCGACTTCGTCGTCGTCGGCATCGGCGTTGCGCCGCGTACCCAACTCGCGGAAGCTGCCGGCCTCGAGGTCGACAACGGGATCATCGTCGACGAGCACTTGAGGACGAGCGCACCTGGGATCTTCGCCGCCGGCGACGTCGCCAACGCCTTCCATCCGCTGTACGGACGCCGCATCCGGGTGGAGCATTGGGCGAATGCCCTGAATCAGGGACCTGCCGCCGCCCGGAACATGCTCGGCGCACAGGAGCCTTACGACAAGGTCCCCTACTTCTTCTCCGACCAGTACGACGTCGGGATGGAATACGCCGGTTACGCCACCGAGTGGGACCAGGTCGTCTTCAGGGGCAACGTCTCCGAGCGCGAGTTCATCGCCTTCTGGCTCGCGGGCGGGCGCGTGCTCGCTGGGATGAACGTCAACGTGTGGGACGTCACCGATCAAATCCAGGCCGTGATCCGCTCTGGAGCCGAGGTGGACCCCGCCCGCCTGGCCGATCCCGACATTCCGCTCGAGGAGCTGGCCTCCGTCCCTAGGTGACGCGCGCTCCCGGGCGACCTCTGGCGTGAAGCGCGCTAGTCGTCCGCCGGGCGCCGGACCTGGCCCGCCTCGGTGCCCGGCTCGGTCGCCGGGCCGCTCGGGGCGGCGATGCCGAGCACCCGCATCGCCTTCAGGCCGAGGCTCAGCTTCTCGCGCCCCTCGCTCGAGGAGATGTCGTGACCGGACAGCTCCCGGACCCGCTCCAGCCGGTAGCGAACGGTGTGGCGGTGGGTGAACAGCTGGGCCGCGGTCTGCGCCACGTTGCCGTCGTTCTCCAGATAGGCCTCAACGCTGGCCACCAGGTCCGTCTCGTACTGCTCGTCGTAGGCGGCGAGCGGCGCAAGCGTCTCCTCGTAGAAGCGCTCCAGCTCCCCGGGGTCCTCGCTCATCGCGGGCAGGAGCAGGCGGTAGGCGCCGGTGTCCTCGAAGGCGAGCAGCGCGAGCCCCTCGGCCTCGGCGACGTTCGCGGCCAAGAGCGCCTCCTTCCCGGCCCGGTAGAGGTCGACGGGATCCTGCGTGCGGCGGCTTCGGGCCACGGTCACGGCGAAGCCCGGCAGCGAGGCGGCGAGCTCGCGCTCCAGCCCCTGTGCGGCGCGCGCCAGCTGGGCCTCGTCGGAGGCCGGCACGATCGCCGCGACCTCGGCCGGCTCGCCCTCGGCGAGCGCCCCGAGCGCGCCTCCGCCGGTCGAGCGAAGCGCTCGCAGGGCCACCGTGAGCACCCGCGCCCGCCAGTCGCCGGACTGCGCGGTTCGCGGCGCGGCGCGGGCGATGACCACGCCCACACCCGCCTCGACCTCGGCTCCCAGCTCGGCGGCGCGGGCGACGATGTCGCCGCGGTCGGTGACCTCGCGGGCGATCACAGCCCGCACGAAGGCGCCCGCCGCCTCGTCGCTGGCCCACTCGGGCGCCCGCGAGCGCTCGACCTCGAGCGCGAGCAGGGTCGAGACCGTCCGCGTCAACCCGGGCGAGGGTGGCTCGCCGCGCGCCCGGTAGCGGAGCTCGCCCACCACGGTGTCGGCGACGCGCAGCTGCGCGAAGGCCACGTCCTCCGCCTCGGACAGGAGCTTCCCCTCCTCGGCCGGCGAGGAGGCGGCGACGGCGAGCACGGCGCTCGAACGGTCGATCAGCGCGACGCTGGCGCCGAGCGCCTTGGCCGCGGCGCGCGCGACCGCGGGCAGGCCCGCGCCCGACTCGATTGCCCCCGAGAGGGCCTCGAGCGTCGCCTCATCCGCCCCCTTTGCAGGGACTTTACGGCTCACCGGCTTCGAGCTCACCCCGGAATCGTAGTGGTGCGCTCCCACCCACTGGGCCGAATTTCTTGCGCATAGGACGAGAAATTCGGCCCACCTCGGGCTGGAGGCCGCTCCCACCTCGGGTTGGAGGCCGCTCAGTCCAGCCCCGGAAGGATCCGCGTGATGTCGTCCCAGAAGTAGACGATCAGGACGCCGAGCGCGACGCCGAGCAGCAGCAGCGCGGCGAGCACGAACAGCGACAGGAGCGCCGCGGTGGCCTTCTCCCAGGTCCGCCCGTAGGAGCCGATCGCGGGCGTCAGGATGAGCGCCGCGAAAGCGAGCAGGCTGACCACGCCGGCGCCGCCGAAGAGGTAGTACTCAGTCCCGATGCCGACCAGGCGGGGCATCTGGCGAGCCATTCTGCCGCAAGTGGATGACCAGCAAGGCGACCGCCCCGCAGGCGGCGAAGGCGGCCGCCCCCAGCGCCCAGCCGGCGCTGACGTCGCTCAGATAGTGAACGCGGAGGTACACGCGTGACAGGCCGACCAGCACGGCTATCGCGATCCCGAGGGCGAGCAGCGCCGACCCACCGGTTATCCCGCGCCGCAACCGGATGGTGAGGGTGAGGGCGAGCCAGGGGAAGATCATCGCGTGGGCCGCGTGGCCGCTGGGGAACGACGAGCCCGACGCGCTCGCCAGCGCGCCGGTTGGCCGCGGGCGCGCCGTAGCGTCCTTCAGCTCGGCGACCCCGATGTAGATGATCGCCACCGCAGCCACCAGCACCGCCGCCTCGGTCCAGCGCCGCCGCACGGCCAGCGCCACCGCCGCCACGGCCGCCAGCGGCAGATTGACCGCGGCGCGAGCCGAGCGTCCCGACGATCTTGGCGGCGTCGGTGAGCCACGCGGCCTGCAGATGGTCGGCGACGTCGAATGCCGTCCGGTCGCCCGGCGTCGGCCCCGGGTCGCCGGAGACGACCACGGTGTAGGCGATAACGACGTACACGCTGACGGCGAGGATGGCCAGCAGGGTCGTGAACTCGAGGCCGAGCGGCCGTCCGGGAGTCACCCGCGCCCACACGAAGCGCGCCGGAGGGGCCACCCAGCGCCCCGCGGCGAGCAGCGGACGGAGCGCGCGCGGCGCTCCATCTCCGCGACGAGCCGTCTGCGGTTCTCGGGTCGGCGCAGGAAGCGGATCGCGACCACGATCGCGACGATCACCCCGACGGCGATCCCGAACAGGAGCGTGCCCCGGCCGGCGGTTCGGGCCGCCGCGTCGAGGCTCTGCGAGGCGAAGTACCCGATCAGCACGAAGACCGCCGCCCAGAGCCCGGTGCCCACCACGCCGAACGGGAGGTAGTAGCCGTACCGCATCCCCGAGCTGCCGGCCGTGAACGGCGCCAGGGCCCGGACCAGCCCGATGAAGCGCCCGATCACGATCGTCTTGCCGCCGTGGCGGGAGAAGTAGGCCTCGACCCGGGCGAAGCGCTCGTGGGTGATCCGCACCTTGGGGCCGTGGCGGAGCAGGAACTCGCGCCCCAGCCTGCGTCCGAGCAGGAAGCTCACCGAGTCGCCCGCCAGGGCGGCAAGCCCACACGACGCCGATCGTCAGCACGACCGAGGTCTCGCCCTGTCCGGCGAGCGCGCCACCGAGGAGCACCACGGTCTCGCCCGGCAGCACGAGCCCGACGAAGGCCGCGGTCTCGATGAAGGCCGCGAACCCGACGAGGACGTAGGTGAAGGCTCCGAGCTTCGAGGAGAGGTCCTGAAGCGCCTGCTGGAGATCGATGTTCGGGAGCACCCGGTTGAGGACCACGAGCACGCCGACGACGATCACGACGAGGATCAGCAGGGGCAGCTGCGAGCCCCGCTCCTCGCCGCCGGAGCTCGCGTCCTGGTCGCGGTCGGCGCCCGTCCGCTCGCCGCCGTTCGCGCTCATCGGCTCGTCTCGGGCGCCGCCACGATGGCGTTGGCATAGCGCGGCGGCAGCGCGTCCGCCGCGCGGTCGGCGGCGGCGATGTTCTCGAACAGCCCGCAGGCCGTGGGCCCCGACCCGGTGATCAGCGCCACCTCGGCCCCGGCCTCCTCCAGCGCCGAAAGCGCCGCGGCGATCTCGGGTCGCAGCGACAGGGCCGCCCGGCCCAGGTCGTTGACCAGAAGCTCCGCGTAGCGAAGCGGCGACGCCCCGCCACCGGCGGCGGCGCGCAGCCGCTCGGCGATCGCATGCAGCCCGTCCAGGTCGCGGCCCAGGCCCAGGCGGTCGGCCTCGGCGTAGACCTCCGCCGTGGGCAGGCCGTCCTCGGCGGGCACCAGCACGGCCGCGAACTCGCCCGGCGGCGGCAGCGGCTCCACCTCCTCGCCGGCTCCCCCGACCAGGGCGAACGCGGGGTCGAGCTGCGAGAGGACGTCCGCCCCGAGGTCCACCGCCAGCTCGGCAACGCCGTCCACCTCGTCGCGGGCCAGGCGCAGCAGCGCCGCGGCGTCGGCGCTCCCACCGCCGAGCCCGGCCGCCACGGGAATGCGCTTCTCGATCTCCACCCTCGCCGGGGAGCGCCGCCAGCCGCGGGCACGAAGCGCCGTCAGCGCCTCCGCAGGCGAGGTTCGGCCCCTCGACGCCCGGGCAGATCAGCTCGTCGGCATCGGCGTCGGTGACCACGATCCGATCGGCGAGCGTCAACGGGCAGAACAGCGAGCGAATCTCGTGCAGGCCGCCGCCGCTCGCACCGGCCCCTGTCGGGGCCGGACGCCGGGGGCCGAGGTAGAGGCAGAGGTTGAGCTTCGCCGGCGCGCGCAGCGTCAACGGACCCCCAGACGCTCCGCGACGCGGACGAAGTCGGCAGGCGCGAGCGCTTCGGCCCGGGCCCCCTCGTCGAGACCGAGGCCGCCCAGCGCCTTCCGCACGGCTTCCCGGGACGGTCCTCCGGCCAGCTCGAGCGAGCCCGCCATCGGCTTGCGGCGGTGCGCGAACGCGTCGCGCACGAACCGGGCGAGGCCAGGCGGCGCCGCCGGGCCGCGCCGGGTGAGCCGCAGGAGCGCGGAGTCCACCCGCGGCCTGGGGCGAAACACGGCGCGATCCACCGTCCGCAGCAGCTCGACGTCGCAGGCAAGCTGGACGAGCACGCTGGGCGCCCCATAGGTCCGCGAGCCCGGGTCCGCCCGCAGGCGGTCGGCGATCTCCCGTTGCACCATCACCGTCCACGCGCCGACCTCCGGCAGCTCGGCGACCGTCCTCAGCAGAACCGGGGTGGCGATCGAGTAGGGCAGGTTCGAGACCACCGCGGTGGGCGACGGCCGAAGCGCCCCGAGGTCGATCCGCATGGCGTCGCCCCACACAACCGAGAGATTCGGATGCCGGGCGGACATCGTCCCCAGGTCGCCGGCCAGCCGCCGGTCGAGCTCGATCACGTGCAGGTGCGCGACCCGGGGCGCGATCCGGTCGCTCAGCGCCCCCTCCCCTCCCCCGACCTCGAGCGCGACGTCGCGCGGATCGAGCTGCGCATCGCGAGCGATCGCCTCCAGCAGGTTGGCGTCGGCCAGGAAGTTCTGGCCCAGCCTCACCACCGGCCGCCTCCTCGCTCCGGGGCGGCCGGTCTGCCGCGCTCACCATCCGAACACCCGCGCGGCGTTCGCCTCCACGAGCTGCTCGAGCTCGTGGTACGGAAGGCCGCGCTCGACGGCAAGGCCTTCCGCGACCTCGACCACGTTGGCCGGCTGATTCGGCTTGCCGCGCACCGACTGCGGCGCCAGGAAGGGCGAGTCGGTCTCCGACCAGGAGCAGCTCGTCGGGGACCAGGCGAGCCGTCTCGCGCAGGGCGTCCGCGTTGGGATAGGTGACGTTGCCGGCGAACGAGCAGTACCAGCCGCGCTCGGCGGCCTCGCCGACCCGGTCCGGCGGCACAGAGCAGCAATGAAGGATCACGGTGACGCCCTCGGCCTCGGCGGCCAGGGTGGCGAAGGCGTCGGACAGGGCATCGTCGCCTCCGGCGGGATCGCGCAGGTGGATCACCACCGGCAGACCGGCGCGCCTGGCGATCGCGATCTGCGCCTCGAACGCGGACCGCTGCTGGTCGCGTGGAGCGCTGTCGCGGTAGTAGTCGAGGCCCGTCTCGCCGATCGCGACCACCCGCTCGTGGCGCCGCGAGCTCCGCGAGGTCCTCCGCCGCGCTGCCGTCGAATCCCGTGGCGCCGTTCGGGTGACGCCCGACCGACGCGAACACGTCCTCGTACTGCTCGGCCGCGGCGATCGCCTCGCGGTTGGAGGCCTCGTCCATGCCCACGGTGAGGATGCGCCGCACCCCCACCTGGCGCGCGGCGCCCACCAGATCGCCGTCTTCGGGCTCGCAGACGGACAGGTGCGCGTGCGTGTCGACCACGGGCGCCAGTCTAGGAGGGAAGCCGCACGGCTTCGGGCGGGCCGGTCTCAGAGGTCGCGGCGCGAGAATGCGGCGACGGCGAGCGCCAGCGCCAGCGCCACGTACACCGCCGACCAGAGGACGAGGCCGAGGCTCCCCGCCTGCGAGCCGCCGAACGGGCCGAGCTGGAGGACCACGCCCGTGAGGCCCGTCGTGTTGGAGACCAGTGCATGCAGACCGGCCTGGTAGAGCGCTTCGAACGGAACCGCCCAGGTGGCGACCTTGGCAATCGACTTCAGCGCATGGGAGTCCAGCGCGTGCCCGATCTGACCCAGCAGCCCGGCGGTGAGACCCGCGCCGTAGATCATCAGGACGGCGATCCCCTGTGCGGTCGCGGTCAGGAAGACCGCCGCCAGGAGCGAGATCGCTGAGATCACGACCACGCCCGCGGCCAGCCCCAGGCCCGGGCCGACGACGTGGTCGGGCCACCAGTCCCCGGCGATCCCTGTGATCAGGAGCGCGATCAGGTAGACGACGAGCACGTAGGCCGCCGAGATCCCGGCCGCGCCTGCGAACCGCGACAGCAGCATGGTCCGGCGGCCGAGCGGGACGCACGATCAGCGGCTGAAGCAGCCCCGACTCGGCGTCGCCCCGCACGACGCCGAGGGTCAGGAAGACCGCCAGGACCGCACCGAGGAAGAGGATCGCGAACAGCGCCAGGCCGAAGATGGTCGCTCCCGTGAACGCGGTCGGGTCCAGAATCCTCTGGGTGCCCGCAAAGCTGCGCGCGTCACGGAACGCGAAATGGGCACCGACCGCGTAGAGAACCAGGAAGCCGGCGGTGAGCACGATAACGACCGCGAACACCCGCCGCCGCAGGCTCTCGCGCAGCGCATAGCCGACGATCGTGGCCGCCGCCCCGATCTGGTCCCGGGCGATCGCGTTCATCCCGTCCTGCCCCCGACTGCCTCGAGGTAGACCTCCTCGAGAGTGCTCGCCAGCACCCGGGCGCCGTAGACGCGCTCGCCGGCGGCAACCAGCTCGGCGACGATCCGCGGCACGTCGTCGTGGCCGGCGCCCTCATAGACCCGCCTCCCATCGTCGGTCTCGATCTCCACCCCGCGTGGCCGCTCCAGCTCGTCCGGCCGTCCCTCGGCGACTACCCGCCCCTGGTCGATGATGGTCACCCGGTGGCAGACCAGCTCCACCTCGCTGAGCAGGTGCGAGTTGAGGAGCACCGAGACCCCGCGCTCGCTCAACTCGATCAGCAGCTCGCGGACGATCCGGCGTCCCACGGGATCGAGCGCGCTGGTCGGCTCGTCGAGCAGCAGGACGCGCGGCTCCCCGACGAGTGCCTGCGCGATCCCGAGGCGCTGCTGCATGCCCTTCGACATTGCCTCGACGCGGGTGCGCGCCGCATCGGCGAGGCCGACGAGCTCGAGCAGCTCGGCCCTTTCGGGCGCTTCGCCCTCGGATCGGGCCAGGCGCTGGTGCAGGCGAGAGAAGCTCGTCGGCGGTCATCCAGCCCGGGAACCGGAACAGCTCCGCCAGGTATCCCAGCGCCGCCCGCGCAGGCTCGGAGCCGGCGGGATGGCCGCCGACATCGACCTCCCCCGCGGTGGGACGTACCAGTCCGCAGGCGATCTTGGTCAGGGTGGACTTCCCGGCGCCGTTCGGGCCCAGCAACCCGATCAGCTCTGCCTCGCCGACCTCGATGCTGACGCCTCCCAGCGCCTCGGTGTCTCCGTAGCGCTTCTCGACGTCGCGGGCGGAGAGGGCAGGTGCCACCAGCCGACTACGCCGCGGCGGTCTCGATCTTCGGGAACAGCGGCGGCAGCTTCTGGGTGGCCTGGCCGCCGCCCCGCGACCCGAACGCGGCCAGCTCTCGCCGGTCCTCGCCGAGCGCCGTCAGCATCCGGTCGCCGCTCTCAGGCATGTACGCGTGCAGCAGCAGAGTCACCACGCGCAGGCCCTCGGCCAGGCTGTACAGGACGACGTCGAGCCGGGCGGCCTGATCGACGTCCTTGGCCAGGTCCCAGGGGCGAGTCTCCTCGACGTAGCGGTTGAGGCGCCGGACGCGCACCCAGATCTCCTCCAAGGCCTGGGTCAGCTCGGTGCGATCCAGCAGCTCGGCGACCCGCCCTTCCAAACCGTCGAGACCGTCCGCGCCGCCGGCCAGCTCGGGGTCCGGCTCGGCGTCCGGCACCCGGCCGTCGCGGTAGCGCTCGATCATCGCCAGAGTGCGGCTGGCGAGGTTGCCGTAGTCGTTCGCGAGCTCGGTCTCATACCGGGCCTCGAAGCCGGCCGCCGAGACCGAGCCGTCCTGCCCGAAGCTGACCTCGCGGATGCAGTAGAAGCGCAGCGCGTCGGCGCCGAAGCGCTCGATCACCTCGAACGGATCGAGCACGTTGCCGAGCGACTTCGACATCTTGTGCCCCTCCATCAGCAGGTAGCCGTGGACGAACAGGCCCCGCGGCACCTCGTAGCCGGCGGCCATCAGGAAGGCGGGCCAGTAGACGGTGTGGAACTTGAGGATGTCCTTGCCGATCAGGTGGAACGCCGGCCAGAAGCGCTCGGTCAGGTCCTCGCCGTCGCGCGCGTAGCTGAGCGCGGTGACGTAGTTGAGCAGCGCGTCGAACCACACGTACATCACCTGGCTGGGGTCCCAGGGCAGCCGCACTCCCCAGGTCAGCTTCGGCCGCGACAGCGACACGTCCGCCAGGCCGCCCTTGATGAACGACAGGGCCTCGTTGTAGCGGGCCACGGGACGCACGAAGTCGGGCCGCTCGGCGTACAGGCGCTCGAGCGGCTCCTGGAACGACGACAGGCGGAAGAACCAGTTCTCCTCCCGCTCGCGCTCCAGCGGGATCTTGTGGATCGGGCAGGTGTTGTTCTCGCCCAGCTCCGACTCGGTCTTGAAGTCGGCGCAGCGGGGGCAGTACCAGCCCTCATAGACCCCCTCGTAGACGTGGCCGTTGTCGTGCACGCGCTGGACGATCTCCTGGACCTTCGCCTCGTGCTGCGGGTCCGTGGTCCGGATGAAGAAGTCGTTGGAGGCGTTGATCTTCGGCAGCAGCTCCTTGAACCTGGGCGCGTTGCGGTCGGCGAGCTCGCGTGGGTCGATGCCGAGCTTCTCGGCCGCCTGCGCGACGGGCTCGCCGTGCTCGTCGGTGCCGGTCAAGAAGAACACGTCCTCACCCCGCTGGCGCATGTGGCGGGCCAGGATGTCGGCGGCAATCGTCGTGTACGCGTGACCCAGATGTGGCTCGGCGTTGACGTAGTAGATCGGCGTTGTCACGTAATACGACACGGCGAAGGAGGATAGACAGCAGGCAGCCGATGGCGGGTAACCCGAAGCGCCGATCGCGGCAGCACAATGAGCTGGAATGTTTGGGCCGGGATCGATGACGTGGCGCGTCAACGGCGAGGCCGTGCTTCTGCTGGGCGGAGGGCGGGCGCTGATCCTCCAGGTGGCCCACCCGAAGGTGGCGGCTGGCGTCGCCGAGTTCTCCGACTTCCGGCAGGACCCGTGGGGCCGTCTCTACCGAACCCTCGACGTGACCCTGAAGATCGCCTTCGGCGACCCAGAGGCGTCGCGCGCCGCCTCGGAGGGGCTGCGCAGCGCGCACCAGCGCGTAGCCGGGACGGACGACCGCGGCGAGGGCTACCGAGCGCTCGACACAGACCTGCTGCTCTGGGTGCACGCGACGCTGATCGACACGGCGCTGACCATGTATGAGCGCTACGTCGCTGCGCTTACGGCCCGCGAGCGCGACCTCTACTACGAGGAGATGAAAACTCTCGGCGAGGCGTACTCGATCCCTCGCCGTGCGATGCCCGCCGACTGCGGCAGCCTTCCACCGCTACTGGGAATCGATGCTCACCGACGGCCTGCGCGTCACCGAGACCACGCGCGACGTGGCCGACGCGGTTCTGCGACCCGGCCTGCCTCGGGTTGCCTGGCCGGCGATCGAGGCGATCGCGCTGGTCACGACCGGCGCCCTGCCCCAGTCACTTCGAGACGAGCTGGGGCTCGACTGGGGCCCAGGACGTGAGCGCCTGCTCGCCGCATCGCAGCTCGCGATCCGCCGGCTGATGCCCGCCCTGCCCGCCCTCTTCCATCGCTTTCCCAACGCTCGCGCCGGGCTCCTCCGCGCCGCCTGACCGGCGCACGCTCTAAAGCAGGCTCTCCTGCCCCTTGGCGGTGCGGCGGCTGCGGGGGATTCCGGCCGCCTCCGTGAGCGCCGCCTCGATGTCGGCCAGGATCGCCTTCTCTGAGCGCGAGGCGACCACCGGCTCCGAGAGCCCGTCGACGTGGACGTAGGTGCGCCTGCCCTCGCCGCGCTCGCCGGGCTCGAGCGGCACCAGTGCGTAGATCCGGTCGGCGCGGGCGAACTTGCCATAGCCGAGCGAGACCAGCCGGGGCTCGCGTTTGGTGGCCATTTCAAGGAAGCCTAGCGGCGCGGGCTGCAGCAATCGCGCGGCGCTCCAGGCGACGGGCCCGCGGGTTGGCTAATCCGATTTCCGCGCCAGCCGCTTCAGGGCATCCTTGGCATGTCGCGCGCAGTCGGGCGCGAACGGGCGGCGCGCCAGGACGCCGATCTCGGCGTTCGGGCTGGCGATCAGGAAGTCTCGGCTGCCCGGCTTGTCGCCGGCCTGCTTGCACCTCGTCGGCGTCGTTGAGCAGCTGGTCGACGGTGCAGAAGGGGTCGCCGCCGATCTGGTACGCGTGGTTCCCCTGCTTCAGGCCGAGCGCACTGACGATCTTCGAGTCGGGAGTCGACCCTCCGGTGCCCAAAAAGTCGGGAGTCGACCCTCCGGTGCCGCAGCCCGCGGCCCCAGAGAGAGCGACCGCCGAGGCGAGCACCGCCGCGACGGCTCGGCGCACCGCGTGCATCTGCCCCGCTTGCATCTGGGCGGGAACCTACCCGCCACGCCCGGCGGAATGCATTCAAGGGCTTCCAGAACGCGAGAGGGGCGGCTTGTGCCGCCCCTCTCGCTACTTCTCGGCTCGATGGCTCGAGCCTAGAGATCCAATTGCGCTAGCTGCACGGCTGCGAGAAGTTCGCCGTGTCCGTCGCCTGACCGGTGCCGCTGTACTGGAATATGGCCCGGATGTTCAACGGCGCGCTGGTGCACTTCGCTTGGACGTAGTTCCCACGCTTGATGGTCGCGTAGAAATCGTCCAAGGGGAGCGGCAGCGCGTCGATCCCCGCGGTGACGAGCTTCCTGCCGAAGCCGGGCACGCCCGCGAGCGGCTCCGTCCCCTGCAGGATGACGGTCGAGTTGCCGCCGGTGTTGCCCGCCGGGTTGTTGCAGTTGGCCGTCCCGTTGGCGATCAGGGTTATCCGCGTGTAGAGGATGACCGACGGGTTGCCACCCACCGTCGGGCCGTTGAACACCAGCACGCAGCCGTTGAAGTTCGACGGCGGCGCGGTTGATGCCCGTCCGCTGACCGCTGTCGCCGGCGACAGGTAGGCGTTATGCGCCGTACCGGCGCCCGGCCCGCAGGTGTTCCACGCCTGGGAGATGTTCTTCCCGCTGAGCTGCGCGGTCGTGCACTTCGGGATCGTCCCCGGGGTGATCCTGCCGTCGGCGTCGTACAGCACCGACACCGTCTTCGCGAACCCGCCCGAGGCCTTGTTGCCGGGATGCAGGTACTTGGTGGAAACGTGCGTGAACAGGCTCACGTTCTTGAACGTCGAGCCCAGGCCGGTGTTCGGCGTGATCGCTCCGTTGACGCAGGACTGATTGCCCGCCGTCGGGTTCGGAGCCGCCGGAGTACAGAACGAAAGGGCGGACGCGCTGCCCGTGAAGGCGATCAGGCCCGCCCCAACAGCTGCGGCCGTAGCAAGAGCCAATGCCGCCCGTCTCTTGGTGCGCATATAGGAACTCCTCCTTGTACCGGGGCGCGTTCGCCCCCTTGTACGGGGCGGCGTTCGCCGGCCCCTCCTCCTTGTACCGGGGCGGCTTTCGCCTACCCCTTCTCCTTGTACCCAGCCGGCGTCGAACCGGCCACCCGAAGCTACCCGGAAATCTAGCCGCCAAACAAAGGCCGTGCGCCGGTTCCCCGTTGGGTGAATGAGCCCCGGCCGGTCGCAGTCTCCCCGCCACGAGGGGCCAGGCCCGGCCCCCGGAACGACGAGAGGGGCGGCCTCTCGGCCGCCCCTCTCGCTACTTCTCAGCCCGATTGCTCGAGCCTAGAGATCCAGTTGCGCTAGCTGCACACCTGGGTCGGGTTCGAGACGTCGGCCGCCTGGCCGGTGCCGCTGTACGCGAACGTCCCGCGGACCTTCCAAGGCGAGGCGCTGCACTTCGCCTTGAAGTAACTGGCGCGCTTGAGCAGTGCCGTGAAATCGTCCAGCGGCAGCGGCAGCGCGTCGATCCCGGGAACGGTCAGCTTCTTGCCGAAGCCGGCCACGCCCGCGGTCGCGATCGTCCCAGTCAGAAGGACGGTCGTGTTGCCCGACGTGTTGGCCGCCGGGGTCGCGCAGTTGGCGGTCCGTTGGCACCAGGGTCACCCGCGCGTACAGGATCGACCGTCGGGTTGCCACCCGTGGTCGGGCCGTTGAACACCAGCGTGCAGCCGGGGAAGTTCGACGGCGGCGCGGTTGATGTCTTTCCGCTGACCGCGGTCGTCGGCGACAGGTACGCGTTATGCGTCGCACCGGCACCGGGCCCGCAGGTCGCCCACGCCTGGGAGATGTTCTTCCCGCTGAGCTGCGCGGTCGTGCACTTCGGGATCGTCCCCGGGGTGATCGTGAAGTCGTTGTCGAACAACAGCGTCACCGTCTTCGCGAACCCGCCCTGGGCCTTGTTGCCCGGGTGAGCGTAGTTCGTGTGCGTGTGCACGAACAGGCTCGCCGGCTTGGCGATCGTCGTGCGGGTTGTTCGGCAGGACCTGGAAGTTGACGCAGGACTTGTTGTCCGTCGGCGAGGTCCCCGGATTACAGGCCGGCGGATCGGCGGCCGCGCTCGCCGCGAAGGCGATGAAGCCGACCGCGAAAGCCGCCGCCGATGCGAGTGTGAATGCGACTCGTCTCTTAGTGCGCATGTATAGATACTCCTCCTTGTCGTCGCGCGAATGCGCGAGTACTTGTCGTCGCGCGACTGCGCGAACCGCGCGGCTCTCTCCTGATCCGCGCCTGACACTTCCCGTCTTCCCCCGTCATGGACCGACAGACAGGGAATCAAAAAAGTCTATCAGTGAATGTTGAGCGCCCGCTCGCGGCCGCCCCGGCCGCGCTAGGGGTCCCGGCGCACGTGCAGGTAATTGCTGAACTCAGGGAACCTGCCGATCGACTTGAACTTGCCCTGCTTGACGCACGGCGGGGCCGGGACGTTGGCCGTGCTGGAGACGCCGCCGAACGCGTAGGACTTGATCCGGTTGTAGAGGTCCGTGGCGGTCGGGGGCCAGGGTGGTCGTGTGGAGGATGAAGTTGGGGTCGCTGGCCACCTGGGACGCAGGCGGCAGCGTGGCGTTGATACCGGCGGAGCAGGGCGTGTTGGCAAAGGTCTCGAGCCCCTGCTTGAGCCTGCTGTAGCCGCCCGGCTTGAAGTAGGGATTCGCGCGGTTGGAGATCACCCGGCTCGGGAACGAGGCGAGGCTCTCCGGGTTCAGCGGGCTGGCCGTCCGCAACATCTTCACCGACTTACCGCCCGCCTCGCTTGCCGGGAGACCGAATTCCGTCGCCGCTGCTGCGTTGCCGAGGAAGGCGGTGATCTCGTGCTTGTACATCTTCAGCACCTGGACGATCGGGTTCAGATGGGCCAGGTAGGGGCTGAAGCCGTCGACGTTGCCGCCCAACCGGGCGAGGAGAGGCGTGAGGTCGTCGGCTAGCAGCCGGCGAAGCGCCGGGAAGCCGGTGGGGGCCGCGTTGATGGCGCCCCGCAGGCCGTTGAGGAACGCCTTGAGGTCGGGCGCGGCCTTCCCGGCAGCGACCAGTGTCGGGCTGAGCTGGCGCGCCGCGGGCCGCAGCTGCTGCACGAGCGGGTCGGTGTTCTGCGCGAAGCTGTCGAGCCGGGTGAGCGTGAGGCGTGACTCGTGCTGGAAGGTGGGCAGGATCCGGAACAGGTCCGCGAGATCCTGGTTGCGGCGCGCGGTGGTCCCGAACACCGTGGCGGAGTTCTGGATCAGGCCACGAAGCTGACCCTGGCGCTCCGAGAGCGCTTGGAACACGTCACCGCCAGACCGAATCAGCTGCTGGACGGCTGGACGCTGGCTGTCGAGCACGCGCAGCAGGCGGTTTGTCTGCGCGGCGAACGGCTCGAGCTCGGCGATCGCGGCCGAGAAGTCCGCTCCGCGCCCGCGCAGGGCCCCGGCCGCCCCCGTCATCCAGACCTTGAAATCCTGGCGAGTACGGGCGTTGAACGTGCGGAAGATCTCGTCGAGTTGGACCGAGTCGGCGACCTGGGCCTCCGGCAGCGTGGCCCCCTCCTTGAGGCTGGGGCCGTTCCGGTCGCCCGGGGTGAGCTCGACGTAGGTCTCCCCGAGGAGGGTCTTCTGGCGCAGGATCGCCCGCGTGTCGGCGGGAATCGGCGCATAGCGGCTGTCGAGCTCGATGGAAGCATCGGCGAGCCCATTGTCGCCCAGGTCTATCGACTTCACCTTGCCCACGGAGACGCCGGAGATCCGCACGTCCGACTGCACCGCGACCTGAGTCGCCTCGTTGAATGGGACCGTGAACCGATACCCCTGGGCCTTCAGCGGCAGGGGGCCGCCGAAGGCGATCCACAGGAACAGGGCCAGGGCGAAGCACGAGAGTGCGAAGCCGATCGCCACCAGGATGCGAGTGATCGTGGGTGGACGCGTCTCCATTAGTTGTCGCAGCCTCCGGCGGCGGTGATCTCGTCGGTGGTCGGCACCCCGCTGAGCTGCGAGAGCGTCCGCAGGTCCGCGTTGAAGAGGGTCACCGCGTCGGCGCCGATCGAGGTCGCACACGACTCCAGGACCAGGCCATGCCGCAACGGCCCCCCGCTGTCCTGCGTGAAGAAGAGGGAGTTCGTGTCGTGGTTCAGCCAGGCGAGCCAGAACAGGTAGCCCTCCTGAGCCGTCCCGGGCGGGTTGTAGGCGAGCGCGTTGAAGAAGAGGTTGAGCTCGCGGAAGGACTTGGTGAGACCGGTGGTGGTCTTCGCGAGCGGCTTCGAGGCCTGCTTCAGGTGCTTGAGCGGCTTCTGCACGACCCGCGTGAAGGGCCGGATCTCGTGTTGAATCGGGCCGACCGTCTTGCGGAACAGCGGCCTGGTCTGGCGCAGGGCGGGACCCAGTGCTTGGGCGGCCGGGATCAGCCGCCGCGACGCCGGTCCGAGTTGGAGCGCGAACCGGTTCCCGCTCGCCAGCGCGCCTTGGGTCTCGCGCAGCGTCCCGGGAAGCTCACGGAGCAGGGCCCGGAGCGAGGCCTCCTGGCGTGCGAACGACGCCATGACGTCGTTGGAGTTGCGGACGAACCCGGCGAGCTGCGTGTCGTTGCGACCCAGCTCCTCGCTCACGAGGCCGAAGTTCGTGATCGCGCGGGCGATCAAGCGGTGGCGCTTGGCGAGCGCGCCGTTGAGCTTGGCGAGGTCGCGTGCCGTGGGCTGGAAGCGCTTCAGCCCCGCCGCGAGCTTGGGTCCGTTGTGCGCCAGTCCCTTGCCGGCCGCCTGGAGCAGGAGCCTGAGGAAGCCCTGGGTGTCCCCATCGAGCGAGGCGAGGATCTGGTCGGGCTGTACGTTCGGCTGGGAGTTGGCGAGGGGCAGCGTCGTCCCCTCCTTCACCGGCTGGCCGGCGGTGCCCGGATCGACCTCGATCGTCATGTCCTGCAGCCCGGTGCGCGGCCGCAGCAGCAGAGTGGCGTCGGGGTGGATGAGCGCGGCGTACTTGTTGTCCACCTCCATCGTGACCACGGCGCGGCCGCTCTCCAGGTTCACGCTGGACACGGTGCCGACCTTGATCCCGCCGATGGTTATCTGCTGCCCCTGTCCCGGCGTCACCGCCTGGGCGCTGGAGAACTCGGCCTTGAGCTCGAAGTGGTCCTGACCCAGGATCGGGACCCAGGACGGGAAGCTCTGCTGCTGCTGGGCGAGGATCACCCCCGTCGTGACCAGCCCCAGGACGACCAGGACTGCGATCCCCACGAAGTCGCGCAGATGCTCGCGGATCGCTCGTTTCACGGGACCGCCTTCGGGGTGGGCGGCCCCAGCGCGGCGGCGGGGCCGTTGATGTCAGGCTTCGGCTGCGTATAGCACGGAACGTCCATCCGGAACGGCGGCAGGCCACCGGCCGGAAGCCGCGGGCGGGTGGCCAGCGGCGGCGAGATGTTGTGCGCCCAGAGTGAATGGGCCTGGAAGGTGTCCGAGGGGTTGGGCATCGACACGAGCGTCGGGCCACCGCCCGTCTGGAAGCGGACGAAGGGGCCGTTGCCGTCGAATCCCTGGCTCTCGCCCGCCAGCTGGGCGGCGCCGTAGAAGAACTCCCGGTAGTTCGGCTGGCCGGTGCTGAACGGGTAGGCGCCCCCCGCGTCGTCGACGATGGTGTCTCCGGTCGGGATGAGGTTCTGGGATACGCATTTGCTGGCCTGGCCGAGCTGCGGGAAGAGCTTCAGCGACTTGTGGGTCACGTTGGCGAGCCCGGGAGCGGCGGCCTCGAGCTCCTTCGCCGCACCGCCCAGCTCCCTCGGGCCGAGGAGCTTGGCGGTCTGGACGAGCCACGGTGTGCCGGCGCGAATCGTCGCCGGCAGCTCCTGGATGCCCGGGACCGACGCGCGAGCCAGGGCTCGGAACGGAGGGAGGGCGTCGTTCAGGTGGGCCAGCGACGGGCGCGCCACCTCCAGCGTGGGCGCGAGCTCCCGGATCGAGGCGGAGAGGTTGGCGGACTCGGCGGCCAGTGCGCCCGTTGTGGTGTTGAAGTTCGTGATCAGATCGCTGAGCGACCCGTCGGTCGAGGCGAGCTGGGCGAACAGGTCGCGCTGGCCACGGACCAATGCCGAGAGGTCGTGCGGATGCTGGCCCAGAAACGCCTGGTTCACGATCGCAGTCGTCCGACCCGCCTTGCCGCCGTAGCGGAAGGACTGGTTGATCGCCTGTCCGCCCGTGAGCCCCTGGACATCCGGATCCTGGGTGGCGTCCTGGGCGGCAGTGGGCGCCTGGTTGACCGCCTTTCCGTACCCGATCAGGGCGCGCCTCAGGTCTTGCCTCGTGTTCGACTGGAGCGCGGTCAGGATCTGATCGATCTGCACCGCCGTCTGGGTCTGGGTCACCGGGATGGTCGCGCCGCTGGACAGGTCCGGAGCGCTCGGGCTTCCCGGCTGGACGTCGAGGAAGAAGTTGCCCTCGAGGAACAGCCGCGGGCGGAGGGTGACCGTGACGTCCTTGTGGATCGGCAGGCCCTCGTCGGTGACGGTGAACGTGGCCTCCGCCATGTTGCCCTCGGGCTTGACCGAGATCACCGACCCCACGTTGACGCCGGCGATCCGCACCGGCGAGTTGGGCTTCAGCGTGGTCGCGTTCCGGAACGTGGCATGCAACTCGTAGCCGCGGCCGGTGAAGGGGAAGTGCTTGGTGAACTGCTTGACGAACGTCAGGTACAGGATCAGCGTGGCCAGGATCGCCACCGCGAGGCCGATCTTCGCCGGGCTGGGACCACGGTAGTGACGCCCGAAGATGCGCTCGTCGGGCACGGCCTCGGTCGGGTCTCGCTTCACGGGGCCCGTCTGCTTTCGACGCAGCAGGCTCATCAGCCGTTTCCCCCGGTTCCCGTCCCCAGCAGGGGCGGGTTCCCGACCTCGACCTGATTCTGAATGTACTTCTCGTTGCCTGCCGCGCACACGTGAGGCTGCCCGGGCGAGGCCGTGTACGGGTACGGGTTGGCGTGGAGGAAGTTGTTGGAGTCGACCGTGGGTGAGCTATTCGCAGGCGCCGATGAGGGACCGTTCTCGCTGTTCGGCGCGTTGACCCCGACGAAGGAATCGATCTGCCCACCCGACACCACGAGGAACCGCTGCGAGGTGCCGACCCCGTCGCCGATGCTCAAGAGCGACTGCGCGTTGCGGGTCAAGAGCGTCGCGTAGTTGCACACCGACTGCGCCGGGGTCACGAACTTGAGCGTCGGAGTCAGGAGGTTGAAGAACTTTGTCGAGCGTGTGACGCCGCCGATCACGTTCGGGTCCAGGGAGAACGCCTCGAGCGTCCGGGCGGTGGGCGCAAGCTGGGCATTGAGCTGCGGGGAGTCGGGCAGGACCTCGGCGCCGGTCTCGAGCGCCGAAGCGATCGTCGGCGAGTTCTCGCTCAGGGCGCGCACCCCCGGCCGGAGGTCGGCGAACAGCGTGGCGCTGTGGCCGAGGAAGGTCCTGATCGGCGGCGAAGTCCGGACCAGGGTGTCGAGCGTGGGCGGGGTCTCGGAGATCGTCTGCTGGATGAAGGGGCGCGCCACCGACGCGAGGGCGCCGAACGTCGTGTCCAGGGAGACGAACATCTGGGCCTGGACCTCGGCGACCGGCGCCACCTCGGCCGCCGTGTCCGAGAGGGCGCGGACGAACCGTTCGAGCCCCGTGCTCGGGGCCGCGAGGGTCCGCGCGACCGGCTCGAGGCGGTCAAGAAGCGGGCGGAGCTCGCCGAGGGCGGCGTTCAGGTCGGGGCCCCGGCCGGCCAGCGCGTCGCTGAACCCCACCAGGTTCCCTCGGATCGCCCGTCGCGTCGGCTCATCGAACGTGTTCAGGACCTGATCGATCTCTACCGGCTTCGGATGAGCGGCCTTGAGCGGCAGGACCGCGCCCTCCGGATATCCCTTGCTCGAGGTGCCCTTGTCGATCTCCAGGTACTTGAGGCCGAGGGCCGAGCGCGAGCGCACGATCACGGTGGAGTCCTTCGGCAGCGGATCGACGTTCTTGTCGAGCTTCAGGTCGACCTTCGCGTGAACGGCCCCGGTCTTCGGGTCCTGGATCGGCTCGACCGAATCGACGAAGCCCACCCGGACACCGCCGATCCTCACGTCGTTGCTGCGGACGAGCGTGGCGGCGTTCGGCACCTCGACGGAGAGCCTGTAGGTGGGCACGAACGGCAGGCCGTTGTTGGCGTTGTAGGCGAGGAAGACGGCCAGGATCACGATCAGGGTCGTGACCGCACCCACCATCGTCGGGCTGGCAGCGAGGGCGCCTGCACCGCGGCGGGTCACGGGCTCCCCCCTCCGCCCGAGGACTGCGGCCGCCCGATCACGGTGTCCAGCAGGGCGCGGGTCGCGCTCATCGACGGCACGTGGCTGATGGATCCGCTCGTCCCGCCGCTCCCGGCCTGCGGGCTGCCACCCGCGGAATCACCCTGTGCGTCGAGCGGCAGGCCCGCTGCCTCCAGCGCACTCCCGACCTGGTTCACGGATGACGGCTGGGCCCCACCCGCCTGAGCCTGAAGCGTGTCCAGGGCCTTCCTGTAGGCGGCCGGATGCGACTTGGCAAAGCTCGTGAGCGCCATCATCTGCTTGGCCTCGGCCTTCGGGAGCGCCGCTTGCGACTGGGTCCCTGCGGACTGGTTGAAGAAATGCGCGTCGCAGATTCCCGACTGAATCTCCGGGCTCAGGATCGTGCAGATCTGGTCGCTCAGCAGCGCGGCGCGGAGGAAGTGGCCGAACTGGTCGTAGCCGTTGATCCCGCCGGTCGTGTAGAAGAGGAACTTCGTCAGCTGCCTGTAGAAGCCGGTCTTGCGGAAGCTCTTGAGGAGGGTGTCCAGGACCTTGGCGCCCGGCGCCGACGTCTTCGCCAGGTCCCGGATCTTGATCAGCATCGGGTCGGAGTTGGCGATCGGCTGCTTGCTCTCCGCGGACGCCGTGCCCAGGGTGATGAGCGACGGCGTCGCTGCGTGCGCGAACGGGCCGAGTGCCTTGGTCGCGCGGGTGATGGCGGGCGCGCCGGTGCGGAACTCCGACAGCACCGGGGTTGCCTGGTCGGAGAAGCCGCGCAGCTTGGCCATCGTCAGGCGGAGCTCGTGCAGCGCGCGGGGGAACTTCTGGAACCCGGCCTCGAGGTCCTGGCTGCGCTCGGCGGTCGCTTCCGCGGCCGTGTTCGCGTTGTTGATGAACCCCGACAGGTGTTGGCGCTCGCGGGCGAGCGGAACCAGATCGGTGTCTCCGTTGACGGCGAGCTTGGCCAGCGTGCGGTTCTGGCGACTCAGCTCGGCGAGGACCCGGTCGGTTTCCCGCAGAGCGGGGTCGGCACGCACGATGATGTCCTGGAGATCCTTGCCCCGAGCCGCCAGCCCGGCGCCGAGGTCGTTGAGGATCAGCCGGAAGCGGTCGACGTATGACTCCCGCGTGATGTTGTTGATCAGATCGAGGTCGACCGCCTGGCCGTTGTTCTCGAGCGGCAGGAAGCGCTCGCCGGCGCCCGGCTCGCCATCGGGGATCACCTTCAACGGGGGTGGCAGCGGCGACCCAGAGCGGCCGTGGCTGGGTGGGCTCGCAGTCGATGTACTTCTCGCCGAGAAGCGATTGCGGACGAATCAGGCAGGAGGCATCGTTGCGAAAGTCCTGAAAACCGGAGTCGGTGATCGACAACACCACGACTGCCTTGCCCGGCTCCGCGTTGCCGTCCTTGTCCACCGGCTCGCCGGGCATCGTCACGTCCACCGACGCCACCGATCCGACGTTGGCGCCGGCGACCCGCACCGCCTCGCCCGGGACGACGAAGTCGCCGTTGTCGAAGATCGCCCGGACCTCGTAGTCGCCGCCCGACCCGCCTGCCGCCTGGCCGAAGAAGACGAGCGTGGCGGCCGCCAGGAGCGCGAGTATGGCGAGGATCCTTCTCATGGGCCTGGAGGCACGTCGGAGGTGTCGCACTTCGGGTTGGGCGCGAGTGGGCCCGTGAGCAGGTTGCCGTCGTCGGTGAACGGGTTGGAGCCGGCAATGGGCTGGGTGGCGCCGCCCGGGCAGCGGGTGAAGGTCCCGAACGTCAGATCATCGAACTGCTGGCTGGGCGGAATCGGTGCCAGCTGTCCAGTCGTGTAGGGGCCGCCCCCGCCGGTGCACACGGAGTTCGTGTCGCCTGGCGCGCAGTAGTGGAAGATGTTGGACTGGGCCGTGGAGACCCGCGCGTAGTGGCCGTTGGCGTCGTAGAACGAGGTGACCTCGCCGAACTTGGAGAGGAAGCCCATCAGGTCCGGCATGTATGGCCGGGCGAACTCGCATGAAGGGCTGGGACGCGTTCAGCCCTTCGACCGCCTGCGGAAGGTGGGTGCCTGCGGAGCGCTCGACCCGCGGCAGCTCGCGCAGCGAGTCGGTCACATCGTTGTGCTTCCCCGGGCGGGTGATCGCCAGTCGCAGCGAGTGGAGGGTGGGGACCGATCGCTGCGCGACCGGGCGCAGCTTGCGCAGGAACGGGGCCAGGTCCTTGGTCGCAGGCTTGAAGTCGTTGACGACCGGGGTCAGGTCGTCGAGGGCCGCACGCAGGTTGACGAAGGTGGTGTTCGCCTGGCGAAGCGCCGGAGGGAAGGCCACCAGGGAGCGGTCGAGCGCGTTGTTCTGGCTCGCGATCGCGCCCAGCGCCTGGTTCGCGTTCGCGGTGAGCGCCGAGAGATCGTTGCGGCGCTGGCCGATCGCTCCGAGCGCCCGTGACCCCTGGACGAGGAACTGGCTGAGCGCGTGACGGTCCTGCGTCAGCTCGGCGAACAGGCGTTGAGTCGCCCCCAGCGAGGGGGCGAGGTACTTGTAGGTGCTGCGCGCGCCGGAGGTGTGGCCGTTGTAGATCGCGGCGTTGCCCTGGATGAAGTTCCGCAGCCCGACGCGGGTGCGCGGGTTGAAGGTGTCGAAGAGCTGGTCGAGGTCAACCGGCGAGGTGGTCTTGTCGCCGGCGAGGGTGGCGCCGTTGGACAGCTTCGGGGCGTTGTTGGGTCCCGGCGCGATCGACACGTAGCGGTTGGCGATCCCCGAGAGCGACGTGGCGCGGATGACGGCGGTCGTTCCCTGGTGCAGTGGCTCGTCCACCGAGATGGTCACGTCGACCTGCGCGTCGTTGGTCAGGGTGATGTCGTCGACCTTGCCGATCGGCTGTCCCGCGACCAGCACCTGGTTCCCGCTGACCAGCTGCCCGCCATTCTCGAACATGAGGTGGTACTTGTGCCCGGAGCTGCCTCCGAACAGGACCACGAGCACCAGTACGAACCCCACCAGGAGGGCCCCGCCGGTGAGGACTCGGGGAAGCCACGATCTGCGCCCCGAAGTCACGGATTGCCGTTCAGGTGTCACCTGTCCGGGGCCCTGTGCCCCCTCCTCTGTCAACCACGCGAGCGCTCCTGCTCGTCCACGCGGGAGTCGTCCTTTCTTCCGGGCCGCGGCAGCTACACCCCGGCACGACTTCTCCTCGGAGGGAATCCTATCCCTCCGCGCCCGCGAGCAGGCCGATAACCGTTCAGATGGGTGCCGCCGACCCGATTTCCCTACTCGCGCGGCTCCCGGCCGGTCAGCCCGCGGTAGAGGTCGTTGGCCCTGGTGCCCGTGAGGGCGGCGACTACGGCAGCCGCGGCGCGGGGGCGGGCTCCCGACTGCACCAGGCGTCGCAGCGCATCGACCGCGAAGGCGATGTCGGGGCCGGTGGGGCTGGAGGCGGCCGGCGCCACGACCACCACGATCTCGCCCTTGACCTCGTCGCGGAACCGCCGCGCCAGCTCGCTGAGGGTGCCGCGCGCGACCTCCTCGTGGAGCTTGGTCAGCTCCCGGCAGACCGCGGCAGGGCGGTTGGGCGCCAGCGACGCGAGCGCCGCCAGCGAGGCGGGCAGCCGCCGCGGCGACTCGAAGGCGACCACGGTCTCGGCCGAGTGCAGCACCCGCTCGAGCTCGCCGGCACGGCGGGGGAGGAAGCCCTCGAACCGCCAGCGATCGGCGGGGAGCCCGGAGGCGACCAACGCGGTCGTCACCGCCGAGGGACCCGGCAGCACCTCGACCTCGAGATCGCGCTCGATGCAGGTGCGGATCAGCCGGTAGCCCGGGTCGGAGATCGCCGGCGTCCCGGCGTCCGAGACCAGCACGACCCTGGCCCCGCGTTCGATCTGCTGCGCGATCTGGACTGCCCGCTCTGCCTCGTTTCCCTCGTGGTTGGAGACCAGGCGAGGGCGGGGGATGTCGAGCCGCTCGAACAGCAGCCCCGTGCGGCGGGTGTCCTCGCAGGCCACCAGATCGGCGTCGCCCAGCGCCCGGCGGGCGCGAGGACTGAGATCCTCGAGGTTCCCGATCGGGGTGGGGCAGACGGTCAGCCGGCCTGCCATTTAGTGGTACCTCTCACAACTAGCCTTCCAGCTCCACCAGCGCCATGGTCGCGGCGCCGATCAGTCCGGCGTCCGGTCCCAGCTCCGCGGTCACCACCGGCGTTCCGCTCATTGGCGGCAGGGCGCGGGAGGCGAGCTCCTCGCGCGCCGGCCCGGCCAGGAGCTCCCCCGCCCTGCTCGCGCCGCCACCGATCACGATCACGTCCGGGTCGAAGATGTTCGCGAAGCTCGAGAACGCAACTCCAAGCCGCCTTCCGATCAGATCGAGCACCCCTCGCGCCGTCTCGTCACCCGCCAGCGCCGCGTCGGTGACCTCCTTGCCGTCCAGCTCGACGCCGTCCGCCAGGGCCCGCCCGAGCGCCGAGTCGGGGGCGTCCTCGGCCGCCGCGAGCCCCTCGCGGGCGATCGCGGTGCCGGAGGCGAGCGCCTCAACGCAGCCGCGGTTCGGGCAGTTGCCCTGACAGCGCGGACCGTCGGCCTCGATGACCGTATGGCCCAGCTCCGCGCCCGCGCCGGTCGAGCCGCGATAGAGCTGCCCGTCGACGATCAGGCCGCCGCCAATCCCGGTGCCGATCGTGAGCATGACGGCGTTCCGTGCTCCGCGGGCGGCGCCGAAGCGGTGCTCGGCCAGGATCGCGACGTTGGCGTCGTTGTCGACGAACACCGGGCAGGCCGAGTCGCTCCGTCATCAAATCTCTGACCGGGACGTCGGCGATCTCCAGGTTGACGGCGACGATCGCCACGCCGCGCCGGCGATCGATCGTGCACGGAATGCCCAGCCCGGCCGCCACCACGTCGGGGCGCGCCTGCCGCGCCGTGCGCAGCTCGCGCTCGAGCGTCTCGAGCAGCTCGTCCTGGCGCAGGCCATGGCTGGGCGCCGTGGAGCGATAGACGATCCGGCGCTCGGAGTCCACCACGCCCACCAGCATCTTCGTCCCGCCCAGGTCGACGCCGATGGCCTCGACAGTGCTCAACCGAAGAGCTTCCGGGCACTAAAGCTGGGCACGACGTCCCGCGCAGGAGGGATCTGGACCATGCGGCAGTATTACCCGCTCATGCCTGCAGAGTGCTCCCCGCCGCGAGCCCAGCGTCGCCTGCCGGCTGCGCTGGGCCCACGACGGTGAGCGCCGGCGGGGACCAGGGCGGATCCGGCGGGGAGCAGGGCCCTCCCGAGCCGCCCGATTACAAGGTCTACCGGTCGCGCCCCGGCCTGCTGAGCCGCCTGCGGTCGCCAGACCTCTCCAAGCTGCGCGAGCGGGTGAGCGGCAAGGGCGACAAGGGCGACAAGGGCGCCCCGCCCGGCCCGGCGCCCAAGAGGGAGCCAGCGGTGCGACCGCCGTGGCGGCGAGCCCTGAAGTGGGTGGGGATCGCGGCGCTCGCCTGGATCGTGCTCAGCTTCCTCGCCTTCGCGGTCTCGTCCCAGATCCAGAAGTGGAAGCTGTCAGACATGGGCAACACGCTTCACGGCAACCCGTTCCTGGCGGTCAGCCCGCAGACGATCCTCGTCCTCGGCACGGACATCCGCTCAGGCCAGTTCGCGGGCCCGGACGAGGCGGCGTCGAAGAGCTGCCTGGAGGCGGCCGGGAGCGGCAAGGCGCCACCGTCCCATTGCACCCCCTACCGGTCCGACACGATCATGCTGATCCGGGCGGGCGGCGGCGCGTTCAGGAAGCTGTCCATCCCGCGCGACACGCTGGCCGAGATCCCGGGGCATCCTGAGAACAAGATCAACTCCGCCTACGCCCTCGGCGGCGCGAAGCTGACCATCCGGACGGTCGCGCAAGTTCCTCGGCACCAACGTCGACCAGGTGGCGATCATCGACTTCGACGGCTTTCGCAAGTTCATCGACACCATCGGTGGCGTCAAGGTGGACCTGCCCACCAAGGTCTGCTCGACCGTCTCGGGCGGGGCCTTCAACCTGAAGCTGTCAAAGGGCGAGCACACGCTGAACGGCTTCCAGGCGATCACGCTGGCACGCACCCGCGAGAACACCTGCGGCTCCGGCCAGTTCACCGGCACCGACATCGAGCGAACCGAGTTCCAGCAGCTGATCCTGGACGGGATCAGGGACCGGCTCACCGACCCGCTGCGCCTCCCGTACAACTTCATCAAGGGCCCGTTCATCGGCTGGAACGCGCCGAAGGCGATGGAGTCGAGCATGGGCGCGTGGACGATGCCGCAGCTCGTCTTCGCGGCGGCGATCGGCGGGGGTGGCGGCACCGACGTCCTGAAGCCGGCATCGACCACCGCCGCGGGCAATCTGATCATTCCCCAGGACGAGTGCGAGCGAGCCGTGAAGGAGTTCCTGGGCCACGACCCGCCCCACAAGCCGGCCTGCTCCCCGCCCAGCTAGTCGCGACGGCGTGCGCCGTCGAGTTGGCGAGAAAGTGGCGGTATCCGCCACTTTCTCGCCACCAGCTAGTCGTCCTTCTTCGAGGAGGTGGTGGCCGGTTTCTTGTCCGGCTTGGAGTCCTTCGACTCCTTCGACTCCTTCGAGTCCTTGGAGTCCTTGGAGTCCGAGCCGCCGTCCGCGGATGCCTTGGCGCCCTTGCGCGCGTAGTCGGTGGTGTAGAAGCCCGAGCCCTTGAAGTGGACGGCGACGGGATGGAAGACCCGCTCGACCGGCGCGCCGCACTCCTCACACGCGGTGACGGGGGGGTCCGAGATCGCCTGGAAGACCTCGAACTGGTGCCCGTTGCGGCAGCGGTACTCGTAGATCGGCATCGTGAGCCGATTATCGCAGCCGGCCCCGGCGGCGCTCGGCACTCCAGTCGCGCGAGTGCCGGGCTCTTGAGCAAAGCGTGGTTCTTCCTTGAGCAAACCGTGTCCGTTGCATAAACTGGTCGCCGCGCGGGAAGTAGGTTCCTGACACAGATGGTCATCGGACGAGGAGGTCGAGTGATGGGTCGTGCGCAGGGTGCCTTTCGCCGGATGTGGATGTGCGGCGCGGTCGCTGTTACGTCCCTGGCTCTTGCTCCCACCGCCCACGCGGCGCTCGGCTTTCAGGGCCTTTCGGCGGCGCCCACGAACGCGAACGCCGGGACGCACAGCGACGTCAACATCCACATCGGGTTCACGTCCCCCGGCGGACGACGTCAAGGACCTGACGGTCAGCCTGCCGCCGGGCCTGGTCGGAGACCCCACCGCCACGCCCCTCTGCACGGTCACCCAGCTTCAGAGTGACGCCTGCCCGAGCGCCAGCCAGGTCGGCACGGTCACGACAGGGGCCACAGCGCACCCGATTCCCCTCCTGTCAGTGCCGCTGACCGTCAACGGATCGCTCTACAACGTCGAAGCGGCCGCCGGGCAGCCGGCGCGCTTCGGGATCGTGCTGAGGCCGACCGGGTCCGATCCGCTGCCGGTCCTGTCGAAGATCACGCAGCTGTCCGACGTGAAGTTGCGCAAGAGCGACTTCGGGCTCGACACCGTGCTCACAAACGTTCCCAACGTGGCCCATGCCGCCAACGGGGCGGTGAGCGTTCCGATCGACATCACGTCGATCGACATCCACCTGAGCGGGATCGTCGGCGGCAAGGGGTTCATGCGAAACCCCACCTCCTGCGGCGTCAAGACCACCAAGTTCACGGCGGACTCATACGCGCACCCGAACCAGAAGGCCACCGGGCAGGCCACGTTCACGTCGACGAACTGCGCCGCGCTGCCGTTCTCGCCGACGTTCACGGCCGACGTGGGATCGCGTGGCCACACGCAGCCGGTCGCCTCGCCGCCGGTGACCACCAGGATCCTGCAGGACGAGGGCGAGGCAGGCCTGCAGAACGCGCAGGTGCTCCTGCCGCAGATCCTCAATGTCGACATCACGCCGCTGTCGAACCCGTGTCCCGTCGCCAAGTTCCGCTCCAACGCGTCGGGGTGCCCTGCCAAATCGATCATCGGTTCGGCGTCCGCGATCTCGCCGTTCCTGCCCGCGCCCGAGACGGGCCTGGTGGTGATCGTCGCCGGCGCCCGGCCCGCGGATCTGCCCCGGCTGGGAGTCGACCTGCACGGCCCGCTCGCCCTTCAGCTCTTCGGCTCGTTCGTGTTCCTTCAGGCCGGCCTCGGACAGCAGTTCAACGGCCTTCCGGACATCCCCATCTCCAACTTCACCCTGCGTTTCAAGGCCGGGAGTCTGCTGATCAACGGCGGGAACCTGTGCTCACCGCCGAAGCCGGTCTTCCCGGTCACCTTCACTGGCTGGAACGGCGCCACCCGGACCAGCAAGGTGAGCGCCACCGTTCACGGATGCAGCTGACGTAGCCCGGCGCCGAAGCGACGGGCGCGCGCACCCGAGCGCGTTGGCTCGACTAGTCCGGCTTTCGTGGCGCCACCAGCGTGACGCCGATCGACTGCCAGACGATCCAGATCGCCAGGTGCCTGCTCACTCGTAATCGGGGCTGTCACCAGGTTGTGCATTGATCGGCTCCTGCGTATCGGGGTTCGTATGGTGAATCGCGTTTCGGCTGGAAAGGTTGCGAGGCCTACTACGTATGGCCCGGCGCCCTACGTCGTTTAGCCTGCGCCCGAACCGATGACGGCACCGCCGAGCAGCCAAGCGCGAAGGGCCCCGCCGAGGTGACCCTGGACGAGGTCGTCGCCCTGTGCAAGCGGCGCGGCTTCGTCTTCCAGTCATCGGAGATCTACGGGGGGCTCGGCTCCACCTACGACTACGGCCACTACGGCGTCCTGCTCAAGAACAACGTCAAGGGAGAGTGGTGGCGAGCCGTGCTGCAGGAGCGGGACGACATGGTGGCCCTCGACGCGGCGATCCTCATGCATCCCCGCACCTGGGAGGCCTCGGGCCACCTGGAGGGCTTCACCGACCCGATGGTCGACTGCCGGACCTGCAAGCTCCGCTTCCGCGCCGACAAGCTCGAGGACGCCCAGTGCGGGCGAAAGCCGTCCGTTCACCCGGGCGAGAACGACGAGTGCGATCTGACCGAGCCGCGCCAGTTCAACCTGATGTTCGAGACCTTCATGGGCCCGGTCCGCGACGACGCCGCCAGGGTGTTCCTGCGGCCGGAGACGGCGCAGGGGATCTTCGTCAACTTCAAGAACGTCCTTCAGTTCGCGCGCAAGAAGCCGCCGTTCGGGATCGCCCAGATCGGCAAGGCGTTCCGCAACGAGATCACTCCCGGCAACTTCATCTTCCGGACCCGCGAGTTCGAGATGATGGAGATCGAGTACTTCGTCCCGCCCGACCAGGCCGATGACTGGCACCGGCGGTGGATGGAGGACAGGATGCGCTGGCACACCGACCTCGGGATCCGGCCCGACCACCTGCAGCTGCGCAAGCACGGGCCGGACGAGCTGTCGCACTACTCCTCGGCGACCTCGGACGTCGAGTACCTGTTCCCGATGGGCTGGTCCGAGCTGGAGGGGATCGCCAACCGCGGCGACTACGACCTCTCACGCCACGCCGAGTTCTCCGGCGAGAAGCTCGAGTACTTCGACCAGGACAAGGGCGAGGCCTACGTGCCCTACGTGATCGAGCCGTCGCTGGGCGTGGATCGCTCGCTGCTGGCGTTCATGGTCGACGCCTACGACACCGAGGAGGTCGAAGGGCGCAAGCGGACCGTGCTCCGCCTCCACCCGCGGCTCGCGCCGGTCAAGGCGGCGGTGCTTCCCCTGGTCTCAAAGGCGGGGATGCCCGAGAAGGCCCGCGAGATCTACGAGGAGCTCCGCCGCACGGTTCCGGCCGAGTACGACGAGGGCGGCTCGATCGGACGCCGCTACCGCCGCCAGGACGAGATCGGCACCCCCTGGGGAATCACCGTCGACGGCCAGACGATGGAGGACGGCACCGTGACGCTGCGCGACCGCGACAGCCTCGAGCAGGCGCGGGTCCCCGCCGACGGTCTGGCGGACCGCCTGGCCGCCAGGCTCGCCGAGCCGTGGCGGAGCCCGAAGCTGGGCTGACGCCGACTCCGGCGCCCTCACGCCCAGCCGCGACCGTTCTGCCGGCTGCGCCCCGCCGGCGACCGATTCGCGCGCCTTCGGCGACGGAGTCGTGACGCTCCGCGCGCCACGATCGGCAATAAGGGCGAGCATCCTGGAGCTGCGTGGCTGATCGCTTATGACCTGCTGGACGTCCGGGTATAGGCACGTCGAAAGTCACGAGCGTCGACGATCGCCTGATCGCCCGGCTCGCCGAGCGCCAGCACGGTGTCGTGGCGCGCCGACAGCCCCTGGAGGCCGGGTTGAGCCTGCGCAGGCCATCGCCCATCGCGTTCGCGTCGGCCGCCTTACTGCCTTTACCGGGGCGTCTATGCCGTCGGCCATCGCCTGCTCTCGCCCGATGCGCGCTGGATGGCGGCCGTCCTCGCCGGCCGGGCCCGTGCGGTGCTGAGCCATCAGTCGCGCGGCCGGCCCGTGGCGCGATTCGACCCTGGCGGGGCGGCAACGTGGACGTCACGACGTCGAGCTCCAGACGGCAACGAACCGGGCATCACCTGGCACGTGACCAACCTCGCCGGCCGATGAGATCACCGGGTTCCTCGCCGCGCATCCCGCGTGACGCACGGTCCCACGCGACCGCTGTCGGACCTGGCCGCCGGTCCTCGACCATCGCGCAACCGAGCGGGCGATCCACGAGGCCGAGGTGCCAGTGCACTCCGACTCCCTATCCCTCGCTGCCCTACTTGCCCGCTACCCACGGCGACGCGGTACCGCTGCGATCCGCTCGATCCTCGCCGCGGGCGCCACTCGGAACCACGCTCACCAGGAGCGAGCTCCAGGAGCGGTTCGCTCGGTTCCTCTCCAACGCGGCCTCCCTCGGCCGCGAGCTGAACGCTCCGCATCGCCGCTACCGCGCGCGGGTTCGTGGAGGTCGACTGCGTCTGGCGCCGGTGCGCGCGTGATCGCAGAGCTGGACTTGCGCGCCGTGCACGGGACCGTCGCGGCGTTCGAGCGCGATCGATCACGGCACCGCGCGCTCAACGCGGCCGCGTGGCGGGTCGTCAGGACGCATCTGTCGGCAGCGAGATGCTGCGCGGGCGATGTCGCAGGAGGACGTCGAGATCGTGCGGCGCTTCGGCCACGCGGCGACCGGGTGGCTTTCCGACAGCCCGACTCGAGATGCGCGGCCGAGCAGTCACTGAGCCTACCGCCGAAGGGCGCGCGCGATGGTCGGGCTCGGCGTTGGCGCCTACGACTGGACGACACGGGCGGCGGCAGATCGTCGCTGAAGTTCGGTGCGCCCAGGCGACGACCAGGTGAGCGCGATCGGGCACGTGGGACGCTTGCGAGCAAGGGGTCATGCACTTGTCCGAAGTCGCGACAGGCCTGAGTCGCGGCCGAGTGGCGATGCGCAGAGCGTGTGAGATGCGTCACGTGACGTCGCGCAGGACCATGGCGGCGCGTGCACTAAGCTCACTGAACCATGTCATCGATCGATGGCGAATAGGTGAGCGGAGGAAGGTTGATATGAGCGTTGCGCAGAAGGACGGGATCGATCAGCGTTCGTTCGCCGACCAGATCTCCTACGACGATCTCTACCGGCGCTGGGAGCAGGGGAACTGGAAGGCGACCGAGATCGACTTCTCCGAGGATCGCAAGGGTTGGCAGTCGCTGAGCGAGATCCAGCGCAAGTCCGCGCTGTGGACCTACTCGATGTTCTTCTACGGGGAGGACTCGGTCACCGACAACCTCTCCCCCTACATCGATGCCGCCCCGCTGGAGGAGCAGAAGTACTTCCTCGCCACCCAGCAGGTCGACGAGGCCCGCCACGCGGTCTTCTTCCACCGCTTCTTCAAGGAGGTGATCGGGGCCGGCGAGTCGATCGGCTCGACGCTCGCCTACACCGAGCCGCAGCTCGGGTGGGGCTACCGCAACGTGTTCGACCGCCTCGACCGGATGGCCGACGAGCTTCGCAAGGACCGCTCGCTGCCCAAGTTCGCGCAGGCGATCGCGCTGTACCACATGATCGTCGAGGCGGCGCTCGCCCAGCCGGGGCAGCACTTCATCGAGGACTACTTCAACGAGGCCGGGACGATGCCCGGGTTCAGCGCGGGAATGCACAACGTCTCGCGTGACGAGCAGCGCCACATCGGCTTCGGGGTCAAGGTGCTCGCGGACTGCTTCCGCCAGAGCGACGAGTGCAAGGCGGCCGTGGTCGAGATCCTGCGCGAGGTGCTGCCATGGTCGATGTCCGTGTTCGTGCCGCCGGACTGGGACCTGGAGTACACCCGCTGCTACGGCTTCGAGCTCGAGGACATCTACGCGTTCGGCATGCGCTCGGTCGAGACCAAGTGGAAGGCGGCCGGCTACCCGATCGACGAGATGCCGCCCGACGTCTTCCCGTTCGACACCTCGCAGCCGCACGTCGAGCGGGCGAAGCGCGCGATCACGCTGATGCGCGCGGGCGTCGTCGGCGAGCCGGTCGAGAGGCCCGACTCCTCCCCGGAGACGCAGGCGCTGCTGTTCGACGTCATCGCCCGCTCGGCCAACAGCGACGCGGTCAACGGCCAGCCGGTCACGATCCAATGGCGCTTCACCGACGCCGCGCCGTGGTACGTCCGGATCGACAACGGGAGCTCGGAGGCCATCCAGGGCGAGGCCCCGGACCCGAGCCTGACGCTCGAGACGTCGTGGCGTGACTGGCTCGCCGTCTCGACCTACGGCGGCGATCCGCGGCGCGCGATGCTGCGCCGAAAGCTCCGCCCGCACGGCTCGCTGCGGGTGCTGTGGAGGATGCAGCGGATCTTCCCGAGCTGATCGCCGCCGGCCGGACGGGCTCCGGGCCGCTCACTCAGAGGTGAGCAGGAACCGCGCCACCTCGGCGCCGGCCTCGACGGTGGCCGAGTAGTCGCGCCCGGGGTCGGTGAGGCGCTGCAGCGCGCTCCCGTCGGCGGCCGCGAACATGTAGGTGACCACGGCCTCGGCGTCGAAGCGCAGCGAGATCACTCCCTCGGCGTCCTTTCGGCGCAGCACGTCGGCGACATGCTGGCGGGAGCCGCGATACAGGCCGGCGAGCTCGGCCTGGATGTCCGGGGTTCTGCCGACCGGCCGTGAACAGCTCGTAGAGGATCACGTAGAAGCCCGGGTCCTCCCGGAGCACCTCCTCGGCGCCCGCGACCAGCACGGCGACCACATCGTCCACCGTCTCGGCCGCCGCGAGCGGCTCGTCGAGCATCGCGATCCTGGTCTCCGCGTCGCTGCGGAGGACCTCGATCAGAAGCCGCTCCTTGGTCCCGAAGTAGTAGTGGAGCAGCCCGCGGCTGACGCCCGCCTCGCGCGAGACGTGCTCGAACGTGGCCCCGGCGATCCCGCGCTCGGCGACGCAATGGCGCATCGCGTCGACGATGCGTTGGACCTTGTCGCCACTCAGCTGCCGCTGTCCGGCGTCGAATCCCGTCTTGACGGCACTCGATTCCACTGGGATCTCCGTTCTTCACCCCTCGTCCGGCCGATCGACCGGCCGATGCCGCGCGAGTGTAACGAGAGCATCTACCTAGAGCCATTAGGAACGGTCAGGCTTCGAGAACCGAGCCTGGCTAGGACGCAGCCAGATCGGCGAAGCGAGCGTAGTTGAGACCTACGTGAGCGAGACGATCTGGCGAGGACAACGCCAGGCGACGGTTATCGAAGCCTGACCGGCGGGTTGTGGCCGGGGATGACGACGGCGGGGTCAAGCTCGCGGATCCGCCGCCACTGCTCCAGCAGCTCCTCGCGCTCCGGGCCGAAGTCCTCCGGCAGGTCCATCTGGTCGAAGTACTCGGGGAGCGGGCCGACGCAGTCGGAGGCGATCACGGTCAGGCCGTCGTCGGTGTCGACCAGCAGCGAGATCAGGCCGTCGGAGTGACCCGGCGTTCGGAGCCAGCGCAGCCCCGGCTCGATCTCGCCCTCGTCGCCGTCGAGGATCTCGAGGTCGACCATCTCCAGGACGCCGGAGACGATCTGCGCGTAGGGCGCCTCGGTCTCCAGCCGGTGGACGAAGGCGCGGCGCTGCGGCCAGCCGGCGAGGCCCTCGGCGTGGTCGAAGTGCAGGTGGGTGAGGATCACGTCCTTGACCTCGTGTGGCTCGACGCCCAGGTCGGCGAGCGCCCCGAACACGGGCCCTCCCTGCATGATCAGGCCGGGATCGACGACGTAGTCGCGCTCGGCCCGCACCAGCAGCGTGTTGGGGAAGGCCACCATGCCGGCCGTGCGACCGCCCTGCTGCAGCTCCTTGTAGCGGCGAAATCCGTCGGCCGAGTCGTCGGTGGCCGTCACCTCGGCCTCGCCGCCGGCTACGGCGAAGACGTGCCGTTGCGCGGGGACCAGGACGTCGACTCGAGCCAAGTAAGGGCGCGCTACTCGGTGGCGGTCGGCTCGGGTGCCGGCGTCGTCTGCGAGCTGTACTCGAACTCCTCCTCGGCGCCGAACAGCCGGTCGAGCACCGCCTTGCGCAGGTCCTCGCTGAGCACCAGCGCCAGGGCGGCGCCGAGCAAGCCGATCACGAACAGCTTGCGCAGCGGGTGGCGTCTTCTTCGTCTTGCCGCGCAGGCGATCGGACGCGTCACGCAGAGACTCGGCAGCCGACCGCAGGTCGCGCTGCACCTTCTTGTCCTCGGTGACCGCCTTCACCGGCCCCTTGCCGTTCGACATCCGCCCGTAGGCGTGCCGGGCAGCGTCGAACGCCTCCTTGACGCTGTTGCGGAGCTCCGCGTCCTCGATCAGGCGCCGTACGTAGGGATTCGAGCCGGCCGACTGTGCCGCTTGGCGCGCCTTATCGGCCTTCGTGCTTTTTGCTGCCATCGCCAACTCTCCTCGTCAGGTTCGTTCGTCCGCGGAGCATATACCCGCAAATGGGGAACCTACAGCGCGGCTTCGAGCGCCTTTTCGATGCTGTCCACGTAGACGAACTCGAGCCCTTGGCGCTCGTGCTCCGGAATCTCGGCGATGTCGCCCTCGTTGCGCTCCGGGACGATGATCCGCTTGATGCCGGCCCTCTGCGCGGCCAGCGACTTCTCCTTCAGGCCGCCGACCGGCAGGACCTGGCCGGTCAGGGTCACCTCTCCGGTCATCGCCACGTCCGCGCTGACCGGCTTGCCCAAGACCAGCGACGCCAGGGCGACCGCCATCGCCACCCCGGCGGAAGGGCCGTCCTTGGGGACGGCGCCGGCGGGCACGTGGACGTGGATGTCGTGGGTCGGCGAACCAGTCTTCGGGAAGCTCCGGCGCCAGCTTCGCGACGTTGCCGCGCACCCACGAGAGCGCGGCCTGGGCCGACTCGCGCATCACCTCCCCGAGCTGGCCGGTGATCGTCAGCTTGCCGTCGCCCGGCATCGCCGTGGCCTCGACGAACAGGACCTCGCCGCCGACCGGCGTCCAGGCGAGCCCGGTGGCGACCCCGGGGTCCTTGGTGCGCCGCCGCTGCTCGGCGAAGTAGCGGCGCCTGCCGAGCAGCTCGCGCGCCCGCTTGGCGGAGATCGTCGTCTTCCCCTTGACCTTTCCCTCGGCGACCTCCCGCGCGACCTTGCGGCAGACGCTGCCGATCTCGCGCTCGAGGTTTCGCACCCCTGCCTCTCGCGTGTACTCCTCGATGATCGCCCGCAGAGCCGCATCGGCGAACGAGATCTGGCCGCGGCCACAGGCCGTTCTGCTCGATCTGGCGCGGCACCAGGTAGCGCTTCGCGATGTGGAGCTTCTCGTCCAGCGTGTAGCCGGAGAGGTGGATCACCTCCATCCGGTCCTGGAGCGCCGGCGGGACCGTCTCGAGCGTGTTCGCCGTCGTGATGAACATCACCTCGGACAGGTCGAACTCGAGGTCCAGATAGTGGTCGCGGAAGCTGTCGTTCTGCGCCGGGTCGAGCACCTCGAGCATGGCGCTCGCGGGATCGCCGCGAAAGTCCGCGCCCATCTTGTCGATCTCGTCGATCATGAACACGGGGTTGCGCGAGCCCGCGTCGCGCAGCGCACGGACGATCGTCCCCGGCATCGCGCCGATGTAGGTGCGCCGGTGGCCGCGGATCTCGGCCTCGTCGCGCACGCCGCCGACCGAGATGCGTTCGAACTCGCGCCCGAGCGCCTTCCCGATCGACCGGCCCAGGCTGGTCTTGCCGACGCCCGGGGGTCCGACGAAGCAGAGGATCGGACCCTGCCCCGGCGCCGCCGCCCCCGCACGCGAACCGGAGGAGGCGGCGGATTCCCGGGTCAACTTGCGCACCGCCAGGTACTCGAGGATGCGGTCCTTGACCTTCTCCAGGTCGTAGTGGTCGGCATCCAGGACCTCGCGCGCATGGGCGATGTCGAGGTTGTCCTCGGTGGTCGCGCTCCACGGCAGCTCGACCAGCCACTCGAGATACGTGCGGATGACCCCGTACTCGGCGGCCGCCGGCGGCAGGCGCTCGAGGCGGCCCAGCTCGCGATCGGCCTGCTTGCGGGCGTGCTCGGGGAGGCTCGCCGCCTCGATCCGCTCGCGCAGCTCGTTGATCTCGGCCTGCTGCTCGTCGGCCTCGCCCAGCTCCTGCTGGATCGCCTTCAGCTGCTCGCGCAGGTAGTACTCGCGCTGGCCCTTGTCGATCTCCGACTGGACCTGCGACTGGATCTTGGAGCCGAGCTGGATCACCTCCAGCTCGCGGGCGAGGATCTCGGAGAGGCGGCGCAGCCGCTTTCCGACGTCCACCTCCTCGAGGAGCTCCTGCTTCTCCTCGGTGGAGATCCGCAGCGCCCCGGCGATCAGGTGGGCGAGCGCGGAGGGATCGTCGACGTTGGTGACCGCGAGCTGGAGCTCCTCGGGCAGATAGGGAATCTGCTCGATGATCTCGGTGAAGGACCGCTGCACGTTGCGAGACAGGGCCTCGAGCTCCGGCGTGCGCTCGAGGACGTCCGGCAGCGGCTCGATCCGCGCCACCAGGTAGGGCTCCTCGGTGACGTAGTCGCTCACCCGCACCCGCTCCGTCCCCTGCACCAGGATGCGGATCGTCCCGTCCGGGATCTTGAGCATCCGAGCGACGATCCCCGCGACCCCGACGTCGTACAGCTGATCGGGGCTGGGCTGCTCGACCTCTGGGTCGCGCGCGGCGACCAGCACCAGCATCCGCTCGCCCGAGAGCACATCGTTCACGAGCCTGATCGAGCGCTCCTGTCCGACCCCCAGCGGGAGCAGCGTGTCCGGAAACGGCACCATCTCCCTGAGCGGCAGCACCGGCAGCGCAGCGGGAAGCGGCTGGTCCTGACGCTCCCGAATCGCCGCCTCGACGTCCGGGGTCTCGACGACCTCGATCGTCGGCCCTCCGTCACCCTCCGGCCCCCGGGCCATCAGCTCTACTCCTGCGTCTCGATCGGGACGCGCCGGCTGGCCCGGCCGCTCGAGCGAAGCGGCAGCTCGACCCGCAGGACGCCGTCCTCGTAGGTGGCCCTGGCCTCCTCGGCGACGACGTCGGCGTTCAGCTCGACGACGCGGCGGAAGGGACCCGCCTCGATCTCGACCTGCTGGTAGACCCGGCCCTCCGTCTCCTGCACGGGGCGCTCGCCGCGGATCACGAGCTCTCGCCCGACGATCTCGAGGCTGACGGTGTCGAGGCTCACCCCGGCGAGCTCGGCCTTGACCACTGCCCGCGGCGGCTCGCCGCAGTAGTAGACGTCCACCCGCGGCGAGAAGCCGGCCTGCGGCCGGCCGGACAACCAGCCCCCCTCGCCCCAGACGTCGCCGAACAGCTCGTCCATCTCCCGGCGCATGCGCTCGAAGTTGACCAGCAGATCGCGATCTCGTGGCATGGCCTTAGCGTAGCCACCCGCGTGGTGGTTGGCCCGGTTGCCGCTCAGACTTCGTAGACGGCGCCCTCTCGGGCCACCTCGACCGGCCGGCCGAATGCCTCGGAGCCCTCCTTGCGGGCCCAGTCCGGGTCGAGCTCGTCCGAGATGTGGGTGAGCACGACCTGTCGCGCGCCGGCTCGCCGGGCGTGGTCTCCGGCCTCCCCCGGGGTCATGTGCCCGCGGATCCCGGTGCGCTCGGGGCGCGGCAGGGTCGCCTCGACCATCAGCAGGTCGGTGTCGCGGGCGATCTCGACCAGCTCATCGCCAGGGCGGCAGTCGGCCCCGTATGTGAACCTCCCGCCGCCATTCGTGGAGCTGAAGTCGATCGCGTAGGTGGTGGTGAAGTGCGGGACCTCTTGGAAGCGGGCGCGCAGCGCGCCGACCTCGACGGTGGAGCTCGCGTCGTACTCCTCGAGCGCGAAGGCGTTCTCGATCAGGTCCTCCTTCCCCCAGGCGCCGACCACGCGCCGGAAGCACTCGCCGGCGCCGCTTGGAGCGATCAGACGGGGCCGAGCGGGGCTGTCCGTGCCCGGATATCCGGCAACCGGGACCGGCTGCTGGCGAGGCGCGTAGGTGAGCGCGTAGGCATACGGCACCAGGTCGAGGAAGTGGTCCGCGTGCAGGTGCGACAGAAGCACGGCGTCGAGATCCGTGTAGTCGCGAAACAGGCGGAGCTTCGAGAACACGCCGTTGCCGCAATCGAGAAGCAGGGAGGTGGCGCCGTCCTCGATCAGGTACCCGCTGCAGGCCCCTCCGGCGTCCTCCCACGACGGCGACTTGCCGAGCACCGTGATCCGCATCGTGACGATCAACTCTAGCTCCGCCCACCCGCCGGCGCCCGTCGTTGCAGGCCCTGCAAGCCCCTGCCCGACGCCCGTCAAGGCGGCCGGACCCGGGCCATCGAGGCGGCGCTATCGTCCGGCTATGAGCCAGATGTGCGCACGCTGCGGCGCGTTGGTGGCCGACGACGCCCGCTTCTGCGCCGCCTGCGGCGCGCCCCTCGACACGCTGCAGGGCGCCGAGCGGAAGCTCGGCACGATGGTCTTCGCAGACCTCGTCGGCTCGACCGAGCTGGCCACGGACCTGGACCCGGAGGAGCTGCGCCAGCGGCTGGCGCCCTTCTTCGAGGTCGCACGAGCCACCCTGGAGGAGCACGGCGGAAGGGTCGAGAAGTACGTCGGCGACGCCGTCATGGCGGTGTTCGGAGTTCCTCGCTCCTACGGCGACGACCCGGACCGAGCAGTCGCCGCTGCCCTGGCCTTGAGGGACCGCGTCGGGGCGCTGGGCGACGGACTGACCCTGCGGGTCGGCGTCGAGACCGGCGAGGTGCTGGCGCTCGAGCGCGCCGGCGACCTCTCGGTCACCGGCGAGGCGGTCAACGCCGCGGCTCGCCTGCAGCAGGCGGCCGCACCCGGCGAGGTCCTGGTCGGCGAGCGAACGGCGGGGGCCTGTCGCGCCGCCGAGCTCGAGGACCGAGGCCCGATCGACGCGAAGGGCTTTCCGGCGCCCCTCCTCGTCTGGCGCGCCGTGGCCGCGAGCGCCCAGAGGCCGCAGGAGACGACGCGCTTCGTGGGCCGGCAGGACGACCTCGACCTGCTGCGGCTGATCTACCGCCGAGCCGTCCGCGAGCGGGTGCCGGAGCTGGTCACGGTCACCGGCGAGGCCGGCATCGGCAAGACGAGGCTGGCCGGCGAGCTGGTCGCCGAGCTGCGCGCGGGTCCGGATCCGCCGACCGTGCTCCTGGGCCGCAACCCGCCGTACGGCCGTGGGATCGCCTTCTGGGCGCTCGGAGAGATCCTGCGAGCCGCGGCCGGGGCCAGCGCCGACGACTCGGTCGGCGACGTCCACGCGGCGCTCGCCAGACGGCTGGAAGAGCTGGGCGCCGACGACGCGGACGAGCTCGCCGCCGCCCTGGGCATGGCCCTCGGCGGCGATCCGATAGACGGAGACGTGGAGGACGCGCTGAAGCACGCATGGCGCCGGCTCGTGGCGCTGCTGGCCGGCGAGCGCCCGGTCGTGATCGGGATCGACGACGCTCACTGGGCCGACGATGGCCTGCTCGACCTGATCGAGGAGGTCGCGTTCAGCGTGGACGGCGCGCCGGTCCTCCTGCTCTGCACCACCCGCCCGGAGCTGCTCGAGCGCCGCCCAGGCTTCGGACGTGCGGCGCGCAACGTCACCCAGATCGAGCTCCGCCCGCTCGGCCGGGAGCCATCGACGGAGCTGGCGATGGCCCTCCTGCCCGATGCGTCCAGCGAGCTGGCGCCGCGGGTCGCCGAGGCCTCGAGCGGCAATCCGTTCTTCGCCGAGGAGATGGCGTGCCGGATCGTGGAGGACCCGGACGCCGCGCTTGGCGAACGCCTCCCGGAGACCGTCCAGGCGGCGATCGCCGCGCGACTCGATCTGCTGCCGGTCGAGGAGAAGCGCGCGATCCAGTACGCCGCTGTGCTCGGTCCCGGCTTCCTCGAGGAGGCTCTCGCCGACCTGCTGGGCGAGCCGCAGGCCGAGGAGCTGGCCGCCCTGGTTCGCAAGTCACTGCTTCAGGAGCGCCTCGCCGAGGGACCGGGGCGTTTCGCATTCCGCCACCAGCTGATCCGCGACGTCGCATACGCCTCGCTGCCGCGTGCCGAGCGGGCCAGCCTTCACGAGCGGGCGGCCGAGGGAATCCGGCGTCGTGCCGGCGAGCGCTATCCAGAGCTCGCCGAGCTGGTGACCTTCCACCTCCTGCGGGCAAACGAGCTTGGACCGACGGACGCGCGCGGCCAGACGGCGCGGGAAGCGAGCCTCGAGGCGGCCGAGATCGCGGCCCGCCGCGGGGCGACCGCCCGCGCCCAGGAGCTGTACGAGCAGTCCGCGGCGCTGGCCGGGAGCGATCGGGAGCGAGCGGAGGCACTCGATGCGGCGGCCGGGGTGGCGCTTCAGCGGTGGCGCGGCGACGAGTCGCTGCGGCTGCTGCGCGAGATGGCGGACATCGCCGAGCGGGGCGGCGAGGCGCGCCTCGCCGCCGGTGCCTACGCGAGGGCCGTCGAGGTCGTGTCGCGGATGGGCGGCATCACCGGCGACCTGCCCGAGGAGGAGCTTCAAGCGATGCTCGACCGCGGCCGCGCGCTGGTCCCGGACGACGACAAGGTGACCCGGGCGCGGCTCCTACTCGACGAGGCGTGGATGTCGTGGCGCCTCTCGTGCAACGAGGAGATGGCCGGTCCGGCTCGGGCGGGGCTCGAGCTGGCGCGACAGACGGAAGACATACCGGTGCTCTCGAGCGCGCTTGATGCCGTGGCCGCGCTGGCCTGGACCGAGGGAAGGTACGGGCTGGCGGTGGAGCACGCCAGGGAACGCCTCGAGCTGCTCGCCGGGGTGCGAGAGCGAGCGCACGCGATCGAGGTCGAGCGCAGCGACGCCCTCCACATGATGATCGAGTCCCTCGTGGCCACCGGCGACTTCCGTCAGGCGAGCGAGTACGCGGATCAGGCGAGAGAGCTGGACCTGTCGCGCGGCGGGGTCTTCTCGGGATGGGCACGCAACATGCTTCCGTCCTTCTTCCTCGGGGAGTGGGATCGGACGCTGGAGATGGCGCGGGGTTTTCGCGACGCGTGGTCGGCCGCGGACCACCCGCCGGTCTACGCGATGGCGGCCGCGTGCGGCTCGGGGGGCGCCATCCTGGGCTATCGGGGGGACGAGGCCGGCGCGGCGGATTGGTTCGCCTTCTCGGAGAGCATCGCTCCCAGCACGGGCGGGCAGCTGGGCGGCCTGCACATGATGAGAGCCGACGTGGATCTCCACCACGGTCGCGTCGACGAGGCGGCGGCGCGGCTCGCCGCGCCCGCCGCGACCACCACTTGGTGGCGGTCGCCGTATGCGGCCACGCGCGCCGAAGCCATGGTCCGAGCGGGTGGGGATGATGCGCCCGGCGCCCTCACCGAGGCAGAGGCGCTGGTCGGAGACCACAGCTATGCACGGGGAGTCCTGATGCGCGCCCAGGGCTTGTACCAAGAGGACGAGAACCGCTTGCGCGATGCCTTCTCCCTGTTCGAGCAGATCGAATGTCCCTACCAGGCGGCGCGAACGGGCTGGCTGCTGGGAGGCGACGACGGCGCGGAAGCCGAGCGAACCCTCGCGCGCCTTGGAGCCCCGCCCCCGGTGGGCTGATCGCGCCCGCGCCGGTCGTCAGTCCGCGACTCGCGCCTGCGTCTCGCGGAATCGGGCGGCGAGCGTCTGGAGCAGTGCCCAGGCCACCTCGGGATGCTCCTGGACGAAGGAGCGGAACTCCCAGGCGGCCATCCCGCGGCAGCGCAGGTCGGTGCTGGCGGTGACCGTGGCCGAGCGCGGCCCCTCGTCGATCAGAGCGATCTCGCCGATGTGGTCGCCGGGACCCAGGGTGCGGATGATCTCGCCCTTGAGGCTGACGGTCGCGTTCCCGTCCTCGATCACGAAGAAGCCGACCCCGGACTGGCCCTCGGTGGTGATCGCCTCGCCCTCGGCGAACGTGCGCTCCGACAGGACCTTGGCGAGTCGCCCCAGGTCGCGGTCCTTCACGCCCGCGAACAGCGGCACGCGCTTCAGCGTCTCGACGACATCCGCCATCGGCGTCTGATCATATCCTCGGACCACGCTGGCGTCAGGCCGTGGTCGCCGCCGCCTCCTCCGGCGGCTGGCGCAGCAGGAGCGCCGGCTGGCGGGGAGGAACAAGGCCGTCGGCGCTGTTCGGCCGGAAGGTGGAGCAGGGCTCGTCCAGGTCGAGGGCGCAGAGCATCTGACGGTGAAAGAAGCAGTCCTCGCAGCTCGGCCGTCCCTTGCGCCTCTTGGTGGCTCGGCGCTTGGCGAGCCCGATCGCCTCCGCCATCTGCGTCGCCTGGTGCTCGACCTGGATCAACTCCCGACCCCCTCGTCACGTCGCTGAACGGAGCGGCGATGATGCCACCGCCGCGCGGGCCTCGCAGGACGCATTCGCGCATTCCCCGACTTTTTGACGAACGGCCGCGCGGCGCGGTTTCCCGCCGTTTGCGGAAAGGGACGCCGGCCGCCGGAGGCCGACTGGAGCGAAGCGACCGGCGCGAGCGTCAGGTCTGGGACGTTGAGCGGAGTGGTCCATCGGTAAAATCGGGGACCGATGGCACACGAGCGAACCGCCCGGCTGAGCGCCTCCCCGCCCCTCTTCCAGAACCGCCTCATGGACCGGTTCTCGAGGATCCATCCCTCCGTGCCGGCGATCATCTTCCTGCCCGTGGTCGTCGCCGGGCGTGTGGCTGGGGGCCGATCGGGGGGTTACGGCGCGGCTCACATCGTGCTCCTGGTCGCCCTCGGGCCTCCTGATCTGGACCCTGACCGAGTACTGGCTGCACCGGCTCGTCTTCCACTGGGAGCCTGATCACCCGCTGGGCAGCCGGCTCCACTTCGTCATCCACGGCGTCCACCACGACCATCCGAACGACCGCCTGCGGTTGGTGATGCCTCCCGCGGCCAGCGTGCCGCTGGCGGCGCTCTTCCTTGGGGCGTTCATCGCTGATCTTCGGAACTCCCGCCGCCTACCCGATCTTCGCCGGCCTGATCCTCGGCTACCTGGCCTACGACTACACCCACTACCACGTGCACCATCACACGCCGAAGACCAAGCTCGGCAGGCGCCTGCGGGAGCAGCACATGCGCCACCACTTCCAGGATCACCGCTACGGCTACGGGGTCTCCTCTCCGCTGTGGGACGTGGTCTTCCGCACCCTGCCGCACCAGCGGCGTTACTAGCCTCTCTTTACAGCCACACCGGTCGGTCGTTACCCGGCGAGAGGTGTGATGTGTCAACTGACTACACTCACCCTCTGTCCTTACACACACTAATTCGCAACGTCGCGAAGGGAAAGGAAACCTACGATGGCGAATGCACTTGACCAGGCGGCGTCCCTACTCAGGGACCGGCTGCGCGAGCTCGACGCGGAGCGCAAGAAGCTCGAGCGCGCGCTCTCCAACCTGACCGGCGGTCGCGTCGGGTCGCCGCGGCCCCGGCCGTCCGCCCGGATCGGGGAGCGCCGGCAAGGCTCGCCGCCGCAGCGGCAGGCGCAACACCCGCGCCGACCAGGCGGTGAAGCTGATCAAGGCGAATCCGGGGATCACGGCCGCGGAGGTCGCGAAGAAGATGCGGATCAAGCCGAACTACCTCTACCGCGTGCTGGGCGACCTGCAGAAGGAAGGCCGGGTGAAGAAGTCCGGCCGCACGTACACCGCGACCTAGCAGGGGCGCCGGGGGCCTCCCGGCGCGCGCCCCGTGAGCTGGGCATGGGATAGGGCAGGCTCCGGCCGGGCACGCTTATGACTTTGAACGTCTATAGACGCCGAAAGTCATGACGCGGCCGTGCCGCGGTGCGCCGAGCCCCCGGCTCCCCTAGACCAGGCCGAGCTGTCTGACCGCGTCGCGTTCTTCTTGTAGCTCGTTGACCGAGGCGTCGATCCGGGAGCGCGAGAAGTCGTCGATCTCGAGGCCGTCGACGAGCTGCCACTCGCCACCGGAGCAGGTGCAGGGAAAGCCCGAGACGAGGCCCTCCTCGACGCCGTAGGAGCCGTCCGAGGGCACCGACATCGAGACCCAGTCCCCCTCCCGCGTGCCGAGCACCCAGTCGTGCACGTGGTCGAGAGCCGCGGTGGCCGCCGAGGCGGCGCTCGACGCGCCGCGCGCCTCGATCACCTCGGCGCCGCGCTTCGCCACCCTGGGGATGAACTCATCCGCGATCCACGCCTCGTCGTCGACGGCGTCCCAGGCGCTTTGCCCTCCCACCTTGGCGTGGACGAGGTCCGGGTACTGGGTGGTGGAGTGGTTGCCCCAGATGGTCATGTTCGTGATCTCACTCGACCGGCACGCCGAGCTTGGCGGCGAGCTGGGCGATCGCCCGGTTGTGATCCAGCCGCGTCATCGCGGTGAACCGCTCCCGCGGCACGTCGGGTGCGTTCGACAGCGCGATCAGGCAGTTGGTGTTCGCCGGATTGCCGACCACCAGCACCTTGACGTCGTCGGCGGCGTGCTCGTTGATCGCCGCGCCCTGGGGCTTGAAGATGCCGCCGTTCGCCTCCAGCAGGTCGGAGCGCTCCATGCCCTTGGTTCGTGGGCGCGCTCCGACCAGCAACGCGATGTTGCAGCCGTCGAACGCGTCGACGGGGTCGTCGTGGATGTCGATCCCGGCGAGCAGCGGGAAGGCGCAGTCCTCGAGCTCCATCGCCGTGCCCTCGGCGGCCCTGAGGGCGTCCGGGATCTCGAGCAGCTTCAGGTCGACCGGCGCGTCCGGCCCCAACATCTGACCGCTGGCGATCCGGAACAGGATCGCGTAGCCGATCTGGCCGGCGGCGCCGGTGACCGTGACCTTGACGGGATCTGCCATCAGCCCTGCCTCCAATACCTCGATCACGGCGTCCGCAAACTCCGATGTGCCGACCGCTGTCGGGTCCTCGCGGGTGGGCTTGAGATCGTAGGTCACCCTCTCTCCCTCACGGATCACCTCGGCGATCGCGCTCTCCATCCGGTCGGCCGCCTCCGGCCTCGTCGAGATGACGAAGCATCAGCACCCCGGAGAGCATCAGCGCCGTCGGGTTGACCTTGTTCTGCCCCTTGTACTTCGGCGCGGAGCCGTGGGTGGCCTCGAACATCGCCGCCTCCGTGCCGATGTTGGCGCCGGGCGCCAGGCCCAGCCCGCCGATCATCCCGGCCCCGAGGTCGCTGACGATGTCGCCGTAGAGGTTCGGGAGCACGATCACGTCGTACTCCTCGGGGCGCGAGACGAGCTGGTTGCAGAGGTTGTCGATGATCCGGTCCTCGAACTCGATCTCGGGGTGGCGCTCGGCCACCTTGCGGGCGGTCTCCAGGAACAGGCCGTCGGAGAACTTCATGATGTTGGCCTTGTGCGCCGCCGTCACCTTGCGACGGCCGTTGCGCTCCGCGTAGTCGAACGCCGCCTCGACGATTCGCTCCGAGCCGAACACCGAGATCGGCTTGATCGAGATCCCGGAGTGCTCGCGGATGGTCCCGGCGTCCAGCGACGAGACGAACTCGCGCAGCTTCTCCGCGCCGTCCGAGTCGACCTCGAACTCGATCCCCGCGTACAGGTCCTCGGTGTTCTCGCGGACGATCACGATGTCGACCCGGTCGAAGTGCGACCGCACGCCCTCATACAGCTTGCAGGGGCGAATGCAGGCGTAGAGGTCGAGCTCCTTGCGGAGCTGGACGTTGATCGAGCGGAATCCCGACCCCACCGGAGTCGTCGTCGGTCCCTTGATCCCCACCCCGTTGCGCTTGATCGACTCCAGGGTGCGGTCCGGGAACGGATTGCCCTCCTCGGCATAGACGTCCTCGCCGGCGGGCTGCTCGTCCCACTCGAACTCGACCCCGGTCGCCTCCAGCACGCGCCGGGTGGCCTCGGCGATCTCGGGACCGGTGCCGTCGCCGGGGATGAAGGTGACTTCGTGCGCCATCAGCGGCGCGATGCTATCGACGCGCCACGGATGCGGTTGCCGAGTGATGCGAGAATGTCTCCGTGGCCACCGTCGAGCGCCCGCAGACTCAACCGACCCACGAGGTCACCAACCAGGCGCCGCCGCTGGAGGGCTACAACGTCTTCGAGCGGGACACGGTGCTGGTCGAGGCGCTGCGCCGCGAGGGCGGCGACTGGGCCGAGGACGAGGCCCGCGAGCTGGGCGCGATCTGCGGCCGCCCGGACGTGATCGGCCGCGGCGCGCAGGCGAACGAGAACCCGCCGAAGCTGCGCACTCACGACCGCTTCGGCAACCGGATCGACGAGGTCGAGTTCCACCCGGCCTGGCACGAGCTGCTGCGGCTGGGGATCTCGCAGGGGCTGCACGCGTCGCCGTGGCGCGACCCGAGGCCGGGCGCCCACGTGGCCCGGGCGGCGAAGTTCATCCTCCTGTCGCAGGTCGAGGCCGGGGTGGGCTGCCCGATCTCGATGACCTACTCCGTGATTCCCGCGATTCGCAAGCAGCCGGAGCTGGCCAGCGAGTGGGAGCCCCGCTTCCTGTCGCTCTCCTACGACGGCGAGCGGCTCGTCCCCGCGCCGGACAAGACGGGCGCGCTGTGCGGGATGGCGATGACCGAGAAGCAGGGCGGCTCCGACGTGCGCGCCAACACCACCGTCGCCAGGCCGCTGAACGGCGGCGGGCCGGGCGCGGAGTACGAGATCACCGGGCACAAGTGGTTCTGCTCGGCGCCGATGTGCGACGCGTTCCTGGTCCTGGCGCAGGCCGACGGGGGCCTCTCGTGCTTCCTCCTGCCCCGCTTCACGCCCGATGGCGAGCGCAACCGCTTCCACATCCAGCGCCTCAAGGACAAGCTCGGAAACCGCTCGAACGCCTCCAGCGAGGTCGAGTTCCGCGGCGCCTGGGCGCGGCTCGTCGGCGAGGAGGGACGCGGCGTGCCGACGATCATCGACATGGTCAACCACACGCGGCTCGACTGCGTGGTCGGCGTCGAGCGCCGGGTTTCGCTGGGGGACCGCGATGGCGATCCATCACGCCAGCCATCGCTCCGCGTTCGGCAAGCCCCTGGTCGAGCAGCCGCTGATGCGAAACGTGCTCGCCGACCTCGCGGTCGAGTCCGAGGCGGCGACGATCAGCGCCCTGTGGCTGGCGCGCGCCTTCGACGAGGCCCACGCCGGCGACGAGCGGGCCGTGGAGCTGCGGCGGCTGGCGACGCCCGTGCTCAAGTACTGGACCTGCAAGCGCGCGCCGGTCCACGCGGTCGAGGCGCTCGAGTGCCTGGGCGGCAACGGCTACGTCGAGGAGTCCGGGATGCCCCGGCTCTACCGGGAGAGCCCGCTGGCCTCGATCTGGGAGGGATCGGGCAACGTCCAGTGTCTCGACGTGCTGCGGGCGATGGCCAAGAACCCCGCCTCGGTCGAGACCTTCTTCGCCGAGATCGACGAGGCGCGCGGGGCGAACCCCCACCTCGACGCCGCCGCCGCCGAGCTTCGCGAGGAGCTCGCCGACCTCGAGGCGATCGAAGCCCGGGCGCGCCGCGTCGTCGAGTGGATGGCGCTGGTGCTCCAGGGCTCGCTTCTGGCCCGCTTCGGCGACCCGGCGGTCGCCGACGCCTTCTCGGCCTCCCGGCTGGGTGGCGACGCCGGCCGCGCGTTCGGCACCCTGCCGGCAGGGGTCGACTTCGGCCGGATCATCGAGCGCCACGCGCCTTCCGTCTAGCCAAGCCGGCGATTACGCCGGCGACACCCTTCGGCCTCGGTGGACCATGCCCGATGCTCGTTGAGCGCCCGGTAGGCGACGACACCCCAGAATCCCCACATGGCGGTGATGAGGCCCAGTCCCAGATACGCATTGACGAGCGAGAGCCCCGCCGCGACGAGGTAGACGGTGAAGCCGAACGCCACCCGACGTCGAGTCGTCGCGATCGCCGACGCGGGAACGGCTGGTCGCAACAGACCGCGCTCGGGCTTCATCGCGACCATGAAGACGTTCCACGCGCCGCTCGTGGCGAGGACGAACACGGCGTATGTGAACACCGCACCCTTGGCGGCCGGTCCCGTCAGGTACTCGCCCACGACCGCCGTGGGAAACGACAGCGTCACGACCATGAACAACACGAGGCCGTTGGCGAACATCAGCAGGCCGTCGATCCGCTGGATCAAACCCATCCGCGCGTGATGGTTGATCCACATGATCAGAATGGTCGCGAAGCTGAGCGCGAAGGCGAAGTACGACGGCCAGAGGTCGAGCACCGCGCTGATCAGGCCGCTTGGCGTCACGGTCTCGATCGGCGGTAGCCGCAGATCGAGGACCAGAATCGTGAGCGCGATCGCGAAGACCCCGTCGCTGAACGCCTCCAGCCTCGAGGTCTCGCCGCGTCCTCCCTGGTCCTGCATCGGCGCAGTATCTCGCGCTCGCGTGACCTGACCCGGTCCGGACTCGCCGCGGGAGCAGCTACTCGCGCAGCCCGGAGGCTTCGAGGACTTCGCTCTCGGTCTGGAACATCTGAGCACGAATCACGAGACCGTCGCGGAACTCGAGCAGCTGAAAGAAGTGAGGCGACTCAACCACGACTCCGCTCCCGGTTCCTTCGCCGCTGACCCGCAGCCTGGCGAGAACCCGATGCTCGTCCACCGCTTCGCAGTCCTCCAGGTGCACCCGAAAACCCTTGAATGTCTCCATCCAGGTCTGAAAGAACGCCAGGACTTCCTCAGGGCCTCGATATGTCCCGGCATCCGGAAACGCGTCAAGCGTCTTCCACTCGATCTCGGGGTGCGCGAGCTTGACGGCAGCCTCGATGTCGCGACTGTTCATCGCCTCAACCACCGCCCGGACGCGCTCCACGTTCTCCTGCGACATCGCCCATGCAGTATCTCGCGCTGGCACGCGCGCCACCAGACGGCAGCAGCCTTCAGAGCCAGCGCTCGTCGAGGCGGCGGACCACCGCTTCGGCGAGGCGAATGGCGTCGGCCAGGGTGCCGTAGTCGACGTTGTCCGGCGTGTCGCTGGGCCAGTGGTAGTTGGCGGCCTGCTTGAGGTCGGTGCAGGAGCAAAGCGAGGCGCACTGGTAGCCGTGGGCGAGCGGGATCACCCCGTCGGTCGCGTTCATCAGCCGTAGATTCGGGAAGAGCGGGATGCCGAGCTCCTCGGCGAGCTCGTCCAGCCAGGGCGAGCGACCGGCTGGGGTACTCGCGAATCCTCACCATCCCCTCACCGCGGAGCACGACAAGGTGGGGCGAGCCGAGGATGTCGAGGCAGATGAAGAAGGTGCTCTCGCGAGGGAGGCTTGGCGCCGACCGACGAAACCACGCCTGCATCCCGTCGCAGGTCGCCTCCTCGGAGGTGGAGAGCAGGAGCACGCGGAGGCTCTCGGGAGGGCGCTCGACGAGGGCCCGTGCGATCGCGAGCAGCGCCACGACCCCGGTCCCGTTGTCGTTCGCGCCTGGCGAGACGCCGCGCCTCCCGATGTCTGCGAGGACGGCGAGCCCCCCGATCGCGGCGATCATTCCGGCCTGCGTGAGCCTCCTTTTGCCGGTGGCCGATCCCAGCGCGATCGCCGCCGGAATGGCAGCGACCGGGCCGCCGATCACGGGTGGGCTGGTGTCCGGGCCCTCCGAGATCAGGCCCGGGAAGCGCCGCTCGACCGCCTCGGGGATCTCCGGATTGAAGATCAGCCCACAGTGGGGCGCGTCGTGGTGGGCGCTCAGCACGACCGTACGCTCGGCGTCCGCGGGACCAAGCTCGGCGAGCACCTGTGTCCGCCGGCCCTTCGGAAGCACGGAGCGCAGGCGCCGGCCCCCAAGCGGCGGCAGGTCATCGAGGGCGGCGGCGCCGGCGGCTGCCGCCAGAGCCGCGCCGAGCATCCTGTGGCCGCGCAGAGCGGCGGCGCCGCCGACCAGTCCGGCCGCCGCCGCGATCCCAAGCGGCCACCAGAATGTTCCGTGGGCAGGCTCGGACTCGATCCCCGCCTCGATCCCCAGCCGGCGAAGCTCGGCGGCCAACCACTCCGCCGCCTCGCGCTCGCCGGGGGACGCACTCGGGCGTTCGATCGCGCAGAGCTCGTCGAGAAGACGCCTGTGCCAGCCTGAGTCCAGGTGCGGGAGGACGCCTGGGTTCGCGGTTGCGGACTCGGCCATGGAGGCGGGGAACCCTAGCCGCATAACATTGGTGCATGCCGGCACGCGGCACGGTGACTCTGTTCCACGTCTGGAGGATTCGGATCGGGGTCGACTACTCGTGGTTCTTCGTCCTCTTCCTGATCATCCTCTGGCAGTCGAGTGCCTACCGGGATCCGCTGGGCGCCTCCACCGGCGACGTCGAGCCCTACCTGCTCGCCCTGGTCAGCGCGCTCGCCTTCTTCGGCTCGATCCTGCTGCACGAGCTGGGCCACGCCTTCGTGGCGATCCGCCGGGGAATCAGCATCTCCGACATCACCCTGTGGATGTTCGGCGGCGTCGCGCGGATGAGCAGGGACTCCGACTCGCCGGGCACCGAGTTCAAGATCGCGGTCGCCGGCCCCCTGGTCACCCTGGCGATCGCGCTCGCCTGCGTCGGAGTCGGCATCGCCGCCGCCGGCTCGCGACGAGTTCTGGAAGGCGATGCTCCTTGCGTTGCAGATCGACGTCAGCGGCCATGTCTCCGGGATCCTGTTGGTGCTCGCCTGGGTGGCGTCGCATCAACGCGCTGGTCCTGGTCTTCAACCTGATTCCCGCCTTCCCGCTCGACGGCGGACGGATCGCGCGGGCGATCGCCTGGCAGGTGACCGGGGACCGCACCCGGGCGACGCGCGGCGCCGCCCGCCTCGGGCCAGGCCTTCTCCTACCTGTTCATCGGCGTCGGCCTTCTCCTGTTGGTCGAGGGGCTCGTGATCAGCGGGATCTGGCTGGGGCTGATCGGCTTCATCCTCGGGCAGTCCGCCCGCGGCGCCGTGGTTCAGACGGAGTTCGCCAGCCGGATCGAGGGAATCAGCGTGGCCGACGTGATGGACCAGGAGCCGGTCGCGATCCCGGAGGACGCCAGCGTCGAGCGAGCCCTCGACGAGTACTTCCTGCGGTATCGGTGGCCCTGGTTCCCGGTCGTCGACGCGGCCCAGCGGTTTCGCGGCCTGATCGAGCGCGGTGCCGCGGACGCCGTCCCGGAGGTGAGCCGCGCCTCCTCGACCGTGCGCGAGGTCTTCGAGGCCGACTCGACCGGCACGCTTCGCGTGCGCGACGACGCGCCGCTCGAGTCGCTCCTGGGCAACGACGCCCTGCGCCGCCTCGGGGCGCTGATGGCGGTGGACGCCGACGGGCGGCTGCTGGGCGTGATCACCGCCGACCAGGTCGGCCGGGCGCTCCGCAACGCGCTCACCGGGACGGCCGGGGGAACGCCCCCGGACTCGCCGGCGACCTAGGAGCAAGGCGCCAGCCGATTCGTGTCGCGATATAGGATCGAGGCGGATGCCCAAGCACGACGTTCTAGTGATTGGAGCGGGGCTCGCCGGGCAGCGAGCGGCGCTGGCGGCGGCCGAGGAGGGCGTCTCGGTCGGGATCGTCTCCAAGGTCCACCCGGTGCGCTCGCACTCGAACGCCGCCCAGGGCGGCATCAACGCCGCGCTCCAGGAGGGTGACTCCTGGGAGTCGCACGCCTTCGACACCGTCAAGGGATCCGACTACCTGGGCGACCAGGACGCGATCGAGATCATGTGCCGCGAGGCGCCGGAGGAGATCCTCCACCTCGAGCACCTCGGCGTCACGTTCCACCGCAACGAGGAGGGCAGGCTCGGCACACGCGCCTTCGGCGGAGCCTCGCAGGCGCGCACCTACTACGTCGCCGACATCACGGGCCAGGCGATCATGCACGTCCTCTACGAGCAGCTGATGAAGTATTCGGAGCTGATCTCGCGCTACGAGGAGTACTTCACCACCGGCCTCGTGCTCGACGACGACGGCAACTGCGTGGGGGCGGTGCTCCGCAACGTCGCCGACGGCTCGATGGAGCTGTTCGAGGCGGAGAACGTGATCCTCGCCACGGGCGGCAATGGCCAGGTCTGGCAGCCGACCACCAACGCCCTGATCTGCACCGGCGACGGGATCGCGATGGCCTACCGCGCCGGCGCGCCGCTGATGGACATGGAGATGATCCAGTACCACCCCACCACGCTGGCCAAGAAGGGCTTCCTGATCACCGAGGGCGCGCGCGGCGAGGGCGCGCACCTGCTGAACGCGCAGGGCGAGCGGTTCATGGAGAAGTACGCGCCGAACAAGATGGAGCTGGCCTCCCGCGACGTCGTCTCGCGCGCCGAGCAGACCGAGATCAACGAGGGGCGCGGCTTTCCCGACGGCACCGTGGCGCTCGACATCACGGTCGTGCCCCGCAAGCGGATCCACGAGGCGCTTCGGGAGATCGTGCTCGTGGGCCGAGACTTCGCCGGGGTCGACATCATCAACGAGCCGATCCACATCAAGCCTGGCAACCACTACGTCGATGGGCGGCGTGAAGACCGACACCGACGGGGCCACCTCGATCCCCGGCCTCTACGCCGCCGGCGAGGTCGCCTGCGTGTCGGTGCACGGCGGCAACCGGCTGGGCGCCAACTCGCTGCTCGACACGTTGATCTTCGGTCGCCGCTCCGGGCAGCACGCCGCCGCTCGCGCCAAGCGAGTCGAGCTCGGCAGGCCCTCGCAGGCCGCGCTCGCCGATGCCGAGCGCCGGGTCTCGGAGCTCGTCGGCCGCGAGCCGGGCAAGGGCCGCCGGGTCTCGGAGCTCCGCAGGGAGCTGGGCGAGACGATGGACAAGCACGTCGCCGTCTTTCGCACCGGAGAGGGGATCCAGAAGGCCCTGGAGACCGTCAAGCGCCTCCAGGAGGAGGCCAAGACCGCCTACATCGACGACCACGGCACCGTCTTCAACCAGGATGTGCTCGGGCGCCTTCGAGCTGGGGTTCATGCTCGACGGCGCCGAGTGCACCTGCGTCGCGGCGCTTCACCGGACCGAGAGCCGCGGCGCTCAGTACCGCACCGACTTCCCGGAGCGCAACGACGACGAGTGGCTGAAGCACGTCAACGTCACCCGCAACAGCGAGGGGCCGGAGATCAGCTACTCGCCGGTGACGATCACCCAGTGGCAGCCGACCGAAAGGACCTACTAGGGTGGGAAGCGCATGCCTGAGTACACGCTGAAGGTGAGGCGGTACCAGCCGGAGTCCGGCGAGGGCCCGTACTGGGAGGAGTTCAACGTCGACCTCGATCCAGACCTCTCGGTGCTCGACGGGCTGCTCCAGGTCCGCGACCGCGAAGACGGGACGCTGGTCGTCCGCTGCTCGTGCAGGGCGGCGATCTGCGGCTCGTGCGGGATGAAGGTCAACGGGCAGTCGACGCTCGGCTGCAAGACCCGGATCTCCGAGGCCCACGAGCGCGCCAACCGCGGCGACGGGCCTGCCACCGGCCGCCCCGGCCCCGGCGGCGCGGGCGAGGAGGAGGCGCGGCCGATAGTGGTCGAGCCGATGGCGAACATGCCCGTGATCAAGGACCTGGTCACGGACATGGAGTCGACCCACTGGACCAAGATCCGCCGGGTCACCCCGTGGCTCCTGCCGGAGGGCGAGCCGCCCGAGCGCGAGTACGTGGTGCCGCCGGAGTCGATGATCGACATCACCCAGTCGATGGCGTGCATCCAGTGCGGCGCCTGCGTCTCCTCGTGCCTGTCGATGGAGGCCGACCCCGAGTTCATCGGGCCCGCCGCGCTCGCCAAGGCGTACCGCTTCGTCGGCGACCCGCGCGACTCGCAGACCAACGAAAGGCTGTACGACCTTGCGCAGGACCCGCACGGCATCTACGACTGCACGCACTGCTTCTCGTGCATCGACGCCTGCCCGAAGGACGTCGCGCCGATGGACCAGATCATGCGCCTGCGCCGGATCGCCGGCCGACCACGAGATCGACGACGACAACAACGGCCATCGCCACGAGTCGGCGTTCACCAAGATCATCGAGAAGAAGGGCACGCTCGACGAGTCGCTGCTGCTGCAGGAGTCCTACGCGCCGGGCATCAAGGGCAAGCTGATACCGAGGCCGAGCGCCCTCAAGGGCCTGATCGGCTCGCTGCCGACCGCGGTCCGGGGCCTGAGGACCGGCAAGATGCGCTCGCTCCCGAAGCTGATCCCCGGAGTCCACGAGAAGCTCCCCGACGGCGCGCAGGACCACGTCAAGCGCCTGTACGCCCACGCCGAGGAGCACCGCGAGGAGCTCAACCTCTACATCTCCGGCGAGGAGGAGCTCGAGCCGACGAGAGCAGGCCCCGGATCGCGAGCCCTGCCGCCCGGAGGCGAGCGGAGGAGCCCGAGCCCGACGAGGTGGGCGACCAGTGAGCGCCCTTCGGCTCGCCTACTGGCCCGGCTGCGTGTCCCGCGGCTTCACGCCCGAGCTGCACGGCTCGATGGCGCTGGTCGCGGACCGGCTCGGCCTCGAGCTGGTGACCCTCGACCGCGCCAACTGCTGCGGCGCCGGGGTGATCGCCGAGCACAACCAGGAGCTCGCCGACACGCTCAACGCCCGCACCTTCGCGCTCGCCCAGAGCACCGGCCTGGCGATGATGAACATCTGCTCCACCTGCCAGGGCGCCCAGTCGGAGTGCCAGCAGCGGCTCGACGCCGACTCGGCCTACCGCGCCCACATCAACGAGGCGCTGGCCGAGGAGGGGCTGGAGTACACGAAGGACAAGGACGGGTTCAACAACAAGAACTTCCTCTGGGTGCTGGTCGAGGACTACGGCCTCGACCAGCTGAAGGCGAAGGTGACGCGACCGCTCTCCGGCCTGCGGGTGGGGCCGTTCTACGGCTGCTACGTGATCCGCCCCCGCAGCCGGATCGGCTACGACGAGCACCCCGAGCGCGACCTCTATCTCGAGCAGGTGATCGAGGCGCTCGGCGGCGAGGCCGTCGAGTACGACGGGGCGCGGAAGTGCTGCGGCTTCCCGGTGATCACGATGAACCGCGACACCTCGCTGCGCCAGGCGGGCACTCACATCGGCGACGCGCTCGACGCCGGCGCCGACTGCCTGGTGACCCCCTGCCCGCTCTGCCACCTGAACCTCGACATGCAGCAGCCGGAGGCGGCGAAGGTCACGGGGCGCGAGCTCGGGCTGGCGATCCTGCACCTGCCGCAGCTCGTCGGGCTGGCGCTCGGGTACGAGCCGAAGGAGCTCGGCATGCGCAAGCACATCGCCTCGACCGAGTGGGTCGAGGGGCGACTCGCGGACGCGGTTCCCGCCTGACCCGATGGAGGCGAGCGACCAGACCCCCGAGCCCCCGAAGCCGCCCCCGGAGGTGGAGCAGGCGGTGCTCCTCGGGCACCTCGAGGAGGCGGTCGGCCTCTACGTCACCCACATGGGCGTCGACGAGGAGACGGCGCGGGCCGCCGTCGAGAAGCTGGCCGCCGAGGATTAGCGGGCCGCTAGGCGCGGCCCATACGCCGCTCGATCCACGTCGCGCCCACCGTGTCGGTCAGGCCGTGGGCGACGATCGAGGAGAGGATCACGAAGGCGGCGACGTTGAAGATCGTCGTCGACGCACCGACGTCCGACTTCAGCACGAAGAGGGCGAACAGCATCGACGCCACCCCCTTGGGCCCGAACCAGGCGATGAACAGCTTCTGGGGGCCGGGAAGCCGGCTGCGAACGAAGGCGGCCAGGATCGCGAGCGGCCGGGCGACGAGCAGCGCCAGGAGAATGAAGACGACGAGCCGCCAGATCGCCCCGTCGTAGCCGGTGGCGACGATCAGCGCCCCGAAGACGAAGAAGGTGACCACCTGGAAGATCGCGCTGACGTTCTCGGCGAACTCCACGAAGGCGTCCGGTGATCTCGTGCTCGGCGACGCCCATCGTGATCCCCGCGACGAAGGCGGCGATCAGGCCGTTGCCGATCGTCACGTCTGCCAGCCCGAAGGCCGCGAGGCCGAAGCCGATCGCGTAGATCCCCTCGTAGCGAGCGGTGATCCCGCCGCCGGGCAGGTGTTGGTGAAGGCGACCGCCGACGCAGCCCGAGCACCACGCCCGACGAAGGCGCCGAAGGCGGCCTCGCCGAGCGAGCTTCGCGGCCTCGCTGCCGGCGTCTCCGCCCGGCTGCGCCAGGACAGGAAGAAGAGCACGAAGGGCAGCGCGAGGCCGTCGTTCAGCCCCGACTCCAGATTGAGGGTGTGGCGGACGATCGAGGGGACCCGCTGAGCCGTGACCACGGTCGAGGTGACGACCGGGTCGGTCGGGGTGAGCACGGCGGCGAGCAGGAACGCCTCGCTCCACGTGAGCCCGGGGAAGATCGCCGCGGCCATCAGGCCGAGGAGAACCGAGCGTGATCGGCATCGCCAGCACGATCGCCCGCGTCACCGGTCCCCAGTGGATGCGCAGCAGCTCTCTCTCGACGAACAGCCCGTCGGAGAACAGCGTCAGGATCAGCGCCAGCTCGACCAGGTCGACGATCGCCGGATCGCGGGCGTCGACCGAGACCACGTCGGTCACGGCCAGGACGATCCCGAGCGCCACCGAGAGCACGGAGATCGACAGCACCGTGCCGCGCATCACCCCCGACAGCGCCGCCGCGACGGCCAGCAGCCCCCCGACGATCAGCAGGGCATCGCCGAACCCGATCTCCATGACCGGGCTTATAGTCGGTTCAGCGGCCCGCCCGGTGGGCGATACCAGTCCACGTAGCGGCCGCAGCCGTGGCTGAGGGGGATTCGTCGCTCCGCCTCGCCGGGGACCGGGCCGCCCGCGCCCGGCCGGGCTGGCCGCGATCGCGCCGAGATGGGCCACCGACTTCGTGCCCAGCAGGCGGCCCGCCAGTGGCGGGCGCTCGACGCTGACCGTGAACCGGATCGGGCCGCGGTGGCGCACGGCGAGCGCGCCCACGGCGTAGTACGGGCACGGAGCCCCGGTAGTCGAGGTTGGCGGGCAACGAAGCGTCGAGTCCCGGAGCGGTGACGTGCACCTGGCGGGTGGCGTCGTACTGAATCGAGATCTCCCATCGACCGGCGGGCAGGGTCAGCGCCTGCGAGGAGACCGAGCCGCTCTCGACCGTGGAGCTCGGCGACCAGGCGCCGCCGATCACGGGCGGCGCCGCGAAGACCGTCGCGGTGCCGCGGCGGCCACGCGGGCGACCTCCGCGGGACGCCGAGCAATCGAGCGGCGCACCGGGTCGGTCCCCTTCGGCGAGCGTGCGCCGCTCGCCCACCGGTCCCGACGCGCTTCCAGAGCACGAAGTCCGAGGTCTCGCGCAGCGGCTCGAAGGCGGCCGGCGGCCCGCTGGCGTAGGCGGCGCGGGTGGTGATCACGAACGGAAAGCGGCCGAGCGTCGCCGGGGTGACCGAGTCGAAGTCGAACTTCTGGAACACGTCCTTCAGCCGCAGGTTCGGCGTGACGTAGTTCGGGTCGTAGTAGTTGCGCACCGCCGTGAACGGGCGCGAGCCCCGCAGCTCGTAGACGATGAAGTTGTCGCGGCCGAGAAACAGGACCTTGTGGCCCTGCACCAGCGGGCGCAGCTCCGCGAGCTGGTCGGCGTGGTCCTGGGGAGCGACCGGAGCCTGGTGGAGGACCAGGAAGCTCGAGAGGGCTATGCCCGCCGCAAGCGCGAGCGCGAGCCGAGCGCCAGCGCGCGCGGGCGAGCTCCAGCGCTCGCGCGCCAGCAGGCCGCCGAGGGAGATGAGCGTGATGAGGGGGGCGGCGATCGCCAGGGCCTTGGCGCTCGTGTAGACGGTGCCGAAGGCGAGCGCGCCGAGGTAGATCACGACCGCCGCGGCCAGGGCCGCGGGCACCGCGGCGCCGTGGCGCCGAATCCAGCGCGGAAGGCCCAGGGCCAGCGCGGCGACGGCGACCAGCGCGCCGAGGTAGAAGGCGGGCGCGGGCACGCTCGCGGCGCTGGCCGACAGCCGGAAGTCGCTCGCCGGCCAGATCCCCAGCGCCTCGAGCGGCGACAGCTGATGGCGCAGGTTGCCGAGCCCGCTGCTGATCGTCGAGCCGCGGAACGCCCTGAAGTGCGTGAAGTCGATCAGCGCAGCCCATTCCGGGGCGGTGAGAACGAGCAGGACCCCGACTGTCACCGCGACGGCTGAGAGGGCCGCCGGGTGCGCCCCCGACGAACGCTCAGCATCCGGGCTTCGCACCGTCCTCACGTCCCTGCTGCGGACATTCGTCGGGTCCGCACCCGACGCCCCTCTGATCAGCGCGATCGCAACGTAGATCGCCGCCGCGCCCAGGAGCCAGAACAGGCCCGGGAAGCTGTAGGTGTAGACGGCGCCCGCCGCGATCACACCCAGCGGCAACGCGCCGCGAACGGTTGTCGCCCTGGGCAACAGCAGCGCGAACGAGAGGAGGAACAGCGCCTCCATCGGCTCCTTGAACGCCCCCTGCGCAAGGTAGGCGGCGGCGAGGTAGGGCAGCGCCACCAGCCGCCGCCGCGAGGACCCGGGGAACGGGCCGCAGCCCGCGCAGCGCCTCGACGGCGACCAGCGCGGTGAGCACCGGGGTGGCGAGCGTGATGCCCGCGAACGCCTCGATCAGGCCCGTGCCCAGCCCCTCGCTGATGCCCGGCCGCAAGCGCGTGCGGCCCCACCGGATAGCCGTGGTGGAGGAGCCCGGGCATGTCTCCGACCCGCGTGTTCAGCCAGTCCGCGATCAGCAGGTGCGAGGCCATGTCGTCGTTGACGAGCCCGACGCCGAGGATGCCCACCCGCCCGTTGACGATGAACGGGATCGAGGCGATGAGGAGGGCGAGCGCCGCGGCCGCGGCGGCGATCGCCGGGTGCGCCCCCGACGAACGCTCTGCATCCCTGCATCGCACCGTCCTCGCGTCCATGCTGCGGACGTTCGTCGGGTCCGCACCCGACACTCGCCGCCGCGACACGAGCGTCGCCAGGGAGAGAGCAACAAGGGTCGCCAGGACGATCGCCACCGCGGTGCCGTGGCCCGGCAGCTTGATCGCGATGCCGCTCGCGACCAGGATCGCCGCCAGGCCCACCGGCCCCGCGAGCCAGGTGAGCTCACGCCGACCGCACAGCGACAGGATCGCCTGGCCGACGGCGAGCGAGGCGGCGCAGAGCACCGCGACGGATGCGTACGCCCCTAGCAAGGGCGCGGATCGTAGAGGAGGCCCGGACCGCCGACGGGCGCGGTCTAGGCGGGCGCGGGCGCTCCGGTCGCCCGGATCAGCCCTCGCTCGTGCAAGCAGCTCGGCGAGCTGGACGGCGTTCGTCGCCGCTCCCTTGCGGAGGTTGTCTCCGACCACCCAGAGGTTGAGGCAGCGCTCGTGCGAGGGATCGCGGCGGATCCGGCCGACCAGCACCTCGTCGCGGCCGGTCGACGTCGCTCGCCAGCGGGTAGACGCCGATCGCGGGGGCATCGACGACCACCACCCCGGGCGCCCGGGCCAGCAGCTCCCGGCACTCCTGCGGCGACAGCGGCTCGCGCGTCTGCACGTTGACCGACTCGGACTCCCCGTACAGGACCGGGACCCGCACGCAGGTGGCCGAGATCCGCAGCTCGTCCTCTCCGGCACCGAGGATCTTGCGCGTCTCCGCCATCATCTTGCGCTCCTCGGTGGTGTAGTCGTCGTCGGCCTTGAACGTCTCCACCTGGGGGAGGACGTTGAACGCGATCCGGTGCGGGTACACCTCGGCGGGCGGCGGCTCCGTGTCGTGGAGCACGGCGTGCGCCTGGTCGCGAAGCTCCTCCATCGCCCGCCGACCGGTCCCGGACACCGGCTGGTAGGTGGAGACGACGATCCGCTCGATGCCCACGGCGCGGTGGATCGGGGCCAGCGCGACCACCATCTGCATCGCCGAGCAGTTCGGGTTGGCGACGATCCCCTGGTGAGAGTCGAGCGCCTCGGGATTGACCTCGGCGACGACCAGCGGCACGTCGGCGTGCATGCGCCAGAAGCTCGTGTTGTCGACCACCACCGCGCCGGCCTCGACCAGCTTCGGCGCCCACTCGGCGCTGACCGTCGCCGCCCGCCGACGAGAGGACCAGGTCGAGGCCCCGAATCGCCTCGCTCGAGAGCGGCCGGCATTCCAGCTCGCGGCCGTCGAAGCTCAGCCTCCGCCCCGCCGAGCGCTCGGAGGCGAAGGCGACCACCTCGGTCGCCGGGAAGCGGCGCTCGGCGAGCACCTGGAGCATCGTCGAGCCGACCGCCCCGGTGGCGCCGAGGACGCCGACGCGGTAGCCGTCAGGCGTCATCGCCGGTCTCGCCTCGTCCTCGTCCGGCCTGACCGCCGGCCGGTGCTCTTCTCCGGTCGGCTCCTCGCGCCGGACGGCGTCCTCGCCCAGCTCGAACGCCTGGTGCAGCGCCTTGACCGCCGCCGGGACCTCGTCGGCCGCGATCACGCACGAGATCTTGATCGGCGAGGTGGAGATCATCTCGATGTTGATCCCGTCCTCGCCCAGGGTCTGGAAGACCTTGCGCGGCGACGCCCGGGTGGCTGCGCATCCCGGCGCCGACGATCGAGACCTTGCCGATCCGCTCGTCGGTCCCGAGCCGCTCGCAGATCTCGAGCCGGTCGAGCGCCTCGGTCGCGGCCTGCAGGTCGCCCGGGTCGACGGTGAACGAGAGGTCGGCCTTCTGGTCGGCCGACACGGGCTCGTTCTGGATGATCATGTCCACGTTCACGTTGGCGCCGGCGAGGGCGCCGAAGATCTGCGCCGCCACGCCGGGCTCGTCGCGTACCCCGGTCAGGGTCACGCGCGCCTCGTCGGCGTGGGTCACGGCTGTCACCGAGGGTCTCTCCATCGTCTGCTTCTCCGAGACGACGAGGGTACCGGGGCCATCCTCGAAGGAACTGCGGCAGTGGATCCGGATCTCGTGGTTTCGGGCGTACTCGACCGAGCGAAGCTGCAGCACCTTGGCGCCCGAGGCCGCCATCTCGAGCATCTCCTCGAACGAGACGACGCCGAGCAGGCGCGCGTCGGGGACCAGGCGCGGGTCGGCGCTGAACACGCCGCGAACGTCGGTGTAGATCTCGCACACGTCGGCGCCCAGCGCGGCCGCGATGGCGACCGCCGTCGTGTCGGAGCCGCCCCTCCCCAGCGTCGTGACGTCCCGGCTGTCGCCCGGAGACGCCCTGGAAGCCGGCGACGAGCACGATCCGGTCGTCGCCGAGCGCCTCGCGGATGCGGTCGGCGCGCACGTCGAGGATCCGCGCCTTGGTGTGCGAGGAGTCGGTGACGATCCCCGCCTGCGACCCGGTCAGCGAGATCGCGCTGTGGCCCATGTCGTGGATCGCCATCGCGCAGAGCGCGCACGAGATCCGCTCGCCGGTCGACAGCAGCATGTCCATCTCGCGGGCCAGCGGACGGTCGGAGACCTCGTGGGCCATGCTGAGCGAGATCGTCGGTGGTCTTGCCGCGCGCCGAGAGCACCGCCACGACCTGCTTGCCGTCCTCGCGCGCGGCGACGATCCGGCCGCGCGGCGCGCCTGATGTCGTCGGCCGCCGCGACCGAGGTGCCGCCGAACTTCATCACCACTATGTCGCCAGGCGCTGACACTGGGCGACTGAGGATAAGGACAATCGAACCGGGCTCGGCAAGCGGGTGATATCCGGCCGCGCACGGCGGCACGATCGCACCCAGGCCGCTGCGGCCCTCGCGGCCAGCCAGCGTGTGACGCAACGCACACACGGGACGTTCCCATCGCGATATATCTTCCCGATACATGGAGCTCTCGCCCACCGCCTACGTGATCCTCGGAATGCTCGGCTGGCGGCCGATGAGCGGCTACGAGATCAAGTCGATCGTCGACAAGTCGACCCGCTTCTTCTGGGCGGCCAGCTACGGCCAGATCTATCCCGAGCTCCGGCGTCTCGCCGCCGCCGGGCTGATCGAGGGCAAGGCGAGCCCGCAGGGCGGGCGCAAGCGCAACGTCTACCGGCTCACGCCAGGCCGGCCGCAAGCAGCTGCGCGCCTGGCTCGACGCCGATCCGCAGGTCTTCGAGCTCCGCGACGAGGCGCTCCTGAAGCTGTTCTTCGCCGAACGCCACCGGGGGCGACGTCGGCGGCCTCGACCCTGGAGGCGAAGCGCCGCACCCACGAGCAGGTCGTCCAGCGACTGAAGGAGATCGAGGCGACCGGGAAGCCGGAGGGCTTCGCGGACCTCGTCCTGCGCTACGGGATCGAGTTCAACGAGTGGATCGCCGACTGGTGCGAGCGAACGAGGCGCGCCTTGGAGGACGAGGCCGCGAGCGAGAGGAGGACCGCCTGATGCTCAACGCCCTCGCCAACCTCGCCATCCGGCGCTCGCGAGCGGTGGTCGTGACCGCGATCCTCGCCTCGATCGTCGCCGCCGCGCTCGGCGCGGGCGTCGCGAGCCGCCTCGATCCCTACGGTGCCGACGACCCCGCGACCGAGAGCGTCCAGGCCGACAATCGGCTCGACGACGCCGGCTTCCAGGACCTCGGCCTGATCGCGCTGGTGCGTGGAGTGGACGTCTCCTCGCCGCAGACCAAGCAGCGGGTCGAGTCGCTGGCCTCGCGCATCTCCGAGGATCCAGCGGTCGGCCGCATCAGCCGACTACTACACCACGGGCTCGCGGCACTTCGTCTCCACGGACGGCAACGCCACCTATCTCGCGGTCGACCTGAAGCCCACCGACGACAAGGAGCAGCCAGGACGCGGCGAAGCGGATCGCCGACCGACTGGACGGCGCTCCCGGGCGTCACGCTCGGCGGGCCCGGCGCTCGCCCAGGAGCAGGTGAACAAGCAGGTCGAGTCCGACCTGCGCCGCGCCGAGCTGCTCGCCTTCCCGCTCCTGTTCCTGCTCTCGCTGCTCTTCTTCCGCAGCGGCGTCGCCGCCCTGCTGCCGCCGCTGATCGGCGGCCTGGCGATCGTCGGCACGTTCCTGATGCTGAGGGTGGCGAGCGAGCTCGACCTCGGTCTCGATCTTCGCCCTCAACCTGGTCACCGGGCTGGGGCTCGGCCTGGCGATCGACTACAGCCTGTTCATGGTCTCCCGCTACCGGGAGGAGATCGCCCGCAGCGGCCCGGGCGCCGAGGCGATGCGGCGGACGATGGCGACCGCCGGGCGGACGATCGTCTTCTCGTCGCTGACGGTGGCGGCGGCGCTCGCCTCGCTGTTGATCTTCCCGCAGCGCTTCCTCTACTCGATGGGCCTCGGCGGCTCGCTGGTGGCGCTGATCGCCGCCGGCCTGGCGCTGGTGGTCCTGCCGGCCATCCTCGCGCTGCTCGGCACGCGGGTCAACTCGCTCGCGCCGGCCTTCCTCCAGCGCCGCGCCGAGCGCGACGCGCGCCCCGACCGAGTCCGGCTTCTGGTACCGGCTGTCGCGCTTCGTGATGCGGCGGCCGGCGCCGATCGCGGCCGCGAGCGCGACGCTGCTGATCGCGCTCGGGATTCCGTTCTTCGGGATCAAGTTCACCTCGGTCGACGCGACCGTGCTGCCGACGTCGGCCAGCGCCCGCCAGGTGGACACCGCGATGAAGACCGAGTTCCCGCCGCACCGGGACTCGCCGATCCGAGCTGGCGGTCGACGGCGCCGACGGGCCCAGCTCGCCGAAGCTGAGCGCACGAGGTCGAGCGCGATCCCGGGGTCGCCGCGGTCGACCCGCCGCAGCGCCTCGCCGGCGGCGTGGCCGAGATGAACGTGATCTCCCGGTACGACCCGCTCAGCGAGCGCAGCAAGGACGTCGTCGACCGCGATCCGAGACCTGCCGACGGGCTCCGGCGACGTCCAGGTGACCGGCTTCACGGCCCACTTCATCGACACCAGTCGAGCCTGGTCGACCATCTGCCCGCTGGCGCTCGCGATCGTCGTCGGTCACCACCTTCGTGGTCCTGTTCCTGATGACCGGCTCGGTCGTGCTGCCGCTCAAGGCGCTGCTCATGAACGTGCTCACGCTGAGCGCCGTGTTCGGGATCCTCGTCCTGATCTTCCAGGACGGGCGCTTCGAGGGGCTGCTCGGCTACACGAGCCAGGGCGCGCTCGAGCAGACGATGCCGCTGCTCCTGTTCGCGGTCGCCTTCGGCCTCTCGACCGACTACGGCGTCTTCCTGCTGTCGCGGATCAAGGAGGCGCGCGACGGCGGCGCCAGCGACTCCGAGGCGGTCGCGATCGGGCTCGAGCGCACCGGGCGAATCGTCACCGCGGCGGCGCTCCTGTTCGCGGTCGCGATCGGGGCCTTCGTCACCTCGCGAGATCATCTTCATCAAGGAGAACGGGCTCGGCACGGCGCTCGCCGTGCTGATCGACGCGAGCATCATCCGCGCCCTGCTCGTGCCCTCGCTGATGGAGCTGCTCGGCAAGTGGAACTGGTGGGCGCCGCGCCCGCTGCGCCGGCTGTACGCCCGGATCGGGCCTCTCGCGAGGCCTAGATCAGCGCCTCAGCGCGAGCCGTCGAGGGACCGGCGGCCGGAGAGCGCGCGGCCGAGCGTCACCTCGTCGGCGTGCTCGAGGTCGGCGCCGACCGGCAGCCCGCTGGCCAGGCGGGTGATCGTCACCTGGTCGCGCAAGCAGCTCGGCGATGTGAAGCGCGGTCGCCTCGCCGGTGGTGGTCGGGTTGGTGGCCAGCACCACCTCGCGCACCTCCCCGCCGTTCACGCGGCGCGACGAGCTCGGCGATCTTCAGGTCCTCGGGGTCGACTCCGTCGATCGGCGACAGCGCGCCGCCGAGCACGTGGTAGAGGCCGCGGTACTCGCCCGTGCGCTCGATCGGGATCACGTCGGAGGGCTCCTCGACGACGCAGATCAGCGAGCGGTCGCGGCCCTCGTCCTCGCAGATCCGGCAGCGCGGCCCCTCGGCGAGGTTGAAGCAGACCTCGCACAGCCCGACCTTCTCCTTCACCTCGCGGATCGCGTCGGCGAGGCCGAGCGCCTCGGTGTCGTCGGCGCGCAGGATGTGGAAGGCGAGCCGCTGGGCGGTCCGCTGCCCGATCCCGGGCAGCCGGGAGAGCTCGGTGATCAGTCGCTGGATCGGTCCCGGATGCACGATCTGAACCTAGCGCTCCGTTCGGCGGGCAGGACGCGGCGCGCTCAGGCGCCCGGGAGGCCCAGGCCGCCCAGGCCACCGCCCGCCGCCGGCGATCCCGCCGAGCTTGCTCGTGGCCAGCTCCTGAGCGGAGCGGATCGCCTCGTTGACGGCGGCCAGGACCATGTCCTGGAGCAGCTCGGCGTCCTCGGGATCGATCGCCTCGGGATCGATCGCGATCTCGAGCAGCCGCAGGTCGCCGCTCATCTTCACCTTCACCATGCCCCCGCCGGCGCTCGCCTCGACGACCTCGTCCTTGAGCTTCTCCTGCGCCTCCATCATCTCGGCCTGCATCTGCTGGACCTGCTTCATCATCGCGTTCAGGTCCAGGCCGCCGGGGCCACGGCCCGGGTTCGGCGTCGCGGGTCATCCCTCGGCCTCCTTTGCGTCGCGCGGCCTCGAACTCCTCGGCGTCGAACTCGGACTTCAGCCGCTCGATCAGCTCCTCCTCGCTGAGCTGCGGCTCGGCGCCTCCGCCGCGACCTCCTCCTCGCCCTCGAGCAGCACGTAGACCGGCCGCAGGCGCTCGCCGACGATCGTCTGCACCGCGTCGGCCAGGCGCTCGCGCGCCTCCTGGGCCTCGGCCTTTCGCTTGTTGAAGGCGGCGCTGGCCGGAAAGCCGACCTCGAGCACCGCCTGCTCGACGTCCACGGCGACCGGGCGCGCGGCGGCGAACACGGTCGAGAGCAGCTCCGAGCCGGACTCGCGGACCTGGTCGAGCACCGCCGGCCACAGGCCGCTGATCCGCTCGAGGTCCACCGCCTCGGCGGCGTGCCACCGCCTCGGTGACCACCGCGGTGGGGCCCGGGATTGTCCTCGGGCTGCTCGCGCGGCGGTCCTCGCACGTCCGGCGCCCTCGACCAACCGCTCCACTCGCTCGAGCCGCTGCGCCAGGGCGGCGCGCGACGGGTCGACCTCGGGCCGCGCGGCGCGCAGCATGGCCAGCTCGAGCGTCATCCGCGGCTCGTCGCCCTCCTTGATCGCCGCCAGCGCCGCGGCGATCGCGTCGATCGCCCGCGTCAGCGCGAGGTCCGAGAAGGCCTCGGCCTGGACGCGGAGGCGCTCGGGGTCGGCGGCGGTGACGCTGAACGTGGCGGGCACCTCACCGATCGTCCGGATCACCAGCAGCTGGCGCAGGTGGGCCAGCAGGTCGCGGCCGAACTGCGCCAGGTCGCGCCCCGAGCGCGCCAGGCGCTCGCTCGCCTCGAGCGCGGCCCTGCCGTCCTCGGCGGCGATCGCGTCGGCGGCGGCGAGGATCAGCTCGGCCTCGGCGACGCCGAGCACCGCCAGCACGTCGTCGGTGGCGACCTGCTTGCCGCCGTAGGCGACCAGCTGGTCGAGCGTGCCGAGCGCGTCGCGGAAGCTCCCGGTGGCGGCGCGGGCGATCGCCGCCACCGCGCCGTCCTCGATCTCGATCGACTCCGCGGTCGGCCACCCGGCGCACCACCTCGGCGATCTGCTCCAGCGAGGGGCGCTGGAAGTCGAAGCGCTGGCAGCGGTCGACGATCGTCGGCATCACCTTGTGCGGCTCGGTGGTGCAGAGCACGAAGACCGTGTTCGGGCGGCGGCTCCTCGAGCGTCTTCAGGAAGGCGTTCCACGCCTCGCGGGTGAGCATGTGCGCCTCGTCCAGGATGTAGACCTTCCAGCGCCCGGCCGCCGGCGCGTAGCCGACCCGCTCGCGCAGGTCGCGGATGTCGTCCACCGAGCGGTTGGAGGCGGCGTCCATCTCGATCACGTCGAGCGACGTGCCGGCGGCGATCGTCCGGCAGGACTCGCACTCCCCGCAGGGCGTCACGGTCGGCCCATTGACGCAGTTCAGCGAGCGAGCGAGGATCTTCGCCACCGACGTCTTGCCGGTTCCCCGCGAGCCGACGAACAGGTAGGCGTGGTGCACGCGGTCGCGCTCGACCGCGTTTCGCAGCGTGCGCACCACGTGCTCCTGGCCGACCACCTCGTCGAAGGTCTGCGGGCGGTGGCGGCGGTAGAGGGACGACTCCGACACGGGGAGCCAGTCTAGCTGCGGCCCCGGCCCCGCCCGATCCGGAATTCCGCTATCTCGGTCAGCGAGGCGACGCGGGCTCAGGCCCGCGTCGCGACGACCTCGACGTATGCGGCCGGGGCGACGAGCGCCTTGTCGCCGGCGCGGTTGTGCGCGCGCATGACCTCGAGCAGGTCGTGCTCGAGCGCCGCGGCGCCATCGTCGCCGACTCGCGCGAAGGCCATCTTGATCGGGCCGAAGTAGGTGCCGAAGAACTCCAGCCAGTGCTCCGGCGAGCGGTAGCGGAAGTTGAGCGTCTGCGGCTCGACCCTCAGCTCGGAGATCCCGTCCCCGAACAGCTCCCGGAGGCGCCCCTCCGTGCCCCACAGCGACGGCGGCTTGACCCCCGGCGGCGGCGGCGCGTGCTTGGCGATGGTCCGCGAACATGCCGCCGCCGACGAGCCCCTCCGGTGTCCAGTTGGCCATCCCGATCCGCCCGCCCGCCCGGCAGACTCGCAGCAGCTCTGCCGCTGTCTTCTCCTGGTCCGGCGCGAACATGGCGCCGAAGGTCGAAAGCACGACGTCGAACGAGGCGTCGTCGAACGGGAGCGCCTGCGCGTCGCCCTCGACGAACTCGACCTCGAGCCCCTCGGCGGCGGCGCGCTCCCGCCCATGCGCGAGCAGCTCGGGGACGTAGTCGACCCCCACCGCCTCGGCGAAGCGCCGCGCCGCGGCGAGCGCCGCGTTGCCGCTGCCGCAGGCGACGTCGAGCACCCGCTCGACCGAGAGCACGTCGACCGTCTCGCAGAGGTGCTCGCCGACCATCTGGGTGCGATTGCCGATCTTGGCGAAGTCCCCTTGCGACCAGACTTTCTGCTGTATCTGGGTGACGGCCTCGAGATCCGGCGCTGCGTCGGTCATCTGCTTCCACCTCTTGCTGCCGGCGGCAGCCTCGTGCCGCCATTTCAGCATCGCGGCGTCCCTGTCGATGGCAGGGTAGTGGCAGCCACCCGACGCCTCACACCCAGCCGCCCGATCCGCGCCTTGATCGCGCTCGCGCTGGCCGTCCTGATCGTGGCGAGCGATGGCCTCCCCGGCGCGGCGGCGAAGATGCGGAGCAAGCTGATCGATCGCCACCTCTGCAAGACGGTCCACGGCGGGCGCTTCGTCCCCATTCCCGACTTCCCCGGGGAGAAGATCGACCGCCGGCTGCTGCCGGACATCCACTGGATGGAGCGCCGCTACGACATCTTCATCACCGACGGGTACTCCACCGACCCCGTCCATGCGGGGAACGGCGAGCACCCGATCGGCCTCGCCACCGACATCGTCCCCAACCGGGCCAAGGGCGGCACCTGGAACGAGATCGCGCGCCCTCGCACCGCAAGGCGGAGCCGCGGCAGGACCACCCGATCCCGCCCTGGCGCTGGGTCGGCTGGAACGGCGATGCCGGGCCACGGCCGAGGCAACCACCTCCACCTCTCCTGGATGCACACTCCGGCCAAGCCCGGGCATCCGGCCCGGGTCGTCTACACGCGCAAGTGCCCGACCGCGCCCGACGAGCCGCCGCCCCCTCCCGACCCCGAGCCGAAGCCGGTGACGGGCGGCACCTCGCCGTCCGGCATCCGGCACCGAACCGGCGGGCCCTCCGGCGGGGTCTCACCGCCTCGGTTGCCCCACAGGCTGGCGGCCAGGCTGGCGCCGGTGGTTCCCGAGGACCTCTGATTCGACTCGGCGCCGCTCGGGCGCCCGAGCTCAGGCAGGACCGTGCGACCCGCCTTCGAGAGCGGTCCCCGGGCGTTCCCGTCGTGGCTGGCTCGAGCCAGGCGAATCCGCGGCACATGCCCGCTACCGCTTAAGGCTGCTTCCTTCCGGATCTGACCTGATTCACGGGCGCGCATTGCGCGGGACCTGGCCGTCAACGCCGCCCGCGACGTACTGACCCCGAAGGCCGCGACCCTCGGACGGGCGTTCAGCCCCGCTAGAGCGGATTGCGGGTGACAGGGCACCGCTAGCTCCCCGCCTAGCACGGTCCAGCCGTCATCCTACCTCGACGCGGGCGGCCGACGGCGGCCGACTACGCTCGCGCACGTGAGCGACTACCTGCCCTGGGAGCTCTCCGGGACCTACCTGGAGTCGTGCAACTGCGACGTGATCTGTCCGTGCCGGACGATCGGCGGCCGCAAGGGAGGGCGCTCCACCTACGGGGTCTGCCTGGGGGCGCTCTCGTGGCGGATCGAGGACGGCCGGGCCGGCGAGCTCGACCTGTCCGGGCTGAACGTCGTCATCGCCAGCAGGTACGACGACGACGAGCCGGGCTCGCCCTGGAACTTCTATCTCTACCTGGACGAGCGCGGCGGACGAGCGCCAGCGCGAGGCCCTCGAGCGAGATCTTTCTCGGGCCGTCTCGGCGGAACGCCGCTGAAGCAGTTCCCGTGGGCGTACAAGGACAGCAACCCGCTCGGCGTGCACCCGGTGCCGATCGAGATCGACCACGCGCCCGGTCGCGGCTGGTTCCGCGCCGGCGGGCAGGTCTCGGTGCGGATCCGAGAGCCGGTCGCCGACCCGGAAACGGTTACCTGCCTGATCCCGGGCCACGATCAGCCCGGTCGCGAGGTCTACGCCGAGACGCTTGCGGTCGACGACGCGCCGCTCGAGTTCGATCTGACGGACGCTGCGGCTACGAGTCGAAGTTCGCCTACTCCTCGGACGACTAGCCGCCGCCCTCCAGCTCCCTCTCCCGCAGCTCGATGCGCCGGATCTTGCCGGTGAGCGTCTTCGGCAGGTCGTCGACGAACTCGATCTTGCGCGGGTAGCGCGTAGGCCGAGAGGTGGCCGCGGACGAAGGTCTTGATCTCGCCCGCGAGCTCGTCGGACGGCTCGTGGCCCTCGGCCAGGACCACGAACGCCTTGACGACGTGGCCGCGCTTGGGGTCGGGCGAGGCGACGGCCGCGGCCTCGAGCACGGCGGGGTGCTCGATGCACGCCGACTCGACCTCGAACGGCCCGATCCGGTAGCCGGCGGAGATGATCACGTCGTCGGCTCGCCCCGCGTACCAGAAGTAGCCGTCCTCGTCCTGCTGGGCCGCGTCCTTGGTGTGGAACCACTCCCCGCCGAAGGTCTCCTCGGAGGCCTCCGGGTTGTTCCAGTAGCCGAGCGGGTAGTGCGGGTTCGACCTCGCCCGCAGGCAGATCTCGCCGCGCTCGCCCTGGGCGACCGGGCTGCTCGTCCTCGTCGAGGATCTGCACGTCCCAGCCGGGCACCGGCTTGCCCATCGAGCCCTCGCGAACCTCCATGAACGGGTAGTTCGCGCACAGCGGATAGGACTCGGTCAGCCCGTAGTAGTCGAGCACCGTGAGCCCGTACTGCTCGCGAAACCAGCGGATCGCCTCGGGATTCAGCGGCTCGCCGGCCGAGCAGACGATCCGGAACTTCTGCGGGTAGCGCTCGCCGGCGTCGCGCGATCGCCATCATCGCCCGCATCGCGGTGGGCGTCGTGAACACGTTCGTCACCCCGTGCCTCGACAGCACCTCGAGCTGCTTGCCGGGGTCGAAGCCGCCCTCGCGCACGTAGACGAACTGGGTCGCGCCGAGCCGCCACGGCCCGAGGAGCGGCGCGATCCCCGCCGCCCAGGCCCACTCCCCCATGCCGTGGAAGAGCTCGCCGTCGCGGACGTCGTGGCAGTAGATGAACTCCTCGTGGGCGAGGATGTAGCGGTGGGCGTGGAGGATGCCCTTCGCGAGCCCGGTCGTGCCCGACGAGTAGTAGAGCTGCGCCGGGTCGTCGGCGGCGGTGTCGACGGTGTCCGCCTGATCGTCGGCGCCGGCCAGCAGATTCTCGTCGAGCACCACCACCTCCTCGACCAGGTCGCCGGGCATCCGCTCGGCCTGGTCGGGCGAGCAGACGATCAGCTTCGCCTGGGAGTCGGAGATCCGGTGGCGGATCCCCTCGTCGCCGTAGAGCACCGACATCGAGAGCAGGATCGCGCCGAGCTTCCAGGTGCCGAAGAAGACCGCCGCCGTCTCCGGCGTCGCCGGAGCGACCACGGCGACCCGGTCGCCGCGCTCCACCCCGTGGGCGCGCAGGACGTTGGCGGCGCGGGCGGACAGCGACTGCAGCTCGCCCCAGCTCACCCGGCGCTCGGTCGCCGCGGAAGTCCTCCCAGACCATCGCCAGCTTGTCGCGCGGGTGCTTGTCGCAGACGTCGGCGGCGATGTTGTAGCGCTCGGGAACCCGCCATTCGTGCGAGGCGCAGGCCTCCTCGTAGGACGTGATCTGCGTCTCGGTGCCGCTCGTCGCCATGGCCTCTCCTCCGTCGCTGGCGCTCTGCTGTGCGCCTAGTCTCCTACCCTCGCGGGCATGTGTGCAACTCGCGTCCGCTGCATGGCGCCTTTGTCCCGGTATGCGAGACAAACGCGCCATTGAGCCGAGGCGGCTCGGCCGAACCGCCTCGCGCCCGGCCGTTGCCGCCTATCATCGGCCGCCGGGCGCGTAGCTCAGTGGGAGAGCGCTCGCTTCACACGCGAGAGGTCGCTGGTTCGAAACCAGCCGCGCCCATGGCTTGTCAAGCGGCTTGAGCCGTTAGCAGGCCACTACCACGCGCGCCGATACCGGGCTTTCTGCCAATTCCTCAGATGAGGTCGGTCTCCCAGGAGGAGGACGACCTGGTCGCCTCCGCCTCAGCGACGCGTCGATTTCAACGTCCAATGTCCCAGGCGTCGGCCACTGGGTGACGTGGTTGAGGATCGCCTTATGGCCGGTGCCAATCTGCCCATCGGAGGTGTTCCGTCCCGGGGGAACGGCTTCACGCAGCCTGCGCGTAGCGCGGGACTCCGAGATCATCCACGGCCGCTCCGAAATCAGAAGACGAGCACCAAGCGATTGGTTCCGACGAACCGCTCCGCCCGTCCGCGCTCGCTCGCCCGATTCCGCCGATTGATCGGCGGTGCCTCGAATAGCCGACCGGCTAGCACGAGTCCTGGGATGATCGCGCCGTGACGCCCGCTCCGCGTCGAAGCGAGCCAACCGAGGCGACCGACCGACGCGATGGGCGCGGCGAGAGCCTCGCTGTCTTTCTGATCGCGCTGGGCTCCGCTTGGTGCGTCGGCAACGTCGGCGCGGTGGTCGGCGAACTGAGCGGCGAGTTCGATATCTCCCTCGCAACTATCGGTTTGCTGTCTGGCACGCTGTTGCTCGGATTCTCGGTGCCGGGCACGGTGCTAACGCCGTTGATCGCGGAGCGCCTCACGATCGTCCGCACGGTCATGCTCGCGGCCATTCTCTGCGCCGTTGGCAATGTGATCTTCGCCGTCACGCCGGGGTTCGCGGGTCTGGTGATCGCGCGCGCGGTCGCGGGGTTTGGCGTCGGCATTGCGGTGGTGGCGGGCCCGGTCTTCGCCAGGGCCACGGGCGGGATCAAGCGTGTAGGCCTCTTCGGCGCCGCGGTTCAACTGGGGATCGCCGGTGGGCTCGGGGTGGGCGCGATCCTCGGCGACCTCGATGTCGACTGGCGGCTCACATTCCTACTCTCCGCCGGCGTGGCGGCGTCGCCGATTCCGTTCCTGATGGGACGTACTGGGCCGAGCTATGTGCGTCAAGCCGGCGGCACCGGGTTCGTCAGACTCGCGCTGGGCAGCGGGCGGGTCTGGCGGCTCGCCGCGCTCTTCATCGCGATCTTCTCGGTGCCGTTGATACTCGGCTCCTGGCTCGTCCACTACCTGAGCGTCGACAACGGGCTCGCCGCGGGGGTCGCGGGCATACTCAGCTTCGTGATGTTCGGCGTCTCCGCCGCCGCCCGGGAGGAGGGCGGCCAGCTCGCGCAACGCGGCGTGAGCCCGGTGCTACTGGGCGGAGTCGCCCCCCTCCTAGCCGCCGCGGGACTCGCAATTCTCGCGCTCGACGACTCGCTCGGATTCGCGCTCGTCGCGATGGTCGCCGCCGGGATCGGCTTCGCTGTTCCCTACGGGATCGGGATCGTGCAGGCGCAGCGCCTCTACCCCACCGAGCCGACCGAGCCCGTGGCGCTCGTGAGCCTAGTCGGCACGGGGCTCCCGGTGCCGCTGGTCCCGCTGATCGGCTCGTGGCTCGACGCCGGCTACGGCACCGACGTCTTTCTCGCCCTCGCGGCGCTGGTGGCCGTCGCCGGGATCCTCAACCTACGGCCGGTCGAGGGCTCGCTGGAGCCGAAGGCTTAGGCGGCGAGCTCGATTCGGGCGAGAATCGTGTGACCGTTGCCGTCGCTAGGCAGCCTTGGGCAGAAAGCCGTTCGCTGTGCCCGAATCCCCGGTAATCGCGCGTAATCCCTGGTGATCCGCAGGGCAGAGCTACCGGGGCAGATAGCCGCGCATACCGCTTGTTGATGCGGTTTCTGGCCTCCCGGGCTCCTCGCTTCACACGCGAGGGGTCGGTGGTTCGAAACCACCCGCGCCCATGGCTTGATCAAGCGGGGTGCTTCGAGGGCTAGGGCCGGTCCACCGGGTGCCCACGGCTTCTCAGATGGCGATTCGCCGCGGCGACGCGGACCTGGAGCTCGGTCTCGGGTCCGCGTGTCAGGTGGTCCTCGTCGATTGCTGCGCCCGCCGTTCTCGCGGCTGCCCGTGCGGCAGCGTCCTGAATTAGCGCGTATCGGCGGGGCGCCGGTCGTGGCGTGGTGCGGGTGAGCAGCTCTCCGAGATCATTGGCCTGCGCCACACGCGTTCCCATAGAGCGCGGCCCACCGACTCGCTTGAGCCGGGCAACCGGTCCCCGGCGGCGTTTCGGCTCGTTGAGCGCCTCCGGGCAGAACCGCATGAGAATGGTCTTGCTGATCGACGTGTGGTCGAACAGCGTGTGCGATACGGAGCCCGGCTCGACCCACGGCGAGACGATCAGCGCCGGTATGCGCACGCCGTACCGGCCGAACATCTGCGGGTCGTCATCGGGTGCTTCTGGTGGCGCCACGTGATCGAAGAAGCCGCCGTGCTCGTCATAGAAGATGACCAACAAGACCCTTTCCCACTGCGGACTCGTCGCGAGCGCGTGGTAGACGGCAAGCACGAGCTCCTGCCCGTCCTTGATGTCTGCGGGTGGGTGGTCGTCGTTAGGCTGAAAACCGATCGGGTTGAAGTTGCTGAAGTTCGGGTCAATCCATGAAACCGACGGTAGTGACCCGAGTGCCGCGTCCTCGAGAAAGCTCGCCGCATGTGCATCAATCCTGCGCTCGAGGCGAGTCCTCCAATTCAAGTTGCCGTGGCTGAAGAACGCGAATCTGTGGTGATGGCCCAGGCAATAGTGCGCGTCCGCGAAGCGCAGTGTTCCCGCCTCGAATGAGTACCAGCGCCAAGAGATGTCATGAGCATCGAGGTGCCGCACGAACGACGGTTGGTTGTAGATCGGCGGGATATTGAGCGGCAGGTCATCGCGGCTGCCGGCGGCACGGCCGCAGATTGCGTACAGGCGGTTGGGCCAGGTCGCCCCGGGAACGGAGCTGAACCAGCGATCACAGACCGCAAACTCGCGCGCGAGGTGATCGTAGACCGGGACGTCAGTGCCGTTGTAGTAACCCATCACACGACCTGGGTCCGCGTCGTGCTTGCCTTCGCTCGTAAGCGTGGCAGCGTAGCTCGCAACGAAGCCGTCCATCCTGCCGTCACCGATCTGCAGGTCGACGGCGCCCCCGGAGTGGTCGGGGTCGTCCGCTATCGCGGTGGTGTCGAGATGATGGACCGGATATTTTTGCCCGCGGTGCTCGTTGGCGAACTCCGCTCGCAGACCCTCTACGTCCCCGCGGCCAGACTCGAGCGAGAGGTATCCAAGCATGTGATCAAACGACCGGTTCTCGAGCATCAACACGACTATGTGATCGACCTTCCCAAGGTTGGCGATACTGCCCTCCTCGGTGAGCCTGGTCGCGGCGACGTGATCCTGAATGCCGGTCACCTCTCGCAAATCCAAGTATCTCGCGCTGGAACTCAGCGGGTCAAAGCTTCCTCGCTACCGCAACTCAGCCTACTCCGAGGTGGGTCATCGGGGTCAGGGTGATCATGAGTGGGCGATGCCGCGAGCGATCAGAAACACGCCCAGGAGCGCCGCGAGGACGATCGCGATCCGGCGGCTGTTTGCCGACAACCAGTGATCCATTCGCGCGACGAGCGCGTCGGTGCGCTCGGGCGCGATGATCAGACCGAGCAACGAGATCTCGGCGAGCAGGAACATGATCAGGTTGAAGACGAGGACCTGGAAGACGTCGAGTCCGGTCGAATGGTGCCCTGCGGCGATGTCCTTCAGCGCGATCAGATAGAACGCTCCGGGCAGGTTGATCGCCAGCCCGGCGGCGAACACGATCGGGACCGAGCCGCCGGCGAGGAAACGCTGGGACCACGGCTCACGACCCCCGGCGTCGTCCGTCGGGGGCGTCGCGACTTGCGGCGATCTTGAAAGCGTTGGTCGGCGCGTGTGGCCAGGGCAACTGCGAGCAACAGGGCGAGGCCGCCGATCGCGAGGTCCGCTGTCCAGCCCAGCGTCGACCTACTCGTGTGGAGCGTGTGCGAAGCCTTGAGGGCACCCACGATCGCGAGCCCCAGTCCGATGCTGATCGTCAGGCCGCCTGCCAGATACGCGCTCAAGAGCGGAAGCCGCCGCGGTTGGGAGAGCAGGATGACCACGGCCGCAACGACAGTCGGATAGAAGGCCGACGCGAGCGCAAGCAGGACCAGTTGCACCGCGCGAGCCTATCGGCGGCCAGAGCCCGGACGACTCCAAAGAAAGTCGTGGTCCTCTAGCTCGAAGCAGGGGACTGGGCACTGGTTCTAAGCCGACGGATATCGTCGCGTGAAGGTGACTTCGGTCAAGCGCTCATGAAGCCGCCGAGATGGATGCCGGGCGCGCACTCGCTCTCCTCCTACCGCAAGTCGTGGCTGCGCCACGATCTGGTCGCCGGTCTCGTCCTGAGCACGCTCTTAGTGCCTCAGGGAATGGCGTACGCGGAGCTGGCGGGCCTGCCCGCGATCACCGGCCTGTACACGACGGTCCTCTGCCTGATCGGCTACGCAGCCTTCGGTCCCTCTCGCATCCTCGTGCTGGGCCCGGACTCCTCACTCGGGCCGTATCGCGGCGACGCTCCTGCCGATCATCGGATCCGGCGGGGATCCCGACCGTGCGATCGCGCTGGCGTCGATGCTCGCCCTCCTGGTGGCTGCGATCGAGATCGGCGCGGGCCTGGCGAAGCTCGGGTTCATTGCGGACCTTCTGTCCAAGCCCACTCAGATCGGCTACATGAATGGGCTCGCGCTGACCATCCTGGTCGGGCAGCTGCCGAAGCTCTTCGGCTTCTCGATCGACGCGAACGGACTCATCGACGAGTCGCGGGAGTTCGTCAGCGGGCTCGCGTCGGGGGAGGCTGTGGCCGCCGCCGCTGCCGTGGGGGTGGTCAGCCTCGCGCTGATCCTGATCCTCCAGCGCTGGCTTCCCCGCATCCCCGGCGTGCTGGTCGCGGTCGTCGCCGCGATCGCCGCGACCTCGGCGCTCCATCTCTCCGGCCACGGGGTCTCGCTCGTCGGGACCCTGCCCGAGGGGCTGCCCTCACCCACCTGGCCGAGCCCGGTGTCCGACCTCCCGCTCCTGGTTGCGGGAGCCCTCGGCATCGCATTGGTATCCCTGACCGACACGATCTCCACCGCTTCGGCGTTCGGGGCCCGAACGGGTCAGGAAATCGACGGCAACAAGGAGATGGTGGGCATCGGCGCGGCGAACGTCGGCGCGGGCTTGTTCCAGGGCTTTCCGGTCAGCACGAGCGGGTCGCGCACGGCCGTGGCCGAGCAGGCTGGCGCGAAGACACAGCTCACCGGGCTGGTTGGAGCAGCGGCGATCGTCCTGATGCTCGTGCTTGTGCCGGGGCTGCTGCGCAGCCTCCCGCAGGCCACTCTCGCGGCCGTCGTGATAGCAGCGTCCCTGTCTCTGGCCGACATCGCGGGGTCCAGGCGGCTGTGGCACCAGCGGCGCGTCGAGTTCCTGATCTCGATGGCCACGTTCCTCGGCGTGGCGCTGCTGGGCGTGCTCGCCGGCATCGCCGTAGCCGTGGCGCTGTCGATCCTCAACGTATTCCGCCGCGCGTGGTGGCCCTACCAGACCACCCTCGGCGGGTCCCCGGGGTGGAGGGCCACCACGACCGCAGCCTTTACCCCGATGCCGAGGAACTCCCCGGCCTCGTGATCTTCCGCTTCGACGCGCCGCTGCTCTTCGCGAACGCGCGGACGTTCCGCGACCAGATCCGCCGCCTCGCGGCCGGCGAGCCGAAGCCACGGTGGATCGTGATCGCGGCCGAGCCGATCACGACGTCGATACCACGGCGGCTGACATGCTGCTCGAGCTCGATGAGGAGGTCAACGCACGCGGCACCTCCCTCGTTTTCGCCGAGCTCAAAGACCCCGTCCGGGCAAAGCTCGAGCGCTATGAGCTCATCGGCGCGCTCGACCCGGACCACTTCTTCCGAACGCTCGACGGCGCCCTCGAGGCCTTCCACCGCCAGACGGGCGCAGAGTGGACCGCACCCACGAAGGGCAGCGATCGGGATGCGGAATGATGCCGAGCGATCGCCGGGATCGAGGGTGGACTCCGCCACAACGAGGGGGGGAGCTGGCCCGCGCCTGGGGTACGCCCGGGACGATCGGCACCCTTCGTCACCGGGGCCATTGGGGATCCCACGTCCGCTTCCTGGGGCACCATGGTCCATTCGTCACGCCAACAGCCTGAAAGGAGTTCGCCATGCGCTCTGACATCCAGCCCGGCGCCACGTTCCCGGACTACGAGCTACCCGACCACGAGAGGACACCCCGAAAGCTGAGCGAGCTGCAGGGCGACGATCCGATGATCCTGACGCTCGCGCGCGGCCACTACTGCCCGAAGGAGCACCAGCAGCACCTCGAGCTGGCCGCGTTCTATCCCAAGATCGCCGTTGCCTACACCAAGGTCGCCACGATCGCGAGCGACGCGCATCACCAGTTGCAGGAGTTCCGGGCCTCCGTCGGCGCCCAGTGGCCCTTCCTCTCCGACTCCGAGCGCACCGTCCAGAAGGACCTGGACATCCAGGAGTACACCGACCCGATGAACGACCCGTTGATCCCGCACACCCTCGTGCTCAAGCCGCATCTCGTCGTCCACAAGATCTACAACGGGTACTGGTTCTGGGGCCGGCCCTCCGTCTACGACCTCTGGCAGGACCTGCGGGACGCATCGAGCGAGACTCGCCCCGACTGGGATCTGAGCAAGCCGGGGCTCCGTGAGGCTTGGGAAGCGGGTGACCTCTCGCACTTCCATGGCTGGGACAAGCGCGACCCGGAGAAGCTCGCCCAGTTGATGCGCGACCGGGAGCGGCTTGTCGAGATGATGCGCGACGCGGAGCGGATGGCCGCAGTAATACCCGACGTGACGGAGGTTCCCTAGCTCGTGAAAGTCACCTGATCGGCGGCAGCCTTCCCTCGCCGCTCTCGGCGAGTGCTGGATCCCATCCGCACACTGCGCAGGCATGGCCGAACGCGGAGCGCGCGAACTCGAGCGCAAGTGCAGATGGATCCTCCTCCGCCCGCACGTCGTCCCAGTCCAGCACGAACTCGCCGAGGTCCGGATCCCAGCGGGCGGCCTTGGGACTCAGATCGGCGTCCGCGAACCCACCGGGAGCGGGGTGAGCGAAGGCGAAGAACGCCGCTCGATCGTACGCGGGATGGCCCGGCCACCAGCCGATCTCTATCTGCTCGGCGTCGCCCGAATTGCGCATGATGAAGTCCTCCCCCGGGGGATCGGCGGGCATTCCGGAGAAGAAGGCGACCGCGATGTCGAAGGTGCCCCACCAGGCGTTGACCGGCGTCACGCGCCCGCGAAAGGGCGCACGAAACTGGTCCAGGACGAGAGCGGCCTGGGTCGCCGCCGCGAAGTACGTCTCGACGTGTTCCGAACGGTAGGTCGAGTGCTCGCGGTCCTCGTCCAGCGGCACCTCCCACGGGACCTCCTGGGGCTTGGGGTTGATCTCGACGTCGCCGGCCAGACGGCGAACGGCCTCGAGCACCTCCCGCGTCACCTCGGCGACGGGCCGATTCGGGGTCAGCGCGATTCGCGTCGCTCCCCCGTCGCTGTGCTCAACGAATGCCTCGTGAGTTCGCAGGTCGAGCCCGGCGACGATCGCGCCCGAGCCATCCGGCGCCGGCAGCACCCGCGTCTCCCAGCCGCGGGGCGTTAGTCGAAGGGCGGCATGCTGGAGCTGGGGCTCAGGGGGCGCGAGCTCGACAGCGAGCTTCCCCAGGATCTGGGTGTGCGCATGGAGCGTCTCGCAGGTCTCGGCCCAGGCTTCGTACGAGAGCGAGGGCCAACCGAAGGCGGTGCGCCCCGTCATCCGGGTGCCCCCTTGGGGGGCGGCGGTCGCTCGCGGCGGATCTCGGCTCGGTAGCCCTCGTCCTCGGCCTCGACCGCACGGGCGCCCTCGATCACCTCCCCGACCTGTCGGTCGGGGATCACCACGGCGCCGGAGCTGTCGGCGAACACGTAGAACCCGGGTATCACGCCGACGCCCGAGACGACCACGGGCACGTTGGCCTGGAACGGCGTGACCTCCCCGCCCCCCCACTTGGTGGCCTCACCGGAGCAGTAGGCGGCGAAGTCGTACTTGGCGAGCTCGTCGAAGTCGCGCAACCGGCCATCGGTGAGGATGCCGGCGGAGCCATGTTCCTGAAGGCGCGAGAGCTTCGTGCCACCCCCCATCGACACGTCGGTGTAGCCGTTGCTCGCCAGCACCAGGACCTTCCCCTCGGGGTGATCGCCGACGGCCTCATAGAAGAGGTTCTGGAGGTTGTAGCGCTCAGGATCGAGCCCCGCCGAGCAGCTCGGAAAGTAGGAGATCGTGACTGCGGGACCGAAGAGCACCCGGCCGGGTGTGGGACTGACGAGATCGAGGATGTGGCAGCGGTGGCGGTGGAGGCGCCCCATGGCATCCACCAGGTCGGCGGCCTTGAGGTCGTCAAGCGATCCCACGCCCGCGGACGCATCTGCGGATCTCTTCAGCGATCTCGCCATTGGCATCTCCCAGCCTACGCCGAGAGCGACCCGGGCGCGCTCGCAATAGCAGAGCTACTCCTCGGGATGGGATGGCAGCCGGCGAAAGGCTGCGCCCTTGTGGGGTCGACGTTAGGGTGACGGTCGCCGCCGTTGCTGAGCAATCTAATTCGAGGAGACCGAGCGTGGACCTAAATGCACTGTTCTTGAACTGCACTCTGAAGAAGTCGCCAGAGACTTCTCACACCCAGGCCCTCATTGACAAGGTCGCAGGTCTCATGGAGCCGATGGGCGTCGAGTGCGAGACGGTCCGACTCGTGGACTACAAGATCGCGTTCGGGACCGAATCCGATATGGGAGACGGTGACGAGTGGCCGACGATCTACGACAAGATCAAAACGGCGGACATTCTCGTCCCGTCGATGCCGATATGGATGGGCGCACGCTCATCGCTTTGCCAGCTGATGGCCGAGCGACTCGACGGCTCCTATAGGGACCTCGACCCGAACACGGGTCAGTACCCCCTCTACAACAAGGTCGTCGGGGTGATCGTGACCGGGAACGAAGACGGCGCACACGACTGCTGCGCGACCACTCTCTACAACTTCACCCACTATGGCTGCACGGTCCCACCGAACGCCGACTGCTACTGGGTCGGTGATGCAGGCCCGGGGCCCAGCTACATCGACGAGGGCCAGGGCCACCTCTATACGAATCGCACGGCGCGCTTTCTGGCAAGCGGCTGTGTCTGGATGGCACGCATGCTGAAGGAGCATGGACCTGTCGCCACGAATCTGATCGAGCTCACTGAGGAGGCCCAGAAGGTCAGCACCGACACAGCGCCAGCGGGTTGATCGGATCCTCGACCCGACAAGACCGAGTGCGTTCCCCAGCGTGGCCAGCTGCTGGAGGCCGGCTGATTCGAGAGGTTATCCTCAGCTACGGAGATGAGCTCAAGCGGCGAAGCGGAGAGGTTCACGATTGGTGCTCACGTCGACGCCACCGACGGGCGGTGCGGGCGCCTGACCCGGGTGATCCTCGACCCGGGCGACGAGTCGCTTACCCATCTCGTCGTCGAGCCCGGGCACCACAAGGAGCTTGAGCGACTGGTGCCGGTCGACCTCGTCGCAAGCGTCGAGGACGACCTGATCCGGCTCGACTGCACCAAGAAGCAGTTCGAGACAACTCGATGCCGCCGAGGACATGCCGGTTTCTCCCGGCCCGACTCGACCCCCACGTATGCCGCCATAAACCTGCCGCTCGGCCACCATCGCGGACCGATGTTCACCGACCGCGTACCGTCCGGCGAGGTAGACATACGTCGCGGCGACCCCGTACACGCAACAGATGGGTCAATCGGGGCGGTACATGGTCTCGTGATCGACCCTGCCGACGATCACGTCACGCACGTCATCCTGCAGGAGGGCCATATGTGGGGGCGCAAGCAGGTCGCGATACCGATCGGCGCCACCAATCGCGTGGGCGACGAGATACGGGTTGACCTCACGAAGGACGAGATCGAAGAGCTGCCACCGGTGAGCATCAGGTGATCGCCTGTGCTCGAGAACCCGCTACCTCTCCGACCGAACACTCGCGTTGACCGCGCACCCTGGGGGCTGAGCCTGGTGAATCGCTATCAGAGGGTCCTAATCAGTCCGCCGTCGATCAAGAAGTCGGATACCGGTGACGTTCGCGGCGCGATCGCCGGCAAGAAGTACAACCAGGTCGGCGACTTCCTCGGGCTTGGTAAAGCGCCCGGTCGCGGCCTGGCCGGCCTGCTCTTCCGCCACCTTGGCGGGATCCCCTCCTTGAGCTTCAGCGACCGTTTCGGCGACGCCGTGGCCGCCGAGCCAGAGGTCAGTCGAAACCGGGCCGGGACTCACCGAGTTGACGCGGATGCCGCGTGGTCCAATTCCTGCGACAGGGCCTTGGAGAGGTTGCCGAGGGCAGCCTTGGCGGCGCTGTAATCGATAACCCCCGGGTCGGGCAGAAAGGCGTTGACGGAGACGACGTTGACGATCGCGCCGCGGCCGGCATCCAGCATGCCGGGGAGCACCGCCCGAGTCGTTCGAACCGCGGCCATGAAGGTCAGGTTGAGCGATTTCCACCACTCATCGTCGCTCACCGAGAGAAAACCGTCGAGCCGGGGCGTCACTGCACCGACGTTGTTTACGAGCACGTCAACCGGTCCCCCCTCTAGTGCCGCTGAAACGAGCTCGCCGGGACCCCCGGGGGTCGACAAATCGACGTTAATCGCTTGCACTTGGCCGTCCTCCCACCAGTTCCCGCAACCTCGTCGCCTGTGTGGCGCGCGCCCGCCACCACCCCGCGCACCCTCGGCGAGGAGCGCGCGTGTGATCGCGAGGCCGATCCC
>CAVPEC010000003.1:0-75964 GCA_963702805.1 uncultured Actinomycetes bacterium | reverse complement strand
CCCTGGATCGCCACCGCCTGTATGGCCGCGAATCGGGTGCCGTGAATGCGCGGAGCGTCCGGCACCGTGAGGCGACGCACCTGAGGGCCGCCCGACAGCAACGGATACATCTCGCCGAGGATCGCTCCCCACCGCCGTGGGCGCGAACGGAACGGTCGCCGGCTTGTTGGCGCCGAACCCGTTGCGTTGGCGAACAGGGCTGCGAATGGCTGTGCGGTAGATGAGCGCGTGAAGGTCCTCCTGGCGCACCCGGGGCTCGCCGAGCAGCGCCAGCAGGTACTCGGCGTCGGAGAGGCCGTTCGCCCATGTCCCGCGCAACGTCGATCCGTGCCAGACGTTCCACTCGGTCACCCATGCCACGACCCCATCCGGCAACCGGCGAAGCCCGCCGGAGCGAAGCTCGAAGAACCGGCGAAGCGGTGCGGCGAGGACCTTCGACAGCCTCGCACGCGAAAGACGCCCTCACGGCGGCTTCCAGTAGGTGTGAAAGGTGAGCGCGTCCTCCCCGCGAAGCGTGCTGAGCACCCCGGGGTCCCAGCTGCCCGCGCCGGGTGCGGGGCGGCCACCAAAGGGAGCTGCCAAGTCCCACGGCCGCAACCCGCGCGTGCGGGAACCGTCTCTTGATCGCGCCGATCCAGCGAGTTGCCTTGCGCCCGTAGGCCTCCGGGGTGGGGATGGCGCGGTCGACGAGTCGCGCGTGGTCATAGAGCTCGTTGCCGAGCTCGACCCGGCGGATCGCCATGCCGAGGTCCCGCGCCCGGCGCAACATGGCCAGCTGGCTGGACAGGTGCGACGTCACGAGGTTGAGATCGAACACCGGGAGTCGCGTTCGCCTGGTCCACCAGCCTCGCCCAGTCGGACAGGTAGATACGGCTCATCCGCCCGATTGGCGCGCCGGAGGTCTCGCGGGACGCCATGACGATCGTAGAACTGGCCCTTCCGCCAGTTCCAGTAGTTGGCGGTGGTGCCCCCGAAGACGCGCAGGGCGCCCGGGGCCAGGCCGGCCGCCGCCTGGCCGAAGCTCCGGGCTGAGCGCCTGCCAGGAGTTCTTGCGAAACGGCGCGTTGAATCCGGCGAACGCCGTCGGGATCGGGTGATAGCCCGCTGCGGGCCGAGCGCTCGAGCGGTCGCGAGCCCGATCCGGCCGTTTCGCCCTGTGACGCATACGCGCCGCTCACGAGCGCGATCGCAATCGCGATCGGAACGGTGATTGACGGACGAGATCGAGACATGTCGCTTCGCCTTCCCCGCCGACCGCGGTCGGCTTCCCCGGGACGTCAGACGTGGTACGGAATCTTACGTCGAGGGCCGGGCGCGTGGACTTGACGCCCTCCGGGTTCCGCGATCGCGCCCGTTCAGCACTCCATGCGGTTGACCGAGTAGGCGGGCAAGGACAGCGGGCCTTGGATCGGGACCGTCTGCCTGGCTGATCTGGCCGGCTTGACCCGTGATCCGAGCGGCCGGCCGCGCCCACACCGAGTCCAGGGTCGCGTCGCAGACCGGCCCTCCGACCAGCCGGACGAGACGATGGTGTGCGGTGAGATTCAGCAGGAGCGCTCCTCGGTCCTTGACCGCCACCGCCCGCACGGCCGCAAGTCTGGTGCCGGGAATGTGGGGAGCGTGCCGCACGTCGAGCTCGCGCACCCCGGCGCCGCCCGACAGCAACGGGTAGAGCTCGCCGAAGGCCGCCCCCACCGCCGTGCGCGCGAACTGCACGGTGCCCGGCGTGCCGCCGAATCCCTTCGAGTTCGAGAACAGGGCCCCACCCGGCTCCTTCAAGATCAGCGCGTGGAGGTCCTCCTGGCGCACCCGGCGCTCGCCGAGCAGCCCCAGCAGGTACTCGGCGTTCGACAGGCCGTGTGCCCACGTGCCGCGCATCGAGGCGCTGGGTCGCGGGGTCCACTCGGTCAGCCACACGTCGACTCCCCTCGGCAGCTGGCGAAAGGCGCCTTCGTGCAGCAGGCCAAGCCGCCGTATCGGCGCCGAGAAGACGGCCCACAGCCTCTTGCCTGACAGCCGCGGGCCGCGCGGCCAATTCCTCCAGTACGTGTGGAAGGTGAGCGCGGCCTCCCCGTGGAGGGTCTTCAGCAGCCGTCGGGTCCAGCCCGCTTGCCGGTGGTTCGTGGGGGCCGCTTGCGACGTCTCGCCCGGTCACCGCGACCTGCGCGTGCGGGAAACTTGCGCTTGATGGCATGGATCCAGCGGGTGGCCGTGCGCCCGTAGGCCTGGGGGGTGGGAAATCTCCGCACCAGGACCGGGGTGTTGAGATAGATCTCGTTGCCGAGCTCGATCCGCCGGATCGGCATGCCGAGGTCCTGGGCGGCCCGCAGCATGGCCAGCTGGTCGGAGAGGTTCGAGGTGACGACGTTGAGGTCGAAGACCGGCTGGGCATTGGCCGCATCACCAGCTGCGCCCAGTCGGAGAGGTGGATGGGCGTCATGTCGTGGCTGGCGGCCCGCAGGTTGGACGGAACGCCCTTCTTGTCGTAGAACCTGCCGTCCGCCAATTCCAGTAGTTGGCGGTGATGCCGCCGAAGACGCGAAGGGCGCCCGGGCGCAGGCTGGCGGTCGCCTGGTGGAGCAGCGGGCTCATCGCCTGGCCCGAGTTCAGCCAAAAGGGGGCGTTGAATCCGGCGAACGCCCCCGGGATCCGGTGATAGCCCGCGGCGGGCCGAGCGGCAAGCGGCGTCGAGGCGGCGGCGGTCGTTGTGCCGTTGACGTGTACCCGCCCACGAGCACGGTCGCGATCAGAACGGCGATTAGCGGACGAGATCGAGACATATCGCGCGGTCTTCGGCCCGCCCGACCCGACTCGAAATCGGCCGGCCTGGGGCTCGAAGAGTGGCCCCGGATCTTACGGGGAGGGCGCAGGCGGCGAGGCGAGGTAGCCTCTCTCCCGGTCTCGCGCGGGCGTCCGCCCGAGACCAGCCGATGACCGACTCCCAGCGATTCGAGACAGCCGCCATCCATGCGGGCCAGGACCCGGACCCGGCGACCGGCGCCGCCGTCGGCCCGATCTACCAGACCTCGACCTACGTCCAGGAGGGCGTCGCCCGCCATCGCGGCTACGACTACTCGCGCACCGCCAACCCCACCCGAACGGCCTTGGAGACCTGCCTCGCCGCGCTCGAGCAAGCGCGGCACTGCGTCGCCTTTGGCTCCGGGATGGCCGCGATCGCCACCCTTGCGATGACCGTGCGCTCCGGCGATCGCGTCGTGATCCCCGACGACGTGTACGGCGGCACCTACCGGCTGTTCGACAAGGTCATGGGAAGCCTGGGGCTCCGCTACGACACCGTCGACATGACCGACCTGGCGGCGGTGAGGCAGACGCTGGCAGACCACGCGGCGCTGATGCTGGCCGAGTCGCCGACCAACCCGCGGCTCAGGATCCTCGATCTGGCGGCGCTCGCGGAGCTGGCGCACGCGGCCGGAGCGCGGTTCGTGGTCGACAACACCTTCGCCACCCCCTACCTCCAGCGTCCACTGCGGCTCGGCGCGGACGCCGTCGTCTACTCGGCGACCAAGTACCTGGGCGGCCACTCCGACCTGGTGGTGGGGGCGGTCACCCTCGACGACGACGAGCTGGCGGCGCGGGTTCGCTTCCTGCAGGGCTCGGTCGGGGCGGTGCCGGGGCCTTTCGACTCCTGGCTCCTGCTCCGCGGGCTCAAGACCCTCGGGGTGCGGATGCGGCAGCACTGCGCGAACGCCGAGCGGGTCGCGGCCTTCCTGCGCGAGCATCCGGCCGTGGAGCGCGTCCACTACCCGGGGCTCGAGGACTTCCCCGGCCACCCGCTCGCCGGCGACCAGATGAACGCGGCGGGCGCGCCGCTGTACGGGGGCATGGTGTCCTTCGAGACCGAGTCCGAGGAGCTGGCGCTTCGCGTCTGCGAGGGCACCCACGTCTTCTTCCTCGCCGAGTCGCTGGGCGGCGTCGAGTCGCTGATCGAGCATCCGGGCCGCATGACCCATGCCTCCCTGGAGGGATCGGGAATCGAGGTGCCCGCCACCCTGGTCCGGCTCTCCGTCGGGATCGAGCACCCCGACGACCTGATCGCCGACCTCGCCCGGGCTCTGGGCTGAAGCGCCCCGGCCGCGAGGCGCCTTCAGCGGGCGCTGTGGGCCAGGAACTCGAGCAGGTCTGCCCTGGTCAGCACTCCCACGGGTTGCGAGCCGTCGGCCACGATCACGGCCTCGGCGCCGCGCGAGAGGTCCTCGAACATCTCCTCCACGCCCGACGACCGCTGGACCACGGGGAGCGGCGGGCCCATCACCTCCGCGACGTCGCGCTCGACCGCGTCGCCGTCGCGGAAAACGCGATCGAGCAGGCTGCGCTCGTTGATCGAGCCCACGATCTCGGACAGGTCCTTGGGGTCGTCCGAGCGCGACACGGGCGCCTGCGAGATGCCGTGCTGCTCGAGGATGTCGATCGCCTGGCCGACCTTCTCGTGGGTCGGGATCACGATCAGGTCCGGCACCTCCAGGCCGTGGCGCAGCTTCGCCCGCTGGACCTCGCCGATTCGCGCCCGTGTGCCGGGTCGCTCCAGGAATCCGTACTCGAGCATCCAGGAGTCGTTGTAGAGCTTCGACAGGTAGGAGCGTCCCGAGTCCGGGAGGATGACCACCACGACGTCGTCGGGCCCCAGCCCGCGGGCAACCTCGAGCGCGCCGTGCACCGCGGTGCCCGCCGAGCCGCCCACCAACAGGCCCTCGGTGCTGGGTGACCCGGCGCGCGCACAGGAACGAGTCGCGGTCCGAGACCGTGACCCAGCGGTCCACGACCTCGCGATCAAGCGTCTCGGGCCAGAAGTCCTCCCCGATCCCCTCCACCAGGTAGGGACGGGCCTCGCTCCCCGGTGTACAGCGACCCCTCGGGATCGGCGCCCACGACGACCACGTCCGGGTTCTGCTCCTTCAGGTAGCGGCCGGTGCCCGAGATCGTGCCTCCGGTGCCCACCGCGGCCACGAAGTGGGTGATCCTCCCACCGGTCTGCTCCCAGATCTCCGGGCCGGTGGTCGCGTGGTGGGCGGCGGGGTTCTCCGGGTTGAAGTACTGGTTGGCCTGGAAGGCGCCCGGGATCTCCTCGGTGAGGCGGTCCGCGACGCGGTAGTAGGACTCGGGGGAGTCCGGCGGCACCGCCGTCGGGGTGACCACCACCTCTGCTCCGTGAGCTCGCAGCAGCGAGATCTTCTCCCGGCTCATCTTGTCGGGCATCGTGAAGATGCACCGATAGCCCCTGATCGCCGCCGCGATCGCCAGCCCCACGCCCGTGTTGCCCGGAGGTGGGCTCGACGATCGTGCCGCCCGGCCGCAGAAGGCCCTCTCGCTCGGCCGCCTCGATCATCCGCAGGGCGATCCGGTCCTTCACCGAGCCGCCGGGGTTGAGCATCTCGAGCTTGCCCAGGAGGGTGCACTTCAGGTCGCGACCGATCCTCGTCAGCCGCAAGAGCGGCGTCCGCCCGACCAGATCGAGCAGCGAATCCGCCGCCTCTATCTCGGCCCTGCGTTCGAGGCCGGTCCGCGAATCCATCGCTCGATCTCAGGTTACCCCCGAGCGACTTGCGGGCGGCGCCTTGCCGCGGCCTACGTCGAGACCCGAGCGATCTCCTCGATCGAGGTGACGCCGTTGCGGACCTTGTGCAGGCCGTCCTCGCGCAGGGTCAGCATGCCCTGCTCGCGGGCCGCCGCGGCGAGCTCGGCCTCGGCCGCCCCGCTCACCGTCAGCTCCTTGATCTCGTCGCTCATCTGCATCACGGAGAACAGGCCGATCCGGCCGCGGTAGCCGGTGTGCCCGCAGCGCCCGCAGCCGACCGGCTCGTAGGCCTCCAGGTCGGCGCCCACCGGGAAGCCCGACGCGACCAGCGCATCCTGGGCGATCACGGTGCGCTGCTTGCAGTAGGTGCAGAGCTGGCGCGCCAGGCGCTGCGCGACGACGCACTCGATCGCCGACGCCGTCAGGAAGGCCTCGATCCCCATCTTGGCCAGGCGCGCCACCGCCCCGGGAGCGTCGTTGGTGTGCAGCGTGGTCAGCACCATGTGGCCGGTGAGCGCCGCCTCGATCGCGATCCGAGCCGTTTCCGCGTCGCGGATCTCGCCGACCATGATCACGTCGGGGTCGGCGCGCAGGATCGAGCGCAGGCCGGTCGCGAAGTCCAGTCCCGCCTTGCGGTTGACGTTCAGCTGGTTGATGCCCGAGATCCGGTACTCGACCGGGTCCTCGATCGTGATGATGTTGCGCTCCTCGGCGTTCAGCTCCTGGAGCGCCGCGTACAGCGTCGTCGACTTCCCGGAGCCGGTCGGTCCCGTGACCAGGACCGCGCCGTAGGGCCTGGTGAAGGCGGCCTCGAACCGCTCCCGGGACTCGCCCCCCACTCCGAGCTCGTCGAGGGTTCGCATCGCCTGGTCCTTGTCGAGGATGCGGATCGAGCACCCCTCGCCCCGCTGGGTCGGCAGCGTCGTCACGCGCAGGTCGATCTTGCGGTCGTCGACGTTGACGCTCACCCGGCCGTCCTGGGGAACTCGCTTCTCGGCGATGTCCATGTCGGACATCAGCTTCACGCGCGAGACCACCCCGGAGATCATCCGCTTCGGCACCCGCGCGGTCTCGTGCAGCACCCCGTCGACCCTGAAGCGGACCCTCATCGTCGCCCTCGTCGGGCTCGAAGTGGATGTCGGAGGCGCCCTCGCCGACCGCCTGGGCGAGCACCGAGTAGACCAGCTTGATCACCGGCGCATCGTCGGCCGACTCGCGCAGCTCGGTGATCTCCGCCTCGCCCTCGAGCTCCTCCTCCTCCTCAACCGCCTCCGAGACGGCCGACTCGAGGGTGTTCATGCGCCCGATCAGGGCGTCGATGTCGTCCTCGGCGGCGACCGCGACGCGGCAGCTGAGCCCGGTCATCATCTGGATGTCGTCGACCGCCAGCACGTTCGCCGGGTCGGCCATCGCCAGGAGCAGCGTCTCCTGGTTGACATAGCCGACCGGGATCGCCTTGTAGCGCCGCGCGGCGGTCACCGACAGCAGGTTCGCCGCCCCCATGTCGACCTTGTAGACGTTGAGGTCGAGGTGGTCGAGGCCGTAGCGCTCGGCGATCGCGCGCGAGAGCTGATCGCCGTCGATCACCTTGTGGTCGCGAAGCAGCGCCTCCGGCGACCTGCCGGCGACGCGTGCCTCGTTGATCACCTCGTCCACCCGCTCGCGGGTCGCGTAGCCGAGCTCGACGATCACGTCGGTGACGAACATCCCCGAGTGTCCGCGGTGCATCGGCGCGGTGACGCCGCCGCTGGTGGCCTCCTCGTGGCCAACGTCGAGCTCCCGGGCGGTCGCCTCGCCCGGCGATGGAACTGGTCTCAGGTGTCCGGGACGCTTGAAGATTGCCATGTGGCTCTGGCGGCCCGCCTCATCGTCTCGATCGGGGGTTCCAGCCCGGTCCAGATGCGAAGCGACGCAGCCCCCTGGCGAACCAGCACCTCGAGCCCGTCGACGACCGTTGCGCCGCGCGCTCTCGCCGTCCTGGCGAGCTCCGTCTCGGCCGGCCCGTAGGCGAGGTCCACCAATTGGTGTGTCTCGCCCAACGAATCGGCACGTAGCGGCAGGCTCTTGAGGTCTGCAGCGCTCCCACGCGGCGTGCCCATGCCCACCGTGGTGGCGTTGACGATCAAGTCATAGGCGACAGGCGACAGGTGACAGGTCGTCAGCTGGATGAGCCCCGAGCTCCTCCGCCAGGCGCTGGGCGCGCTCGGGCGTGCGGTTCCAGATCGCTACCTCGGCGCCGTGCGTGACCAGGGCCCAGACCACCGCGCGTGCCGAGCCGCCGGCGCCGAGCACCAGGGCGCGCCTGCCCGCCGGTGGCGCCGGCAGCGAGTCCAGGAACCCCGTGGCGTCCGTGTTCTCGGCTGCGATCCGTCCGGCGGTGAAGCTGAGCGTGTTGGCGGCGCCGATCGCCAGGGCGGCCTCGGAGGCATCGCCGGCCAGCTCGAGCGCCGCGACCTTGTGCGGAACGGTGACGTTGGCGCCCACGAAGCCCCCGGCCGCCATCTCGCGCACGCGCGCCTCGAAGTCGGCGGGGGCGACCTCGATCGCCTCGTAGGACCACTCCCCGGCGAGCCCGAGCTCGGCCAGCGCGGCGGTGTGCATCGCGGGCGATCGCGAATGCGAGATCGGCTGGCCGAGGACGGCGAGCCTGCGCATCAGCCCGCGCAGCGCGCAGGCGTCGGCGCGTTGCCCCCGTTCGCGGCGCGCGCCTTGTCGTAGGCGGCCTTCGCCCGGTTGAACTCGTCCACGGTGGTGGCGAAGGTGTGCCGGCCGCAGGTGTTGGGCTTCACCACGTAGTAGACGTAGGGCACGTCCGCCGGGCGGGCCGCCGCCTCGATCGAGGCGAGGCCGGGATTGCCGATCGGTCCCGGCGGGAGCCCCGAGTTCGTGTAGGTGTTGTAAGGCGAGTCGACCTGGAGCTCGGACGGGCTGATGGGCTTGGTGAAGTTGCCGGTCGCGTAGCGGATCGTGGCGTCGATCTGGAGCGGCATTCCGGCGTGGAGGCGGTTGTAGATCACGGCGGCGACCAGCTTTCGCTCCTTCGGCACCTGGACCTCGCGCTCGATCATCGAGCCGATGATCAGCACGTCGTAGGTGGTCAGGTTCTTCGACCGCGCGTAGCGCATGTCGACCTGCGAGATGTTCTGCTTGAAGGCCGCCAGCTGGCGGGCCACCAGCTCGTCGTCGGTCGGGTGGCGGGGCAGCTCGTAGGTCGCCGGGAACAGGAAGCCCTCGAGGCTCTGCGGGCTCTGCGCCCCGTACCTGGCGGGGTCGAAGCCCTTGTAGCTCTCGCTCGCCTTCAGGTAGTCGCCGCGCAGTCCGGCCTGCCTCGGCGATGGCGGCGACCTCGCGCCGGTCGTATCCCTCGGGGATCGTGATCGTCTTCGCGGGCCTGGCCTGGGTCGCGACCGTGGCCTCGCCGTCGCCGGCGAGGTGGTGGATCGCCGCCCCGATCAGCGACGACGACCACGATCGCCGCCACCAGGGCGCCCACGGCGAGGCAGCCGCCGGCGCCAGTAGCCGTCCTTTGGCGAGTTGGGTGGGCGCGCGGCGGCGGCGGCGGTGACCCCGCTGGCGGCGGCGGCGGCAGGAGGGGCGTCGCGCGTCAGCAGGTCCTTGACCCGGCCGCCCAGCGCCTCCCGGCTCTCTTGGCCGCGGTCGGCGTTCTTCAGCCTGCGGGCCTCGCGCTCGGCCCGGCGCCGCTCACGCTCGCGGGCGGCCTCGTCCTCGTCGAACGGGTCGGGCCGTTCGGCGCCGGTCATCCCCCGCCCTCCCGAGCCTGCGAGATAGGACTCGAGCAGGTGCGCGGCCGCGAGCGCGTCGGGAGGGGCGCTCGCCCCGGCGCGCGCCGAGCGCTCGGCCATGCGCGTGGTCAATCGCTCGTCGTAGGTCTCCACCGGTACGTCGAGGATCACGGCAAGAGCGTCGCGGAACGCCCGCGCCTCGGCTGCCTGCGGTCCCTCGGCCCCGCTCAGCGAGACCGGCAGTCCCACGATCACGAGCTCCGCCTGATTCTCGGCCGCCAGCTCCGCGACCGCTCGCGGGTCGGGCGGCTCGACCACCCCCAGCGGCCGCGCGATCGTGCCGGTGGGATCGGAGACCGCGCACCCGGCGCGCGCGGACCCGTGGTCGATGGCCAGGACACGCATGGGTTCGAGGACAGGCTAGGCGCCGAGGCCGCGCCTGATCGCCGTCACGGGCCACCTGCAGCGCCTCCTCCAGGCGACTCGGGTCCCTTCCTCCGGCCTGCGCCACCGTGTCGCGGCCTCCGCCGCCGCCGCCGACCACCGCGGCCGCTTCCCGGACCACGTCGGCCGCCGAGAGCCCGCGCTCGACCGCGCTGTCGGTGAAGCTCGCCACCAGGGCCACCTTGCCGTCCTCGGCGCCGCCCAGGACGACCGCCGCGTCGCCCAGCCGCGACTTGATGCGATCGGCCAGGTCGAGCAGGGCGCCCTGATCGGCCCCCTGCCCCTGGCTGACCACGATCCTGACGCCGGCGATCTCCTCGCCCTCGTCGCCCAGCCGGTCCGCCTGCTCCCGCGCCTGGTGGGCATCCAGCTCGGCCTTGACCCGCTCCAGCGCCGCCAGCCGCTCGGCGGCGCGCCGGGCCGCCCCGAGCGGGTCGCGGGGCGACCCCAGCAGCGCGCCGGCCTGCTCCAGGGCGGCGCTTCGTTCGCGGAACCAGTCGATCGCGGCAGGGCCCGTGAGCGCCTCGACCCGGCGCACGTTGGCGGCGCTCGAGCCCTCGGAGACGATCGCGAAGATCCCAACCTCGGCCGTGTTGGCGACGTGGGTGCCTCCGCAGAGCTCGCGCGAGACCTCGTCGACCTCGATCACCCGCACCCAGTCGCCGTACTTCTCGCCGAACAGCGCCATCGCGCCGAGCGCCTCGGCCTCGCCGCGCTCCATCTGCATCGCGCGCACCGGCCGGCTGGCCTTGATCCAGTCGATCACCCGCTCCTCGATCTCGCGCAGCTCGTCGCCGGTCAGCGGCGCGCCGTGGGTGAAGTCGAAGCGAAGCTTGTCGGGGCGCACCGCCGAGCCCGCCTGGCGGACGTGGGTCCCCAGGCGCTCGCGAAGCGCCGCGTGGAGCAGATGGGTCGCGGTGTGGTTTCGCATCGTCGCGTGGCGGGTCGCGTGCTCGACCTCGGCCTCGACCCGCGTGCCGGGGGCGGGCACGGGCCCGTCCACGCGGATCACCTGGTCATCGCCGACGCGATACACGTCGGCGACCCGCGCTCGCTGGCCCGTCCCAGCGGATCAGGCCGGAGTCGGAGACCTGGCCGCCGCCCTCGGGATAGAAGGGGCTCTCCTCGAGCTTGGCCAAGCCCGCCGACGGCGTGCCGTTCCCGGCCAGCTCCTCGGCGGCGATCACGGCGGTCTCGGCATGCAGCGTCTCGTAGCCGACGAACGTGGACGCCGGCGCCGCCGAGGCGAACGAGATCACCGCCTCGTGGCGGTCCGGTCTCGAGACCTCCGCGCCGCTTCGCGCCCGCAGGCGCTGCTGCTCCATCAGCGCCTCGAAGCCCGAGTCGTCCACCGACAGCCCCTCCTCGGCCAGCAGCTCCTTGGTCAGGTCGTAGGGGAAGCCGTAGGTGTCGTGGAGCATGAAGGCGTCCGCCGCGTCGATCCACGAGGTTTCCTGGTCCTTCGCCTCGGTGACGAGGCGGGCGAGAAGCTGGGTGCCGCGATCGAGCGTCCGCCCGAAGGCGACCTCCTCGTCCGCCACCCAGCGGATGATCGTCTCGCGGTGCTCGGCGAGCTCGGGATAGGCGTCGGCCATCATCTCGATCGTTCGCTCGGCGAACCGGCCCAGCCAGGGCGACTCCAGCCCCAGCGCCCGGCCCTGCTGGATCGCGCGGCGCATGACCCGCCGCAGGACGTAGCCCCGGTCCTCGTTGGAGGGCACCACGCCATCCGCGATCAGGAAGGTCGTCCCCCGGGAGTGGTCGGCGATGATCCGCATCGCCCGCGTGGTCGCGTGGTCGTCGTCGTAGGAGCGGCCGGACATCTCCTCGGCGAGGTCGATCAGCGGCCGGAAGGCGTCGGTCTCGAACACCGAATCCGACCCCCTGCAGGATCGCCGCCATCCGCTCCAGTCCCAGCCGGTGTCGATGTTGTTCTCCGGCAGCGGCGTCAGCGAGCCGTCCTCGTGCAGCTCGTAGCTCATGAACACGTGGTTCCAGTACTCGAGGAAGCGATCGGTGTCGTCGCCGGGCCGCTCGTCGGGCCCGCCGAACTCCGTGCCGCGGTCCAGGTACATCTCCGAGCACGGCCCGCACGGCCCGGTCGACGCCGGCCTGCCAGAAGTTCTCCGAGCGCGGCAGCAGCACGATCCGCTCCTCGGGCACCCCGCGCGCCTTCCAGATCTCGATCGCCTCCTCGTCCGGGCCGAGGCCGAGCTCCTCGTCGCCGCCGAACACGGTCACCCAGATCTGCTCCGGGTCGAGGCCGAAGACGTCGATCGAGAGCTCCAGGCCCCAGGCGATCGACTCGTCCTTGAAATAGTCGCCGAAGCTCCAGTTCCCGAGCATCTCGAAGAAGGTGAGGTGGCGGCGTGTGTTGCCCACCTCCTCGATGTCCGGGGTGCGGAAGCACTTCTGGCACGAGGCGAGGCGTTTGCCGGGTGGTGTCTCGTCGCCGCGGAAATACGGCTTGAAGGGCTGCATTCCCGCGATCGTCAGCAGGGTCGAGGTGTCCTCCGGCGCCGGGATCAGCGACGCCGATGGCACCCGCAGGTGCCCGCGCTCCTCGAAGAACGACAGGTAGGTCTCGCGAATCTCGCTCGTCTTCACGGCATGCGGAGTCTAGGCGGCGATCGTCGCATGGCCGACGACGAAGCCGCCGTCCATCAGGCAGGCGGTCTGGCCGGGGGCGACGCCGTAGGCCGGCTCAGCCAGTCCAGCCACAGCTCGGGATGGCGGCCGGCGGCGCCCTCGACCGCGCAGGCGATCGGGCGCGAGCGGTAGCGCAGCTTGACCCGGTCCACCCGATCGCCGTCGCGAACCAGCACGGCGTCACGGACCTGCACCCGCTGGGTGGCCAGCGCCTCGCGCGGGCCGACCACGACCCGGTTCGCTGCCGAGTCGGTGGCCAGGACGTAGAGCGGCTCGCCGGCGGCGACTCCCAGCCCCCGGCGCTGGCCGACGGTGAAGTTGTGGTGCCCCCGGTGACGCCCCAGGACCCGGCCCGAGCCGATCGACGATCTCCCCGGCGCGCTCGCGCAGGCGGGCATGCCGAGCGAGAAAGGAGCTCTTGCCCTCGCCGGCGAGGAAGCAGAGGTCCTGGCTCTCGCGCTTGGCGGCCACCGGGAGGCCGGCGCCGGCGGCGAGCTCGCGCACCTGCGGCTTCGTCAGGTCGGCCAGCGGAAAGCGAAGCCCGGCGAGCGTTTCCGGCCGCAGCGCGGAAAGCATGTACGTCTGGTCCTTGGCGGCATCGGCCGGCGCGGCCAAGCAGCGGCCCGGCGCCGTCGTCGACGACGCGAGCGTAGTGGCCGGTGGCCAGCGCGGACGCCCCGACACGCCCCGCGAGGGCGAGCATCGCGTCGATCCGCACCTCGCCGTTGCAGACCACACAGGGGTTCGGCGTCCGCCCCGCCTCGTGGCCGCGCAGGAACCCGTCGACGACGGTGGCCCGAAACGAGTCCTCCAGGTCGAGCGTCAGGTGGGGCAGGCCGAGACCATGGGCAAGCGCTCGAGCGCCGACCACCGCCTCCGGCGAGCAGCAGCTGCGCGCCCCGTCGTTGTGCCGATCCGCCCACAGCTTCAGGGTCACCGCCACCACCTCGGCGCCGCGCCGGCGCTCGAGCAGCGCCGCGACTGCGGAGTCGACCCCGCCGCTCACCGCCACCAGCACGCGGTCTCCGCTCGCCGGCGGATCCGCCAGGCCCTCGCCCGACGAGGCCGCGGCACCGAGCGCGCGGTGAAGAGCGTCCGCGGCCAGCTCAGCGGCATGGCGGCCCTGCGGCGAGAGTCCGCCAAGCTCGGCGGAGATCTCGGCCGGCCCGATCCGCGCCGCATCCAGCACGCTGGCGCCCTCGGCCAGCTCGGCGACCGCCGCGCCGGCCGCGTTCGCCGCTGCGCAGCCCTCGGCGTCGAAGCGCGCCGCGACCACGCGACCGCGCTCGACGGCGAGCGAGACCCGGACCAGGTCGCCGCACGGGGCCCCGCCGGCGGCGCCGCTGAACGCGCCGCCGGGCGCCGGCCCCCGCCGCGAGTCATCGCTCAGGTAGTGCTCGAACGCCTCGAAGCCCATCTTCGTGCCCCGAGCGTAGCTCTGATCCGGGCCGACCATCGCGTGGGCCGATCCATCCGCGGCGATCGCATGCCCGCGGCCCTCGGTGGGGGCGAGCTCGTTCGGTTAGCCGCTACCTCGGGTAGTACGGGAGGTCGCTCGGGCCCTTGTAGAGGGCGTTGCGGATCGCCTGGTCGACGCTGTCCGGGCCCCGGAAGCCGTAGCTGACGCTCGCCGTGGGCGTTCCGTCCGTGAGGTGTCGCGGCCGCACCACGATCAGCGCCGGGCACGCGGTTCACGTCCACGCCCTCGGTGATCCGCGCGTAGCGGGCGATGTTGGCGGCGTGGGTGACGAACACGGCGACGTCGCTGCGGCCGCGAAGCCGCTCGACGCTGGACCGCACCGCCGAATCGTCGACGCCGCGGTGCCTGAACACGAACAGGACGACCGCCTTGTCGTCCGCGTAGGCCTTCACCACCGGCGCGGGAAGCCCGGGCCCGGCCACGAACCCGCCGGCCGGGGCGCCGGTTGCCGTGCCGGCGGGCGGGGCGGTCGTCGGCGCCACCGCGGCGGAGCCGGTGCTTGGAGGAGTCGTCCCGATCGCAGGGCTCGAGGACGTCGAGGCGCCGGTGGTGTCCGCCGGCGCAGGCGCGGCCGGGGTGGCGGAGCTCGCCGTCGAGCCGCTGTCGCCGCTGTGGACCCCCTGGTCATCAGCAGGAAGGCGACGATCACCGCCAGGACGCCGAGCACCGCGATCTGGGCGACCGGATTGTCGTTCAGGGCCCTTCTCACGAGATGGCCCCTGCCGCGGGCGGCCCCGGCCAGGCCGCAAAGAATGAAGGCCCCAACCTGCCGGCGCCGCTCGGCTTAAGAACCCTTCTCAGAAGGTGGGCGTCTACCGATGGGCCCAACTGTGGCTCACCGGAAATCGACTCCCAAGCCGATTGTGCTGGTTCACAATTAGAGCGGCTATCGAACAGATTCGAGCCTTGCGTGACCATAGCAGTCACTCGCTAGCTCGACATGCGGACGCGAAAGCTTGAGAACGCCGGCGACGGCCGGACGCCGGACCGCGTCCGCGCCGCTCCACGTCAGGCGCCGATTCATCCGCGCCGTCGGAGCTGGATCCCCAGCTCGCGGAGCTGCGCCTCGTCCACCGGGGCCGGCGCGCCGGTGAGCGGGTCGGCGCCGGAGGCGGCCTTCGGAAAGGCGATCACGTCGCGGATCGATTCCGTTCCGTGCAGCTCCGCCACCCAGCGGTCGATGCCGTAGGCGATTCCCCCGTGGGGCGGCGCCCCGTAGCGCAGCGCCTCGAGCAGGAAGCCGAAACGGGCCTCGGCCTCCTCGGAGCCGATGCCGAGCACCTCGAAGACGGCGCGCTGGACGTCCGGGCGGTTGATGCGGATCGAGCCGCCGCCCAGCTCGACCCCGTTCCAGACGACGTCGTAGGCCAGCGCCCTGGCCAGCCCGGGATCGGCCGGGTCGAGCTCGCCCGCCGGCGAGGTGAACGGGTGATGGAGAGGGTCCCAACGCCCTTCGGCCTCGCTCCACTCGAACAGCGGCCAATCGACGACCCAAAGGAACGCATGACTGCCCGCGGCGACCAGGCCGAAGCGCTCGGCGAGGCGCCGGCGAAGCGCTCCCAGGACCTTCGCCGCGGCCTCGGGCCGATCGGCGACCAGGAGCACCAGGTCGCCCTCCGAAGCGTCGAGCGCCTGGTTCATCGCGGCGATCTCCTCCTGCGACAGGAACTTGGCGACCGGAGAGCGCCAGCCCTCGGCCTCGACGACCGCCCACACGAGCCCCTTCGCCCCGAGCTCGGTGGCCTCGGCGACCAGTCCGTCGAGCTCGGCGCGCGACAGCTCGCGCCGGCCGGCGTTCAGGCCGCGGACGGCGCCGCCGCTCTCGATCGCGCCGCGAAAGGCGTTGAACTCGGTCTTGCGAACGCAGTCGGTCAGGTCGCGGAGCTCGAGCCCGTAGCGCGTGTCCGGCTTGTCGGTCCCGTAGCGCGCGATCGCGTCGTCGTACGGGAGCCGGGGGAACGGCACCGGCACCTCGATCCCGAACCCCCCCAGCACGTGCGCCAGGAGGCGCTCGTTGAGGTCGAGGACGTCCTCCACCCCCACGAACGACATCTCGACGTCGAGCTGGGTGAAGTCAAGCTGCCGATCGGCGCGCAGGTCCTCGTCGCGAAAACAGCGGGCGATCTGGTAGTAGCGCTCGAACCCGGCGATCATCAGGAGCTGCTTGAACAGCTGTGGCGACTGGGGGAGCGCGTAGAAGGAGCCCGGCTGCAGGCGGCTGGGCACCAGGAAGTCGCGCGCCCCCTCGGGCGTGGAGCGGGTCAGAACCGGCGTCTCGATGTCCAGGAAGCCCTCGCCGTTCATGAACCCCCGAATCGCCTGCGTGACCTCGTGTCGAAGCTCGATCGCGTCTTGCATCCGCTCGCGGCGCAGGTCGAGGTAACGGTGGCGAAGCCGCATCTCCTCCCCCACCTCTCCCGAGAAGCTCTCGATCTCGAACGGCGGCGTCTCGGCGTGCGCCAGCAGGGTCGCCTGGGCAACGCGCACCTCGAACTCGCCCGTCGGCAGCTCGGGGTTGACGGTCTCGTCCGAGCGGCGCACCACCTCGCCGGCGACGCTGACGACGTCCTCGGCGCGCAGCCGGTGGCCGAGCTCGAACGCGCCGCCGGCCGTGTCCGGGTTGAAGACCAGCTGCACGATGCCCGTCCGGTCGCGCAGGTCGATGAAGATCAGCCCGCCGTGGTCGCGCCGCCGGTGCACCCAGCCGGCCACGCGGACCGTGGACCCAACCCGGTCCTCCAGGACCTGTCCGCACCAGGCATCGCGATAGTCGTTCGGCCGCAGCGCCGGGAACCGGGAGGCAGGCACGTTCACCGTCCGGCGAGCTCCTCGACCACCTGCGCGAGATCGATCTCCCGCTGCTCGCCGGAGCGCATGTCGCGGAGCTGCGCGCGCCCGTCGGTGTCGAGGATCACGGCGTGCGCGGCGCCAAGCCGGTCCGCCTGCCTCATCTGACCCTTCAGGCCGCGGTCGGCGAGGTCGAGCTCGGCCCGCAGGCCGGCGTGCCGCAGCTCGGTGACGAGCGCCAGCGCCCGCTCGCGCTGGCCGTCCTCCGCGGCCACGAAGACGTCGTGCGGCTGCATCTCGTGCTGCTCGCCGAGCGCCAGCAGGATGCGCTCGACGCCCGCGGCCCACCCCGCCGCCGCGATCGACGGCCCGTCCAGCTCCTCGATCAGGCGGTCATACCGGCCGCCACCGCCGATCTCCGACTGGGCGCCCAGCTGCTCGCACTCGAACGAGAACACCGTGCGCGTGTAGTAGTCGAGGCCCCGGACCAGGGTGCCGTCGAGCTCGTAGGCGATCCCGGCGTGGTCGAGCAGGTTCCGCACCGCGGCGAAGTGCTCGGCGTCGTCGTCGTCGAGTCGGTCGAGCATCGTCGGCGCCTCGGCCATCGCTGCCTGCGTGCCCTCGTCCTTGGAGTCGAAGGCGCGCAGCGGGTTCTCGTCGATGCGCTCGCGAACCTCCTTGGCCAGGTCATCCTGACGCATGTCGCAAATAGGCCTTCAGGTCCTCGCGGTAGGAGGCCCGTGCCTCCGGCGAGCCCAGGCTGCCCAGCCGCAGCCGCAGGGCGGGCACCTCCAGGCTGCGCAGCAACTCGTCCAGCAGGATGATCAGCTCCGCGTCGACCAGCGGCGACTCGGAGCCGATGGCCTCGGCGCCGATCTGGTTGAACTGGCGAAAGCGGCCCGCCTGGGGGCGCTCGTGGCGGAAGTACGGGCCCAGGTACCAGAGCTTCACGGGCTGCGGAAGCTTGTGCATGCCGTGCTCCAGGTAGGCGCGGGCGATCGGAGCCGTTCCCTCGGGGCGCAGCGTCACGCTGCGGCCGCCCAGGTCCTCGAAGGTGAACATCTCCTTGCGGACGATGTCGGTCGACTCCCCGACCCCGCGCGCGAACAGCTCGGTGTCCTCGAAGATCGGCGTCTCGATCCGCGCGTAGCCGGCGCGCTCGAACAGGCCTCGAGCCACCCGCTCGACCCGGTCGCGAGCGCTGGCGCCGGCGGGGAGGATGTCGAAGGTGCCCTTCGGGGCCTGGAAGCGGCTCGCCATTACGGCGCGAGCTTAGTGGTCCCGCGAGCGGCTACCGGGCAAGCTCGGCGAGGAGCTGGCCTTCGGCCGTCATCAGCGGGCGGGCGGGTCGTGGATCAGCTCCCTCAGGAACGGGTTCGTGGCCTTCTCGGCGCCCAGCGTCGTGATCCCCATGTGCCCCGGGTAGACGGTGGTCTCCTCGGGAAAGCGCTCGACCAGCCCGCGGATGCTCTCGAGCAGCGTCCCCCCGTCGCCGCCCGGCAAGTCCGTGCGGCCGATCGACCCCTTGAACAGGACGTCGCCGGAGAACAGCGCCGCGGAGTCGGGGATCGCGTAGGTGACGTGGCCGGGGCTGTGACCGGGGGTGAAGACGACGTCGATCTCGAGGCCCGCGAGCTCGAGATGCTCGCCGCCCGCGACGGTCTCGTCGGCGTCGTAGCTCTCGTACGGGCCGAAGCCGGGCCACGGAACGTAGGACATGATGTCCGCGAGCACGGGCACCTCGATCTCGGGGCAGTAGACCGGCGCCCCGGTCGCGCTCGCCACGGGGGCCACGGCGCCGATGTGGTCGAAGTGGCAATGGGTGACCAGGATCGCGTCGATGCCGATCCCGAGCTTCTCCACCGCCCCGAGGATCCGGTCAGCCTCCTCGCCGGGGTCGACGATCAGCCCGCGGTCGGCGCCTTCGCGACGGGCGATGTAGCAGTTCTCGGCGACGGGGCCGACGGTGAATGAGCGGACGTCCACGGCTTCGGTGAGGTTAGCGGCCGCCCGTTCCGGACCATGGCCAGCGGCGCCCTCTGGGAAAGGGCCGCCTTCCCGCTACTCGCCGCGGAGCTGGCGCTCGCGCTCACGTCGCTTGGCCGCCTGCCGGCGGTTGTACATGAAGCCGATCGATGAAATGGCCGAGCGGGATGTAGATCAGGAGCATGAACGCGGCCAACGGCACAGACCGGGCCACCGGTTGACCGAGGACGAGCACCAGCAGCAACAGGAAGACCCCGGCGCCGAACAGGCCCCTGGTCGACCGCGGTCCCCCAGCTCGGCGGCCCCTCGCGCTTGGTGCCCATCTGCTTTCGGGCTCGGGAGCGGGCCTCCTGACGGCTGCGTGGGCGGCTCGCCCGGCGGCGGTCGATGCTGCCGGACTGGGTTCCGCGGTGCTTTCGGCGTCGCCTGCGAGTCTGGGCCATGTCAGGAAGATATCCGGGCGGCGGCCGAGAACGCGTGAGCACGACAGCCGGATCTCGCCGGTAGGTTGCATCGAGCGCCAAGGCCAGTTGGGCCCCGTGGGATTGGAGATCGAGCGAAAGGAGTGGGAATGACCCCGGACGGCTTCGCGACCGCAGAGAGCCTCGAGCGAGAGCTCGAGGCGCTCCTGCAGGTGGAGAGCTTTCCGCCTCCCGAGGAGTTTCGCGAGCAGGCGCTGATCAAGGACTGGTCTGTCCACGAGGAGGCCGAGCGCGATCTGGAGGGCTTCTGGAGCAAGCAGGCCGACGAGCTCCTGGACTGGTACGAGAAGCCCCAGCAGACCTTGAACGAGTCCGGGGCTCCGTTCTACAAGTGGTTCGAGGACGGGAAGCTGAACGTCTCGTACAACTGCCTGGATCGCCACGTGGAAGCCGGCAGGGGCGACAAGGTGGCGTTCCACTGGCGCGGCGAGGAGGGCGAGGAGCGCGAGGTCACCTACGCGGACCTGCACCGCGACGTGCAGCGGTTCGCGAACGCGCTCAAGGACAGTGGGATCGGCAAGGGCGACGTGGTCGGCATCTACCTGCCCATGGTTCCCGAGCTGGTCGTCGCGATGCTCGCGTGCGCGCGAATCGGCGCTCCGCACAACGTCGTGTTCGGCGGCTTCTCGCCCGACGCGGTCAAGGAGCGGATGGAGTTCTCCGACGCGAAGGCGCTGGTGACCATCGACGGGGCGCGCCGCAAGGGCAAGACGGCGCCGATCAAGCAGCAGGTCGACGAGAAGATCGGCGACGTGAAGTCGATCGAGACCATCTTCGTCATCCGTCACACGGGCGAGGACTGCGAGATGCAGGACGGTCGCGACGTGTGGTTCGACCAGGCGCTCGAGGCCGCCGACGACGAGTGCGAGCCCGAGCCGCTCGACGCCGAGCACCCGCTGTTCGTGCTCTACACGTCTGGATCGACGGCGAAGCCCAAGGGTGTCCTTCACACCACCGGCGGCTACCTGCTCGGCGTCACCTGGACGCACCGCTACGTGTTCGACCTGAAGCCGGACACCGATGTCTACTGGTGCGCGGCCGACGTCGGCTGGGTCACGGGCCACAGCTACATCGTCTACGGGCCACTGTCCAACGGCGCGACCAGCGTCATGTACGAGGGCGCGCCCGACTATCCGGACAAGGACATCTGGTGGTCGATCATCGAGCGCCACGGGGTGACGATCCTGTACACGGCGCCGACCGCGATCCGCACCTGCATGAAGTGGGGAGCCGAGCACCCGGGCAAGCACGACCTGACGTCGCTGCGCCTGCTGGGCACCGTCGGCGAGCCCATCAACCCGAAGGCATGGCTCTGGTACCACAAGGTGATCGGCGGCGAACGCTGCCCGATCGTCGACACCTGGTGGCAGACGGAGACCGGGAACATCCTGATCAGCCCGCTGCCGGGGGTCACCGAGACCAAGCCCGGCTCGGCGACCAAGCCGCTGCCGGGGGTCGACGCCGCGGTGGTCGACGAGCACGGAAACGAGGTCGAGGACGGCGCCCAGGGGCTGCTGGTGCTGCGGCGGCCGTGGCCCGGGATGCTGCGGACGCTGTACAAGGAGGACGACCGGTACAGGGAGACCTACTACGGGCGGTTCGGCGACACCACCTACGTCGTCGGTGACGCCGCCCGCAAGGACGAGGACGGCTACCTCTGGATCCTCGGCCGGGTCGACGACGTGATCAACGTCTCCGGGCATCGCATGTCGACGGCTGAGATCGAGTCCGCGATCGTCTCTCACGGCAAGGTGGCCGAGTCGGCGGTGATCGGCCAGTCCGACGAGACCACGGGTCAGGCGATCTGCGCCTTCGTCACCCTCGAGGGCGACATCGACGGCACCGATGAGATCGCCGACCAGATCCGCGAGCACGTCGCGATGCGGATCTCGAAGATCGCGCGGCCAAAGCGAATCATCTGGACGGGCGATCTGCCCAAGACCCGCTCCGGGAAGATCATGCGCCGCCTGCTGCGCGACATCGCCGAGGGGCGCGAGCTCGGCGACGTGACGACGCTGCGCGACCCCGACATCATGGGGCAGCTGGAGGAGAAGATCCAGGAGCGCCAGGCGAGCGAGGACGGCGGCTAGCGCGAGACGGCGGCGGGCGCCGGCCTCGCCGAGCGAGGCCGGCGCGGCCGCCTACACCCGGACCCGCCGCTCGATCACGTGCTTCGCAGGGTCGAAGCCGGCGAGTGGAACGTCATCGGGAAGGCCGTCCAGGGAGGCCTCGCGGAACCAGGCCGACGACCTCGGCGACCACCGGCCGCGCGCCGCGCGCCGCGGCCAGCTCGCGGACGCGCTCGATCACCTGAGCGAGCGGCACCGCGATCGGATCGTGCACGTTGGTCGACACCTGCGTCCGTCCCCCGCCCAGGTCGATCCCGAGCGCCCTCACGCCGGGCAGCCCGCCGCCTGACTCGCGCAGCAGGTCGGCGATCTCGCGGGTCGTCTCGATCTCCGCGCCCTCCAGCTCGACGTTGAAGGCGGCCAGCGGCGGCCTGGCCGTGACCAGGGTCGCGCCGGCGCTGGGATGAAGCTCCGCGGGACCGAAGTCCGGCCGCAGCTCGCCGGAGTCGAGCCGCCGTCGCAGCTCGACCAGCCCCCCGGCGCGAAAGAAGGCGCGCTCGCGACGCGACCGATGCGAGGCCAGCTCCCCGTACAGGAACACCGGCACGCGCGCCTCGGCGGCGATTTCGCGGGCCGCCGCCAGCGCCTCGGCGCGCGCCGCCTCCCGGTCTTGCTCGCCGAGCCAGACGACCGGGCAGACGTCGAGCGCCCCGATCCACGGGTGCGCCCCCTCGTGGCGCCGCATGTCGATCGCCTCGGCGCAGGCACGGGCTCCGTTGGCGAGCGCCCCCGCGAGCGAGTCGCTCGGCCCGCTCAGCGTCAGCACGGTGCGGTTGTGGACCGGATCGGAATGCGTGTCGAGCAGCGCGGCGCCGGTCGCGAAGGCCGTCGAGATCGCCTCGATTCGCTCGCGGTCGCGGCCCTCGGAGAAGTTCGGCACCGCGAGCAGCACGCCGGATTCCGCTCAGACGACGAGGGCGCCGTCGCGAACCACGGGCTCGCCGTCCACGGTGACGTCGGGCTTCATCACCAGGCAATCGAGGTGAACGGGCACCTGCACCGTGCCGCCGATCGCCGCCGATGCCCCGAACGCCACGTGCGCCGTGCCGAGCAGCTTCTCGTCCTCGAGGATCTCGCCGCTCAGGATCGCCTTCTCGTTGGTCCCGATGCCCAGCTCGGCGACGTTCGTGCCATCGGGCCCGTGCGCCGTCGAGCAGCTCCATCAGCCGCCTGCCCGCGCTCGCCCTCGGCGGACACGAGGTGGCCCGCCGTGGATCACGCAGCTCCGCGGGATCGTCGCCCAACCCCACGGTCGCGATCGTCCCGTCGACCACCAGCCGCCCCTCGGCGGTCCCCTCCACCGGGGCGATGAATCCCTCTCCGCAGGGCAGGTTGCCGAAGGCGCCGGGCGCGGTGAGCTCGCCGGCGTCGGGGACGCCCGTGCGCCCCTCGAGCCCGAGCCGCAGGTCGGAGCCGTTCGGGCAGGTGATTCGCGCCTCCTGCCCCGCGGTGAGCAGCTCGGCGATCGCGTGGCCCTTTCTTCTGCAGCCCGTCCATGTCCGCGCTCATGACCCGGGCCAGCATCTCCTCGGTCACCCCGGGCAGCGTCGCGATCCGGGCGCCGGCCTCGGTGGCCGCCCTGCGCGCGGCGGTGTGGGAGAGCGACTGGACGGTCGGCGCCAGGACGACGTCCACCGCCGCCATCGCAGCGGCGATCGGCGCCGGCGGCTCGGCCGCATGGGAGCCCCGCTCGGCCATCACCGCCAGCACCGCGTCGGCGCCGGCGTCCTGCGCGGTGTCGCGCATGCCGCTCGCCGATCCGCTGGGTGGCCGGGTTGCAGATCACCAGCACGTCCTCGCCCTCACGCACCCCGAGGCAGTCGCGGATGACCGCCTTGACCGCATGATCGAGCTCGCTCACCGACCGGCAGCGTAGACGCTGGCGCCCCGCCCGCACGAACGGCGGCTCGTGGGACGGAGCTCACGATGCTTGCGGCAATAGCCCGCTCGGCTTTGCCGCGCCTGCGAGCCTCTATCGAAACCGCCCTACGGCGTGAAGGCGTCGCTGTGGCAGGGCTGCCCGCTACAGACGTCCGTGACCGTGCCATTGGGCATCAGGAAGTTGGAGATCTGCGTGCGGGCGGCCACCGTTGACCGCGGGTCGCCGTGGGGATCGTGCGCATCCGTCGGAGGAGTGTTCGTCACGGGAGGCGGGGCGTCCAGGCCGGGGCCGGAGTCCCAGATCACGATCGCCGAGCCGTTGAACGGGTAGCTCGGGATGCTCGGGATCCCGTAGAAGAGGTTCTTGTCGCGGAGCGCGCCCCGGGTCGAGGGCCGGAGCGTGAACCTTGGCGCCGATCGTGCGCGCCTCGACCGCCGCCGAGAACTGGCTCACCTGGTGGTCGTCGTAGGCGACGTGCAGCAGGACCTGGTGCTTGGGCGTGCCTGGCGGCGGATTCGAGGTCATGCTCTGCGCGTATCCGTCGGCCTCGCCGCGGTCCCAGAGCTGCTGCATCAAATCGAGGATCAGCGGATGGATCGAGCTGTCCGTGTAACCGCCGCCCGGCGCGTTGCCGAACAGGAAGTTGGCGTAGGCGGGGAAGTCGCTGCTTCGCTGGAGCAGGAGCCCGCCGTAGTCCATGCCGGGGACGCCGAGCGCCGCCCGGTTCAGGTCGGGGGCGACCGCCGTCGTCATGCCGCCCATGATGCCGCCCTGGCTGTTGCCGTCGTAGTACAGGTGCGAGGTGTCGATCACCGATTGGCTCGATCCGTTCTGGAACGCCGGGTCCGAGGCGAGGCCGTCCGCGGTCCGCATCAGGCGCCCGAGATACAGGGTGTTGAGGACCCCCTGCTGCAGCCGGTCGACAACCGCCGGGAAGTTGTTCAGATCCTTCAGTGCGCTGATGTCGTAGGGGACGTCGCCTTGCGACAGGCCCCACCAGTCGGTGGCGCAGATGACGAAGTTGTGCTCGCTGGCCAGCGCCTCGACGGCGCCCGAGGTCACCTCGGCCCCATTGCCAAGCAGCCCGTGCCCGTAGAGCGAGGCGCGGCCGGGCGTGGTCGCCGCCACGTCGGGAACGATGCAGTAGAAGGGCGCCGTCGCGACGTTGCCGGGCTTTTGGGTCGGCAGCGCGTCGGGCTTGCTCGAGCTGTAGTGGAAGCTCGAGCCCGGCGGACAGCCGTTCGCCTGCAGGTAGCACGGCACGGTGAACGTGCCGGTGACGTAGCGCATGATCCCGGTGGCGGGGTTGTTCTGGACATTGTCGACGTGGAACGGGGGCGCCGTGCCCTGCACGGTGCTGTCGGCGAGGTTGTGGTCGCCGAGCTGGCCGAAGGCGTTGTTTCGGATCTGGAGCATTCGCCCAGTGAGCCCCTTGCGGCTGGCGACCGTGAAGTCCCAGGCCTCATAGAGGCTGTGGCGCTGGATCCCCGCCTGATTGAGCGTGTTGAAGATCGAGGCGTAGCGCTGGCGCTCGCGCTGGGAGATGTTGCTGTCCGGCTGGTTGTCGCGGAGCGCCTCGAACCAGCTCGGCGCCTGGAGCACGTTCCCGTTCTTGTCCTTCAGGCTCCGGAGGGCGACGATGTAACGCTGCCCGTAGGCGAAGTTCCGGCCGGGGTGGATCAGCAGCGTGGTGTGGGCGGCATCGCTGGCGTTCGAGTCGAGCTCGGCCCAGATCAGGTGTCGATTACCGGTCTTCGCGTCGATCACCACGATGGGGGCCGCGGGCTTGAACGCCTGGGACATGTCCGTCAGCGGGACGGGGTTCGTCTTGTTGAGCGCCGTGGGGTTGTCGAGCCCCGGAATGCGGGCGACGATCATGCTGCCGGGGCTGAACCCATCGTTGCGGTTGTACTCAGCGACCTTCATCTGGGCGCCCGCCGTGTTGGTCGGCATCGCATGGTATGGGCATCTGCACGCGCAACCCGGTGGCGCTCGTCGGATCGGTTTTCGAGAACCGGTTGTCGGGGAAGGGCAGCGGGCAGGGTTTGTTCCCGAACGGCTGACAGTTGGCCGCCGGTGTCGCGGCGGACGCCGACGGAGTACCGCCAAGCGCCGCAATCAAGATCGCGCCTGCGACAGCGGCCACTACGACTCGACCGCGGTGGACTCCCAACACCCGGCCTGCGACCATCTGCTCCTCCTTGCCCTGAGAATTTCCCGAACCCGGGATGAGCCCGGGGCCAACACATTACCCCGTCGTCGACGCTTCACGTCGCCTGAGCAAAGGCCGGCGACGCCAAGAGCCGCCGCTACGATTCCATCCCCCGCCGGAGTAGCTCAGCTGGTTAGAGCAGCGGAATCATAATCCGCGTGTCGCAGGTTCGAGTCCTGCCTCCGGCATCTCCAGGACAGCCTGCTCAGGCGGTATTTCTCTCGTCTTAGCGCACAGCGGGTCCCCCGCCACCCCTTCCGCGCAGGCGTATCTGCCAGCGTCCGAGAGCGGCGATACTGCGCGGGCGATGTCGCAGGAGAACGTGGAGATCGTGACGCGAGCCGTTGATGCCATCAATCACCGGGATATCGACGGGTACCTTGCCTGCTGCACCGAAGACGTCCAGCTTGTGACCCCAGTGGCTGACGTAGGTGGGGCGTATGACGGCCCCGGCGGGATTCGGCGCTTCTTCACCGACATCGCCGACGCAGCTCCCGACTTCAAGATCGTCATCGAGAGGCTGGAGGCAGTCGGCCCCGATCGCGTGTTGGGCTTCATGCGCGTGACCGGTACCGGGCGAGCCAGTGGTATCCCCATCGAGAACCCCACCGGGAACGTCTACGACTTCGCCGAGGACAGGATTCAGCGCATCCGGATTTTCTTCGACCGCGCTCAGGCCCTCGAAGCCGCTGGGCTTTCGGAGTAGGCGATGTCGCAGGAGAACGTGGAAAAGGTTCAGCGATCCCTCGACGCCTTCTACCGTGGCGACAAGGCCGCCTGGCGCGAGCTGACCGCGCCAGACATCGAAGCGGTGCCGGTCGGCGACTGGCCGGAGGGCAGGCTGCGTGGTCAAGATGCCGTTTGGGACTTCCTGGTTGCGTCCGACGAGCCTTGGGAACCGGGTCCCTACGAGCTGGCCGAGGTCGTCGACGGCGACCGAACTGTCGCGATCCGCTTTCAACGTCATCTGCGAGGCAAGGCGAGCGGCGTCGAGGTCGACTACGACTACTGGGCGGTCTTCACGTTTCGCGACGGCAGGGCGATCCGGGTCGAGTGGTTCGAGGCCCGCGACGACGCCCTCGAAGCCGCCGGGCTTTCGGAGTAGACGATCGTGGCTCCGGGGCAGGCCTCGCTCTTCGCTGCCCCACCCTCGATGCGTTCGGGGTTGAGCGTGCCGATCCCAACGCCGACTACGCGCTAACCGATGATTACGGTGACGCGATAGACGGCGCTATTCGAGAGGAGCTGGCTCCGCGGGCCGAGGAGTAGCCAGCCCGGCGAGCGAGCGGGCGGGCGCCGCCTGTCGGCACGACTGGCGTCAGCCCCTGCGCGCCCAGTCCGAGGCGTAGTCGTTGCTCGGACCGTCCAGGAGCAAGCGCTTGCGCTTGCCGCCGGCGCTCATCACGTAGATGTCGTAGTCGCCGTTCTCCACGTTCTTGTCGAAGGCGATCTTCCTGCCGTTGGGCGAGAAGGTCGCGTCGAACTCTCGTCCCGCCTTGGTATCGGTCAGACGCTTCCTGTGCGTGCCGTCGGACCGGATCACGAACAGGTCCGGTTCGCCGTTGGCGCGGTCCCCGCTGAAGGCGATCTTCTCTCCGTTCGGGGAGACGTCCGGGTAATACTCGAACCTCGAGTTGTGGGTGAGGCGGTGGCGGTGCTTACCGTTCAGGCGCATGGTGAAGATGTCGCTGTTGCCGCCGCTGAAGACCTCGAAGGCGATCTTCCTTCCGGACGGGAAGAACACGGGATCGTCGTTGTCGAGCGAGTCATGAGTGATGCGGCGCTGGTGGCCCCCATCCGCATGCATGACGAAGAGCTGGTCGTGGCCGGTCCGATCGCTCTCGAACAGGATCCGCTTGCCGTTGGGCGAGAAGCTGGCGCTGGTGTCGTAGGCGGGGTTGTCGGTGAGGTTCCTCTGGTGGCTGCCGTCAGAGCGCATCACGAACACATCCCCAGCGACGTCCCCGCCGTGGTCCACGAGCTTCGTGAATAGGATCCGCTTGGCGCTTCGGGAGAAAGCCGGGAGGCTGACGTAGGTATCGCTGTGCGTGAGCTGCCGCACGTCACCGCCGTGTCTGCTGATGGTGAAAATCTGGGTCCCCTCGGTCCCACGGTCGCTCTGGATCGCGATCCGACCGTTCTTGCCGGCGAACGTCGCCGAGGCGCGGTGTGTGGAGGCGATCAGGCTCACCGCCAGCGCGAGAAGGCCGGCGAGCGCCAGGGCCGCGAGGCGTGTTCTTGAGATCTGTGGTGCCAATCCCCTGCCGTTCGCTGCGAACCTACACCAGCCCCACCCGGCGGGTCAAGAGCACGCGGTCGCTCGAACACCGCCCGCCTTGGGGCGGCGGCTCTTCGCGAGATACTGCGCAGCGCGATGGACGAGCTCGACTCGCGGCTGCGGGCGGAGCTGCCGGAGATTGGCGAGGTCTTCATCGACATCACCGATCATCAGGAGGGTGGCGATGGGGACGGCTGACTCTCCTCAGAACGTGAGACACCGCGGGGATAAGCTTCGCTCCGCCTACCCATCAAGGAGGAGAAATGGTTGATGCCCTTGCGAGTAATGAGGTGCGCGCGGCAACGGGGGGATGGTGGTTGCTTGTTCTCGTCGGCGTGATCAGCGTCGCCGCGGGCGTGACGATTCTGTTCAAGCCGGGCGACAGCTTGGCGACGCTGGCGGTGATCTCGGGGATCTTTCTCCTCGTCGACGGGATTCTCGAGTTGACCGCGGCGCTGCTGGGCGGCACTCAGAACCGCGGGATGGTCGCGCTGCTCGGGGTCCTCACCGCGATTGTCGGCGTCCTGCTGATCCGCCACCCGATCGCGGGTGTTGCCGCCGTGGCGCTGTTGATCGGGATCTGGCTGATCACGATCGGCGTGATCCGCTTCGTCGCCGCGTTCGAGGTCGCCGAGGACCGCGGTTGGAACATCGTCGCCGGCCTCATCGAGGTGATCGCAGGCGTCGTGATCGTCTCCGATCCAAATATCGGCTTCGCGACCCTCGCCCTGCTCGTCGGCATCGCTTTCATCGTCAACGGTGCGGGCATGTTCGCGCTCGGGTGGAACTTGCGCACGCTGAGGCGTGAAGTGGCGGCGCCATGATGCGACGCGGATCTTCGAGAGCAACCCCTTACGTCGTCTGCATGAGCGGCTAGGAGGTCGCGGACGTGGGTCGACTCGTGTACGACATGGGTGCATGAGGCGACCCACGTCACCCGGCGGGGCCTCTATCGCGCGAGATACTGCGCGGGCGATGTCGCAGGAGAACGTGGAGCTGGTGAGGGAGGCGTACGAGGCCTGGCAGGCGGGCGACCTCGATGGCTTCTTGGCGTCGATGGACGATGACGTGATTACCCGGAGGCTTGCGCCCCTGCCAGACCCAGGAACCTGGCGCGGCTCCGACGGGATGCTCGCTGTGATTGCTGACTGGGCGGATATGTTCGACGAGTGGACGATCACGGGGGCGGAGTTCATCGACGCCGGGGACCAGGTCGTCGCACGAATGGCTCAGGAAGGCCGCATAAAAGGGAGCGGGGGCAATCCCGTGCCGGGAACGTTTTGGTTTGTGTTCGGCGTGCGCGACGGAAAGGTGGTCACGATGGACATGTACGCGGACAAGGCCCAAGCCCTCGAAGCCGCCGGGCTGCTGGAGTAGGTCTCTTTGCGGCCGCAGCGGCTCGTGCGCGTGGCGCGAAGCGGCGCTGCTACTGCGTCGAGTCCTCCACGGATGAGCTCGGATCGGCGGGCGGGTTGTCGCCGTGGCGGTGCACGATCCTCCACTCGCCGTCCTCGCGGCGGTACACGTGGGTGGAGCGGACCGTGATCGGCTCGACGGGACGGCCGTCGATCGAGCCGTTGAAGCGCTCGTAGCCGATCGCGTAGGCCATGTCGCCGATCACGTCGGCGACCAGGACCTCGTATCGGTAGTCGCTCACATCGGAGAACCGAGACGCGACCCAGGGAAAGGTCCGGCTCAGCTCGTCCCATCCGGACTTGTACATGCCGGCCGCTCCGAACAGAGTGACCGGGTCCCGCCTCGACCACATCTCCATCCGCGGCGCGGGATCTCCCTGGTGGAACGCCGCCTCCGCCTCGGCCTGACGGGCGAGGGTCTCGGAGCGGAAGTCGTCCACGTCGCTCAACTGCCGGCTCGCGACTCTACCCGCGCCGAGGGATTCTGGTAGGACACGGCGCGTGTCAGGCGAGCCAGATGCGGTGACCGTCCGGCCGGGTGAGGGCGAGACCGCTCGAAGCCCGATCGGTGGCGACCTGACCTTCATCACTCGCGGTGAGCAGACGAACGGCGCGCTCGCTGTGTTGGACATCGGCGTCCCTCCAGACGAGGGGCCGCCGCTCCACCGGCATACCCGCGAGGACGAGTGGGTCTACGTGCTCGAGGGAGAGATTCGCTGGAAGCTCGGCGACGAGCTGCGCGCCACGCCCGCCGGATCGTTCGTCTTCATCCCACGCGGCCTAGCCCACTGCTTTCAGAACGTCGGCGAGGAGCCCGGCCGGATGCTCGTCACGTTCGCGCCGGCAGGGATGGAGGGCTTCTTCGATCGCCTCTCGGAACTCACCGCCTTCGACCTCGACGCGTTTCGTCGCGCCGCCGCCGAACACGGGATGGAAGTGGTCGGCCCCCCGCTCGCCGAGTCGGACCCACTGTAAGCGCCCGCCGCCGTTCGCCGATTCATCCCTTCGCCGACCGAGCCAGGGGAGTGGCCAGTCGCTGGTGGATCAGTCGAACCGCCATCGAGCCCTCCCCCACCGCCGAGGCGACCCGCTTGATCGAGCCGGAGTGGACGTCGCCGACGGCGAAGATCCCGGGGCGGCTGGTCTCCAGGAAGAGCGGACGATCTCCGTTGAACTCGACGAGGTCGTCGTCCGCGACATCCCGGCCCGTCAACAGGAACCCGGCGCGGTCGGTCGCCAGCTGGCCCTGGAGCCACTCGGTGTGCGGCGAGGCGCCGATGAAGACGAACAACGCGCGGGCGGCCGCTCGCGAGCGCTCGCCCGACCGGGTGTCGGCGATCGTCACCGTTTCCAGCTCACGCTGGCCGTCGAGCTCGACGACCTGCGCGTGCGTCACGACCTCGATCGAGTCGTTGCGTTCGACCTGATCGACCAGGTAGCGCGACATCGACTTGCCAAGATCCCCGCCGCGAATCAGCAGCCGGCAGTGGGCGGCGCCCCGGGAGAGGAACATGGCCGCCTGGCCCGCCGAGTTGCCGCCGCCCACGATCACGACCGGGTCGTCGGCGCACAGCTGCGCCTCGGCCTGGGTGGCGGCGTAGTAGACGCCGCCACCCTCGAACTCCTCCATCCGGGGGACATCGAGACGGCGATACTGGGCCCCGGTGGCGACGATGACGCTTCGGCCGGTCGCCGTCTCGCCGTTCGAGAGCTGGATCTCGTGCCTGCCCGGTTCGCTCGTCAGCGTCACGGCCGCGGCCGGCACGTTCAACCGCGCCCCGAACTTGCCGGCCTGGACCGTTGCTCTCTGGGTCAGCTCGCTGCCTGAGATGCCGGCCGGGAAGCCGAGGTAGTTCTCGATCCTGGCCGAGGTGCCGGCCTGACCGCCCGAAGCGACCGCGTCAACGCCCTGGACGTCAAGTCCTTCCGACGCTGCGTAGAGGGCGGCGGCGAGCCCGGCGGGCCCCGCGCCCACGACGACGACGTCGCACAGCGGAGGCGGCGAGCCGGAGGTGCCCAGGCCAATCGCTCGTCCCAGCTCGGCATTGCTCGGATTGCGCAGCACCTCCCCTCCCCCCGTGACCGCCACGGGCGTCTCGCCCGGCTCGACCGAGAGGCCGCCCAGCAGCGCATCCGCATCCTCGTCATCCTCGAGCTCGATCCACTGGTACGGCATTCGATTCCGCGCCAGGAGCTCGCGCAGGCGACGGGAGTCGGGTGAAAACCGCGAGCCGATGAGCTTGATCCCGGTTCCGACGTCGATCAGGATCGCGCGCCGGGCGATGAACGCCCCGAGGATCAGGTCGCTCAGTGCCTTGTCCTCATCCACGATCTCGCGGAGCTTGTCCAAGGGGATCTGGATCACCTCCCCCGGATCCCGGACGACCCCCGAGAGATAGAGCCGTTGGCCGATGATCAGGCTGAGCTCCCCCAGGAAACGGTGGGCCCCCTGGATGGCGATGACCCGATTCTCCTTGCCAAGTCCCTGGACGATCGCCACGGCTCCCGACTCGATGACGAAGAAGTCGCTGCTCTCGTCCCCCGCGGCGAACAGCACCTCGCCGGGCTCGACCGTGCGAACGCGCCCGAGCTCTCGCAATCGCGCCCGCTGGTCCTCGTCGAGGCGCGGAAATGCACCGTCCTGGTCGACGGTCTCGGGCTCGCCCGCGCCGATGGGCTGCGTCTCGCCGCTCACGGCTTCGCCTTCTCCAGCCTTGCCGGGACGATCTGCGCGAGCTGGCGCCAAGGGCCGTCGAGCCGCTCGCCGTCCACGAAGAAGGTCGGCGTGGCGTGCACGCCGGCCTGTCTGGCGCCGGCGACCTGCGCGAGGACACGTTCCCGAAAGCTGCGCTCGCCAAGCGCCGCTTCGACCTCCTCCTCGTCCAGCTCGAGCTGCCGCGCCACCGAGAGCAGGTCCTCCTGCGAGAACCGCTCGCGCCCGGCGAGCAACAGGGAATGCGCCTCCCAGAACTTTCCGTGGACCGCGGCGAGCTCGGAAAGCTCCGCCGCGAGATCCGCCCCAGGATGCATCTCGGCGTCCGGGAAGTGTCTCCAGACAAGCCGAAGCCTGTCGAAGCGATCCAGGAGGGACTTCACCGGCCGGCTGGCGGCGAAGCAGAACGGACACCCGAAGTCTCCATACTCGACCAGGGTCAGCCTGGGCGCATCGGAGCCGGTGACGTGATCGTCGGCTACGACCGCGGGCAGCGTGCTGAAGGGCATGCCGGTCACCCGGTCTACGTTACTCAGCGTGCGTTCAGGTGAACGCGACCTCGCTGAGATCGATCGTGACGATCAGGGGTTCAGGCCGAAGGGTTCTCGAGGACGAGCGCAACCCCCTGGCCGGATCCGACGCACACGCCGAGGACTCCGTAGCGGAGCTGGCGTAGGCGAAGCTCGGTGGCGAGGGTGAGGACGTACCGGGTCCCGGACGACCCGAACGGGTGGCCGATTGCGACCGCGCCGCCGTTCGGGTTCAGGCGCTCGTCCGGAACCTCGAAGCCGTCGAGCTGGCGCGGCAGCTCGCGCAGGATCGCGACGGCGACCGACGCGTAGGCCTCGTGGACCTCCCAGACGTCGACGTCGGCCGGAGCCACGCCGGCGCGCTCCAGCGCCTTCGGGATCGCAAACGCCGGGGCGATCCCCATGACCTGCGGGTCGAGCGCATGGGTTGCCGACGCGACGACGCGCGCCAGCGGCTCGACGCCCAGCTCCTCGGCCGCCGCCGCACTGGCGAGCACGACGGCGCTCGCACCGTCGTTCAGCGGCGAGGAGTTCCCAGCCGTCATCTGCGTGGTGTTCGGCTGCGCCGGCAGCGCCGCGAGCTTCTCGGCCGTGGTGTCGTCACGGATGCTCTCGTCATGCTCAAACGTGCGTGCCTCCCGCTTGCGGGTCGCTTCGATCTCGACCGGGTGGATCTCCTCGGCCAGCCGGCCGGAGTCGCGGGCACCGGCAGCGTGCTGGTGGGAGCGCAGCGCGAAGGCGTCGATCTCCTCCCGAGTCAGCTCGTAGCGGTCGGCGACGTTCTGCGCCGTTTGCATCATGTCGACGTAGGCATCGCGGGCAAGGAGCGCCGGGTTCGGGGGTCCCCCGGCCCCGGCCCACATCGTGTCCAGCATCAACACAGGGCCCCGCGGCATGAAGGGCGCCTCGCCCTTCATCAGGGCCCACCCCGACCGTGACATCGACTCCACCCCGCCCGCCAAGCCAATCCCGAGCTCGTCGCTGCGGATCGCGTGCGCGACCTGGATCGCGCCGGAAAGCGACGACGCGCAGAATCGGTTGACGGTGATCGCCGGGACCGAGTCCGGAAAGCCCGCGGCCAACGCGGCCCAGCGCGCGACGTCTCCCATTCCCTCGTGGGCGGGATTCACGCATCCGGCGGTGATGTCCTCGATGCGATCGAGCGGTACCTCGACCCGCTCGCACGCCGCAACCATCGTTTGGCCGAGGAGGTCGTCCAGGCGCAGATGCGACAGCGAGCCGCCGTAGCGCCCCACCGGCGTTCGCACTCCGCCAAGCACAAAGGCATCAGTCATCGGATGGTCCTCCTCGATCGGTTGTGTAATCGGAGAGCAGTGGCACGACCTCGCCCGCCAGGAGCTCCACTTGGCCGGGCGAAGGGTCGACGGGCCAGAACATCCCGACGAGTGTCCTCCATGCGGGCCGCGCTCGCATCCGCGCGCTAGACCTCCAGCCGGGACTCCTCCAGGTCGAGCTCGCGCTCGACGCGGCGCATCACGTCGGCGCTGATCTCGCGGGCGTTGCGAAGCCGGACGAGCTCCTCGCGCTGGGCGGCGAAGATCTCGTGCATCAGCCGCTGGTAGGCAAGCGAGCGCTCCTCGATCCCGTCCTCATCCTCGATCTTGCCGGCGCGCACTCTGAAGCGCCGCTGCCGGTACTCGTATAGACGGCGGACTCGCTCGACGGTTCCGTCGCGGGTCCAATCCTCCCCTGCCAGCGCGTCAACCCGCTCGATCGCGGCGCGGGCGATCACCAGCCGAGCGAAGATCTCCTCGTTCTCTTCGTCACCGCCGTCCTCCACCACGCCGAGGCGGCGGATCAGCCACGGCAGCGTCAACCCCTCCCCCACCACGGTGACAAGGATCAAGGCGAAGGTGATGAACTGGATCAGCTCGCGGCCGGGCAACGGCGCGCCGGCATCGGTGTGGAGCGGCAGCGCCAGCGCCGCCGCCAGCGAAACCGCGCCGCGCATCCCCGCCCAACTGCCGATGACCCGGATGCGCCAGTCGGCGCGGCGCGCGCGCTGCGAGGGCCGTCGGTCGACCGCCCTGATGATGAAGGTGACGATGAAGTTCCACAGGAAGCGGACAGCGATCACCGCCCCGCAGACGACCGCGGCATAGCCGATGACCTCGCCGGCCGGCCGGCCGCTGAGCCCGTCGACGATCGCCGGCAGCTGCAGGCCGATCAGGATGAAAAGCGTGGCGTTGAGGAGGAACGTGAGGATCGACCAGAGCGTGTAGCCCTGCATCCGGCTCTCCATCGAGGCGATCTCGGGAGCGCGGAAGCCCAGGTACACGCCGGCGGTGACCACAGCGAGCACACCCGAGAAACCAAGTTGATTCGCCGGGATGAACGCCCCGTAGGCGCTGAACAGCGAGATCGTCAGCTCCGTGTTGACGTCGCTGACGCGCTTCCTCACCTCGGCGATCACCCAGCCGACCGCCAGCCCGATGGCGATCCCTCCAGCCACGTCGCCGAAGAACTCGAGCACGGTGTGCTGGGCCGAGACGCTCACGCCGATCGCGGCCCCAACCGCCACCTTGTAGGCGACCAGCGCGGTGGCGTCGTTGAACAGGCTCTCGCCCTCGAGCACGTTGACCATCCGCCGCGGCGCGCCGACCCGCCGCATGATCGCCGTCGCCGCCGCGGGATCGGTGGGTGAGACGATCGCGCCGAGGACGAACGACATCGCCCATGGCAGGCCGATCAGCTCGTGCGCGACCACCGCGACCGCTGCGGCCGTCGCCAGCACGAGCCCGATCGCCGTCAGGGAGATCACTCGGGCGTCCGTCACGAGGCTGCGCAGGTCCGCGAAGAACGCCGAGGCGTAGAGCAGCGGCGGCAGGAAGACGAGCAGGACCAGTTCCGGGTCCAGCTCGAAGTCCGGGATTCCCGGGATCAGTCCCAGCACGAGCCCGCCGATCACGAGCGGAATGGGGTACGGCACCTTCAGCCAGTTGGCGAGCGCGTTCAGGCCCGCGGCCGAGACGAACAGCGCAGCGATGAAGATCTGCAGATTTCCCACAGCGAGATTGTGCCGCTCGGCCGACCCTGTCGTCCCAACGGGCGGCGGAGTGATTTCCCCACAAACGCGACGACGCGGGATACTCCAACGATGCCGGCGGAGGAAGAGGACTTTCGGGTCTTCCGTGAGCTGTGCGACGCTTTCAACGGTCTCGGGAAAGGCCACCTCGATGACCCGTTCGAGGGCAAGCCGTTCCGGTATCTCCACGAGGACGTCGAACTCCAGGACTATCCCGGCATTCCGGGCGCGACCTGGCACGTCGGGCACCCGGGAGCCCTGCAATGGACCATCAATCTCTGGGAGTCCTTCGGGGACTTCCAATTGGAGCCACGAGAATTCATCCCCGTGGGACGAGGCCGGTTCGTGTGCGTCACCGGCACTGTCGGGCAGGGTCGCCGCAGCGGCCTCCAGCTGAGCCTGACCGCCTACGCCATCGTCACGATCGAGGCGGGCAAGGTCAGGCGCATCGGTATAAGCGTCGACCGCCAGGAGGCTCTCGAAGCCGCCGGGGTGTTGGACTAGCCCTCTTCTTACGTGGTCTTCGTCGCCTCGGTGGCGACCAGGAGCCCTAGCTGCGCCCGGCCAGTGCCTTGCGAAGCACACGCTCCGCGTTGCCCCAAAGCAGACCCTTGGCACTGCCGGGATAGGCATGATCGAGAGCGTCATTGAGCTTGCCAAGGTCCCTGGCGCACTCGATCCCGCCAACGGTTGGCTTGATGAAGCCGTCGAGGTCGGACCCGATCCCGACCACCTCGAAAGCGTCCGCGTGCTTGTCGATCTCGTCGATGTGGCAGCGGATCGCTTTCTGGGTCGCCGCGAACTTCTCCGGGTCGTCGATATCGAGCCCGTGATTGAGCTGGTGCTGGGCCATGATCAGCCCGATGACCCCCTTGCGTTTCGCGATCCGCTGGATCGTGGGCGGGCTCAGCATGTAGGACTGGTCGCTTTTGAAGCGAAAGCCGGCGTGGGTGGCAATGACCGGGAAGTCGCTGGGCTCTTTGTGGTGATCCTTCTCCAGCCCCTCGACAAGGTCGAAGGTGTCCTCGATCGCGTCCTCGCGCATGTGGCTGATGTCGATCAGGACGCCATGCTTGTGCATGGCTTTGACGGCGGCCCTGCCGATGTCGCTCAAGCCCGTCCCGGGGGGCTGGGGAAAGATGCGGTTGTAGAGGCTGTCGGGAAGGAACGGGATTGCCGGGGCGTTCGCCGCCACCTGGCGCGGGAACAGATGGGCGAGGGTGATGTAGACGACCCCGCGGTCCACGAGCTTCTTGACCCGCCCGTCGATCTCGGCGATCGCCGCGCCGAGGTGAAAGCCGCCCTCGACGCCATGGGCGAACCCGATCAGCCCGTGGCCACCCAGCACCGCATCAAGGTCCTGCTCTCGCTTGATCAGCAGGTGCCGCGTGCCCTGGGGGTCCTGCTCGCGGAGCTCTGTCTCGACCTGGTCAAGGTGCTCAAGGAGGTCACAGTAATAGTGGTCCTCGGGCCTGCCGTCCGGCCATTCATCGTTATCGAACTCCGCGAAGGGCAGGTAGAGGACCGAGAAGACCAAGCGCGTATCGGCCTCCTCGAGGCCATCCAGGGCTGACCCGCCACGTTCCCCAGAAGCGGCGGAAGTTGATCGCGCGAGCAAACAGCATCAGGACCGCGGCCAGAACTTCTTCCACAACGACGGCCGTTTGCGGACCTTCTTGACAAGCGCATTCAGCGACGTGTCCGGGTGCATCTCGTCCTCCTCGTCCTTGACGAGCAGGTGCATCGGGTAGTGGCAGTGCAGGTCGGCGATCACGTCCAGCCCGCCCTTTGGCCGGGATCGAACCCTCTCATGCGCCCCCATCGAGTCAACGCGCACTTGCTCGGGCGGGGACGCCGCGTTAGGGTCGGCGCGGAATTTGGGCCCCGAAGACCGACAGCTCCTCGAGCGGTTCGCGCCGTACCTGCAGTACGACGCCCAGGACGGCTACCGCGCCGTGTCCGCGGCGACGATGACGGACCCGCCCTGCAACTGCCTGGCGACCGGATCGGGCACGCCCATCGCCGGCAAGGGAGCGCTCACCGAGCTCAAGCTGGACGTGCTGACGGACTATCCCGATCCGCTCGAATTCGCCGATGGCGATCACCTGAGCAGCGCGCCCAACCCGCTGGAGGATGCCATCAAGTACCAGCGCGACTCGCGGTTCCCTCACTGCACCTACGGGCGTGTCGCCCGCAGGGGGCAGAGCGCCTGGCTCGAGTACTGGCTCTGGTACTACGACAACCCGAAGAAGTTCCTCGGCCAGGGCCGCCACCAGGGCGACTGGGAAATGGTGCTCGTCGAGGTGGGGGTCGACGGCGAGCCAAAGAGCGTCACCTGCTCGCAACACAACGCCGGTGAGGCGCGCCGTTGGGACGCTGTGGCCAAGCGCGACGGGCGTCCGCTGGTCTATGTAGCCCCCTTCTCACATGCCAACTACTTCGAGCCCGGAACGCACTTCTACTTTCCGGGCGCCGACCACCCGACCACCCAGGGGCCCTGCCGGGTGCCCGAGGTTGCGGAGTTCGGTCCCTGGCAGAACTGGCGCGGGCGCTGGGGCGCCACGCTCGGCCCACTTCGCGGCCGCCTCAACATCGGGGGCACGAGCCCCGCGGCGCCAATCGCCCAGGCTGAGCGTTGGGCCCGCCCCTGGATCTACCACGCCAAGGCAGTGGCCCGAAAGCCGGTGGCGTGGTTCTTTCGGGCGCTCTGGTTCCTCGGCAAGGCGACCTTCCCATGCAAGCCCGAGCTCCCGCGGGCCACGCTCGACGGGACGAAGGTGACGGTGGAGTACGAGATTCCCGAGCGTGGCCTTCACCGCGGGCAGCACCTGCTCCTCACCCTCCACTCTGCCGACGGCACCGGGGACATGCTCTTGAGCCAGGCCTTCGAGGACACGCCGAGAAGCGGCACGCAGGTCCTTCGCCTTCCCAGTCCCCCCAAAGGGGATTGCCTGGTCTATGGGAGCGTCTTCAACTTCTTCGGGCAGCGAAGCGATCCCGAGCACGTCGTGGCCGAGGGCGAGGCCCCGGGTGGCACCTGAGGCGTCTCCGGACACGATGGCTACGAGTCCCTGTGCGCACAAGACGGCCGGATCGACTCGGTCCGTTGACGACAAGGTGGGCCTCGCGCTGTCGGGAGGGGGATTCCGCGCCGCCTTCTTCCACGTCGGGGTGCTGGCCCGGCTCGCCGAGCTCGGTGTCCTGCCCAGGGTGGAGGTCATATCCACCGTGTCCGGCGGTTCGATCGTCGGCGCCGCTTATTACCTCGTGCTGAAGAACCGGCTTGAGGATGCCACCAAAGGACCGATCACCAACGACGATTACGTAGGGCTCGTCCGCGAGGTGGAGCGGAAGCTCCTCCACGCGGTCCGCAAGAACATTCGCGGCCGCGTGTTCGCCAACCCGGTGAAGACGATCCGGATGGCCTGGCCGAGCTACTCCCGCAGCGACCGGATCGGCGACCTCTATGACCGCCACCTCTACAAGGAGATCTGGAGGGAGAGGCAGGACGGATCACGTGAGCGCAAGTGGTGGGGCCTCGGTCCCGAAAAGCAGATCGCCATGCACGAGCTTGCGATCAAGCCGCACGCCCCTACGAACGGCAGCGACCCACCGATCCTGTGGATCAACGCCACCTCGCTCAACACCGGGCACAACTGGCGGTTCGGGACGTGTCGCATGGGCGAGCCGCTCCCCGAGAGCAAGCACAAGCGCGCGATCGTGAACGACGTCGACAAGAACATGCGGCTCATCCGCGGCCTCTTCGAGGAGAACCCAGACCCGTCCTGCAAAGCGAAACCAGACGAGCCGTGGGTCGGCCAGAGGCAGGAGGACTTCCCGCTCGCTCTCGCGGTGGCTGCCTCGGCGTGCGTGCCGCTCCTCTTTCACCCCCTGTCGATCTCTGGGATGTACGCAGGGACTCGCGTGGAGCTGGTCGACGGAGGGGTGCAGGACAACCAGGGGATCCAAGGCCTTCTCGACGAGGAATGCAATTACATGATCATCAGCGACGCGTCGGGCCAGATGAACGACCTCGAGAGGCCCTCGACACTCCTCCCATCGGTCGCAGGCCGGACGATGTCGATCTATGGGGACCGCATTCGCGACGAACAGCTCGCGCACGCCCTCACGGACGCCGACGGGATGGCCCTCCTTCACCTTCGAAAGGGACTGGAGGCCAAGGCGGTATCACCGATCTCCTCACCGACCCCGCCTCGGCCAGAGCGACAGGGAGAGTTCACCTCCGACGAGTTCGGAGTTCATGAAGGCGTTCAGGAGGCGTTATCGCGGATCCGGACCGACCTGGACTACTTCGGCGACAGCGAGGCGTTCTCGCTGATGCTTGACGGCTACCTGATGAGCGACAGGGAATTCGAGCGTTCGCAGCTCAAGGCCCTTCGCCATCCCCATGCCCCCGGCAAGGCCCCCGACCGATGGGATTTCGGCAAGGACGTTCATCGACGCATCGCAACGGCGCCCAGCGGCCTGTACGGTCGCCAACTGAGGGCCGGAAGCCAGCGGTTCCTCCGGACAATCGCCACTTTCTGGCCCGGCCCACCGTGGGTCTTCATCGCGCTGGCGATAGCTGCGGTCGCTGGACTAGCCGTTATCGTCTGGCACGGGGCGATTGGAGGCGCGGTCGGCGACGTGTGGCGAGACCAATGGTCGGCCAAGGCGGTGATCGTCGCGGTCGGTGCCCTCCTCCTTCTCCTCGTCGCCTACCTGGCGATGGCGATCCAGTGGCCGCCGATCCGCTACCCGGTCGCCCTCCTGTGGGTCGTGCTCGCGATCGTCCCTGCACTGATCCTCTGCGTCTGGAGATGGATCGCGCTTCCTGGGAGACACCTCGCGAGGAGGCTGGGGAAGGTGCCGGCCCAGTCGGCCTAGTTCGGCGAGACCACCCGGAAGCTGCCTCGCATGAAGGGATGGACCCGGCAGAAGTAGCTGTAGGTGCCCGGCGGGAGGTTCTTCGGCGTCGTCCAGGTGTCGCGGTCGACGGCCGGGGCGTTGAAGCCGGCGTAGTTGAAGCCGAGTTGGCCCGAGTCGAACGTCCTGGGCCCGTTGGCGACCGGATAGGCGATGCCGGTGTCGCGGTTACACGGCGCCTTGCAGTCCGTGAGCGTGTGGAAGATGTTCTTGTCCTGGGTCGAGTCCAGGTTCTTGAAGGTCAGCGACTGCCCGGCCTGGATTGTCGGTGGATAGGCGCCGCTACCCGAGCGCGGACAGGTCACCCTGCCCGTATTCGTAGAACTCGATCCCGATTGGGTTGTGCGGCGGTGTGCCCGGCAGGAGCCTCGGGTCCGGCAGGTCGGTCGGGCCCACCTCCGTGGTGGTTGTTCTCGGCCAGATGTCCGTGCGTGAGCACCCCGTTCTGGGGGATCTGGTTGTTGAACGCATCCACGCCGCCGACGTCCACGCCGTCGTAGACGGCCACGGGCATGATCCCCATCACCTCGTACCAGTCCGCCGAGCTCACGTCGTACGTCGCGTTCACGCTCAACGTGTCGCCGGCTTGCAGCTTGACGCGCCAATCCGTCGGCGTGGCCCCCATCGCGACGTCCCACGACACCGCGCCGGCCGGCTCGTAGTAGTGGGCCTTGGAGGTGAAGATCCTCCTGTGCTGGGCCCCGCGGCGGACCCGGAGGCCGGTCTGCAAGGCCGCCCGGATGAAGATGCCCGACGGTGCTGATCAGCGTCACCGGGTGGTCGGGCGTCCACTTCTGGTTGGGGCCGATCAGGTTGCGCTGCGCGCCGGTGGCCTGGTCGGGGAACGAGTAGCGGCCCCCGCTGCCCATTCCGCGCAGAGCGTTGAAGACGGGATAGATCGAGCTCGAGATCCCGACCCGCGGGCTGGGCCCGGACACGTCCATCCACCTGGTGCGCACCCGGTGCATCGAGGCGGCGGCTGGAGACGTGTCGGGCACGAAGTCGAGCCTCCACACGATGTACACGGTGTCGGCGCTTCCGACGAGGTCGTGGATCATGTCGTTGACGAGCCAGTGGTCAGACGGAGTCGTGCGCCAGCCGAATCCCTTCGGCATCTGCAGGATCGACTTCTCCTCGCCGGTGGCGAACTGCGGGTTGCCGTTCACGATCCACACCGCATGGTGGAGGTGGAGCACGTCCACCCGAGGAACCGAGCCGTCGAGGTAGACGAGCTCGGGGTCGAACCTCGTGATGTACCCGGGCTTTTGCGGGAAGAGCTTGGTGGGGTTCAGCCGGATGATGTTCTGCCCGGACTTCACGGACACCGGGCCGTAGCAGTAGCTCAGATGCTGGACGCCGTGATAGTCGACATGCGGAATCGCGTTCGGCTTGTTCTGGATCGGTCGGACACACGGCGGCGTCGGCGCTCGGCGACGCGATCAACAGCGCCCCCACCGCGCATAGAAGCCCTATTCCCCAGGCCCTCAGTCCAGGGGCTCCCGGCATCCTGCTCAAGGCAGAAGAGGGCCCTCCGCGAAGGAGCCGTTCCCCCCTACCGCACATCCATGCGCTACCCGACACATGGCCAGCCTACCACCGCGATCGTCTGCCGCTCGTCCTGGGAGCGGGCGCGGACGAGTTTCGCCGCGGCCCAGTGTCCGTGCGAGCTCAGTGCGTCAGCACGTACGGACCGCACGGGCTGGTGCCGTTCGAGTCCATCAGGGTGTTGCCGTTCTCGTCCTTGTAGGCGATCCTGAGGGTGCTGCCTGTGACGGTCACCTCGCCGTAGCTGTTCTGCGCCGCCCTGGGCGCATGACATGCCCATGCCGTTCGGCGGCGGCGGCTTGAAGAACGCGTTCGAGATCAGCTTGCCGCTGCCGGGGCTGCCCGTCTCACTCGTCGATCTCCTGCCAGAACGGTCTCGTCCCACGGGGCCGATGACGAAGTCCTGGTAGGGGGTGTTGGAGGGGGCGGTCGACGGAGCGTTGGCTGGGCGCGACGTCGTTCGGCAGGGTCCGGTAGCGGACCACGTTGGCCAGCCCCGCGTGGGTGTCGGTGGTCAGGAAGACGAGGTGGTCGACGTTGGCGGTCTGCAGCGCGCGCAGCAGCCGCACGCGCTCGGTCGCGTAGCCCTCCCAGCGGTCGTACGGCAGGGCGTAGAACTGCTGGATGGGGGTCTCGTTCATGACCACCTTCCACTTCGCGTTCGAGCTCTTGACCGTCTCTACGAAGCGGTTGAGCTGCGCCGCGCCCAGGAAGGTTCGGTTCGGGCTGTTGATCTTGTCCTTGCAGGCCTGCGAGACCGGCTGGGAGAGGGAGGGGACCACCGACGAGAACGTGTTGCGGGTGCTCGTCGGGGCCGTCGGCGCCAGGTCCGGCTGGCCGGTGTCGGGGTTGTCGCAGACATGGTTGGCGGACGCCTTGCCGCTTCGGAACGAGCGCTCGTCGAGGAAGAACAGCTGCAGGTTCTTGCCCCAGCGGAAGGTCCGGTAGATGCCGCGGTCCTGGCTGAAGGTCACCGGCTCGAAGTCCCGGAAGGCCTCCACGCTCCGGTCGTAGAGCGGGCGTCCGTTCTCGGGAACGGAGAAGTCGTTGATGAACTCGTGGTCGTCCCAGTGGTTGTAGAGCCCGGTCGCGGCGCGGATGCTCCGCATGTTCGGGACCGCCATCTTCTTGCAGATACATCCCCCACTTCTGCGGCACCGTCGTGGCGGTCGGTGCGCCGGGAACCTCTGGATCGGAGTAGATCGTGTCTCCGAAGTCGATGTTGAAGTCGTTGTGCTCGGCGACCATCGACTGGAACGCCTTGAAGTTCCCCCAGAACGGCTGGGTCTGTCCGGGTGCTGCCTGGCCGGTCTCGTCGCCGGAGTAGGCGAACCGGATCGTCTTGTTGGTCACGGGGCTCGGAGCGGTGAGGAACCTGCCGACCGCGCTGCACGGGCTGCCGTCCAAGAAGCAGAAGCGGTAGTGATAGGCCGTGTTGTTGCGGAGCTGGCCGAAGGTGGTCTGGACCGTGTTGTCGTTGGCGTCCGTCGCCTGAACGACCCGGCTCCTGACCACGTTGCCGAAGCCGGCGTCCGTGGCGAGCTGAGCTCGCAACGAGGCCTGATGGTTGGCGCGAGCCCAGGCGATCGCGGAGGACGACGTGATCTCCCCCGCCGTCACCCCGCTCGTGAAGCTGTCGGCCGCGAGCGCCGACCCCGGCAGCCAGCATCGCCGCAGTGGCCGCGACGGCTGCCATTCCCCCCAGGTAACGCGAAATCCTCCCCACGGACCGGGAGCCTATTGCAACCGCGCCGGTCCGTGCTCTCGACCAGCCACGAACGGGTAGCGAATCCAGGTACTCGATGCCTCCGTCGAGCGGCCGGCCTACGGGTAGCTCAGCTGCTCATCCCAGTCGGGCGGGCGCCCCTCGCGGCGTCAGGTCGAACAGGTTCCAGACCGGCTCCAGGGCGCCGACGTGGCGGGGATCCTGTCCGGGGTCGGTCGGCGCGTAGAAGAGCTCCGAGCCCCAGAAGTGGCGGATCACGCCGCCCTCGCGCGTGAACACGTTCAGCATCGGCCGCTGCGCGCCCTCGGCGGTCTCGCCGAGGTAGTCGCGGTTGTAGGTGTTGCCGGCCGAAGACAGGAGCCGCAGCCGCCGCCAGCCGCGCTCCTCGGCGAAGCTGACGATGCGCGGCAGCGGGGACTTCGCGACCACCGCGAGGTTGACGTGCTGGCCCGCGTGCTCCGCGGCGCCGTCGAGCTGGTCCAGAAGCGCGACGCACGACGGGCACGGAGTCTCCTCGAGCTTCAGGAGCGCCGTCCGACCGGCCGCGGGCCCCGGCCGCTCGTCGCCGGGGTCGCGCGGGAACATGAAGCTGTAGATCACCAGCGAGTCCTTGCCAGGCGCGAACAGCTCCGACAGCCTGACGTCGGTCGGGGCTGCCGTCCGCTCCCTTCCCCTGGAAGGCGTAGTCCTCCGGGACGGCTCCGCCGGGCGGCAGCTCGCGCCTGGCGATGGCGACCGCCTCCATCGCGCGGCGCAGCTCGAGCTCCTGCCCGAGCAGCCGGTCGCGTGCCGCCCGGTACTCCGGTGACTCTCCTGGAAACGTGACGCCCACGGTCTCTGGCAATCCGTCTAGGTGTCCTGGAGCACGGACAGCACGTTGCCGGCGGGGTCCTTGAACCAGGCGATCTGCGGGCCGTTGCCGCGGGAGATGCCCTTCTCGTCCTGCTCGAAGGCGTCGTATCGCTCGAAGCGCACGCCGCGCGCGGCCAGCCCGTCGACGGCTTCGTCGATGTCGTCGACGGGGAAGTTCAGGATCGTGTAGGTCGCCGGGGTGAAGTCCGGCTTCCGGTAGACGATCGTGGGCCTGTCACCTGCGAGCTCGAGCGACAGCAGGCCGTTTTCCTCGTCCAGCACGGTCGTCTTCAGCCCTAGCGTCTCGCCGTAGAACTCCTGTGCCTTCTGCAGGTCGTCCACGGCGAAGCCGCTGTATGCCTTGGTGTTCTCGAACATGGCTGGCTCCTCTCGTCCGTTGTCGTGGCGGGTCTCTCCTGGAGACCGGAGCGGGTTGCAGAACTCATCGGTCCTCGGTCGAGACGCGTCGTATCGCCACATGCCATTACCCCCGATCGGGAGCCGGGCTTCCCGCGAGCCGGGACTGGGATAGGTTCACATGGCTCGTTGGCTTTCCAGAGGGGGACACTCCGGTGCAGCCGAGGGGTGGCATTTCGACAAAACGCAAAGGAGGAGGACAGGATGAAGGCCTTCGACGCACTCAGAGGGCGCCTGAAGCGGCCCTCGGCAAGCATGATCATCGCCACTGGTGGCGTTGTTCGTCGCCCTGGGCGGCGGCGCATACGCCACGGTGGCGACCCAGAGTGAGCAAGCTGCCCACAGCAAGGGCGCGCACTGGGGCGTTGATCACCCGGAACACCATCGGCTCCGCCGTGGCTGACCTGCGGTCCGGCCCCTACGGCTCGTTCGGGGTCACGGGTCCCGCAAGCCAGCCGCCGTTCGGCACCGGGAGCCTGGGGCTCCAGGTATCCGACAACGCGATGAGCGGGGGCACCCCGCAGGAGAAGGTCTCGTTCGGCAACGAGGTCGACTTCTTCGGCAACCAGGTCGCAGAACCTGACCGCGGTCGGGTACCGCGTCTTCCAGACCAATGAGAACGCGGCATCAGCCCCAGCAACCTGCCGAACATCACGCTGGAGATCGACCCGAACGTCGGCACGTCGAACTACACCTCGATGGTCTGGGTGCCCGACCCGATCCCGACGGGGCAGCTCAGACAGGTGGAGTGATTTCCAAAGCGCCGCCCACCAAGGGCAGTGGTACTTCACCGGCTCCGCCGGCACGGTCACCGGCTGCGACCAGACGACCATGTGCACCTTCGCGAACGCGAAGCAGGCCCTGGTCACCAACAACAACGGTCAGAACCCCAATGGGGGCAGCATCTACACGGTGGCAATCGCCAAGGGTCGCGACAACGCCTGGGTCGGCGCAGTCGACGGCCTCCGGATCAACAACACGAGGTACGACTTCGAGGCATACGGAGTCAACGACACGCCCGCCCAGGGCTAGCAGCGACGGCGACTGACGGAGCGCGACGCCGATCAGCTGCGCTCACGGTCGCCCATCGAGCTCTTCACGGACGAAGATTCGATGGGCGGCCGTCTGCGTTCCAGCGCACGGCGGCCTCGAGCGACGGAAGGCGGGAAGGTCGGAGATCGCTTGCCGCCGCCAAGCTAGACTTAATGTTTGATCGCTGCCCGATCGGCTACCTAGTAGGTGGTAATGGCGGCCCGCAGGGACGAGAGCGCCGCGGTCAGCGGATTCTTTGACGGCTGACGCAGCCGTGGACGTAGCCCAAGCCGCCGAGCTGAGCGGCCTGTCGAAGAGTGCGATTCGCGCCCGGATCAGGCGACACCAGCTGGCGTCGGAGCTTCGCGATGGCCGTCAGTACATTCCCGTCGTCGAGCTGCTGCGCCGCGACCTGCTGATCTCCGGCGCGCGCTACACGTCCCTGCGCGAGCGGGCCGAGTCCCTCGAGGCCGAGCTGCGCGACAGCGCTGGAGTCCCGTGACCACCTGCAGGCAGGAGCTCGACGAGGCGCAGGCGAAGGTGCGAATGGTGTGGGGCATGGCGCGGCAGAGCGATCAGAAGCTGGCCCGCGCCCGTAAGAGGCGGTGGGGGATCCGCTGGCCCTTCCGGAGGAGCGCGGCGGGGCACTGACGAAGCGGCTGGCGACGAGCGCCGGCCCGATCGGCGCAGGCGACGCTTTGCCGTCGTTGCGACGCGCGGGCTGGTTGCCGCGGCTGCCGTGTCCCCGTTCCGTGGTAGGCACTCGTTTAGGCTCGGCCGCCTGAGCGACGCGGAGCGAGCGACATCCATCGGCCTGGTGATGGGCAGCGTGCTGTCCGTGCAGGTGGGCGCCGCGGTGGCGACGACGCTGTTCGACGAGCTGGGCCCGTCGGGGACGGTGCTCCTTCGCACCGGCTTCGCCGCCCTGATCCTGGTCGCGATCTGGCGCCCGCATGTGCCGCGGACCGCCAGCGGGCCGCTGCGCGACGCCGTCCTGCTCGGGATCGCGCTCGCGGGCATGAACCTCAGCTTCTACGCGGCGCTCGACCGGATCCCGCTGGGGATCGCGGTGACGTTCGAGTTCACGGGGCCGTTCGCGGTCGCGGTCGCCGCGTCGCGGCGGGCCAGCGACCTGGTGTGGGTGGCGCTTGGCGGCGGGCGGGATCGTCCTGCTCTCCCCCGGCGTCCACGGCTCGCTCGACGGCCTGGGGGTGGCGTTCGCGCTGGTCGCGGGCGCCTTCTGGGCCGCCTACATCGTGCTGGCGGCGCGCGTCGGCCGGGGGTTCAGCGGCGGCCAGGGCTTGGCCGTGGCGATGGCGGTGGCGACGGTCGTGCTGATCCCGGTCGGCGTGGCCGGCGGCGGCGGCGACCTGGCGCGCCCGGGGCTGCTCGCCGTCGGCCTCGCGGTCGCCGTGCTCAGCTCCGCGATCCCCTACTCGCTGGAGCTCGAGGCGCTGCGGCGGCTCCAGAAGGGGACCTTCGGGGTGCTGATGAGCCTCGAGCCCGCGGTCGCCGCGCTCGTCGGCCTGGTGCTGCTGGGGCAGGACCTGAGCGCCACCGAGGTGGTCGCGATCGCTCTGGTCGTCGCGGCGAGCGCGGGTGCGCTCGGGTCGGCGCGGGCGCCGGCGCCGGTCGAGGCCTGAATCGCCGCCGGCCTCGCGGCGCGCGCTCAGCGGTCGCGCTCGGCGCGGGGCTCGTGCCCCCGGCAGCTGGTCACCGGCAGTCGCGGGTAGCGCGGATACGACGGGTCGGTGCGCGAGCGCTCGCAGAGCGAGAAGCTCGAGCCGCGCGTGTTGCGGACCAGCTCGCTGGTGGACGCAGGAGTCACAGAGGCCGGCGGGCGGGCGGGGCATGCTCGAAGTATCGCCGCTCTTACTTCACTTTGTATAGTCATTTGCCGTGACCACCTTCAGGCGGCTACTCGGTTTCTTGCGTCCCTATCGCCGCTCGGTGATCGCCTCGCTCGTCTTCGCCTCGCTGGCGATGGTGATGACGGTCGCGATCCCGTGGCTGGTGGGTCGCACGGTGGACGTGATCACACCCCCGGACACGGATCGGTCCGCGATCCTGCCCCTGGCGCTGGCGATCGTCGGCGCGGGGATCCTCCGCCTCGGCCTGACCGTCGTGCGCCGCCTGATCGCGGGGAAGGTCTCGGTGGCGGTCGAGTTCGACCTGCGAGAGCGCTTCTACCGGCACCTGCAGGGGCTCGAGCTCGGTTTCTTCGACTCCCAACAGACCGGGCAGCTGATGTCGCGGGCCACGATCGACCTGCAGTCGATTCGCTTCTTCCTCGGCTACGGGCTGATCTTCCTGACCCAGAACGCGCTGACGCTCGCTGCTCGCGAGCGCGGTGATGTTCGCGCTCAAGCCCGACCTCGCGGCGCTCGCGCTGCTGCCGGTGCCGTTCGTGGTCCTGTCGGCGATGCGCTACAACCGGCGCTCTCGACCGGCCGTCCAGGAGATCCAGCAGCGGCTCGCCGAGCTGACGGGTGAGGTCGAGGAGGGCATCTCCGGGATCCGGATCGTGAAGGCGTTCGCCCGCGAGCGGTTCATGCTCGACCGCTTTCGCCGCTCGGTCGGGCGCGTCTTCGACCAGGAGATCTTCTCCACCCGCCTGCAGGCGTTCTACTCGCCCATGCTCGGCTTCCTGCCGAGCCTCGGCCTGGCGGTGGTGCTCCTGGTCGGCGGCCGGCAGGTGATCAACAACACCCTCTCGCTCGGCGACTTCACCGCCTTCTACACCTACCTGATCATGCTCACCGGCCCGATGCGCATGCTCGGCATGACGCTTGGGATGGCGCAGCGGGCGGTCGCGTCGGGCAACAGGCTGTTCGAGATCCTCGACCGCGAGCCTCAGATCGTGAGCCCGCCGGGCGCGCCGGCGCTTCCCGAGGGGCCGGGCCGGGTCGAGCTGCGCGAGCGTATCGCTCGCCTACAACGGCGGCGAGCCCGCGCTGGAGGACGTCGAGCTCGCGGTCGAGGCCGGGCGGACGGTGGCGCTCGTGGGCCCCACCGGGTCGGGGAAGACGAGCCTGGTGGCGCTGCTGGCGCGGCTGTATGACCCGAGCCGGGGCGCGGTGCTGATCGACGGGGCCGACCTGCGCTCGGTGGACGTGCGCTCGCTTCGCTCCCAGGTCGCCTTCGTCGCCGACGACAGCTTCCTGTTCTCGGCCAGCGTCGCCGAGAACATCGCCTACGCGCGTCCCGACGCCACCCGCGAGGAGATCGAGCTCGCCGCTCGGCGCGCCCAGGCGCACGGCTTCATCGAGCGGCTGCCCGACGGCTACGAGACGCTGGTCGGCGAACGCGGGCTGACGCTCTCGGGCGGCCAGCGCCAGCGCGTCGCGATCGCCCGGGCGCTGCTCGCCGATCCGCGGATCCTGATCCTCGACGATGCCACCTCGTCGGTCGACGCGCAGACCGAGGCGGCGATCAAGCGCGGCCTGCGCGAGGCGATGGCCGGGCAGGACGACGTTCATCGTCGCCCACCGGATGTCGACGATCTCGCTCGCCGACGAGGTCGTGGTGATGGACGGCGGCCGGATCGTCGACCGGGGCGATCACGACGAGCTGCTCGAGCGCTGCCCGCTGTACGCGGAGATCGCCGAGCACGGGATGGCGGACTCGGTGTTCCTGCAGCGCGACCTGGAGCGGCGCGAGGAGGTGGCCAGGCTGTGAGCCCCGAGAGCCGATCACACAGGAACGAGCAGGCGGCGGGTGGAGCTGATCGCGACGGTCGTCGCGACGACCCGATCACGGAGCTCGACCCGGAGACCCAGGGGTCTGACGTCGCCGAGGAGACCGAGGACCAGGCCAACCAGCCCGGGCGCCTGATGGGGACGTTCCTGCTCCTCCGCGAGCTGTGGCGGCTGGTCCGCGGTGAGCGCCAGCGGACCAGGAAGCTGCGCTGGCTGTTCGGCCTGCTTCGCCCCTACCGGGGCCGGGTGGCCGTCACGCTCGTCGCCCTGGTCGCGGCAACGGCCGCGGGGCTGGCTCCTCCGTACCTGGCCGGGAGGGCGATCGACAACGGCATCGCCACCCACGACCTGAGCGCGCTCGACCTGATCGTGGTGGCCTTTGTCCTCTCGGCGCTCGTCTACTGGGGGGCGACCTACATCCAGACCTATCTGGTGGGCTGGGTCGGCCAGCGGGCGCTCCAGGACCTGCGCGAGCGGATCTACACGCATCTCCAGGGGATGTCGATCGGCTTCTTCACGCGCAACAGGCCCGGGGTGCTGATCTCGCGCCTCACGAACGACATCGAGGCGCTGGACACCCTGGTCACGGACGGCGTCGTGACGCTGATCTCGAGCACGCTGACGCTGCTCGGGGTCGTCGTGATCCTGCTGCTGCTCGACCCACAGCTCGCGCTGGTGACCTTCGTGACCTTCCCACTGCTCGCCGCCGCCAGCCTCGCGTTTCGGATCGCTTCGTCGGGCGCCTACCGGTTGACGCGGGAGAAGATCGCCAACATCACCGCCTATCTCCAGGAGACGCTCTCGGGCGTGCGGGTGGTGCGCAGCTTCGCGCAGGAGCCGCGCCACCTGGAGCGGATGGCGGTGCTCAACGAGGAGAACAGAGCCGCCAACTTGACGACCGTCTACCTCAACGCCGCCTACTTCCCCGCGGTCGAGCTGCTGTCGGCGATCGGCACGTCGGTGATCCTGCTCTACGGCGGCTACCAGACGATCGAGGGCAACATCCAGGTCGGCATCCTGGTCGCATTCGTCGGCTATCTGAACGCTTTCTTCGACCCGATTCAGCAGATCTCCCAGCTCTACACCACCTACCAGCAGGGAATGGCGGCGCTGGACAAGATCTTCGACCTGCTGGAGACGCAACCGGACATGGTGGACCAGCCGAATGCGCTCGATCCGGGGCGGCTGCGGGGTGAGATCGAGTTGGATCACGTCTCGTTCGCCTACGGCGAGGAGGAGTGGGCACTGGATGGAATCGACCTCCACATTCCCGCGGGCCAGACCGTGGCGCTGGTCGGCGAGACGGGGGCCGGGAAGTCGACCCTGGCGAAGCTGGTGGCGCGCTTCTACGATCCGCAGCAGGGCCGGCTGCTCGTCGATGGGCACGACCTGCGGGAGCTGAGCTCGAAGGCGCTGCGGAGCCAGCTCGGCATCGTGCCGCAGGAGGGGTTCCTGTTCTCGGGGACGGTGCGGGAGAACATCGCCTTCGGGCGGCCCGACGCCAGCGAGGAGGAGATTCGCGCTGCCGCGGAGACGGTGGGGGCGGAGACGTTCATCGAGCGGCTGCGCGACGGGTACGGGACGGAGATCGGAGAGCGCGGCGTGCAGCCTCTCGGCCGGGCAGCGGCAGCTGGTCGCGTTCGCGCGTGCGCTGCTGGCCGAGCCGCGGATCCTGATCCTCGACGAGGCGACGTCGAACGTGGACGTGCGCACGGAGCGGATCATCGAGCGGGGGCTGGAGCGGCTGTTGCTGGGACGCACCGCGATCGTGATCGCCCACCGGCTGTCGACGATCAGGCGGGCGGGGCGGATCGTGGTGCTCGAGCACGGCCGGATCGTCGAGGCGGGAACGCACGAGGAGCTGATCGAGGCGGGCGGCGCGTACTCGCGCCTCTACGGCGCCTGGGCCGAGCAGGCGGCCTAGGGCTGTCGCCTGAGGGTGCGCGCCTCGGGGCTGTTGGTCCCGGGCGTCACGGCCGGCGTCGGCGGGGGCTGGGCTCAGCCCCCGGTGCCTCCGGTGCCGCCCCCCGTGCCTCCGGTCTCACCGCCGCCGTGCCGCCTCCGGTGCCTCCGCCCGTTCCACCTCCCGAGCCGGTTCCACCGCCCGTTCCGCCGCCGGTGCCGCCGGTCGGTGTGGTGGGCGTAGTCGGGACGCTGACGGGCGGGGGCGTGGTCGTCGTGGTGGTCACGGGCGGCGGGGCGGTGGTGGTTGTCTGCGCCCCGGTGGGGGCCTGGCTTGCGTTGGCGCAATCCTTGAAGCCGTAGTCGGCCGCGGCGGCCTGGGCGCTGGTCAGGGCGCTACTCGCCTCGGCCTCGGCCGAGGAGGGGTCGCCGCCCTGGTCGACGGCCGTCTTCTTTTTGCCCAGCGCAGCGACCTGGTCCTGGAGCGCCGAGAGGAAGCTCTCGAGGGCGGAGGCGTTCCCGGCGGGCGGGTTCAGGGACTGGAGGGATTGGAGCTCGGTGCGCGTGATCTGGAGCTCCTGCGTGGCCTGGAGCTTGGCGTCGTTTGCGGCGGGGCCGGTGCCGAGGGCCGAGAGGGCCGCGTTGGCCTCGCGGCAGACCGCGTCGGCCTGCGTGATGAAGTCGGTCTTGCTGAGCGCGGTTGGGCCCTGCCCATTGGTCGCGCCCTGAATGGTCGTGACCGGCGCCGAGTCGTCGCCGCCGCAGCCCGCAGCCAGCAGCGCGGCCGCCCCGAAGGCGCCCGCGAGCGCGACGTATTTGCGCCTGCCCCACATTGAGCCAAGGTAGCAATTGGCCCGCGACGGGTGGCTCTCACGGGCGTGCGTGAAAGGCATCGGGCGGCATCCGAGCGACGAGTGTGCACTTAACCCCGCTATAGGGGGGAAACGTCACTTTCGTCGTTGAGCTGCGGGCCAGGGACTCGAACCCCGAATTCCTGCTCCAGAGGCAGGCGTGTTGCCATTACACCAGCCCGCACCGGCTGGGTTCTAATAGTCCGCTCGCAGTCGACACGTTTGACCGCAGCGTCCTAAGCCTAGTCGGATCCCACCTGCTCCAAATCGCTGTCCGCGTCCGCCAGCGCGTCCTTCTGTCCCGACACGTCGGCCCCGGACTCCAGCAGCCGCCGGGCGTGGGCCAGGTCCTCCGAGCGCCCGACGCTGAGCGCCGCCGCCACCTTGCCGCCGTCCAGGTACCAGGCGCTGAACTCGCCGGCGTCCCGGTCGCCCCGCCAGACGATCTCGTCCCACCGCTCCGCGGGCCCCACGTACTCCAGGCTCGTCCAGTCCGCCAGGTCGCTGAAGAAGTACGGCACCACGCGGTACGGCTCCGCGTCACCCAGCAACCCGCCGGCCACGTGCTGGCCCTGCTGCAGCGCCACGTCCCAATGCTCGATCCGCAGCCGCCGGCCGTGCACGACGCTGTCGTACGAGCACACGTCCCCGGCCGCGAAGATCCCCTCCACCGAGGTCTCGAGCTTCGAGTCGCAGACGATCCCGTTGTCCACCTCGAGGCCGGCGCGCTCCGCGAGCATCGTGTCGGGATGCACCCCCGCCCCCACCACGACCAGATCGCCCTCGATCTCCCGCCCGCTCTTGGTCCGAATCCCCCGCACTCGCCCGTCCCCCAGGAACGCCTCCAACTCCTCGCCGGTCACCAGCTCGATCCCGTTCGAGCGCAGGATCTCATGGAAGTAGCGCCCCACCTCCTCGCCGAAGGCCCGCGACAACGCCACGTCCTCGAGCATCACCATCGTGCAGCTGCTCCCCGTCGCGGTCAGCGACGCCGCCACCTCGCTCGCGATGTAGCTGCCGCCGATCAGCACCACGTGATCGGCCTGCTGCGCCTCCTCCCGGATCGCATCCGAGTTGCCCAGCACGCGCAGGTAGTGGATCCCCTCCAGCCGCGCTCCCTCCAGGTGGTGGAGGATGTTCACCCGCGCGCCGGTGGCGATCAACGCCTTCGAGAACTCCACCTCCTCCTTCGTCTGCAGCTTCGCCGTCCGCGCCCCCACGTCCAGCGACATGACGCTCGCACCCGTGAGCAGCTCGACGCCGTTCTCCTCGTACCACTCCGCTCCGTTCACGAAGGCGTCCTCGCGCTTGCTCTCCCCGCGCATGTACTCCTTGGAGAGCGGCGGGCGCTCGTAGGGAGGATCCGGCTCTCGTCCGACCAGCAGGATCGACGCCTCCCCGTCGCGCTTTCGCAGCTCAGCGGCGCAGTGGGCCGACGCCATGCCGCCGCCGATCAGCAGGTAGTCGACCCTGCGATCGCTCATCCGCCCGCCGCGATCACTCCGCCGCCCCGCCGTCCGGCCCGAAGTACGCCTTCAGCTCCTCCTCCAGGCCCGGATCGAGCACGGCGAGCACCTCGTCGCCCGCCTCCAGCACCGTGTCGGGCCCGGGCACGAACCCGGTTCCATCGCGGAGCACCGAGATCAGCAGGCTTCCCTCCGGCAGCTCCAGGTCCGCCACCCGCCGGCCGGTCGCCGGCGAGTTCTCCGCCAGCAGCAGCTCGATGATCTCCAGGCGCTCCTGCGGAAGGTCGAGCAGGTGGACCAGGCCGTACTTCGGCACCTCGTGCTCGATCAGGCGCAGGATCAGGTCCGTCGCCGAGACGACCGGCCTGATCCCGAGCAGCTCGAACCACTGCTTGTTTCGCGGGTTGTTCACCCGCGCGATGATCTGCTCGACCATGTACTTCTCCTTGGCGACCTGGCAGATCAGCATGTTGTCCTCGTCGTCCCCGGTGACCGCGATCACCATGTCGGCGCGCGAGATCCCCGCCCGCTCCAGCACCCACAGCTCCGTCGCGTCGCCGTACTGGACCGAGTGCTCGAGCTCCTGCTCGACCGTCAGGTAGCGACGGCGGTCCTTCTCGATCAGGGTCACCTCGTGGCCCTTCTCGAGCAGCTCACGGCCGAGGTTCCATCCCACCTTGCCTGCCCCGACGACGATCACGTACATCCGACGCCCTCCTACGCGCCGTCCGCGGCCTTCGCGGCGGCTTCCTTGACCTCGGCCTCGAGCATCTCGATCGCCACCCGGGTCGGGCAGATCGTGTGCAGCCCCTGCTGCTCGTACCACTCGGCCCGGTATGGATCGAGGATCCGCGCGACCACCATCGGCACGTCGAAGCGCCGCTTGGCGATCTGGGCGATGACGATGTTCGTGTTGTCGCCGTCGGTGGCGGCCACGAAGGCGTCGGCGTGCTCGATCCCCGCCTCCTGAAGCGCCTCGATCTCGAGCCCGGTGCCGACCGTGAACTGACCGCCCATGTCCTCCCAGGGCTGCTCCAGGCCGATCTCGAGCCGCGCGTGCGACTCCGAGTCCTCGTCCAGGCACGAGACCTGGTGCCCGTCTCGGAGCATCGCCCGTGCCAGCGACGAGCCGACGCGACCCGCACCGACGATCAGGATGAACATCGGCTGGATGCTACCCGCAGCCGCCCGTCGGCTCGGGTTAGGATGGCCCGAGTGAGCGACTACGAGATCAAGAACCTCCGCGAGATCGAGGACATGGCGGTCAAGCACGGCTTCTCCGAGTCACAGGAGGCGCGCTTTCCGCGCCAGGACCTCGGGGCCGAGGCCACCGGCCTGGCGTATCACGTCGTCCGCGCCGGCAAGCGCCAGCCATTCGCCCATCGCCACCACCAGGCCGAGGAAATCAACGTCGTGCTATCGGGCGCCGGCCGGGTCAAGCTCGACGACGAGGTGATCGAGATCGGCCCCATGGATGCGATCCGCGTCGCGCCGCACGTGACGCGAGCTTTCGAGGCGGGGCCGGAGGAAGACCTCGAGCTGCTCGTCTTCGGCCCCCATCACGACCGCGACGCCGAAACGGTGCAGGACAATTTCTGGGCCGCTGATCTAGCCCTCGGGCGGGGCGGTCAGCAGCACCCGGCAGGGGGCCTTCCTGAGCACGTACTCGGTCACCTCGCCCACCTCCGGCGGGCGCGAGCCTCCGATGCCACCGAGGACCGCGCCGCCGCGCATCCGGGTAGGCGGCTCGCCGCCCATCACGATCAGCTCGACGTTCCGGCGTCGCGCCTCGTCGACGATCCCCGCGCCCACGCTGCGCGCCCGAACCAGCTCCGTCTCGACGTCGACCGTCTCGTACTCCTCGCCCACCTCCTTGGCGCGCTTCAGGGCCGCCTCGGCCGCCTCGACCCGCTTCTTCGGCGGCGGGGCGTCCAGCGGCACCGTCAGCGGCAGGTCCAGCACGTAGATCACCTCCAGTCTCGGACGCGCCTCGCCGGGCTCGTCGGCGGCGTCGGCGAGGCGGCCCGCGGTGCCCACGATGTCGTCGTCGAGCTCGGTCCCGAACACCGGCACGAGGATGTCGCCGTACTCGGCCTCGCGCACCTCCTTGCGCAGCGCCTCCTCGGGCACCGATACGCGCTTCGTCAGCGACGTCCTCTCGACGAACCGCCGGTAGACCACGTAGGCGACCAGGCCGAACAGCATCCAGCCGCCACCCACCCAGCGAGCATTCCCGCGGAAGGTGAGCACGGCGATCCACAGCAGCACCATCAGCACCGCGCCGACAATCGCCGGAAGCGGAAGCGGGCGCCCGGCGACGGACACGTCGAACGGCATCCGGAACGGACGCTCGCGATCGGGCTGGGTCCAGCGCAGCCGGATGACCGACAGGTGGGCGATCGCGATCGCCAGCGTCGCGCCGAAGGCGTAGATGCCCGCCAGCAGTCGGACGTCGCCGGGAACGGCAAGCCCGAACGCGATCAGCGCCGCCCCCGAGATCGCGACATACGGAGTCGAGCGCGTGCCCAGCTTGCCCAGCCAGCTCGGCACCTGGCGGTTGGTGGCCAGCACGTAGACGTGCCGCGACAGCCCCAGCATCGAGGTGCTGGCCGCCCAGGCCAGCACCGCGGGCGCGATCGCCACCACCGCCACCTGCAGCACGGTCGACAGCCAGGCCGGGTCGTAGCTCTTCACCACCCCGAGCACCGGCTCCTCGATGAACCGCTCGCCGAGCGCGGTGTGCGGCCCGTCGGGCCGGGAACGACCGGCACCGCCATCAGCGCGACCGCGGCCATCCCGGCATAGATCAGGGGCAGCAGCACGGCCGTCGAGCTGACCACGCGGCGCAGATCCCGCGGCTCCCACTCCAGGTCGGGAGCCAGGTCGGAGGCCGCCTCGATGCCGGCGAACGCGAGCGTCGCCACCGCCAGAGCCTCCACGAGGTGCCTGGCGGACGGGGTCGTGAACAGGTCGACATGTGCGGTCAGCAGATCGGGGTGCATTGCGACGATCGCCCCGACCGCGATCACGGCGAGCTGCAGGGCGATGTCCGCGAGCGCCAGCACGATCAGCGGGCGCTGGCGGACGTGGCCGGTGAAGCCGGCGATGTTGACGGCTGCCGTGAACGCGATCACCGCGGCCGCGACGGCGATCTCCGCCCAGCCGTGCGTGAAGCCGCCCCAGATCGGGCTCAGGTAGTGCGGCACCGAGATCGCCGCCAGGGCGATGACGATGATGTAGTCGATCAGGATCGCCCAGCCGGCGATGAAGCTGATCAGCTCGTTGAAGGCGTGGCGCGCGAGCGTCGACGAGCCGCCGCGCTCGACGAACATCGCGCCCCCCTCGACGTAGGTGAGCGTGGCGAGCACGAACAGCAACCCGGCGGCCAGGAAGATCAGCGGCGTCAGCCCGAGCCCGCGGTCGGCGACGACGCCGATCGAGAAGTAGAGCGAGAAGCCGACCGCCGCGTAGGCGACCGCGAACAGCCACGGCACGCCGAGGATGCGCCTCGTCAGCGGGCCCTGGCCGAGGCGCAGAAGGGGCAACCGCCAGCGGCCGGGGCCCCCGGACTCGGGTCCTGGTCCGCCTTCGCCCGCCTGGGGCGGCGGCTCGCTTGGCGGGGTCTCGCTCAACCGCCTGAGCGCAGGGTCAGGTAGAGGCGGGCGACGCCGAGGGCGGTGAACAGCAGGCCGATCAAGAAGCCGGTCGACAGCGGACCGCCGCCGTTGGCCAGGGTGACGACGAGGATCGCGACGCCGAAGCCGACGATGATCACCGAGAAGATCCGGGTGACGCCGCGGTAGAGCTGGTCGGGTGGCGCCATTGCGGCCCGATTCTAGGCCCCGCCCAGGCCGCTCAGATCTCTCTCACCCGCGCTCGAATGACGTCGCTAGGCCGCGGCTCGCACCCTTTCCCCGGGCTGCGCGGCGACGATCACGCGGCAGGGTCGCTCCGCGAGCACGGTCTGAAGCGTCTTGCCGTACAGCGGCGTGCCGTTCCGGTAGCGAAGCTGCATCACGATCGCGGCCGCCTTGATCGCTCGAGCCTCCTCGACGATCGCCTGTCCCGCCTGGCCCGGCCGCACCCGCTGCACGTTCCCCGTGACCCGCATGCCGCCGATCAGCTTCGCCTGCTCGATCTTGCTCTGCGCCTCCGACTCCTCCTCCTCGAGCGGCGCGTCCAGCGGCAGGTGAGTGGGCACGTTGACGATCGCCAGCACGTGGATCCCGCGTCGCCGCCGCGCCGCCAGCCGGGCGGCGGTCGCCACCGCCTCCTCCGAGAACGGCTCCTCCTCGAAGGCGACCAGCACGCTCTGGTACTCGACCTCCTCGACGCCGAGCGGCTCCGGCGTCACCACCTTCACCGTCTGCGCCAGCGGCAGCTCGCAGCGGTCGCCGGTAGAAGTAGTAGATGGCGATCCCGAGCAGCATCCAGCCCGCGCCGACGACCAGCGTGCGCAGGTTGAGCGCCATCACCACGATCCAGGCCGAGAACGTGCCCAGGCCGCCGAGAACCGCCGTCAGCGGCAGCTCGACGCCCCGAAAGCGGAAGTTGAGCGGGGGCTTCCAGCCCCGCTTGCGTCCGGGTAGCGCTGGCGTAATCGCAGCACCGAGACGTGCGCGACCGTGAACGAGAGCATGGCGCCGAACGAGTACATGGTCGCCAGGAAGTCGGTCTTGCCCGGCACCATGGTCAGCGCGGCGACCCCCGAGAAGACGAGGATCGCGACGTAGGGCGTGTTGAAGCGCGGGTGAACCCGGCGCAGCCGCTCGGGGAGCTGGCGGTAGTGGCCCATCGAGTAGGTCAGCCGCGAGACGCCGATCAGCGCCGGCGTTGGTGGCGATCAGCAGGATCACCGCCGCCAGGACCCCGACGTAGATGCGCAGCGCGTGCGTGAGGCCCGCGCCGAGCCCCAGGTTCTCGACGATCCCGAGCACCGGGTCGCCGGCGAACGTCGTCCCCAGCTCGGTCGAGTAGTGGCCGGCCGCGTCCTGGGTCACCGGCATCGCCGACAGGGCGATGATCGGCAGCAGCGACGTAGAGGCCGAGCACGGCGAGCACCACCAGCTCGCGTGCCGCGGGGCACGGTCCGCTTCGCGTCGCGCGCCTCCTCGGCCATGTTCGAGATCGTCTCGATCCCCGTGTAGGCGATCATCCCGACGGCGATCCCGAGCGCGGCGTCGCCCCAGGTCGGCGCGACGCCGAGGTGGACGTTGTCGACCAGCGTCGACGGGCTCAGCACCAGCGCGATCCCGATCGCCGACCAGCAGGATCTGGGTGGCCAGGTCGCCGATCGCGAGCACCAGGTTGAGCCGCGAGGACTCCTGGGTCCCCTTGACGTTGAGCGCCGCCAGCAGCGCGACCAGCGACGATCCCGCGCGATCACGTCGCCCGGGCCGTGGCCCAGCGCCGGCCAGAAGACCGCCAGGTAGTGCGGCACGAAGAAGGCCGAGATCGCGGCCGTGATGATGTAGTTGAGCATCTGGCCCCAGCCGGCGATGAAGCTGACCACCTCGTTGAAGGCGTGGCGGGCGAAGCTCGCCGACCCCCCGGCCTCCGGGATACATCACCGTCGCCTCGATGTAGGTGGCCGCGGTGAAGGCGAAGATCAGCCCCGCGATCAGGAACGTGACCGGGGTCAGGCCGAGCGCGAAGCGCCGCCACGACGCCGAGCGCGTAGTAGATCGACGAGCCGACGTTCCCGTAGGCGGCCGAGAACAGCGCCCCGACGCCGTGCACGCGGCGCAGCGATTCTTCCCTCGGGATCCGCTCGGCCATCTGACCCGACTATAGGCCGCGCCGAAGCGGTCCGACCACGCTCGCTCAGGCGCGCTGCACGTGCGCCCGCGAGACCGCCTCCGGCGCCGGGCAGCCGCAGAGCGCCAGCGCCAGCTCGAGCTCGTCGCGCAGCAGCTCGAGCACCCGGCTGGCCCCGTCGGTCCCCCGCCGACCGCCAGGCCCCAGAGCGCGGCGTCCGACCAGCACCGCCCGGGCGCCGAGGGCGAGCGCCACCACCACGTCGGTTCCTCGCCGGACCCCGCCGTCCATCAGCACCTCGACCCGGTCGCCGACCGCCTCGGCCACCTCCGCGCAGCGCGTCGACGGTGGCCGCGACGCCGTCGAGCTGGCGGCCGCCGTGGTTGGAGACGATCACCCCGGCCGCGCCGTGCTCGGCGGCCAGCACCGCGTCCTCGGCCGTCATCACGCCCTTGACCAGCACCGGCAGGCTCGCAGTCCGCGACCAGCGCCTCGAGGTCGCGCCCAGGTGAGCGCCGGGTCGACCAGGCCGAGCACCTCGGCGACCGACGTGGCCGGTCTCGGACGCCGGTCGCCGCCGCGACGCTCGGCACGCCGAGCTCGGCCGGCAGCCGGAAGCCGCTCCGCAGGTCGCGCTCCCGCCGCCCCGGGCGCGGGGCGTCCACGGTCAGCACGATCGCCTCGAACCCCGACTCGACCGCCTCGGCGAGCAGCGCCCTGGTCACGCCCGCGGTCGCGGAAGCAGTAGAGCTGGAACCAGCGAGCCGCGCGCCGGGCGCCGCGGCCGCCACCTCGGCCGGTCGCGCCGTGGCGAGCGTCGACAGGCACATCACCGTCCCGGCGGCCGCCGCCGCCCGCGCCATCCCGCCTCGCCGTCCGGCGTGCGCGAGCCGCTGGAACGCGACCGGCGCGACCAGCGATCGGCATCGACAGCCGCTCGCCGAGCACGGTCGTGCGCGGTGTGACGCTCAGCCACGTCGACCAGCACCCGCGGCCGCAGCTGCCAGCGCGCGAACGCCGTCGACGTTCTCGCGCAGCGTCCGCTCGTCCGCCGGCGCCGCCGGCGAAGTACCCGTGCGCGCCCGGCATCGAGCTCCGAGCGCCGTCGCGTCGGCGCGTGACGGCGCTCGTCAGCCTCGGCGACGTTGCTCGATGGCGCCCACGGCGCAACCGCCATGCGCTGTCGGCGACGAGCTGCACGGTTCCACCCTACGGCGGCGAACGTTCCTCACGATGCCGGGCGCTCGAGTGCAGGCCGCTCGACGCGGCGCGCCTAGAAGTGAACGATCGGGATGATCAGGAGCGCGACGATGTTCGCGACCTTGATCATCGGGTTGATCGCCGGGCCGGCGGTGTCCTTGTAGGGGTCGCCGACCGTGTCGCCGGTGACCGCGGCGGCGTGGGCCTCGGAGCCCTTGCCGCCGTAGGCGCCGTCCTCGATCAGCTTCTTGGCGTTGTCCCAGGCGCCGCCGCCGGAGGTCATCGAGATCGCCACGAACAGGCCGACGACGATCACCCCGATCAGCAGGCCGCCGAGCGCCTCGACGCTGAGCAGGCCGACGACCAGCGGGACCACGATCGGGATCAGCGACGGCAGGATCATCTCGCGCTGCGCGGCGGCGGTGACGATGCCCACGCGTGCTGCCCGTAGTCGGGCTTCTCGGTGCCCTCCATGATCCCCGGCTTCTCGCGGAACTGGCGCCGCACCTCCTCGACGACCTGGCCGCCGGCGCGGCCGACCGCCTCGATCGCGAGCGAGGCGAACAGGTAGACCATCATGCCGCCGATCAGCAGCCCGATCAGCACCTCCGGGGTCGGCAGGTCGAACAGCGCGCCGAGGTCGAAGCCGGCCGGCGCCTCGTCGACCAGCTCGACTTGAAGGCGCTGAACAGCACCAGCGCCGCGAGCGCCGCCGAGCCGATCGCGTAGCCCTTGGTGACCGCCTTGGTCGTGTTGCCGACCGCGTCGAGCGGGTCGGTGACGTTGCGGACGTCCTCGGGCAGGTCGGCCATCTCGGCGATGCCGCCGGCGTTGTCGGTGATCGGGCCGAAGGCGTCGAGCGCGACGATCAGGCCGGTCAGCGAGAGCTGCGCCATCACCGCGACGCCGATCCCGTAGATGCCGGCGAGCTCGTTCGCGCCGAGGATCGCCGAGCGCGATCAGGAGCGCCGGCGCGGCCGTCGACTGGAAGCCCTGCGCGAGCCCCTGGATGATGTTGGTCGCGTGGCCGGTGACCGAGGCCTGGCTGATCGTCTTCACCGGCCGGAAGCGCGTCGACGTGTAGTAGTCGGTGATCACGAAGAGTCCGGCGGTGACGCCGAGGCCGATCAGGGTGCAGAGCCACAGGTCGGTGACGCTCGGCGGCGCTGCTGAGGTTCGCCGCCTTGGAGCTGAGGTCGTCCATCAGCCAGTTGGTGATCGGGAAGAAGGCGGCCGCCGAGAGCACCGCGCGAGACGATCAGGCCCTGGTAGAGCGCGCCTCGACGTTGCCGGTCCGGGTCCGCACCGCGAACGCGCCGATGATCGAGGCGATGATCGAGACGCCGCCGAGCACCAGCGGGTAGATCGCGACCTCGCGCGACTCGTTGAAGGTGAGCACGCCGAGCAGCATCACGGCGACCGCGGTGACCGCGTAGGTCTCGAACAGGTCGGCCGCCATGCCGGCGCAGTCGCCGACGTTGTCGCCGACGTTGTCGGCGATCACGGCCGGGTTGCGCGGGTCGTCCTCGGGGATCCCCGCCTCGACCTTGCCGACCAGGTCGGCGCCGACGTCGGCGGCCTTGGTGAAGATGCCGCCGCCGAGTCGGGCGAAGACCGAGATCAGCGAGCCGCCGAAGCCGAGCCCGATCAGCGCGTCGATCGCCTCCTTGTCGGTCTTGTCGGCGAGGATCAGGATCCCGAAGTAGCCGGCGACGCCGAGCAGCGCCAGGCCGACGACCAGCATGCCCGGTGACCGAGCCGCCCTTGAAGGCGACGTCGAGCGCCGGCGGAACGCCGCCGCGCGCCGCCTCGGCGACGCGGGCGTTCGCGCGCACGGAGACGTTCATGCCGATGAAGCCGGCGGCGCCGGAGAGCGTGCCGCCGATCACGAAGCCGATCGCGGTCTCGACGTCGCGGAGGATCGATCAGCAGGATCGCGAGCACGACCGCGACCACGCGATGATCGTGTACTGGCGGTTCAGGTAGGCCGTGGCGCCCTCCTGCACGGCGCCCGAGATCTCCTGCATCCGCTCGTTGCCGGGCGAGCGCGCGAGCAGCCGCTGCGTGACCAGGCGCGCCGTAGACGACGGCGGCGCCGGCGCAGGCGAGCGCGATGACCACGCCGTAGTCGGTCAGGAAGTCGGTCAAGTCTGCAGTCCTCCGTGGGCTTGCGAGTAGCGCGACCGCGGACCGGACAGCCGGCCGCGAAGCGCGCGGAGTCTAGCGGGGCGGGCGTGCTTCCGGGCGGCGTCCAGAGCCTCGAGGGCCCGCGCTGGCGCGCCCTCGCTCGCGGCGGCGCTTCGCCGCCCGCCGGCGGCGCCTCGCCGCCGCCCTCGGGCTCCGCCGGCGCCGCCGCCCGCGTGCTGCGCGTAGAGCATCTGGAGCTCGGAGAGCGCGCTTCGCACCTGCTTCGCCGGCTCGTCGTCGAGCAGGCCGACGACGCGCGCGCACGGCCTCGATCCCGACCCGGGCCTGCTCGAGGTCGCGCTCGTCCTCCTTCGCGATCCGGCGCGCGGAGAGGTTGATCACGCTGACGACGCTCTGGAGCAGCACGTCCTGGACGCGGACCTTGCGCAGCTCCTCCTCGAGCCGCGCGCGCAGCTCCTCCTCGCTCGGGCTGGCCGCTCCCGGCGGCTCCTGCGCTCGCTGCTCGTCGCTTCGATCTTCGTCAGACACGCCCGGCGGGGCACGTAGGTCGCGTCGGTCTCGGCCGACGGCGTCGCGGTAGATCTCCTCGATCGAGGCGCCCGCCGTCGAGCGCCCGCCGGGCGCGCTGGGCCCCGTTCAGCTCCGGCAGCGCGACCGTCGAGCCCCAGCGCCGCGCGGGCCGGCGCGGTCCACTCGAGCAGCCGCTCGACCGCGTCCGCGGGTCGGCATCTCCTCGCCGCGGTCGAAGTCGATCAGCTTGCCGTCCAGCCCGTGGCGGATCGCGCGCCACAGGTTCTCCTCGATCTCGCGCTGGCGCAGCGGCTCGGGCAGCCGGCCCGTCGTCGTAGTCGAGCGCGCTCTGGGCGACGCAGGCGGTGATCAGGGCCGCGAGCGCGAACGACTCCTCGCCGCGCGGTCTGGGCGTCCAGATCCGCAGCTCGACCGTGCCGAACGTGTGGTGCGGGCGGACGCTCCACCAGAGCTGCGTGGCCTCGACGATCGAGTTGGTCCGGACCAGGAGGTCGACGAAGTCCGCGTAGGCCGTCCCAGCTGCCGAACGGGTCGTGGATCCCGCAGCGCGGGAACATGCGCGTGAAGATCTCGGTGCGGACCGAGTGCAGGCCGGTGTCGCGGCCGTCGAGGAAGGGCGAGTTCGCCGACAGCGCCAGCAGCGCGGGCAGCACGCCGCGCAGGTGGTCGCAGACGGCGACCGCGCGGTCGGCGCCGCGCACGCCCACGTGGACGTGGAGGCTCCAGGTGTTGTTGCGCTGCGCGACGCAGCGGAGCTCCTCGCGCAGCCGGGCGTAGTGCGGCGTGTCGATGATCCGCTGGTCCAGGTAGCTGGCCCAGGGATGGGTGCCCGTCGCGGCGAGCGCGAGCCCCATCCCCTCGGCGAGCGCGAACAGCCGCGCCCGGCGCTCGCGCTGCAGCTCGATCGCGTCGGCGAAGCTCTCCGCCCGCCCGGAGCGGATCTCGATCTCGGAGGCGATCAGCTCGCCGGCGACCGACTCGGCCAGCAGCGTCGTCCTGCAGGCAGGCGGCGTACAGGTCCTCGAAGCGGTGGCGCAGCTCGAGGGTCTCCGGGTCGACGAGCGCGAACTCCTCCTCGAGCCCGATCGTGAAGTCGGTCGAGGCCTCGAACACCTCCCGGGTCCGCGTCGAGGTCGAGGTGGCCCGCGTCCTCGGCGTCGTCCGTGCGACCTCTGCTCTCGGGCCCGGCCATCGGGCGACTCTAGCTAGCGTCAGGTCAGATAGAAGTAGAGCGCGTAGAGCAGGTCGACGGCGGGGCTCGAGGTGTGGACCGTCACGTCCGGCGGCACCTGGAGCAGCTGCTCGGAGTAGTTGAAGATGATCTTCACGCCGGCCTCGACGAGACGGTCGGCCACCTCCTGGGCGGCCGACGACGGGACCGCGAGCACGCCGACGACGATGTCCTCCTCCTCGACGACCCGCTCGAGGTCGGCGACGTCGCGCACCTCGACGTCGCCGAACCGCTTGCCGACCAGCTTCGGGTCGACGTCGAAGATCGCGACGACCCGGAAGCCGTGGTCGGCGAAGATGTCCGAGCTGGCGATCGCCTGGCCGAGGTTGCCCGGCGCCGAACAGGGCGATGTTGTGCTGGCCCGAGGTGCGCAGGATCTTGCGGATCTGCGCGACCAGCGAGTCGACGTTGTAGCCGACGCCGCGCTTGCCGAACTTGCCGAAGCCCGACAGGTCGCGGCGGATCTGGGTCGAGTTGATGTGCGTGTAGTCGGCGAGCTCCTGCGAGGAGATCGTCTCCTTGCCCATCTTGCGCGCCTGGGTCAGGACCTGGAGGTAGCGCGACAGCCGCGCCGCGACGCCGAGCGAGAGGCGGTCGCCGTCCGACAGGGCCAGCTCCTGCGCCGTGTCCTCGGCCACGCCGCCTCCTCGGTCATCGGGATCTCGAAGCTCGCGCCGGTCGATCGATCATCGCCGGACAGTATCGAGCCTCGCCCGCAGCGAGTCGAGGTCGAGCTCGAGCTCGGAGACGACCTCGCCGTCGACCGCGACCACCGGGATCCGCTCGAGGTAGCGGGCGCAGCAGGCCGTCGTCGTGCTCGATGTCGACCTCGCGGAGCTCGAACGGCGGCACCTCGGCGCGCAGCGCCACGAGCGCCTCGCGCGCCTCGTCGCAGAGGTGGCAGCCGGGCCTCGTGTAGAGCGTCACGACCGTCATGCCAGGGCGTCGAAGCCCAGGTAGTCCGGATACGGCGCCGGCTCGAGGAAGCGGGCCGCCGAGGCGATCATCGCCGCGTTGTCGGTGCAGAGCTCGGCGCGGCACGAGCTTCAGCCGCAGGCCGCGCTCCTCGCACAGCTCGGCCGACCCGCTCGCGGAGCACCGAGTTGGCGGCCACCCCGCCGCCGAGCGCCACCGCCTCCCACTCGCCCGCCGCCGAGCGCCTGCTCGAGCTTGGCGACCAGCTGGCCGACGACCGCCGCCTGGAAGCAGGCGGCGAGGTCGGCGCGGCGCCGCTCGACCTCGCCTGCGTCCAGCTCGCGGACCGCGTAGAGGAGCGCCGTCTTCAGGCCGCTGAAGCTGAAGTCGAGGCCCGGGTCGCGCGCCATCGCGACCGGGAAGTCGAACGGCGTCGGGATCGCCCTCGCGCGCCAGGCGCTCGATCGCCGGGCCGCCCGGATAGCCGAGCCCGAGCAGGCGCGCGCCCTTGTCGAGCGCCTCGCCGGCCGCGTCGTCGAGCGTCTGGCCGAGCACCTCGAAGCCGGCGCGCTCCGCGACCCCGGCGAGCAGCGTGTGGCCGCCGCTCGCGATCAGGCACAGGAACGGCGGCTCGAGCGGCTCGGGCTCGAGGAAGTTGGCCGCGACGTGGCCGTGCAGGTGGTCGACCCCGACCAGCGGCTTGCGGGTCGCGGCGGCCAGCGCCTTGGCGGTGGTGACGCCGACCAGCAGCGCGCCGATCAGGCCCGGGCCGCGGGTGACCGCGAGCGCGTCGACGTCCGCGAGCTCGACCCCGGCCTCGGCAGCGCCGCGTCGACGACCGCGTTGACCAGCTCGAGGTGGTGGCGCGAGGCGACCTCCGGCACGACGCCGCCGTAGCGCTCGTGCGCGGCGGCCTGCGAGGAGATGACGTTGGAGAGGATCCGCGCGCCGTCGACGACCGCGGCGCAGGTGTCGTCGCAGGACGTCTCGATCGCGAGGATCAGCGACGCTCAGGCTTCCACGGCCGTCGGCGCCTCCAGCCACATGATCAGGGCGTCCTCGCCGTTGTCGTGGTAGTAGCGGCGGCGGTGCCCGGCGGGCGGAAGCCGAAGCGCTCGTACATCGCGATCGCCCCGTGGTTCGAGATCCGCACCTCGAGCGTGTAGCGCGCCGTCGGGCCCGGCCTCCTCGAACAGGTGCTCGATCAGCCGGCTGGCGATCCCCTGGCGGCGCTGGTCGGGCGGCACGGCGACGTTCATCAGGTGCCAGACGTCGGCGTAGCGCGAGCAGACCAGGTAGCCGACGAGCCCGCTCGTCGGCGGCGGCCGCGAGGCAGATGCCCGACGGCTTCGAGAGCTCGAGCACGAACATCGCCAGCGACCACGGCGTCGGGAACGAGCGGCGCTCGATCGCGAGCACGGCCGGCAGGTCGCTGTAGGCGAGGCGTCTAATGCGTATCTCGCTCAAGCCAAAGCTCCGCGTCGGGTGGTCTCAGGTAGATCGGTTCGATCGACTCGGGCCGCGCCGGCCTCGCCGGCCTCGGCCAGCAGGCAGACGTGCCGTGCCGAGACCCGGTGCGCCGGCTCGGCGTCCGGCAGCACCTCGGCGCCCGCGGCCTCCAGCTCATCGCGAAATCGTAGCGCCCCCGATCCGGCGGCCAGCGGCGTGCCTCGGGCAGCGCGGCAACCCGCTCGGCGAGCTCGCCCGGGCGCGGCGACGAGCGGTGCCCAGAGCTCCTCGCCGTCCGGCGCCGTGGAGCGCGGCGAACACCTGGCCGCGGCGGGCGTCGAGCACCGCCAGTCGCGCGCCGCCGCCTGCGCCCCGCACCGCTCCGCCGATCCCGCGCGCCAGCGCCGCCAGCGTCCCGACCGGCGCGACCGGCTTGCCGAGCGCCTGGGCGAGCGCGCGCGCCGTCGCGACGCCGATCCGCAGCCCGGTGAACGAGCCGGGGCCGACCCCGACGGCGATCAGGTCGACGCGCTCCCAGCCGCCCGCTCGCTCGACCAGCGCGCTCGAGCTCCGGCAGCAGCTCCGCTGGCGTGCCGGGGCCGCCCGTCGCTCGCGGCGCGCCAGCAGGCGCTCGTCGACCGAGTCTCGCCGCCCCGGCGTCGACGCGCCACCGCGACGTCGGCGGTCGCGGTGTCGAAGCCGACGACGAGCGTCATCGCTGGCCACCCGAGGCATCGTCGCGAACGATCACCTCGCGCCGTCGCCGCCGGCGTGGCGGAGCTCGACGCGCCGGGCGATCGCCGTTCGCCGAGCAGCTCGGCTCGGCCGCCGCGGGCCACTCGACGAAGGCGATCGCGTCGGGGGTCAGGTAGTCGTCGAGCAGGCCCGGGTCCTCGCCGCGCCAGGCTGTCGAGCCGGTAGAGGTCGAGGTGGGAGACCGGCACCGCGCCCGCGGTAGCGGTGGCCGATCGTGAAGGTGGGCGAGACCACCGGCTCGGTCACGCCGAGCGCCCGGCAGGCGCCGCGGATCAGGGTCGTCTTGCCGGTGCCGAGCTCGCCGCTGACCAGCACCACGTCGCCGGGCCCGAGGCCGGCGGCGAGCCGCGCCCCGATCGCCTCCGTCTCCGCCGGGCTGGAGCTGCGCTGCGGTCGTCAACCGCCGAACAGGTCGAGCTGGTCGGCGGGCGCCTCGGCGGGCGCCGCGACGGCGCCCGGGCGAGCTCGGCCACGGCGGGCGCTGGCGTCTCGGGCAGCGGGCCCTCGAGCAGCTCGGGCAGCTTGGCGAAGTCCTCGCGCAGCGTGTCGACGAGCGAGGGCGTGCGCAGCGCCGCGGCCGGGTGGAGGAGCGGCATCAGGAACACCGTCCGGCCGCCGAGCTGTCGCACCTGCGGGGTGCCGCGCACCCTGGTGATCCCGACGCGGCTCCCGGTGAGCAGCTTGGTGGCGAAGTTGCCGAGCGTCGCGATCACCCGCGGCTCGATCAGCTCGACCTGGCGATAGGTGTAGGGCTGGCAGGACTCGATCTCGATCGGCTGCGGGTCGCGGTTGCCGGGAGGCCGGCACCTCAACGACGTTCGTGATCAAGACCTCGCTCGCGCGTCAGTCCGATCCCCTCCGAGCAGCTCGGTCAGCAGCGCGCCGGCGCGGCCGACGAACGGCAGGCCCTGGCGATCCTCCTCGGCGCCCGGGCGCCTCGCCGACGAACATCAGGTCGGCGTCGGCGTTGCCGCTGCCGAAGACGACGTTGGTGCGGGTCTCCGACGAGCGGGCACTTGGTGCAGACCGAGGCTTCGCGGTAGACCTCGACCAGCCGCTCGCGCCGCTCCTCGCGCGGCTCGCTCACGAGTCTCCACCCTGCCGGCGGGCTTGCCGGCGAGCCGCGCCGAAGCGCTCCTTCGTGCGCTCGCGGAGCTGGGCGTTCTTGCGCTCCTGCTGGCGTGTGTCGCCCGGCGTCTTCACGATCCGGAACGGGCGGCCCTGAGGCGAGTAGACCCGCCGGGTCCGCTGGCTGGCGCAGGCGCCACAGTCGACGCTCTCGGTCCCCGCGTCGACGAGCTCCTCGAAGCGGGCTCCGCATGCCTCGCACAGGAACTCGTAGATCGGCATGGGGCCGATGGTAGCCGCGCCGCCCGCTGGAGCAGACGCTCCCCCAGCGGCGTGCACCGGTGCCCTTCAGGCAGCACCCTCGCAGTGCGTCGGCGCGGTCCCCCTGGAACCTATACTTGCCGGTGGCCGCGACCCGCTGGGCGTGGACCGGCCACTCGGCCATCCGATCAGGATCAGACCGCAAGCCGTCTGGTATCTCCGATGCGAGAACTGGAACGAGACCTCACCGACGCCGCCGCGCACCGACGCGGAGGCGTCGGCCGCTGCCGCTCGCCGTGATCGGCGCGGGCAGGGCCGGGCGGTCGATCGCCGCGGCGGCCGAGCGGGCGGGCGTGCCGGTCGAGCTCGCCGGCCGCGACCGTGCCCTCGAGGCCTGCCGGCGGCGCCGAGGTCGCCCTGCTCTGCGTTCCCGACGCCGCGATCGCCGGACGCGTGCGCGACGATCGCGGCCGCGGTCCCGCCGCTTCGCTTCGTCGGCCACGTGAGCGGCGCCACGACCTCGACGCCCTGGCCGCCGGCGCGCCGGCGAGGCGCCGAGGCCTTCTCCCTCCATCCGCTGCAGACGATCCCCGACGGCGACGCCGAGCTGACCGGGGCGCCGTGCGCGGTCTCGGGCTCGAGCGCCGGCGGCCGTTCGCAGCTCGCCGAGCGGCTCGCCGAGCGCCTCGGCATGCGCCCTTCGAGGTGCCCGAGGAGCGGCGCGCCGCCTACCACGCCGCCGCCTCGATCGCCTCCAACCTCCTGGTCGCGCTCGAGGAGTCAGCGGCCGAGCTGCTGGAGCGAATCGGGGTCGAGGATGCCCGCGAGCTGCTCGCGCCGCTGGTCCTCCGCACGCGCCGCGAACTGGGCGGAGCGCGGCCCCGAGGCGCTCACGGGACCGATCGCGCGCGGCGACGAGGCGACCGTGGAGCGTCACCTGGCGGCGCTTCGCGAGACCGCCCCGGAGCTGCTGCCGCTCTACGAGGCGCTCGCCGAGCGGACCCGGGAGCTGGCGCGCAGCGCCACCGAGGCGCCGGCATGAGGATCGTCCGCACCAAGGCCGAGCTGCGCGAGGCGCTGGAGCCGATCCGCCGCGAGGGCGGCACGATCGGCCTCGTGCCGACGATGGGCTACCTGCACGAGGGCCACCTGTCGCTGCTTCGCGCCGCCCGCGCGGCGCTGCGACGTCGGTCGTCATGAGCCTGTTCGTCAACCCGGCCCAGTTCGGGCCGGGCGAGGACCTCGACAGCTACCCGCGCGACGAGGCCCGCGACGCCGCAGCTGGCCGAGCGGGCGGGCGTCGACCTCGTCTACGCGCCGCCGGTCGAGGAGGTCTACCCGGAGGGCTTCGCGACCACGGTCGAGGTGGACGGCGGGCTCACCGAGGTGCTCGGCGGCGACCCCGACGACGCGGGCCCGGCCACTTCCGCGGCGTCACGACCGTGGTCGCGAAGCTGCTCAACTCGGTCGCGCCCGACGTCGCCTTCTTCGGCCAGAAGGACGCCCAGCAGGCGATCGTGATCAGGCGCATGGTCCGCGACCTCGACTTCCCGGTCGAGATCGACGTCCTGCCGACCGTGCGCGAGCCGGACGGGCTCGCGATGAGCTCGCGAAACGCCTACCTGAGCCGCGAGGAGCGCGCAGCGCGCCGCGGCGCTGAGCCGCGCCCTGCGCGCAGCCGAGGCGGTCGCCGACGTCGGGCGAGACGCGGCCCGAGGTCGCCCTCGCCGCGGCCAGGGCGGAGCTCGAGCGGGCCGGGATCGAGCCGGAGTACCTCGAGGCGCGCGACGCCGAGGGCCTCGCTCCGGCGGAGAGCTTCAACGGGCGGCCGGTGCTGGTCGCCGTCGCGGCGCGGGTCGGCAGGGCCCGCCTGATCGACAACCTCGTGATCGGAGGCTAGGACGATGCAAGGACATGACCGAACGAGATCGCTCGCCCGGAGCGGTGAGCGGCGCCGCGTGACGCTCCTCGGCCTCGCCGAGATGAAGCGCCAGCGGCGAGCCGATCGTGATGGTCACCGCCTACGACTTCCCCTCCGCGCAGGTCGCCGAGGAGGCCGGCGTCGACGTCGTCCTCGTCGGCGACACCGCGGCGATGGTCGTGCTCGGGCTACGACGCCACGACCCCGGTCGGGATGGACGAGATGGTGACGATGGCGGCCGCCGTCCGCCGCGGCCTGCGCACGCCGCTCCTGATCGGCGACATGCCGTTCGGCTCCTATGAGCGCTCCAACGAGCACGCGATCGACAACGCGCAGCGCTTCGTCAGGGAGGCGGGCTGCGACGCCGTCAAGCTCGAGCGCGGTGGCGCCTCGGTCGAGCGGGCCCGGGCGATCGTCGGCTCGGGGATCCCGGTGATGGGACACGTCGGCCTGACGCCGCAGTCCGCGAGCGCGCTGGGCGGCTTCAAGGCGCAGGGCCGGACCGCCGAGTCGGCGGCGCAGATCGCCCGGGACGCGCTCGCGCTGCAGGCGGCGGGTTGCTTCGCGATCGTCTTCGAGGCGGTGCCCGCGGCGGTCGCCGACGCGCTGATGCCGCGGATCGAGGTGCCGGTGATCGGCATCGGCGCCGGGCCTCGCCACCGACGGGCAGGTGCTCGTCTTCCACGACCTGCTCGGCATCACCACCGGCCGCACACCCGCGGTTCGTGAAGCGCTACGCCGAGATCCACGACCGCATGGTCGAGGGCGTGCGCGCCTACGCCGACGGAGGTGCGGGCGCGCCGCTTCCCCGACGCCGAGCACGTCTACTCGGTCGACCCGGCCGAGGTCGAGGAGTTCAGGCGCTACCTCGACCAGGAGAGCCTCGCCGACGGCGCCCTGGGACTGGTAAGGCCCCGCCGGTCGTCGCGATCGCGGCAGTGCCTTCGCCCCGGCGGGTGCGATCGTGCCGCTCTGCGCGGCCGGATGTCACCCACCGCCGCGCCACGCCGACCCTCTGCAACGGCTCGCGCTTGTTACGTTTGCCGTGTGCCCGTGCGGACGACCGAATTTCGCCTCTCCACCGGCGGCGACTGGCGAGATCGTCGACATCACCGGCCGCGTACAGGCCGCGGTCGCCGAGGCGGGCGTCGACGAGGGGCAGGCGACCGCGTTCGTCCGCGGCTCGACCGTGGCGATCACGACGATGGAGTACGAGCCGGGCGGGGTCCACGACCTTCAGGCCCTCCTCGACCGCCTGATCCCGCCCCGGGGCGACTACGAGCACAACCGGCTGAACCACGACACGAACTCCCACGCCCACCAGCGCGCCTCGATCGTCGGCCCGTCGGAGGTCATCCCGGTCCAGGGCGGTCGCCTCGCTCTCGGCACCTGGCAGCAGCTGGTGCTGATCGACTTCGACGATCACCCCCGCGAGCGGACCGTCGTGGTGCAGGTCGTGAGCTGACGGCGGGTGCTGGCCCCGGCCGGCCTCAGGACCAGCTGTCCAGGCCCAGCGGCACCCCCCAGTCCGGGCCGACAATCGCGGCCGTCTGGCGGGAGACCGCGATCGGGTCGCCATCCTCCGAGAGCACCGCGGCGTCGGCGTAGAGCCTGTCTCGATCCCGGCCGGCCGGCCAGGCCATGACGACATATCGTTGACCGGCACGCAGCGAGCCACTGAGCGTCGCGGCGAGCCGGCTCGTGACCACTCGGTCCTGGGCGTCGGAGGGAGCGGCCAGGATCAGCGCCCACAGCTGGGGGCAGTCCACGGCGGCCCACGTCAGCTCCGAACCCAGCAGTCCCGTTTCATCAGCGAGGGATGCGTCCGGCACCAGCGGGGCGGCGACGATCTCCGAGCCGGCGAGCTGCCCGGGGAAGACTCGCAGCCCGTCGCCAGGCTCCCGCTCGGGCCCGCACCCGAAACAGGACGGAAAGAGGTGTGCGGAAAGGCCCGGATATGCACGCGATGCGGCTTTCGCCTCATCGAACGACACCGCCCTGGGAAGGTCGATCCGCAGATCGGCGCGGCTGGCTTCCGCGACCGTGGACTCACCGTCGCGAAGCACCACACGGTCCGGACCCGGTCGCTCGACCTCGAGCGGCCGACCCATGGGGGGCGGCCTGCGCAACACCGCCTGGACCCGATCGCCGAGAAACCCCCGCCAAGAGGCCGCAGACATAGCCGCCATGGGCGACGCCTTCGAAGCCGCGGTACCGCTCGCCGATGGTGAGCTGCTCCCTCACGGTCACCCTTCGGATGCCCTGACTCCCAGCGCCTCGCCGTACGGGCTCGGCCCCGGGTGCGATCTCGGCATCGAGGCGCGCCAGAAGCTCCCGCCATCCGTCGTGCAACTCGATCGCGCGGCGCACGTAGCGCGCGCCCTCTGCGACGTCGCCTCCCTGGGCGACCCCGAGGCCGGCCCAAAACAGCAGCTCGTCACTATGCGGGACCAGCTCGGACGCCCGCCGGTAACGCCCAGCGGCCTCGGCGTGGCGCCCCTCGCCTGCCAGGTCGTCGCCCTCGGTCGCCACCCCGTAGGCGTCGCTGAGGCCTAGTAGCCGCCCGAGCTCGGCGAGCGGCTCGGGATCGTCCTCGACCCGCAGGTCGGCCACCTTCTCCCAGACATCGCCGCTGGCCGGCACCACCAGGAGCGCCGCGGACTGGCGTCCGCGGACGTCGCCGCCCGCCGCCTCGGCCGCCTCGAGCGCCGCCAGCAGCCTCCGGGCCAGAGGGCCGTCGGCGGCGCCGAACGCCTCGGACAGGGCGAAACGCTGGCCGCCAGAATCCGTCGCGAGGCGCTCTCGCGCGACGAGATCGTCTCGATCGCATCGCAGATTGCCGACGCTCTTCAATATGCGCACGCGAACGGCGTTCTTCACCGCGACCTCAAGCCATCGAATATCGCGCTCACCCCGCAAGGCGCCAAGCTGCTCGACTTCGGACTCGCCAAGCTGATCGATCCAGAAAGGATCGCGGACGGCGCTGACCTTTCAGATACCGTGCCAGTGGCTCTGACGGGGACAATCCTGGGCACTCCCTCGTATCTCGCGCCCGAACGGCTCCAGGGGAAAACGTCGGACGAACGGACGGACATCTACGGCTTCGGGCTGGTGCTGTACGAGATGCTGACCCGCCGGCGAGCCTTCGACGGTCCTGCCAGGCCAGCGCTGTTCGCCGCCATTACTGCCGGCAACGTGCCTGCGATGGGGGTGAAGGGACCACACGCCGCTGAACTCGAACGGATCGTCCGCAAGTGCCTCGATCCGAGTCCGGCGGCGAGGTGGCAGTCAGCGTCCCAGGTGGCAACGGCGCTCGGGCGCATCCCGCGCGTGAAGCCAGGAGGCGACCGTTTCCTGTGGCTACGACCGGCCAGGCGCATTGTGCTGCCTGTGAGCCCTGGCCGTGGTGAGCATTGCTGGCGCCGCGTACTGGTTTGTGAACCGAGGCGACGGCCCGGCACCCACGCCGCCGCGGGTGACCGCCTTCAGTGTGGCGCCGCCCAAGGGCGGTACCTTCGACCTGAGCGATGCGACGGTGTCCACTCCGATGTTCGCGTTCGCTCCCGATGGATCGGCGATTGTGTTCGTCGCAACCGGGCCGGCGCACCCTGCTCCTCAACTCTGGCTGCGTCGCCTGGACCAGCAGACGGAATATCCGATCGACGGTACCGATAACGCCAGGTATCCGTTCTGGTCGCCTGACAGCCGGTCGATTGGCTTTTTTGCCGACAAGCAATTGAAACGGGTGGACCTGGCCGGCGGAAATGTCACCGACCTCGCAGAGGCGCCATATGGACGCGGCGGCACCTGGAACCGTGCCGGAGTCATTCTCTATGCCGGCGACAACAATTCGACAATCTTTCGCATTTCCGAACGCGGTGGCAGCCCGGTCGCGGTAACGCGACTGGACGCCCAACGGCGCGAGACCTCTCACCGCTGGCCGCAGTTCCTCGCCGATGGCGACCGGTTCGTGTTCCTGGGCGCGGTCGAAACAGCCCGGTACTGATGCGATCTATCAAGCCTCGCTGTCACAGCGGCGACGTCACGCCGCATCGCGCCCTCGACTCATGGCGCCATTGTCGTCGGTGACTGGCTGCTGCAGGTGGTGGAACAGACGCTCGTGGCGCGAGCGCTGTCGGCGGATAGTGCCGGCGACTTCCCCGCTTGGAAACGGCTCCTTGGCCTCAAGCCAGACACTCGGTGAGGTTGATCGCCAAGGACGTCGCTGCGTCGAGCACGTTCTACGTGCCGGTATCCGCCTCCGCCGACGGAAAGATTGCCTACGCCGGCGCGGCCGACCGCGTGGATATCAACTGGGTCGATCGCGAGGGGAACACGAAGACGATGCTGTCGGGACGACGCATCGCCGACTTCCGTCTCTCGCCAGAGATGGACCGGCTGGCGGTCTCCGAGATCGATGAGGAGAATGGGCGAGCCGATATCTTCGTTCTTGATTTGGCCCGTGGCACTCGCCAGCGGTTGACCTCGACTCCCGACACGGATGCATCGCCGGTCTGGACGACTGACTCGGATCGAAGGACTCGGATCGTGTATCGCATCCAATCGCCAAGGCATTCACGACCTGTACGTCCGAACGGTCGGCAGCACCGAAGAACCACAGCCGTTGCTGCCCAGCAGCAGCGAATCCAAGTACCCGACCGGAGTGTCCAAGGCCGCAGGTCTGCTCATCTACTACGTCGATACCGGAGGGCCTACGCGACGTGACATATGGGTGAAGCCGTTGAATGGCGACCCTGAATACCCCGTCGTCAACACCGAAGCGGACGAGTACCAGGGGCAGCTGTCACCCGATGGAAAATGGCTGGCGTACACGGGCCAAGGACGGTGCCAGTTCCGACGTGTACGTGCGGCCGCTCGCAGGCGGAGGACGAGGGATCAGGATCTCGAATGAGGGCGGATCGGAACCACGTTGGCGCCCTGACGGTCGCGAGTTGTATTACGTATCACCGGATGCGGAGAAACTCGGGCGCGGGTATCTCATT
>CAVPEC010000002.1:337500-555173 GCA_963702805.1 uncultured Actinomycetes bacterium | reverse complement strand
GCGCTCGACCCGAGCTTCTCAGGCGACGGCAAGCAGACCACCACCGGAGTGCACTTCTTCGAGGCTAACGGCGTAGCGATCCAAAGCGACGACAAGATCGTCGCCGTCGGCGGCGCCTTCGCCCTCGCCCGCTACAACCCCAACGGCTCGCTTGACACGAGCTTCTCGGGAGACGGTAAGCGAGTTGCCGATTTCAACGGCTCTGCGAACGCGGTGACCGTTCAGGCGAACGGCAAGATCGTCGCGGTCGGCGGCAGCGAATCCAGCGGCTCCGCGTCAGACGACTTCGCCCTCGCCCGCTACAACCCCAACGGCACGCTCGACACGAGCTTCTCCGGCGACGGCAAGCAGACGACCGACTTCGGCGGAGAAGACGAGGCCAACGGGGTGGCGATCCAGGAGGACGGCAAGATCATCGTGGTCGGGGCCGCAGGCACAAGACACAACGGCATCGGATTCGCGCTTGCCCGCTACAACCCCAACGGCACCCTCGATACGAGCTTCTCCGGCGACGGCAAGCAGACGACCGAGTTCGACCTCGGGTCGGGCCAGGTGGCGAACGCAGTCGTGGTGCAGGATGACGGCAAGATCGTCGTCGTCGGCAACGCTTTTGGGCCCATGTTTTCCGAGGACTTCGCCATTGCCCGCTACAACCCCAACGGCTCGCTCGATACGAGCTTCTCCGGCGACGGCAAGCAGACAGCCAGTTTCTTGACTACCGCCGAGGCAAACGGTGTCGCAATTCAGGGCGACGGCAAGATCGTCGTCGTCGGCACCGGCGTCGACAACATCAACGGGGGTTCCGAGGGCGCAATCGTCCGCTACAACCCGAACGGCACCCTCGATACGAGCTTCTCAGGCGACGGCACGCAGACGACCGACTTCGGGCTCGGAGAGGGCGCCCAGGCGACTGGCGTGGCGATTCAGGGTGGCGGCAAGATCGTCATCGTCGGCTCCGCGGGCGCCGACAGCAACAGCCAGGACTTCGCCCTGGCCCGCTACAACCCCGATGGCTCGCTCGACACGAGCTTCTCCGGCGACGGCACGCAGACGACCGACCTTGGCGGCAGCGACGAAGCGGCCGAGGTGGCCCTCCAGGGTGACGGCAAGATCGTTGCGGTGGGCGAGGCCGAACCCGGCACCAGCGGCAACGACTTCGCTCTCGCCCGCTACAACCCCGACGGGTCGCTCGACACGAGCTTCTCCGGCGACGGCAAGCTGACGACCGACTTCGGGTTCGGGGCCGACGACGAGGCGAACGGAGTGGGCATCCAGGGCGACGGCAAGCTCGTCGCGGTTGGCCGCGCTAGTGGGGGCGCCACCGGCAGCGACTTTGCCCTCGCCCGCTACAACCCCGACGGCTCGCTCGACACCGCCTTCTCGGGCGACGGCAAACGGAGGACCAGCTTCGGGGGCGACGACGAGGCGAACGGAGTGGCGCTGCAGCTGGACGGCAGGATCGTCGCGGTCGGGCGTGGCCTCGGTTTCGACGAAACCAGCGACTTCGCGCTCGCCCGCTACCTGGGGGGCTGAGCCTCCCGGCAGACCCGTCCACATGCCGATGGGCACTATACTCCACCTGGTGCCCAAACCCACCCTAATGCGGTCTACGTGCAGTCCGCCATCCTCTCGACTGGGCGAAGCAGAGCATCCCGGATCTGGACCCGTGCGCTACTGCGACGCAAATTGCGGTGGGCTACCGGGTCAAGGACGACGGATCAGCGAGCCCAGTCCTCGCGTCCCAGGACTTTGACTTCGCGATCACGCGCTACAACTCGAACGGCTCCCTAGACACCAGCTTCTCCGGCGACGGCAAGCTGACGACCGACTTCGGGGGCTTGGACGTGGCGAATGGGGTGGCCCTGCAAGGCGACGGCAAGATCGTCGCGGTCGGTCGCGGGGGCAACGGCGACTTCGCCCTCGCCCGCTACAACCCCAACGGCACGCTCGACTTGACCTTCTCTGGCGACGGCAAGCAGACAACCGACTTCGGGAGCGACGCAGACCAGGCAAGCGATGTGGCCCTCCAGGCAAACGGCAAGATCATCGCCGTCGGGGCGAGAGGGCCCGCAGGCTTTGAGGACAGGCAGTTCGCAATCGCCCGCTACAACCCCAACGGCACCCTCGACACGAGCTTCTCCGGCGACGGCAGGCAGACGACCAACTTCGGGGACATCTTTCGCGCCGACGGGGCGAATGGGGTGGCCCTGCAAGGCGATGGCAAGATCGTCGCGGTCGGCGGCGGCGACGCCGGAGGCGGCAACCTCGATTTCGCCATCGCCCGCTACAACTCGAACGGCTCCCTAGACACCAGCTTCTCCGGCGACGGCAAGCTGACGACCGACTTCGGGGGCTCCGAGGTGGCGAATGGGGTGGCCCTGCAAGGCGGTGGCAAGATCGTCGCGGTCGGCGTTAGCGGCACCGGCAGCTTCGCCCTCGCCCGATACAACCCCAACGGGTCACTCGACCCGAGCTTCTCAGGCGACGGCAGGCAGACCACCGACTTCGGGGACGATGACGTGGCCACCGGGGCGGCAATCCAGGGCGACGGCAAGATCGTGGTGGTGGGTGGCGGCGGAGGCGGCGACGACTTCGCGCTTGCCCGCTACAACCCCAACGGCACCCTCGACTTGACCTTCTCGGGCGACGGCAAGCAGACAACCGACCTGGGAGGGGAAGACAAAGCGAACACGGTGGCCCTCCAGGCAAACGGCAAGATCATTGCGGTCGGGGAGGGCGGGAACGGCGACTTCGCGCTCGCCCGCTACAACCCCACCGGCACCCTCGACACGAGCTTCTCCGGCGACGGCAAGCAGACGACTCCCTTCGCCGGCCATGATGAAGCCCAGGGGGTGGCGATCCAAGAGGACGGCAAGATCGTCGTGGTCGGCCATGGCTTCGCCATCGCCCGCTACAACCCCAACGGTTCGTTGGACACGAGCTTCTCGGGCGACGGCAAGCGGACGACGACAGACTTCGGCGACTTCGGCCCCCCAGACGCGACGGCGGTGGCGATTCAGGATGACGGCAAGATCATCGTCGTCGGCTCCGTTGCTGGGCCCATGCTCTACGCGGACTTCGCCATCGCCCGCTACAACCCCAACGGCACCCTCGATACGAGCTTCAACGGGGCTGGCAGGCAGCAGGCCAGTTTCGTGGGTCACGACGAGGCTCATGGGGTCGCGATTCAGGGCGACGGCAAGATCGTCGTGGTCGGCTCAGGATACGACACCGTCACGGGCGCTTCCGAGGGTGCCCTCGTTCGCTACAACCCGAACGGCACGATCGATACGACGTTTTCCGGGGACGGCAAGCTGACGACCGACTTCGGAGACTGGAGTGGGGTGGCGATCCAAGGCGACGGCAAGATCGTTACGGTCGGCGGCGCTGACGGGGGCGCCACCAGCTTCGACTTCGCCCTCGCCCGCTACAACAGCGACGGCTCACTCGATACGAGCTTCTCTGGCGACGGGAAGCAGACCACAGACTTCGGGGACGCCGAAGGGGCAAGTGGGGTGGCGCTGCAAGACGATGGCAAGATCGTGGCAGCAGGCCGCACGGGAACCATCGGCGCCCGGGACTTCGCTCTCGCCCGCTACGACCCCGACGGCGCGCTCGACACGAGCTTCTCCGGCGACGGCAGGCAGACGACCGACTTCGGGTTCGGGGCCGACGACGCGGCCAACGGCATTGCGGTCCAGGGCGACGGCAAGATCGTCGCGGCTGGTTATGCCAGCGGCGGGGCCACGGGCGACGACTTCGCGCTCGCCCGCTACGACCCCGACGGCACGCTTGACCCGAGCTTCTCCGGTGACGGCAAACGGAGGACCAGCTTTGGGGGAGACGACGGGGCGAACGGGATGGCGCTCCAAGGGGACGGCAAGATCGTCGCGGTCGGGCGCGGCCTCGGTCTCGACAGAACCAGCGATTTCGCGCTTGCTCGCTACCTGGGGGGCTGACCTCGGCACGGGCTGCGCGGTGTGAATCTCAGGTGCCTACGGACACCCGTGCTTCCCCGAGGGGGCACAGCGGAAGGCGATCCCGGCGAGGCTGACGATGTCTCCCCCTATGCTCACCGTCCCGGTCTTCTCGATCTGCAAGTTGCTCGAACCCCCGCTCGCGGGCACAACCAGGCTCTGAGTTCGGCCGGGCCGAAACCCCGATGGAAGTTGGAAGACGGTCTGAGTGGCGCCGCCGCACCTCAGCGCGACGCCCCGGAGGTGGACGAATCCGAGGCCATCACGCGCGTAGGAGACCCTGTCGGAGGCGTTTGGGCCCGCGTTGTTGAGCCACTGATTCAGACCGCCGCAGGCTCCCGGGAAGTCGTTCAGCCCCGCGTCCTTGAACTTCGCCGGCGACAGGTCCTTGCTCTTCACCTGCCGGTTGACGATGTTCTTTGAGCGGACACTGTTCGTCGGCAGGTGGAAGGCGGCGTAGGCCCCACCGCCGAGGACGACGAAGGCGAGCAGGGTCACCATGACGTTCGAGTAGCTCAGGTGAGGGCGGATGCGGCTCATTCTGGCGCCTCCTCGATGCCGGCGAGTGTCTCGCGGACCAGGCCTCCGATCGCGTCGAGGTCCTAGCCGCCCTCCTGGACCACCACGGTTGGCACCTCGAGCGCCCCCAGCGCGCGGCCCGCGGCCCGGAAGGCGGGGCTACGACGTTTGGATCGGGTCCATCCCGTGCGCTCCGGCTTGCAAGTGGCTTCGGCGTCTCCTGCCGACCTTCGATCTCACGGACCGGGAGGGCCTTGGTCAGCAAGAGCAAGGATGGCAATGCCTGACGCAGAGCGAAGGGCCGCGCGGCCCATATCACTACGTCTGTACAAGAGGCCCGCAGCTGATCGTGTTTGCCGCGTCGCCCTGAGGCCCTTCTTGTCTTGGCGCGGCTCGGGCGGTACAGTGACTCGCGGCGTAGTCCTGCGCCTGACCTCCGATTCGATGCTCACGCCATCGACCAAGAGGGGGCAAGGGGGGCCATTGCCCTCGGGACGCCGGTCATCGCAGCCCTTCCCGGCGGGGCCAGCGGGAGCGTGAGTCCCCTCGGCGCCGCCTGAATGGAGCGATGAGGCAATGACCAGGCGAAAATCGTTGAAGCGGCGAATCCGCTCCCGGATGGCGAGGACCGGCGAGACCTACACCACGGCTCGTCGGCACGTAATCAACCGCTTGGACGCGGAGTCCGGCCCCGTTCGGGATCACCCCGGTTCACCGGCGGGAGTAGGGCGAAGGCGGCGCCCAATATGGATCGCCGCAGTGGGGCTGGCGCTCATTGGGGCGGCGATCGTGGCCGTGATCGTGGTCGCCGGAGGCGGTGGGAGCAAGCACACCGCAGGTCGATATGCAGGCTTCGAAGTGCCCTGCTCGGTGATGCTGCGGCCCGCTCAACTCGCCATCGACCACCCTGAGCACTGCTTCCAGCTTCACGGGCGCGGCCCGAGGGTCGGAGGCGCCATTGCGCTCGCCGCCATGCAAAGGGCGTGTGGCGCGCATCCCAACACCGCAAAGGGACGGTGCGCTTTTGATCGTCCCGGTCAGCAAGGGACGCTTCTGCAGGTTGAAAGGCCCTCGGGTCGGGGATAAGGCGAGCGCTTTGATGCTGGGCGTTGGTCGAGCGCGACCGATTCCTCAGGCGTACTTCGTTGCGATGGTCTCGACGACGGTTGCGGCGTCCTCGGTTGCGTCGATCGCCCGCTCGAGCCTGAGAAAGATGTCCCTCCAGCGGATTACCACCATCGGGTCGCTTCCGCCAGCGAATAATGAGGCGAAGGCTTCGCGGAAGAGCCGATCGCCGTCGTTCTCGAGCCGGTGGATCTCGACCCAGTACGTGCTGAGGTCCTTGTACCCGCGGAGATGTTCGAGCAGCATGGCGAGCTGCTCGCAGGACTTGACGAGGACGTCGGCCATCGCCAGGGACTGGTCCATCGGCGCCTCGATCCGGTAGAGCCCCATGAAGTCAGCGGTCTCCTCGATGTGGTCGACGATGTCGTCGACCTTTCCCGCCAGGTTGTAGATGTCCTCAGCGTCAATCGGTGTCACGAAGGTCGAGTTCGTCCGGTGGGAGAGGTCGTGGGTAATCCGGTCTCCCTCCTGCTCGATAAGCAGGATCTCGCGTGCGAGGTCGGCGCTTTCGGGCCAGCCATTGAGCATCTCCTGGAGCAGCTTCGCCGCCCGGAGCGCGTTCCCACCGGCCTGCGCGAACAGGTCGAAGAAAACGCGGTCTTTGGGGACCAGGGAGAACGGCAGGGCGCGAAATTACCACGCAAGGGCCCGATCACTCGCGAACGCGTGAGGGGAGGGTTCGGGACCGCAGCACCTGCGCGCGCCCACGGGCACTCCGACCCGCGCGCCGTTAGTCTTGCCGCCATGGACCGGACAGCTCTGATTGTCGTGGATGTGCAGAGGGGCTTCGACGATGCCGGGTTCTTCGGCCCCCGGAACAACACCGCCTGCGAGGAGAACGTGAGAGCGCTGATCGCCGCATGGCGCGGGAGCAACCAGCCAATCGTGTTCGTGCGGCATCACTGGGACGAGGACGGCTCACCGCTGCGACCCGACGAGGCCGGCAGCGAGTTCAAAGACGTGGTCGAGGGCCCACCGGACCTGCTGGTCACCAAGACCGTCCATTCAGCTTTCCATGGCACGCCCGATCTGCACGACTGGCTGCGGAAGGATGAGATCGACAAGCTCGTGATCTGCGGCATCCAGACGAACATGTGCTGCGAGACGACGGCGCGAGTCGGCTCTGACCTCGGCTACGAGGTGGGGTTCGCGATCGACGCCACCCACACTTTCGATCAGGACGATCACGATGGGGGTACGGTCACGGCCGACGAGCTCGCTCGAGTCACCGCCTCGAACCTCGATCCGGAGTTCGGCCGGGTACTGAGCACCGACGCCGCAATCGCCGAGCTCAACGCAACTGAGTCAACCCGATGATCACGCGCCCACCTGGCGCTAGTCAGCCCACCAGTCGCGCTGGCCCTCGACGTCTTCGCGCCGGGCCTCCCCGAGACTGGGCGCGCCGATAACGATGATCTCGAGGCCTTCCGGCCCGGCCTCGTAGCCTCGCCACGTACCGGGGGGGACGCGCACCGCATCCCACTCCTTGAGCTCGACGATCTCGTCGTCGAGCTTCATCCGCCCGCTCCCGCGCACGACCACGTACACCTCCTCCTGCTTCTCGTGCGTGTGGCCGTACGGAAAGCGATAGCCGGGCGGGACGCGCTGCTAGCTCAGGCCGGACTGCTCGAGCTCGAGCGCATCGGTCGCCAAGCGGAACTCCAGGTCCGGCGCGCCGTCGAACCTGGACCCGACGTCCTCCAGGTCCTCCTTGAGGTTCCTGAGCGTGAACGGCACGGCCGCAATCCTACGGTGCCTAGCCTGGCTGGGGCCCCGACCCGATGCGTCAAGCGCCGAGCTCGGTTTCACGTTGCAAACTTGATGCTCTCGGGCGGATCTTGGATTCCTGCGGCTGTGGTGGTACGTTCGCGTGGAAGCCCAGGGGCAGGGTGATGGGAGTGAGCGGAGAGGATGAGCGCGCGAAGGTCCGTAAGGAGCGCCGCGGCCGTGGTAGCTGCCCTGATGGTTGGCGCCTTCTTCTCAGCGGGCGCACAAGCCGCCCCGGGGGACCTCGACCCGACGTTCTCCGGGGCCGGGAAGCAGACCACCGACTTCCCCTTCGGGGGGATCAGCGAAGCGACGGCCACCGTGCGCCAGTCGGACGGGAAGATCGTCGCGGTGGGCGGCGTGCTCCGCAGCACATCCGGCGACTCGAGCTTCTCCGACTTCGCCCTCGCCCGCTATAACCCAAACGGCTCTCTTGACACGAGCTTCTCAGGCGACGGTAAGCAGACGACCGATTTCGCCGGGAGGGACGATGAGGCAGCCGGAGTCGCACTCCAGAGCGACGGCAAAGTTGTCGTGGTCGGCAGGACCGGCTTCGGCAGTCCGTTCGGGAACAGCTTCGACTTTGCTGTCGCCCGCTACAACCCGAACGGTTCCCTCGACACGAGCTTCGCGGGCGACGGCAAGCAGACGGCAAGTTTTGGTGAGTCCGATGTGGCGAAGGGGGTGGCCGTTCAGGGCGACGGCAAGATCGTCGCAGTCGGCAACAACTGCAACGGTAATCCCGACACAACCTGCGACTTCGCGCTGGCCCGATTCAACCCGAACGGATCGCTGGACACGACCTTCTCGGGCGACGGAAGGCAGACCGCCGACCTCGGGGACATCGATATTGCGGGCGCAACGAGGGTCCAGGGAGACGGCAAGATCGTCGTGGTCGGCGATGTCACTCAACTACCAAGCGGCGCGCCGGACTTCGCGCTGGCCCGATTCAACCCGAACGGATCGCTGGACACGACCTTCTCCGGCGACGGAAAGCAGACGACCGACTTCGGGAGCTCCGGCGACCGCGCGCATGGCGTGGCGATCCAGGCGGACGGCAAGATCGTGGCGGCGGGCGAAACTTTGGGCGGCTCGGGCTTCGACTTCGCGCTCGCCCGCTACAACCCCAATGGCTCGCCCGACACGAGCTTCTCGGGCGACGGCAAGCAGACGACCGATTCCGGGGGCTCTGAGGCTGCGAGCGGGGTGAAGCTCCAAAGCGACGGGAAGATCGTCGCCGTGGGCGGCGACGACTCCGACTTCGCGCTCACCCGCTACAACCCCAACGGCTCCCTGGACACGACCTTCTCGGGCGACGGAAAACAGACGACCGACTTCGGTGGCTCCGACGGAGCGCGCGCGGTGGCGCTCCAGGCCGACGGCAAGATCGTCGCGGTCGGCATCGCGGGCGGGAATGGCTCCTCGTTCGCGGTCGCCCGCTACAACCCGAACGGGACGCTCGACCCGACCTTCTCGGGCGACGGCAAGCAGACGACCAGCTTCGGCGGGTACTTGGACGGGGCAAAAGCGGTGGCGCTCCAGGGAGATGGCAAGATCGTCGCGGTCGGCCACGCGGGCGCCGCGAACGGCGACTTCGCGCTCACCCGCTACAACCCGAACGGTTCCCTCGACACGACCTTCTCCGGCGACGGCAAGCAGACGACCGATTTCGGCAACGACGACGGAGCGCGCGCGGTGGCGCTCCAGGCCGACGGCAAGATCGTCGCGGCGGGCGTCGGCGGCCTGGGCGTCGCCCTCGCCCGCTACAACCCCAACGGCTCCCTCGACACGACCTTCTCCGGCGACGGCAAGCAGACCACCGACCTCGGGGGCCTCGGCCAGGGAGCGAGCGCGGTGGCGCTCCAAGCAGACGGCAAGATCGTCATCGGCAGCTCAGCCTGCAGCTTCGGCGTCTGTGGCGACTTCGCCCTCGCCCGCTACAACCCCAACGGCTCGCTTGACACGAGCTTCTCCGGCGACGGCAAGCAGACGACCAACCTCGGCGACGCCGCCGAGGGCGTGACCGGCGTGGCGATCCAAGGCGACGCCAAGATCATCGCAGTCGGTTCCGGGGGGCCCGACTTCGGGGACTTCGCCCTCGCCCGTTACAACCCGAACGGCTCGCTCGACACGAGCTTCTCCGGGGACGGCAAGCAGACGACGGACTTCGGGGGTTCCGACGGGGCGAACGCGGTGGCGCTCCAGGGTGGCAAGATCGTGCTCGTAGGCAGTGGCAGTCTGGGTGGAACCGGCGGCAACGACTTCGCCCTCGCCCGCTACAACACCGACGGCTCGCTCGACACGAGCTTCTCCGGCGACGGCAAGCAGACAACGGATTTCGGCACCGGCGATGCGGCGAATGCGGTGGCGCTCCAGGGCGACGGCAAGATCGTCGCGGCTGGCCGCGGCGCGGGCGGTGGCGGCTACGCCTTCTCGCTTGCGCGCTACAACGCCAACGGCGTGCTTGACACAGGTTTCTCTGGCGACGGCAAGCAGACGACCGACTTCGGGTTTACGAATCAGGTCGGAGGGGCGAGCGGGGTGGCCCTACAGGGGGACGGCAAGATCGTCGCGGTGGGCGTCGGCTCCGGCCCGACCCAGACGGACGATTTCGCGATTGCTCGCTATCTGGGAGGCTGAGCGGGATACCGCGAGCGGCATTCTCGATCAGACCGGGTGGATGTTGCCGTTGCCCATGGCCATGCACACGGTCGTGCGTTCGAATCCCATCAGCCACTCCACTCGAATCCCGCTCGCTGCCAGGGAGGGCTTCACCAAACGCAGCTCGCTTGCGAGGATTTGGACTCCTGCGGCTCCGGTGGTAGGTTCGCGTGGAAGCCTTGGGCAGGGTGATGGGAGTGAGCGGAGAGGATGAGCGCGCGAAGGTCCGTAAGGAGCGCCGCTGCTGTGGTCGCTGCCCTGATGGTCAGCGCCTTGTTCTCAGCGGCTGCTCAAGCCGCCCCGGGGGACCTCGACCCGACCTTCTCCGGCGACGGCAAGCAGACCACCGACTTCGGCTTCGGTGACAGCAGCGCGGTGGCGACCGTGCGCCAGCCGGACGGCAAGATCGTCGCCGTCGGCACCCTGGGTTCGAACTCGGGCTTCGCGCTCGCCCGCTACAACCCGAACGGCTCACTCGACACGAGCTTCTCCGGCGACGGCAGGCAGGTGACCCCCTACTTCGACTCTGCGAACGGTGTGGCTCTCCAAGGCGATGGCAAGATCGTCGCGGTGGGCCGCACCTACGGCGACTTCGCGCTCGCCCGCTACAACCCGAACGGGACGCTCGACACGAGCTTTTCCGGGGACGGCACGCAAACGACGGACTTCGGGGGCGTCGGCGGCTTCGATCAGGGAAACGGGGTGGCGATCCAAGGCGACGGCAAGATCGTCGCCTTGGGCCGCGCGGGTGGTGGCGGCGGCGACTTCGGCCTCGCCCGCTACAACTCCGACGGGACGCTCGACACGAGCTTCTCCGGCGACGGCAAGCAGACGACCGACTTCGGGGGAAGCGATGAGGCGAGCGGGGTGGCGCTCCAGGCGGACGGCAAGATCGTCGCCGTGGGCCGCGCGGAGGGCACCGGCGACGACGACTTCGCCCTCGCCCGCTACAACACCGACGGCTCGCTCGACACCGGCTTCTCGGGCGACGGCAAGCAGACCACCAACTTCGGCTATTCCGAGTTTGCGAATCAGGTAGCGCTCCAGGGCGACGGCAAGATCGTCGCGGCTGGCTTCACAGGCGGCGCTGCCCCCCGCGGCAGTGGCGACTTCGCGCTTGCGCGTTACAACACCGACGGCTCGCTAGATGCGAGCTTCTCCGGCGACGGCAGGCAGACGACCGACTTCTCACCCGACGCCTTTGACCGCGACGAGGCAACCGGGGTAGCACTTCAGACCGACGGCAAGATCGTCGCGGTCGGCCCCATCGGCGGCGGCGACTTCGCGCTCGCCCGCTACAACACCGACGCGTCGCTCGACACGAGCTTCTCGGGGGACGGCAAGCAGACGACCGACTTCGGGGGCAGCGATGAGGCGAACGGTGTGGCGCTCCAGACCGACGGCAAGATCGTCGCGGTCGGCGCCGGCGCCGGCGACTTCGCGCTCGCCCGCTACAACACCGACGGGACGCTCGACCCGAGCTTCTCCGGCGACGGCAAGCAGACAACCAACTTCGCGGGTTTCGACCAGGCGAGCGGGGTGGCGATCCAGGCGGACGGCAAGATCGTCGCGGTTGGGGGAACCGGCGACCAACTGAGCGGCGACGGGTTCGCGCTCGTTCGCTACAACACGAACGGGACGCTCGACACGAGCTTCTCCGGTGACGGCAAGCAGACGACCGACTTCGGGGATTTCGCCAACGCGACCGGAGTGGCGCTCCAGGGTGACGGCAAGATCGTCGTGGTCGGGACTGCCTCTACCGGCAGCGACGGCCACTTCGCGCTCGCCCGCTACAACCCCAACGGCTCGCTCGACCCGACCTTTTCGGGCGACGGCAAGCAGACGACCGACTTCGGTTCCACTGCCCAGTGCTGCGAAGGCGCGACCGGCGTGGCGCTCCAGGCGGACGGCAAGATCGTCGCGGCCGGCACCAACGGCCACGGCGGCTTTGCCCTCGCCCGCTACAACCCCAACGGCTCGCTCGACACGAGCTTCTCCGGGGACGGCGAGCAGGAGACCAGCTTCGGGGGCAATGACCAGGCCAGCGGGGTAGCGCTCCAGGCGAACGGCAAGATCGTCGTGGTCGGCCAGGGCGGGCCCTTCCCCAGCGACTTCGCGCTCGCCCGCTACAACCCTCACGGCGCCCTCGACACGAGCTTCTCCGGTGACGGCCGGCAGACGACCAGCTTCAGCGCCGGGTGCTGCGACGGCGCAAGAGGGGTGGCGATCCAGGCGGGCGGAAAGATCGTCGCGGTCGGCGGCGTTGGCGACGGCGATAGCAACCCAGCCCGCTTCGCCCTCGCCCGCTACAACCCCAACGGCTCGCTCGACTCGAGCTTCTCCGGTGACGGCAGGCAGACGACCAGCTTCAGTGGCGGATGCTGCGACCAGGCGAGCGGACTGGCGCTCCAGAGCGACGGCAAGATCGTTGCGGTGGGCAGCACCTTCGAGGGCGCGGGCTACCAGTTCGCGCTCGCGCGCTACAACCCGCAGGGGTCGCTCGACACGAGCTTCTCCGGGGACGGCACGCAAATCACCGACTTCGGCGCCATCGGCGTTGCGTACGGGGTGGCGCTTCAGGGCGACGGCAAGATCGTCGCGGTCGGGGGAGGCCTCGGCACCGACGGAACCGACGATTTCACGCTTGCTCGCTATCTCGGAGGCTAACTACGCCGGTTGAGGTTCGGGCCGAGGGCCGCTTTCTTTCTGTGCCCTCCTCGTCATCGACCGGGTCGTGCTCGCAGCGATGAAGCGGTACGGTCCGGCTGTGAACCAGGAGGTTCGCTTCTGCACCGCTCCGGATGGCGTCCGTCTCGCGTACGCGGTGCATGGAGCGGGGCCGCCGCTCGTCAGGGTGGCGACGTGGCTGACCCATCTCGACTCCGACTGGGAGAGCCCAGTCTGGCGCCATTGGCTGGCGGCGCTCGGCGAGCGCCACACCGTGGTGCGGTACGACGAGCGGGGGTGCGGGCTCTCGGATTCGGAAGCCGGCGATCTGTCGCTCGATACGTGGGTGGCCGATCTCGAGTCCGTCGTCGACGGGGTTGGGTTGGATCAGTTCGTGTTGCTCGGCGTTTCACAGGGTGCCGCGGTCGCCGTCGCTTACGCGGCCATGCATCCCGAGCGGGTCACCGACCTGGTGCTCTACGGCGGTTACGCGCGCGGCCGCAGGCACCGCGGCCAGGGCAAGGAAGAGGACGCGGTGATCGCGGCGATCCGGGCTGGCTGGGACGACGTCGACCCGACGTTCCGTCGCGTGTTCAGCGCGCTGTTCCTTCCAGATGGCACGCCCGAGCAGATGGCGTGGTACGAGGAGCTGCTCCGGAGCTCAACCTCCGCCGAGACCGCGGCACGGCTCATCGAGGCGCGCGGCTCGCTTGACGTTCGCCGCCTCGCCCCAGAGGTGCGCGCACGGACGCTCGTAATCCACACGCGCGACGACCGCGTCGTCCCGGTCGAGGAGGGGAGGCTGCTCGCCGCCCTGATCCCAGGCGCGCGCTTGGTCCTCCTCGAGTCGGCGAATCACATCCTGCTTGCCGACGAGCCGGCATGGCAAACCTTCGTCTCCGAGCTCGATGCGTTCCTCGGGACCAGGCCCCCTGCTGCTCCGCCTGCGGAAGCCGTCGACCTCAGCGCACGTGAGCTGGAGGTGCTCGAGCTGGTTGCTGCGGGGCTCACGAACGATGCGATCGCCGAGCGGCTGTACGTCAGCGCGCGCACGGTAGAGCGACACCTCTCCAACATCTACGCGAAGCTGGGGGTCTCCGGGAAGGCGGCGCGTGCCGCCGCCGCGGCGCGCTTCTCGCAGCTGTCGGAGCCGCCGTCGCTTCGTCGCTGAGGCGCGGTTGGGCTGCGTGTAGGCCGCCAGGTCGCGGCCTGGAAATTGGGTGGTGGCACCGATGTAGGCAGGGTCGCGTCTCCTTACGGTTCTCGCAAAGCCGGATCGCCGGCCTTGCCGACCGAGGAGGACAAGATGGAACTCAGTGGCGCGCTCAAGGACACACTGGCCGCCGGGGCCGAGCCGGTGGCGACGCACGAGATTCGGGGTGGCGGAGGGCTAAGGCTCCACGCCCGGGAGTGGGGCGATCCTGAAGGGTCCGCGCTTTTGTTCGTGCACGGCCTGTCGCAGAGCGACCTCTGCTGGACCAAGCAGGTAAACGGAGATCTCGCCGCCGGGCATCGGATCATCACCTTCGACATTCGCGGCCACGGTCTGTCCGAGAAGCCCTCGGGCCCCGAGCACTACACGGACGGCCAGCTTTGGGCCGACGACCTGGCGGCAGTGATCCGGCAGACCGGTCTCGAGAGACCGGTCGTGGTCGCGTGGTCGTACGGCGGGTACATCGTCACCGACTTCATCCGCGCTTACGGCGACTCGATGATTGGAGGGATCAACCTGGTTGGCTCGGCCGCGCTCCTGAGGCCGCCGAGGTTCGATCACCTCGGGCCGGGACTGCTGGAAAACGCCCAGGACATGTGCTCCCTCGACCTCGTCACGAACATAGCCGCGATCCGTCGGTTCCTGCGCGCGTGTACAGCACGGCCGCTCGATGAAGACGAGTGGATCACCGCGTTGTGCTGGAACATGGTGGTTCCCCCAGAGGTGCGAGGCGCGCTGATCGGGCGCGAGATCGACGGCAACGACGCCCTCTCGAGCCTGTCCGTTCCCGTGCTCGTGAGTCACGGTCGCGACGACGCGATCGTGCTGCCCTCGATGGCGGAGCACATGCTCGACGTCTGCCAACCCGCCGTTGCGTCCTGGTACGACGACGTCGGGCACATGCCGTTCTGGGAGGCGTCGGAACGATTCGACCAGGAGCTCGACGAATTCACGCGCGCATGCGTGCGGGCTTAGAACTGCCGAGCGTGGTCCTGACCTCGCCCGTCGAAAGCCGCCGGGCTAGGTGGTCGCCAGCTCCCGCACCTGGGTCAGCCGGAAGCTGTTGCCGGAGGGGTCGCGGAATCCTGCGTCGATTCCGTATGGCCGCTCCTCGGGCTCCTCGCTGAACTCGACGCCGCGGGCCTTGAGCTCCTCATAGGAGGCCTGGCAGTCGTCCGTCGAGAGGAAGATCGCCCCCGCGAAGCCCGTCGCCATCAGGCTTCGCACCTGGTTGGCAACGTCATCGTCCATCACGGGCGGGCCCGGGATGGCCATCAGCGTGATCGCGACGTCGGGCTGTCCCGCCGGGCTGACGGTGAGCCAGCGGAAGTCGCCGAGCTCGGGAAGCGTGGCGTCGCTGCGCACCTCGAAGCCGAGCTTCTCGGTGTAGAACGCGAGCGCCTCGTCCTGGTCGTGGACCCAGAGCTGGGCGTTGGCGATTTTGATCATCGGGTTCCTCCTTGATGAAGTCGAAAGGACTTGCCCGATGCTAGGAGTCCAAGGCGGCTCTGTCTTCTCCAAACGTGCTGTTTTTCGGGCGCATGTAGGCTCGCAGGACGCATGTGGGTACCAAGGCGTGCCGCGAGGCAGGCGGGAACGACGCCCGGTAGGCGGTGGGCGAGCGGCCGTAGACCCGCCCGAAGCTCGACGTGAACGAGCCGACGCTCTGCAGGCCCACCGAGAAGCAGATCTCGGCGACCGAGCGATCGGTGTTTCGCAGGAGCGCCGCCGCGCGCTCCAGCCTCCGGGTCAGCAGGTAGCCATGGGGCGACTCGCCGAACGTCCGCCGGAATTCGCGGCTGAAATGGGCGCGTGAGAGGCCGGCGGCGCCGGCCATGTCGTCGACATCGAGCGGCTCGGCGTAGCGCGCGTCCGCCAGGTCCTTGGCGCGCACCAGGTGCCGTGCCGGCGGGACGAAGGCCATGCGTCAGTATCGCGCGCGCTCTCGTTAGACGCCGGCCGCGTCCTCGATGGGGGGCCCGGGCGCGCCGACCGAACTGCTCGGGCTATCCCCCGGACGCGACCTGCCGGGTTGGGCGACGGGGGTAGCCGAAATGGCCATTGACTCAGCCTGCTCGAAGTGAAAGGCTCCGCTTGCGGCGGTCGCGGGACTTGACGAAGAGCCCTCAGGGACTCGGGGCCGCGCATGGCTCTATCTGCAAAAAAGGGGGGAACGTTCTTATGCTCAAGACGCTCGGCTCTCGCCTTCGGGGGAGCGTGGTCGGATATGTCGCCGTCGGCGGCACGACCTACGCCGCCACTCGTAGCACCACCGGTATCGGGGAAAAACATCGGATGGGTTGGTCCGACCGCACGCGGCAGGCGTCGTCCGCCGGCGTCCGGCGCCTGGTGTGGGCCGCCGCGTTGTCAGCGCTCGGCGCGCTGCTTTGGCTCGCGTCCCCGGCCTCGGCGGCCGTGGTCGTGCACCCGACTCTCGTCAAGACCATCGCCACCTCCGCATACACGCCGCCGAGCCCCGACCCCTCGGGCATCGTCTACAGGCCGGGCCTAGACCGATTCGTGATCACTGATTCCGAGGTCGACGAGACGTCGCTCTACCAGGGCTTCAACCTGTTCACGGCCACCCGCACAGGGTCAGGATTCGGCAGCGGCACCCTGCTTGCTCGCGGCAGCCTGGCGTCGACAAGCAAGGAGCCCACGGACCTCGGATTCAACCCGGCTAACGGCACCCTCTACGTCTCGGATGACGACAAGGACAAGGTCTCGGCGGTGCGGCTGGGCCCCGACGGCAAGCACGGCACCGCAGACGACATCGTGTCCAAGTTCAGCACCGCGGCGTTCGGCAGCACCGATCCCGAGGGAGTCGTCTTCGACTCGGCAACCGGTCACGTGTTCATCAGCGACGGCGCCGGCATCGAGATCTACAACGTCAATCCGGTCAACGGCGTGTTCGGCGACGGAAACGATGTCGTCACCCACTTCGACGTCGCTCGATACGGCGCCGGCGACGCCGAGGGCCTGGGGATCGACCCGAACCGCAATGCGCTGCTGGTCGTCGATCCGGCGACCGATGCGATCTATGAGGTCGGCAGGGGCGGTGCTCTGCTGCGGACCCTGAGCCTGTCGGCGATCCCGACCACCCACCCGGTCGTGGCGGACGTCACGATGGCGCCCACCTCCGACCCCAACGACAGTCCGTCCGTCCTGGACTACTGGATCGTCGACCGGCACATCGACAACAAGAACGATCCGAACGAGAACGACGGTCTCCTCTACGAAATGCGGTGAGAGACAGGCCGCCTGCAACAGGCGGCGGCGACGAGGCTTTCGCGCTCGCGCGTTGCTTTCGCGCTCGCGCGTTGTTTACCGAGGCGGCGAAGGGTCGCAGTACGCTTCTCTCGTGGGAGGGTTTGGCGACTGGGTTGGTCGGGTCTTGATCGGGCTGGGTGCACTGCTGCTGGCTGCCGTTGTGGGCATCGGCGCCATCGCGTTGACCGTGCTCTTCGTGAACGCCGTGACTTGATTGCCGTCGTGTTGTGGGGCTACCCCGCCCGCGTCACGTCCCTGAACGTCAGATGCGCGACCCAGTTCGGCTCGATGCGGTGGAGCGCCGCCTGGAATCCACCGACATTGGCCGACGCCTGCAGGTAGTACGCCTTCGCCCCCGACGCATGGCTGGTCTTGAACGGGAGCAGCCCGGTTTTCGCCTCGAGCTCGTCCAGCAGCTTCCGACCACGTTGGGTGAGCGGGGTGAGCTCGACGATCGCGGGCATTTGGTCGATGCTAGGGGTCATCAGACCTCGAAGGTGGCGCCGTGATCGGTTCGGCCGCCTTGCCCGAGAGCGCTCGATGTGCCGGTCGACGATCCAGTAGTCCATGCTGGACGGCTTGTCGCGGCGGCTGGAGGTGGGCGCCATCGTGACGTCCGCCTCGACCGAGTGGGTGGTCCGGATTGCTGAGAGGCTCAGGGTGCGCAGGAGGCGACCACCCATGCTGAACTTGTAGATCGCGTGGGTCCTCCAATCGACGGCGAGCAGCTTGTTGTGGCCCCGGGTGTTGATTCCCAGGCCCTCGCAGGGCGACACGTATCCTCATTGGCATCAGCGGGACTGGGGAACGTGTGGCGGGCGCGCCCAAGCTCGCGCGGCAGGCGTCGTCGGCCGGCATGCGGTGCTTCGTGTGCGCTCTTTTCTCACAACAGCAAAGACGCCTTTGTCGCCTTGGCGCCCGTAGTCGGGACTCAGCGGCTCCGCGTGGCAGATGAGCGACCGGTGTCCACCATGGGCGGCCATGAAGGAATGGAAGCCGCGGTTCAGGTCGACGTCATCCGCAACCAGTACGCCGCCTGGTTTGAGGGCTTTCCAAGCGTGATCCAGCTCGAAAAGCAGGTTTCGCTCGGTATGCCTGCTGTCGTGTACAAACAGGTCGATCGTTTCTAGCTGAGCGAGGAGAGGGGGAAGGCGGCGTCTGCTCGATCCGCGAACGTACGTCCAGCGATCGCGGACGCGCTCGGGTACGGCCGAGCCGATCTGAGTGTGCAGGCTTCGATCGAGCGGAGGCGGCAGGTCGATGCTCCAGAGATGACCGGTGCCATTGTGCGCAAGGGCTTCGAGGATGAACCGTGTCGTGATGCCGCGAGCGACACCGGTCTCAACGACCCTGGCGGGCCGGAGGTGGTGCGCTAGGCACCAAACCGCACGCGTCATGCCCGGCTCGCCGTCGCCCCAACCGGCAAAGGCGCCGCGTCCAAGCCGGAGGCTCTTCGCCTCGAGCGACTGAATCACCCGCGACCACAATTCCCAGAAGCCGTCGGTCGCGGCGCACGGCCATTGGGCGCCCACGAGCTCGTGGAGACTCCTCTCCCAGTCCTCGTCGACCTCATACGGACATGGCGGCCACGGCATGAACCCGCCGACGCCCTTCGTCCGCGAAGCGCGCAGCTCCTCGCGCTCCGCGACCTTCGCTTGAACGTTGATCACGGCTTCAACGGGGTCGGTGGCGAACACGCGAGCCGCTCGCGCCAGGCGCCCTCCGGTGGCCAATATCCGTGAGGAGCGATCGGACACGGTCCCCGTACCTCTCGTGAGCTCGAACGGTCCCTCCCGGCGTGATGGAGCGTAACAGCCAAGCGCACTCACGGCATCGGCCTGGGGCCAACCTTGGGTGGGCCTCGGATCGGTTCGGGGAGCCTCGAGCGACGACGCGCCGCGGTGATCGCTAGCTGCCGAGCCCTTCCTCGATGCCGGCGAGTGTCTCGTGGACCAGGCCTCCGATCGCGTCGAGGTCATAGCCGCCCTCCTGGACCACCACGGTTGGCACCTCGAGCGCCCCCAGCGCCCGGCCCGCGGCCCGGAAAGCGGGGGGAGTCACGCGCAGCGGGCTCTCCGGGTCGCCGGCGGCGGCGTCGACTCCGAGCGCGACCACCAGAGCCCGCGCATCGCACTCGCGGGCCCAGGTCGCGAGGCCGGAAACGGCCTCCAGCCACGGCTCGTCGTCCGAGCCGGGCGCCAAGGGCACATTGCGGTTGGCGCCGGCGCCGGTGCCCCCGCCCGTCTCGGCGGCGAAGCCGAGGAAGTGTGGGAACCACCCGGCGCCCGGATCGACGTGAACCGAGCCGACCAGGACATCGGGGTCCTCGTAGAAGATCGCCTGGGTCCCGTTGCCGTGGTGGGCGTCGACGTCGATGATGGCCACCGGGCCGTCGAGGGCTTCGCGAAGCCGAGCGGCGGCCGCGGCCGAGTTGTTCAGGTAGCAGGAACCGCCGAAGCAGGCGCGTGTGGCGTGGTGGCCCGGCGGGCGGCAGCAGGCGTAGGCGGCGCGCTCGCCGGCCAGCACGAGGTCTGTCGCGGTGAGCGCCGCGTCGACCGCGGCGCGCGCGCCTTCCCACGTCCCGGGCCCGATGAGGGTCATCGTGTCATAGGTGAACTGCCCGGCCCGGGCGGTGATCGCGGTCGGGTTGGCCGGCGGGCGGTCGGAGAACAGGTCCGGGTGCGGGAAGAGGTACGGGACGACTCGGTCCTGCCCCGGGTCCACGGTCAGCCCGGCGGCCTCCCACTCCGCCCAGGCGTGGGCGAGGTATACCAAGAGCTCGGGGTCGTGGACGGCAAGCACGGCGTCGTCTGGCTGGGCGCCCGCGTCCACGAATCGCGCCCCGGCCTCGGCCAGCGCCTCATGGATCCGCTCGGCGCGTGCGGGCAGCTCGGTCCCCGGCATGCGGACGCCGACCCAGACTTCGCCGCCCGGGTCATGCAGGCGGTGACGGTCGCTCCAGACCACGGGCATCGCAAGGCTCACGGGAGCGAGGAGGGTATCCGCCGGTGGAGCGCCGGCGAGGCGCAGTCCCTCAGTGCGCAGGGAAGCTGGGCGGGGGCCGGTTTCGGATACCGCCGGTTTGTGCCGACAAGATCGGATTGTCGGCACAAGGTGGCGGCTCGTCCCGGGACCACCCGGGAAGCGGCCGGGGCGCGGGCCAAACGGACGTTCAGTCACATACGGGCTGGAATCGTTGTCCAATTCCGGCATTGACGCACCGGAAACCGCGCGGATAGGTTCTTCAACGATCGTTCATGAAGACCGAGGTCGCGCTCGATGAAGTCAGGCAGCAGCTCGGCGCAGACCGGGTTCTGGACCCGGTTGGCGCGCTGCCCCAGCGAGCCGGGCGCCTGGATCCGTCGGGGCCTGTGCGGCCCTACGAGCTCGAGGTGGCGGTGGAACGGCTGTGTCTCGACTCGACTTCGTTTCGCAACATCCACGAGCGCGCAGCGGGAGACGTCGATCGCATGGCCGCCCGGATCATCGAGATCGTCGATGCCCGAGGCAAGATGCACAATCCGGAGACCGAGTCGGGAGGCGTCCTGCTCGGGACCGTTGCCGCCGTCGGGGAGCGTTACGAGTCCCCGCCCGCGACCGGCGACCGGATCGTTACGCTGGCCTCGCTGACGGTGACGCCGCTTCGGCTGGAGTCGGTGAGGAGCCTGGACCCCGGCTCCCCGCAGATCGAGGTCTCAGGAACCGCATATGTGTGTGAGCGGGCGGCATGGGCGCCCGTGCCGGAAGACCTGCCGTTGGCACGGGCGCTCGAGATCTATGACGTCTGCGCGGCCGCCTCCCAGACGCGGGCTCTGACGCCTCGCGACGGCACGGTGTGCGTGCTGGGGGCCGGGCATGCGGGCAAGTTGGCGCTGGCCGCCGCGCGGGACGCGGCGGTGGGCGGGACAGCGGTCGCCGTCGACATCGACGCGAATGCGATCGAGCGCGTCTTGGAGCTCGGCCTCTGCGACATCGGGGTGACGACCGACCTGCGCGACCCGCTCGCCGCCATGGACGCGGTGCGGGCCGCCGGCGCGCCGCCCGCCGACCTCACGGTGGTCGTGGTGAACGCCGCGGGTTGCGAGCCGACCGCGATCCTGTTGACCGCCGACGAGGGCACCGTGCTCTTCTTCTCGATGGCCACGAGCTTCTCCGCGGCCGCGCTCGCCGCGGACGGGATCGGCTCGAGCATTCGCATGCTGGTGGGCAGCGGGTACACGCCGGACGGCGGCGCCTACGCGCTGGACCTCGTTCGCCGCTCGCAACCGCTGCGCCAGGCCATGGGCATTCCTGCTGCGGGGGCGTCATGAGCGGCGAGGCCGGCCACCGCGTGCAGATGCGCTGGCGCGACCTGGACGGGCTGGGCCACGTCAACCACACCGTCGTGCTCACCTACCTCGAGGAGGGGCGCGACGTCTATCCTGAAGAAGCACGGCGTTCGCCGCGACGAGTACGTGGTGGGGCGCTGCTCGGTGAGCTTTCACGGTGAGATCGACCCTGCGTTCGAGACGGTCACCGTGCAGTGCTCGGTCCGGGAGTTGGGCCGCTCGAGCGTCACCACGACCGAGCGCATCCTCGACGACAGCGGGGAGGTCGTCGTCGAGGCGGAGTTCGGCCTCGTCCTCTGGGATCCGGCACAGCGCGTACCGCGGCCGATCACGGACGAGGAGCGCGCATCCCTGTCACAGGAGGTTGTCGAATGAGCGCTTGGAACAGCGATCCGGTGGTCGTCACGGTCGCGGTGACCGGGGCCGACGTCTTTCGCGAGAACAACCCGAACATCCCGTATACGACCGAGGAGATCGCGGACTCCAGCATCGAGGCGAGCACCGCCGGCGCCACCGTCGTCCATCTGCACGTGCGCGAGGACGACGGGACGCCCAGCGGGCGCCCGGAGCTCTTCCAGGACGTGATCCAGCGGATTCGCGACGGCTGCGACCTGCTGACGATGGTGTCGACCGGCGGCGCCAACGACATGACGATCGAGGAGCGGACCACCGGCCTGGAGGCGAAGCCGGACATCTCCGGCGTCGAGTCCGGCTCGATGAACTTCGGCGACGAGACCTTCATCACGCCGCCGCCGGCGGGCCGCGGCATCATCGAGCGCGCCGTCGAAGCGGGAATCGCGCTCGAGGTCGAGGCGTTCGACGTCGGTCACGTGATGAGCGCGGTCCGCTGGCTCGAGGAGGGCATCTTGCCGCCGCCCCTGCGGATCAACCTCGTGTTCGGCGTTCCGGGGGGGATCGACGCCTCTCCCGAGGCGCTGGACGCGATGCGTCGCCCGCTGCCCGGCGACGCCTTCTGGACGGTGACCTGCATCGGCCGCCACCACCCCCGCATGCTCGCGCTCGGCCTCCTGCACGGCGCCCCTGGGATCCGCACCGGACTCGAGGACGTCGCCTACCTGCGCCGTGGGGTGCTCGCCCCGTCCAACGCGGCGCTGGTCGAGATGGCGGTGAGCCTCGCGGGCACGCTCGGGCGTGAGGTGGCAACGCAGGACCAGACCCGGGAGCTCTTACAGCTTGGCTGAGCCGGGCGCGAACATCGCCGCGAGCACGCAGCCGGGTGCTCCGCAGGACGGACGGTCTTCGCGCCGGCGCGGTCCCGAGACTCGCGAGGGGATCCACCTCGCCGCGATCGAGCTGTTCGCGCGCCTTGGGTACAACGCGACCTCGATGCGAGCCATCGCATCCGCGGCCGGAGTGCAGCCGGCGGCGATCTATCACTGGTACTCGAGCAAGGAAGCCATCCTCGTGCAGCTTCAGGACGACTTCATGGAGAGGCTGACCGAGAAGGTCGTCACGGCGATGGAGCGCCACGACCGCCCGGCCCTTCGGCTGGCGGCCGCGGTGCGCGAGCACGTCGTCTTCCACGGGTTGCACCGGCGCGCCGCGTTCGTGACCGACAGCGAGATCCGAGCGCTCACCGAGGGGCCGCGCCGCGCGCTGATCGCCAAGCGGGACGCGTATCAGGCGATGTTCAGCGACATGATCCGAGACGGCATCAGGCACGACTCGCTGCGCGCGTCGGACGCCCACGTCGCCACCTACGCGATCCTGCTCCAATGCACGGGGGTCGCGCTCTGGTTCGACCCGCGCGGCCCGCTGACGCTCGAGCAGGTTGCCGAGCTCCACGTCGAGCTGGTGCTGGGCTCGCTCCAGGCATCGCGGGAGCTGATCACCGAGGCGATCGACAACGTGTCGCGCGACACGATCGCGACGGAGTCGGGCTAGGGGGACCGGTGCCCGTCACTCCGCCCGCCCTCCCCGAACAGGCGACGATCGCGGTCGTCGCGCCGTCGAGCCCGCCGCAGACTCGCTCGGGAATCGAGCAGGCCACCGCGTACTTCGAGGCTCGCGGTCACCAGGTCGTCTTCGGGCCCAACCTTCGCAAGGTGCACGGCTACCTGGCGGGGACCGACTACGAGCGCGCCGCGGACCTGCAATGGGCGCTCAGCGAGCCCGGCATCGACATGGTGCACACGCTGTGCGGCGGCTACGGCACGGCGCGGCTCCATGACCGGATCGACTGGAGCGGGCTGGGCGACCCGCGCATCGTCTGCGGCTACAGCGATATCACCGCCCTGCACCTGGCGCTGAGCGCCCATGCAGGCTGGGTCTCGTTCTATGGGCCGAACTTCCTGCGCTTCACCCGGCAGAAGGGTGAGTGGGAGCTGACCGAAGGAGACCGAGGAGTGGTACCACCGCGCCTTCGAGCCGAAGCCTCTCGGGCGCGTGTTCGAGGACCCCGAGGACCCCTACGTGCTCACGGTGGGTGACGGCCAGGCGGAGGCGCCGCTGGTCGGCGGCTGCCTCACACTCCTGACCGCGAGCATCGGCACGCCCTACGAGGTGCAGACGGACGGCTGTGTGGTGATGGTCGAGGACCTCAACACCGAGCCGTACCTGGTCGACACGGCGCTCAACCACCTGGTCCGCGCCGGCAAGCTCGACAACGCCGCCGGCTTCGTGTTCGGGACCGACGTGAACTTGAACTATCAGACCGTGCCCGAGGGGCCGGAGTCGACGCTGTCGATCGAGGAGATCCTCGACGAGCTGATCGCTCCGCTGGGGATCCCCGCGATCGCCAACGTGCCGGTCGGCCACGGCAAGCACATGGCGACGATGCCGCTCGGCGTCCCCGTCCGTCTCGACGGAGGGGCCAAGACTCTCGAAGTGCTCGAAGCCGCGGTGAGCTCAGCGACCGATCAACAACCGGAAAGGGAGTTGCGATGAGGTTCAGAAGCGCATGGACGATGACGGGGCTGCTCGCGGCCACCGTAGTGCTGGCGGTCGCCGTGGCTTCGCCTGTCGGCGCGCAGGATTCGAAGCAGGCCAAGAGCGTGCTGAAGATCGGCTGGGCGCAGAACCCGTCCACGATCAACCCCTACGTCGGCCAGGACGAGGAGGCCTTCTCGATTTGGGCGATCAACTGGGACCTGCTCGTGAACTTCAGTCAGAAGGACCTGACCCCGGTCCCGGGCATCGCGCAGAGCTGGGACGTCTCCGACGACAAGAAGACGGTCACGTTCCACCTCGATCCGGACGCGAAGTGGTCCGACGGCAAGCCGATCACCTCGGCGGACGTCAAGTACTCGCTGGAGGTGTTGGGCGGCAACGGCGCGTTGTTCACGAGCTATACGGAGAACGTCACGAAGATCGAGACGCCCGACGACAACACGGTCGTGATCAAGACCAGCCGGCCCGACGCCCGGATCGTGGGTGGCCTCTTCATCTACATCCTCCCCAAGCACGTCTGGGGCAAGGTGCCGGTCAGCGACCTCACCGGCTCGTACGACCCGAAGCTCCCACTGGTCGGCAGTGGTCCGTTCGTCGTCACCGACTTCGAGCCCAACCGCATCACGAAGATGGAGAAGAATCCCTTCTTCCGGGGACCGGAGCCCAACTACGACGAGATCCAGTTCATCCGCTACGGCAATCAGGACGCGGCGGAGCGCGCGCTCCAGGTGGGTGAGGTCGACATGGTCCCCGAGGTGTCCCCCGCGGGCTTCGCGCGAATCGGTGAGCAGCCCAACATCGACACGCTGCGGGCCTCCTCGCCGGCCTACACGCAGCTGGCATTCAACAGCTGCCCGCCGAAGATCTGCCCGGACGCGCAATACAACCCGGCGATTCAGGACCGAGCGGTACGCCAGGCCACGGCCTATGCAGTCGATCGCGAGCGCATCAACGCGATCGCCGCCCGGGACACGGCGTTCCCGGGTCACGGAATCCTGCCACCTTTTTACAAGAGCTTCTACGAGCAGCCCGCGGACGACTACCCGTTCGATCCCGACAAGGCGAAGCAGATCCTCGACGACGCGGGGTGGGTCGATAACGGCGACGGCCCCCGAACCAAGGGCGACGAGGAGCTCTCGTTCAATCTCTACGTCCGCTCGGAGTCGCCGTCGACGATCCAGGCGGCGAAGCTGGTGGCTGAGGAGGCCGCAGACGTGGGCATCCAGTACGACGTTCAGGTGGTCAGCACCGACAAGCTGTACGACCTCACGGTGCGGGAGGAGAACGGGAAGCCGGCTCCGGACTACGACACCTTCATCTGGGGGTGGGGCGGCGATCCGTACGACCCGAGCTTCCTCCTGGGCATCCTCACCACCGGGGAGATCGGCGGCTCGTCCGACTCCTATTACTCGAACCCCACCTACGACCGGCTCTACAAGCAGCAGGCCGGGGAGTTCGACACCGGCGCGCGCAAGGAGATCATCCAGCGGATGGTCGCGCTCACCCAGCGGGACCTGCCGTACCTGGTGCTGACCTACGATCCGAATCTCCAGGCCTACCGGACCGACCGGGTAGCAAACGTAAAGCCCGTGTGTCCCGAGGATTCGACCGGGGACGCAATCTGCGACCAGACGTCGTACGAACCGCTGCTGACGATCGCGCCGGGCAGCTCGAGCGGCGAGAGCGGCGGCGGCGGCTCGGGGGTTGCGATCGCCGTCATCGCCGTGGTGATCCTTGCCGGCGGCGCCTTCTTCGTGCTCCGCTCGAGGCGCCGCCGCAGGGACGAGCCGGTGGAGCTGGAGGAATGAGGGAATGAGGAGGACCCCGTGAGTGGCCGCTGGCTGGCGGGCAAGGCCGCCGCCGCGCTGCTGACGTTCGCGTTCGTCGTCGTCTTCAACTTCTTCCTGTTCAGGGTGATGGGCGACCCGACCAGCCAGCTCGCTCGGTTGCCGCAGGCGACTCCGCAGGAACTGCGGCAGTTGCGTCACAACTACGGACTCGACAAGCCACTCACGGGGCAGTTCACCGACTACGTCGGGGACACCGTCCACCTCGATCTGGGCCTCAGCCAGAAGAGCCGCCAGCCCGTGTGGGACGAGATCAAGGACGCGCTGCCGTGGACGCTCTTGCTGGTTGGGACGGGCACCCTGCTGGCGACGCTGATCGGCTCCTGGATGGGGGTGGTGGCCGCCACGCGGCGCGGCAAGAAGACCGACGACGGCCTGCTCGGGTTCAGCCTGTTCACGTACGCCGCGCCCGAGTACTGGATCGGGATCATCCTCATCCTCGTCTTCGCCGTCTGGATACCGATCTTCCCGACGGGACTCCAGGTGACGCCCGGGGTGGAGTTCTCCAGCTTCTTCTCGAATGCGGCCGATGTGGCCAAGCACCTGGTCTTACCGGCCACCGCCATGACCCTGATGCTGCTGGGGCAGTACTTCCTGATCATGCGCTCGTCGATGGTCGACGTGCTGACCGAGGACTTCATCACGGTCAAGCGGGCGACCGGCCTGCCATGGGAGCGGGTCGTGCGTCGCCACGCGGTGCCGAACGCCCTGCTGCCCCTCGTGACGCTGTCGGCGATCCAGTTCGGCGCGGTCGTCGGCGGCGCGATCACGATCGAGACCGTCTTCTCCTGGCCGGGCCTGGGCGAGCTCAGCTTCCAGGCGATCCAGGACAAGGACTTCCCGGTGCTGCAGGGAACTTTCCTCGTCTTCTCCGCCGGGGTGATCGTGGCCAACCTGCTCGCCGACTGCCTGTACTTCTACCTCGACCCGAGGGTGCAGTCGACATGAGTCCGGAGCAGGCCGCCAGCGCGACACTGATCGCACCGGAGCCGATCGGCTCCACGAGCGACCGGGGCGTGCGAGATCTCCTGCTGAACACCTGGCGCGGCCGCATCGGGCTCGGGGTGGTCGGCCTGTTCGCCTTCGTGGCCATCTTCGGCTCGGCCATCGCTCCATATGACCCGGACGCCTCGAGCCTCGACGTGCTGGCTCCGCCCAACATCCACCATTGGCTGGGCACGACGGAGAACGGCTCCGACGTCTTCTCCCAGATCCTGGTGGGCGCGCGGGTCTCGATGGTCGTCGGCTTCGCCGCCGCGGCGATCTCGGCAGTGCTGGGCTCGATCGTTGGGCTCCTGGGCGGCTACTTCGGCGGCTGGACCGACCGCGGGCTCGACGCGCTCGAGAACTGGTTCCTGGTCATCCCGACGCTGCCGCTGATGATCGTCCTGGCGCGCATACTCAATCCCTCGCTGACCGTGCTGATCGCCGTCATCGGGCTCACCTCGTGGGCGGGCACAGGGCGGATCGTCCGCGCGCAGGTGTTCACGCTCCGGGAGCGTGCCTTCGTCGAGCGCGCGCGCGCCCTGGGTGCCGGTGACGGCTACATCATCCGGACGCACATCCTCCCCAACACCCTGCCGCTGATCTTCGCCAACACGGTCCTGATCGTGGCGGTGGCGATCCTCTCTGAGGCCGCTCTGTCGTTCCTCGGCCTGGGAGACCCGACGCGCATCTCCTGGGGCACGATGCTCGAGAACGCGTTCGAGTCGGGCGCTCCCAGCGCAGAGGCGTGGTGGTACGTGATCCCGCCGGGGCTGTGCATCACGATCCTGGTCCTCGCCGTCTCCATGCTCGGCTATCTGTTCGAGGAGTACGTGAACCCGCGGCTACGGGACGAGCGAGCGTGAGCCCGCTGCTCGAGGTGAGTGGCCTGCGGGTCGATCACGGCACCGAGCCGATCGTCGACGGTGTCGACTTCGCCCTGGAGCGGGGCGAGGCCCTGGGGCTGGCGGGCGAGTCGGGCTGTGGCAAGACCACCACCGCGCTGGCCCTCATGAAGCTGCTGCCGCCCTCCCTGACCCAGTCCGGGACGGTGACGCTGCGTCCCCCGGACACGGACGAGCCGATCAACATCGGCAAGCGCACCGAGGCGGGCATGCGGCTCGTGCGCTGGCGCCACATCTCGCTGGTCTTCCAGGGGGCGATGAACTCCCTGGACCCCGTGCAGCGCGTCGATGCCCAGATCGCGGAGGCCATCCGCCTGCACGAGCGTGCCAGCGCGAAGGAGGTCCGCACCCGGATCGGCGAGCTCCTGACCACGGTCGGGCTCACGCCGAGCCTGGGGCATCGCTACGCGCACCAGCTCTCCGGCGGGCAGCGCCAGCGGATGATGATCGCCCTCGCGCTCGCCTGCCATCCGTCGCTGGTGATCGCCGACGAGCCCACCACCGCGCTCGACGTGGTGATCCAGGCGCAGGTCCTTCAGCTGCTCGAGCAGCTGCGGCAGCAGCTTGGGCTTGCGCTCATCCTCATCTCCCACGACATGGGCGTCCTGGCCGAGACCTGCGACCGGATCGCGATCATGTACGCCGGGCGCATCGTGGAGACCGGGCCCGTGAGCTCGGTGTTCGACGCCCCACAGCATCCCTACACCAAGCGCCTGCTCGATTCGCTCCCGGTCATCGGGGGCACTCGCCAGCTAGCCGCTCCGATTCCCGGTGGCCCGCCGGATCCCGGCGAGATGCCGGAAGGTTGCCGGTTTCGCCCGCGTTGCCCGTACGCCGCCGAGCGCTGTTTCTCCGACCCGGCGCTGCGCGAGGTGCGCCCTGGCCAGGCGTCGGCGTGTCACTACGCGCCTTGGACGGAGTGGCCGCCGATCGAGTCCGCCACCGCGGGAGTCGCGTCGTGAGCAGCGACAACGCCCTCATGGAAGTTCGCGAGCTGGCCGTGCAGTTTCGGGCGCGCCGCCGCGTGGCGCGAGCGATCGACGGGGTCTCCCTGGAGTGGCGGCGGGGCGAGATCCTGGGAGTGGTGGGGGAGTCCGGTTGCGGGAAATCGACGCTTGCCCGGGCCATGCTCGGCCTGGTGGCGCCAGCCGCCGGCATCGTGATGCTGGACGGCCAGGCCGTGAACGGCAAGGGGAGCCTGAGCGAGTTGCGCCGGCGGGTGCAGATGATCTTCCAGGACCCCTACCAGACGCTGAACCCGCGTCAACGGGTGGCCACGATCGTCGCCGAGCCGCTCGTCGTCCAGGGGGTGGCGCGCGGCGAGCACGACGGGCGCGTCCGGCGCGCGCTCGAGGACGTCGGGCTGGAGCCGGAGCGCTTTTTGACCCGCTATCCGCACCAGCTCTCGGGCGGCCAGCGCCAGCGCGTGGCAATCGCCGCGGCGCTCGTGCTCGAGCCCGAGGGGCTGATCTGCGACGAGCCGGTCTCCATGCTCGACGCCTCCGTGCGGGCCCAGATCCTGACCGTCCTGGTCGAGCTCCAGCGGCGCCGGGACCTTGCGCTGATCTTCATCACTCACGATCTCAGCCTGGCGTGGTCCCTCTGCGACCGGATCACGGTCATGTACCTGGGGCGGGTCGTCGAGCAGGGCTCGGCCGTCGACGTGATCGAGCGCCCTCGCCATCCGTACACACAGGCGCTCGTCGCCGCCGTACCGGTGCCGTCGGCCAGCGGGGCCCGGACCCGCGAGCTGTTGACCGGGGAGCTCCCGGATGCCACCGACGTGCCTCGGGGGTGCCGCTTTCACCCCCGCTGCCCGCGACGATTCGAGCCCTGCGATCGCGTCGATCCTCCCCTGCTGCGCACGGGCGGCCCCGAACAGCTGGCGGCCTGCCTGCTGCACGATCCGGCGATGACCGGGGAGGGGGTGGGCGCCGTCGATGGCTGAGCGCTGGCGCGAGATCGCCGGCCCGGTCGGCCGGATCCAGCCCGGTCCCCGAAACGCGATCACCGACGTGCCCGGGGTCCTCGTCGGTCAATCGCAGGCAGAGAGCGGCCAGCGCACGGGCGTGACGGTCGTGGCGCCGCCCTCCGTGCCGGCGGCTCGCGGGCGTCGCGACGGTCAACGGGGTGGGCGAGCTGACGGCCAAGCTCGAGATCGATGAGCGGGGAACGATCCAGACGCCCGTGTACCTGTGCGGGTCGCACGCGGTGGGCACCGTCGTTCAGGCGGCGGTGCTGGCCTCAGGCAGGGGGCCCGGCGACGTGGTGTTGCCCGTGGTCGGCGAATGCGACGACGGCGAGATGGCCGACTCGCGCACGGTGACAACCGGGGACGTCGAGCGGGCGCTCGAGGATCTCGGCGTCGAGGTGTCGGAGGGCAGCGTCGGGGCGGGCACGGGCATGACCTGCTTCGGCTTCCCGGGCGGCATCGGAACGGCGTCTCGCTCCGTCCACGACCACACCTTGGGAGTGCTCCTGCTCTGCAACTTCGGCGACCGCGAGTACCTGGACCTCCTTGGCACCGGGCTCGACTCCGTTCCCGCCAGGCCCGCCCCTCACGGTTCCTGCATCGCCGTGTGCGCGACCGACGCGCCGCTGTCTCCTCATCAGCTGCGGCGGATGGCGCTGCGTCCGCTGCTGGGGCTCGCTCGCGCCGGCTCGTACGCGGCGGAGGGCTCCGGGGAGATCGGCGTCGCGTTCACGACCTCGACCGCGGCGGCCATCTCCAACGAGCGGCTGAACGCCTATTTCGCCGCCGCCTACGAGGCAGCCCACGAGGCCGTTTACAACTGCCTGGTGGCAGCCCGGCCGGCCGAGCGGCTCGACGGCAGCCGGCAGGACGAGTTTCCGATCGAGGCGGTCCGCCGGTTGCGCTAGCTCGGCGGGATGTTCTGGTTCAGCCGGAAGAAGTTGTCCGGGTCGTAGAGGCGCTTCAGCGCCTTGAGCCGGTCGTACTTCTCCGTTCCGTACGCCTGGCGGACCCGCTCCTCCCCCTCATCCATGAGGAAGTTCACGTAGACGCTCGTGTGGTGGGGCTCGAGGGCGGACCAGAAGCCCCGGACCCATTCCCTCTCCTCGTCGAAGCCGTCGGCCGTCTCGGTGGCGGCGGCGATGTTGAACGTGTGTCCCACGCCGCGGCCGCTGAAGGCGGTCTCGTCCTCGCCCACGCGCGCGACCGCCCCTCCCATCTGCCAGATGGGGAAGTTCGTCAGCGGGGACTCGATCCGCATCGCGTGATCGACGGTGATGTCGATCACGTCGTCGGTGAGCTCCGCCACGTCGCAGGAGCGGAAGTAGTACCACCAGCCATGCGGGAACGAGGGGTCGAACATCGCCTGGTGGGCCAGGAACGGCTTCGGCGCGCACAGGTCGAGCACCGGTGAGCCGAACCGCTTCAGCGGCCGCACGACCCTCTCCCCGTCCTCGGGGGACCCGGCGTAGCAGCAGACGACGCTGACGACCAGCTCGCCATGGAGCTCGGCGGGGACGAACGGCAGCGCCGGCGCCTTGCGGTGCGTCACGATCGTCATCAGCTCGTCCGGAGCGTCGGCGATCCAATCGCGATAGAAGCGGAGGACCTTCGGCGACTCCTTCATCGGCCAGAAGACCGGTCCGGCGAGCACGACCGGGCCCACCGGATTGAGGCCGAACTCGAACTCGGTGACGATGCCGAAGTTGCCCCCGCCGCCCCGCACGCCCCAGAAGAGATCGGGGTTCTCGGTCTCGCTCGCCCTCACGAGCTCGCCGTCGGCGGTGACCAGGTCCACGGCGCGGAGCTGGTCGATCGTCAGCCCGTGCTTTCGCATCAGCCAGCCGATGCCGCCGCCGAGCGTCAGCCCCGCGATCCCGGTGTGGGTAACGATGCCGGCCGAGGCGGCCAGTCCGAATGCCTGCGTCTCGCGATCGAGCTCCCCCAGCAGCACGCCCGCCTGAGCCCTCGCCGTGCGCGCCTGCGGGTCGACCCGGATTCCCTTCATCGGGCCCAGGTCGATGACGATGCCGCCGTCGCAGACCGAGAGGCCGGGGAAGCTGTGCCCCCCGCCGCGCACCGCGACAGTGAGGCCCGTTTCCCTTGCGAACCTCACGGCGGCGATCACGTCGGCCACGCCGGCGCAGCGCGCGATCAGCGCCGGGAACCGATCGATCGACCCGTTCCAGATCTTGCGATGCTCGTCGTAGCCGGGGTCCCCCGGACGCACGAGCTGTCCACCGAAGGACGCTTCGAGCTCGTTCAGGGCCGACTCATCCAGCTTGACGACGTCGGCGATCGTGCTCACGCGATTCTCACCTCACTCCCTCATGCCAGATCTCCATCCGCGCCGAGGCTACAGGCACGACCCCTTTCGAGGAGTGCCTCGCGAAACCGGCTGCTTCAGACGCCGCTGGCCGCCAGGAACTCGGCCACCTCGCCGGCGCAGCGCAAGGGCTCGTCCGCGTAGACGAAGTGGCCCGCGCCCTCCAGCACCACGACCTTCGCATCCGGAATCTCCCGCTGGAAGCGATAGGCGCCGGCAACGGGCGCGAACAGGTCGTTCTCGCCCCAGAGGACCAGCGTTGGCACGCCCAGCCGCGATAGCTGCCCCTCGTACGGCTCCAGCTTCTCGAAGTCCCCGGAGCGATAGAGCTCCAGGACGCCCTGCCTGCCGCCCGGGGTCTCGAATGTCTTCCAGTACTCGGCGGCGACCGTCGCGTCGATCCCGCGGGAGACGGCGCCCAGCATGTGCGCGAACCCGTCCTTGGTTATCGCGCTGACCAGTTGCTCGCCCTCGCCGGGGGTGCGCATGGCGCGCGCCATCCCGTGCCACTTCCCGTCTGCGAAGAAGCCTGTGTTGGAGACGACGAGCGCGGCGACGGCGTCGGGATGCTCGCAAGCCCAGCGGAGCCCGATCAGGCCGCCCCAGTCGTGCAGCACGAGCGCCACGCGCTCCAGGCCCAGCGCGACCCGGAGGCGCTCGACCGCCTCGACCTGCCGCTCCCAGGTGCCAGGCGGGTCCGGCGGCGAGTCGCCGAAGCCGGGCAGGTCGGGAGCGATGCCGCGCCGCCCCGAGTCCGCGAGCGCCGCGATCACGTATCGCCACATGTACGAGCTCTCGGGGAAACCGTGCAGGCAGAGCGCCGGGACCAGCTCCGATGCCTGGGCCGGAACGGCTTCGCGGTAGGCGATTCCGTCGACGCCTGCCCGCTCCACCTCGACCACGATGGCACCCTATCGAGAGCCGCATCGACCCCGCTCGATGCGCCACGACCCTCGCTAGGCTAGCCGTGCCCGGCGCCTTGGCGGAGTGGCTACGCAGCGGCCTGCAAAGCCGTTTACACCGGTTCGATTCCGGTAGGCGCCTTCGCTCGAACAAGCTGCGTGTATTGTGTGACTGTTCGCTCGCTGGGGAGAGGTCAGGGGATGCATCGCAAGCTCCATCCATTCGCACGCCGCTTGGCAGCCTCGTCTCGCACGGGCACGCCGCCACATGCAGCCGAGAAGCCGCGGTGGCTCGCCATGGGCCTGGTGATGCTTGTGTCTGGGACGCTTTTTCTGACTTTGGCCCCTTCCGCCTTCGCCTCGATGCAGCTCGTGAGGGAGTGGGGAATCGAGGGCACCAGCGGCGGCCAGTTCAACGCCTCGTACGACGTCGAGGTCGCCCCTTCGGGAGACGTCTACGTCGCCGACCTCAACAATCACCGCATGCTGACGTATTCCTCCTCCGGCGCCTTCCTCCGCACCTGGGGCTGGGGCGTCACCGACGGGAGCAACGCCTTCCAGATATGCACCAGTTCCTGCCAGGCCGGAATCCCCGGCGCGGGGGACGGCCAGTTCAACGATCCCCGGCGGGTCGCGATCGACGCCGGGGGCAACGTCTACGTCAGCGACAGCTCCAACAACCGGATCGAGAAGTTCTCGTCCTCTGGAACCTTCCTCAGCACCTGGGGGTGGGGGGTCGCCGACGGTAGCAACGCCTTTCAGGTCTGTACGAGCTCCTGCCAAGCAGGCATCCACGGCTCTGGCGATGGTCAGCTTTGGACCCCGCAGGGCGTCGCGGTCAGCTCCTCAGGAAATGTCTACGTCGCGGACTGGAACAATGCTCGGGTTCAGCAGTTCTCGTCCTCCGGCGCCTTCCTCCGCACCTGGGGCTGGGGCGTCGACGACGGGAGCAACGCCTTACAGGTATGCACCAGTTCCTGCCAGGCCGGAATCCCCGGCGCGGGGGACGGCCAGTTCGACGGTCCCGCCACTCTTACGATCGATTCGTCCGGCGTTTTCGTCGCCGACTATCGCAACCACAGGATCGACAAGTTCTCGTCCTCCGGCGCCTTCCTCCGCACCTGGGGCTGGGGCGTCGACAACGGGAGCAACGCCTTTCAGGTCTGTACGAGCTCCTGTCAGAAAGGACTTGCCGGCCCCGGGGACGGCCAGTTCAGCGGCCTGTCCGGTCTGGCTACCGATTCGTCCGGAAACCTCTATGTCGCTGACTGGATCAACGATCGAGTCCAGAAGTTCGCGGGGTGGGGCGGGTTCGGCACCAAGTGGGGAAGCACCGGCTCTGGGCCGGGGGAGTTCGCCGCTCCCGATGGCGTGGCCGTCGATTCCTCAGGCGCAATCTACGTAGCCGATAGCTCCAACCAGCGGATCGAGGTGTTCTGCAACTGCACCCAGACGACGATCAATTCCGGCCCGTCCGGGGTGACCAACAGCGTGTCGGCTTCCTTTTCCTTCGCATCGTCGGAGCCCGGATCGAGCTTCGAGTGCCGCCGCGACTCAAATCAAGAGGCTGATTTCGAGTCCTGCACCTCGCCGAAGTTCTACGCCCCGCTGGCAGATGGCTCCCACACCTTCGAGGTTCGCGCCACCAGCCCGGGCCTGGGCGTCGATCCCACGCCCGCATCGCGCACCTGGACCGTCGACACCTTGCCTCCGGAGACGACGATCAATTCCGGCCCGTCGGGACTGACTACCGACCCGACTCCGACCTTCGGTTTCTCCTCCTCACAGACCGGGTCGACTTTCGAGTGCAAGGTTGACTCGGGTTCGTATGCGGCCTGTAACTCGCCCACTACAACCGCACACCTCGCGGACGGGATGCACACCTTCTACGTTCGGGCCACCGACCCGGCGACCAACACCGATCCCACGCCCGCATCCCAGAACTTCACGGTCGATGTCGCGGCTCCCCAGACGACGATCGACAGCGGGCCGACCGGCCCGACCAACGACACAACCCCAACCTTCACCTTCTCCTCCTCGGAGCAGGGTTCTTTCGAGTGCAGCATCGATTCAGGCTCCTATGGAGCGTGTAGCTCGCCGGACACGATGACGAGCCTGGCGGATGGCAGTCACACCTTCAATGTCCGGGCTATCGACGTGTTCGGACTTGCCGATCCGACGCCCGCGTCCCGCACGTTTACGGTTGACACGGTCGCGCCAGACACGACGATAGGGGGCGGCCCAACCGGTGCCAGCCACGACCCGACCCCGACCTTCAGCTTCACCTCCTCACAGCCTGGGTCAAGCTTCGAATGCAAGGTCGACTCGGGTTCGTATGCCGCCTGCAGCTCGCCCAATACGACCGCATCCCTTGCGGACGGCCCACACACCTTCTCGGTCCTGGCGACCGACCCGGCCGGCAACCCCGATTCCACCGCGGCCACCCAAAGCTTCACCGTCAGCACGGTCTCGGTCGGCCTCTCCGGTACCACGCTGGTGGTCACGGCGGCAGCCGGGACCAAGGACAATCTGGCGATCACCCGGCCCACCGCGTCTACCCTGCGGGTCACGGACCTGCCCAGTGGCGCGTATACAGGTTCCGGTGTGCATACGGGCACAGGCTGCTTGCGAACCGGCGATAACACTGCCACCTGCAGCGGCGAGATCGCCCGCATCCGGGTGCTCTCGAAGGACCAAGCCGACAGGGTGATCAACTCGAGCATCGTCCCAAGCTCTCTCTACGGCGGAGACGACAACGACACCCTGACCGGCGGTCCAGGCAACGACATGCTGACTGGGGGAGCGGGCGCCGACGTGATGAAGGGAATGAACGGAAAGGATCAACTCTTCGCACGCGACCTGACCTCGGATACGACGATCAACTGCGACGGCGGGACCATCCCGGGTAGCGGCGAGAAGGCCGATCTCGACCTGCTCCCCAAGGATCCCAACTCAGCGGTCACGAACTGCGAGACCAAGACGCGGCACTGACCCAGTCTGCTTAGGAGATGCGGTGGGAGTGGTAGTGCCACCCCCGGCGCGGTCGGTCCGAATTGGGGATACACGCAGCCCGGCGGCTTCGGCGGCTTCGACAGAGCTACCGAGCAAGCGCGGGCACAACGAATCGCACCCGCTACTTCCGCCGCCAGGCGGCAAGCGTTCCCGACGGCGAACCAAACGATGCGCGATGCTCCCGCCATGGAGCAGGCCGCGTCCGATATCGCGTACGACAGCAAAGCCGGGTCACTGGGTGCTCGCCGTCGCCGTTCTGGGCTCGGGCATGGCCTTCCTCGACGGCACCGTGGTCAACGTGGCGCTGCCCGACATCGGCCGCGACCTCGGCGCCTCGACCAGCGCCCTGCAGTGGATCCTCAACGGCTATCTGCTGACGCTCGCCTCGCTGATCCTGCTCGGAGGGTCGCTCGGCGACCGCTACGGGCGCCGCCGCGTCTTCATGCTCGGGGCCGGCTTGTTCACCGCCGCCTCGCTGCTTTGCGCGATTGCCCCCAACGCCGAGCTGCTCATCGTCGCGAGGCTCCTGCAGGGAATCGGCGGGGCGCTTCTGACACCCGGCAGCCTCGCCATGATCGAGTCCAGCTTTCGCCCCGCCGATCGCGCCCGCGCGATCGGCGCCTGGTCGGGGCTGGGCGGCGTCGCGGCCGCGCTCGGACCGTTGCTGGGCGGCTATCTGGTGGGTTCGGTGTCGTGGCGAGCGATCTTCCTGATCAACCTCCCGCTCGGCATCTTCGTCGTGGCGATGGCCAGCCGCCACGTTCCCGAGACCCGTGATCCGACCGCGAGCGGGCGCCTCGACCTCCCGGGTGCGGTGCTGGCAGCGCTCGGCCTCGCCGGAACCACCTACGCCCTGATCGAGGCGCCCCGGACAGGGCATGTCTCCGCTGATCGCGCTGACCGGCATCGGGGGGATCGTCGCCCTCGCGGCCTTCCTGCTGGTCGAGCGGCGCAGCCCGAATCCGATGATGCCGCTCGAGACCTTCTCCTCGCGCCAGTTCAGCGCCGCCAACCTGGTCACCTTCGCGGTCTACGCGGCGCTTGGCGGCTTCTTCTTCCTGTTCGTCGCCTTCCTGCAGATCTCGCTCGGCTATTCGCCGATCGAAGCCGGCGCGGCGTCGCTGCCCGTGACGGTGTTGATGCTGTTGCTCTCGGCTCGCTCGGGCGCTCTCGCCCAGCGCATCGGGGCCAGGATCCCGCTGACCGTCGGCCCGCTCGTGATCGCTGTGGGCCTGTTGTTGATGACGCGGATCGACCCGGGTGACAGCTACGTCTCGAGCGTGCTGCCGGCGGTGATCGTCTTCGGCCTGGGCCTGACGCTGGTGGTGGCGCCGGTCACGGCGACCGTGCTCGCCGCCGCCGACGCGCGCCATTCGGGGATCGCCTCCGGAATCAACAACGCCGTCTCACGGGTCGGCGGCCTGCTCGCCGTCGCGGTGCTGCCGCTGATCGCCGGCCTCACCGGCGACAGCTTCTACGACCCGGCATCGATGACCGACGGGTTCCGCGTCGCGATGGCGACCTGTGCCGCCGTCGCCGCCCTCGGTGGGATCCTGGCCTGGCTGACGATCAGCTCGGACGTGCTCGAGACCGAGCCGGAGCCCGAGGGCGACACGCCGACGCGGATCTCGAGCGACTACGTGTGCCCGGTCGCGGGCACGCCGCTGCGGCCCGGGCGCGAGGCCGCATGCCACCCGATCACCGGCGAGAGGTTGACCGTGGCGGGCGCCCGATGAGCGAGGTCTGTCGACTCTGCGGGCCCCCGTATCGTCGACAGCCATCGATTCCGACTCATGGAGGCGCCGTCATGCCTGATGCCCCGCACCGCGAACCAGTCCGATTCCTCGCCTTCTCTGCCTCGCTTCGGGCGGAATCGCTGAACTCCGAGCTCATCCGCCTCGCGGCGACCACGATCGAGGCCAACGAAGGCGAAGTGGAGTTGGCTGCGATGCACGACTTCGATGTGCGCTCCTACGACGCGGACGTCAAGTCCGAGGAGGGCTTCCCCCCGGCCGCCGAGGAATTTCGGCGTCGCCTGGAGGCGAGCGACGCATTCGTGATCGCCGCCCCCGAGTACAACTTCTCGATGCCGGGGGCTCTGAAGAACGCGATCGATTGGGTCTCGCGCTTCAGCCCGCAACCGTTCAACGAACGCCATGGTCTGCTGATGTCCGCGTCGCCCTCGATGGCGGGCGGCAACCGCGGTCTATGGGCCTTGCGGGTTCCCCTCGAGCACCTGGGAGCGCGGGTCTACCCGGACATGTTCTCCCTCGCACAGGCACACACGGCATTCGACTCCGAGGGAAGGATCGCCGACCGGCAGCTTCAGGATCGGTTCGACGCGAACATCGTCAACTTCATGGACCAGGTCGAAGCCTCGAAGCACTACCCATGCGTCAAGCGTGCCTGGGTCGAGTACCTCGGCGAGCACCCCGATCCGGTGCTCGATCGCGTCGAATAGCGCGGCGAGTCGAGCCATCAGGTGTCGCCCCGCAACGGACGAGCGGAGCGTCCCCTCAGGGGGTGGCCTTCAGAGCTCAAGCTACGACGACCAAGGCGCGCCAGAGCTGCCCACCCATCCGCCTCGCGAGATCCCGTGCCACGAGGCGACCAACCTACTTGGGTCCCGGCGCCAGGCGTGGCCGCCGTGACTCTCGCTCCCGGCACGACGTAGTTTGGGATCGCGGGAAACCCACGCCTGTCGATCGTCATCCTTCAGATCGATGCTCGTCGTGCTTGCGATCGTCGGGCTGTTCGTGCTTCCCTCGCCGTGGGGCGTGGTTGCCCTGGCCGCTGCGCTGGGCGTGGAGGTCTTCGAGCTCGTGTTCTGGAGGCGGTTCCTCCGCCGTTACCGGCTCCGCGTCGGACCCGAGACGCTCGTCGGGATGCGAGCGGAGGTCGTGCGGCGCTGCTCGCCGGTTGGGCTCGTGCGGTTGCGCGGTGAGCTGTGGAGCGCCCGCGCCAGCGCGTCGGCGGAACGAGGTGAAACCGTGACGGTGTCGGGTATCGAGGGGCTGACCCTGCAGGTCGAGCGCGACATGCAGATGTAGCTCCTCGGGCCGCCGTCGACGACGTCGAGCGGGGGGCGCGGCAACGGAAAAGGGCCCCTGCGAAGGGGCCCTTGGTTTCCGAAGGACGTGCCACCAGCGCATCCACGCTGGCCCGTCGGTCCTTAAGTCTCTACCGCCTCGATCCGCGACTACCCACCTAACTTAACACCAAACTTCGACGGGGGTTGCACCGGACCTCCCGTTCCACCAATGGCCCGGATTCCCTTGATTTGCAGCCTTGTTCCGGACCGGCCAAGGGGATGGCCGCTGCTGCTGCAGGGCGGACAACGATGGCTGCGTAGCCCGCGGCCGCTCCAATGGGGGCGCCGTGAGGTACCTGATCACCGGTGGCTCGGGGCTACATCGGCTCGCGTCTGACGGCGATCCTCGCGGCGCGCGAGAAAAGCCCAGCGGATCGTCAGCCTCGACGTCCGCCCGCCGGCGGCGCCGCATGCAAAGGCCGAGTTCGTGCGCGGCGACGTGCGCGATTTCACCGCGATCCGGGACCCGCTCGAGCGCGAGCGGCCCGACGCGCTCGTCCAAGGCCCGCATCGCGCTGCGATTGCGTTGCTAGATTCCTCCCCTACGGGCGCTTAGCTCAGTAGGGAGAGCGCCAGCTCGACAAGCTGGAGGTCGCTGGTTCGAGCCCAGCAGCGCCCACTCCGTGATTTGCAGGCAGTCCACGGCATGACTGCCTTCACTCCTACTCGCCCGTCGCCACTAAGACGCCACTACGGTCGCGCTTCACGTTCAACCGGGCGCGGATCGCCTGCTCGGAATCGCGTGCCAGGTGGCCGTAATGGCGGTCGATCGTCCGCACCGAAGCGCCCATCACCCGCGACAACTCGAAGATCGAGACGCCGGCGGCGAGCGCCTCGGTGGCGAAGGTGTGGCGCAGCTGGTACGGGCCACGCTGCCTCAGGCCAGCCGCCTCCAGTGCCGGATGCCAGTCGCGCCGGCGCCAGTTGTTGATCGAGATTGGCCCGCCCTCGGCGGCAGGGAATAGGAGCGGCGCGTCGATCCGCGCCGGGAGCGACTCCACCGCGCCCGAGGGCGCGATCCGAGAGCGGCACCCGGCGGCGAGCGGTCTTCGGATAGGGCGTTGCCCGCCCCCGCGCATAGCGACGGCGGACCATGACGGCCGGCCCGGTGCGGTCGACGTCACGGCGCTCCACGGCGGTCCACTCGTTCGTTCGCAGTCCAGTCTCGGCGGCGAAGATCACCAGGGCGCCGGAGCTTCGGCCCGAGCTCCTCCGCGATCGCGTCGACCGCGTCGGCGCTGAACGGGTCGACCTCCTCGAACTCCGGTTGCGGATTGGGTCCTGCCTCGACCGCAGGGTTCTTGACGACGAAGCCCCAGCGCCTCGCCGCCTCCAGCACCTGGCGAAGCCCTCGGGTCACCCGATGGCGCTTTCGCCCGTCGAACCCCGCCCGCCAGCGGGCGATGTCGGCCGCGGCGCCCTCCAACTCTCGCAACGTCCAGGCGCCGAACTGCTCGCGCGCCGGAGCCAGCCACTCGACGAGCGTGCGGCGAGTCGAGTCGGCGACGGTTGGGCCCCACCGCTCGAGGTAGATGTTGCAGAACTGCTCGAAGCTGATCTCGGGCGACGGGGCGCCGCGATCGAGCCGTGGCCCGACGTTCTCGGCGAACCAGCGCCGGGCCTCGGTCTTGGTCTTGAAGCCCGCTTTATGGGGGCGGCGGCCGTCCTCGGGCCAGCGAATCCCATAGCCGGTGGCGGTGCGCGTAGACGCTCCCCGTCGTTCTGCGTGGCATCTAGATCTCCTCGTCTTCGGTGGTGGTTAGCACCGTCGAGGGTAGCGTTAGCGGCCGGGCGGCGCCCGGCGTGGTGGTTAGCGCTCCTCGTCGCGGCGTCGCCCTTTCCTCGATCCAGCCGTCGATCTCATCCTGCCGGAACCTGATCGCGCCACCGGGCAGGCGGATCGCTGGCAGCTCGCCGCGGCGCGTCCAGCGCAGCACCGTCTCGGTTGAGACGTCGAGCATGTCGGCGACCGCGCGAGCCGTGAGCAGGCGGGGGGTCATGCGGGCTCGTCCTCGTCGTCGTAGAGCGTGAGCCCGAGATCTTTTGCTTTCGCCTCAACCTCGGCTGCGGACGGCAGGGCGACCGGCCGGTTCCGGCGGTAGTCCCAGACCTCGGTCTGATCCCCCAAGGTGGCCACATCTGAGGGTTGGCCATCTTCGGGCTTCTGACCCCCCGAAAACGGGGGGTTTTTGGCTTGTTCATCGAAGGTGGCCACCGGAGAGGTAGGGGGGTGGCCATCTTCGGGAAGCGACCACAACCAGGTTCCCGTGAGCCCATCCTTCGCGGCCTTGATTCCCAGCTTCTCCTTTGCCCTGCGGAGAGTCCGTTCGGAGCAGGGAGCGCCCTTGACGAGCTCCTTCATCGGCTTTGGCTCGGACAACTCCGCCAGCAGGAAGTCCTTCGCCTCATCGATCTCGGTGCGTTCCTCGCCGCTTGGGATTGAAAGCAGGTCGGACGCGGCGATCTCGACCTCGCCCTCGTCGACCAGGCGGATCGTTTCGACCTCGGGTACACCGTCGGTGGCCGGGAGCAGCGTCGGCTCGATCCGGTAGCGCCGGGATGGCTGCTGCTGGCCGTAGTTGCTCCCGCCTGCGCCAGGATGCGGTAGCGCCCCCGCTCGCCCTCGGGGTCGTCGGGGTCCTTCGCGAACAGCATCACGCTCCTGGCGGCGCCCGTGAGGCCGATCGACCCACCGACCCTGTAGAGCGGATTGCCGCCGATCCCCTTGTTCAGGTGGGCGACGACCAGGATCGCGCACTTCTGGCGCTCGGCTACCTGGTGTAGCGGCCCCATCGCCCTGCGAATCGACTGGTCCTTGTGGCCGTCCACCTTTTCCGCCAGGAAGCGGTTCAGGGGGTCGACGATCGCCAACTGAGCGCCGATCTCATAGATCCGCTGCTCGAGGTCAGGGACGTGTTCGGGGAGCGTGAACGCGGCCTCGGGATCGGTCACGTCGAGGACGTGGACGTGACACAACTCGCCATTGGCAGCAGCGACGCGGGGCTCGACTACCTCAGCGACCGAATCCTCGCCGGTGACGACGATCGAGGTGGGGGCGCGATCCGGATCGCCGATCTCCCGGCGGGAGAGCTTCGCCGGCCAGGTCCAGCGCCAAGGTCGACTTGGCGAGCTTCGGGTCGCCAGGCAGCAAGGTGACGCCGTTCGCGGGAACCCAGCCCCTCCACAGCCACGGGACCTCTCGCCGCTTGACCCGGTGGAGCGGGGTGAGCTCAAAGGGACGGCGGCCGTCCTCGCTCACGATGCCCCCGCTGTCTGCCAGCAGGCCCTGGGGGCGGGTGCCTACTGGCTCAGGATCACCTTCGTCAGACGGGCCGTCTCGGCTCGCCTGCGAGCTGCTGGCTACGCCTCTCCGGCTTCCGCGCGTGCGGGTGGACGTTGACGGGCGCGGTGCGCGGCCCTTTGCGCGGACCCGCGGGGGCGCGTCGATGTGCGCGTTGAATCCAGCGATCGCCGCCGACCCATAAAGGACCCGGCCATCGTCTGCGAAGAAGGTCGCCTGCGGGGCGCCCTTAGTCGAATCCATCGTCGGTTCTGATCCGCGATTCCATGGGAGCCCGTGAAGCATCCCAAACGCCGCCGACTGAATGGAAACGCCGCTCCTCGAAAGAAGCGGCGCCACCAGCTCACATGAATCAGTACGCGATCAGAACGACCGACTCCCAGGACCATACCGATCCAACCGGAGCGAACGTAGGCGCTGAGGACGCCTACGCCGCGCTGGTGCAAGGCCGGTCGGGGGTTGCGTGCGGACGGTCCGGCGCATTAGGGTCGAGCGATGGCACACCAAGAGAAGAGTCCGCCGCAGTCCTCCAAGAGCGGCTGAAGCAACTCGAGGCCAAAGAGCGCAATGAACTCGAGACCGAACTGTTTGATCGCGTAGACGGCCTGTATGAGGCCGCTCGGCGGATCGAGGGCCACGTCAAACTCATCCGATTCCGCGTGGGCTTCATCATCTTCCTGATGCTGCTCCCGCTGATCATCGGGTTCATACTGGGCTTCGTCTACGGGCTCCAGAGCGACTAGACGCTCCGGGTCAGGTCGAGCTCGCCATGCAGGCACAAGACGCGTGGTAGGGCGGCAGCGCATCGATGCCAACAACCGCCTCGCCGGCGAAGCGGTGACAGTAGGCGCACTCGCCCACCTCGACGATCACCTTCCCGCCCTCGCCGACTCACGCGCCCCGACTGGGCGCTCACCCAGCTGATGTCCTGATGATCCCCACAAGTTCCTCGCGGCGGTAGCCGTGCTGTTCCGCAAACCTCACCAGCTCGCGCACACGATCGACAACTGCGCTGCGCTCCGCTGTGCCGGCCACGGTGATTCCTCGCCCGCGGCGGAAATCGAGCAGGCCCTCATCGCGCAAACTGCGAAGCGCCCGCAGCACCGTATTGGTGTTGACCCCGATGACTATGGCCAGGTCCTTAGCCGGCGGTAGGCGTTCACCTGGCTTCGCCTCGCCGTCGGCGATCGCGCGTCGTATCTCGCCGGCGACCTGTAGGTAAAGATCGGTGGGCTCGCCGCGGTCAACCTTGACTCCCAGCATGGTGCTAGTAATACTAGCTTTATTGTGCCCGTCGAAGCTCCTCCGCGACCGCCTGACCAGAATGAGCTTGACGACGCTCTGATCGAGGAGGCGCGGCGGCGGACACGGCGGCGGCGATTCGGCTACCTAGCTGCGTTGCTGGCCGGACTCCTCCTGGCTGGTGCGATCTATTTGGCAATCGACGGTGACGACGGGTCACAGTCGAACCGCCCTCGGGCGGACCCACACCGAACCCGGCAGCCTCGGTAGGTGCGCACGGCGTCAAGGTGAAGCTCGAGCCCGGCTGGCAGCTGGCCGGAGAGAGCCTGACTCCGAGGCAGGTCGCCCCGAATAGAGCGCCTTTCGGTCGGGACGTTTCAAATGCGCCCTGGCGGAAGCTGCGCTCAGGCTCCAAGCAGAGCGTATTCAGACATGGGGCCAACCGATGGACTGATCACGATCATGGAAGAGGGGAATCGACAAACTGGCTTTGCGCCGCGGCCCGCCGAGTTTCGGCTTCATCCTCGATCCGGCGGAACATTTGAATGCGCGCCTCCAGGGACGAAGTCGCAGGAGTTGGTGTTTCGGGACGCGGGCCGGAACTTCTACGCGTTCATCGTCTTGGGCTCGAAAGGACCTGTGGACGAGGCCGAAGCGATCCTCAACAGCTTGAGCGTGAGCCGCAGAGGACGCTAGTCGCCTCGGTCGGGATAGCGCAATGGCTGCTGCTTTGGGCGAGGCCGAAGCCCTCGAAGCCGCCGGGCTGCGGGAGTAGCGAGATACTGCGCGGGCGATGTCGCAGGAGACCCTGGAGTTGGCTGATCAGGTCATGGAGGCGCTGGGCAGGCGCGACCTCTCCACTCTCCTGGCCTCGGCCCATCCCGAGGTCGAGTGGCATTCCTTCTTCGCCCAGCTCGGCGAGGGAGGTGTCTTATCTGGGCCACGACGGAACACGCGAGTACATGCGCGACCTCAACGACGCCTGGGAGATCGTCCGAGCCGACACGGACGATGGCATCGCAGTGGGTGCCATAGCGGTATTCGTAGGTCGCATCCACTACCGGGGCAAGGGCAGCGGTATCGAGACGGAGACGGCGAGGCGGGCGTGGATGCTCAAGTTCCGTCACGGAAAGCTGATCCGTTTTCGGGCTTTCCGAGACCCTGAGGAAGCGCTCGAGACGGTCGGGCTTCAGGAGTAGGCGACAAGATCACGAACAGAACCGGCGTGACCGAGAGCAGCTGGTGCGGGTGCGGAGCAGATCGCATGGTCGGCGGCAACGGCGTGGATGACCTTCACGGCGGCCCCGGCAGCGACCGCGTCTGGGGAGACCACCGACACAGCGGAGGGGGGGCAAACCCGGGTCGGGACCTCGTCCACGGCGGCGCCGGGCCAGACAAGATCCATGGGGGACCCAACGATCGAGTTGAGTATCTCGATGGAGACTCCGGCGCGGACCTGATCTTGGGCTATTCGGGCCGAGACGTCATCCACGGTGACGACGGCAACGATCAAGTCGTCGCGGGGGCGGGTAGCGACCAGGTCTTCGGCGGCGACGGTGATGACGACCTGTTCGGCAGGGCCGGAAGGGACCGGTTGTTGGGCGAGCTTCGGCAACGACGACCTCGACGGCGGCGACAACACCGACAGTTGCGATCAGGGGCCTGGAACTGGCCCGATCACGAACTGCGAAACGTAGCTCCCGCGAGATACTGCGCGGGGCGATGTCGCAGGAACTGACTTAGGAGGGACCGATGCGCCGCATCCGCCGCCACTTGAGCTTCGCGAACGTCGTCTCGGTGGTCGCGCTCTTCGTGGCGCTCGGGGGAACGGCGATCGCCAGCGTGATCATCACCTCGAACAGCCAGGTCGCCCGGAACACGATCTCCGGCCACCACCCGCCGAGCGGGAAGCACCCGAACGTCATCGGCGGGTCGGTCAACGGCCGAGATATCGCCGACGCGTCGCTCACCGGTGCCGATCTCGCGCCATCGGCGATGCCGAGGGGAAAGACAAGAATCCGGCCCCTGTGCAACCCCGCTAGCTCTTCGTACTTCATCCGGTGCGGTCGGGTGACCATCAACCTCGCGAGGCCGTCGCGGATCCTCGTCGTGGTGACCGGGAATTGGAATGTTGAGCCGCGTCCCGCGCCGATCGGGTCTAACGCGGAGGGGGAGTGTCGAGCTGACGCGGGACTACGCGGAGAGAAGGCGGCGGCGCGTTTAACGGCTCGACTGCCCCGCCCACGGGCTTTAACGGGGGTTCGCTCGCGCTCTCGGTCGTCGTGGGCCCGCTGACGGGGCGGCACACCGTTGGGGTTCAGTGCCGCGAGTCTGGCCGGAGACATCATCTATTCGGGAATAACGGTCTCGGCGGTTGCGCTCAGTCCGGCGTGGCGCGCCATCCCCACACCGATGGGGAAGTAGGCGATGTCGCTGGAGAACGTGGAGATCGTCCGCCGCGCGTACGAAGCAGGGCAGCCGCGGAGACTGGGACGCGGGCTTTCGTCGACTTGCCGCACACCGTACTGACGAACTCACCTTCGAAGCCGGGCCGCGGGCCGGGACGCACCGAGGCCGCGAAGAGATCGTGGCGGTTCTCTCCGACCTGACCGCAGGATTCGACGCCTGGATCGCTGAGCCGTTGGAGTTCGCCGAGAGCGGAGATCAGGTCGTGGTCGTCGTCAAAAACCGCCTGCGACCCAAGGGCGGCACCGGTGGCGAGTTCGAGTACCGGAACGGGTTCATTTGGACGATCCGCGACGGAACGATCTTGTCGGTCGTCGGATACCCGAATCCCGAGGCAGCCCTCGAAGCCGCCGGACTATCGGAGTAGGCGATGTCGCAGGAGAACGTGGAGGTTGTGCGCCGGGGATACGACGCCTTCAATCGTGGCGACATCGAAGGCGTGATCGAGACGGTGGGTGCCGAGGTCCGTTGCGACATGTCGGAGCGCGTGTTCAACCCTGGCGTATATGAGGGGCACGATGGGATTCGGCGCTTCGTCGAGGAGATCGATGAGGTCTGGGAGGACTTTCGATTGGAGCCGCTGGAGTTCATCGACGCGGGAGACAAGGTCGTCGTCTCTCATCTCATTCGCGGAAGCGGGAAGGGCAGCGGCGTCGATGTGGAGCTGCCGAGCACCAGCGTCTACACGCTTCGCGCCAGCAAGGTGATCGAATCGCGCATGTACCGAGAACACGCCGAAGCCCTCGAAGCCGCCGGGCTGCGGGAGTAGGCGATGTCTCAGGAGAACGTAGAGATCGTGCGGCGGATCTACAACGAGGTCAGCGCCGGGGAGTGGAAGGCCCCGCCGGAACTCTTCGACCCGGAGTACGAGGTCGACCTGACTGACGCCGGTCCGGATCTCGGAGTGATTCCGGGTGTCGAGGCGACCGAGCGTGCATTGCGCGGATATTCGGAAACATTCGAGAACTTTCGGATCGAACTCCTGGAGGTCATTCACGCCGACGATGAACGCGTGGTAACCGCCGTCCGAGACGGCGGAACGCTCAAGGGGACGGACGCCGAGGTCTGGAATGCGTTCTTCCACGTGTGGACGTTCCGCGATGGAAGGATCCGTCGTCGTTCCTCCCATCGCGACAAAGAACAAGCCCTCGAAGCCGCCGGGCTGCGGGAGTAGGGCGCTCAGAGCCGGGACGCTGCGGTTCTCCTGCGCGGTCTTCGCCCGATGGTGCTCTGCACATAGGAGCTGCAGATTCTTGGCCGAGTAGGGGTCGCCGCCATCCTCGAGCGGGACGATGTGGTCAAGCTCCTCGCCGAGCCGCTGGCAGCGAGTGCCGTCCTCGAAGCGCCACGCGCAGAACGGGTCTCGCTCAAAGGCTTGCTTTCGGCGCATTAGCCAGGTCTTCGTCCGGTAGACGGAACGGCCCTGCGGGTCCTTGGCTCGGGCTCGCCGACGCGCTGAGCGCTCGCGCTCGTACTGCTTTGGCGCTGGAAGTCGCACTTGCCCGACCCAGGACGGGCGTGAGTTCGGGCAGTCGCGGCTCCGTGCTAAGTCGCTTCACCGGCGCACCGCCATACGTGGGTCGGGTCGGCGGCGCTGCTCGCCCTCGCAATCCCCGTCCAGGTGGCGGGAGCACAGGTACATCGAGCCGAGCACAAGGTCGCGTTCGCAGCCTTCCACGCCGCAGATGTAGGGGCGTGGCCGCGCCATCTGCCATTCCGCGTAGTGGGCGGGACAGCGCCCGTAGCCGGGTGGCGCCGGCGCCCCGCAGTCGATGCACTCCCCCCACGGCATCAGTTCGTTGAGCCCTGCGCTCCCTCGATCAGCCGGTAGCTCCGGTCGACGCACCCGCGCTTCGTCGGTGAGGTCGAAGATCAGCGCCTCCTCCGTGCTGGTGGCGCGAAGCCAGCCGAGCTGGCGCAGGCGCTCGCAGGCCGGTATGTATTCGGGCCGGGGTGAGAATGCGCGGTCCTGCGCGTCAAGCTCGCAGGCGGTAATGAACACCGCCCGCTCGTCCGGAGTGAGGTCGTCAATCGTTGTGACTTCGTTCATCGGTGGCTCCTATCTCGGTTTTGAGGAGGGAGGACGCCGGCCCAGTACAACCGGCGCCTCCCATCCCTCTTCCCTGATCGGAAGAAGCTCTAGGACAATCCGACCACCGCGCAAAACGCGCTTGGCCTGAAGACCGCCAGCGCTGCGCGGCTCTCTGCTCTCAGAGAGGTGATATTCGACGCGAAATATGTCGAGTGTGAGTTCGTGGCCTCGACCGTCAGCCCGCCCTTCCGGTAGAGCGATGCCGCCTGGCCGAAGCTCCCGACCAAAGCGGTTCCGACCGTGATCGCCGAGGTCACAACGACCCTGACGCCCCACAGGTGATCGGCGCTGAACTGCGGACGACGCTCGACGGCCCTTGCGCTCCCCCGTAGGGGCCGTAGAACAGGACCACCGCCGTAGAACTGGCCGCAGGTGTCCTTCGCCAGCCGCATCGCCTGCCAGTTCGTCGGGTGAATGACGATTGCATCGACGTCGAGGAAGGCGCTGCCTCGAACGCCGTTCATCGCCTTGAACAAGCGCGGTCGCGTTGTCATCCACCGTGCCCCGCGCGTAGGTGCCGATCGCTCGCCCGGTGCCGACGAACCCTTGAAGGTTCGGCGCCGTGCCGTTCCCGAGTACGAGCTGCTGCCTCCTCCTGCTGACCTGCACGAACAGCGCTAGCCGACTGTTGAGGTAGGCCTGGATCTGCGGCGCGTCCTCGAGCATCTCGTCGCTGATACCGGGAGGAATGTTGCGATCTTCCTCACCGGCTCCGAGACTTCGCTGAACGCGAGGGTCGATTCCGGCTTGGCGGCGCGTTTCGGCTACCGCCAGCCGCCGCGTTCGTCGCCGTCGACTCGGTGACGTAGCTAACCGGATTCCCCGGCGCCTGCGGCTGCGGCAACAGGTCGGCGACGCTGAGAGCGTCTGGAACAGCGTCTCCACGACTCCAGGCACATAGCCCGCCGGCGTCAGCGCCGTGCCGGGGGTCGTTGTCAGAGTGGTCTTCGTGTCGATCTCGACCGCGCCGGTCGTCCAGGTCTGCCCGCGAGTTGCGGAGTCCGCAATCGACTTGTAGCCCTGTCGAGGCGACGAACTGATCGCCGGCGCCTTTCCCGCGGGCTGACCGTCTCGACTCGCGCTCCAACTGCTCGCCGCCGTCGATCTCGGCCAGCTTGCTCTTGAGATGCTTTGCCTGTTTGGCTCGCTCTAGAAGCGCCTCGGCGGTGCTGCGCTCCTGATCGGTGAGTTCGCGGTCCTCGTTGTCGGCCTTCTCCTGAATCTCATGGACGCGCTGGAGCAGGCCCCATGCTTGGTTTCTCATAAAGGCACCGTGCCCTTTCTCTTGGCTCTTCGGTGCCGACTAGCGTGCGAACTTGGCCTGGGCTGAGGTCCTCGTTCTCTACGAACTTGCCTGATGCCGGGGCTCTTCGTTCGGCGCCGTCCACTCGGGGTCTTGGGCGGCGGCCTTGGCCTGGCGCAGTTGCGCGGGGCTCTTCGGCTGCGGCCTCCTCAAACCGTCGTTCGGTCGGCTATTCAATTCGCTCAAAAGTGTAGGGACTCACTGAGACATCACCGCTGGGTGTCTCGAAAGAAGCTTTCGCCCTTTTTCCGGCGGCACCCGACGCCACTACAACGCCACTACGTCGGCGCTTCGGTTCTGACCGACTCCGCTTGCCTATGCGGTTCGACCGGTCGCAATCCCGCATGGACAGTGGGATAACGCGCTTTACGTCGTCGCCCGTCGTCGCGCGTCGTGACGAGCGAATCGGCTCGACAAGCTGGAGGTCGCTGGTTCGAGCCCAGCAGCGCCCATCCAGGTCGTGCTGCGCTCTGAGCCCAGCACGACGAACGGTCACTTAACCACGCCATAGGGGGAAAATCGTCCACCTCGACTGCGGATGCCGCGATGTGCGGGGTCAGAGGCCGAGCCGGTCGCGACGAGACGGAAAGATCGCGCGGGGCCGTGAGTACTGGAGCCGCGACGAGGCCCTCGAAGCCGCCGGGCTCCGCAACTAGCGCCTTTTTTGGGCACTTGACCACTGGTCGGGCAACTTTTCGCAACTTCCAGCAACCCTGCGGGTTGAAGGCCGCAGGGGGGCGATTCTTTAATGGGACGGAATCGCCCCCCTGTTCATCTCGCTGTCGCCGCTTCGCCGGGGCCGGGAACTTGACAGCTCGAACCCGGACTGCTTCACTCGCGCCTCGGTAGGTCCGTGACCGAAGCGGTCATCGGATCTGGTATATCGGGGCATTACCGAGGACGGCGTAGCGGGGCGAAGCCAAGCCAGCGGCGGACCGGCAGCTCAGATCCATCTCCAGGGAGCGGAAGTGAGCATGCGGCGGTTCGAGACAACGGCGGAAGTCGTCAGCGGGGTACGGGTAGTGGCCGTGCGTGGCGAGCTCGACATCGCTACCAGCCCCGGCGTGCGGGAGCTGCTCAGCGATGCGGCGACCGACCAGGCCCGGCCCCTCGTGATCGATCTCGGCGAGTGTGAGTTCATCGATTCCACCGGTCTCGCCGCGCTGCTGCACGGCGCCAAGCCGTACCAAAACGGCGAGTCTCACGTCGCCATCGTCAGTCCCGGAGGCGATGTGCGCCGGATGCTCGAGCTGACGGCGATCGACAGGACCATCCCGGTATTCGAGACCCTCGACCAGGCGGTGGCCGCGGTTCTGGCCGTCGGCCGGTAGGGCTTGCCGTGGCCGGGCTCCGATAGTCTTCGCTCGTTGGGCAGCCGGGCATCACGGAGCCACGGCGGTTCCACAGTCTTCACGGCGACCAAGCCGGCACGGGGGCGATGCAACCAGTGCGCGGCTCGTCGCGGGAACCATCACTGACGTCCGCCATGAAGGTGTACGACTCTCCCGTGCCGAAGCCCGACGCCTCACCGAAACCGGACCGGCCCGTTAGCGACGAGACCAAGCTGCTTCAGCGCTACGCCGAGACGGGCGATCCGGCGCTCAAGGAGGAGCTGGTTCGGCGGTTCCTGCCCCTGGCGCGGTCGCTGGCCCTTCGCTACCGGGGATCGAGCGAGGACATCGACGACCTGGTCCAGGTGGCCAGTCTCGGGCTCGTGAAGGCGCTGGACGGGTTCGACCTGGAGCGCGGACAGTCGTTCATCGCCTACGCGGCGCCGACCATCCTGGGCGAGCTTCGACGCCACTTCCGCGACCGCGTCTGGGATGTGCGGCTGCCCAGAGGGCTGCAGGAGCGGACGATGGCGGTGCACAAGGCGGCCGCGGAGCTGAGCGACGAGCTGGGCCGAACCCCGACGGTCTCCCAGATCGCCGAGCGCCTCGGCCTCGACGACGAGGAGGTCTCGGAGGCCCTGCAGGCCGACGAGGCTCGTCGCACGCTGTCGCTCGAGGTGCCCAGAAGCAGAGAAGACCCGGATGCGGCGACGATCATCGAGACGCTCGGCCAGACCGATCAGGGCTACGACGCGGTCGAGGCTCAGCTCGCGGCCGAGGACGCCCAGCTCGACGAGCGCGAGCGCCGCGTCCTCGAGCTCCGGTTCGAGGACGACCTCAACCAGTACGAGATCGGCCGCAGACTCGGGGTCTCTCAGATGCAGGTCTCGCGGATCATGCGAGGGGCGCTCCGCAAGCTGCTGGCCGCCGTGCAGGCCAAGGCCGGCGGTGAGGCGGATGCTTGACCGGCGCGGGCCGTCGAACCCTGCGGACCCAGCGGTCGGCGCGTGTATCTTTGCGCTTCATTTGACGTGACGCCGCTCGACGTAACCACCGAACAACACCCTGGGCAGACGCGGGTCGTCCTGATCGGCGAGCTCGATATCGCCAGCACCCAAATGCTTGGAGAACGAGCTCTCGGCGATCGAGGCCAATTCGCCGGGGACGCTCGTGCTCGACCTGCGTCGGGTGGAGTTCATCGACTCGACCGGGCTCCGCGCCCTGATCGCCGCTGATGAGCGCGCCCGCTCGGACGGCCGGCGCCTTGCGGTCGTTCGCGGCCCAGACGCGGTCGAGCGCCTGCTGGCGGTCACCCAGCTCGATCAACGCCTCGACATCGTCGAGGACCCGGACTCCATCGGCGCCTGAACGCCTGGCGCCTCAGTGAGCGCCGAGGACCAGGCAGAGCAGCTCGCCGTCCTCGGAGCTCTCAACCCGGCGCTGCTCGGTGAGCCGCTCCAGCACCGGCGGCAGGTCGCCCAACGCGGAAGCTTCGATGATCCGCGTGCTTCCGCCGTCCTGGAAGGGACCGACACGAACCACGAGCTGTCCCTGGCGACGATCGATGCCGAGCTGGATCTTGCTGCCGACGATCAGGTTTGGCGCGTTCGCCGCGATGGTGTCGGTGACCAGCTGCGCCTCCGAGATGCCCTCCAGCGAGAACTCCGCCCGCGCCGCGAGCATCGCGATCGTGCGGCCGAGCACCGGCGCCGCGAAGGGCCCCGGTGAGACGGCGATCGAAAGCTCGCCCGGGGGTGGGCGGACCTCACGCTCATCGGCGCGGTCGCGATCGAACACCACGTCGGGGTCGCCGTCGAAGGCGAAGCTCATCCGAACCTTGGTGCCCTCTCCCGTGCCGCCGAGGAACTCGACGCGGTCCGTGAGCGCGTGGATCAGCGACAACCCGAGACCCTGAATATCGAGGTCGGGCTCCGGCACATTCGGCCGGATGCCGACTCCGTCATCGCTGACGATCACCTCGAGCTCGGTCGGCTGAATGCACAGGTAGACGTCCATCGGCCCTTCCGTGCCCTCATAGGCATGGACCACGACGTTGTTGCAAGCCTCGCTCACGGCCGCGTTGATGTCGAGCAGGCGGTCTTCCCCGAGCTCGAGCACGTCCACGACGCCGCTGAGCGCGCGGCGGACGAGAGCCACGTTCTCGGCTCTGCTCGGCAGAACGAGCCGAAGGTCGGGCTCCGTGGTCGTCTTCGTGTGCGGCGCCATGCCGGAGGTGGACAACATCCTCATTCCGGGCTCGGATGGTGAGCGGCCTGCAGGTCCTCTTCCCACGGCAATACCCCGCCCCGTCGCGGCCAAACCATGATCTTCATTCACCGCCTGCCGAAGCCCCGGCCCGCGCGCGCGACCCGCTGGGCGTCAGCGGCAGCCCCGTGCCCGGTCGCAGCACGACCAGCATGGCCGCATCGTCCTGGGGCGGACCGACCAGAAACGAGTCGAGGGCGCTTTCGATCTGCGCCACCGTCTGCGAGGGATCGGTCACCGTGGACAAGCTCTCGCGCAGGCGGTCCTCGCCGAAGCGATCCCTCTCGCCGCGAGCCTCGGTGACGCCGTCGGTGTACAGCACGAGCTGATCGCCGCGCGACAGCTCCAGCCCGGTGACGTCCCAGCTTGGCCGGTGGGGAGCGCCGGGCAGCGGTCCGGGCTGTCCCACCGGTTCCACCGTTCCGCCTCGAACGAGCAGCGGCAGGGGATGCCCGGCGACGAGCAGCGACGCCTCGCACGGGATCGTCGTCGCTGTCGGGGAGGACCATGATGATCGCGCTGCACAACGAGAGGTCCATGCCCTGCTTGAGGCTCTCGTCGAGCATCCGTGCGGCCGAGCGGGGATCGCCGGTCAGCTTTCCCGCCGTGCGGATCGTGTAGCGAGCCAGAGCCGTCACGGATGCCGCCGCCGCCCCGCGACCCATCACGTCCCCGATCGCCAGCATCCATCCACCTTCGATCTCGAACGCCTCGTAGAAGTCGCCGCCCACTTCGTTGACCTCTCCAGCCGGCCGGTACATGGTTGCCACCTCGAACCCGCGCATCGCCGGGAGCTGCGCCGGCCGCAAGCCGCGTTGCAGGACTCGCGCGACGTCGGCTTGCTCGCCGGCCAGACGGGCGTTCTCCACCGCGATGCCCGCTCGGCGAGCAATCTCCCCGGCGATCGTCCAGGTCGCTCTGGTCGAAGGAGCGTGAGCCCGGATCGTTGCCGAACACGAGCACGCCGACGATCTTTGCGCCCGCCGTCATCGGGACCGCGACGGTCGAGCCCAGGCTGTCGCTTCCCATCAGCCGCGAGCGCTCGTCCATGTGCAAGGGGTAGCGGTCGCTCCATCGACGGGCCCAGGCCACCATCTCCGGATCCCTGTGGGCGAGGGCCGCCTGCTGTGGGGTCCCGGTCTCATCCGGGATGTTCACGGAGCACCAGTCGGCGAGCTGGGGCACCACCACCCGGCTCACGGCCTGGACCGTCTGGTGGTAGTCGGTCGACGCGCCGAAGAGCTCGCCCGCCCGCGCGAGCAGCTGCTGGGTGAACTCGGAGCGCTTCAGCTGGGTCACGTCCTCGATCGTCGTCACCGCGTAGAGGAGGCTTCCGTCCGGGGCATTGATCGGCTCCGAGCTGACCACGGCCCACAACTCCTCGTCAGTGGCCTGTAGCGCGATTCGAACGTGCTCTCCCCGTGGCAGCCGGCCCTCGCGAAATCGCCCCGCGATCAGATCGTGGTCGAGGCGTGTCCCGTCCTCGGCCCAGACCTCCAACCGCCCCATCAGCTCCTGCTCAGTGGCCTCCAGAAGCTCCTGCGCGCGAGTGAACCCAAGCCAGCGCGCGGCGGTGTCGTTCGCGTAGACGAGATCGCCGCTGGCGTCGTGAACGGCGATCGCCTCGTCGAGCATCGACATCACCGTGTCCAGGCGTCGCTCCACGCTTTCGAGATCCGAGAACAGCCCCGCGCTGTCCAGGGCGAGCCCGAGGCGGTTGGCCAACACCTGGGCGAAGCTGACGTCGTCTGCCGTGTACCTGCGCTTGGACCAGGCCGTGACCAGCGTCAGCGTGCCCAGGTTCCGACCGCGGGCCGTCATCGCGGCGATGATCGATGACCGCGGCCGAAGCGATTGCAGGAACGCGAGATCCTCGGGGTCCTGTGCCATCCGCCGCAGATCCTCGGCGTCCATGCGAGGCCGGAAGTGGGCGATCTGCATCCAGGCACGCTCCAGGGCCACGAAGCGGCCAGGAATCGATGGAGTCCGGCGCCGGAGGCGCTCCTCGACGTCGCCGGCGTCGGGTGCCCCCTCCACGCGAACGGCCGCGCGTACGACCCGGCCCTCGTGGACGGCGTCGATCATGCACATGTCGGCCGCCTCGGGAACGATCAACTCGGTGGCTCGGCTCAGTGTCTCCGTGAGCGGCAGCGAGCCATCGGCGATCTCGCTGATCGCATCGAGCAATCGCAGACGGCCGGCGTTGATGCTCGACCGGTCGCGCGCACGCGCGCCGGCCACGGCGAGCACCCCCGAAACGGCGATCGCCGCCAGGCGAACCACGTAATCGACACCTACGTCGGTCTGCCACAGCGGGCTCGCCGCCGCGAGGCACAGCGCAAGCACGGCGACCAGCGCCGTCCCTCGGGCACTCCCGAACTGGGCGCAGACGAAGGGGGCCATGAGGAACGTTCCGGTGACGATGGTGGAGGGGCCCAAGACCAGGTCGACCGCGAACAGGAACGCGAGTACGAGCAGGCCCAAGGGCACTCCCCAGCGATTCGTGTCGCTGGGCCTAGGCGCGGGCCTGACGGGGGGAACCGTTCGGAGGCGTCGCGGACGCTGCATTCGTTGCCAAGCCTAGTGGCAACCTGTACGAGCCAAGTCGGTGCGAGAGCTCCCTCCAGCCCTTGCGGTGGCCCCGCAACACGTCCTGCGAGAACCATCCCAGGATCCGGGGGTCGTGCCGAGCGTCCGGGATGCGGTAGGGGAGCGTGGCGTGGCCGTAGGGCACGTAGACCCGCACCGGCACCGGGACCGCGTCGGCGGCATGGGCGCCCGCCGCCGCCGGCAGCCCAAACAGCAGCTCGAGCTCGCACGGGGTGCCCGCGGCCCGCAGGCGCTGCAGCGCCGCACGCGCCAGTGCCAAGTCGTGGGTGGCCACGGCGACCCGGCGCGCGCGCCCGGCGAGCCGGTCGACGAGGGTCAGGAAGCCCGCACGCAGATCCACCTCGGGCGAACCGTGATCGGCCCAGCGTCCCTTCACCACTCGAACCGCCAGGCCGAGCTCGACCGCCAAGTCGGCATCGCCGAGGCTGCGACGCCATCGCGCCGGGAGAGTGATTCCGAGCTCCGGGTGGGCCGGCGCTGCGCCCGCGACCAGTGCCAGCGTCCGATCGGCGGACTCCACGGCGAGCGAGTCGAAATGAACCCGAACCCCGGAGGAGTCGGCTCGCCTCAGGAGCTCGGCGACCAGCTCACCGGAGAATCCGAGCGCCGGCGCCTTGATCGAAAGGTGGGTGTCAAGACCGTTCTGCGACACGGCCTCGGCCGCAGCCCGGTACGTGCGAGCAACCTGGTCGGGTTCCTCGCTTCCCTGATTCCAAAAGCCGACGGCGCTCGCCCGCCCGCGTTCTCGAAGCGTCCGGCAGGCGAGCATGGCATCGGCGAGCCGGGGCCCCGCGACGTAGGCCGACGCGGCCCGCCGGAGCACCGGCGCCAGGCGCGACCTCAGCGCCGATTTCGGCCGTTCCCTCAGCGTCTGCTCCGGATGGCGTCTCTAAGTCGTCGTCCGCCCATGGCGGTGGCGCCGGTGGCGAGCCCGCCCACGCCTCGCGCCTTGAAGGGGTAGGTCTCCAAGTGGACGCAGGGGCGCACCTCTCGGGTCCAGGTTCGAGTCCACGACTCGGCGTTTCCGAGGAACTCATACGAGCGCAACTCCCGTAGCGCCGCGTGCCGGATGGTCTCCAGCAACAGCAGCGAGCCCGGGGAGCAGCGCGCGAACCGCTCGTCGTAGCCCATCTTGAGCAGCCAGAAGCGGCCGCCGGTCTCGACCGCGACCTGCATCGCGGCGACGCGGTCACCGATTCGCAGGAGGCAGACCCGCAGGATGCCCTTCGACGATGCTGCCGCCGCATAGCGCCGGAAGAAGGCCTGGCGCGTCGAGTCGTGGACCAGGGCGGTGCGCTCCCTCCCTTTCCAGCCGGCCGCTTCGACGTCGTAAGGCCTGATCCATCAGCGGCTCGAGCTCGGCCGGCCCGGGAGAGAGCACCTCGCAACTCACGCTGCCGAGCCGCTGCGCTCTTCGTCGGGCCCGCCGAAGGTCGGACTGGCGCCGGGCGCTGAGTCGCCGCTCGGGTGCCTGGTGGCGCTCGTCGAGTCGGATGTAGGGGCACGCCGCCGGCGTCGCGACTGAGCACGAGTCCGCGCTTGCGGTAGGCATTTCCGACGGCCGCGAGGCCGAATGAGTGGACGGGGAAGCGCTTCAACCTCAACGGGACCCGCAGCTCGGCAAGAACCGCAGCCAGGGAGGCGGCCGCGGAGGCATTGGCGTAGAGGAAGTCCATCGGCTCCCGGAGCTCGTGGACACCGAGCAGCTCCAGAGGCGCCAGGGGACGTCGCCGCCTGGCGAGCGGCGCGATGGCAATCGGCTGGTCGGGTGGTCCCACCGCCAGCACGTACGGGCTGTATCGATCGCTCAGCGCCTCCGCGCACGCCTTGGCCCAGATGTACTGCTCGATCGGGCTGCCGGACTTCCGCGCCAGACGATCCCAGGCGTCGGCGAGCTGGTCGAAGTCCTCGAGCCCGACGATGCGATGCTGATGCGGTTCGCGATCGACATGCGACGCGGTCATGTTGCCTCCTCCTCAGGTTCGCCGATTGCGCGCGGGCCTGGACGCCGTTGCACACACAAATCGGTACCTGCCTTCCGGGATGTAACCCGAGCGCGTGTGAAGTATGGGTTAAGGCTTGGTGTGAGCCGCGGGCTCGGGGCGATTCCGTATCGTGGGCGCGCTGATGCCCGTCGCCCGGAGGCCGACCCTCACCCGTTCCCCTTGACTGTCGAGGTGATCGACCGCGAGGGCGCGCTGGCGCCGGTGCTCGACGAGTGGCGGCGCCTGGCCGTCGCGCGTGGCAACGCCTTTCTGACCCCGGAGTGGTATCTCGCTGCCCTCAACATGCCTTCACGGCGGCGCGGCTCCCGCGGTGGCCGTCATGCGTGGGGGTGACGGGGCGGTGCGGGGGGTCTTCCCGTTGGTGGACCTCGGCACCAGCAGGGGCCGCCGCCTGATCTCCTTCCCGGCGACTCGCTTCGGCGACATCTTCCATCCGGTCGCCGAGCAGCAGGACGAGGTCGAGGTCGCGGCCGCGGTCGCGCCCGTGCTGGCTCGGCATGTCGGCGCACGGTGCCGGCTGGACCTCGGCCGCGTCGGTGTCGGGAGCCGGCTGGTGGCGCGAGCTGGCCCGAGCCTGGCCGGGTCGGATGACGGTCGTGCCCCAGCCCGAGGAGGTGCTTCCCTACATCGCCCTGGATGGATTCGACTGGCAGGGGTACCTGGCGACGCGAAGCGGGCAGTTCCGCAGCCAGCTGAAGCGGAAGATGCGGTCGCTGGAGCGAGATCACGAGGTGCGCTTGAGACGGTCACAGACGATCGAGGAGGTCTCGAAAGACCTCGACACCCTGTTCGACCTGCACGACGCGCGCTGGCAGGAGCGGCCAGGCGCCTCATCGCTCGCCGGCCCCAGACGCGCGACCTGCACAGAGCGTTCGCGGCCAGGGCGCACGAGCAGGGGTGGCTGCGGCTGTATCTGCTCGAGGTGGACGGCGCCGCCGCCGCCGCCTGGTACGGCTGGCACGTGGGCGATCGCTTCTCCTACTATCAGGCGGGATTCGAGCCGGCCTGGTCTCGCTACAGCGTCGGCTTCCTGCTGCTTGCCGAGACGGTGCGGGAGGCGATCGCCGAGGGCGCTGCGGAGTACGACCTGCTCGTGGGCGATGAGGCGTTCAAGGCGCGGTTTGCGACCGGTGAGCGCCTCGGCAGCTCCGCGCTGCTGGCGCCGCCGATCTCGCGGATGCGCCTCATGGCAAGCGTCGAGCGCGTGGCGCGCTCGGGGTGGCGAGCAATGCCGGGGCCGGCGCGTGAGGGCATCCGCACGCTTCGCCAAAGGATTCGGAGCTCCCGAGCGGATTGAGCGCCAATCGTCGCCGCGTCAGCACCACGGTTCCCTCGACTTCTGTACGTTGCGACCGTGAAGGGGCGTCGAGCCCACCCACGTGCCTCGGAACACGCCCCCAGCGTTCTCCGCGGGATTCACTGATGCCGGCCTCGGAACCGCCGGGCCAGGTTCGTGGCGTGTGGCAGCGCCAAGCCGACTGGACCTGGACGATCATCCGGCGCATCCACCTGGGCGCCCAACAACCCGCCAATTGGGCGCAGCTGTTCCAGTTCGGGGTGGTCGGCGCCGCGGGCTACGTCGTCAACCTGACGGTCTTCACGGTGCTGACGCTGGCGTTCGATCTGCACCACATCGCCGCCGCGATTCTGGCGTTCTGCGTTGCGGTCTCCAACAATTTCGTCTTGAACCGGATCTGGACCTTTCGGGAGACCGCGGGGCGTCGCGACGCCGGGTTTCAGGCCACGCGGTTCTTCGCGGTCAGCCTCGCGGGGCTTGTCGGTGAATCTCGCCGTGCTGTCGCTGCTGGTCGACGCCCTGGGGGCGCCCGACATTCCCTCGCAGGCGGTCGCGGTGGCGGTCGCGACGCCGGTCAACTTCATCGGCAACAAGCTGTGGACGTTCTCGTGGACCTAGGCTTGGGAGGGGCTGGGGCCGCCGCCACGGTATGCGGCCAGCCGCATGGCGGGCACGCGCCACGCCGCCTCTAGCACGATGGCCTTGGTCATCTTGGACTGACCTACGCGTCGGTCCCGGAAGACGATTGGCAGCTCGACCACTCGAAACCCGGCGCGAATGGCGCGGTAGGTGGTTTCCACCTGGAACGCGTAGCCGAAGGCGGATATCGAAGCCAGGTCGATCGCCTCGAGCACCTCACGCCGCAGCACCTTGAAGCCACCCGTGAGGTCGCGTACGTCGAGGCCGAGCATCGCCCGGGCGTAGGCGCAACCGCCGCGGCTGATGACCCGCCGAAGCGGGCCCCAGTCCTCCACGCCCCCACCGGGCACGTAGCGGGAGCCGAGCACGACGTCGGCGTCGCGAGCGCCGGCAAGCAGGCGCGGCAGGTCTGCGGGATCGTGGGAGAAGTCGGCGTCCATCTGGACGACGAGCTCTGCACCTCCCGCCAGCGCCTCGCGAAACCCTGCGACGTAGGCGGGGCCGAGACCCTCCTTGCGCGGCCTGTGAAGCACCGAGACGTCCTGGTGCGACGCCGCGAGCCGCTCGGCGATCTCCCCGGTGCCGTCGGGCGAGGAGTCATCGACGACGAGGATGCGCCGTGGATGGCTGAGGTGCTCGCGCACGGCGGCGACGATCGGCTCGAGATTGGAGGCCTCGTTGTACGTTGGGAGGACGAGCCACACCTTGGCTCCCTCTTCAGCGGCCCCTGCGGGCATGTGACCCATACTGTCACGAAGACTAAGCTCGCCGGCGATGCCGGCGACGTATGGGTCCTTTCTGGTCATCCTCGCCGCCTCGTGCCTCGTCGGCCAGGGGGTGTTCGCGCTCTGCGGGCGGCGTGAGTGGTCCTGGCTCGCGCCCGCCGTCGGGCTCTCGGTGCTGACGGGAGTGGCGTGGGGCACGGTTCGCCTGCCCGGTGAGGGGACCGCGTCGTTGGTCGTCATCGGCGCCCTGACGCTGGCCTCCCTGGCCTTTCTGATCGGGCGCGTCGGCGATCTCGGCGAGACGGTGCGTGTGGGCCTGCCCGTGGCGGTGCTGGCGTTGATCGCCGCGTCGCTTCCGTTCCTCGTCGAGCGGCGCTTCGGGATCCTCGGCACCGGCCTCAATCCGGACATGTCCCAACATCTCTACGCCGCCGACCGACTCGCTCACGGCGAGGGCGGGAGGCTCCTGAGTCAGGGCTACCCGCTCGGTCCCCATTCTCTGGTGGTGGCCGCGTCGAAGGGCACCGGGGCCAGCCTGGTCCACTCTTTCGACGGGCTGATGCTGGCGATCTCGGTGGCGGCGACGCTGGGGCCGCTCGCGCTCGTTGCGGCGCTGGCCGAGTGGAGGCGGGTGGTCTGCGCCCTTCTGGTGGGCCTTCCCTACATGGCCGCCTCGTACCTGATCCAGGGGGCCTTCAAGGAGACCATGGAGGCACTGTTCGTGCTTGCGTTCGCGATCGGCCTGCACGAGCTTGCGCGCGAGAGGCTGACCGGGGGCGGGAACCGCCGAGCCGGGACGGGCTACGCGCTTGCCGCGATCCCACTGGCCGCGCTGGCCGTCGGCGCCGTCTACTCCTACAGCTTCCCAGGGCTGTTATGGCTGGCGGGCACCGCCGGGCTGTGGGCCGTGGTCGAGCTCGGGCTGGCGGCCGCTCGGGGCTCGGCCGCCGACGCGATCGCGCTGGCGCGGCGGGCGGCGCCCGCGACGGCCGTCGCGCTCGCCGCCGTGGCGATCGCGGCCGCGCCGGAGATCGGCCGGATGATCGATTTCGCGAGCTTCGAGACCTTCAACCCGTCGGGCCCCGGGCTCGGCAACCTCTTCAACCGGATCTCGCCGCTGGAGGCACTCGGAATCTGGCCATCGGGCGACTTTCGGCTCGACCCGGGCGACGGGGCGGCGCCCGCCATCGTCTACTACCTGGGCGGGGCGCTGGGCCTGGCGGCCCTCGCCTACGGACTGATCTGGTGGCTCGATCGCGGCGAGCGGGCGGTTCCGTCGGCCCTCGCCGTGGCCGTCGCGCTGGTCGCCTACGCGCATTTCAGCGGCACGCCCTACCAGGAGGCGAAGTCGGTCATGCTCGCCTCGCCGCTGGCGATGCTGATACCCGCCCGGGCGCTGCTCAGCGGCGAGTCCGCGTCCAGCTTGGCGGTGTCCGGGGCGCGGTCGCCCGGAGGCGAAGCGGCGCGTTCGGTGCGTGGGCGCGTCACCATTCGGTGATTGAGGCGGGGTTGGCGATCGGGTTCTGCGGTGCTGCTGTCGGCTGCAGCCTGGTGGCGCTGGTCAACGGCCCGGTGGGCCCCGGGGCCTACTCGCCGGACCTGACGAAGCTGCGCCCCCGGCTCGGCACCGGCTCGACCCTCGTCCTTGCCCCGGAGCACCTGCTCGCCGACGAGCATGGACGCGACTACCTCGTCTGGGAGCTGCGGGGCGGGCGGGTGTGCGTCGAAGTCGCCGGCCCGCGCTCCACCGGCCCGCCGCCACCGGGAATCTCGCGGGTGATCGCCCAGAGTCGGTCGACGACAGCGCCATTCGCGGGGCTGCAGCTCGAGCGCCGGGCCGGGCCCTACACGCTGTGGCGCCTCCGCTCCCCTCCGCGGGGCCGAGGCCCATGTCCGTTGATCTCGGTGGGCAAGCGCGCCGATTTGGGTGAGAATGCGGCGATAGGGGGTAGTAAGAGGTCATCGGGTCCGCACGCGGGTAGCGTTGAGCACAGAGGCGCGCGGCCCCGCAGTCAGGGATGGCTGTGACAACCGGTCGAGATAAGTCAACGGCGGCATGACTCGCGTCCTGATCACCGACGCGCAGGAACGTTCCGTGCTTGCCGCTTGTCGAAGCCTCGGACGGCACGGGTACGTGGTCGATGCGACGGCCAGCGAGCGACCGGCCGTCACCCACTGGTCGCGCTTCTGCGCCAAACGCCTGTGGACCGTCGGACCCGAAGGCCCACCCGGCCGAGTTCGTCGCGGAGTTGAGCCGGATCGTCGGCGGCGAGGACTACGACGTGCTGATCCCCGGCACGGACGCGTCGTTACTGGCGATCTCCCGGGGCCGCGAGCAGGTCGAGTCCCATGTGAAGCTGGGCCTTCCGGCGCCTGAGATCGTCGAGCGCAGCCTGAGCAAGGTGGCCCTGCTGGAGCTCGCCGCCCAAGCCGGGATCCCAGCCCCGGAGACCGCCGTCTGCACCGAGCCCGACGCCGTGCTGGAGGCCGCGAGGCGATTCGGCTATCCGGTGATGCTGAAGTCGGGAGACGTCGTGTTCGAGCGCGACGGAGAATTGCGACGGCTCGGGAGCGCGGTGGTTCACGACGAGCCCTCGCTTCAGCGATTGCTTCGGGAGTACGGGGATTCGTGGCTCGTGCAGCGCGTGGAGCCAGGCACCCTTCTCTCATTCGCGGGCGTGATGGCGGGCGGGCGGCTGCTTGCCCCCGCCGTGAGCCGCTACCGGCGAACGTGGCCTCCCGAGGCCGGGTCGGTCGCCTTCTCGGAGACGATCGAGCCTCCGCCGGGATTGAGCGAGAAGGTTCATGCCTTGGTGGCCGCGATGGGGTGGGAGGGCATCTTCGAGCTCGAGCTGCTGGAGGCGGCGGGGCGCTCTCCGTCCACGCTCGACTTGAACCCCCGCGTATACGGATCTCTTGCGCTTGCCGACCGGGCCGGGGCACCACTGCCCGCGGTCTGGTGCGATTGGCTGTTGCAGGCGCAAGCTCGCTACCAGAGCCGCGCAGCCGGGATACCGTTACCGGTGGGACGACGCGGAGATCCGACGCTTCGGGTGGCTCGTCAAAAATGGGGATGTTCGCTCGATTCCCGAGTCTGGCTCGCCCGCGTCTCAGGACCGTGCGCGCCCATCTGTGGCGCTCGGATCCACTGCCTTTCGCGGCGCGGGTGGTGGCGCTTCTGCGTCATCGGGGCATCCGCCTGCGAAAGTCGCGCGGGCTGCCCCGCGCCGCGCCCGCGGTGATCGCGACGCCTCATGTCTCGGGACAGGTCGAGGTCGCGATCGTCGGGGCCGGGCCGTACGGGCTCTCCTCGACGGCGTTCCTGCGCGATGCCGGTGTGGGCGTGCACGTATTCGGCGAGCCGATGGGCTATTGGCGCGACCACATGCCCCGTGGGATGCTGCTGCGTTCCCGCTGGCGCTCGTCGCACATCGCCGACCCGGCGCGATCGCTGACCCTCGAGGGCTTCGAGCAGGACCGCGGCGTTCAGTTTCCGGAACATGTCCCGGTCGAAGGTTTCATCGATTACGGGCTGCTGGTTCCAGCAACACGTAGCACCCGATATCGACCAGCGTCGAGTCGAGCGGATTGCCCGGTCCAATGGCGGCTTCGAGCTCGAGCTCGACGACGGAGAGAGCGTTGCGCGCCAAGCGCGTCGTCGTCGCGGCGGGCCTCCATGGGTTTGCTCACCGGCCCGCGCCGCTCAGCGCGCTGCCCGCAGAGCTCGTCTCACACTCCTCGGACCACGTCGAGTTCGCCGGGTTCCGCGGTCGCAGAGTGCTGGTGGTTGGCGCCGGCCAGAGCGCGCTCGAGTCGGCGGGCCTCCTGTGCGAGGCGGGCGCGGAGGTCGAAGTCCTCGTGCGATCGCCGTCCGTCCTCTGGCTGCGACAGGACCGACAGCCTGCCACTGCGCGCGAGTTAGCCGGCGAATTGAGCCGCCCGCCCACCGATGTCGGGCGGCAGACTCGGCTGGGTCGCAGCCGCCCCCGACGTCTACAGACTGGTGCCGCAGCGCTTGCGGACGGTGGTTACCGAGCGCTGCCTGCGCCCGCGAGCGGGACCGTGGCTGAAGCCGCCTCTCGCCGACGTGACGTTCACGCTCGACCGGCGCATCGTGGGGGCCGACACGGAGGGAAGCGGCGTCCGGGTCCGGCTGGACGACGGGAGCGCGCGGTCGGTGGATCACATCGTGCTCGGGACCGGCTTCCGGATCGATGCTGGGTCGTATCCCTTTCTGTCCGAGCGACTCGTTTCGAAGCTGGATCTCGTCGCCGGATACCCTCGACTCGGCCCGGGCCTCGAGTCGAGCGTGCCGGGGCTTCATTTCACCGGTGCCCCCGCGTCGCTCAGCTTCGGCCCGATCACGCGGTTCGTGGTCGGCACCTGGTATGCGGCTCCAGCGCTCACGGAGCGAGTGGTAGGCAAGCGGCGGCGCAAGCCTCGTCTCTCCTACAGGCCTCGCTGGCGTTCCGCAAGCAAAGCGCCCCTAGCCGGGAAGCCGTCGACAGTGGACGGGACACGAAGCGCGGCCGCGCCGTAGGGCTCCCCGGCGAGAGAGCGCCGGCGGGCACGCTCGTCGCCTCATTGAGTCATAAGTAGCATGGCCGCCGATGGCGAAGCTGACCGTGAAGCTGCCCGACGACTCGGCGCTCGAGCTGGACCAGGGTGCCACCGGCGCCGACGCCGCGGCGGCGATCGGGCCCCGGCTGGCGAAGGATGCGCTCGCCGTCAGGGTGAACGGTGAGGTCCGCGACCTCGCGGCGCCGCTCGCCGACGGAGAGCGGATCGAGATCCTGACGCCCGGGCCAGCCGAGGCGCTCGAGGTCCTTCGCCACGACTGCGCCCACGTGCTCGCCACCGCAGTCCTCGACCTGTGGCCCGGCACGAAGGTGTCGATCGGTCCCCCGATCGAGCGCGGCTTCTACTACGACTTCGAGTTCCCAGACGGGTTCCGGCCCTCCGAGGCGGACCTGGAGCGAATCGAGGAGCGGATGGCCGCCCACATCCAGGCGGACGAGCCCTTCGAGCGCAGTGAGATCTCAGCGGACGAGGCGATCGAGCGCTTCCGCGCCGAGCAGCAGCCCTACAAGGTCGAGCTGATCGAGGACCTGAAGCGCGACGAAGGGGTGGAGACCGTGTCGCTGTACCGGAACGGCCCCTTCGTGGACCTGTGTCGCGGCCCGCACGGGCCCTCTACCGGCCGGATCAAGGCCTTCAAGCTGAGCTCGATCGCGGGGGCCTACTGGCGCGGCGACGAGCGGCGCCAGATGCTCACCCGCATCTACGGGACCGCATTCTTCTCCAAGCAGGAGCTCGAGGAGCACCTAGAGCGCCTCGAGCAGGCCCGCGCCCGCGACCATCGCCGCCTGGGTCCGCAGCTCGGCCTGTTCACCCTCCTACCGGAGGCGCCCGGGCTGCCGTTCTGGCTCCCCGAGGGCACGGTGCTCCTGCGCCTCATCGAGCGCGAGGTGCGCGGCCAGCTGGAGCGTCGTGGCTACGTCGAGATCAAGACGCCGCAAATTCTCGACGAGGAGCTGTGGCGCCGGTCGGGCCACTGGGACAACTACAGGGACGACATGTTCTTCACCTCGGCCGAGGACCGCCGGTTCGCCCTCAAGCCGATGAACTGCCCCGGGGCCTGTCTCGTCTATGCGTCGGAGCGCCGCTCCTACCGTGACCTGCCGCTGCGCCTCGCCGAGTTCGGCCTCGTGTCGCGCAGCGAGCGAGAGGGGGTGCTGCACGGGCTCCTGCGCGTCCGCGCCTTCACCCAGGACGACGCTCACGTCTACTGCACGCTCGACCAGGTAACCGACGAGGTCGACTCGATCTGTGAGGCAATCGACGAGCTCTACGCGCGGTTCGGCTTCGACCGGGTGCGGGTCGAGCTCTCGACCCGACCCGACAAGTACATCGGCACCGACGAGCAGTGGGAGCGGGCCGAGGGCGCACTGCGCGAGGCGCTCGCCATCCAGGGCCGAGAGTACGAGGTCAGTCCCGGCGAGGGCACGTTCTACGGGCCGAAGATCGACTTCCACATCACCGACGCGCTCGGTCGCTCATGGCAGTGCGGCACCTGCCAACTCGACTTCCAGTTCCCCGATCGCTTCGACCTCATCTATCAGGGGGCCGACAACGCCGAGCACCGGCCGGTGATGATCCACCGGGCGCTGCTGGGCTCGATGGAGCGCTTCGTGGGCATCCTGATCGAGCATCACGGGGGCCGCTTCCCCGTCTGGCTGGCTCCGACCCAGGCCGCGATCCTGCCGGTTGCCGACCGTCACCTGGACTATGCGCGAGAGGTGGAGGCGCGGCTGAGTCAGGCGGGCGTCCGGGTGCGTGTCGACGACCGCTCCGAGTCGGTCGGCAAGAAGGTGCACGACGCGGAGGTCGCCAAGCTCCCCTACATGCTCGTGGTCGGCGATCGGGAGCAGGAGGCCGGCGTGGTCTCGGTTCGCTCGCACGGCGAGGGCGACCTGGGGCAGATGACGGTCGAGGAGCTCGCCGATCGCATAACCGCCGAGACTTAGCTCGGGCCGGCGAACGCCGGGCGATACAGATGCTTGGCGAGCGGGCACCGGCTCTCCGACGAGAGCGTGTAGTCGCCGGCGGCAGGATCGGAGTAGTGCGGATCAGCAACCACATTCGCATTTGCGGTGAAGTTCCGAGACGGGGTTTCCACGCCACCATTGGAGTCGTAACCCGGGCTGCTCTCGCCCGCCCAAACGCAGTTGTCGCGCAAGAGGTTGCCGGTGGCGACGGGGCCGGTCTGTCCGGAGTAGACGTTCCAGCCCAGCTTCGAGTCGGCGATCACGTTGCCTTCAACGAGGTTGTCGTTGGAGGTCACGGCTGCCCGTCGCCGCTGAACACGACTCCCTCGCCGTTGCGAGTCGATCACGTTGCCGATGACCCTCGTGTGCTGGGCGTCGGGATAGAGCTGGACGCCGCGATCGACATTGTCGTAGATCCAGTTGTCGCGGATCACGGTGTTTCTGGCATTCGTCGACGTAGATGCCGTGGTCCTTGTTGGTCGAGGGAAGAGCCCCGCAATCATGGATCCGGTTGCGCTCGATCACCACGCCCTGCGGCGGCGGGTCGGAGTAGTAGCGCAGTGATGTGAGACGCAGATGCTCGTGTGCTCGTTGGTGATCTCGTTGTTCGCGCAGCACCACGTCGTCGGCGTAGATCCTGGGGCCGATGTCGCTGGCTACCGCCGGCGCCGTCGAGCTTCATGCCCTCGATCGTCGAGCCCGCTCCGGCCGGGCAGCACCTTGATCGTCCCCTTCGAGGGTCACCGCCTCGTCCCGGTAGGGGGCCAGGGTGATCCGGGCGTGGTCACGGTCATCTGGCGAGAAGGTGTAGGTGCCGCCGCGGAAACAGCCGGTCTGTCCCGGGTGCAGAGCGTCGGCCAGCCGCTGCGGCGTTCGAAACGGGCTCGATTCGGCTGCCCGGGGCCGAATCCGAGCCCTGCGTTGCCGCGTAGCGGTCGCAGGCCACCCGTGGGCGGCGGGACGACTCCGCGCGGATGGAGCCGCGGTTTGGGGCGCTTGGCCGCACCCCACGGCCAGCCACGGACGCTAGGAGCGCCACCCCAAGGAGCTCCCGCGTCCGTGTTACGCCCAATCGCGCGCGTAGCGCGCGGAGCCCGCCTACGCATCGTCCTATTCTGGCTGCCCAATTCCCTTCCTCTCAAAACCATCGACCTTCCTGTCTATACTGGCCGTCGATGAAGGGCACCTGTACCACGCGCCGCCGCTGAGCGCCCGTGCCCTTGCTCCCTTGCCGTCTCGTCTCTCCAATCCCGTCGAGCGTCGCTAGCTTGACGAGCCCCGCCAACTCAATCTAGTGGCGAACCCGCGCTTCGACCGGTCGCCACCCGAGCGTGACCCGACGCGGATCAACGAGCGGATTCGCGTCTCCGAGGTCCGCCTGATCGACGAGGAGGGAACCCAGGTGGGGATCGTCCCCACCAACGAGGCGCTCGCGCTCGCCTCCGAGCGCGACCTCGACCTGGTCGAGGTCGCCCCGGACGCAAGCCCCCGGTCGCCCGCCTGCTCGACTACTCGAAGTACAAGTACGAGCAGGAGCAGAAGGCGAAGGCGGCCCGCAAGCACCAGCAGCAGGTCAACGTGCGCGAGATCAAGCTGCGGCCGAAGATCGCCACCCACGACTACGAGACCAAGAAGGGCCATGTCGAGCGCTTCCTCCGCCAGCATGGACAAGGTCAAGGTGACGATCATGTTCCGCGGCCGCGAGCAGGCGCATCCAGAGCGCGGCCGAGCCCTGCTGCAGCGCCTCTACGACGACATCGAGGACCTGGCGACGATCGAGCAGGAGCCCGAGCAGGAAGGGCGCAACATGAGCATGCTGCTCGCCCCGGTGCAGGGCGAAGGGCACGCGACGCCGAGCGCTCCGCGCCGCTTGAGCTCAGCGACAGCCCGTTTGCTTCAATAGCCGTCCGATGCCGAAGATGAAGACCCATTCCGGCACCAAGAAGCGGTTCCGCAAGACGGCCACGGGCAAGCTGCGCGGGCGGCGAGCCTACTCGAGCCACATCCTCGAGAAGAAGTCGCCGAAGCGCAAGCGGCGGATGTCGCGGCCGACCGAGGTGGCGCGGCCGGACCGCAAGCGGGTGCGGACCCTGCTGGCGGGAAGGGACTGAGGTGAGCCGCACGACGAACGCCGTCGCCCGGCGCAGGCGGCGCAAGAAGGTCCTCGCCCAGGCGAAGGGCTACTGGGGACGCAAGCACTCCAGCTACCGGCTCGCCAACGAGCAGGTGATGCGCTCGGGCGCCTACGCCTACCGGGATCGCCGCACCCGCAAGCGGGAGTTCCGCCGCCTGTGGATCGTGCGGATCAACGCCGCGGCGCGGCGCGAGGGGATGAGCTACTCGGAGCTGATCCACGGCCTCGGCGAGGCCGGGGTCGAGGTCAACCGCAAGATGCTGGCCGACGTCGCCGTCCGCGACCCGGAGGCGTTTCGCCGATTTGCCGAGCTAGCCCGGGAGGCCACCGCGGCGTAGGCGCGACGGCTCATACTCACCTCTCCCGGGCGGTTCCGCAGAAGCGAGCCGCCCTTTTCATTCGCAAGCAGGCAGCAGCCAGAGAGCACAGACTTGATCACCAGTCCCCACAACGAGAAGCTGAAGCAGATCCGGAAGCTCCGCTCCCACCGCGAGCGCGAGCGCAGCGGCCTGTTCGTGGTCGAGGGCGAGGACCTGGTGGCGGCCGCGCAGGCCGCGCGGGCCGAGCCCGAGCTGGTCCTGGTCGCCGGTGAGGACGTCGAGCCCGAGCTGCTGGGCGCGGTGAGCACGCTGGGCTCCGGGACCCGGGTGATCGGCGTCTACCGCCAGCGCTGGTCGCAGCCCGGGGGCCAGCTTTCGGTGTACCTCCACGGTGTCGGCGATCCCGGCAACGTCGGCACGATCGTCCGCGCCGCGCACGCGCTCTGCGACGGGCCCGGTCGTGCTGGGGCCGGGCTGCGCCGATCCCTATTCCCCGAAAGCGGTGCGGGCGAGCATGGGATCTGTGCTCGCGCGTCCTCCGGCTCGGGCGAACCTGGGCGAGCTGACCGGATCAAAGCTGGCGCTGGACGGCCGGGCGCGATGCGCCGCTGGCAGAGGTCGAGGTCGAGCCGCCGGTCGTGATCTGCGTCGGGGCGGAGCGCGAGGGCCTGCCGCCGGAGCTCTCGGCGACCGTCGACGCAAGCGCCCGGATCCCGCATGCGCCCGGACGGCCCGGACTCGCTCAACGTCGCGATGGCGGCCACGGTCGCGCTGTATGAGCTCGGACGTAGGATGCCCGGCCATGGCTGATGCCCAGGCCAGGATCGAGCGAGCTTCGAAGCGAGGCCGAGGCCGCGATCGCCGCGGCCGCGGACGCCGCTGCGCTCGAAGAGCTCCGGGTTCGCTACCTGGGGCGCAAGGCCGAGCTGACCGGGATCCTGCGGGGCATCGGCCAGCTTCCGGCCGAGGAGCGTGGGCCGGTGGGCACCGCCGGAAACGAGGCGAGGGAGGCGCTGGAGCGGCTGCTCGAGGGCCGGCGGGCGGAGCTCGAGGCGGCCGAGCTCGAGCAGGGGCTGGCCGCCGACGAGGTGGACGTGACCCTGCCGGGCACGCCGCGCGCGCCGGTCGGCTCTCGCAGCCTGCTGATCCGGACCATGCGCGAGATCGAGGACGTGTTCGTCGGCCTCGGCTACCGGGTGATGGAGGGCCCCGAGGTCGAGCTCGACTACTACAACTTCACCGCCCTCAATCACCCGCCCGGGCACCCGGCGCGGATGGCCCAGGACACCTTCTACGTCGATCCGGACAGCCTCGACCCCGACCTGCGCATCGAGCCCGCCCCGACCGGCCCCGAAGAGCCGGTGGACAGGGCCAGCGCTTCCGCCTGGCCCGGAGGACGTGCTGCTGCGCACGCATACCTCGCCGATGCAGGTGAGGGCGATGGAGGCGCAGGAGCCGCCGATCTTCATCGTCGTGCCCGGCCGTTGCTATCGCAGCGACCCCTTCGACGCCACGCACAGCCCGATCTTCCACCAGGTCGAGGGGCTGGCGGTCGCCGAGGGCATCACCCTGGCCGACCTCAAGGGGACCCTCGACGAGTTCGCGAGGGCGCTGTTCGGGCCCGAGCGCAAGACGCGCTTTCGCCCCGGCTTCTTCCCCTTCACGGAGCCCAGCGTCGAGGTGGACGTCTCGTGCTTTCGCTGCGGTGGCTCGGGGCAGCTGTCCGACGGGTCGCGAGACCCGATCTGCAAGGGCACCGGCTGGATCGAGATCCTCGGCTCGGGGATGGTGGACCCGAACGTGTTCGGCTTCGTCAAGGCCAACGGCTACGACCCCGAGCGCATCCAGGGCTTCGCGTTCGGCATGGGGATCGAGCGGATCGCGATGCTGAAGCACGGCGTCCCCGACCTGCGCAAGTTCTTCGAGAACGACGTTCGAGTGCTGGAGCAGTTCCGGTGAGGGTGCCGTACTTCTGGCTGCGCGAGTACTGCGATCCCGGTCTGGCCGTCGAGGAGCTGGGCGAGCTGCTCGCGCTGCGGACGACCGAGCTCGAGCGGATCTCCTACGTGGGCCCTCCCTCGGCGGACGGCTTCGTGGTCGGCAAGGTGCTCTCCGTGGAGCGGCATCCCAACGCGGACCGGCTGACGCGTGTGCGAGGTGGAGACGGGCGGGGCGACGCGCACCATCGTCTGCGGCGCCCCCAACGTCGCCGCCGGGCAGACCGTCCCGGTGGCGCTTCCGGGCGCGGTGCTGCCCGGGGGCAGGAAGCTCGGGCGCGCCGAGCTGCGCGGCGTCACCTCCGACGGAATGATCCTCTCCGAGGCCGAGCTTCAGATCGGCGACGACGCGGACGGGATCGCCGTCCTGGCCGGGCCCAGCGGCCCCCCGCCTCCGGAGTCGGAGACGAGGAGGCGGCGGGCGTGATGACTGGCCGCCCGGCAGCCCGCTGGCCGAGGTCCTGCCGCTGGCGGAGCCGGTGCTGGAGCTCGAGGTCAGCTCGAACCGCGTCGACTGCCTGGGCGTCTACGGAGTGGCGCGGGAGGTGCATGCGTTCAGCGGCGCGCCGCTGGCCGAGCCGCCGTGGGACGAGCGACGTCGAGGCCGCCGGGGAGGGCGAGGCGTCCGACTACGCGTCGGTGACCGTGGAGGTTCCGGAGCTCTGTCCGCGCTTCACGGCGCGTGTGTTCACCGAGGTGACGATTGGCCCCTCGCCGTTGTGGCTGAAGGCGCGGCTGGTCGCGGCCGGCCAGCGGCCGATCAACAACGTCGTCGACATCACCAACTACGTGATGCTGCTCACCGCGCAGCCGCTGCACGCGTTCGACCTCGATCGGGTGCCCGACGGCGCGCTGATCGTCCGCACCGCGGCCGACGGCGAGAAGATGACCACCCTGGACGGGGTCGAGCGCACCTTCGACGCCGAGTCCGTCCTGGTCTGCGACCGCGACGGGCCCTCCGGGATCGCCGGGATCATGGGCGGCCAGATCTCGGAGGTCTCCGAGCTCGACCACCCGGGTCCTGCTCGAGGTCGCGACCTGGAACGGGGTGAACATCCTGCGCACCTCGCGAAAGCTGGGGTTGCGCTCGGAGGCGTCGAACCGGTTCGAGAAGCAGCTTCACCCCGAGCTGGCGATCCGCGCCCAACGCATCGCGTCGAAGCTGATGGTCGAGATGTGCGGGGCGAAGCTGGTGCCCGGGACGATCGACGTCGCCGCCGAGCTGCCGCCTGCGCGCCGAGTGCGGCTGCGCCCGCGCCGCGCCGACTCGCTGCTCGGGATGCGGATCGAGCCCGAGCTCTGCGCGACCTACCTGGAGCGGCTCGGCTTCGGGGTCGAGCGCGAGGGCGACGACCTGATGGCCGAGGTTCCGGTCCACCGCTACTACGACGTCAGCCGCGAGGCCGACCTGGTGGAGGAGGTGGGTCGCATTCACGGCTACGACGAGCACCTTCCGGCCACCCTGCCGCAGGCAGCCGGCCAGGGCGGGCGACTCAGCCGCGAGCAGGTGTTGCGCCGCCGAGCCGAGGACGTGATGCGGGATCTGGGCTTCGACGCCGTGGTCAGCCTGAGCCTCGCCGACCCGGGCCTTCCGGGGCGGCTGCGGCTGCCCGAAGGCGACTTTCGGCGGGCGCCGATCCGCGTCTCCAATCCGCTCTCGCTGGAGCATTCCGAGCTGCGGACCACGCTGCTCGGCTCGCTGCTCGACGCCGCGCGCTACAACCTCGCTCGCGGTGCCGAGCGCGTCGCCCTGTTCGAGTCGGGGCGCGCCTACCTTGCCCAGGGAAGATCGCAGGCCGGCGGCGTGCTGGGCGGCGAGTTCGCGGGCGAGCGGCGCCCACCCGCCTTCGAGCCTCACTGCATCGCCGCCCTGGCCGCGGGCCCGCTCGCCGCGCCGAGCTGGGGGGCGACCGAGCGGCCGACCGACTTCTTCGCGCTCAAGGGCGTCCTGGAGGCGCTGGCGGCCCAGCTCGGGGCATCCGTCGAGTTCGAGCCGGAGCCGCATCCCTTCCTGCATCCCGGGCGTGCGGCACGGGTGCTGCTGGGCGGCCTCGAGGCCGGATGGCTCGGCGAGGTCCATCCGCTCGTCTGTCGCGAGTGGGATCTCGAGGCCGGCGACCGCATTCCAGATCCATCTCGCCGAGCTGGTGGCCGGCGTCGTCCTTCGGCCTCGAGCAGTACGAGGACGTCACGACCTATCCGGCGGTCCACCAGGACCTGGCCATCGTCGTCGGCGAGGACGTGCCGGCCGCCAGGGTGCGGGAGGCGGTGCTGGCAGGCGGCGGCGAGCTGCTCCGCAGCGCAACGGTCTTCGACCTGTATCGCGGCGAGCAGGTGGGCGCAGGGCGAAAGAGCCTCGCGCTTCGGCTCGAGTTCCGCGCCGGCGACCGCACCCTCACCGACGCCGAGGTCGCCGAGCGGCGCGAGGCCATCAAGGCGGCGCTCACAGAGATCGGCGGGTCGCTCCGTGAGTGAGCGCGCGCATCCTCGTCGCCGGGGCGTCCGGGTTCGCCGGCGCGCTCGCCGCGAGCCTCGTCTGGCGCCACCCGCGTCTGGAGCTGGCGGCCGCCACCTCGCGTGGCGACGCCGGCACGCGGCTCGATCGCCTCTACCCGCGCCACCGAGTGCCGGTCGAGCTGGAGGAGCTCGACCTCCGACCGCGCGGCCGAGTTCGACGCCGCGATCGTCGCCTATCCGCACGGGGCCGCCGCGGAGCTGGTCGGCGAGCTGCGGAGCGCGGGCCTCTCGGTCGTGGACGTCTCCGCCGACTTCCGACTCCGCGACCTGGCGACCTACCGAGCGCACGTACGGCGAGCACGGCGCGCCCCAGCTGCTCGCCGACGCCGTCTACGGGCTTCCCGAGCTCCACCGCGACCGGATCGCGGGCGCGAAGCTGGTCGCCAACCCCGGCTGCTACCCGACCGCGGCCCTGCTCGCGCTGGCGCCGCTCGCCGAGGCGGGGCTGGTCGACGACGTCGTGATCAGCGCCGCGTCGGGAGTCTCGGGCGCCGGGCGGGGCGGGGGGGAGCGGCTTCACTTCGTCACCGTGGACGAGAACTTCAGCCCCTACGGGGTCGATGGCCACCGTCACGCGCCGGAGATCGTCCAGGAGCTGCGGGAGCTTGGGCGCCTCGGCGCCGGTGTCCTTCGTTCCGCATCTTCTGCCGCTCGACCAGGGCCTGCTGGCGAGCTGCTACGTGCGGCTCGCACGTGACCTGGGGGAGGAGGAGCTCCGGTCCCTGTACGACGAGCGCTATGCCGGTGAGCCGTTCGTGGAGCTCGGTCGACGAGCCGCCCGGCGTTCGCGACGTTCGGGACACGAACCTCTGCCGCGTCCACGTCTCGCTCGACGACGCCGGCCGGGCGCTCGTCTTCGCCGCGATCGACAACCTCTGGAAGGGGGCGGCCGGTCAGGCGATCCAGAACCTGAACCTGATGCTGGGGCTGCCGGAGACGGAGGGGCTCCAGTGACGTTCTTCCGCTCACGGTGGGTGCAGGCGCCCGCCGGGGTCGAGGAGCTCGACCCGGCCGGGCTGGCGCCGGAATTCAGGGCGGCGGGCGTCGCCTGCGGGCTGAAGGGCGGCGGCAGCACCGACCTCGGCCTGCTCGTCTGCGACGCGGCCGAGGTCGGCTCCGCCCTGCTCCTGACGCGCAACGCCGCCGCCGCCGCTCCCGTGAGGGTGTGCAGGGAGCAATGCGACCGCGCTCGGATTCGGGCGGCGGTCGTCAACTCGGGAACCGCGAACGCCGCCGTCGGCGAGCGTGGCTACCGCGACGCCCTGGCGATGCGCGACGCAGCGGCCGAGGCGCTCGGCCTCGACGCCCGCGCCGTGGCGATCGCCGAGACCGGCCCGATCGGCGTTCCGCTCGCGATCGACGCCGTCAAGCGCGGCGTGGTGGAGGCGGCGAGCGCGCTGTCGCACGCGCGGAGGCGACGACCTCGCGCGGGCGATCATGACCACCGACCGCGGCCCGAAGCGCTGCACGGTGCGATCCGGGGGCGTCACGGTCTCCGCCCAGGCGAAGGGCGCCGGGATGATCGAGCCGGGCTTCGCGACCATGCTGTGCTTCGTCCAGACCGACGCCCAGGTCCCCGATCCGGAGGCGGCGCTGCGAGCGGCGGTCGCCGACTCCTTCGAGCGGATCACCGTGGACGGCCAGATGAGCACCAACGACACCGTGCTCCTCCAGGCCACGGGGTCATCCGGCCACGGGCTGCCCGAGGGGCTCCTTGACGCCGTCCTGCTTCAGCTGGCGCTCGAGGTGGTCGCCGACGGAGAGGGCGCCACCCGGGTGGGCCGGATCGACGTGAGCGGAGCGGCCTCGAGCGATGAGGCCGAGCGAGTGGCGCGGGCGATCGCCAACTCGCCGCTCGTGAAGACGGCCTTCTACGGCCGCGATCCCAACTGGGGCCGGATCGCGCAGGCGGCCGGGATGGCGCTGGCTGGGGAGGAGCTCGAGGAGCTCGGCCCGGACGCGATCGAGGCGAGCGAGATGGGCTCCGAGGCGGTGGAGGCCGAGATCCGCGCTGCGGCTGGCCCGCGGCGACGGCAGCGCTCACGTCTACTTCTCCGACCTCACCCCGGCTACGTCGAGCTGAACTCGGAGTACACGACATGACCGCCAGCGTCCAGACGCTGCTCGAGGCGCTGCCCTACATCCGCGACTTCCACGGGCGCACGGTGGTGATCAAGTACGGCGGCGCGGCGATGCGCGACGAGGAGCTCCGCGAGGGCTTCGCCACCGACGTGGTCCTGCTCAAGTACGTGGGCCTCAACCCGGTGATCGTCCACGGCGGCGGCCCCGACATCACCAGCTACATGGAGCGCCTGGGGATGGAGGTCCGCTTCGTCGAGGGGGTGCGCGTCTCCGACCCGGAGACGGTCGAGGTGGCGAAGATGGTCCTGCTCGGCAAGGTGAACTCCGACATCGTCAGCCGGCTCAACCGCCACGGCCAGCCGGCGGTTGGGCTCTCGGGCGAGGACGGGACGCCTGTTCGAGGTGCGGCCGCATCCGAACGCCGAGCAGGTCGGATTCGTGGGCGAGGTCGAGCGGGTGGACGTGGACGTCCTCAACCACATCGCCGAGGACTACATCCCCGTGGTCGCCTCCGCCGGCACCGACCGCGACGGCAACTCCTACAACGTCAACGCCGACGCCGCCGCCGGCAAGGTCGCCGCGGCGCTGCGCGCCTACAAGGCGATCTTCCTCACCGACGTCCCCGGCTGGCTCGCCGACGCCGACGATCCCGGCTCGCTCGTCTCCCGGGCCACCGTCGAGCGAGGTGGCGGCCGCCCTCGATGGGGTCGAGCGGCGGCATGCGGCCGAAGCTCGAGGCCTGCATCGAGGCGATCGGCGGCGGGGCGCAGTCGGCCCACATCATCGACGGCTCGGCGCCTCACTCCCTGCTTCTGGAGCTCTTCACGGACGCCGGGATCGGCACCATGGTCACGCCGTGAAGAACGACTCCGGCGACATCCTCTGCTTCGCGTCCGGTGTCGCCGGGTCGCGGTAGCCGTGCTCGCGGAGCTTCAAGCGCTTGAGGACGCTATGTGATGCCGACCTACGCGCGGGCGCCGGTCGAGTTCGTGCGGGGCGAGGGCGCGCGCCTGTGGGACGCCGAGGGCAAGGAGTACCTGGACTTCTTCGCCGGGCTCTCGGTCCACAACGCGGGCCACTGCCACCCGCGCGATCGTCGCCGCGATCCGCGACCAGGCAGAGCGCCTGGGCGGGCGTCTCCAACCTCTACTACACGGAGCCGGCGATGCGGCTCTGCGAGCGGCTCGCCGAGTCGAGCCTCGGACGGCAAGGTCTTCCTCTGCAACTCGGGCACGGAGGCGAACGAGTGCGCGATCAAGCTGGTGCGAAAGCACGCGCACGGACGGGGCATCGATGCGCCGGAGATCGTCGTCTTGGACGGCGCCTTTCACGGTCGCACGCTCGGGGCGCTGGCGGCGACGCCGAGGCTCGCCCGCGAGGACCTGTTCGGACCGCTGCCGGCGGGCTTCGTGGCCGTGCCTCGCGACGATCCCGGCGCGCTGCGCGCCGCCGTCGGCGAGCGAACCGCCGCCGTGATGATCGAGCCGATCCAGGGCGAGGCGGGGATCTTTCCGATCGCCGACGAGGTGCTGCTCGCGGCGCGCGAGGCCTGCGACGCCTCGGGCGCGCTCCTGGTCCTCGACGAGATCCAGTCCGGGATGGGGAGGACCGGGTCGCTGTGGGCCTACGAGCAGCTCCCGGTTCGTCCGGACGTGATCACGGTGGCGAAGGCGCTCGGTGGCGGCCTTCCGGTGGGCGCCTGCGTCACCACGCCCGAGCTGGGCGAGGTGCTGGGGCGCGGCGATCACGGCTCCACCTTCGCCGGCGCCCCGATCGCCGCCGCCGCGGCGCTGGCGGCGCTCGACGTGATCGACGATCCGGCGCTGCTGCGCGGTGTCCGCGAGCTGGGCGCCCGCTTCATGCAGGCGCTGGCGGCGCTCGACGGCGTCGCCGAGGTTCGCGGTCGGGGCCTGATGGTCGGCGTCACGCTGGCCGAGGGCCTCGACGCCGCCCAGGCCGCGGCTCGCGCCCTCGACGAGGGCCTGGTGATCAACGTCCCCGGCCCCGGCATGCTGCGGTTCCTGCCGCCGCTGGTCATCGGCGAGCGGGAGGTCGACGCCGCCAGCGAGACCATGGCGCGCGTTCTCGACTGACGCCTCTCGGCGCCGGCGAGGTCATAATCTGACCCGTGGGGGCTGCGATCCTGGCGCTCGACGATCTCTCGCGCCAAGACATCGAACGATGGAGGGAGCTCGCCGCCGAGGCGGCCGAGCCGAATCCCTTCTTCGAGCCCGAATACGTGCTTCCGGCAGCCGAGTTGATCGGCGGGCGACGCTTGGCCCTGCTGGTCGTGCGGGCAGCAGATGAATGGTCGGCGTGCCTGCCGATCCACCGACCCCGAAGGTGGCATCGCGTGCCTTTGGCCTGCGTGGCCGGCTGGCACCACAAGTACTGCTTCCTTGGGACGCCCCTCGTGCGTCCGGACCAGGAAGAGTCCGCCGTCGCCACGATGGCGCGGGAGTTGATGCGCCAGCCCGGAGCCGCGTTCGTCGGTCTGGACTCGCTCGTCGACGAGGGCCCGGTGCGAGACGCTCTGCGGAGCGGCAGTCGCGGAGGAAGGCGGGGAGGAGGTGCGGGTCAGTGAGCACGAGCGCGCCATGCTGCGGCGCCGGGCGACCGAGGACGACTACGTGTGCCTGAAGGGCGAAGTACAGGCGCGAGCTGGAGCGCAAGCGCAGGCGGCTCGAGGACGAGCTCGGGTCGGCGCTTCAAACGGTGGATCGAGCCGAGGACTGTGAGGCCCTCGACGAGTTCCTGGACCTGGAGGCCTCCGGGCTGGAAGGGGCAGGGCGGCACGGCCGTTGCCTCGCTGGAGCGGGATGCCGAGTTCTTCCGCACGATCTGCGGATCCTTTCGGGAGCTCGGGCGCCTCCACCTCCTGTCGCTGCAGGCGGATGGCCAGCGCGTCGCGATGGCGTGCAACCTGCGCGCGGGGGACGGCGTGTTCTGCGTCAAGATCGCCTTCGATGAGCGCTGGCGGCGCTGGTCTCCCGGCGCCCAGCTGGTTCTGGACCACGTGTCGTGGTTCCATCGGGAGGCCGGGGCGGCTTGGATGGACTCCTGTGTCCAGCCCGGCAACGAGCTGGTCAGCAGGCTGTGGCCGGACCACAGGCGAATCGTCGACCCTGGCGCTCCCAGCGAAGTCGCCAACCGGTCGCATGGCACGATCGGCGATCACGCGCGCCGTGCGCCTGCGGCAGGGGCGCGGCGACGTCCCGCCGCCGCTCCGCGGCTCGGCCGTGGCATGAGGGGCAAGCGCACCCCCTGATCGCCGGCGGCTACACTCGCCCGCCAATGCACGAGGATCCGACTCGCTACATGGGCCAGCCGGAGCCGCCTGCCGGCCCGCAGGCGCCGCCCCCGAGCGGCGGCATGAGCCGCGGCGCCAAGTGGGCGATCGCGCTGCTGGTGGCGGCCGTGCTCGGCCTGGTCGTGGCCCTGGCCGTAATCGCCTCCGACAACGGCGGAGGCACGACAACGGTGACAACCGCGCCCACCACCGCGACCACCGCGCCGACCACGACCACGGCGCCGACTTCTTCGACCACCAGCACCACGCCGACGACGACAACGACGACCACCACGACGACGACCACGGAGACCAGCAGCGGGGGCGGAAGCGGCGGAACCGGGGCTCCCTAGGGCGCGGCATGGCCCCGCCCGAGGCACCCCCGCCGCCACCCGACCCGCGCCGCGTACTCTCGGAGCGGGGGGCGATCCCTCGCCCGCCTCCTCCGCCCGAGCCGCCCGCGGGAGGCGGGGACAGACGGCTCAACGTTGCCCTCGCCCTCCTCGTGGCGCTTGCCCTCGGGCTCGGGGTCGCCCTCGCGGTGATCGTCGCCGGGGGCCCCGACGAGGTGGTGAGGACGAGGACGTCGACCACGACCAGCGTCAAGCGGGTACAACCCACCACGACCAACACGATCGTCACGACGACCCCGCCCGCGACCACCACGACAACCACGAAGACCGACAAGACGGTGACCGAGACGACCACCGTGACGGTGACGCATAGCGGGCCCCCTCCCGGCAACAGCCCTGGCAAACGTCCTCTGGTCGACGGATAGGGCCTCAGGCGGGCGGCTCAGTTGCGGCTAGCTCGATGTAGGGAGCCATGCGATCGGCCACCCGCTCCCAGGTGTGCTCCGTGAGCACCTCGGCGTGACCGCGGCGTCCCATCAGCGCCGCCTGCTCAGGATCGCCGAGCAGCGACACAAGCGCCTCGGCGAGCGGCTCGGGCTCACCGGCGGGAACCAGCAGTCCGTTGACGCCGTCGTCGATGCTCTCCCGAAAGCCGCCTCGGTCGGTTCCGATGCACGGCAGCCCATGACCCCTCGCCTCCATCAGCACCCCACCCCAGGGCTCGAACAACGAGGGCAGCACGAACAGCGTCGCCCGCGCATAAAGGTCGGCGAGCTCCCGTCGATCGGAGACGAAGCCGTGCCAGCGCACCCCGGGCTGTTCGGCGGCGGCCGGGCGGCGCTTGGGCCCGACCACCCAAAGCTCGGCGTCCGGGAGCCGCTCACGCACCGCCTTCCACGCTCGCAGCAGAACGGGGCCGCCCTTGCGCTCGAAGTCGATCCCGACGAACAGCGCCACCTGCCCGTCGTAGCGCTTTCCATCGAGCGACTGGACCATGATGTTCGAGCCGCTGCCGACGCGGACCACGCGCTCGGGGTCGCAGCCGTAGTCGTCGATCAGGGCGTCGCGCAGGAAGTCGGTCTTCGCGAATACGTAGCGGGCCGCCCGGCAGGTCGCCCGCTCGAGTCCGATGCGCTTGGCGCGATCACGCTCGCTGAGCGGCGACCAGGCCGGGAAGTAGCGCGCGGTCAGAATGTGGATGTTGTCGGTGTATACGACGTAATGGCGGCTGCGGGACAGCAGGCCGGGGGAGAAGAGGGTCTGCACGAGCAGGACCAGGTCATACCGGCCCTCCCACGGTCGAAGCTGCTTCTCCGCGACCTCCGTCAGGCGGCGGAAGGCCCACGGGCTGAGCCCGGCCCGCGAGCGCCACGCGTCGCGGTTGGGGCGCACGTAGCGGAGCTTGATCGCGTAGTCCTCGAGCCGGGGCAGATGCGGCTCGATCGTCCCCGCGATCTCGTAGCGGTTGTCGAGAACGGCGAACAGTCCAGAGTTGCGCGAGATCTTGTGCCGAAAGTCGTCGACCGACTGGCCCGCGAGCAAGATGCGAGCGTGTTTCGACCCCTGGCTCATGGTTGAAGTCCGATCCGCCTGGCCGCTGGCGATATCGTCCGCCGCGATCGGCTCGAGCATTCTATGCCTCCTCCATTGCGGCCAGATCCTCGCGCGGGCCGGCACCTATCGGGGCATCCCTTCGCTTCAACCGGACGAGCCGTGCGAATCCTGATCCTGACTCAGCACTTCGCCCCTGAGGTGACCGCAGGCCGATTCCGGGTTGAGGCATTCGCCCGGGGGTTCGCAGGGCGCGGTCACGAGGTGCACGTTATCTGCCCCGTGCCCAACCACCCTCGGGGGGTGGTCGAGGAGGGGTATCGGGGGCGGCCGGTGCTGCGCCGCAGGGTCGGGAGCACGCGCGTCACCTACCTCCGGGTCCTGACCGCACGGGAGAAGACCTTCTGGGCTCGCGTCGGTTACTACTCCTCCTATGCGGCCCTCGCTGCGGCTGCCGGGGCCCTCGGCAGCCGCCCCGACGCGATCCTGGCGAGCTCGCCGCCGCTCCCGGTCGCGGCAGCGGGTGCACTGGTTGCGGCGCGGCATCGCGCCCCGCTGCTGCTCGACATCCGCGACCTGTGGCCGGAGTCAGCAGTCGCGCTCGGCGAGCTCCGCCAAGGGCCCATGCTCGCGGCCGCCGAGCGCCTCGAGCGCCTGGTCTATAGGAGGGCCGACCGCATCGTGACGACGAACGATGCCTTTCGGCGCTGGATCGAAGAGCGGGCGCCCACCGGCGCTCGCATCGACGTGGTCCCCAACGGCACCTCCAGCGACTGGTTGGACGTCGGCGAGAGCGAGGTTCCGCGCCGGTCGGTGGGGCTGCCGGATGGACGCTTTGTGTGGGCATACGCGGGCAACATCGGCCTTGCCCACGGCCTGGAGTTCGCTGCCGACGCCGCACGGCTGCTAGGGGAGGAGTACCTGCTGCTGGTGATCGGCGAGGGCCCGCGGCGCCTCGTGCTCGAGCGACGGGCCGCAGAGGCACCGTCCACCGTCGAGCTGCGCGGGTTGATGCCGGCGCCGAGAGCCGCCTCACACCTGCGCGCGGCGGACGCCGTGCTGATCTCCGAGCGTCAGCGGATGACCGTGTCGGCGAAGCTCTACGACGTCTGTGCGGTGGGCCGCCCGGTGATCGCGGCCTGTCAGGGCGAGCTGCGACAGCTGGTCGAACGAGAGGAGATCGCCCTGGCGGTCCCCCATGGGGACGCCGAAGCCCTTGCCGGCGCGGTTCGCCGGCTGCGATCCGATCCCGAGCTGGGCCAGCGATTGAGCATGCGCGCCCGCGAGTTCGCCCGACTGCACCTGCGTGAGCGCCAGGCCCAGCGCGTCGCCGATCTGGTCGAATCGCTACCGCGACCCGCGTCGCGGAGCTCGACGGAGCGATTATGATCGGCGAATGGACGTCGCGTCTCAGCTCGTCGCCCAGCCCGAAGTCGGGCGCAGGTGGAGACGCAGCTAGAGCTGGCGATGCAGCAAGGCATCAAGCGCGTGTTGGCTCCGGTCGGCGGCCCGGCAGTGCGCCGCTTGCGCGCCGGGGGCTGGATCGGGCCTGATCGGCGGCCACCGCCCTGGCCCCGCGATTGGGTCATCGGTCCACCGGACTTCGTAGGAGTGGGTGCGCAGCGTGCGGGGACCACCTGGTGGTACCGGCTGTTGGGTGACCATCCGAGAATCCACCGCGCCGCGGGAAAGGAGACCCACTTCTTTGACGGATACTTCGAAGGGGAATTCACCGGTGAAGACGCGGATGCCTACCACCGGCTCTTTCCTCGACCCAAAGGATCCCTGAGCGGAGAGTGGTCGCCTACCTACATGCACGACTTCTGGACGCCGGGACTATTGCGCAAGGCGGCGCCCGACGCCAGGATCCTCGTCCTGCTCAGGGATCCCCTGCAGCGGCTCCAATCGGGGCTCAGACACGAGCTCGCCATTGTCAATCGAGCGGTGCGGCGGGGCCGGCGTCAGTACTTCGGGGCCATGGACGCGAACGAGTCGCTCGCTCGCAGCCTCTACGGCCGCCAGCTCGAGACGTTGCTCGAGGAGTTCGACCGAGACCACGTGCTGGTGCTCCAATTCGAGCGCTGCGTTGAGGATCCGGCCGCTGAGCTACGGCGAACCTTCGACTTTCTGGGCGCGCACCCGGTCGACCACGTGCCCGACGCTCTCGGCGAGCGTGTGGGTGGAGCGCACCCCCGGATGCAGCTCACCGACACGGTGACGAAAGAGGCGCGGCAGATGATCCTGCGCGACGCGACGAGGCTGAAGGCACTGGTCCCCGAGGTCGACCTGAGCCTGTGGCCATCGTGCAGCGAGCTCGCCCACGCCCCCACATCGTCGGTAGCAGAGGGGTAGAAGCTGCAAGGGGCGATCGATGGCGCGACGAACGCCGCGTGGGTCATCCGTCCACCAATTCGTCCAAGTTCCCTCAGCTGAATGACGACCATCACGGCCCAGGCCGAAGCAGGTGGTTGGGATGGGAACTACACGGCAGGGGCTGGTACGCATGTCACTCGTTCTTGGGATGGCGGCCTCCGTCTGCGCCGTGGCGGATTCGCCAAGCGGAGCCAGCACGCGCTCGAGTGAGCACCACGTCAGCCGCCACCACGTGCCCCGCGCGTCGTCCAGCCGCCACCACGCGAGTCACCACCGCTTCAATCTCGTGAGGACAGGAATCCACCGGCCCACGCCGCACCTTTCCTGGATGACGCCCAAGAATCAAGCCGTGGTCTCCGGCAAGCTCAAGGAGAGCGCGCACAACTGTGTGGTTTCAGCCAAGTCCGGCGTCGGCATCGACCAGGTAGCGTTCTATCGAGACGGGGCGCTGCTGAACACGGAGCGGTCTGCACCCTATTCCTGCATCTGGACGACCACCACCGCCGTTGAGGGCAGCTCGCACACACTGAAGGCGGTCGCTCGCGATGAGCTCGGCAGTACCGCATCGGCATCTGTTCGCGTCACCGTTCACAACGCCGACACCCGCCCACCTGGGACCACGATCACCTCCGGGCCGTCGGGGACGATCGGCACCGCCAGCGCCAGCTTCTCGTTCAGCTCCTCCGAGGCGGGGTCGAGCTTCGAGTGCCGCCTCGACGGCGGGACCTGGGCTGGGTGCTCGAGCCCCGACCCCGATGGCGGGCTCGCCGACGGCTCCCACGGCTTCGAGGTCCGGGCCACCGACGGCGCCGGCAACACCGATCCCACCCCGGCAAGCCGCAGCTTCGCCGTCGATACCTCGCCACCCACCGTTTCCTGGAGCACGCCCGGGGATGGAGACAAGGTGTCCGGCCAGCTGAGCGAGGGCGCCCACAACTGCGTTGTCTCGGCGAGCTCGAGCTCCGGGGTCGATTACGTGAGCTTCTATCTGGACGGCGCGCCGCTGAACACCGACCTGTCTGCGCCTTATTCCTGCACCTGGGATACCACCACCGCCGTGGAGGGCAGCGCGCACACGCTCGAGGCGGTCGCCTTCGATACGAACGGCAGTAGTTCTTGGGGAGCGGTGAGCGTCACCGTCGAAAACACACCGCCCCCGGACTTCACCCCTCCCGAGACCACGATCACCTCCGGGCCGTCGGGGACGATCGGCACCGCCAGCGCCAGCTTCTCGTTCAGCTCCTCCGAGGCGGGGTCGAGCTTCGAGTGCCGCCTCGACGGCGGGGCCTGGGCCGGGTGCTCGAGCCCCACGCCCTACAGTGGGCTGGCCGACGGCCCCCACGGCTTCGAGGTCCGGGCCACGGACGGCGCCGCCAACACCGACGCCACCCCGGCCAGCCGCAGCTTCACCGTCGACACCAGTTCGCCCGGCGGTGATGGCTACCCGTCGCTTACATCCTTCAATCACGATGGCGACTTCGACTCGGGCTGCCAACTGGTCGGCGGCGGGGGCGGCTGGGACAGCAACGTCTCGGGCAGCGACAATCCCGGCACCGCTTCCATCGTCACTAGCCCGGTCGAGGAGGGAATCTGCGCGGTCAAGTACTCGACCCCTGCTGGGACCGGGAGCGGTCGGGCGGAACTGGCCTTTGACACCTTGGGCCCGGACCCGACCCTCATCTACGAGGAGCTTCTGTATATCCCCTCAGAGGCCAACAACGGCCCGGACCACGGCTCGCTGACCCAGACCAAGATGAGCAACAACCCCTGCTACAACGGCGGGCTGACCCTGCCGAAGGATGGCGGTGGCAACCTGGGCTACTCAATCGTAGGCAGTTGCAGCGCAGATTCGCGCAAGTTCGACCTGGGCTCCGTCCCGAAGGACCAGTGGATCGCGGTCAAGGCAGCCGAGAAGTTCGGGTCGTTGGGCAGCGTCCAGGTATGGATCGACCCCGATGGCACCGGGCCGGCGGGCTACGTCGAGAAGCTGTCGCAGCCGAACATCGACACGACTCCGGTGGCGGGCGCCCAGGTGAAGATGCGTCAGGGCCTCTACCACGACCAGGACGCGCACGAGTCACATATCTACGGTGACGGGTTCCATATGGACTGCACGGCCTCCTGCTAGGGCGCTCGATCGAGGACACGAACCCCGTGCCCGCTCGCGCTCCCTGCGTATCCTGAACTCCCATCCGAGCAGAGGGGGTGATACGCGGGTCGATCCTGCCGGGCGACATTAGACTCGCGCAAATCGGCAGGGTCCGCGGGCCCAACCGCAGTCCGCGGCCGTGGAGCGGCTGCAGCACTCCCTCTGTACAAGGGCTGTGCTCGAATCGGTAGCCGCCAAGAGATGAATCCCGACGCCCCCAACGGCGAGTCACCCCAGCGGGGCGACACGATCAGCAGGAACGCCATGTTCGGGCTGGCGACCCAGATGAGCACGGCCTTGTTCACCGCCGTGCTCACCCTGTACCTGGTGCGGGCGTTGAGTCCCGCCGAGTACGGGACGCTCGCGCTTGCAATCGGGATCACCGGGCTGCTGCTGAAGCCGTCGGACATCGGTACGACGCAGGCCACGGCCCGCTATGTCGCGGAGCGACATGGCGACGCCGTGGGGGTCAGAGGGGTGCTCGGCATGGCGCTTCCGATGAAGCTGCTGACCGCAAGTAGCATCGCGCTGGTCCTGTTCGCGCTCGCAGGGCCGATCTCGAATCTCTACAACGCACCGGAGCTTGCCTGGCCCTTGAGGGCGGCGGCGATCGCCCTGTTCGGACAGGCTGTGATGCGCTTCACGCAGTCCGTGTTCGTTGCGCTGCGTCGGACCTCCAGCGCCTTCTCGGTGGTTCTCTCGGAGTCGGCGATGGAGTTCACGGCCACCGTGGGCCTGGTCGTGCTCGGCGGCGGAGTCACGGGCGCGGCCTTCGGGCGCGCCGTGGGCTACGTGTTCGGTGCCGTGCTCGGGATTGTGCTGCTCGCGCGACTGCTGGGCCATTCCCCGATCTTCGGCGCGGGGCCGAGCCCCGTCAGGCGGCCGGAGTTCATGCGGTACGCGGGGGCGATGTTGATCGTTCAAGGAGCGGGCGCGGTCTTCGCCCAGATCGACGTCCTGCTGCTCGGCGCCTTTCTCACTACGAGCTCAGTCGCGTTCTTCAGCGCTCCCCTGCGCCTGACCGCTTTCCTCGCGTACCCCGGAATGGCCCTCTCGCAGGGGGTTGCCCCTCGGCTTGCTCGCCACCGCGATGACGCGCCCCGTCTCGGCGCACTCAAGCTCGGGCTGCGGTACCTGGTGATCTTTCAGGTCGGGGTCGTTGCTGTCCTCATCGTTTGGGCAGATCCCATCGTGCACCTCGCTCTGGGGTCGAAGTTCTCCGCGTCGGCGGACGTTCTCAGGGCGTTGGCGCCCCTGGTGTTCCTCTCGGGCATCAATCCGATGGTGGTCTCCCCGCTCAACTTTGCCGGTGAGGGAAGGCGCCGGATCCCGATCACGATCGCAGCTGTAATCGTGAACGCAGTGCTCGACGTCATCCTGATCCCCACGATCGGGATCCTCGGCGCCGCGGTGGGCTCGGACATCGCCTACACGCTGTACGCGGGCTCCAACCTGTGGGTGTCGCACCGGGTACTCGGCCTGCCCCTCAAGCCTGTCGCGGTGACCGCCGCTCGGTCGCTGGTCGCCGCCGGGGCACTGGCGGCGGTGCTGGCCGTGGCCGGCACGGGAAGCAGCCTCTCCCCGCTCGAGTGGGTGGGAGGCGCGGCGGTGGGCGGCATTGTCTATGTGGCCGTCCTGCTCCTCACCCGGGAGGTCTCGCCCGCCGAGCTTCGGTCGGTTTCGGTGTGGCCCCTGAGGGCGCTTCGGAGTCGCTGACCGAGCCGCACGCGGGCGCAGGTCGGCATTCTTGCCCCCATGGCCCCGCGGGCGTCGATATCCTCAGCGGGATTCGTGCCGGTGTTGGTGACAGGGGTAGCGGCCTTCATCGGCTCACATCTCGGGGGAGGGGTTGCTTGACTCAGGAAGAGCGTGGTCGGTATCGAGGGCTTCACCAGCTACTGCGATCCGGCGGCAAGCAACGAAACATCGAGCGCCTGATGAGGGCGGGACGTGGATGACATGAGACGGGCGCTTACGGATTTCATGGAACGCAGCTCTCACGGCTTCCGCAGGCGGATCCCCGGACTGGTCCGGCTCGCATATCAGCCGGGCCGGGAGCCGATTCCGATCGATCACCTCGTCAGCCCGTTGAGGTACGACATCGTTGTGCGGCAACGGTACCTCGAGGTTCTTCGCGAGCGGCGAGCGCTCGCCGAGGAGGATTTCGAGGCTTTCATGGAGCTCTCGCGACAGCAGCCCTACTTCACGTGGTTCACCCGGGTCGTCATCCCCGGCAGTAACAATCCGGAGATCGTCGGTGACGATGAGCGCGTCAATGCGGCATTCGAGCGCCGCGTCCGAAGGTCCATAGAGCTCCACGACGCCTTCGAGTCGACGGGTTACGACAGGCGGCGACCGATCATCCTGCGACGCGGGGGGGAGATCGCACCTACGTCGACCGGCAAGCGACTGGCTCGCCGGATATATGCGGGCGACGGCTGCCATCGGCTTGCATGGCTGCGCATGTCGGGGGTCGACGTGCTCGAGCCCGGCATGTACCGGGTGCACGTCGCGCCGGTCTTCACGCCTCGCGACGACACGGCCGCTCTCATCGATTTGATGGCGATCAGCCGACGCGAGTACCTCTCGTTTCTGTCGCTCTCCTACGCCGATGCCGAGATGCCCAGCGAGGAGGCGCTTCTCGATCACGTCCGGTCAACCGACCCCGATCGCCTGCGGGAGATAGAGGAGGTGCTCGCCGTTGATTCGCCCCTGCTGGCTGCGGCTGTTCAGCCCGGCTCATGAAGCGCGGATACGAGCGCCCACGCGCGGCTTGTCCGGCTGATGCAGCTCCTGTTCTCGGGCGCCATAGCTAGTCCGGAGGAGCACCGCGGCGTCACCGCGGTGCTCGGCATCGTCGATGCCGAAACCGGCGAGATCCTTCATTTGTGCGAGTACAGGACGCCGTCCGAGCTTCGAGCGCCGGGGCAGAAGATGCAGTTCACCGGTTCATGCATGATCGACGGTCAGATCCATGCCTGCTCCCACAACGAGATCGTTCGGTTTGACGATTGGCCGCCGTCCGAGCCCGCAGGCAGGATCACGATCCCCGGGTTCAACGACCTCCATCACTGCATACCGTGGGAAGGCGGGCTCGCCGTGGCGAATACCGGGCTCGAGACGGTGGACCACGTTTCGGTGGACGGGGATCTCCTCAACAGGTGGGATCTGCTCGACGGGTATTCCGAGGCGCGGCAGATCAAACCCGATCTCGATTATCGCCGGATCCCTGACACGAAACCACATCACATACATCCGAATCACCTCTGGGTTCGTCAGGGGGAGCTGTGGGTGACGGGACTGAAGGTCCCCGGCGCGGTGGGCGTCACGGGAAATGGCCGCAAGCTCACCTTCGAGACCAGCAGGCCCCACGACGGCCCGCACGACGGCCGCTACATCCGAGGCCAGCTCGCCTTCACCACCGTGAGGGGGTTCGTGGTGCTGGTGGACCCTGATTCGCTCGAGGTCGTCGCAAGCCACGATCTCGAACCGATGACGCCCGGCATCAAGACGCTGGGATGGTGTCGTGGACTCTGTGAGGATCCTCGCGATCCGAACCGCTTCTTCGTCGCCTTCACGATCCTCCGGTTGTCGCAGTGGCGGGAATATGGGTTCCGGGTCAGGCACGGCCATTGGAAGGCACCGAGCCGGATCGCTCTCTACGACGTCGAGCGCGGAGAGATGGTCGAGAGCTTCCCGATGACCGACAGTCAGAGCCTGGTCCTGTTTCAGCTCGACCTGCTCCCTGAGAATCTCTGGATCTAAGGGCCCGCTGGCAGTTGGCTCACCGCAACGACATCGCGATCTACGCCCCGTTTGCGTTCGCCTTCTACGAGGATCAGGCGACCTACGGGGACCGTGTGGCTCGCGGCGGCGGCGGGGCGGAGTTGCAGACCAGGCTGATGGCGGAGGCTCTGGCGCGAAAGGGCCTCAGGGTCGCTCACATCGTGTACGGGGGCGAGTGCCAGGCGCAGCTGCCCGTGTCGTCCCTAGAGCTGGTTGAGCGCAAGCCATGGCCCGGCCGCCGGGGGTTTCCGGGCAAGCTGTTGGAGGCGCTCCGAGTCTGGCGGTCGCTCGCCGACGCAGATGCCCGCTTGTACCTGTTCCGTGGGGGCGGCGCCCACGTCATAATCGGGGCAGCGTTCTGCCTGCTCCATCGGCGCCGGCTGGTCTTTTCGGCTTCCAACGATCTGGACTTCATCTTCGATCGTCCCGATCGCAACCGCTGGGGTCAGGCGCTCTATCGAGCAGCCCTGCGGCGCTCGCAACGCGTTGTGGTGCAGACCACCCAGCAGCGGGAGCTCGCTCACAGGGGACTTAGGGCCGGCGCTCGCGTGGAGGTGATCCCGAGTTTCGCCGAGCCGGCCAACGCTCCGGCTCCGGCGCCGGAGCCGGAGGCGTTCCTGTGGGCGGCGCGCCTGGTGGACTACAAGCTGCCGCTGCGATACGTCGAGCTGGCTCGAGCGCTTCCCGAAGCCCGTTTCCGGATGGTCGCACGGTGGACGTCCGACACCCCGGAAGCGCTCGTCGAGCAGTTGACGGACGCGGCGGAGAAGACTCCGAATCTGGAGCTGCTGCCGCCCCAATGGCGCGAGAAGGTGCTTGAGTTGATCGGCCGCTCTGCGGCGCTCGTGGTCACGTCCCGCTACGAGGGCATGCCCAACGTCTTCCTCGAAGCGTGGGCCGCCGGCGTACCGGTGATCTCGCTCCACTTCGACCCCGACCAGCGGATCGCCGACGAGGGGCTGGGCCTGTTCGCCGACGGCTCCTGGGACGAGTTCGTGGCGGCGGCGCGGAAGCTGTGGACAGACCCGGAGCTTCGCCGTCAGCTGGGCGACCGGGGGCGTGAGTACGTGGCCAGGGTGCACTCTCCCGAGGCCGTCGGAGAGCGATGGACGGCTGCGCTGCGCGAGACGCTGGGCTGACCGCCCCCCTAACGGTGAGCGGCGGCGCCAACGCCGCCTTCGTCATCCGCCCCTCCGTTCGCTTCGGCGTTGCCGGCTCGCTCACCGTTTTTGGGTATACGCCTCCGCGGGCGGGACGTTCTACGCGTATCCTGGGTTGCATCACGGGGAAGGGGGAACATCGGGGGGGTTCGCTGGACGTTCCTTGGCAGGCGTCGTTCGCCGGCATCCGGCGTTTGGTGTGCGCCGTCGCGGTGGCGGCGCTCGGCACGCTCCTTTGGGCCGCGTCCCCGGCTTTGGCCGAGGTCGTGCACCCGACTCTCGTCCGGACGATCGCCACCTCCGGGTTCTCCCCGTACAGCTCCGATCCCTCGGGGATCGTCTACATGCCGGGCCCAGACAGGCTTCTGATCAGCGACTCCGAGGTCGACGAGACGGGGCTCTACAAGGGCTCGAACCTGTTCACCGCGACACGCACAGGGTCAGGATTCGGGAGCGGCACCCTGCTGGCTCGTGGCAGCCTGGTGGAGACGAGCAGGGAGCCCGCGGGTCTCGCGTTCAACCCGAACGGCACGCTCTACGTCTCGGACGACGACAAGGACAGGATCTCGCTCGTCAAGCCGGGGCCCGACGGTGGCTATGGCACGGCCGACGACATCGTTTCGAAGTTCAGCACCTCGGCGTTCGGCGACACCGATCCCGAGGACGTCGCCTACGACCCGGCGAGCGGTCACCTGTTCGCCTGCGACGGCACCAACACCGATATCTACGACATCAATCCGGTCAACGGCACATTCGGCGACGGAAACGACATCGTCACCCACTTCGACCTCGCCCAGTTCGGCCTTAGCGACTGCGAGGGACTGGGAATCGACCCGAGCCGGAACACACTGCTGGCCGTCGATTGGAAGACCCACGCGATCTACGAGTTCAGCACGGCCGGCGTCCTGCTGCGGACCCTGAGCCTCTCGGCGATCCCGACCACTCACCAGGTCGAGGCGGATGTCACGATGGCGCCCACCTCCGACCCCAACGACAGCCCGTCCGCCATGGACTACTGGATCGTCGACCGCCACGTCGATAACAACGCTGCGATTCCGCCCCCGATCGACGGTCTGCTCTACGAGATGTCGCTGGCGGCTCCGCCCTCGCGCACGCTCACCGTTCAAGCCGCCGGCACCGGCACCGGCGCGGTGACGGGCCCGGGGATCAACTGCCCCGGCGACTGCACCGAGACCTATACCGACGGCCAGCAGGTCACCCTGACCGCGACCCCGAGCGGAGGCTCGAGCTTCGCAGGCTGGACCGGCGCCTGCTCGGGGACCGGAACCTGTCAGCTGACCATGAACGCCGACAAGCAGGCCACCGCCACCTTCAATCCTCCGCCCCCGCGGACGCTCACCGTCCAAACCCAGGGCACCGGCACCGGCGCGGTGACCGGCCCGGGGATCAACTGCCCCGGCGACTGCACGGAGACCTACGCCAACGGCCAGCAGGTCACCCTGACCGCGACCCCGAGCGGAGGCTCGAGCTTCGCAGGCTGGACCGGCGCCTGCTCGGGGACCGGAACCTGCCAGCTGACCATGGGCGCCGACAAGCAGGCGACCGCCACCTTCAACCCGCCGCCGCCGCCGCGGACGCTCACCGTCCAAGCCGCCGGCACCGGCACCGGCGCGGTGACCGGCCCGGGGATCAACTGCCCCGGCGACTGCACGGAGACCTACGCCAACGGCCAGCAGGTCACCCTGACCGCGACCCCGAGCGGAGGCTCGAGCTTCGCAGGCTGGACCGGCGCCTGCTCGGGAACCGGTGCCTGCCAGCTGACCATGGGCGCGGACAAGCAGGCGACCGCCACCTTCAACCCGCCCCCGCCGCCGCGGACGCTCACCGTCCAAACCGCCGGCACCGGCACCGGCGCGGTGACCGGCCCGGGGATCAACTGCCCCGGCGACTGCACCGAGACCTACACCGACGGCCAGCAGGTCACCCTGACCGCGGCCCCGGACAGCGGCTCGAGCTTCGGCGGCTGGGGCGGCGACTGCTCGGGGACCGGTGCCTGCCAGCTGACCATGGGCGCGGACAAGCAGGCGACCGCCACCTTCAACCCGCCCCCGCCGCCCCGGACGCTCACCGTCCAAACCGCCGGCACCGGCACCGGCGCGGTGACGGGCCCGGGGATCAACTGCCCCGGCGACTGCACCGAGACCTACGCCGACGGCCAGCAGGTCACCCTGACCGCGACCCCGGACAGCGGCTCGAGCTTCGGCGGCTGGACCGGCGACTGCTCGGGGACCGGTCCCTGCCAGCTGACCATGGGCGCGGACAAGCAGGCGACCGCCACCTTCAACCCGCCGCCGCCGCCGCGGACGCTCACCGTCCAAACCGCCGGCACCGGCACCGGCGCGGTGACCGGCCCGGGGATCAACTGCCCCGGCGACTGCACCGAGACCTACGCCGACGGCCAGCAGGTCACCCTGACCGCGACCCCGAGCGGAGGCTCGAGCTTCGGCGGCTGGACCGGCGACTGCTCGGGAACCGGTGCCTGCCAGCTGACCATGGGCGCCGACAAGCAGGCGACCGCCACGTTCAATCCATCGTCGCAGGGCAGCCTCAGCATCCCGATCGGCACGGGGCTGGACGACGGCGACGAGAACCAGAGCGGAACCGTGCGTCGGACCAACGCCGACATCAACCTGGCGTCCGGGTCCGGGGGCTCGCCCACGACGGCGGCGCTCAGGTTCACCGGAGTGCAGATTCCCAACTCCGCGACGATCGTCAACGCCAAGGTGCAGTTCACCGTTCACCAAACCGGTAGCGCGGCCACGGACCTCGTCGTCAGGGGGGAGCAGGCGGACAACTCGGCGCCGATCGGGGCAGCGGCGTTCAACATCTCCCAGCGTCCTCGCACTACGGCCTCAGTGGCGTGGCCGGTTCCCCCGTGGCAGAGCGTCGGGGCCTCCGGCCCCGACCAGCTGACGCCGAACCTGGCGTCAGTGGTCCAGGAGGTCGTCAGCCGGCCTGGGTGGGCGCCCGGCAACGCGCTCACGGTGATCATCACCGGAAGCGGCAGGCGGTCAGCCCAATCGTTCGAAGGCGGGCCCCCGCCGGTCCTCAGCGTCACGTACGCCACGCCCTGACTCGGCCGGGCAGGTCTCGACGTCGGCGCCGTCAGGACCGGCACACTCCAGACCTGCAGTGACCGCCCCAGAACGCGATGAAGCGAGTCGGCCGCGCACGATCGCGCTCGTACGCGATGTCTGCGCTCAGCTGGCGACCGAGCAGGTCTCGTGGTGCCACTTCAAGAGCAACACGTTCCTTGATCGCTCGCGGACCGGCGAGAACGACCTGGACCTGCTGATCGCGCGAGTGGACGAGGATCGCTTCTCGGCGGTTATGCATCGCCTGGGCTTCAAGCTGGCCAGGCGCCGACGGCAGGGGCTCCCTGGAGTCTTCGACTACTACGGGCACGACGGCGAGGCCGGCCTTGTGGTCCACATACACGCGCACTTTCAGCTCGTCGTCGGCGACGACCTCACGAAGAGCTACCGGGTGCCGCTCGAGGCGGTCTTCCTGGGCTCGGCCCGGCCCGACGGCGAGTTCTTCGTCCCTGCGCCCGAGCTCGAGCTCATCCTGCTCGTCGTCCGCCTGACCCTGAAGCACCTGACCTGGGACGCAGTGGTGATGCGCCGGGCGAGGATCCCGGCTTCGGCACGCTCGGAGCTCGCCGACCTGGAGCGTCGCTCCGAGCCTGCCGAGGTCGAGCGCCGGCTCGAGCAAGCGCTGCCGTTCGTCCGCAGGGGGACCTTCGAAGATTGCCGGCTGGCGCTCGCGCCCGATGCCGGAAAGTTCGCCGGGATTCGCGCCGGCGGGCGCTTGCTGGCCGATCTCACGCCGTGCGCGCGGCGATCCCGTGCCGCCGACGTAGGCCTCAAGTTCTGGCGCCGCGGCGGCGAGATCGCCGCGCGGCTGGCATCGCGCCCGGTGCCGCCGAAGCAGCCGGCCGCGGGAGGCGCGATCATCGCCATCGTAGGCGCCGATGGCGCCGGCAAGTCGACGGCGGTCGAGGAACTCGCCAAGCGGCTGGGCAAGACCTTCGCGGTGGCTCGCGCGCACCTCGGCAAGCCCCCGAAGTCATGGACCACCCGAGGCCTCCGGAACATCGCGCGCGGACGCTCGGCATGCCTCGTGGTCGCCCAGCGCCTCGGCCGCCCGGCACCCTCGCGCGCGACGGAGCACGCTGTTCTGGCGACTGCCCTGGCGCGCGACCGCTTCCTCACCGCCGGGCGCATCCGCCGGATCGCGACGAACGGGGGCCTCGTGTTATGCGACCGCTTCCCGCTCCCCGAGCTCAAGCTGATGGACGGGCCCCGAGTCGAACGGGTCAGGGACCCGAATCGCTGGCGCCGGCTGACGGACCGGCTCGCAGCCCGCGAGCGCCGCTACTACCGGGCGATCACGCCGCCGGATGTGCTCATCGTCCTCCTCGTCGACCCGGAGATCGCGGTGGTCCGCCAGTCGACCGAGTCGGCCGACTCGATCCGTTCCCGCTGGCGCGAGGTGTTGTCGGTCGACTGGGACGCGCTTCCGGCGCATGTGGTGGACGCGGGCCAGCCGCGCGAGGCCGTGCTTTCCCGGCTCGAGTCACTCATCTGGTCAGAGATCTGACCCCGCCTTCGCCGCCCAACATCCGTCCGGGAATCGCCGCGAGGCTGACGACGGTCCGGGTCTGCGCCGACGGCTCTTGTGGTGCCAATCACACGGCTGTCAATCGCCCTCGCTCTCGTCGCCTTGCCGCTGGTCCTCATGGCAGCGGCAGGATCGCCTGCCGCTGCCGTCGTGACTTGCGACCGCTTCGCCGCGCCGAGCGGCTCTGACGGCGGCTCCGGCTCGCGCTCCAACCCCTACCGCACGCCAGGGAAGCTCGCCAGCTCGCTGGCCCCCGGACAGACGGGTTGTTTCCGCGCTGGCACCTACAGGTTCTCCCAGATGGGAGTGAGCCAGGCCAACATCACTCTGGCCCCCTATGGATCCGAGGCGGTGACACTCCGGGGGTCGATCAAGGTGAAGCCCAGCGGCCACGACTCGACGATCAGGGGCATGAAGCTCGACGGTCGCGGCGGCGCCAGTCCGATCGGTCCCAGGATCTACGCCGACGGAGTGGTCTTGCGCGATAACAGGATCACCAACGGTCACACGTCCATCTGCGTCCAGATCTCGCGCTACTACTCAGATCCGGCTCCCCGGGGCGTGGTGATCGAGCGCAACCGAATCCACGATTGCGGCGATTTGCCGTCGACGAACAGGGACCACGGCATCTACGTCTCCGAGGCCAGAAACACCGTGATCCGTGACAACTGGATCTATGACAACGCCGACCGAGGCATTCAGCTCTATCACGACGCCGATGGCTCGAAGGTCATCGGCAACGTGATCTTCCACAACGGTGACGGCATGGTGATCAACGGGTCCGGGTCCACCACCTCGGAGAACAACGTCATCAAGGGCAACATAATCGCCAAGTCGTACCGCGGCTACAACGTCTACTCAGGGAGCACCGGGCCGGTCGCGCACAACAACATCCTGCGGAAGAACTGCGTCTGGGCCGGCCATCACGGGTCGCTCTACCACGAGCACGGCGGCGTGATGGCGCCGGCCCGCGACTACAAGGCGACGCGGAACGTCGTCGCCAAGCCCCGGTTCGTGCACGCCAAGGGCGGCAACCTGCGCCTGCGGAGAGGCGGTCGCCTGCATGGCGAGGTACAGCGGCACGATGTCGCGCCGCTAGCGTCAGATCAGCGACGCCCGCGCCGTGCCGCGTGCAGCACGCTCCACGCGGGAGTGGCCCTGGCCTTCCGGGCCAGGGGTGAGATCTTCCACCGGAACCGGCGCGCGTTGTCGGCCCGAGTGACGACGATCCGAGGCCAGTCCAGGGGGCCGGCGGGCCGCGTCAGCCTGGCGGGGAGGGTGCCGGCGGCCTCATAGCCCGCGCGCCTCGCCGCCGCGACGACGCGGGCGTCGTGGTCCCCGTACGGATAGGCGAGAGACGGACAGGGACCTGGCCAGGTGGCGCTCGATGTCCTGACGCGAGCTCCGGAGCTCGTTCTCGAGCGCAGCGTCGTCGAGGGTGGGGAGCCGCGGATGAGAACGGGTGTGGGAGCCGATCTCCCAGCCGGCTTGTGCGAGGCGTTCCAGCTCCTCCCACGACATCGGCACGAGCTCCTCTGCGTGCTCGGTCTCGCGCCAGTGGTCGATCCCCGGCCAGGCCATTGGTTCCTCGGTACCCACGAAGTCGGTGGGCGCGAACACGGTGGCCGAGAATCCCGCCCGCGAGAGGATCGGAAAGGCGAGCTCGATCACCGAGCGGTAGGCATCGTCGAACGTGATCGCCAGCGTCTTCGCGCTCGGCGGTCGCAACACGGCCTCGTGGAAGGTAACGCCCCGGAAGCCCCGGTCAGCGAGCATCCGCACGTGCTCCTCCAGATGCGAGGGAGCGATCGACAACGCCGCGGGCCAGCGCTCGCTGACCGCGTGATAGCAGAGTACGAGTACGTCCGTCAAGCGCTCGCCAGTGGGCTCGCGGGAGCGCGCAATAGCCAGCAGCGCGGGTGCCAGTCCGAGTAACAGCCAGATCTCCTTGTTGGTCAGCCTCGATCCGAAGAAGTCGGCTGCGAGTAGGCCGGCCAAGGCAACGAAGAGGGTCCGAGCAATGACCTCCATCCGATCGTCTCCCTGGCGTGCGAAGGAGCCCGCCGCCTTGAGGGCCGAATAGAGACAGAACCCGGCCACGGATAGGAACAGGATCAGCCCGACGAGACCGAGCTCCGCCCACAACTCGAGGTACGTGTTGTGGGCGACCTTGGGTGACCCAACGATGAAGTCGCTTCGTGCGATGGCTCCCGGCTCCAGCAGGTAATGCACCGATGAGACCGGAAAGTTCCCCGCACCGACGCCCCGTATGGGCTCCTGCTCGACCATTCGCCAGGCGACCGTCCACAGGTCCAGGCGGCCGGTGCCGCTGCCCACGCTCGAGACATGGGACCTGATCGCCGGCGAGGCGACGTAGTTGAAGTATCCGATCCCGGCGAGAGCCACCGCCACGACGACCACAAGCATCCGGCCGCGCCACCGGGCCCCCACGACCAGGAACGCGGCCAGCGCGACCGCCAAGGCGACGAGGCCGCCGCGGGAGCCCGTGAGGAAGATGCCTCCGATGCACAGCGCGGCCGCAGCCAGCGCTGCCCAGCGCGCCAGCGGCTGCTGTCTCAGGGCCGCCGCTAACCCGAGGCTCAATACGAGTGCGGCCACCAGTATGGTGGCCAGCTCGTTGGGATTGGTTATCGAGCTGCTGAGGCGGGACGCGGTTCCTGGGTTGGAAGTGGCGAACAGCATTCCGTAGAGGCCGTCGATGCATGCGCCGCCGACGAACGCGGCCACGAACCCGATCGCCTGGGTGGGCGTGCGAACGGCGGTGAAGATGATCAGGAACAGCAGCGCGTTCAGTGCCAACCGCGAGAACTCCGTCAGCGCCTGCCCCGAGTCCTCCGCCCAGAGCTGGCTCAGCGCGACCCAGCTCAAGAACAGCACCAGCACATAGGTGAGGCCGGGGTGCGCCGATGTGAAGTCCGACCTGGTGTCCTGCTTGGTCGCCAACGCCGCAACCCAGGAGATTGCCAGCAACAGTCCGGCGATCTTCGCGAAGCTCAGCCCCGGCCCGGCCACGGTCGGCACCTGGGCGGCGAAGTTGAGCAGCGTGAACAGGATCAGGCCGACGTAGAGGTCGGCGAGCACGAGGAGCAGGAATGCGAAGCTGAGGGCCGCCGCGATCGCGAAGCGCGGATTGATGCCGGCGAGTAACGCCGAACGCGGCCGAGGCGGCGCCGAGGGCGGCCGCAAACCTCCATCTGTCCAGGTGCGCCAGCGCAGGCACGCGGGGAATTCTCGCAGCCGCGCGCCGCTACGGGGCCGGGAGCGCGGCGGATATGCTCGCCCCGCTGGCCCGCTCGACCAGGGAGCGTCCGCGACGGAGCATCTCGAGAGGCCTAGCGCTCCAACGGCTGCCGCTCGGCTGCCGTTCGATCCTCTCGCCGGTTTGGGCGCTCCGGCGGTGGCGGAGGCGTCGCCCGCGGCTGGCGGCCCTCGTAGTAGTGATAGTCGGACCGCTTTGGCCTCGGGGTCCCGACCACAGCGAAGCCGGCCGGCTTGACGACCTGCTCGGCGAGCAGCTCGCCCAGCTGGGCGAGCTTTCTGAGGTGAGTCTTGCCGATCCCGGCGACCAGCACCACGTCGTCGACGTAGTCGACCAGCGGCAGAGCGTCGATGACGTCGGTGAGGGGAGGCGAGTCGATGATCACGAAGTCGGCCATCCGCCGGGCGTCGGCGATCAGCTCGCGCGCCGCCGGCAGAGCGAACAGGTCGCTGATCCAGCCGCCCTCATAATCGGCGAGCAGGATGCCGAGGTTCGCGCCGAAGGTAGGAGTGGTCACGAGCGCATCCTTAAGCGCGACACTCTCGACCAGAACGCTCGCGACCCCGTACTTGGCCTGGAGGTCCAGCGCCGGCCCGATCCCGGGCCTTCGCAGATCGGCCTCGATCAGGATCACGTTGTGGCCAGCCGTGGCCAGCGATGAGGACAGGTTGATCGCCGTCGTGGTCTTCCCTTCGGAGGGAGAGGATCCAGTAACGAGGATCGCGTGCGATCCGGAGCCCGACGCTCGGCGCGATACAGCCAGCGTCCCCCGCAGCGTCCGGTAGGCCTCCGAGGTCGCGGGTGAGAGCGCGAGCGGGCCGAGCGCCCGATGGGTCCGGGATCGAGGCTCCCGAGGAATGCGGGCGAGGATCGGAAGCCGATAGAGACGTCGAAGTTGCTCCTCGCGGCGAAGGCGTTGGTCCAGGGCCTGGGACGCAAACGCCCCGCCGATGCCGAGCACCAAACCTGCCAGCAGTCCTCCGGCAATGCTCAGTGCCGGGCGAGGCGAGACTGGGGCTCGACGGAACATCGGCCTTGGTCTCTACGCTCAAGCTCGGGTCGGAGGCGGTTCGCAACGTCTCCAGCGACGCGATGCGCGGCCCGGATCGCGACCGGATCCCCCACCCCCTGCCGGAGGCGCGCTTCGAGCGCTGGCAGCCTCTGATCGATGGCATCGTGCAGCTTCTTGGTCTGGTTTGCCACGGCCTGGGTGGCGAAGGCGTTGGCGAGATCACGGGCCTGGGTGCCCGAGTCCTCACTCGCGGTCACCGCAACGATGTTGCTCGACGCAACCGGTGCCGCCTCCACCTTTCCGAGCAGCTCGCGAGGGCTCTCGGAGGAACCCAGTGTCCGCTTGACCCGGGTAGCCACCTCTGTATTGGTGATCAGGGCAGATGCCGTCTCGACGTCGCGGGTGGGATCCGAAGACGATGGGATCAACCCCGGCAACCCCACGAGCGATGTATCCGAAGTGCTGATCGGTGTGACCAGCATGTCTGCCTCGGCCTTGTAGACCTTGTTCGCCGTCACCACGTAGACGAGCGCGATACCGGTGGTGATCACGACCGCGGCGATCACGATCCAGGCGCGCTCGCGCAGGGTCTGGATGTAGCGCGTTAGGCCGAGCTCCTCGACGGGTGGCTGGAGCCAGTCGGCGGCGGGCGCACGGCGCTGCTGGGGACTCGGCCCGTCCATTCAGTCCGCATTGTTGCATTGGTATCGGGTGCCTGGTGTCAGCCAGTGGCCGCTCGCAGGAGGCTCTCATCTACGCTCGCCCCCGTGCGGCTGGCGGTTTATACGGATTACGCCTACCACCGGGTGGGGCACGAGGTCTTCGCGGAGCGTGCCTTCGCGCTGTTCGTGGCCCGGCTCGGCGGGGGAGTTCGATCGCTTGGTCCTGGTCGGGCGAGAGGCCCCAGCTCCGGTCCGGGCCCGCTATGCGGTCGGAGCCGAGGTCGAGCTGGTACCGCTTCCCTACTACCGCAGGCTGTCTGAGCCGTGGAGCGTGTTGCGCTCCTCGATCCAGTCGGTGGCAAGGTTTTGGCGCGCTCTGGCCGGGGTCGACGCGGTATGGCTTCTCGGGCCGCACCCGCTGGCGATTGCCTTCGCGGTGCTGTCGGCGCTCCGGCGCAAGAGGGTCGTGCTAGGAGTACGCCAGGACACGAGCGCATACGTCGGTTCCCGGCACCCGGGCCGACCGCTGCTGCGGGTCGCGGCCACAGTCCTCGACGCGGTCTGGCGCGGACTTGCCCGCGCGTTTCCGGTGGTGGTGGTCGGGCCCGAGATCGCCGCTCACTACGCGGGCGCCAGGTCGCTGCTCGAGATCACCGTGTCGTTGGTCAGACGAAGACGAGCTGGTTCCCGTCGGCGTGGCGCTCAAACGCTCCTACGGGGACGAGCTGCGGGTGATCAGCGTCGGCCGGCTGGAGGCGGAGAAGAATCCCCTGCTGCTGGCCGACGTGCTGGCGCGGCTGGGGCAGAGCGGCGATCGCTGGCGGCTGATCGTGTGCGGGGAGGGTGCCATGCAAGTGATGCTCGAGGATCGCCTGCGCGAGCTCGGGATCGCCGACCGAGCGGAGCTGCTGGGCTACGTCCCCTTCGGGCCGCGGCTCCTCGCCCTTTACCGCGACAGTCACGCCCTGCTGCACGTGTCGTGGACCGAGGGTCTTCCGCAGGTGCTGGTGGAGGCATTCGCCGCGGGGCTGCCCGTGGTGGCCACCGACGTCGGCGGGGTGGCCAAGGCAGTCGGCGAGGCGGTCCGGCTGGTCCCTCCCGGCGACGCCGGTGCTGCGGCGGCAGAGCTTCAGGCGATAGCCGCCGATTCGGGGCTCCGAGAGAAACTCGTCCGTGCCGGTCACGACTACGCAGCGGCGCGGACCGTGACCGCCGAGGTGAAACGCTTGGGGGAGTTTCTGCGCGCGTCGCCGAGCGACTAGCGACCATTCGGCCGGTCGCTAAGGATCCCTCCACTTCCGGCTTCCGAGCGCGAAGAAGCTGACCATCCTCAGCTTCGCGAAGGCGGCGATCCGCTGGGCGGCGCTGTACAGCGGGTGGCAGGCGGTGAGCACGAGCCGCTCGTAGGGCGACCTTGTGGATGATGCTGACGTCGGAGGCGTCCACGATCCTCGTCTTCTGGACCCGGTAGGCGAAGTTGGCGTAGGGCATCTCGATGTCGATCTCATCGCCCTGCTTCAGCTGGTCCAGATGGCGGAACGGGGCCAGGTAGGTGGTCCGGTGGCCGGCGAACGCGGAGGTCCCGCACCTCGCCGGGGAACGGCGTCTCGGGATAGTGCCCCGGTCCCTTCTGCAGACTGGCGGTGTCGGTGCCCTGGACGGCGACCACGTCCAGGTCGATGCTCGGGATCTGGATGCGCCCGATGGCCTCGCCGGTGTGGACGCGCTTCGCGAACAGGCCGGCGAGGATCTCGACCTTCTTGTCGGATGTTCTTGACGTGCGCGACCTTGCGCAGGTCGGCCCTGGCCGGGAACTCGCTCTCCAGCTGGGCGAGCTGGTCCTCGGCCTTGCCCTGCTGGATCGACCCGTAGATGGTCGACACCGGCTCCTTCCAGGCAAGCGTGGTGGCGACGTCCGCGAGCACCACGAGCCCGGCGGTGATCAGCGCTATGGAGAGAATGCGAAGCGCCCGGCGCACCTGCCAATCATTGCGGACCGGCGCGATGGCGGCGCTTCTTCACCCCGTCGGCGCGTGCGAGACTTGGCGCCTCGTGCCCGAGCCCCACACGCCCCGCATCGCCTCCTATGAGGCCGACCCCGAGCAGGTCGGGCGCGTCCTGCTGCTGTATTCCGGAGGCCTCGACACGTCGGTGATGCTGCGCTGGATCCAGGAGCGCTATGGGGCCGAGATCGTGACGCTCACAGTCAACCTCGGTCAACCCGGGGAGGACTGGGACGTCGTGGTCGGAAAGGCGCGCGACCTCGGTGCACTCGACGCGATCGTCGTCGACGCCCGCGAGGAGTTCGCGCGCGACTACGTGCTGCCGGCGATCAAGGCCAACGCTCTGTACGGCGGCGGCTATCCGCTGTTCACGGCGCTCGGGCGGCCGCTGATCGCCAAGCTCGCCGTCGAGCACGCCCGCCGCGCCGCGTGCGACACGATCGCCCACGGCTGCACCGGGAAGGGCAACGACCAGGTGCGGATCGAGGCGACGGTGGCGACGCTCGACCCCGACCTGGGGGTGATCGCGCCGGTGCGCGAGTGGCGGATGGGGCGCGAGGAGGAGGTCGCCTACGCTCGCGAGCACGGGATCCCGGTCAAGGGCGGAACCGAGGCGCCGCCCTACTCCATCGACGACAACCTGTGGGGTCGGTCGTCTGAGGGCGGAGCGATCGAGGACCTGGACTCACCGCCGCGCGACGACGTCTTTCAGCTGGTGACGCGTCCCGAGGACGCCCCGGACGAGCCGGAGCTGATCCGGGTCGGCTTCGAGAGCGGCTGCCCGGTGTCCGTCGACGGCCAGCGGCTCGGACCTGGTGGAGCTGCTGGAGCGCGTTGCCGAGCTCGGCAGCCGCCACGGGGTCGGGATCGTCGACCAGATCGAGGATCGGGTCGTCGGGCTCAAGGTTCGGGATCTCTACGAGGTGCCGGCGGCGGCGATCGTCCTGCCCGCGCATCGCGAGCTCGAGAAGCTGGTGTCGACGATCCACCAGAACAACTTCAAGCGCGCGCTCGAGGACAGGTGGGCCTACCTCTGCTACGCCGGGCTGTGGCACGAGCCGCTGCGCTCCGATCTCGATGCCTACATGGACTCGGCGAACGAGCTGGTCACCGGCGAGGTCACCCTGAGGCTCTACAAGGGCTCGGCGACGCCGGTGGCCCGCAGCTCGCCGCACGCGCTCTATGACCGCTCGCTCGCCTCGTTCGGCGAGTCGGGCGGCGAGTTCAGCCAGGCGGCGAGCCCCGGCTTCATCGAGCTGTTCACCCTGCAGAGCCGGATGGCGCATCGGATCCGGGCCCGCGCCGCCGAGGAGCGAGAGGAGGGGAGGAGGAGTGATGGCAACCGATCTACGAGCTGATCGGTCGCATGGTCGTGCGGTTCGTCCGGGTCCGCTACCGGCGCCAGATCCGCGTCGCGCTGGGCATCGGCATTGCCGGAGTCGTGGCCGGCGCGCTACCTGGCCGCGACGCGCGAGCCACCGGAAGGCTAGGCACGGCGGCGGCGGGCGTGCGCCGGCGTGCAAGATCGCTTGCAGCCGCGCTCACGCACAGCCTGGCTTCATAACTTCCTAACGATTCGCTAGCATGCCGCGCTTGACACCGCCGAGCCTTCCGGACTCTCTCCGGGAGGGCGGGGGAACCACTGAGGCGGCGCAGATGCCGCTTTCGGGGCGAGTCGCGGCGACTGCCGCGTAGCGCCAGTCCTTCGGCGCGAGCCCGTCAGCTAACCCCGCAGGTAGTGAAGGATGGATCGTAGACGCCACACATTTGACGGCAGCCCACGCGCCGACGCGCGGCGTCGCCGCGTGCGCCGGGCCGGTCTGGTGGCGCTGGTGGCGGGAATCGCGATTGACGCTGCCGGCGGCCAACTCGGGTGCCCAGAGCGTCGAGCAGCTGAACTCCCAGATCGCCTCGGCCCAGTCGCAGGCGCAGAGCCTCGGCGCCGAGATCGACGCCAAGACCGCGCAGGTTGCCGCCGCCCACTCACAGGCAGTGGCCGCGGCGGCGCGTGAGGCACAGCTGTCCACGGTCCTGGCGCAGGGCCAGCAGCGCGAGGCCGAGCTCGAGGTCCGGGTGCAGGAGGGCCAGGCCCAGCTCGCCAAGACGAAGGCCCACCTGCGCCGCGCCCTCGCCGCGCTGTCGGCCCGCCTCGTCTCGATCTACAAGGGCGACGCGCCGGACGCGACGGCGCTGCTGCTCAACTCCAGGGGCTTCGACGACCTGGCCAACCGCGCCGAGCTCCTCGGCCGGATCGAGGACGCCGACGCCGGCGCTCGCCGCCGCGCGTGCGTCAGCTCCGCGACCAGGTGGCGGCGAGCTCGCTCAGGTCAAGGAGGCTCGCGCGCAGGCGATCGCCTTCAATCAGCGGGTCGCGGCTGCCCGCGACCAGATCGCCACGTCCGCGCCAACGCCGAGGCGCAGGCGGCGCAGCTCGAGCAGGCTCGCGCCGCCCAGGCCGCCGCGCTATCAAGCCTCCAGTCCCAGGTCGCCAGCTGGGAGCAGCAGGTCGAGGCGGCGCAGCAGGTCTCCGCGGCCCAGGCGCAGCAGACGGTCTCCGGCTGGTTCGGGGACTGGGCGATCCCGCAGGCGATCGTGATGTGCGAGTCGGGCGGCAACTTCGGCGCCGTCAACCCTTCCTCGGGCGCCGGCGGCGCCTACCAGATCCTGCCCTCGACCTGGAGCCTCTACGGCGGCAGCGGCTCGCCGCAGAGCGCCTCGCCGCAGCGGCAGAGCCAGGTCGCCTCGCAGATCTGGGCCGATTCCGGGCCGAGCGCCTGGGCCTGCGCCCAGTAGTCCTTTCTGAGGCTAGGAATTCGCCTTCAGGACCGGTAGGGCTGACGCGCCCCAGCTCGTCGATGAGCCCGCGGTAGGGGATGCGCCGGGACCGCCCGTGGACGAATAGACGAAGCGTCGCACGCACGGAGTACCCAAAATCAGGTACTTGTAAGTTTTATGCGGTTTGTCTAGTGTTAAGCGCAGATGTTCGTGGGCCCCTCACGGAAGGGGCCTTTCACGGAAGAAAGGCATGTCATGGGTTATCGCGGCCACTGAGCAATACGTTGCTCACGGGTCCCTCACGGAAGGGGGCCCTCACGGAAGTAGAGCTTTCACGGAAGAAAGGCATGTCATGGGTTATCGCGGTCACTGATCAATAGGTAGAACAGTTGTTGGTGTCCAAAGTTGCGGGCTCCACAGAGACTTCATCGGCGAGTGCCGGTAGTTCATCGGCGGGCGCCGGTTTTTGTTTAGCGTTCAAGCGACGCGGGGCGTGGCTCATATCGGGAGCCGCGGCCCCGCTGGCGTCGTACCGGCCGTCGCGTATTCGTGGATTCGCCGGTCGAGGGCCAGCTCGGTTTCGAAGTCCGCGTCCTCGCCGTGGCGGTAGGGAAGATCCTTGTCGACGAGCAGCTCGGCGAGGATCTCGACGTACATGGGCTCGAGCTGCGTCCCGGCGGAGCGGCGCAGCTCGGCGATCGCCTCGTAGGTGCTCACCGGCCGCCGGTATGAGTCGCGCGCCGTGAGCACGTCGTAGGTGTCGGCGACGGCGATCACCTTCGACAGCATCGGAATCTCCTCGCCGTGCAGGCCCAGCGGGTAGCCCTTGCCGTCGGGGCGCTCGTGGTGGGCCAGGATGACGTCGCCGACCGGCTGGTAGCCGTCGATCTGCGAGACGATCCGCGCCCCCTCATAGGGGTGCTTGCGGATCTCCACCCAATCGGCCTCGGTCAGCTCCACGTCTCCCTTCAGGATGCGGTCGGGGAGGATGAACTTGCCGATGTCGTGGAGCAGGCCGGCGGTGTGCGCGAGCTCCTGCTCCTCCTCGGAGAGCCCGGCCGCGGCCGCGATCTCCCTCGCGTACCGGGCGACCGCCGCGCTGTGGCGGGCCGTCATCCGATCGCGCAGGTCGAGGGTGCGCAGGAGCGCGCTCAGCAGTGCGACCTGGAAGCCGGCCAGCTGCTTTGCCCGCAGCTCGAGCTCGTCGGCTCGCTGCTGGGAGAGAAGCAGGGCGCCGATCAGGTATTGGAAGACGATCACGACGACCGCGAACAGGCGCCACGGTGGGAAGGCCGAACTGGACGTAGAGGTAGGCGACCCCGACGGCCAGCAGGGCGGAGGCCAGCTCGGAGGGAAGCAGGGGGGCGAGCGCGCGGCGCACCTTGGCGGAGAGCCGGGTGCCCTCCACGTAGCTGAAGTAGCCGGCGATCAGGATGAAGTCGATCGCCAGGGCGACCACGAAGAGGCCGAACACGAGCAGGTAGAAGAGGCCGTCCGTGTGGCCGATCCCGAACTCCTGGAGGGAGGCGTGGAAGGCGATCCCGGAGAGCAGCGGAAACCAGGCGTAGGTGACCAGGTTGATCAGCAGGGTGGTCGGCGCGTAGCGGAACCGCAGCCACCCAGCTCCGATCGTGGCGACGCCGATCAGGGCCCCGGGGGTCGCGCCCAGGAACACGGTCGCGGTGACGATCGTCAGGAAGCTCGACGAGATCGACATCCGGCTGGTCGGGGTGTTTACCGCCGTCAGGTCGCCGACCACCGAGGTGGCCAGCAGGATGGCCAGCAGCGGCAGGTCCCAGTTCGAGTCGCCGTTGCGCCACACCGCGACGGCGACCGCCGCGACCAGCGCGACCAGCTCGAGGGTGACGACCCTCTTGCTCGGGCGACCTGGCATGCCGCTGAGCTAGCCGCGCACCGCGGCGACGGACTGGCCGCCGGTGTCGGGCTCGCGCATCGAGAGCATGAACCCGTCGAGGTCGGAGGTGGAGTAAGCGGCGCTGGCCACCGGGAGTCCGGTAGACGGGAACCAGGCCTTGGTTCGACCAGCTTCGGAGCGAGGCGGCGCTGACGCCGAGATAGGCGGCCGCCTGGCCCACATTGAGTAGTCGCATGTGTCCTCCCATCAGTATCTAGATTGGGACCGCCGGTATCTGAACCGGATAAAGGCAGTTGCAGCAGCCCTAAACCGGTCAACCCCCTGTTTGATGCGGAATCTACCTAACTTTTTTCCACTTTACGCAGGTTCTTCCAGCTCTTGGGTGGCTTTTTCCTTGCAGGGAGACATCTGATCCGGGTTGGCCCCGGGAGGGTTCGCCGTTCCTGGGGAGCGTCACCCATGCTCGGCGGCCGGCTGATCGCGGGCCTCATCGCGGGGTTACACTCGCACCGAGGATGGTGGATCCGGAGCGAGAAGAAGCCGCCGCGGGGGCACCGGCGGACCCGGAGTCGCCGGCCTCGGGCGACGAGTGGGCGGGACGCCCGGGGGAATCCGGCGAGGGCGACGCGATCCTCGGCGCGACGCTGGAGGCGCTGAAGCGGGCGGCGCAGGGCGTCGAGATCGAGCGGCAAGTCGCCGAGACCCTGCAGCGAAGCCTCTTGCCGCGCCTGCCCGTGGTGCCCGGCCTGCGACTGGCGGCTCGCTATCGGCCCGGGAGCGCCGAGACCAGGATCGGCGGGCGACTGGTATGACGCGATCTCTCTGCGCGGCGGCAAGCTCGGGATCGCGATCGGAGACGTGGTCGGTCGCGGCGTCGAGGCGGCGGCGCGGATGGCCCACCTGCAAAGCGCCCTGCGCGCCTATGCCCTGGAGGCTCTGAGGCCCGCCGTGGTTCTGGAGCGGATGAACAGCTTCGTGCTCGAGGGCGAGCAGGGCGGCATGGTCACGCTGCTGTACGCGATCGTCGACCCCGATGGGCAAACCCTGCAGGTGGCGAGCGCGGGCCATCCGCCGCCGCTGGTGCTCGATCCGGACGGCGGGCCGACGTTCGTCGAGGCGCCCGCCGGCAGCCCGTTGGGGGTGACGCGTTACGCCGCCTACGAGGAGAGCACGACCACGCTCGATCCCTGGTCGACCGTCCTGCTGTACACCGACGGTCTCGTCGAGGGTCCCGACCTGCCGCTCGGCCAGGGGCTGGACGGCCTGCGCAGTTCCCTCGACGGCGGCCCGCGCGAGCCCGAGGCGCTGTGCCACGCCGTGCTCGACACGCTCGACGTGCGGGCGGGCTTTCGTGACGACCTCGCCCTGCTCGCCCTTCAGCTCACACCGCCTGGCAAGACTCTCGCCCTGGCTCTCCCGGCCCGCCCCGGCTCCCTTGCTCCGATGCGGCGCGCGGTTGCCCAGTGGCTGCGGCTTTCCGGGGCTGACGAGGACGAGGTCTACGAGATGCTGGTCGCCTGTGGCGAGGCATGCGCGAACTCGGTCGCGCATGCGCATCCCGCGCTCTCCGATTCGTCGTTCGAGGTTCGCGCCGGGCGAGAGGGTGCGGAGATCGAGATCACGGTTCGCGACACCGGGCGGTGGCGACCGCCCGGCCGAGGAGGGGCGACGAGGGCGCGGGCTTGCCGTGATGCGGGAATTGATGGACGACGTGGACATCGAGCCCTCGGATCACGGCACGACCGTCAAGCTGCGGCGCCGGCTGCGCGGGGACGGTGCGCCATGAGAGACCCTCTGGCAGAGCTCAGCTTCGAGACCGCGGGCAACGTGGTCGATCGGGCGGGTCGACGGGGAGATCGAGAGCGTCAACGCCGAGGAGATGAGCGCGGCCCTCGCCGGGAAGCTGCCGAGCGACAGGGCCGGGCTGGTCATCGACCTGTCGCGGGTGACCTACCTCGACAGCGCCGGAATCGAGTTCCTCTTCGACCTGGCGCGGAGGCTGCGGACGCACCGCCAGCGGCTGCGACTCGTGGTGCCGACTGACGCGCCGATGCGTCGCGTTCTGGAGCTGTGCGACATGGAGCGGGCCGCCCCGATCGACGCCACCGTTGAGGGCGCGCTCGAGGGCCTCGGCGAGCAGTCCGCCCAGCCCTAGAGGCTAGGAGCCGCCGTCCGCGGACGACCAGGAAGCGCGGAAGCGCGCCAGCGCCTCTTCGAGCCTGCCTTGCTGGTCTCCGCTCCCGGACGCCAGGATCTCGCCGATGTGGTTCGCGAACGCCTGGAGTAGGAGCATCTCTCCTCGGGCGGTGAGCCGGCTCGGCCGGGTCGTCAGGCAGATCACGCCCACGAGCTTTCCGGACGAGATCATCGGTGCGTAGATCGTCGAGCGTCCGCGGGCGTCGCCACGGGAGCCGGAGCCGTGGACGAGCTGAGCGCGGCGCTCCAGCGCGGCGCGGCCCAGCGTTCCCTGCCCGAGCGCCACGCGCTCGGGGTGATGATGGTCGCCGTTCTCGTCGCCTTCGCTCATGACCGCGGCGCGGCGCAGCGACATTCCGTCCTCCTCGGCGAGGAAGACCGTGCCCCCGTCGACGTCGTAGAGCGACACCAGCCCCGACAGCAGGATCGTCAGGGTCGCGTCGGCCTTCCCGGCTGCCAGGTTGGCCCGGGCCCGCGCCCGGCCGGAGGAGGTTGCCGGCGCCGGCGCCGAGCCGGACCCGGCGCGGGGGGCCGGGCCGTCCCCCGGCGCGACCGGCTGGCCGCCGATCTCGTTGCGCTGGAAGGCGAGCGCGACCGCCTGCGCCCGGCTGGAGGCGCCGAGCTTGGACATCGCGTTGCGGATGTGCGTGCGCACCGTCTCCGGCGACAGCACGAGGGCCTGCGGCTATCTGGGCGCCGCTGTCGCCGCCGGCGAGGAGGCCGAGGATCTCGCGCTCGCGGACCGACAGGGGAGCGCCCTGCACGCGTCGCGAGCCAGGCACGCCCTCGTTGACGCCCGCGTTGGTCACTTCTGTGGCTCGCGTGTCAGGACGCCTGCGGCTCGCAGCCCGCCCTGTTGTTCTACCGCGAGCGGATCGGTCCCAGTCTCGGTCAAGCGTTCTCCCTCTCGCGGACCTGCCGTCCTACTCGACGGCGAAGCTTACCTGTCTAGGAGGCTACCACTAACCGCATTGCGGTAATGCATGAGCCAGTTCTAGGTAATTAATGCCTGATTCGTTGACTACTGGCACCTAAAGCGGGCATGCTAATCGTGTCCCGAAAAACCAGGTGGCCCGGCAGGGGTCGGCCCCCAGTCTCCCGTAGCCCACGCAGTCGAGATGCGCGAGTAGATCGGTGGTAGCGGTTCCCGGGGGGTGACAGCGCCGTCGTTGACGGCAGGAGAGAACAGCATGTTGAATCGACACGTAGGCCAGAATACGCGGCCTAGGTGGGGAATGTGGCTCGCGTTGGCGCTTGCCACTGTCGCGCTCGCGGTTCCGACCGGTGCGTTTGCTGCCTCCCCCACCGGCACGGAATACGGCACCACCAACCATCAGGTCGCTGGGACCGGTGGCGGCGGTGGCGGTCCCACGAACGGCGGCGGTGGCCCCACCGCGGCAGCCCCGTCAAGCGGGTCGCACGCAGTAATCAGTGGACTTCCGTTCACCGGCTTCGACGTTGGAGTCCTCGCACTCGCGTCGGTCGCCCTGCTGGGCGCCGGCCTGACCCTGCGACGGCTGTCGGATCCGGCCAGGCGGTCCTCCTCCTAGACCGGAGGAGCAACGAGCAAGAAGCGAGAGGAAGGCCGCGGAGCGAGCGGAGGACGGATTGATGGTTAATTCAGCCAACACACGGGACACTCGGGTGGTCGTCCCCGTGGCGCTCCGCGCCCTCGAAGCCCAACGGCTCGTCAGCCTGATCGCGTACGCGATCAGCCCTGCCTTGGCCGCCGGGCTGATCGCCTACGTGCACATGGGCGACGTCGGCTACGCGCTGCTGGTGACCGCCGCGATGCTCGCGGCGCTGCAGCTCGTCGAGCGCTCCACGCTCCCGCTCGGGTTGATGCCGGCGGCGCGGCTCGGGCTCGGCCTCTGCGCGCCGGTGCTCGGCGCCGGAGCCGCCGCGGTCCTGGCGCTGGCCGCGGGCCGGCACATGGTGCTCGCCGAGCTGAAGGCGCCGGTGGCCGGCGCGTGGCTGATCATGGGCCTTGGGGCCTGGGTGACGGCCCGGTTCGATGGCGACCGGCGAGCCCGCGTCGCCGTGGTCGGGTCGCCGGGGTTCGCCATCGATCTCGCCGAGGAGCTCGAGGCGGCGGGCATCCGCGCCTACGAGGTGATTGGCTGGTTCGGGCGCGAGGCTCCTGCGGCGCACACGCCGGGCGCGTCTGCCGTCAGCCACCTCGACTATCTCGGTGGCCTCGACGAGGTTCGGTCGGCCGTCATCGGGCGGCAGATCGAGCTGCTCGTCTGCGGGCGCGTGGACCACCGCTCACGCCGACGACGGCGCCGACGCCGGATCGCGATCCCTACGCCCTGATCGCGGACTCCTGTCTCGACCTGCCGGTGCGGATGATCGAGGCGAATCAGCTTTACGAGGAGCTGCTTGGGGCACGTGCCGCTCGGGACCACGGATGCGGCCTGGTTCCGCTACATCATGCATCCGCGCTTTCACCCGACGTCGCCGCTCTGGAAGCGGTGCTTCGACCTCGTGAACGCCGCCTGGATGGCGCTCGTCGTGCTGCCGGTGGTCGGCATCGCGGCGGTCGCGATCAAGCTCACCGAGGGTGGGCCGGCGTTCTATCGGCAGCGGCGGGTCGGCGAGCGCGGCAGGGAGTTCGAGATCATCAAGCTGCGGACGATGGTGGCGGACGCGGAGGCGGGCGGCCCGCAATGGTCCGAGGCGGGCGACGAGCGCGTGACCCGGCTCGGCAGGTTCCTGCGGCGAACCCACATCGACGAGCTGCCACAGCTCTGGTGCGTGCTGCGCGGCGACATGACGTTGGTCGGCCCGCGGCCGGAGCGCCCGGAGATCTGCGCCGAGCTCGAGAACCGCTTTCCCCACTACGTCCGGCGGCATCTGGTCAAGCCGGGGATCACCGGATGGGCGCAGCTTCGCTGCGGCTACGCCGGCTCCGAGCTGGGCACCGCCTGGAAGCTCTGCCACGACCTCTTCTACATCAAGCGCCGCTCGATCCTCGCCGACTCGCTGATCATCGTCGAGACGGCGTTCCAGGCAGGCCGGGACGCCCACCGGGCGCTGCGCGCTCCGCGACAGCGATTCATCGTCGGTGAGGCAGCTCGTGAGTAGCTCCAGCCCGGAGCTCGCCGGCGCCACGGGCCTGACCTCCGTGCCGGCCCAGCTCGCGATCCTGGTCGTCGACGACCAGCGCCGCTGCCTGGAGGCGAACCTCTCGGCGTGCCGGCTGCTCGGCCTGCCGCGCAGAGCCGCGCTCGGCAGGACGGTGGACGATTTCCTCACCTCCGGGATGCGCAAGCGCCTCGACCACGTCTGGCGCGCATTCCGCGAGGGGGGAGGACACGCCGGGCCGTTCGAGCTCAGCTCGCAGGCCGCCGAGGTGCACGAGGTCAACATCAGCGTGGTGGCCAACGTGCTGCCCGGCCGCCACCTGCTGATCCTCTCGGCGACCGAGTCGACGCCCGGCGAGGTCGAAGCTGCCCGGAAGCCTGCGCCCAGTACGCGAAGCCGCGCCGCCGAGGTCAGCAGCGGGTCGCGCTTCGGCCGGGGCGGGCCGACCTCGCGCGAGCGCGAGGTGCTCACCCTGCTGGCCGCAGGAGCCACCGACGAGCAGATCGCGGAGATGCTCGACCTCTCCCCGGCGACGGTGCAGACGCACGTTCGCAATGCCAAGGCCAAGCTCGGGGCCCGGACGAGGGCCCAGGCCGTGGCCATGGCGCTTCAGCACGGGATGATCAGCCTCAGCTGACGGACTCCCGCCCGGTCCGCATGCGCCTGGTGGGTCAGCCTGGGCCGCCCTGCCGCTCGGCCGCGAACTCGCGCCGGAGGGCCATGACCTGGGGGTCGTATGGATTCCTCTGTTTGGCGATCGCAAGCTGCTGGCGGGCGAGGCGAGGCGATTTCCGGGCGTAGAGCTCGGCGAGGTTGTAGTGGGACGCCCATTCCTCGGGGCGCATGTCGGCCGCGCCGGCGGTAGGCGTCGATCGCCCTGCCGGCGCTCCCGTTCGGCCCGCGCGATGGCGCCCTCGGCGAGCAGCGGGTCGATGCTCAGCGGGTTGAACGTGCGCGCCCGATCGAGGTCGTCGTAGGCACCCGACGGGTCGGACTGCCATTCGTCGTACGCCGCGTTGACGTATCGCTCGCTGAGGAAGGGGGGCACTGCGGAGATCGCGAGCACCACGGCGCCGGCGGTCGAGCCAGAGCCGGCCCCGACCGCGGGGCGCGTCGCCGACGATCCGGAGCGCCGGTGCGCATGCCGAGCCGAGCAGGGCAAGGACGGGGGCGGTGATCGCCGGATAGGGCCAGAACCAGTCGACGGAGGCGTGCACGAGCCAGTAGGCGCCGGCGGTCAGCGCGATGATCGACAACAGGGCCGGCTCGGGCCCCAGCCGGCGCGCTCGCATCGCCCCGACCCCCGCCGCCCCGATCGCGCCGGCGAACAGGATCAGGCCCGGAAAGCCGAACTGGGCGAGATTCTCGAGCTCGACGCTGTGCGCGTCCTGCACCGCGATCGGGGTGTCAGGGTGCCGCTCGCGTCAGATAGGTGTAGCGAAAGCCGCCGCCGCCGTCGCCCAGCAGCGGGTCGTGTCGCGCGTCCAGCAGAGCCACCCGCCAGATCCCGGGGCGCTGCGTGGCGGCGTTCAGGGTCGAGAAGCGGCTCGACTTGCCGCGCAGGTCGGCGTCGTGTCCGCTCGACGAGCTGGGAGACGCGCTTGTCGATCCAGTCGATCGGATTGCCGACCACGACGACGAAGGCGATCGAGCCGGCGAGCACCGCCGCCACGAGCCCCACCACGGTGGCCCGGTCGGCGATCTCGACCCGCCGCTGCGAGGTCGGAACGCGTTTGCCCGCCAGCGCCGCCGCCGCGCCGATCGCCAGCGACAACAGCGAGGTCAAGGCAACCGCCCGTCCCGCCCCGCGCAGCTCGTCGAGCGCCGAGCTCAGCGGGGCGTCCGCGCTGCCGGCGTGGTAGAGGTCGACCAGGGAGGGCAGGATCAGCAGTGCCGGAAGGGCCGCGAGCGCCAGCCATGCCAGCCTGCGCGCGCGGTCCGTCGCGAACAGCAGATAGACGCAGAGCGCCGACCGCGCCGGCCGGCAGCGACCCCCGGCTCTGGCTCAGCATCGCCAGGTCGAGGCAGAGGGTGGCGGTCGCCAGCGCGGCGGCGCGCACGGGCCACGCGCTGGCGCGACGCGACGCCAGCCCCAGCGCGGGCCACAGCGCGATCGCGAAGAAGGCCGCGTTCGCGTTGCGGTAGCCGAGCGGGAACTCGAGCGTCCCATCGAGCTCGAGGTAGTGCCGGACGTGGTCGCCGGTGAGCATGCCGACCACGGCGACGATCCCCGCGAACGCTCCGGCCACGGCGAGCGGGACCAGCGCCAGGTGCAGGCGGCTTCCCAACAGGGTGCTGAGCCAGATCCCCAGCCCGAAGGCGAGCGCATAGGTCAGGATCCGCTGGCGCGGTTTCGATCGCGACGTCCGGCGCCGGGCTCCAGAGGGCCGACAGCGCCGCCCAGACGCCGAGCGCGGCGAGCGCGGCGAGCGCGATCGTCGCCGGGCGCGAGGGCCGCAGGCTGGCTCGCCAGGGGGCGGCCCAGGCGAGCACCACCGTGGTGGCGCAGAGGAGCATCGTGCCCGGGAGCAGCACGGTGCCGAAGAACGCGCCGTCCTTCGCCGCCCACCAGGACCAGACGATCGCGAGCGACGCGAGCAGCAGCGCGGCCGCCGGTTCGAGTCGCCACCGCTCCTCCACTAGCGAAACGAGGCCGCCGTGGCCCGCAGACCGTCCTCGAGCCCGGTGCGGGGCCGCCAGCCCAGCTCGCTCGCGGCGCGGGCGCTGTCGATCGCGATTCGCTGGACCTCGCCGGGCCGCGCCGGCGCCATCTCGGGATCGAACTCTCGCTCGCAGACGCTCGCCAGCAGGCGGCCGAGCTCGAGCACGCTCGTCTCGACGCCGGTGCCGATGTTGTAGGTGCCCCGGGCCTCCGACCCGCCGCCAGCCAGGAACGCCTCGACGATGTCGCCGACGTACACGTAGTCGCGCGTCTGGTGCCCGTCGCCGAACACCCGCGGGGTGCCTCCGCCCAGAAGCGCTCCGCAGAAGATCGCCACCACGCCCGCCTCTCCGAGCGGGTCCTGCCGCGCCCCGTAGACGTTGCCCAGCCGCAGGGTGATCCCCGAGACGTCGTAGAGCCGGCCGTACAGCGACACGTAGCCCTCCGCCGCGTACTTGCTCTGCCCGTAGTGGGCGTCCGGCCTGCATTCGGCCTGCTCGTCGAGCGGGAGCTGGCGTCCCGAGCCCTCGCCGTAGATCGCCCCGCCGGTCGAGGCGAGGACGAAGCGCCGCGTGCCCGACTGTCGCGCCGCCTCGAGCAGGTTGAGGGTGCCGCCGACGTTGACGCCGAGGTCGAACACCGGGTCGGACACCGAGCGGCGCACGTCGATCTGGGCGGCCAGGTGGAAGACGACCTCGGGGCGCCGCGTCTGGAAGACGTCGGCGATCGCAGCGGCATCCGTGATGTCGGTCTCCACCAGCTCGGCGCCCTTGACGAGCGCGTCGTCGAGGTTCTCGCGTCGCCCGGTCGACAGGTCGTCGACCACGACGACGGGGTCGCCGCGATCGACCAGTGCGTCGACCAGGTGGGAGCCGATGAAGCCGGCCCCGCCGGTTACCAGAGCCTTCATGGAAGGGGCAGCTTATTGGCAGGCGGCGATTGCCCGGAGCGCAGCCGGCGCCAGCAGCGCGATCAGCGTCCCGTCCTCGATCGCGGCCAGGCCGCCCTTCTTCAGCTTGACCCGGGCACCGGTGGCCGCCTGGATCGCGCGCGAGAAGTCGGGCTCGTGGCCGACCAGCAGGACGTCCCCCGTCCCGTCGCCACCTCGACCGGGTCGAAGTCGCCGCCCCGAAGCGCTCGGCTCCTCGACCTCGACGCCCAGCTCGCGCAGGCGATGCGCGCCATGTCGCGGGCACGGACCTTGGGGCTCGTCAGACACGCCTCGACCTGACTCGAGGGCCGCGAGAGCCCCGCCGCGGCCTCCGCCTGCCGCTCGCCCTCTCGGTCAGCCGCCTCGCGTCGTCGTCGTCGCCGACTCCTCGGCGTCCCCGTGCGCAACAGCCAGATGATCGCTGGAATCCTCGCACCGTGCGGCTTGTGGTGCCGGTGGCATCTGGGGCGACTGAAATCATCAGCGCGTGAGCGCCGTCCACCTCCATGTCCACAGCGAGTACTCGCTGCTCGACGGCGCCTGCAAGATCGATCGCCTGGCTGCCCGGGCGGCGGAGCTGGGGATGCCCGCGCTCGGGCTCACCGATCACGGCGTGATGAACGGCGCGGTCGAGCACTACAAGGCGTGCAAGGCGAATGGGATCAAGCCCATCCTCGGACTCGAGGCCTACCTGGTCGACGATCGCCGCCGCACCGATCAGCGTGTCGAGCGCAACCACCTCACCCTGCTGGCGTCCACCGAGGCCGGCTTTCGCAACCTGGTCGAGCTCACCTCGGCCGGCTTCCTCGAAGGCTTCGGCCGGGGCAAGCCGGGCGTCGACACCGAGTTGCTCGACCGCCACGCGGATGGCGTGATCGCGCTCACCGGCTGCCTGCAGTCGCGGTTTTGCCGCCGCCTGGTCGAGGAGCGGCCGGCCGACGCTCGGGCGCACCTCGACGAGCTGCTCGGCGTCTTCGGGCCCGAGAACGTGTACTTCGAGATCCAGGCCAACGGGCTGGCGGAGCAGGAGAAGGCGAACGAGGGCATCGTCCGCGCGGCCAAGGAGCTCGGGCGACCGCTGGTGGCGACGGCCGACGTCCACTACCTGCGCCGCGAGGACTACTCGAACCACGCGGCGCTTCTATGCGTGCAGACCAAGTCCACGATCGAGCAGCCCAAGCTGCGCTTCGAGACCAACGAGTTCTTCCTCAAGAGCCCCGCCGAGATGGCCGAGTCGTTCTCGCGCTGGCCGGGGTCGGTGGCGACCACGCTCGAGATCGCCGAGCGCTGCGAGGTCGAGATCGAGCTCGGCCGGCTGCTGCTTCCCCGCTTCCCGACGCCCGACGGCGAGGAGCCCGCCGCGACTGCTCCGGCGGCTGGCCACCGAGGGGCTGCGTCGCCGCTACGGCGACCCCGCCCCGGCTGAGGCCACCGAGCGGCTCGAGTTCGAGCTCTCGGTGATCGCGGAGATGGGGTTCGAGTCCTACTTCCTGATCGTCTGGGACTTCGTCAGGTATGCGAAGGAAAACGGCATCGCGGTGGGCCCCGGGCGCGGCTCCGCGGCCGGCTCCATCGTCGCCTACTGCCTCAACATCACCGACCTCGACCCGCTGGCCAACGGGTTGCTGTTCGAGCGGTTCCTCAACCCGGCGCGCAAGTCGATGCCCGACATCGACATCGACTTCTCGGTCCGCGGGCGCGAGCAGGTGATCCGCTACGTCGGCGACAAGTACGGGCGCGAATCGGTGGCGCAGATCATCACCTTCGGCAAGATGGCTCCTCGCGCCGCCACCCGTGACGCCGCGCGCGTGCTCGGCTTCGACTACGCGACCGGTGACCGGATCGCCAAGCAGATCCCCGAGCCGGTGATGGGGCGCAACCCGAGCTTCACCGAATGCCTCAAGGACGGTGAGGAGCTCAAGCAGACCTACGAGTCCGATCCCGACGCGCGCCGAATCCTCGACGTCGCGCAAGGGCTGGAGGGCATCGTCCGCAACAACTCGATCCACGCCGCCGCCGTGGTGATCGCGGACCGTCCCCTGGCCGAGATCGTGCCCCTCCAGCTGGCCGAGGATCGCGCCGTCCCGGCCGAGCGCGGAGCCAACGGAAAGCCGGAGCGCTCCTACAAGATCGTCACCCAGTACTCCATGGGCCCGATCGAGGAGATGGGTCTGTTGAAGATGGACTTCCTGGGCCTGCGCAACCTCGACGTGATCGAGGACGCGGTCGAGATCATCGAGCGATCGCGGGGGGACCAGATCGACATCGAGGGGATCCCGCTCGACGATGCGCAGACGTTCGAGATGCTCTCGAGCGGCGACTCGATCGGGGTCTTCCAGTTCGAGTCCGACGGGATGCGCGACGCGCTCCGCCGCGTGCGCCCGACCGACTTCAACGACATCGTCGCCTTGGTGGCGCTGTACAGGCCCGGCGCGATGCGCTTCATCGACGACTACGCCGGCGGCAAGCGCGACCCCTCCTCGGTCCGCTACGCGGACCCCCGCCTGCGCCCGATCGCCGAGTCCACCTACGGGTGCTGCATCTACCAGGAGCAGCTGATGGAGATCGCCAAGCAGATGGCCGGGTTCAGCCCGGCCGAGGCCGACGACCTGCGCAAGGCGGTGGGGAAGAAGAAGCGCGACCTGATGGCCCAGATGAAGGACAAGTTCCTCGCCGGAATGGCCGAGTCCAAAACCGACCGCCGCGTCGCGCAGGACCTCTGGTCGTTGATGACCGCCGCCGCCGACTACTCCTTCAACCGCTCCCACGCGGCCTGCTACGGGCTGATCTCCTACCGGACGGCCTACCTGAAGGCCAACTACCCCGCCGAGTACATGGCCGCGGTGATCTCAACCGTGATGTCCACCAAGGACAAGGTGCCGTTCTTCGTCAACCGCTGCGACGAGATGGGGATCGAGGTGCTTCCGCCCGACGTCAACTCCTCCGACCACGGCTTCGTGGTCAGCGGCAAGTCGATCCGGTTCGGGCTCGACGCGGTCAAGAACGTCGGGCACTCGGCGGTCGAGGCGATCATCGCCGCGCGCAAGCGCGGCGGGCCGTTCTCCTCGATCTGGGACTTCTGCGAGCGCGTCGACGCGCGGGCTGTCAACAAGCGCGCCGTCGAGTGCCTGATCAAGTGCGGGGCGCTCGACTCCACCGGCGACGTCCGCAAGGGGATGCTCGAGGTGCTGTCGGCGGCCCAGGCGAGCGCCTCCAAGTCGCAGGAGGATGCCCGCCGGGGCCAGGGTTCGATCTTCGACCTCGGGGACGGGCCGGCCGCCGACCCCGGGGAGCGCTCCGCTGGTGGGCTCGCGGACCACCGTCCCTCGATCCCGGTCGAGGAGTTCGACCAACGCGAGCTGCTGCGGCTCGAGAAGGAGGTCCTCGGGACATTTCTCTCCGCCCATCCACTGGGCGAGGTTCGCGACGCGCTGCGCGAACGGGTGGACTGCTCGCTCGACGAAGCGGTCCGCAAGGAGGACGGCGCCTGGGTCACGGTGGGCGGCATCGTCAGTGAGAGCAAGCGCGTGCGAACTCGCAGCGGCGCCTACGTGATGTTCGCGACCCTGGACGACCTGGAGGGCCGCGTCGAGCTGTTCGTCCGCGACGCGGCCAGCGAAGCGGCGGGTCGGATCCAGCTCGATCGCGTTGTCCTGGTGCGGGGGCGAGTCGACCACAAGGGCCGCGGGGAGACGAGCCTCGTGGTCGCCGAGGCGGAGCCGTTCGAGCCCGGCGAGGACGAGGTGGCGGCGGCCCGGGCGAAGGCGAACGCTCGCCGGCCGGACCGGATCCTGCTGCGGGTGAGCGCCGCCGAGTTCGGGGCGCAGCTCGTGGAGGAGCTGAAGACGGTGTTCGGAAGCTTCCCGGGCGACTGCGAGGTGGTGCTCGAGATGGAGACCCGCGAGGGCACACGGCGGCTCCGCTTCGGCCGCGATTATTGCGTCACCCCGTCGCAGGCTCTCCGCGCCGAGCTGGATCAGCTGCTCGGTCCCCGGGCGTTGGCTGCCTGACACAATGGCCGTGGCGGCCCGCTGGCGCGTCTAGACTCTGAGCATGCCGCTCAAGCAACGAGGAGAAGAGGCCGTGCACGCCGGCGAGTGCCGGCAGTGCCGCACCTTCTGCGACCGGCTCGTGGACCCTCGTGGTTGCCTGGAGCTCCGCTGTGGGTATCTCTACAGCTATGTCGATCCGCTGAGCGGCGGCCACTACATGGGCTGCATGCGGAAGGTCTTTCGCGCGGAGATCGACATGGCGAGGTTCGAGGCGGCCGAGCGCAACGGCGGCTACGGCGGCATCAAGATGACCGGCGAGCCGCTTCCCCAGTGCCAGTTCCGGGTCGAGCCCGCCTACGAGCACGTCGGCCCGGCCCACGAGTGCGTCAACCCGTCCTTCTTCGACGCCGGGAACGGTCCCGACTCCGCGTTCGACCTGCGCGACGCGCTGGCCTAGTCGCAGGTCACCCGGCCCGCTGCTTCAGCCCTGCTCGCCGCAGGCGCTTGGCTGCGCGGACCTCCTTGCGATCCGGGCCGTGGCCGTCGGGGCCAGGGGTCTCGATCAGCGCCGGCAGGTCCTCGAAGCGCGGCTCCGAGAGAAACACGCGGAGACCCTTGGGGCCAAGCTCGCCCTTGCCGAGGTTGGCATGGTGGTCACGGTTGGCGCCGAGCGGCACCTTGGAGTCGTTGACGTGGATGCAGCGCAGCCGCCGCAGACCGAGCTTGGCATCGAACTCGTCCACCACCGCGGCGAGCGCGTCGTCGGTGCGGATCTCGAACCCCGAGGCGAGCAGATGGCAGCAGTCCAGGCACGCCCCGAGGCGCTTGCCGCCTCCCGCGGCGTCGATCAGCTCCGCGAGCTCGTCCAGGTTCCGGCCCAGTGGCCCCTGGGTGCCGGCCGTGTTCTCGAGCAGGATCGGGCAGCGGTTGGTAGCCTGCCAGCGCTTCCCGGATGACCTTCCCGGCGCGCTTCACCGACGGCACGTACGGCTCCCCCTTCGCGCCCCCGCGTGCAGAACCACGCCGGCCGCCCCGATGCCGTCGCCGATCCTGAGGGCGTGCTCGAGCGAGGCCAGCGACTTGCGGCGGATCTCGCGTTCCCTGCTCGCGCAGTTGATCAGGTAGACGGCGTGGACCACGGCCGCGTCGATTGGGGAGTCGTCCATCGCCGTGCGAAAGGCCTCGAAGTCCTCCTGTCCGTACGCGGTCGGGCGCCACATCCGAGGGCTCTGATGGAAGATCTGGATAGCGTCGCAGTCGCGCTCGATCCCGCGGTCGACGGCCTCTACCAGCCCGCCCGCTGTGGAAACATGGGCTCCGATCAGCACCGGAACCCTCGTTTGCCGCACCGCGACGCCATTTGCCGCACTCTAGTCGGGCCCCGGCCTCGCCCCGATCGCTGGATTACGCCCTCGAAGCCGCCGGGCTGCGGGAGTAGGCGGCGCGAGTTGAACCTTTCGGCTCTGGCGCCGGTATCCCCAAGGTCGGGGGAAGGCCGACAACCGCCGACTTTCGGGTCGGCCCAACAAAGTGAGGATCGAGATGCGGAGATCCATCGCAGTTGTAGCCGTCTCCTTCGTATTCGCCGCCGTGCCAGCGAGTGCCGCCTTCGCCACGAACCCGCACCAGGGCACCACGGGGCAGCCGAACCAGGATTGCGAGGCGCTCCAGATCCAGCACAACGGATTCGCTACCAGCCCCGGCTTCGCCAACGCGGAAAACCACTACGCGGACCCCAGCATCCTGCCGCCCACGGCGAACCAGGTCCATACCGTGTCGCAGTACGACGTCGCCTGTTTCCAGCAGGCCAGCCATTAGCTGAGGCCTGACGAGTCACGCCGCGAGCCGACGCGGCCGTGTGGATCACATGCGGTCGCGTCGGTCGCGGCCGGGCGAATCTCAGCCCCGGCCCCGAGGCCCTCGAAGCCGCCGGGCTTTCGGAGTAGGCGATGTCGCAGGAGAACGTCGCGAGCGAGGTTGACTCGACCCGCTCGGAGTGGGAGGCTGGCCTTTCCGGCGGTCGCCGGATTCGCCGACAAGCCCGCCTCAGACTCGCCGACGCATTTGGCCTCCGCCCAATCGGGCTCACACGGAGGACTTCCAATGCGTCAACGGTTCACAGGTGAGGTCTGGGAGCGCACCACGTCTCATGGTGAGATGGGAGCACAGACGATGGATTCGATTACCTCCCGCTCCACGAGTCACCTCCGACGCGCGACCCTGGTCGTCGGGCTGGCGGTCGCGACGTTTTTGTTGGGAGTCGTCCCAAGCCTGGCGTCGGCCAAGAGCTTCCATGTCAAGATCGCGAGCTCCGCCACAGCGCGAAAGGCCGCGAGGCAGGACCCGAACCGCGGGACGCTGAGCGTGGCCGCCAGGCGGGCCATCCACCGCGGTTACCTGGTGCCCAACCAAGCCCGCTACGACCACCAGAAGGCGCGGCTCACCCGTCGCGCGGAGAGCCGCGAGGCACTCACCGCCCCGGTGAGCGGGCCCCTTGCGCCCTCGATCATCTCCGGCAGGTCCTGGCAGGGGATAAACAGCACGAATGTGGCGCCGCCAGACGAGACGAGCGCCGTCGGCACGACCCGTTACATCGAGCTGGTCAACGTCAAGTTTGCGATCTACAACAAGACGAGCAACTCCCCGATCACCACCGGCGGGATCAACTCACTGGTCGGCGCCGCCTCAAGCGACGATGTCTTCGACGTGCAGATCATCTGGGATCCGACGACCAGTCGCTTCTATTACGCCGCGGATGACGTCGTGAGCAGCTCCAACAACAGGCTGGCGTTCGGCTTCAGCAAGACGGCGTCGCCAAGCAGCGCCGCCGACTTCTGCAAGTACACGGCCGGCTTCGGCGCGAACTTCCCGGACTTCCCGAAGCTCGGCGACAGCCAGTTCTTCATGATGATCGGCTCCAACGTGTTCAGCGGCGGCGGCCCGTTCCTCGGCTCCGACCTGTTGGCGATCTCCAAGCCGCCCGCGGGGGCCAGTTGCCCGGCGGCCTCGAGCTTCAAGGCCGACGATGCTCCCTTGATGACGGACGCCACTACGAAGGCGTTCACGCCGGTCGCGGCGAACGAGATCGACACGAAGGCAACGGGGTTCGCCGTGGCCCGGCCTCGGCCCCTGCCCGCGACGCGGCTGTCCCTGTTCAAGGTCACCAAGGACGCGACGACGGGTAACCCGGTCATTCAAAGCACCGGAACGCCCGTCACGGTTCCCGCCTACGACCTGCCGCCGAACGCACCGCAGAAGGGGTCGATCAACAAGATCGACACCAGTGACGCCCGGCAGACCCAGGCCGTGGCGGCGGTTGATCCCGCACACGGCAGCAAGTTCGCGATCTGGACGCAGCACACGATCAACGTTGGTGGCCGCGCGGCCGTGCGCTGGTACGAGATCGATACAGGGGCGAACAGCCTGCTGCAGAGCGGGACCGCATCGAACCCCTCGCTATTCCAGTTCAACGGCGCGATCTCGCCGAACCGGCAGGTCAACGGCGCCACGCTTGCGGGCGGCAACGCGATGGTCTTGAACTACAACAGCTCGTCGAGCGCCGCGTTCCCGGGGATCAGGATGGTCTCCAAGTTCGCGACCGGCGCGCAGTCCGCTCCGGTCGTGGTCAAGAACTCGCCCGGGCCGCTGTCCGGGTTCGATTGCGATCTGGCGACACAGCTCTGCCGGTGGGGCGACTACGCTGCCGCAACCCCCGATCCGTCGACTGCTAACCGGATTTGGCAGGTCAGCCAGTTCGCGGTCGGCTCGGGAAGCGGCACCACTGGCCCATCGACCTCCAGGACCTGGAACTTCGTCGCCACCCCGTAGGGCGCGCTCACGGCGCAGACTGCGAAACCCGGTCCCATAGCTACTAAACCCGCACTGCAAAGCCAGGTCTCGCGCTAGGGCGCGAGTGCTGTGGAAACATGCGCGCCGATCAGCATGGGTACCTCTTCGCCACCTCGTCTTCGCTTCGCCCCTTCGCCGACGGGCGCGCTGCACATCGGTGGCGCCCGCACGGCACTCTACAACTGGCTTTTAGCCAGGCACTCGGGCGGGGCGCTCGTGCTTCGCATCGAGGACACCGACCGCGAGCGCTCCGTGCCGGAGAACGTCGAGCAGATCCTCGACGCGCTGCGCTGGCTGGAGCTCGATTGGGACGAGGGCCCGGTGAGCCAGTACGCGCGCCGCGAGCGCCACCTGGAGCGCATCTCCGAGCTTGTCGACGCCGGCCACGCCTACCCCGACCCCGCAACCGCCGAGGACGTCCGCTCTCAGAAGAGGGCGCAGGGCGGCGCCGGATACCGCGGCGAGCCCCGCGACGAGCCCGGCGCGGCGATCCGCCTGCGAGTGCCCGACGACGGCGTCACCGTGGTCGACGACCTGATCCGTGGGCCGGTGCGGTTCGAGAACCGCAGCCAGGACGACTTCGTCATCGCCCGCGGCGACGGCACCCCGCTGTACAACCTCGCGGTCGCGGTCGACGACGCGGACATGGGAATCACCGACGTCGTCCGCGGAGACGATCACCTCTCGAACACGCCGAAGCAGCTGCTGGTCCTGAGCGCGCTGGGCGCCGCTCCGCCGCGCTACGCGCACCTGCCGCTGCTGCATGGGCCGGACGGAAGCAAGCTCTCCAAGCGACACGGCGCCGCCTCGGTGCAGGAGCTGCGCGACCGGGGCTACCTGCCGGAGGCGGTCCGCAACTACCTCGCCCTGCTCGGTTGGGGAACCGAAGACGACACGACGATCCTCGCCACCGACGAGCTGATCGAGCGCTTCTCGATCGACCGGGTGGGACGCTCGTCGGCGATCTTCGACGAGCGCAAGCTGCGCTGGCTGAACGGCCGCTTCATGCGAGAGCTGCCGCTCGAGGAGTACGAGGCGCGTCTGGTCGAGCACCTGCGGACGGGCGCCGTGGCGGACGCAGAGGCGTTCGTAGTCGCGGACCCCGACCGGCGGCGGGCGGCGTGCGAGATCGTGCAAGACAAGGCCCAGACGCTGGAGGAGGTATGGCCGTTGATCCGGTTCCTGTTCGCGGGACCGGCGGACGATGCGGCGGCCTGGGAGAAGGTGATGACGCCGGAGGTGCGCCCGGCGCTTGCCGAAGCCCTCGAGGCGCTCCGCTTTGCGGACGGCTTCGACGCAGCGTCGATCGAGGCGGCGTTGAGCCCGGTCGCGGAGCGTCCCGGGCGCACCGCGAAGGCGGTCTACCAGCCGATTCGGGTCGCAATCACCGGCACGACGGTCTCGCCCGGGATCTTCGACTCGCTGGCCGCCCTGGGGCGCGAGGAATCGCTGCTCCGGATCGAGCAGGCGCTCAACAGACTGGGGTGAGCGCGAACCCGATCTAGGGGTTGCACCGGGGCCCGATCAGGGCGAAATCCTCACAGAAGGCTAAATATCGGCGCTCGCGATGCCGATCATGGGATTGGGTAAGGATTTGCGATGACCCAGGTAGCCACCAAAAAAGAGCAGCGTGTCAGGGCGCCGCAGAAGCGCTCATCAGCGCTGCAGAAGAAGGGCGCAAGCGCGCCGCAGAAACCCGCGCGGGCGCGGGTTTCTGCGAAGGCGGCCAAGAGCGGCGCCAGGGCATCGAAGAACGCGAAGCCACCGAAGGCCAACAACGTGAGGCCGCCGAAGGCCAACGGAGCGGTCCCCAAGCCGGCAACGACCGCCGAGCGCCGGGGCGGACAGGGCGGTCGTCGCCTGGCCGCCGCGTTCGACGCCGCCTCCCGCCTCCCGGCGCTGGCGGAGTCACGGACACGTGTCCTTCGCGCATCCGACGGTGAGAGCTCGTCGCCCGCCGCGATCGCCGAGGCGATCGAGTCGGACGTCGCTCTGACGACCGCCGTCATGCGCGCCGCCGGCGACGCCGCCCATGCCAAGGGCAGCAGCGGCGGCGTGCGGCAGGCGATCGACGCCCTGGGCGCATCGGGTGTCCGGGAGGTCGTCGCCTCGATCGATACCTACGATCCGTTCGAGTCGCCAAACGGCACGGCCGAGCGGTATGAGCGCTTCCGTCGTCACGCCGTCGCCACCCGACATGCGGGCGATCGGATCGCCGAGCTGGCGCGGCTTGGCGACCGAGACGAGCTGGCGGTTGCCGCCCTGCTTCACGATGTGGGGCGTCTGGTGATGGCGGACATGTACGAGCTGTTCGATCAGCTGGACGACCGGTTGATCGCGCCTGACGATCGGGTGCGGTACGAGCGTCGAGAGCTTGGGATCGACCATGCTCTGGTCGGCGCCGTCCTCGTCCGGCGATGGCGCCTTCCGCGCGGCGTCGCGGCGGCGGTCGAGCGACACCACACGGCGGAGGCCGACGGGCATGCGGCGGCGATCCGGCTGGCGGACCTGGTCGTCCACCACGCGCACGGCGATGCCGCTCCCGCCGAGGCGATGGCCGATGCGGCCTCGCATCTGGGACTGGACCGCGAGTGCATCGCGCCCCTCCTGTACGAGTTTCCTCACTCGGGCGAGACACGCCGACGCCCCACGGACCCGTCTCCGCTGTCCGTGCGGGAGGTCGACGCCCTGCGCGGGCTGGCCGAGGGAAAGGTCTACAAGCAGATCGCGCGCGAGCTTTCGCTGTCGGTGAGCACGATCCGCACCCACCTGCACAACGTATATCGCAAGATCGGCGCCGTCGATCGCGCGCAAGCGGTCCTGATCGCACGCGACCGCGGCTGGATCTAGGACTACTCGATCAACGAGCTGCGAAGGGCGATCGCCACGGCGTGGGTGCGATCGCGGGCGCCGAGCCGTGAGAGCGTGGCCTTCGTGTGGGTGCGGACGGTCTCGGCGCTCAGGCCGAGGCGCTTTGCGACCCGCGCCGTCGACTGGCCGTCGGCGTAGAGCTGAAGGATCTGGCGCTGGCGGCGGGTGAGCGCCGACCGTCCGACGGAACGCCCGGCCGCCGGGTCCACGAACCGCTCTGACTCGGCGGCAGCATCGACCGCCCGGTTCAGCTCCTCCACCGGTGAGCTTTTCACCACATAGGCGGTCGCGCCTGCCTTGATCGCCTCGGCCGCGGCGTGGTCCTGGCCGTGCGGGCCATGAGCGACGATCCCAAGGCCGGGCTGCGCCTTGCGCAGGGCCCGGATCGCGGCCGTGCCGGAGAGGTCATCGTTGGGCTGCTGGCCGTTTCGGTGACACAGGTCGACGATCGCCACGTCGAAGTCCCCGACCGAGGTCAGCAGCTCGAGGGCGCCGTTTCCATTCTCGGCCTCCTCCACCTCATATCGGCGGCCCAGCACCTCCTTCACCCCCAAGCGCAGCGTGGGGTGGGGGTCTATGACCATGCAGCGTCGGTCCTCGCTCATGTTCTCACTCCGGCTAATCCCGCGGCAACGCTACGGGCCATGCTCCCCGAGAGCACAACACCGGCCACAGCGGCCGGTCGGCCCCATCCTAGCGGCGAGCGAGCGGCCGTGCCGTCGACCGATCGGAAACAGCGGGCTTTTTCCGACGCCGCCGCTTCCGATACAAAGACAGAGATGAGCGACCAGCGATGATCTCCGTCACCTCGAAGTCGCGCTACGCGGTGGTCGCCATGGCCGAGCTGGCCCGGTCCGGCGAGCGACCGGTCCCGATCGCGCAGATCGCCGAGCGACGAGGCATGCCGGTGCAGTTCCTCGAGCAGCTGTTCACCACCCTGCGCCGCGACGGGCTCCTGCAGAGCCATCGCGGCGTCAAGGGCGGCTACACGCTCGCGCGTCCCGCCGCGGAGATCACCGTGCTCGAGGTCGTGCAGTCGCTCGACGGCCGGGTGGGGCAGGAGGGCAAGGAGGCCGGGGGCATCTGGGAGGAGGGGGTCGAGGCGCTTCGCGATGTCTTCCGAAGCACCACGATCGCCGACATCGCCCGCCGCGAGGCCGAGGACGCCGGGGCGGGTATGTACCACATCTAGATGCCGGCGGCTAGGACGCCTTGGGCAAGCCGTTTACGGCGCCTAGGGACCCGAATGGGACCGTCCATGGGACAGCGAGGCCAGGCCACCGCAAACCCCCACTAACGATTAGCTGATGTCAGCCGGCTCGCCCACTTCTCTCGCCGCATCGTCGGCTCGTTCAAGCTGCTTCTCTATGTAGGCGTCGAGCAGGCTGGCTGCCTGTTCCTCGTTGCCGGGCATCAAGTGGCCGTAGCGGTCGAGCGTGATCGAGATGTTCCGACGCGCCCTACTCCCGCAGCCCGGCGGCTTCCTGGCGGTCGAGGCTCACACGAGGCTTTCGAGGAGGGTCAGTTCGTCCGAGCCGGAGGGCCAACCGGCACCCACAGCAAATCCGTCTCCATACCTATGTCGTCGTCTTTGGAGCAGTCTTGGCACGGCAGCCGTCGTCGGCGGCCGGGTTGCTCCTGCCTTGCGACCAGCGCGCACCGGCGGCACACCCGATAGAACTCGAACTCTTCCTGTAACAAGGGAGCGCCCTTTTCTCATCCCTCTCGGATGGTTGCCGCCTGGCTCGAAGGAAGAGAGGAATGAAGAGCGCCCCTTGGCGGCTTGGACATCCAGCCTACTCTCATTCAGGGGTGCTGGGGACAGCTTGCGGCCAGGGGGCGAACTGCGTTCGGCCTTTGCCTGCGGGACCGCCGGGTGGGGCATCGCCCGCGCAGTATCTCGCGCTCTCTGCGCCGCCTCGATCTGTCAGCCGGTGTGTACTCAGGTTCCGCAGCCCGCACTTGCACGAAGTCCGCCCGATGCGCTACAAAGCGTGATTCCCACGGCTGGCCGTTGAGGCGTGGTGGCGACGGCGGCGTTTCTTGGAGGGACGCGATGACTCCGTTCACGAGGTTCGGGATTTTGACGAGCGATTGGCGGCCCGTGGCGCTGCAAGAGGCGCGCACGGGGATCGCGACGTGCCCTAAGACCGCCGGCACGGGGTGACCGCCCCGTCATGACGCTCGCTCGCCCAGCGCGCGCCGTCGGAGCTATCGCGCTGCTCCTCGTCCTCGCCATGATGGCTGCGTCCGGCCGGTCGCTGGGGGCTCCCGTGAAGAAGGCCTCCGCACATTGCGGCGCAGGGCGGGACAAGACCGCCATCGCGGGCAGGACGGTCATCGGCGGGGCCGCCAACGACGTGATCCGGGGCGGCGTGGGCAGCGACCTGCTGAGAGGCCGCGGCGGCCATGACCGCGTCACGGGCCAAGCTGGGCGCGACTGCCTGCGCGGAGGCTCGGGCCACGACGACATCGGCGGTGGCCCGGGTCGCGACCGGGTGCGGGGGGGTCGAGGAATCGACCTCGTCGTGGGCGGCGCCGGCCACGACCTCATCAAGGCGGGCAAAGGCGACGACAAGCTCGTGGCCTGGGACGGCGAACGCGACCGCGTCCGGTGCGGCCGGGGCGATGACGTGGCTCGCGTCGACGCCAAGGACGACGTGCGGGGTTGCGAGCGGACGCTGGTCCGTCATCGAAGCGGTGGCGGAGAAGGAGGCTCCGGCAACGGAGGGTCCGGCGGCGGCGGCTCGGGCGGCGGAGGTGGCAACGGAGGTTCCGGTGGCGGCGGGTCAGGCGGAGGCTCTGGCGGTGGAGGCAGCGCCAACGGATACCCCTCGCTCACCCACGTCGAGGTGGATGGAGACTTCGACCCCGGCTGTCAATTGGTCGGAGGGCCGGGAGGCTCGGAAGACAACCTCGCCGGGAGCGACCATCCCGGGACCGCCTCGATCGAGCGGAACGTTGTGGGCCAGGGCGACTGCGCGGCCCGTTACTCGACACCCGCCGGCAGCGGCACGGGCCGGGCGGAGGTGATGATGCTCAACAGTGGGCCGGGTCAGACGGTCGAGTTCGAGGAGCTGCTGTGGATTCCCACGGAATCTAACGACGGCCCCGACCACGGCTCGCTCACGCAGACCAAGATGAGCTCGGACTGCTACGACGGCGGACTCACGCTGCCGAAGGAGCATCCGGGGCATCTGGGCTATTCGACCGTTGCCAGCTGCAGTGCCGAGTCGCGCAAGTTCGACCTCGGTGCATTCCCGCACAACCAGTGGATCGGCGTCAAGATCGAGGAGAAATTCGCGGACGATGGCTACGTGGAGATGGGGCTCGACCCCGACGGCGAGGGGCCGGACGGCTACCACGTGGTCCTGCCCAGGACGTCCGCCGACACCAGCACCGTCGGTACCGGGGTGAAGTTCCGCCAGGGCCTCTACCACGACCAGGACTCGCACGAGTCCCACATCTTCGGCGATGGTTTCCACTTCGACTGCCTGGCGAACTGCTGACCTGAAGGACCGCGAGCAGGTCGGCCCGGACACGGACCAAAAGGCGAAGCGCCGCAGTCAGAGCGCCAAGAAGGCAGCCCGGACGCGTGCCAGGGCCTGATCAGGAAGAGTTCGCACGTCGCTCAGTCAGCGACTACCCGAAGCCTTCCCCGTAGTCGCATCTTTCGCGCTCGGCTAGCGCAGCATTGAGAGCGAGCTGGCGCGGATGTCTCCACGTTCTCCTGCGACATCGCCTACTCCGAAAGCCCGGCGGCTTGCAGCGCCTGGGCGCGGTCGAGGTAATAGTCGGCCTCCACGACGAGGCCGTCCCGCAGGCGCTGAACGACGGCGAAGGATTGGGTGTACGGAGCGTCCGCGCCCGGCCCGACCATGCTCGTGCAGGCGACGAAGCGTCCATCGCCCACCTCGATCAGCTCGTCGAGGCGCACCTCGATCGGCCCCAATAGACCGATGAGGCTGTGCATGCGGGCGAGCGCGGCGGCACGTCCTCTGTAGACGCCCGCATTGGGCCAGCCCGGCCCCTCGCGGTAGACGGCATCCTCGGCCCAGAACTGGTCGGTGAGTGCCTCAGGACCCGACTCGTTCCAGACCTCATAGGCGCGGCGGATGGTGTCGGCGTCCTCCTGCGACATCGCCTACTCCGAAAGCCCGGCGGCTTCGAGGGCTTCCTGGTGATCCCAGAAGAACTCGGCCAGCACGACCTTGCCCTTTCTGAACGTCGTGACCTGGGTGAACCGCATTTCCCCCTCGAGTCCCGACTGCGCGCCGGTCATGTGCGCACGCATTCGCGTGACCACGACGTCACCTGCATCGATCAGATCCTCGATCACCGAGTCGCGGCCCACTGTCTCCGCAAAGCCCTCATAGAAGGAGCGCACTGCGTCCTTTCCGCGAAAGACGCGCTCCGGCCAACCCTCGGCGGCTCGGAGCACTACGTCGTCGTCCCACAACCCGACAAACGCATCCATATCGCCCCGGTTCCAGTACTCCAAATCCTTCAGCACCAGCTCCACGTTCTCCCGCGACATCGCCCGCGCAGTATCTCGCGAGGTGCCTCGACAGTGCACGACCAGCCGGGGCCGCACTGGGAACTGGCCCGCTACTCGCCGGGCTCGCCTTCACTCGTCGTTGGAGGGCTCCCCGACCTCGAAGTCCCCGCCCTCAAGGGAGGCCAAGACGCGGACTCGGGCTTTCTGCGGGTCCGGGGCTGCGAGGCGGGCCACCAGGCCACCGTCTTCTCCTATGACGTTTTCAATTCCGTTCAAGGCCAGCAAGCCAGCCGCTCGGGCTCGGTCACCTGCGACGGGGACAAGGAAGTAGGCCACGCCATTGGGACCCTACTCCCGCAGCCCTGCGGCTTCGAGGGCCTCCTGGCGGTCGGTGAAGTCCTCCTGCGAGATCGACAAGCCCCGTCGCTGCTTGAAGAGCTGAAACAGTGAGGCGGAGCCGCCGCTTCTTCGCGGACGCGGACGCGCTGCCGCCGGCGGCGTAGTGGGCACAGAATGGACACGAAAAGTCTGTAACAGGGCGACATTCAACGTCATAGTCGAACCCCGGAAAGCGCCGATTAGCGGGTAAAACGTCAGCATCCGTCAGCCGCTGACACGACCTGGCCAAAACCAGCTCTTCTAGCTTTACCCGCTATTTCAAGCGGTTTGTGGCCCCTAGTGGGCACAGAATGGTCACGCGCGGGCCGCAAGACGCCGGCGGCCGGCCATCAGCTCGAGAGCGCGGCCGCTACCCGCTCAGCCGCGACCTCGTCCGACGACGGCAGCAGATGCGCGTACGTGTTCAAGATGTGCTCAATCACCGAATGCATCCCGCCGAGCGATTGGATCACCGACTCCCAACCACTCGCGAACCCCGGCGTGACCTCGGTAATCGCGCCCCTCTGCTTCTGCGATCAGGGACTGAAACTCAACCTCGGGATGGACCAGCCCGAGCAGGGCGTCGAGGTCACGACCATTGACTGCCGCGTGCGCTCCTTGAATGAGCTCCACGTTCTCCTGCGACATCGCCTACCCCTTAGGCCCTCGCCCGGCTCACCGAGCGAGCGAGGAATGGCTCCACGAGCGCCACGATCGCGCTCGAACGAGCGCTGCGGGCGAAAGCCAAGGAGGACCAGAACCCGCTCGACGAGGAACTTGGATCGCCTCCTGCGGGACTGAGGTCCGCCAAGGCTGACGTCACCGCATCTCGTAGATGAGACCGTCGATCGGAGGCGGCGTCCGGGCGTTGTTGTCGACGTGCCGGTCGACGATCCAGTAGTCCATCGCGGAGGGGCTGTCGACCGGGCTGGAGGTGGGCGCCATCGTGACGTCCGCCACCGCCTGGTTGGCGGTCGGGATCGCCGAGAGGCTCAAAATCCTCAGGAGGGTCCCGCCCTTGCCGAGCTCGTAGATCGCCTTGGTCTTCTCATCGACCGCCAGCAGCGCGTTGCGGCTCGGGTCGATTCCCAGGCCCTCGCAGTCGCGGAGCCCGTAGCGGGCGACATCGAAGTGAGCGACGACGTCGTTTCCGTCGCCGAACGTGCCGTTGACCGGATTGACGTCGTATATGTCGAGACCGGAACCGTCGCAGACGAACAAGTGACTGCTTGCCGGGTCGTAGGCGACGTCCTCGGGATCGGTGTCGCCGAACGCCGACGTGCTGAACTTAGACACGACGTCGTCGGCGGTGCCGTGGACGCCGTCGGGCCCCAGCCACACGACGAAGACGTTGTCCGCGTCGTCGTCGGAGACGTAGAGCGTGCCGTTCCTCGTATCCAATGCGAGGCCCGTGGGCTCCTTGCTGAACGCCAGCGTGGTGCCGCTGCCGAAGCCCGCGCCCGTGCGCGTCGCCGTGAACAGGTTTGAGCCCTTGTAGAGGCCCGTCTCGTTGACCTCGGAGTCGCTGATCAGGAGCCGATCTCGCGATGGCCTATAGACGATCCCCGAGGGATCGGAGCTGTACGGCGTGAACCGAGAGGTGTCGATCGTCTGGATGAGGGTCGGGTGCACCACCTCAACCGCCCCAGCCGGGGCGGCGGACCAAAGCACTGTGGCCCCCGCCGCCAGCGCGGCGGCGCACACGCGGTGCCCGATGCCGGCTGACGCCTTCCGAGCGAGGCTGCGCGCGTCCACGCAATGCTCCCCCGCACCCGTGATGCCACGAGTGGAGGCGTCCGTCGTGCCCTCGAGGGCGACACATCCGACCACGTTCTCTCGAACGCGAGAGCCGAACGGCTTAAGCATCGGGACCTCCCGATTGGGGGGCGGAGCCAGGGGCGTCGGCGAGTCCCGGGGGGCTAGTCGACATATCCGGCCACCGCTGAACGGGCGAGCGTCTCACTCCGAGCAGCCCGAGTCAATGCGACATCGGCAAATCGTGAAGCATGGCCTACTCCCGCAGCCCGGCGGCTTCGAAAGCCATACGGCTAGGGGGTTCCCCCGGCGCTACCAGACCAGCTACCGACGGCGCGCTTGTCCCAGAGGCGTTTGGCCTCCTCCGCCTGACTCTCGGGGAAGACCCCAACCAACTTCGGACTCTCTATCCAGCGCATCAACTGGCCACGGTTGAAGGACGCCACGTGGACGATTCGGCCAGTCTCGCCCACCTCCCGTGCCCAATCCAGCGCCGATCCCAGATCGTCGAAGCCCCCCTGCCACTTACCGTCGAACGCGACGCGGTAGGTGGCCATGTCCGAAGCCTACTCCCGCAGCCCGGCGGCTTCGAGGCCCGTCGTGCTGCTACTGACCCTCGCTCAGAACAAGAACGGTCTCCGGATGGACGCCGTCGTGCTTCATGGCATCCGCCGCCTCGTCGCTCTTCATGAAGTCCTGGAACGCCTCCATGTCGGGGATCTCGGCGATGAGCGCGGCCTTGTTTGATCCGGCTGGGTCCCGAAAGGTCCGCACCGTGACTCCCATGGGACCGAACACCTCCTCGCGCTTCGGCGAGCTAAGCCACTGCTCAACGTCGTCCACTTCATGGGTGATCACGTACGTAGCCATCGAGAAGTCCTTTCGTTCGCGTCGCCGGATCCTATGACACGCCTACTCCCGCAGCCCGGCGGCTTCGAGGGCCTGGGCATGGCTTTGGTAAGCGCGACCCCACACCGCGAGGCCGTTGCGGAAGCGGAACACCCAGCCAACCTCCGTATCCAGGGTGATGCCGCTCCTGAACCGGGCGCGAAGACGGCCAAGTGCCAGCACGACTTCGCCTTGGTCTCGAACCTCGTCGATGCTCGCTTCAAACTCGTCGAAAGTGGCGGTCAGGTTCGCCCACCACTTTCTGACACCTTCGTGTCCGTGGTACGCGACGTCGCCCTCGACCTGAGCGGAAAACGGATACCACTCAATCTCGGGATGAGAGGTCTCGAGGAGCGGCTCGATGTCGCCCAGGAGGAAGGCGTCCATGCCCTTGCGGAAGAGCTCCACGTTCTCCTGAGACATCGCCTGCGCAGTATCTCGCTAGCCGGCTCAGACGTACTCCCGCAGCCCGGCGGCACCTTCGTCAGAATCTCGGCGAGAAGCTGAAGCGATTACCTGAAAGGCCTCAGGCGTCCCCCAATCCGTTGCGAAGTGAGCTAGGGTCGGCGTCGTTCCGTGATGCAAACCCGGGGGGAGCTATGAAGGACAAGCTGGCCAGCAGGGTCCTGTTGCTCGCGAGCGTTCTGTTCGTCGCCTTAGCGTCAACGGCATTCGCCACGATCAAATCGCGCACCTACACAAGCGGCAACCTGAGCCATCCAATCATCGACAATTCGCTGTTCGTATCGAGGATCAAGGTCCCCAACAGAGGCAAGATCAAGGACGTCGATGTCAGGGTGCGGCTCAATCACACGAATGACGGCGACGTCTTTCTCGCCCTCGTCTCACCGGCTGGCAAGACCGTCAACTTGACCTCCGACAACGGCGACGGCGGCGCAGACTTCGGAACCGGACCGAACAACTGCAACGGGACCCCGACTATTTTCAACGACGAGGCCGCCACCTCGATCACAGACCCCGGGGCACTCCCACCGTTTGCCGGCCGGTTCATGCCCGAAGAGCCACTGTCTCGGTTCGACGGCCGCCGCGTTCACGGAACCTGGTCGCTGGTCGTCGGTGACGACAACAGTCCCGACACCGGCACCCTCGGCTGCTGGAAGCTCCGGATCAAGCGAAAGACCTAGCGGGCGGGGTTACTCCCGCAGCCCGGCGGCTTCGAGGGCCTTGAAACGCAGCTTGCTACACGGAAGGCCGGCTACAGCGATGTCTCGGATGCCGCGCCGCTCTGCCACTGATAGATGCCGTATACGAAACGTTGGTATCCGAAAGCGAATCCCCGCCTTGCCCTACCTACTCCTGAAGTGCCTCTTCGCCGGCGAGGGGTCGGTAGCGCCCTCGGAGTCTTGTGCCTTCACGCTGAAGCTGTGCCTGCCCTTCTTTAGATGCCGGTAGGTCTTCGGCGACTCACAGCTTCGGTAGGACTTCCTGTCGAGCTTGCAGCGAAACGTCGAGCCGCGCTCCGACGACGAGAACGCGAATCTCGCCTTGCGCTCGCGGCGGTTGATCTTGGCCCGGTCGATCTTGGTGTTTGGGTGGGGTGCGTCGACGGTGAATGTGAGCGAGTCGGGCGTCGGGTCCGTATTCCCGACCCCGTCCGTAGCTCGAACCCGGAAGGTATGCGAGCCATTCGCGAGCTGCGATACGGTCTTCGGCGAACTGCAGGCCGCGTACGGATTCGCGTCGATCTTGCATTGGAAGCTGGCCCCGAGCTCGGACGTGAACGTAAAGGTCGGGGTTGGGTCGCGGGTTGTGCCTGAGGGGCCAGACGTGATCGTCGTCTCCGGCGCTGCCGTGTCGACCGTGAAGCCGCGGGAGGCGGGGGTCGGGTCGGTGTTCTTGGCGCTGTCGAGGGCCTGGACCTCGAAGTTATGGCCACCGGCGGAGAGCGGCGTTGCGGGGGTATGACTTGCCCCGGGCCCCGAGCAGGGGGCGAACGCCTCGGAGTCGAAGCGACACTGGAAGGCCGAGCCCGACTCGCTGGAGGAGAAGGTGATGGTGGGGGTGTCGTCGGTGGTCGTGTCCGACGGCCCGCCGGTGATCGTGGTCTGAGGCGGAACGGTGTCGACGGTGAACGACCGCGAAACTTCCGCGCTCACATTGCCGGGGGCGTCGATCGCGTTCACGAAGAAGGTGTGGGCGCCGTCCGGCAGCGCTGCGGCCCGGGTGTAGGGTGAGCAGGCGACGAACGGGGCCGAGTCATAGCGGCAGACGAAAGTCGAGCCGGCCTCGTTTGATGCAAAGGAGAAGGTCGGGGTCGGGTCTTTGATGAAGCTTCCCTGGCCTGGCCCGGAGGTGATGCTCGCCACTGGCCGGGTCGTCTCAGCCGTGAAGCCCTTGAAGGCGTAGAAGGCGGGCTTCCGGCTCTGGTCGTGGCGCAAAAGCCCCGCGGTGCCACAGAAGCTGCAGTAGGTCGCGAAGCTGCCTGTCGGATCGCGCCACAGGAACCAGAACAGTCGCTGCACGTTCCAGGTCTTTCGGTTTTGCAGGAACATCCTCAAGGAGCTGATCAGCCGGTTTCGCTGGCCCGTGGCGCCCTTGTTGATGCAGGACTCGGGGCCCGATCCCCAAGCGAACTCGGTCAGCCACAGCGGCGTCGCCCCGTCGCCGCGGTTCTCCATCACCGCCCTGAATTGTGAGATCCCCGTGCGGACCCGATCCAGCTCGCACCCGTAGGGGTGTAGGGCGGCGGCGTCGAAGTCCGCCTCGACCCCGGCTACGTTGTAGATGGCGTTGAGGAAGTCCCGGGCGTTCGAGCTCCCGGCCGCGTGCGTGGTGCTCGGCATGCCGGCGAGGACGATCGTGGCCCGTGGATCCTTGGACTTGATCGCGTCGTGGGAGATCGCGAGCAGCCGAGCGTACTTATTGGCCTTCGCCTGCAGGCTCGTCGACCCCGGCCCGAAGTATTTCCTCAGATTGGGCTCGTTCCAGACCTGCCAGGACTTGATCGGCAGCGGCGCGGCGCTCGTTCCGTAGTCCTGGTCGTATTTCCCCCCGGGTGCCCAGTAGGTGCCGCCGGGCCCGTAGCGCGCCACCGCCGCCGTGAGGAAGTTGCGCCAGGACTGGATCTCGGCCGCGCTGAAGATCGGGGGATACTCGGTAGACCCATTGCCCACCCACCTCGGCGACCCCCACACGTACGGGGCCGATCGGATTCCCTTCACGGCTAGGCCGCCTATCAACCGGTCCCGTTCTCTCCAGTCGTAGGAGCCCGGGGACTTCTCTATGTCCCGCCACTTGAGCATGAAGCGGGCGGTCTGGATCCGGGCGGCGGCCATTGCCTGGCGGTCCTGGACATCGAGCTGGCCCTGGGCGATGCCGAAGAACTCGGTCCGGACCGCCGCCCCGGCCGAGGACGCGGCGAACACGCACAGAGAAAGCGCCGCACAAACGACCGCGAGCAGCATCACTCGAGGCACCCTGCTTACCAACCCACGGCGGTTACCCCTCACCGACTGGCGCAAACAGGCGTCCACCGAGGTCAGGTAGTTTTGCTCAGCTACTCCCGCAGCCCGGCGGCTTCGAGGGCTTCGTCTGGATCTCAAGACGACCGCAAGTAGATGACCTTCGGATCGGACTGAGACCTAACGGCCTCCCCGATGTGGCGAGGAAGGCGGTCGTTGAACTCGAGGCGCGACTGGACGGTCTGCTCGGCGGAAGTCGACCTCGCATCCTCAAGGGCTGAGGAGTTGTTCGTCTGGTCGACGAGCTGACGCGCCGCGAAGGGCTGGGGGCCAGGGTCATGCTTGGGCAGGTGGGCCTTGACAACGACCGCGTCGCCGACGAGCACGTCGGTCGCGTCGATGATCGAGTCGGCGTTCGTGTCCGCCACCCTCAGCTTCGCGCCCGTGAGGTCGAACTGGACATCCTCACCCACTAGGCCCGCCTTGCGCGCATGGGCGTTGCCATGCCGGACGCTCACAAGGCCATCACCCTCGTATGCTCCCTTGCATATGTAGGCCACGGAATGATGCTTTCCGTGCCCATTCGCATGGCCATGGCCGGGTCGAGCAACCGCCGCTGCCGGGACGGCGAGCGCCGCGACCCCAAGGGCAACTGCCGTGCTCCTGCGTATCTTCACTCCTGCCTCCTTGGCAATGGACAGCCTCCGACCCGGAGGTGCCTGGTCTTGCGTCCCCGCCCCTCGGCGGGTTGCCGTTTCTGATCCAAAGGTGCCCTGCGGTCCCTATCGACCCAGGCCCCAACGACCTGAGCCACGGTGCCAGTCGCGGACGACTAATCCGGGCCAGCTCCGTTGAGGGCGGATCCGCGCGGTGCTGAGACGACGGTGGGTCGCGCTGCGCGGAGGCCTGCTCTGGGGGAGCGGATGTGGCTGGTCTCAGGTCCGAAGCCGTGGAGCAGCCCGGAGCCGCATCCGACCATCGTCGCCTGGGCGAGCTCTACCGCGAGCATCGCGAGTATTTCGTCGCGACGCGGAACGAACCTCGACGTCCTCCTGCGACATCGCCTACTCCCGCAGCCCGGCGGCTTCGAGGCGTTGTCGAACGTGAGTAGGCGTCCCAACCAACGATCTTGCGGTCCTTGAACGTGTAGACGAAGGCGACGTCCTGCTCAATCTCCATTGTCCCGAGCCCGCATGTATTGACGAGTCAGTTGAACGACCGTCTCGCCGCCGTCGATGACCTCCAGGATGTCGGCGCGGAATTCATCCCACTGACTGGGCCAGTCGCCAAGTGCCTCGACCACCCCGTCGTGCCCCCGGTACGACTTGGCGTCCGGCAGTTCGGGTGGCTGATTGACCAGCACCTCAGGGTCGAAATGGACGAGCAGCGGCCGAAAGTCGCCATCTCGGATGGCGGCGAGATACGCGGACACAGCCGGGCGCCGGGCGGGTGGCGCTACCGGAGTTCTTCCGGCGGGGCATCTAAGTCGCCGCGATGCGCCTCGGACGCACAATCTCCACGTTCTCCTGCGACATCGCCCGCGCAGTATCTCGCGCGTGAGCCCTCTCGGCGGATCCATTCGGACGCCGCGCCGACGTTTCACTGGTCGGCGACTAGAATCGCGCACCCGTGGCTGAAAACCGCATCGGATTGCTCGTTGCCGGGGTGGGCCTTGTGGCGGTGCTGATCGCCCTCCTATCCAGTCCCCTGGGAATCAGCCACGGCTTCGGCGCCAAACACATCGCCCTCCTGATCGTGGGAATCGGGTTGATCGTGGGCGGATTGGTCGCGCAGCGTCGCGCCGCACGCTAGGGGCACTTCTCTTCAGGCGAGCTCTGCGGGGGCGTTGTCCTCGACAGTGAACGGCTCGGGAAAAGGACTTCGACGAGGCCGAGCGGCTGGGGCTGGAGTCTGGGCCTATCGCCCTCGGGCCTGTTCCAGATTCGACTGGTGGGGGCCGGAGAGCCACTCCGCATCCGGCCCCAGACGCGCGTCGACCGGTTCCTCTCCTCGCTGCAGCGCGTCGATGTAGGCATGATCGGCGGCGAGGCGGGCCGCCACCTCGGGACCCTCGGCGACGGCGCCGTGGCCGGGGACCACGACATCGACGTGCCTAGCGGCCTCACCCAGCCGGTCGAGTGCCGACTCGTAGGCGCCAACCTGATCGGTTTGGCGAGGGTCGAAGAGCGGGATCAGGACGTCGGAGAGCATGTCGCCGGCGAGCAGGACGCCACGGTCCGCGAGGAGGATCGCGGCGTGGCCGACGGCGTGCGCCTGATGCTCGATGATCTCGCCCGGCACGGGTCCGCCGTCCGCGGGCAGCGGGGTGACGAGCGCGACTAGGTCGAGAGGGATGCCGGACGCGCTCTCCGCCGCCATCGCCTGCGCCCGCTCTCGGACTTCATTGGCGACGTTGGCGCCTGCGGCGGTGGCGTAGCGCGGCACGTCGCCGAACCGGGGATGCCAGAGCAGGTGGTCCCAGTGGGGATGAGTGGAGAACCCGGCGACCACCGGAATGCCGAGCCGGTCCAGGTCATCGGCGAGCTGGTTCAGCTCGGAACCATCGATGCCGGGATCGACCAGGATCAACGAATCCTCCCCGCGCACGACGATGGAATTCGTCCAGACCCACTCACTCTGCCGGACCCAGACGCCGTCGGCCACCTGAGTCAGCATCGGTTCACTCTATTAGGCATCTCCTCCCCGGCGCAAGATGAAAGAGTCGTCTACTCCTGCAGCCCGGCGGCTTCGAGGGACTCGTCTCGATCGGTGTAGCCGTCATTCTCAGCGCGGGTAGGACCGTGTGCGCAAGATCACGTGAACTGGCACCGGGCCGTCGCGGTACACCCCAATGCCCTATTGAACCTCGGACGAAGAGGAACACGTCCAATGCAAGTCGATTCCCGCCGCATCCTGATCGTCGCTCACCGCCCCACCGATGACTCGGCGCTACTCGACGCGATCGCTGAGCGCGCGAGCGAGTCCCCGGCTGCCTTCACGCTGCTTGTCCCCGCGGTTGCTCACGGGCTTCACCGCGTCGTCGACCCGGAGGACCAGTGCTGCGCGGAAGCTGAGGCGACTCTGGAGGGCGCGATACCAGTCCTCAGCGAGGCCGCGGGCACGCCGATCTCCGGAATGATCGGCAGCCACGATCCGTTCGCCGCCGCGCTGGATGCGCTCAACGCGGGCGCCTACGACGAGGTAATTGTCTCGCCGCGGTCGAACATCCTCTCACGCTGGCTTCGCATCGACCTGCCGCGAAAGATCGCCTCCCTGGGCGTCCGGGTGATCACCGTGAACGGGCGCCAGGAGCGCGGTCGCTCGGCCGCTGACCTGCGAGCCGCCGCCTGACGTCGCCGGCCCCCGCGGTAACGCAATCCGGTCGGCATCCCCAGGGCGTCTCTTCGCACGGCAGCCGGACGGCAGCTACGTGTGCTCGGGTCATGGCTCGACCGTCTGGAGGGCTGCATTGCCCACCACGACGGCTGGTTCGAGCACACCAACGGGTTCGGGGAGGTCGTCAACGCCTCGCTGCTTCCCTCGACGCCCCCGCCTCGGGCTACAGTCCCACGGTGGATCTCGATCAGGCACGCGGCTTCCTACGCGAAAACCATCGGGCGGTGCTCGCGACCCGCCTTGCGGGCGGCGGGATCCAGCAGAGCCCGGTGCTCGTGAACGTGGACGGCGACGGTCGGGCAATCATCTCGAGCCGCGAGACCGCCTACAAGGTTCGCAACCTGCGTCGCGACCCGTGGACGCAGGCCTGCGTTCTCACGGACGGATTCTTCGGGCAGTGGCTGTTCATCGAGGGTCGTGCCCACATCCTCTCCCTACCAGAGGCGATGGATCCGCTGATTGACTATTACAAGCGTTTCCCGGACGAGAACCCCGACTGGAACGACTACCGGGCGCGGATGGAACGTGAGCGCCGTGTGCTAATCCGGATCGAACTCGAACGCGCGGGGCCTGATCGCTGGGGTTGAGCCGCTACCCAGGTCCCACAGAGCCAGCCCTTCCAAGAGTCGGGCGGGTTCCTGTCGCTATCTCGGCGCTTCTCCCGCGACATCGCCCGCGCAGTATCTCGCGAGCGACCGTTTCCGATCTCCTCGAACTCAGAACACGACGATGTAGAAGGGAACGTCTACGTAAGCGGCAAGGACCGAATCGAAGGTCGTCACGGCGAGTGCGTTCGATGGTGATCCGGGCGGATCCGCCGACGTCAATGCTGCGGCTTGCGCCGTCACCGAAGCGAAGCGGTCATCGACGCGGAAGCCGAAGTTGAGGGTGCACTTGCCCCCAGCGGTGCGGTTGTAGGTGATCCCGCAGTCCCCGCTAGTCGCCTGGCTCGGTGAAAGCTGGGAGTTAAAGCACTGCACGATCTTGTTGCTCGCGCCCGCACCGAAGGGATCGATGTACGCCGTCGCCTTGACGAAGCCGTTGCCGCCTCGAGTCTGCGTGGCATTGCCGAGGGCCTGGATCGCCCAACCGCTGGCGCTGTCGCCGACGACGGCGACACCGTTGTCGGAGTGGCCCGCGACTCCGTAGCTGTTGGCGTTGTTGTCCTGGCCGTAGACGCCTGAGGCGGGGTTTGCGGTCGAGAAGCCCTCGACAGCATTGCCCGCGCCGCTTTGGCCATGGATCGCGGCGGTGTTCTTGGCCACGTTGCCCCCCGATGCCCAAAGGCCAAAGCCCCCTGCTCCCCCCTGAGCGGTGATGCCCCTACCGGCGATGGTCGTGTTCGTGTTCGCCACCTTGAGGGCACCCGCCGCGTTGGTGGTGGCGGAGGAAAGCTGGGTGGGCGCGCCCGCCGAGTTCGGTTGGCCGAGGATGAAGTTTCCGCCTGTCGCGGCAAGCGCCGTACCACCGAGCACGATGAACCCGAGAATCGTGACCATGACGTTCGCGTAGGTCAGGTGAGAACGAAGCCATTGACGCATTAGGACCTCCCGTGGAGCCACGTGGGGCGGAGGCCAAGCGCGTCGGCGAGTCCGTTAGGGCTTGTCGGCGGGTTGGCGCGACCGCCAAGTCACCCTGACGCTAACCCGCTGGTCAGAGGCGGTGTGTGCGATTTGTCACGCGCTCACCGGACGGGAAAGAACTCGCCTACTCCCGCAGCAGACCTAAGACGGCGGGCGCCGTTCGCGCTCGAACTGCTCAAGCTCCTGGCGCAGGCGCGCATTGAGCCTCAGCCGCGGCGCGATGCGCTCGCCCATCTCGAGATCCGCGCGCCAGGCGCGGACTCTGGCGTCGAGCGTCGGGGCCTTGAAGAACTCGACCGCACGCTCGCCGACTTCGGCATAGACAAGCCGCCAGTCGTGCAGGTTGGCGAGCTTGTCGGCCACATAGATCGCCGCGCACGCGGTCCCCGACGCGGCGGCGCGCGCTCGGAGCGCCAGTTTGCGCAGCTCCCAGTCCTCGATCGCTGGATCCTCGGTCAGCGCCGCAACCAACTCCCCAACCTCCTCTCCGAAAGTCTCGGCCACGTCACGGGCTGTGAGGCCGGAGTCCTCGACGACGTCGTGCAAGAGGGCGGCGGCGCACACCGCTTCGCCGTAGCCCTCGTCTCGGAGCAGCTCGGCGACCTGGATCGGGTGTTCGAGATACGGCCTGCCGTGGCCTCCGCGGGAGTGGCCCGAGTGGGCGAGACGGGCCACGGCGAACGCCATCGAAAGCCGGTCCGACTCGACCACGAAACCGGGCGCCGCGATTCCCGGCTCCGCGTGAAGGGCATCGTCTTCGCAATGCATCACTGTCCCTTGGGCGCGCCACGGTCGCCGGCGGGCGGGCCGCCGCCCGCTCGGCCCCGCTGCCAGGTCGGCGGCGGATCGCGGCGGGCGGGTCGGCCGCCGGCGACCGAGTCCCGATCGGGTCGCCTTTTGTTCCCGCCCTCCCCCCGTCCCCACGTTGGACGTTGTAGCATATTGATGCGCAGTGTGCGGTGTCGTGTAGATGCTTAGAGCAGTTATACGAGACGCATATGACCCTGACCACCAATTACCAGGCTTCTGTCGGGCCGGTCGGCTAGAACTGCGGGCATGGAGGTCGAGGAGACTCCCCGTCCCTTCCTCCCCTGGCTTGGCCTGGCCTGTCGCCAAGCGCGGGAGGAGAAGGGGGTCGTGCAGGTCAAGATCGCGGCGGCGATCGAGGTAAACCAGGCGACGGTCGCCAGGTTTGAGGACGGGGCGGCGTGGCCGAAGCGCCCCGAGGAGGTGCTGATGGCCTACGCGAGCGAGCTGGGAATCGACGTCCGCCTGCTCTGGCTCCACGCCTTGGTCTTGTGGCTCGAGAACGAACCCGTATTGGACGACGAGGGTCAGAAGCGGATTCGGGCGGCGCTCAAGCGACTGCGGACTTAGGGCGCTGGCTGAATGTCCGTCCGGGGCGAGGTCGTTGCCTCCCCGGCTTCCTTCCGTACGACCTCCACGTTCTGCTGCGACATCGCTCGCGCAGTATCTCGCGTCGGTGGGGGACCTCGGCAGCACCAGCGGACAGCGCGACCCTCTCACCCCTTCGGACCTCGGCATCGACGCTCATTGGGTCGGTCGTATACGTACCCGTGCGGACGACGGCTCCTTCACTTTCGCTCTCAGCGGCGGGTCGTTCTCGGCAATCTGCGTCACCGACCCGTCTGCCTAAGTAGAGGAAACGGATGTAGGTTTGGCTGGACCGAAACCTGCATAAGCAAGGAGACTGCAATGGCATACGCAATCGTTCACAGGTTCCCAGGCGGAACCAGGGAGCAGTACGAGACGGCGGTGGCGAAGGTGCATCCGGCCGACGGATTGCCCGACGGCCAGGTCGTCCACGTCGCAGGTCGAACCGACGATGGATGGATCATCCTGGCCGTCCACGAGTCGAAGGAATCGTGGGAGCGGTTTCGCGACGAGACGCTTCAGCCTGGCCTTGGGGACCTTGGCGATGAGGGCTTCGCTGGTCCACCGGAGGAGACAGCGTTCGAGGCGGAAGTGTTCGAGCAAAGCTAGGGACTTTCGCGAGCGAGGCCGAAGCCCTCGAAGCCGCGGGCCTTTCGGAGTAGGCGATGTCGCAGGAGAACGTGCAGATCGTGCGGGCGCGGCTATGACGATCGGATCGAGGTCCGTGCGCGTGCCGATCACTTGCACCGGCTGAGCGCGAGGGGGCGGCCATTCCGGCCTCCGTGGGTGGCCGCCCCCTCCGCCGCGCACTCAAGCTTCGCAGGGAGGTCTGTCCCCGCCCCGGTTCTCCCCCCGACTGGAGCACGACTGTCGCACCGCTGAGATACTGCCCGCCCGGCCCCGCAGGGGGCGGTGTGAAGGGCGAGAGGAGGCGAACCATGAATGGCAGCAAGGGGTGGCTGGTGCCGCTCACCGGGGCGGCGTTCATCGTCGTGGCGATCATCGGCTTCATCGTCGGAGGAGAGCCCAAGGACGCGACTCATCCGGCAACGGAGATCGCCAACTGGTACATCGACAACAAGAACTCGGTGGAGATCAGCGCCTTCATCGGGGTGGCCGCAACCGTCTTGCTCGTCTTCTTCGGCGCCTACCTGCGCGACGTCTTGCGGGTGGCTGCGGGCGGGGCCGACATGCTCTCGCTGGTCTCCTTCATCGGCGTGGTGGTGGTCGCGATCGGCTTCTCCATCGACGCCACGATCTCGCTCGCTATCGCCGAGCGCGCCGACGACATCGATCCGATCGCGGTGCAGGCGCTGCAGACGCTCTGGGACAACGACTTCGTACCGATCGCGCTCGGCACTCTGCTCTTCCTCTGGGCCACCGGGATCTCAGTGGTCAGAAGCGGGGCGCTGCCGAAGTGGATCGGCTGGATCATGCTCGTGCTCGGCGTCGTCGCCCTGACGCCTGCCGGCTTCGCCGCCTTCATCGGGACCGCGGTCCTGATCCTGGTGATCAGCATCCTGCTGGCAGTGCGGGCCCGCTCGGCGACACCGGCGGCGGCATAGTGTCTCTCGGAACTGCATGACGGAGGCGAGGTAGCCCAGTCCCGGCGCTCCGGACCTGAGAGCGCCCCCGGGGACGTACGACATCTGGCGAGCAGGTACTTTGGCTGCGATCGTGGATGGAGAGCCGCGCACAGCCGAGGGCCTGGGCGCGATCGCGCCCGAGGCCTCGAGCACGGTCGGCAACACGCCGCTCGTTGCCCTACAGCGAATGGCGGAGGGGCTCGAAGCCGAGGTCGTCGCCAAGCTCGAGTACCTGAACCCGGGCGGGTCGGTCAAGGACCGGATCGGCGTGGCGATGATCGACGCGGCCGAGCGCGACGGGCTGATCGAGCGCGGGCGATCGGTGATCGTGGAGTCGACCAGCGGCAACACCGGGATCGCGCTGGCCATGGTCTGCGCGGCTCGCGGCTACGAGCTGGTGTTGACGCTTCCCGAGGGGATGACTCGTGAGCGAACCGCCTTGCTTCGCACCTACGGCGCGGAGGTCCACCAGACCCCGTCACTTGGGGGCATGAACGAGGCCGTTCAGCTGGCGGAGCGGATAGCGGGCGAGCGCGGCGCGTTCATGCCCCAGCAGTTCAGCAACCCCGCCAACCCGGAGGTCCATCGGCGAACGACCGCCGAGGAGATCTGGCGCGATCTCGACGGCGAGGTCGACGTCGTGGTCTGCGGCGTGGGCACCGGCGGCACCATCACCGGGGTCGGGCAGCGACTCAAGGAGCGGCGTCCGTCGGTGCGGGCGGTCGCCGTGGAGCCCGCCACCTCGTCGGTTCTCTCCGGCGGGCTGCCTGGCCCGCACAAGATCCAGGGGATCGGGGCGGGGTTCGTTCCCGAGGTACTCGACCGCTCCGTGATCGACGAGGTGATCGCGGTCGACGACGAGGCCGCGCTCCGGCGGGCACGAGAGGCGGCACGGCGGGAGGGGCTGTTGGTCGGGATCTCAGCCGGTGCCGCGATCGACGCCGCCCTGGAGCTTGCCGCGCGCCGCGAGCTGGCGGGGAAGCGAGTCGTGGTCATCGTCCCCGACGGCGGCGAGCGCTACATGTCGCTGCCCTTCTTCGCCCCCGAGGCCTGAACCGGCCGGCGGCCAGGGCCTAACCTGTTCCCATGCTCGGCCTCGGCACCCTGCAGCGCGTGGTCAACGAGATCAGGGCGGACGTCGCCTCGGCGCGCGATCGCGACCCCGCGGCGCGCAGCGTGGGCACCGCCGAGATCCTCATGAACTGGGGCGGCGTGCAGGCGGTCCTCAGTCACCGTGTCGCCCACGCGCTGCACGAGTCCGGGATGCCGCTGGTGCCGATGGCGCTCTCCTACACGACGCGGGCAGTGACCGGCGTCGAGATCCATCCGGCGGCCAGCGTTGGCGCCGATCTGTTCATCGACCACGGGTCCGGGGTCGTGATCGGCGAAACGGCGGAGATCGGCGACCGGGTGACGCTCTATCAGGGGGTGACCCTCGGCGGGACCGGGTTCGCGCGCGGCAAGCGTCACCCCACCGTCGAGGACGACGTCACGATCGGCTCAGGCGCGAAGCTCCTGGGCCCGATCACGGTCGGTCATTGCGCCAAGGTGGGCGCCAACACGGTCGTGATCCAGGACGTGCCCGCCAACTCCACCGTGGTCGGCAATCCCGGGCATCCGGTCCGGGTCGAGGGGCGCAGGGTCGAGGGCCCCGACGCCGACTGGATCCACCTGCCCGATCCCGTCGCCGACGCGATCAAGGGCCTTGCGGAGCGGATCGGCGAGCTGGAGCGCAGGCTGGAGGGGCTCGACGGCAAGCCGGCCGAGGGCGAGGTCCGCGAGCTGAACCCGAAGCGCGGGCCGTCCACGGCCGGCGGCTGACCGCCTGAGAGCGCACGGGCTGGGGGTGGACCGCATTGCGTCCAATATCGGACGGAACTCGGTCCACCTCGGGATCTCGGGGGTTAGGTTGGGGCGGCCAGCCATCGCCGGGACCGTAGCTATGCTCGATTGGTGACTGCCGAGACCGAGCTGAGGCCGATCGAGCCGGGCGCGACGCAGGTCGAGCGCCTGCTCGCCGACCTGAACCCGCCGCAGCGCGAGGCGGTCACCCACGGCGAGGGCCCGCTGCTGGTGCTTGCCGGCGCGGGGTCCGGAAAGACGCGCGTGCTCACCTACCGGATCGCCTATCTGCTGGCCACCGGGCAGGCGCTGCCGAGTGAGATCCTCGCGATCACCTTCACCAACAAGGCCGCGGGCGAGATGCGCGAGCGCGTCGAGCAAAGCGTCGGGGGCGTCGCGCGACTGATGTGGGTGATGACCTTCCACTCGGCCTGCGCGCGGATCCTGCGCGCCGACGCCCAGCGACTCGGCTACAAGCGCGCCTTCACGATCTACGACGAGGCCGACTCGCTGCGGATGGTGAAGCGGTGCTCCGAGGAGCTGGAGCTGGACCCAAAGCGCTTTCCGCCGCGCGCCGTGCGGGCACAGATCTCGGCCGCGAAGAGCCAGCTGGTGGATGCGGACGGCTACGCGCAGGCCCAGGGATCGTTCTTCGAGCGGGCCGTCGCCGACGTCTACCGGCTGTATGAGCGCCGGATGCTGGAGGCCAACGCGATGGACTTCGACGACCTGCTCGTCCGCACGGTCAACCTGCTGGAGCTGTTCGAGGACGTCCGCGAGCGCTACCGCCGCGCCTTCCGCTGGGTGCTGGTCGACGAGTACCAGGACACCAACCACGTCCAGTACCGGCTGCTCCAGCTGCTCTGCACCGAGCACGGCAATCTGTTCGTCGTCGGGGACGAAGACCAGAGCATCTACCGCTTCCGCGGCGCCGACATCCGCAACATCCTCGAGTTCGAGCGCGACTACGCCGAGACCACGGTCGTGCGGCTGGAGGAGAACTATCGCTCGACGCAGGCGATCCTCGACGCCGCGAACGCGATCGTCGCCAACAACAAGGATCGCCTGGGCAAGCGGCTGTGGACGGGACGTGCCCCAGGCGACCCGGTGACGATCGTCGAGCTCGACGACGAGCACGCTGAGGCGCGCTACGTGGCCTCGGAGGTGGAGCGGCTGGCGACGGACGAGGGGATCCCGCGTGACGAGATCGCCGTCTTCTATCGGGTCAATGCCCAAAGCCGCGTGCTCGAGGACACGCTGGTGCGGTTCGAGATCCCCTATCAGGTGATCGGGGGCACCAAGTTCTACGAGCGCGCCGAGATCAAGGACGCGATCGCCTACCTGAGCCTGATGGCGAACCCCGCCGACGCGGTTTCGTTCGCCCGGATCGTCAACTCGCCGCGCCGCGGGATCGGCCAGACGACGCAGGGGCGGCTGCTGTCGCATGCGAACACCACCGGTCAGGACATCTGGGACGTTTTCTCTGCGCCCGAGCGGGTGCCCGGCCTGGGAGCCGCGGCGCTGAAGGCCGTGAGCCGATTCGCCGAGACGATGGCTGGCCTGCGCCAGCGCGTCGAGGCCGCCAACGGCGCCGTCCCCGTCGCCGAGCTGCTGGAGGCGGTCCTCAACCAAAGCGGCTACCTCGACGCGCTTCAGGCGGAGCGGACGATCGAGGCCGAGGGGAGGGTCGAGAACCTCGAGGAGCTGGTGAGCGTCGCCGGCGAATTCGACGCCAATCGCCAGCTGGAGGGAGAGAGTGACGTGCGGCCGGTGGAGGAGTTCCTGGCCCAGATCTCGCTGTACACGGACCAGGACGCGCTGCGGACAGAGGAGAGCCTGTGCACGCTGATGACGCTCCACAACGCCAAGGGCCTCGAGTACGAGGCTGTGTTCATGATCGGCTGTGAGGAGGGGGTGTTCCCGCACATGCGCTCGCTCGAGGAGGGCAACCTCGAGGAGGAGCGCCGCCTTTGCTATGTCGGCGTGACTCGCGCCAAGCAGCGACTCTGCATGACCTTCGCGCGCCGGCGCAGCCTGCACGGCGGGCGCGGGCACAACCTCCCCTCCCGGTTCCTCGGCGAGATCCCGGCCGAGCTGGTCGATCGCCAGGGAGCGGCGAGGCCCACCGGCTGGGCGGCAGCCGCCGCCCTCGATGCGCGAATCGGGCCCGGCTCGCGGGGTCGCCCCCAGCCCCACGCCTCGCCGCTCGAGTTCCGGGTCGGCGACGACGTCGTGCACGCCACCTTCGGCGAAGGTGTGGTCACCGGCGTCGAGCCGGGTGGCGTGATCGTCGTTCGCTTCGCAGCCGACGCCACCGAGCGCAAGCTGATGGGCGATTACGCGCCGCTGAAGAAGGTCTGACGCCTTGGCAGCGAAGAGCGCCGGATCGAGCGCGCGGGTGATCGACGGCAAGGCGGTGGCGGCGGAGGTGCGCGAGCGCGTGGCCCGCGAGGTGCAGGAGCTCGCGGCCACGAGCGGCGGCCGCACCCCAGGCCTCGCGACGGTGCTCGTCGGTGACGACCCCGCCTCCCACGTCTACGTCGGCAACAAGCGAAAGCAGACCGAGGAGGTGGGGATGCGCTCGGTCCATCATGGGCTGGAGGCCTCGGCCTCCCAGGAGGAGTTGCTCGCGCTGATCGACGAGTTGAACGCCGACGACTCGGTGGACGGGATCCTCGTCCAGCTTCCCCTGCCCGGCCAGATCGACCAGGACCCCGTGATCGCGTCGATCGACCCGGCGAAGGACGTCGACGGGCTGACCGCCGGAAGCGCCGGCCTGCTGGCCCAGGGCCGTCCGGGACTCGTCTCGTGCACGCCGCGCGGCGTGATGGAGCTACTCCGTCATGCGGAGGTCGAGCCCGAGGGGGCGGAGGCGGTGATCATCGGCCGCTCGATCCTGGTCGGCCGGCCGCTCGCCAGTCTGCTCTTGAACGCCAACGCGACAGTGACCGTCTGCCACTCGCGGACGCGGGATCTGGCCGGCGCTTGCCGCCGCGCCGACATCCTCGTGGCCGCCGTCGGCTCGCCGCGTCTCGTGAAGGCGGACTGGGTCAAGCCAGGCGCCGCGGTGATCGACGTCGGGATGAACCGCACCGAGGACGGCCTGGTCGGCGACGTCGATTTCGACCCCGTCCTGGAGGTCGCCGGCGCGATCACTCCGGTGCCGGGCGGGGTGGGCCCGATGACGATCGCGATGCTGCTTCAGAACACGGTCTCGGCCGCAAAATCCCGCTGGGGATAAACGGCCAGACGCCTTGCGATTCGACTGACGCGCGGTATAGGCTGCGCTCCGCAATCAGCCCGGGAGGTTCGTCGTGACCGACCGCTTCGCGCTGAACCAAGCTGAATTCATCCACCAGAGGGAGCGTCAATGGACCTCAGCAGGCTCACCCAGGGCGAGAAGATCGCCGGAGTCTCAGGGATTGCGCTGATCCTGATCATGTTCATCTTCAAGTGGTTCGGTCTGAAGGTCGGCGTCACCGGTTTCGGCTCCGTCGAGGGGTCACGGAACGCCTGGGGCTCGTACGGCTTCATCGACATCGTCCTGTTCATCACGGTGGTGGCGGCGGTCGGCCTGGCGGCGATCAAGGCCTCGGAGGCCGAGGCCGGCCTCCCGGTCGCCGCGAGCGCGATCGTCGCGGGCCTGGGGATCCTCTCGGTCGTTCTGATCATCATCAGCATCATCAGCCCGCCGGATTTCGGCGCCGGTGACATCAGCGGCGTCGATCACACCCGGAAGATCGGCGTATGGCTCGGGCTGATCGCCGCGATTGGAGTCGCCTACGGTGGTTGGCGCGCGATGCAGGAGGAGGGAACCACCTTCGGCGGTGAGGCCGATCGCTTCCGCGGTCCGCCCGACCCGGGGCCGAGCGCGGGCCCGCCTCCTCCGCCGCCTCCGCCGCCGGGCGAGGCGCCGTAGGTCGCAGCTCGGGACGCGCGCGTCCCGGGAGGAGAGGTTGTACGGCGACGGCCGCCTTGAAGGCGGCCGTCGCTAGTTGAGGCGATCGGCCAGCTGGCGGGCGACCCGTGAGGCCATCGCGATGATCGTCATCATCGGGTTGACGCCGATCGAGCTCGGCAGCAGGCTGCCGTCGGCCACGTAGAGGGCGTCGGCGCCGTGGACCGCGCCGTCGGTGCCGACCACGCCCGCCGCGGGGTCGGCGTCGATCCGAGCCGTGCCCATCGGATGAAACGCCTCGAGACGCAGCTCGCCGGCGGGCGGCGGCGAGGCCTCGAGGTCGGCGATCCGGGCCTTCGGGATCGTCGGGACGCCGGCGATCTGCGGATAGACCTCGCGGGCGCCGGCGGCGTAGAGCAACTCCGCCGCGCGCGCGATGCCGAACACGAGCCGAGCGGCGTCGTCGTCCGTAAGGCGGTAGGTGATCCGCAGCGAGCCGTCGCGTGCCCGCCCCACCCGTCCAGCCGAGCGGTCGGAGAGATGGACACCCGTGGAGGCGATGTGGTCGTACGCGAGCACTCGCTCCGCGTGCTCGACGCCCGTGCCCGGGAGCCATTGCGCGCCGAAGGCCAGCGGGGTGAACGTGGCCTCGAGCAGGATGCCGCGGTCCTCCCACTCGCTGACGGCGTAGCTCTGCATCACCCCGTCCCAGCCCCGCACCTCCTCGGCGAATCGGGCGCCCACCCAGCAGGCGGGATGGATGCGGAGGTTGCGGCCCAGCTGCCCGCTCGGCGAGCGAAAGCCGGATCGCAGCAACAGCTCGGGCGTCCCGAACGCGCCCCCGGCCAGCACGACCGCGCGCCGGGCGCGAAGCTTGAACGGGCGGGCGCTCCCGTTCGCGCGCGCCAGGCAGTCGAGTCCGGTGGCTTGGTTTCGCTCGAAGACGACGTGCCGAGCCTCGACCTCGGCCCTGATCCGCGCCCCCGCCGCCACGGCCCGGGGCAGGTAGGACACGTGCATGGCGCGTTTTGCATCCAGCCGGCAGCCGGCCGGGCACGAGCTGCATTGGTGGCAGGAGCCGGCGTTTCGGTGCAGGGGCGCGTGGCGCACGCCCAGCGCCTCCGCGCCTTCGCGCAAGAGCTGGCCATTTCGGCCCATCCGCTCCGGGTCGACGGGGCGCACGTTGAGCATCTCCTCGGCCGCCTGGTATTCGGGGTCCAGGTTGGATGCCCATTCGACGCCGTGCTCTGAGGCCCAGCCGGCGAGCACGTTCTGGGGTGCCCGGAAGCAGGTGCCCGAGTTGATCACCGTCGTGCCGCCGACGGCCCGTCCGACCGGCGTCGGGATCGCGGGGCGGCCCTCGGCGATCGTCAGTCCACCGTCCCGGTAGAGCGCCGCCAGCGCTGCCAGGGGCTCCTCTGGGTAGCTCCGCCGGTCCATGTAGGGGCCTGCCTCCAGCACCACGACCTCGAGGCCGGCCTCGGCGAGGATCGCCGCGGTGACCGCGCCGCCGGCGCCCGAGCCGACGATCGCCACATCGCACTCCTCGCCGCCGGCGGGCGGCCGCAGGTCATCCAGGCCCGAACCGGGCTGATCGGAGCCGGGGACGGCGTCGGCGACCTCGCAGCGCATCTCGTAGCCGACCGCCTGCCGCACCCGCGCGTCGTTGCCGTAGCCGAGACCCGTGAGGACCTTGAGGAAAAGGAGCAGATCGCCGGCCCGCGGAATGCTCGAGCCCTCCAGGCGGCGGAGGAAGTCCTGGCGCGCCTCGAGGCTGGCGCGGCTGAATCGCCACGGAAAGGGGAGCCATTCGAGGACCCGCAGCGCGAGCTTCACCTGGCCCACGCTGCGCTTGGGCATGCTCGCCAGGTAGCGATTCAGTGGCTCCGCGACCTCGACCGCATCCTCGCGGCGCGCGTGCGCCAAGCCGCCCGGGCTCGCGGCCGGCGGCAGGGGCCCGAAGCCCGGCGCCATCGCCTCCGCGAAGGCGCGCAGGATTCGCAGCTCGCCGGCCCGCAGTCCCGACGAACGGCCCGCAGGGGCATGGAGCTCGGCGGCGCCCAGCCCCGGTGAGCGCCTTCAGGAGGGGGCGGCGGGCTCTCCGATCCGGCCGGCCACCGACCACAACGTCAGGGCCAAAACGGCCAGGAAGCCGTCGACGAGGAAGTTGAGCAGGTAGATGAACACGTCCTGGTCGAACAGGTAGAAGCCGAGCGCGGCGAGCGAGGAGGCTGTCTTGCCGACTGCGAGCACCACGAGCAGCGGCCGGTAGCGAACCACGTCGGTCTGGACCACGAGGCAGATGCCCGCGATCACGACCATGTACGCGAAGGCCAGGGCAAGCCAGAACTGCTCGGTGGTCTCCGGTGCGCGCGTGAACTGCCCCAGCGGCAGCCAGTTGCCGAAGTCCGAGATCACGTCCAGCACGCCGTCGGGCGTGACGATGAACAGGATCCCGACGATCGCGAAGCTCGCCGCCAGCAGGCGGAGGTTGAGGACGACGAATCGCTCTGCCCGCGCTCCGGTCATCGCTGACACAGGCCGGGCATCCTACCTGCACATTGTCCGCGTCAGGCGCGGCATCGGGCCACGAATAGGCGTCAGTGAGGGTCAGTCGGGGTCAGTCCCGTACCCATCCCGTAGCCACGCCGTAGCCACGGAGGCGGGGGCCCCGGTGTGGCTTACTCCCGCAGCCCGGCAGCTTCGAGGGCCTCGGCCATCGTCCAGCCGAAATACGCGCGCCTGATCTTTCGCTCGCTGACGAAGAAGACAACGCCCATGGGCGTCTCAAAGGGGATGCCGGTGTCCTCTCCAACCGTCACGTAGCGAAACCGAGCAAGCACCCGGTCTTTCCCATCCCGAATCTCGTCAACCTCGATCCGCGCCTCCGCCCAGGTATCCCGCAGACGTTGGGCCTGACGCCTCCAGGCTTCGATGCCCCGCTCGACTTCTCCCTCGGGCCAACCCTTCGGGGCAACTACGACCACCTCGGGGTCCCAGGCCTGTGCCCACCTGTCCAGGTTTCCGTCGCTCCAGGCACGCCACTGATCCAGAACGACCTCGACGTTCTCCTGCGACATCGCCTACTCCGAAAGTCCGGCGGCTTCGAGGGCTTCCGCCTTGGTCCGATATTCGCGGAGTTCGACGACCTTGCCGCTGCGCAACTTACTCACATACACCTCGGCGAGCACGACCTCGGCATCGCTTCCAGGGGCGTGCCCTCGCATGCGCACCGGTGCGATGACGTACTCGCCCGCGTCGATGTACTCCAGAACCTCCGCTCGAAGTCCGACCAGCGTCCGCCGCCACAACTTCGCCCGCTCCAAGACGACTTGACGACCACGATGCGGTCCGGGATCGGTGGCTTCAGGCAGCACATGCCACTCGATATCCGGATCGGCGTCCGCCAACCAGGCGTCGAGGTCGCCCCGGTTGTAAGCCTCGAAGGCTGCTTTCACGACTTCGACGTTTTCCTGCGACATCGCCTACTCCCGCAGCCCGGCGGCTTCGAGGGCCTCGGTGTGATCCCAGAAGAACTCCTGGTAGACGATCCTGCCGTTGCGCACCATGAACACGTTCGTCATCTCCATGTTCAAGCTGGGGCCGTGACCCGCGCCGCGCCACGCCTGCCTGACGACAACTCGGTCGGCGGCGTCGATGAAGTCGCCGATCGGTTCCACTTCGTCGGCATCCCAGGTCTCGCGTAGTTGCTCCCACTGGCCCATGACCGCCTCTCGACCCACGAACGGCCCCGGCTCCGGCCAACCCTCCGGTGGTCGCACGATGATGTCGGGGTCGTAAAACTCACGGAAGGCGTCCATGTCCCCTGCGTTCCAGGCCTCGAACGCCTTGCGCACGATCTCCACGTTCTCCTGCGACATCGCCCGCGCAGTATCTCGCGGCTAGGGGGAGGGTTCAGATCTGCGATCCGAGCCGCTGACCACCTCCGCTTGCCAGATTCCACACCCACGACCGATATACGGAAGGTGCCGATGACCGAGACCGATCTACCGACCTATGAAGGCGTGCTGAAGATGCTCTCCGAGAAGGCCGCCACCGGCTCCGTCAGCGCGATGATCGCGCTCGAACGCGCGCTGCGACCGGAGAGGCCTGACGACCGCGACGAGGTCGGCGAGGCGATCGACGCGATTCTCCGGAAGGCCGACTGAGCGGCCCGCTAACGGCCCGCGAGCCACCCTCCTAGCCCGTGGGGTCGGGGCGCGCTCGAGAGCCGAGGCCCGCGCCCTGCTCGGGGCCTACTTGGACCGGGAAGGCGGCTGAAGCCGTAGCTATGGCCGTAGCCATGAATCAGAAAAGGCGCGGTTTAGCAGGCCTTTCCGCGAGGGTTCGGCGGGCATCCTACCCGGCCTAGAATCCGCCTCGTGATCGATCGGGAGCAGGTGCTGCACGTGGCGCGGCTGGCGCGGCTGGAGTTGACCGACGACGAGGTCGAGCGGATGTCCGGCGAGCTGTCGACGATCCTCGATCACGTCGAGCGGATGAATGAGCTCGACCTCGATGGGGTGGAGCCCACCTCCCACGTGGTCGCGCTGCAAAACGTGCTGCGCGCCGACGAGCCGCGACCGAGCTGGCCGCGCGAGCAGATCCTCGAGCCGGCACCCGACCCGGCCGAGGGGGCGTTCCGGGTTCCCTCCCCGCAGGCGTGACCAATGGATGACCTCCCCGAGCTGACCGTCGTCGAGGCGCTGCGGCGCATCGAGTCCGGCGACCTGGGGGCGGACGAGTACTTCGACGCCTACGCCGGCGCTCGCGACGAGCTCGGCGCCTACCTGTGGCGCGCCGAGCCCGGCGCGCGCCGATCCCCGGAAGGCGGTGCCGATGGCGATCTTGCGGGCGCGCCGATCGCCGTCAAGGACATCTTCTGCACGGAGGGGATCGAGACCACCGCCGGGTCGCGGATCCTGGAGGGCTACCGGCCGCCGTACACCGCCACGGCAGTGCGCAGGCTCGCGGGCGCGGGCGCACGGCTGCTCGGCAAGACCAACATGGACGAGTTCGCGATGGGCTCCTCGAACGAGAACTCCGGGTACGGCCCCGTGCTCAACCCCTGGGATCGCGAACGGGTGCCCGGAGGATCGTCCGGCGGCTCGGCCGCGGCGGTGGCCGGCCGGCTGGCCCCCTGGGCGATCGGCACCGACACCGGGGGCTCGATTCGACAGCCCGCCTCGCTCTGCGGGATCGTGGGCCTGAAGCCGACCTACGGCGCCGTCTCCCGTTACGGGATGATCGCCTTCGCGTCCTCGCTGGACCAGTGCGGGCCACTGACCCGCGACGTCACCGACGCGGCGCTCCTGCTCCGGGTGGCCGAGGGCCGCGACCCCTGTGACTCGACCTCGGTGGGAATCGAGGGCGGGGTGGAGCTGCCGTCGCGCCACGACCTCGACGGGCTTCGCTTCGGCGTGCCGCGGGAGCTGTCGGCCGACGCCGAGGGGATCGAGGCCGGCGTCTCGGAGGTCTTCGAGCGCACGCTCGCGACGATCCGGGAGCTGGGCGGCGAGGTCGACATGTGCGAGCTCCCGCACGCGGTGCACGGGATCTCCGCCTACTACATCCTGGCGCCGGCCGAGGCCTCGGCCAACCTCGCCCGCTACGACGGCGTGCGCTACGGGCCACGGGCGGACGGCGACGGCGACCTGATCGCGATGTACGAGCGGACGCGGGCCGAGGGGTTCGGCGCCGAGGTGAAGCGGCGGATCATGCTCGGCACCTACGCGCTCTCCTCGGGCTACTACGAGGCCTACTACGGCCGCGCGCAGCGCGTCCGCACCAAGATCGCGGACGACTTCCGGGCCGCGTTCGAGCGCTTCGACTACCTGGTCTCGCCGACCTCGCCGACCGTGGCCTTCCGACTCGGGGAGCGGACGGCGAACCCGCTGGCGATGTACATGTCGGACTTCTGCACCGTGCCGATGTCCCTGGCCGGCATCCCGGCGATCTCGATCCCGGCCGGCCTGGCGGAGCCCGACGGCGGCGGCCCCGGGCTGCCGGTGGGCTTCCAGATCGCCGCCCCGGCGTTCGGCGAGTCGGGGCTGCTCGACGCGGCCCACGCGCTCGAGCGGGCGATTGACTTCGACACCAGGCCCCCGGGAGTCAGGCCGTGATCGCGGAGCTGGGCTACGGATGAGCCTGCCGGACGGATACGAGGCCGTGGTCGGGCTCGAGATCCACGTCCATCTGTTGACGCGGACGAAGATGTTCTGCGGTTGCGAGCTCTCGTTCGGCGATCAGCCGAACGTTCATACCTGCCCGGTCTGCCTGGCTCACCCCGGGGTTCTCCCCGTGATCAACGAGCAGGCCGTCCGCTACGCGCTGCAGATCGCGCTGGCGCTGGGGTCTGAGGTGGCGCCGCGCTCGATCTTCCACCGCAAGAACTACTTCTACCCGGACAACCCGAAGGGCTACCAGATCAGCCAGTACGACATTCCGCTGGCGCGCGGCGGGCGGCTCGGGGACGTCCGGATTCACCGCGTCCACCTCGAGGAGGACGCCGCGAAGCTGACTCACGTCGGCGAATCGGGGCGCATCCACGGGTCCGCCTCCTCGCTGGTCGACTTCAACCGCGGCGGCACGCCCCTGGTCGAGATCGTCACCGAGCCCGACCTGCGGGGCCCGGCCGAGGCGCGGGAGTGGGCGCAGCTCCTGCGAACAACGGTCAAGCAGCTCGGCGTCTCCGACGTGAACATGGAGGAGGGGAGCCTGCGCTGCGACGCCAACGTCTCGGTGCGGCGCGCGGGGGCCGAGGAGCTGGGCACGAAGACCGAGCTCAAGAACATGAACAGCTTCCGCTTCCTGGAGCGGGGCATCGCCGCCGAGCTGGAGCGCCAGGGCGCCGTGCTCCAGCAGGGCGGGCAGGTGGAGCAGCAGACCTTCCATTTCGATCCGCGGACCGGATCGCTGACGCCCCTGCGCTCCAAGGAGTACGCGCACGACTACCGATACCTCCCGGAGCCCGACCTGGTTCCGCTGGCGCCGACCGAGGAGATGCTGCGCTCCGCGAGAGAGGCGCTGCCGGAGCTCCCGGGCGCTCGCCGCGAGCGCTACGAGACCAAGCTCGGCCTCCCCGAGGTGACCGCCCGCCAGCTCGCCTTCGACGCCGAGCTCGGCGACTATTTCGAACGCGCCCTTGACGCTTCGCGCAAGAGCGCGGCTGCGGAGGGCTCTGCGCCCGAGCCCACGGTGATCGCCAGCTGGGTGACGGGCCAGCTGGTCGCCAAGCTGCGCGAAGCAGGTGACGGGGAGATGGACCCGGCCGCCTCGAACGTCTCGCCCGAGGCCCTTGCCACGCTCGCCGGCATGGTCGAGGCCAAGCAGGTGACCACCGGCGCCGCGCGCCAGGTGCTGGCCACGCTGGTCACCCAGGGAGGGGACCCGGCCGAGATCGTCGAGCGCGAAGGCCTCGCTCAGATGTCGAACACAGGCGAGCTCGAGGCCGTCGTCGAGCGCGCGATCGAGGCCGAGCCCGAGGCCGCCGAGAAGGTCAGGGCGGGCAACTCGAAGGCGATCGGCCCGATCGTCGGCGCTGTGATGCGCGATACCAAGGGCACGGCGGACGGGGGAGAGGCCACCCGGCTGATCAGGGAGAAGCTCGGCCTGGACTAGCCACGGTGGGCGTACTTGTAACAGCTTGTTACAAGGTGGTAGGCTCGGTGCATGGCCTGGAACGTCGTCATCGCCGGGGGTGGGTTCGGCGGCGCGCACGCGGCCCGCGAGCTCGAGCGACTGCTGCCGAAGCAGTCGGCCCGCTTGATGCTCGTCAACGACGTCAACTTCCTGCTGTACACGCCATTCCTGCCCGAGGCCGCGGCAGGCACCCTGGAGCCCCGCCACGTGGTCACGCCGCTCCGCGAGATCCTCAAGCGCACCTTCCTGCGGCTGGGGGCGGTGACCGCCCACGATCCGGCGGCGCGCACGGTCGAGATCCGGACGCACGAGGGTGAGACCCAGGAGCAACGCTACGACGAGCTGATCCTCGCCCTGGGGTCGGTGTCGCGGTTGCTGCCGGTGCCCGGGTTGGAGAACGCGATCGGGTTCAAGAGCCTCGCGGACGCGATCTGGCTTCGAAACCACGTCATCGAGACGCTGGAGGCCGCGAACGCGAGCGAGGACCCCGAGGTCCGCCGGGAGCTCCTCACCTACGTCTTCGTCGGCGGCGGATACGCCGGCCTCGAAGCGCTGGCCGAGTTGCAGGACTTCGCGGTGGACGCGATGGATTCCTACCCGCTGGCGCGGCTGCAGGGAATGCGATGGATCCTGGTCGAGGCGACCGACCGGGTGCTGCCCGAGATCGATCTGCGGCTCGCCGAGTACGCGGCGCGTGAGCTCCGGGGTCGCGGGATCGACATCCGCCTTGGCACGCGCCTGGAATCGGTCGAGCCCGACTCCGTGACGCTCACCACCGGCGAGCGGATCCCCACCCGGACCGTCGTCTGGACCGACGGGTGTAGCCCCGCACCCCAGCCTCGTGCGGCTGAGCGTGCCACTGGACGATCACGGGCGCGTGCGGGTCGACGACTACATGCGCGTCGAGGGCATGCACGGCGTCTGGGCGATCGGCGACTGCGCCGCCGTGCCGGACCCCTCTGCCGCAATGGCGAGGCCGTCTCCGCCCACCGCCCAGCACGCCATCCGCCAGGGCCGAACGGTGGCCCGAAACGTGGCCGCCGACCTCGGCATCGGTAGGGCCGAGCCCTTCAGCTATCGCAACAGGGGCGCGTTCGTGAACCTCGGCCGCTACAAGGCGGTCGCCAGGATGGGGCGGCTGACGTTCTCCGGCTTCCCGGCCTGGTGGCTGACGCGCACCTACCACCTGAGCCAGATCCCGGGCCCCATGCGCAAGGTCCGCGCCGCCGTGGACTGGACCGTCGGCCTGCCCTTCGGTCGCGACGTCGCGGAGGTCGGCTCCATCGGGCACCCGCGGCCGCTCCGCGCCGAAGTGTACGAGCGCGGCGGCAGCCACCGCCCGGTCTCGTAGTTGGGCCGACTAAACCCCTCATAGCGATGCGTTTTCGGCCCACCGCACGCGGACGCGCGAGAATTCAGCCATGGCCGCTCCGTACCTGATCATCGCGCTGTCGTTCGGAATCGCGACCGGGGTCATCGGGCGCGCCAAGGGCAGCTCGTTCTTCATCTGGCTGATCGTCGGATCGGTGCTCCTGGTCTTCGGCCTGATCGCGGTGATCCTCTACCGGCCGGAGACCGAGGAGCCGGAGCGCCGCTGTCCGCGCTGCGGCAAGGTCCACAAGCTCTACGTGCAGGTCTGCACGAGGTGCGGAGCGGAGCTGTATCTCCCGGACCCGTCCGAGGTCCGGCAACCGAGCTCGAGCTGAGCGGCCGCCCCGGTCGAGAGGTACGGTTTTCCCCCTATGACGGGGTCAAAAGGCACCTCGTCCGGATCTTGGGGTCAGCGCAGCCAGGTCCGGACGATCGCGTTCGCGAAGCCGAGCCCGTAGCGGACCACGGCAGGCTTCTTGGAGTGGCCGTGGAGGCGACGGGCGACGGTCACCGGCACCTCCTTGGCCGGGATGCCGCGCTTGATCGCCTCGATCAGGAACTCGGAGGTGTGGAACTGCTCCTGGCGCAGAACCAGCTGCGGCAGGACGTCCGAGCGCACTGCGCGGTAGCCGTTCGAGCAGTCGCTCACCTTCGTGCGGGTGATCAGCGAGACCATCCTGTTGAAGAACACGATCCCGAGCTCACGGGCCGGATGGTTGGCGTCGGCCTTCCCGAGGACTCGTGAGCCGTGTGCCACGGCCACCTCGCCCGATAGCACGGGCTCCACGAGGCGGTCCATCTCGGACGGCAGGTGCTGCCCGTCGGCGTCCAGGGTGACGACGATGGTCGTGCCGGAGTCTGCGAGCAGCCGGTATCCGGTGCGCAGCGCGGCCCCGCCGCCGCGATTGATCAGGTGGCGGGCGACGGCCGCGCCGTGCTGGGCGGCGATCTCGCCGGTGCCGTCGCGCGAGCCGTCGTCCACGACGAGGACCGCGGTCTCGACCCCGCAGACCTGGCCCGGAATCAGGTCGAGGACATAGCCGATGCTGTCGGCCTCGTTGTAGGCGGGGACCAGCACGCCGATCTTGTCCCGGAAGCGCTCCGGATGGCCCGCGGCGACGAACTGCTCCCAGGCGAGCCCCTCGAGCACCTCGGAGAGCTCGCGTGTGATTCGCGAGCCCTGCGACAGCGCTCGCACGACGAGCAGGAACAGGACCAGGATGGCGATCACGGCGATCCCGACGATCCGGGTCCCGTTCTCGCGTTTGAACGAGAACGCGCTGAGGATGGCGTCGAGCAGCTGCGTGCCGGCGACGATCGCCAGGCCGAGCGCGATCAGCAGCAGGATGAGGACGTCGACGTTTCGCAGCGACCGCCGACGCCAGACCGCAAACGCGGCCACCAGGGCGGCGATCACCAGCCCCGCCGCGCGGATGGCGGTCAGCTCGGGCGGGAACAGGCTGGAAAGTGGGAGGTAGATGGGCAACAAGGGCGGGACGAGGATAGATGCGCGACCCCGTGCGATTTGCGCTCCGCGCTGCAAGGGTGCGATTCGGGGCTTCGCGCTGATCGGTCCGCTACGCTCGCGCGAGCATGCGAATCCTGATCCTTGGGGGTGACGGATACCTCGGATGGCCGACCGCGATGCGCTTCTCGGCGCGCGGCCACGAGGTCTCCGTCGTCGACAACTTCTCGCGCCGGCGCTGGCACGTCCAGCACTCGACCGGCTCGCTGACCCCGATCCGCTCGCTCGCCGACCGGGTCGAGGCATGGCAGCAGGTGAGCGGCAACGAGATCGGCACCTTCGTGGGATCGATGGAGGACGCCGACTTCCTCGAGCGGGTGATTGCCGAGACGGTGCCGGAGGCGATCGTGCACTACGCGGAGCAGGCGTCGGCGCCGTACTCGATGAAGTCGCGAGAGGCGGCCGTTGAGACGCAGTACACGAACGTGATCGGGACGCTCAACCTGCTGTTCGCGATCCGCGACCGTGTGCCCGACTGCCACCTCGTGAAGCTCGGCACGATGGGGGAGTACGGGACCCCGAACATCGACATCGAGGAGGGGTTCATCGAGATCGAGCACAAGGGGCGCCGGGACACGCTTCCGTTTCCGAAGATGCCCGGGTCGCTCTACCACCTCTCCAAGGTCCACGACTCCCACAACATCCACTTCGCCAGCCGGATCTGGGGCCTGAGGGCCACGGACCTCAACCAGGGAGTGGTCTACGGGGTGGAGACCGAGGAGTCGGTCTCCGACGATCGGCTGATCACGCGCTTCGACTACGACGAGTACTTCGGCACCGTGCTCAACCGGTTCTGCGTGCAGGCGGTGATCGGTCACCCGCTGACGATCTACGGCGAGGGTGGGCAGACGCGCGGCTTCCTCAACATCCGCGACACGCTCCAGTGCGTCGAGCTGGCGGTCATGAATCCCGCCGGGCTCGGTGAGTTCCGAGTCTTCAACCAGTTCACCGAGCAGTTCTCGGTCTCCCAGCTCGCCGAGCTGGTGAAGCGCAGCGGCGAGCAGCTGGGCTATGCAGTGGAGATGCGCAGCTTTCCCAACCCGCGGATCGAGGCCGAGCGGCACTACTACAACGCCACCAACACGAAGCTGATCGACCTCGGGCTGAATCCGCACGACCTCGGCGAGGAGCTGGTCCGCTCGATGCTGCGGATCATCGAGAAGCACAAGGGGCGCGTGATCGAGCGCGCGATCCTGCCGAGCACGCGCTGGAGGCCGGGGGAGCTCGAGCTTCCAGACGTGGCCGCGGCCCGGGCGGGGCGCAAGGGTCAGCCGATCGAGTAGCGTCGTCACGGCGATGGCGGAATTCAGATCGGCCAGCGAGTTCCGCGAGGTGATGGACCGGACGTTCGGCCTCATGAGCACCGAGCCCGAGATGGGGCCGAAGCTTCGCGACGCGCGGGTCCCGCAGCGGTTCGAGTTCCCGGACCTCGACGCCGTCGTCAACGTCACCTACGACGACTCGGGTGGCGAGCAGAACCTCCGCTGGGAGTGGTCGGACGACGTCGACTGGGAACCAAAGGTGGAGATGACGATGAGCTCCGAGGTCGCCAACCGGTACTTCCAGGGCAAGGAGAACGTGCCATTGGCCCTGGCGAGGCGCCGCATCAAGAGCTCCGGCGACGTCAAGGCCGCGCTGAAGCTGATCCCGATCTCCAAGCCGGTGTTCGCGCTCTACCGAGAGATGGTGGAGCGCGACTATCCACACCTGATCGTCTGAGCGCGCCGGGCCACTCGCCTGGAGACAGCCCGGCGGCCCGAGCCTTGACCTCGCCGGGCTTCGCGGGTACCGTCGAGGTATGGAGGGGAGGGTCCGGTTGCGTGCGAGCTACGGATTTCTCGTCGGCGCGTTGGTCTGCGCCTTCCCCGCCGCGCCCGCCAACGCGGCCGTGGGCGACTTCAACGGCGACCGCCGCGGCGACCTGGCGATCGGAGCGCCGGGTGAGAATGTCGCGGGCCAGGCCAACGCCGGCGCGGCGACCGTCATCTACGCGGGCAAGAGCAAGCTGAGGCCGCAGACGGCGAGGCTGTTCAGCGAGATCACCAAGGGCGTACCGGGCACGCCCGGCTCGACGGACCGCTTCGGCAAGGCGCTGGCAGCGGGCAACTTCAACCATGACCGTCACGCCGACCTCGCCGTTGGCGTGCCCGGACAGAACGTTGGGGGCGCCTCCGGCGCGGGCGCGGTGGTCGTCTTCTACGGGACAAGGCACGGCCTGCGCGGCAAGCGAAGCCGGAAGCTCACGCAGAACACCAAAGGCATCAACGACCACGCCGAGGCCGCCGACCTCTTCGGGGGAGCGCTCGCGGCAGGGGATTTCGACGGGGACGGTCGCGACGACCTCGCGATCGGCGTGGGCGAGACGGACATCAATGGCGAGAACGGAGCACGAGGCGCGGTCGAGGTGCTCTACGGCTCCCGCAGAGGGCTCAAAGCGAAAGGCGACCAGCTATGGACGCAGGACAGCCCCGGCGTGGAGGAGAGCGCCGATGGCGCCGACTTCTTCGGGGGCGCGCTGGCCAGCGGCGATTTCGGCCGCAGCAAGCCCGACGACCTCGCGATCGGCGTTCCCGCCGAGGGCCTGCAGGGCGGGCTCCAGGCGGGAGCCGTCGAAGTGCTCTACGGCAGGGCCAAGGGCCTGAAGGCGAAGGGCGATCAGTTCTTCAGCCAGGACAATCCACCGGAGATCGAAGGCGTCGCCGAGGCCGGCGACCGCTTCGGCAGCGCGCTCGCGAGCGGCGATTTCGACCACGACGGGCGAGGCGACCTCGGGGTTGGCGTTCCTCGCGAAGCGGTCGGGGCCACCACCAACGCCGGCGCGGTGAACGTGATCTACGGCTCACAAGCCGGACTCCACGCCGCCGGCGATCAGATCTTCGCACAGGGGCAAAATGGCTTCGGCGACTCGGCCGAACAGGACGACCTGTTCGGCGCCTCACTCGCCACCGGGCGCTTCGACGCTGGCAAGTCCGCCGACCTCGCCGCCGGGGACCCTGGGGAGAATGGCGGGGCGGGGGCCTTCAACCTGGTCTATGGCTCGCCGAGCGGGCTGGTGACGGCTAGCTACGCCGTCATCTTCGGTGCGATTGTCGGCGAAAACCAGGGCGCCGCACTTGGGGCGGGGAGGTTCGGCAAGGACGCGCGCGGCGATCTCGCCGTCGGCCTTCCGGGCGATACGAGCTCGACGGGCGGCCGCGTCGGCGTCTTCTACGGCACGCCCGCCGGGCTCGGATTCGGCAGCGTCGACTACATCGATCAGGACGACGGCGGCATCCCGACCGCAGGGACCGCCTTCGATCGCTTCGGGGCGGCCTTCGCACCCTGACCCGGTGGGCCGACGCGGGCAGCCGCGCGGAAACGCCGGAATCTCCGTCCCAGGAGGGAAAAATGCCTTCGCTAGACTCGGCTGCCCATGAGGGCGGCGGATGCACTTTGTGAGGCTTTGAAGGCCGAGGGAGTCGAGCACGTGTTCGGCATCCCCGGCGGCGCCAACCTGCCGACCTACGACGCCCTCTACGACGCCGACTTGATCCACATCCAGGCGCGCCACGAGCAGGGTGCCGGGCACGCCGCGGAGGGCTATGCCAAGGCCTCCGGCCGGGTCGGCGTCGCCTTCGCCACCTCGGGGCCGGGGGCGACGAACCTGGTGACCGCGATCGCCGACGCGATGATGGACTCGGTGCCGACCGTGTTCATCACCGGCCAGGTCCGCACCGACCTGATCGGCACCGACGGCTTCCAGGAGGCCGACGTGACCGGGATCACGATGCCGGTCGTCAAGCACTCGTTCCTGGTCACCGACCCGCGCCAGATCCCCACCTACATCCACCAGGCCTTCCACATCGCCTCCACCGGGCGGCCGGGGCCGGTGCTCGTCGACATTCCCCAGGATCTGTCCCGGGCCGACATCGAGTACGAGCCCGCCGCCGGGTCGCCTGATCTCCCCGGCTACAAGCCGCCGAGCGAGGGCAACATCAAGCAGATCCGCCTCGCCGCCAAGGCGCTGGCCAACGCCCGGCGGCCCGTGATCTACGGTGGCGGAGGGATCGTCAACGCCAACGCCTCGCCCCAATTCCGCGACTTCTGCGAGTCGGACCGGCTGCCGGTGACCCTGACCGTGATGGGTCTGGGCGCCTTCCCGGCGCCGCACGAGCAGTGGCTCGGGATGCTCGGCATGCACGGCACCAGGACGGCGAACTACGCGATGGACAACGCCGACCTGATCGTCGCGGTGGGGGCCCGGTTCGACGATCGGATCACCGGCAAGCTGGCCGAGTTCGCGCCGCGGGCCAAGTTCGTCCATATCGACATCGACCCGGCCGAGATCTCCAAGAACGTCCCGGCTCACATCCCGATCGTCGGCGATGCCGCTGACGTGCTGCCGAAGCTGACCAGCGAGTACGGGCGCTTGAACGCCGATCCCGCGCGGCTCGATGAGTGGTGGAAGCAGATCGGCGCCTGGCAGGAGGAGTATCCGCTGGGCTACGAGGACTCCGAGGACTCGGAGATCAAGCCGCAGCGGATGATCGAGGCCCTCTACAAGGTCACCGGCGGCGACGCGATCATCACTTCCGACGTCGGCCAACACCAGATGTGGTGTGCGCAGTACTACAACTTCTCGAAGCCACGCCGGTGGATCAACTCCGGCGGCCTCGGCACGATGGGCTTCGGCCTGCCGGCGGCGATCGGCGCCAAGGTGGCGCAGCCGAACGAGACGGTGGTCTGCCTGGCCGGGGACGGCAGCCTGATCATGGTCTGCCAGGAGTTCGCCACCGCCGCCGTTCACGACATCCCCGTCAAGGTGTTCCTGATGAACAACGGCTACATGGGCATGGTCCGCCAGTGGCAGGAGCTGTTTTGGGACGGCCGCTACAAGTCGGTCGAGATGGGCGACAGCCCCGACTGGGTGAAGTTGGCCGAGGCGTTCGGCTGGACCGGCATGCGCTGCACCGACAAGAACGAGGTCGAGGACGCGATGCAGACCGCGCTGGACACGGACGGCCCCGTGCTGCTCGACGTGCAGGTGACGAAGACCGAGAACTGCTTCCCGATGATCCCGGCCGGCGCCGCCGCGCGGGACATGGTGGGGTAGGGCCGCAGTCGTGGAAGCCGGCACCCCCGATCTGATCAAGCTCGAGGACCTCGAGGTCGGCAGCGGCCTCACCGGGCGCAAGCACGTGCTGTCGCTCCTGGTCGAGAACAAGCCCGGCGTCCTGGCCCGAATCGCCGGGCTTTTCGCCCGGCGCGGCTTCAATATCGACACCCTTGCCGTGGGTCCCACCGACGACCCCGATATCTCGCGGATCACGCTGACCCTCGACGGCGCTGTGCACCCGATCGATCAGGTCACCAAGCAGCTCCACAAGCTGGTCAACGTGATCAAGATCCGCGACATGGTGCCGGAGCAGACGGTCTCCAGGGAGATGGCCCTGTTCCGGGTTCAGGCGACGGTGGAGAGCCGCGGCGAGATCGTCCAATTCGCCGACATCTTCAGGGGGAAGATCGTCGATGTCTCGCGCCGCAGCCTGACCATCGAGGTGACCGGCTCGAACGAGAAGATCGACGCCTTCGAGCGCATGATCCGGCCGCATGGCCTGATCGAGATGGCGCGGACCGGCGAGGTCGCCATCTCCCGCTCCCGCCCCGACGCCTAGCCGCGGCCTTGATCGAGGCGACGGCCGCGCTCGACTCGCTGGAGGCGCTGCTCGCCGAGGCGGGGGGGCGACGGCGGCTGGTCAGCGTCACCGTGCCGGTGGAGCTGTCGGACCCAAGCGCCGCCGTGTTCGCCTCGCGGCTCGCCGGCGACCGCTGGTTCTGCTGGGAACAGCCCGATCGCGACGGATTCGCGCTCGCCGCGCTTGGCAGCGCGCACGAAGTCGTCTCGCGCGGCCCGGAGCGCTTTCGCGACCTGGTCGTGGCCTGCGCGGAGGCCGCGCGAGGGCGACTGAGCCGCGAGCCCGATGGCCTGCCTGCCGGCGCCGGCCCGGTCTGGGTCGGAGGGTTGGCGTTCGCACCCGACGGCGGGAGGGCGCCCCAGTGGTCCTCGTTTCCCCCGGCGCTCATGGTGATGCCGGAGCTGGCGCTCCACCGGGCCGCCGGCCGGACCCATCTGACGCTGTGCGCGCTGGCCGGGCCGGGCGTCGAGGAGGCCGCGAGCTCGCGCCGGCTGGGCGCCCGGCTGGCGGCGCTGCGCGAGGCGCCCCTGCCGCTGGCCGATCCCCATCCGACCGGTGAGGCGCGGATTGCGAGCGTGCTTCCGCCCGGGCGCTTCGAGGAGTCGGTGGCGCAGGCGGTGGGCCGGATCCGCGCCGGCGCCATCGAGAAGGTGGTGCTCGCGCGAGAGGTGGTCGTCGAGGCGCCGCGAGCCCACGACCAGGGGGCCATCTACGGGGCGCTTCGGGAGCAGTTTGCGTCGTGCTTCTGCTTCTGCTGCGGCTCGCCCGAGGCAGCCTTCCTGGGGGCCAGCCCTGAGCTGCTCGTGCGGCGAAGCGGCGCCGGGGCCGCGACGGTGGCGCTGGCCGGCTCCACCCGGCGCAGCGCAGACCCCTCGGTGGACGATCACCTCGGCGAGCAGCTGTTGCGCTCCGCGAAGGACCGGCGCGAGCACCAGATCGTGGTCCGCCGGATCGAGCGGACGCTGCGCGGTCGGTCGGTTTGGGTCGAGGCAGCGACCGAGCCGGGTCTGGTCAAGGTGGCGAACATCCAGCACCTCGCCACCCCGATCCGCGCCCAGCTGTCCCAGTCGCGCTCCGCGATCGAGCTGGCGGGACTGCTTCACCCGACGCCGGCGGTGGGAGGGGAGCCCCGCGACGGCGCGCTGGACGCGATCGCCGAGCTCGAGCAGCTCGATCGCGGCTGGTACGCCGGGCCGGTCGGCTGGATGGACGCCGCCGAGGACGGAGAGTTCTGCGTCGCGATTCGCTCCGCGCTGCTGCGCGACCGCACCGGCCACCTGTTCGCGGGCAACGGGATCGTCATCGACTCCGAGCCCGAGGCGGAGCTCGCCGAGACCGAGGTCAAGCTCGGAGCGCTCTTGCCGCTGCTCTCCGGCTAGGTCGACTGCGCGTCAAGCGCCGTGACGGGCCCCCAGCGCCTCGCCGACGCGCCCCGCGATCCGCTGGTGCAGCTCCACGTTTCGCCGGCGGTCGACCGGGATCTCGATCAGCGCCGTCCCGCGGGCGGTGGCGTCGGCCAGCTGATCCAGCCGCTCGACGCGCACGTGCGGGAGGTCGTACACGGCGGCGACCCGCGCCAGGTCCAGCCCCAGTGGGGTTCCCAGCAGCGCCTCGAAATCGTCCCGCTCGAGTTGCTCGGCCTGGGGCAGGAACTCGAAGATCCCGCCCCCGTCGTTGTTGAGCACGACGATCCGCACGGTGGCCCCCGCGTGACGGAGCGCGGCGAGGCCGTTCATGTCGTGGTACAGGCCCAGGTCGCCGGTCACGATCCACGTGGGGCGACCGCTCGCGGCCGCGGCGCCGATCCCCGAGGAGATCAGGCCGTCGATCCCGTTCGCGCCCCGGTTGCAGAGGAACTTCACCTGGGTTGAGGCGGAAGGAACGAACGCCTCGGAGTCGCGGATCGGCATCGAGGAGGCCGTGTAGACGAGGTCGCCGTCCGCGTAGAGCCGCGAGAGGGCGGCGTGCGCACCCGGCTCCGTCGGCGCCTCGAGCGCCTCGAGCTCGGCCTGCGTTGCCGCCGCCGCCTGCCGCCCGGCGTCCAGCCAGGCGGCCCGCCACTCATTCCGGCCTGGAGCGAGGCGCTCGGCCAGCCCTGTTGCCAGGGAGCGGGGCTCGGCCCGCACGATCGTCTCCGCCTGGTTGGAGGGCTCGCTCCAGCCGAACGCCGGGTCGACCACCACCTGGCGAAGCTCGCGGAGCGACGCGAGCCACTGGCGAAGCGCCTTGCTGGTCGGCATGTCGCCGAAGCGGATCACGAGCTCGGGCTGGAGCGCCGGTGGGCGCAGGCGGGCGATCGCGTCGTAGGGCCAGACGACGAGCTCGCGTTCGTGGCCGCCGAGGCGCAGCTGCGAGGTCGGTTCGGCGAGGATCGGGTAGCCCGCCCGCTCGGCCAAAGCGGCCACCGGCTCGGCGAGCCTTTCGTCCGGCTGGCGGCCGGCGACCACCAGCCCCCGGGGCGAGGCCGACACCCGCTCGGCGAGCTCGTCGACCAGCGCCTCGTCCGCCAGCGGCGCCTCGGAGGCGACGGCCGTCAGCGGCCGCTCGGCGCGACCCTCCAGGGCGAGCGCCGAGGTGGCCGTGACGTCCCCGGGGCGCGGCTCCGGGCCCAGCGGGTCGCGCCAAGCGACGTTGAGGTGGACCGGGCCCGGGCGCGGCTCGCCGCGCGCCGCCGCGTATGCCCGGCAGGCCACGGACCGAAAGTGGAGCAGGCCGGCGTCGTCGGCCTCGTGGCTGCCCACCTCGCAGAACCACCGCACCGCGGATCCGTAGAGCTTCAGCTGATCGATCGTCTGCCCGGCGCCGATCCCGCGCAGCTCGGGCGGGCGGTCGGCGGTGAGCACGATCACGGGAACGCCGGCCTCGTCCGCCTCGCAGACGGCGGGATGGAGGTTGGCGGCCGCGGTCCCCGAGGTGCACAAGACGATGGCCGGCCGCCGGTCGGCCTGAGCCGCGCCGAGCGCGAAGTAGCCCGCGGAGCGCTCGTCGACGATCACGGCCACCTCGATCGCCGGCTGGCGCCAGAGGGCCAGGGCCAGCGGGGTGGACCGGGAGCCGGGAGCCAGCGCGGCCCGGCGGGCGCCGCAGCGCGCCAGCTCCTCGACCAGCGCCGAGGCCAGCGCGGTGTTTCGGTTGGTCGGATCCACCGGCGACGAACGGTACCCGCGAGCTAGATGCGGTGCCCCTCGAGTGCCCGCTCGTCGATCTCGACGCCCAGCCCGGGCCCATCGGGCAGGTGCAGAAGCCCGTCGCGCACCTCGCACTGCGCCGAGGCGATCGTGTCGCCGAACAGCTCCTGTGTGGCGAGGCCGTGCGCGAGCCCGGGGTCCTCGCGGCCGCGATAGAGCGCCTGGGCGGCGTGCGCCGCCGCGGCGATCCCCACCGGTCCGTCCAGGGAGCTCGAGAGGTAGATCGGCAGCTCGGCGCCGATCGCCCCCGCGGGGCCGATCCCGCCGACCTTCGACAGCTTCACCGTGGCCAGCTGGCAGGCGCCGGTCTCGAGCGCTCGCTTCGCCTCCTTGGCGCTGGTCACTCCCTCGTCGGCGGCGATCGGGATCGAGGTCGCCGCGGCGACCCGCGCCATCCCCCGAAGGGTCGCGGTGGGCTGCTCGGCCAACTCGATCGCCAGCGGCTCGATCTCGTCCAGCACGGCCACCGCCCGATCGGCGCTCCAGGCGCCGTTGGCATCCACTCGTAGGCGCGCATCCGGGCCGACCGCGTCACGGACCGCCCGCGCCCGTCCCACGTCGTCGTCGAGCCCGAGCTTGAGCTTGAAGGTCGTAAAGCCGCGCTCTCTCCAGCGGGTCGCCTCCTTGGCGAGCTCGAGTGGCTGAGCCCGCGGCCAGCGTCGCGTTGCATCGCAGCGGCGGCGCGGCGTCGCCACGGAGCAGCCGCCAAAGGGGCGTCCCCGAGATGCGGCCGGCGAGGTCGAAGATGGCCGTCTCGACAGCCGCCTTGGCCGGCGCGGGCAGCCGCCGCCCGGCCGCCACGTCGATCACCGCGTCAACGGCGGCGCTCAGGGGCTCTGCGCCGGACATCGCCGTGACGTCCAGCCGGGTCAGGCGCCTGACCATGCGTTGCAGCGACCGCTCGACCCGCGACAGGGTCTCGCCACCGCGCAGGGACAGCGGCACGGCCTCTCCCAGGCCGACGACTCCCTCGTCGGTTCGCACTCGCAGCAGCACCATCTCACGCTCCTCGAGGGTCCCGCGAGCGGTCACGTACGGCTCCTTGAGCGGGAGCGCGTAGGGAATGACCTCTGCCTCGGCGATCCGCACTAGTCCACCTAAGCGGCGATCAAAAGCCCGGCCGAGAGCAGCACGCTGAACGCCGCGAGCAGGGCACCGGTGCCCGCGAGGGCGCCGTTCAGCGAGGGCCCGTCCGTGCGGGTCATCACCGCGGCGAGGGGCCTGTGGACCAGCGGCGCCGCGAGCAACATCAGGAGTCCCCAGGCGGGGCCGCCGGTCGCCAGCAGCGTGACCGGCACCGCGGCGAACGCGGCCGCGATCAGCAGGGCGTAGAGGTTGCGGGTTCGCGGCCGGCCCAGCCGCACCGCCAGGGTCAGCTTTTCGGCTCGCCGGTCGGTGTCGAGGTCGCGCACGTTGTTGACGACCAGGATCGCCGTCGCGAGGAAGCCAACCGCGAGCGAGAGGCCGAAGGGCAGCCAGTCCAGCCGCTCGAGCTGCACGTAGTAGGAGCCGTTGACGGCGACCAGGCCGAAGAACAGGAACACGAACAGCTCTCCGAGACCCTCATAGCCGTAGGGACGAGGGCCGCCGGTGTAGAGGACTCCGGCGAGGATCGAGGCGGCGCCGACGATCAGGATCACGACGCCGGCGACCGTGGCCAGGTAGATGCCCGCCGCCACGGCGACCCCGAACGCGACCCAGGTCGCGACCAGCACGCGTCGCGGGGCGACCAGCCCGGACGAGGTGACCCGCACCGGGCCCAGGCGGTCCGCCGTGTCCGCGCCTCGCCTGGCGTCCGAGTAGTCGTTCGCCAGGTTGGTGCCGATCTGGATGAACACGCTGCCGACCAGGGCGGCGATGAAGGCGCCGACGCGGATGTCGCCGCTCACCTGCACCGCGGCCGACGTCCCGACCAGCACCGGGGCGATCGCCGCCGGCAGCGTTCGGGGCCTGGCGGCCATGATCCAGAGCCTTACCGGCGACATGCTCCAGCTCGCTCGGATGCCTGCGCTGTCGCCGGGGCTTGCAGGGTTCAGGGTCGCTTGGGGAACTTCGAGAAGTCGGGCCTGCGGCCCTCGACGTAGGCGTTGCGGCCCTCCTGGCCCTCCTCGGTCATGTAGAAGAGGAGGGTCGCGTCGTGGGAGAGCTGCTGCAGCCCGGTGAGCCCGTCCTCGGCGGCGTTGAAGCTTGCCTTCAGCAGCCGCAGCGCAAGCGGCGAGAGGGCGGACATCTCGCGGCACCAGGCGACCGTCTCCCGCTCCAGCTCGGCGACGGGCACAACCGCGTTGACGAGCCCCATGTCGCGCGCCTCCTCGGCCGTGTAGAGCCGGCACAGGAACCAGACCTCCTTGGCCCGCTTGACGCCGATGTTGCGCGCGAGGAGCGCCGCGCCGAAGCCGCCGTCGAAGCTGCCGACCCGCGGCCCGGTCTGACCGAAACGAGCGTTGTCCGCAGCGATCGTCAGGTCGCAGACGAGATGCAGGATGTGGCCGCCGCCCACGGCGTACCCGGCGACCATCGCCACCACGGGCTTCGGCGTGCGGCGGATCTGGACGTGCAGGTCGCCGACGTCGAGGCGGCCAACGCCCTGCTGAGCCACCTCATCGTCACCGATGTAGCCGTCATCGCCGCGAATCCGCTGGTCCCCGCCGGAGCAGAAGGCCTCATCGCCGGCTCCCGTGAAGATGATCGCGGCCACCTCCAGGTCGTCGCGGGCGCGGGCGAAGGCGTCACGCAGCTCGGCGAGCGTCTGCGGACGGAAGGCGTTTCGGACCTCGGGGCGGTTGATGGTGACCTTTGCGATCCCCTGGCCCTTCTCGTAGAGGATGTCCTCGAACTCGCCCGCCGCGCGCCACTCGATCGGCGCGTAGAGCTCCTCCTTGGACGGCGCGTCCTTGTGGGGAATGGGCACGTGCGGGATTATCCCTGGCGATGCTCCTCGACAACTGGCTGGCCCAGCGAGCGCAGACCTGTCCCGACCGTGCGGCGCTGATCGCCGACGGCAGCCGTCTCACCTACGAGGAGCTCGAGGCCGAGGCGACGGCGGCCGCTCGCCGGCTTGCCGCCCACGGCGTCCGGGCCGGCGCAGCCGTGACCCTGGAGCTGCCGGTGGGGACCGACTACGTCGTCCTCCTCCACGCCCTGATGAAGCTGGGCGCCGTTGCGCAGCCGTTGAACACTCGATTGGCGGCCGCTGAGCGCGAAGCAGAGCTGGCGCGCGCCGCTCCGGTGCTGACCATCTCGCGGCCCCACGACGCGAGCGGCCCCGAGGCCGACCTGCCCCTGTTCGGCGAGCACGATCTCGATGCAATCCAGTGCCGTGTGATGACCAGCGGGACGTCGGGGTATCCACGCTCGATCGGGCTCACCTACGGAAACCACCTGTGGAGCGCGGTCGGGTCCGCGTTCAACCTGGGCGTCGACCCGTCTGATCGCTGGCTGTGCTGTCTGCCGCTGTACCACGTCGCCGGGCTGGAGATCGTGATGCGCACAGTGATCTACGGGACCGGCGCCGTGGTCCAGGACGGGTTCGCCGTCGACGGCGTGGCCGGGGCGCTCGAGCGTGATGGCGTGACTCTGATCTCGCTGGTCACCACACAGCTCGTCCGCCTGCTCGAGGCCGGGGTGGACCTCTCCGGGCCGCGCGCGATCCTGGTGGGCGGTGGACCCGTGCCGCTCGAGGTGCTGGAGGAGGCCATCGGCCGCGACGTGGCTGTGGTCCAGACCTACGGCCTCACCGAGACCGCCTCGCAGGTGACGACGCTGGCCCCGCAGGAGGCGCGACGCAAGCTGGGCTCGGCTGGGCGGCCGCTGCTGACCACTCACCTGCGGATCCAGGACGGGGAGATCCTCGTCCAGGGCCCGGTCGTCGCGCCCGGCTGCGCCGACGAGGACGGCTGGCTCCACACGGGCGACCTGGGCCGAATCGACGACGAGGGCTTCCTCTACGTCGAGGACCGGCTGGGCGACGTGATCGTGAGCGGCGGTGAGAACGTGCTGCCCGCCGAGGTCGAAGAGGTCCTGCTGCGCCACCCGGACGTCGCCGACGCCGCCGCGGTCGGCCGCGCCGATGCCGAGTGGCAGGAGGCGGTGGAGGCCGTGGTCGTGCTGCGCGACGGCGCCGCGGCGGGGGCCGCGGAGCTGCGCCAACACTGTGCCAAGTCGCTTGCCGGGTACAAGGTGCCGAAGCGATTCGAGTTCGTCTCCGAGCTGCCCCGCACCGACTCGGGCAAGCTCTTGCGCCGGGCGCTTCGCTGACGCGCTCTGCTGTAGTCCGGCGGTCAACTCACGAGGAGGAGCGAATGGACAGAGAAGGCGTGGCCCGGTGGCTCTCGGACTACATCGAGGCCTGGAAGTCGTATGACCCCGAGGCGATCGGGGCGCTGTTCAGCGACGACGTCAAGTACCGCTACCACCCGTCTGACGACCCGGTGGAGGGCCGTCGGGCCGTGGTCGAGTCCTGGCTCGGGGAGGGAGACCAAGAGGGCGCCTCGGAGCGAGACGAGGCGGGCACCTACGACGCGTCCTATGAGCCCGCGGCCGTGGACGGCGAGGTCGCCGTGGCGACCGGCAGCAGCACCTACACGAAGCAGCCGGGCGGGCCGATCGACAAGGTCTACGACAACTGCTTCGTGATGCGATTCGACGGCGACGGACGCTGCCGCGAGTTCACCGAGTGGTTCATGGAGCGCCCCGACGCATAGAGTCTCGGTGATGAGCGCCGAAGACGGGATCTACTACGACGCCGACGCGGACCTCGCCCAGCTCGAGGGCAAGACGATCGCGATCCTGGGCTACGGGTCGCAGGGGCACGCGCACGCTCTGAACCTCAGGGACTCGGGCTGCGAGGTGGTGGTCGGCCTGCGACCCGGCTCGGCGAGCCGCGCCGACGCCGAAGGCGAGGGCCTGACCGTGCTCGAGGTGGGCGACGCCGCCAGCCGCGGCGACGTGGTGATGATCCTGCTCCCCGACGAGAAGCAGGCCGAGGTCTGGGAGGCCGAGATCCGCGACGGGATCGCCCCGGGCAACCTGCTGATGTTCGCCCACGGCTTCTCGATCCACTTCGGCCAGATCGCCCCGCCGCCGGGCGTCGACGTCGGCATGGTGGCGCCCAAGGGCCCGGGCCATCTGGTGCGACGCCAGTTCACGGAGGGCCGCGGCGTCCCCTGCCTGATGGCCGTCCACCAGGATGCGACCGGAACCGCCCATGATCTGGTCCTGGCCTACGCCAGCGGCATCGGCGGTGGGCGGGCGGGCGTGATCGAGACGACGTTCAAGGACGAGTGCGAGACGGACCTGTTCGGGGAGCAGGCGGTGCTGTGCGGCGGCGCCACGGAGCTCGTGCGCGCCGGCTTCGAGACGCTGGTCGAGGCCGGATACGACCCGCGCCTGGCCTACTTCGAGTGCCTGCACGAGCTGAAGCTGATCGTCGACCTGATGTACGAGAACGGCATCCAGGGGATGCGCCACTCGATCTCCAACACCGCCGAATACGGCGACATGACGCGCGGCAAGAGGGTGATCACCGCCCAGACGCGAGAGGCCATGCGCGAGCTACTCGCGGACATCCAGTCGGGCGAGTTCGCGAGGGAGTGGATCGCCGAGAACCGCGCCGGCGCCGAGAACTTCCAGCGGATGCGCGACGAGGCCGCCGGCCAGCAGATCGAGCAGGTCGGCAAGGAGCTTCGCAAGATGATGCCCTGGATCGACGCCGAGCCGGGGTCCTAGCCGGGCCGCGTGCCATGATGACCCCGCTTCGGTAACCGAAGCGAAGGGAGAAACATGACCGAGACGCCAGGCACGCCTGAGACTCCGACCGGCCCGGGTGCGGGAGAGCCACCGCCCACCACCGCCCCCTCCACCGCCGCCGGCGGCGGTGGGTCCCACAGCGGACTATCCGGTCCACCTCGACATCGATCACCAGGAGGAGTACAGCCGCTTCATGCCGCTGATCAAGTGGCTGCTCGCGATCCCGCACTACATCGTGTTGCTGGTGTTGGGGATCGGTGCGTTCTTCGTGGTCATCATCTCCTTCTTCGCGGTGCTCTTCACGGGCCGCTACCCGAGGGGGATGTTCGACTACATGGTGGGCGTCCACCGATGGGCGTTCAGGGTCATCGCATACACGGACCTGATGGTCGATCCGTATCCGCCGTTCACGCTCGACGACGATCCGAGCTATCCGGTCCAGTTCGACATCGAGTATCCGGAGCAGGTGCGACCGCTGGCGGCCGCTGGTCCACTGGCTCTGGTGATCCCCTACGCGATCGCGGCGTACCTCATCTATTACCTCGGGAGGATCTTGGTGTTCTTCGCCTTCTTCACGATTCTCTTCACGAAGAGGTACCCGGAGGGCATGTTCAACATCGTCCGGATCAGCCTGCGCTGGCTGGCGAGGGCGAGTGCGTACGAGAACTGGATGGTGACGCGCTACCCGCCGTTCGAGTGGGACTGAGCACGAGCAGCGCGTGAGGCGCGCGCTGAAACGCATGACTGCGTTTCACAGGCGCCTTCTCATCCCGGTCCTCGCCGCGTTGGGCGTGACCGCCGCCCTGGCGGTCGCCTCCGGCACACGCCCGTCGACCCCCGTTCAGGCAGCCCCGGCCCAGGGGAGGCCCAACGTGCTCGTGATCGAGTCCGATGACCAAACGGTCGAGTCGATGCGAGTGATGGACAGGGTGAACTCGCTGATCGGAGACCAGGGGGCGACCTTCCGGAACAGCTTCGTCAACTACTCGCTTTGCTGCCCCTCGCGCGCCACCTTCCTCACCGGCCAGTACGAGCACAACCACGGCGTGCTCGGCAACGAACCCCCGAACGGCGGCTTTGGCCGCTTCGAGTCCCTGCACGCAGATAACAACCTGGCTGTCTGGCTGCAGGACGCGGGGTACTACACGGCCATGATCGGCAAGTACCTGAACGGCTACTCGAACAAGCCAGTGGTCCCGCCGGGCTGGTCGGAGTGGCACGCGGCGGCTCCAGACACCCAGGACGTCTACGACTACACGCTGAACGAGAACGGGTCGCTGGTCGACTTCGGCCAAGACCCCGGCCGACTTCAAGCAGGACGTGCTGACCTCGCGGGCGGTCGATTTGGTCGACCGCCGGGCGCGCAAGCCGAAGCCGTTCTTCCTCTGGCTCACCTACACGGCGCCGCACGGCAGCGGACCGAATCCGGATCCGAACCCGCCCCTGAACTGCGCCAGGACGGCGAAGCCGGCCCCTCGCCACGCCCATGCATTCGACTCCGAGCCGCTGCCGCGGCCCCCGAACTTCAACGAGGCCGACGTCTCCGACAAGCCGGCGGCGATGCGGCGCCTCCCGCTTCTGAACGCTGGCGACATCACGGACATCCAGCGCAAGTATCGCTGCCGACTCGAGTCCATCCTCTCGGTGGACGAGGGCGTGAAGGCGATCATCGACGAGCTCAGGGCCAGGGGCGAGCTCGACGACACGCTGATCGTCTACACCTCCGACAACGGCTTCTTCCACGGCGAGCACCGGATCCCGACAGGCAAGCTGCACATCTATGAGGAGTCGATCCGGGTGCCCCTGGAGATGCGCGGGCCGGGCATCCCGCGAGGTGTGAGCGTCGGCGACCCGGCGATCAACGCCGACCTGGCGCCGACGATCGTCGACGTTGCGAACGCGAACCCCGGCCTGGTCATGGACGGGCGCTCGCTGATCCCCGTCGCGCGGAATCCGGGTATCGAGTCCGGACGCGAGCTGCTGATCGAGCAGCCGGGCTTCGAGGCGATCCGGACCGAGCGCTACATGTACGCCGAGTACAACACCGGGGAGAAGGAGCTCTACGACCTGCTGAAGGATCCGTTCGAGCTTCAGAGCCGCCACAACGCCCCCGCCTACGCAGCGGTCAAGGCCCAACTTGCGGACCGCCTGCACGCGCTGCAGAACTGCGCCGGCGCCAGCTGCCGCACCCAGCCCTAGCGGCTGATTGACGGACTCTGCGGAGGTGGGCCGAATTTCATCTGCATAGACCACGAAATTCGGCCCACGGTCGGCCGCGAGATACTGCGCGGGCGATGTCGGAGGAGAAGCTCGAGGTCGTTCGGTCGTTCTTCGGGGCTTATTTGGCGGGAAAGCCATCGAGGGCGGAGCGATTCATGGACCCTCAGTTCGAGTTCGTGCCTGCTCGCACATCTCACATGCGTGCACCGGCACACGGCGGGAAAGAGTTCAACCGGGCCTTGGCGGACATGATGAACCAGTTCGAGAGCTATCAGGTCGTGCCCGACAGGATTATTGACGCGGGAGGCGACCGAGTGGTTGTCGAGCATCACCGCACAGCCAAGAGCCACGGGGTTCAGATCGAGGACCGGATTACGCACGTGATCACGGTCCGAGGAGGGCGGATCAACCGGATCGCATCGTTTCGCAGCCTCGAAGAAGCCCTCGAAGCCGCCGGGCTTTCGGAGTAGGCGATGTCGCAGGAGAACGTCAACACGGTCCTCGCCTTTCACTCGGCCTTCAACCAAGGCGACATGGATCGCTACTTCGCGTGCTGCGATCCCGCGATCGAGTTCCACGACACGCCAGGGTTCCCCGGTGGCGGGGTCATCACGGGCAGGAGGCCTTTCGCCGCCACGTCGAGGACTATCGAGAGGCGTGGGTCGAGCCTCGGGTCGAGACCGAGGAGATCAGATCGGTTGGAGATCGCGTCGTCACGCGGATTACCTACACCGGAGTTGGGAAGTCGAGTGGTGCGAGGACCGCGACGCCGGCTAGTGGCGTCTTCGACTTCCGGGAAGGGCGCATCCTTCGCATCCGGCAGTTCGTCGACCATGCCGACGCCCTCGCAGCCGCCGGGATCTCGGAGTAGGCGATGTCGCAGGAGAACGTCGCACCGGCAGCCGTGCGCGGGTGATCAGTTACAGACGATGTTCACGCACTGGCGCGGATCGCCGTTGCCGTGCGCCCGATTCCCGCCACCGTCGATGACGCTGAAGACCGCGTCGATGCCGAGGTCGCTGTTGTCTACCGCTAGGTTCCGGGTCAGCGTGGTCAAGCGGCTGTCGATGTGGAAACCGTCGCCCTTCGCCATCCGGGCGACGTTGAGCTTCAGGAGGCTGTGGCGCTCCTTTCGCCCGACCAGGAACCCGTCGCCGCCGCTGTCCCGCACGCGGTTTCGGCGGACGATGTTGTGGGCGCCGCCGACCGAAGGATGCCTGATCCCGAGGCGGATGCCGGGGCCGCGAGTATGAGCGACCACGTTGTGGGCGACCAGGTTGCCGTGTCCCTTCTCGATCCGGATCCCTTCGCTGCCTCCGAAGACCCGGTTTCGGGTGATCACGTTGCCGCTGCCGGGACCAAGCGTGATCCCCCCGCCGTTACGGACGAGGCGATTGTGTCCGACCCGAAGGCCCTCGCCCCCCTCCAAGAGGAACCCTTCGCCGTCGTTGCGGGACATGATGTTGCCCCTGACCAGGGTGTTGGTGGAACGAACGGAGTTGATTCCGAGACCGGCGTTGCCCCGGAAAGAGCTTTTCAGGATCCGGTCGTGATGCGATTGGAACATGAGCATCCCCGCCAGGTCAGCAGGGCCTCCCTTCGTCCGGTTTGCAGCGCTGTTTCGCACGAGACACCGAACGCACCGAAAGAAGAAGATCCCGACAAAGACGTTCCTCACGGTGGAGACGCCCAAGACGCCGAGGTGACGGGCGACGCCGAGGTCGACTCCATTGGCGAACTCGCGCACCGATCCATGCTTCACGGTGACGCCGTCCTGACGCCTCTCGGCCACCCCGAGGTCGCAGGGCTCGCCTGAAGCGCAACCGGCGAAGGGCTTGCCGTCGCCGTCGATCGTGTGGCCGTTCAGGTTCAGGGTGACGTTGTCGGCGCCGATGATGATCCCGTTGTTGGGGCAGTTGACGAGGTCCCTGTGGAGGGTCGTGTCGGCGGTGATCGTGTCCCCGCAGTGCGGCTGATTCGCCGCCTCCGCCCGCCGCTGGGTCCGTGAACCCCGCGACCTCGCTGTCGAAGGGCTACTCAGAGCTACGAGGCCAGCCGCCCCTAAGGCGAGAATCACCGCCAGCGAGACGACCGTGGCGGGGGCTGCGTGCAAGCGGACCTTGGCAGGCATCCCTGACCTCCTTATCTGGCCGCGCAAGCAGGTTGCGCGTGCCTCCATGCGAACCTACACCCGCGCCCCACTGAGCGCAAGGCACCTGGCGCAAACCCGGTTTCTTGGAGAGCGCCGCCCGCTCACTGTGCCACTGCACCCGCCAAAATGCCGTCCCGCGAGATACTGCGCGGGCGATGTCGCAGGAGAACGTGGAGGCGCTCAAAACCGTCTACAAAAGGTGGGGAGCTGGCGACTTCTGGACGCCGGACATCTTCGATCCCGACATCGAGATCGTGTGGGCAGGAGAAATGCCCGATCTCGCAGGCCCTAGCGGACAAGGTTTGTCGGCAGTGGAGGCAGGCATGCGAACCTGGCTGGCCGCCTGGGACGAGTACCGATGGGAGGCCGACAGGTTCAGCCCCGTGCAGGAGGATCGGGTCTTGGTGCTTTTCACCGCGCGGGGTCGGGGCAAGGGCAGCAGCGCTGAGGTCGAGGCGCACTGGGCTCATCTGTGGACGTTTCGTAAGGGCAAGGCAACGCGGGTCGAGGGCTATATCCACCAAGCCGAAGCCCTCGAAGCCGCCGGACTCTCGGAGTAGGCGATGTCACAGGAGAAGCTGAAGATTGCGCGTGGCGACACGGTTCTCGTCTGACATTTGATGCCCCAGACCGTTAGGGACAAGAGGGGCGGTGTCTTTTCCTAACGGGGACCGCCTCTCCGGCAGGAGGCCGGGACCGATGCTGAACCACTCTGAGAGGAGACACATGCGCAAGACCGGACTGTTGATCGTGGGGGCGCTCACCGCCACCGCGCTCGCGGCAGGAGCAGCGACGGCTCTCGCCGCAGGCCACCACGGGAAACCAACCTGCACCGGCACCCTCGCATCAGGCACCTACAAGAAGCTCGTGGTCCCCGCCGGCGCTACCTGCGACGGAACCAACGCAGCGATCAACGTCCGCGGCGGGGTCCGGGTCCATGAGGGTGCGACGTTCATTCTCGGCAACGAGGAGAGCTCGGACACCGGCAGGATCCGCGGTGGAATCCGCGCCCACGATCCCGCTTCGCTTCAGGTGCACTTCGCGCGCGTCAAGGGCGGCGTCAAAATGCGGGGCGGCAACGGGTTTTTCTCGACCGTCGAGGACAGCGTCATCCGCGGTGGCGCAACGATCAACGGCTATTCCGGGTTCTGGCTCGGCTTCATCCGCAATACCGTTCGCGGCACCGTGAGGCTGAGCAACAACCACATGGACGATCTGGACGCGAACGAGTACGTCACGAACAGGATCAAGGGCAGCCTCATCTGCCACAACAACACGCCCGCGCCTCACGTGGGCGACTCGCAGGGCCAACCAAACGTGGTGACGGGGCGAAAGGTTGATCAGTGCGCCGGTCTGTGACCTGCGACGGGTAGCCTGCTCGACGCTGCTCAGAGGAGCTGCTCCACCTGGAAGCGCTCATCGGTGGTCAGTGGGCGGTTTTCGCCGGAACTTGGCTTGGCTATGCCGAATCTGGCTCTACTCGCCGAGCACCTTGATGATCAGCCGCTTCGGGCGGCGGCCGTCGAACTCGGTGTAGAAGATCTGCTGCCACGGGCCGAGGTCCAGCCGGCCGTCGGTGACCGGGACGATCGCCTGGTGGTGGACGAGGAGGTTCTTCAGGTGGGCGTCGCCGTTGTCCTCGCCGCCCGCGTGGTGACGGTAGTCGCCCGGATCGGGTGAGAGCTGGCGCGCCACGTCGTTCGCCGGCTCCTGCCAGCTCGGGGGCGCCACCTTGTCGAGCCACTCCAGCGTGTCGGCGTGGAGGCCGGGCTCGTCGTCGTTGACCCACACCCCCGCGGTGATGTGCATGGCGGAGACGAGCGCCATCCCCTCGGCGATCCCCGCCTCGTCGACGGCGGCCTGCACGTCGTCGGTGATCCGGACGAACTCTCGCCGCTCCTCGGTCTCGAAGGTCTTGTAGACGGTGTGCGACTTCATGCCTCGCTGCCCGAGGCTGCGTCCTCCGGCGCGTCCCGCGGGGCCGAAGCGGCTGGTCTCGCCCTCCGGAAGCCGCCCGTCGCGGCCCACGTAGCCGTCCTTGGCGCCGACGATCACGTAGACGGCGTCCTCGTCGCCGACGTTGCGGATCCTGCGCACGGTCGGCGGGTCCACCCGGGCCGCGCCGCCCGGCTCGAGCGTGTGCGTGGACCCGTCGCCGAACTCGATCTCGACCGTGCCCCGATGCACGAAGTAGAGCTCCTGCTGGGAGTCGTGGATAGTGGCGCCCGGTCTCATAGCCGGGCGGGAGGGCGATCGCGTTGACGCCGAAGGCGTCACTCCGAGCGTGCGGCGGATCTTCCGGAAGCCGTAGCGCTCGCCCATCTGGTCGATGTGCCCGACCGCGTAGCCGTCGCCCTCGATCACGCCCTCGCTCATGGCGCGCCGGACCATAGCTAACCTTCCGCGGCTCTCCGTATCCTGATCGAGATGGCCGCACGCGCCCGACATCTTCGACAAGCAGTACATGCTGACCGCGGGACCGACGCCGCTGCCGCCGCGCGTCTCGCAGGTGATGGCGGAGCCGATCCTCTATCACCGCGCTCCGGCCTTCGTCGAGATCTACGCGCGGGTGCTCGAGCGCCTGCCCCTGGTCTTCCAGACCCGCAACGAGGTGCTCTGCTTCGCCGCCACCGGCACCGGCGCGATGGAGTCGGCGGTCGCCAACCTGGTCGTCGCCGGCGAGCCGGCCGTGGTCGCCTCGTGTGGCAAGTTCGGCCAGCGCTGGGCCGAGCTCTGCGACGCCTACGGCGCCGAGACCGTGCACCTGGAGTTCGAGTGGGGCGAGAAGGTGGACCCGGCGCGCCTCGACGAGGCGCTCGCGGGCGTCGGCCGCCCGGTGAGGGCGGTGTTCACCACCCAGTCCGAGACCTCGACCGGCGTCGTCAACGACATCCGCGCGCTGAACGAGGTGGCGAAGGCGCACGGCTCGGTGCTCGGCGTCGACGCCGTGTCGGGTCTCGGCGCCGTCGACCTGCCGCAGGACGAGTGGGGGGTGGACGTGGTCGTCGCGGGCTCGCAGAAGTCGCTGATGTGCCCGCCCGGTCTCGCCTTCGCATCGGTGTCCGACCGGGCCATGGCGCTCGCCGCCGAGAATCCCGGCAGGCCGCTACTACCTGGACTGGGGTCGCACGGCCGCGGGCCAGAAGGAGGATCCGCCCGACTCGGCGTTCACCCCGGCCGTGACGCTGTTTCGCGCGCTCGACGTGGCGCTCGAGCTGCTGTTCGAGGAGGGCCTCGAGCAGGCCTTCGCCCGCCACGCGCTGCTCGCCCGAGGCGCGCGGGCGGGGATCGAGGCGCTGGGGCTGGAGCGCTTCGGGCCCGACGACGAGAACGCGAACGTCGTCACCGTTGCCCGCCTGCCGGACGAGATCGACGGCGCCCAGGTGCCGAAGCTGATGCGCGACCGCTACGGGGTCACGATCGCCGGCGGCCAGGGCCATCTGAAGGGCAAGATCGCCCGGATCGCCCACTGCGGCTACTACGGGGCCTTCGACATCGTCGTGGCGCTCACCGCCCTGGAGATGGCGCTGCGCGATCTCGGTCACGACGCCGAGCCGGGGTCGGGTGTGGGCGCCGGCCCAGCGCGTGTTCGCCGAGGCCGGCGAGATCCCCGACCCCGGTCAGTGGCTGAAGCCAAGCCGAAGGTCCTGGTCAAGGAGAAGATCGCCGACTCCGGCGTCGAGCTCCTGCGCGCCGACTTCGACGTCGAGCTCGGCCTCGAGATGTCGGACGACGAGCTGGACGAGCGAATCGGCGAGTTCGACGGGATCGTGATCAGGTCGGCCACCAAGCTGACCGCGGACCTGATCGAGCGCGGCTCGAGGCTGAAGGTGATCGGTCGCGCCGGGACGGGCGTCGACAACGTCGACGTGGACGCCGCCACCAAGCGTGGCATCGTGGTCGTCAACGCCCCCGAGTCGAACTCGGTGGCCGCCGCCGAGCACACCCTGGCGCTGGCTCTCGCCCTGTGCCGCAACGTCCCCCAGGCGCATGCCTCGCTGGTCGGGGGCGAGTGGGCGCGGTCGCGATTCGCCGGCAACGAGCTGTACGGCAAGACGCTCGGCGTGATCGGGTTCGGCCGGATCGGCCAGCTGGTCGCCCACCGGGCCCAGTCGTTCGAGATGCAGGTGGTCGCCTTCGACAAGTTCGTCGCCGCGGAGCGCTTCCGCGAGCGGGGCGTCGAGCGCGCAGAGACGACCGACGACCTCTACGCCAAGGCGGACATCGTGACCATCCACCTGCCGAAGACGCCTGACACGGTCAACTGGATCGATGCCGAAGCGATCGCGAAGATGAAGGACGGGGTGCGGATCGTCAACTGCGCCCGCGGCGAGCTGATCGACCTCGAGGCGCTCGAGGCCGGGCTCGACTCGGGCAAGGTGGGTGGAGCCGCACTCGACGTCTTCCCCGCCGAGCCCGTCACCGATCTCTCCCTGTTCGAGCGCGACAACGTCGTCGTCACCCCGCACCTGGGCGCGGCCACGGCCGAGGCGCAGGACCGCGCCGGGACGATCACCGCCGACCAGGTGCGTCGCGCGCTGTCGGGCGGCGTGGTGACCAACGCGGTCAACATCGCCGCCGTGCGCCCGGAGGAGATGGAGGCGCTGGCGCCGTTCGTGCCGCTGTGCGAGAAGCTCGGACGGCTGGCGCAGGGTCTCGGCAACGGCTCGGTCGACCGGATCTCCGCCGAGTTCCGCGGCCGGATCGCCGAGCACGACACCCGGCTGCTCGGCATCGCCGTCCTGGTGGGGATCCTCTCCGGCCACACCGAGGAGCAGGTCAACCTGGTCAACGCGCCGACGCTGGCCGAGGAGCGCGGCATCGAGCTGACCGAGCTCAAGGACACCGCCTCGGACGAGTTCACCGAGCTGGTCACGGTGCGGATCGAGTCCGGGGAGCGAGGCGGTCGAGGTCGCGGGCACCGCGGTCGGGCCACGGAACCTGCCCCACCTGGTCAGGGTCTGGGGAGAGAGCTTCTACATGCCGTTTGCCGACCATCTGGTCGTCTTCCGCTACAAGGACGAGCCGGGAATGATCGGGCGCATCGGAACGATCTTCGGCCAGCATGGCGTCAACATCGCCTCGGCCGCTGTCGGGGCCGAGGCGTCGGGCGATCAGGCCGTGCTGGCGCTGACGACCGACGCCCCCGTCCCCGAAGGGGTGCTCGAGGAGATCATGCGGCTGGAGGGCTTTCACACCGGCCGCGCGGTCGACCTGTGATCCATCAGACCGCCGGATAGGGTGTGCGCATGCGCGCGGTGGTCATCACCCGGCACGGGCCGCCGGAGGTCCTCCAGGTCCAGGAGCGGCCGGACCCGCCGGTCGGGCCCGGCGAGGTCCGGATCGCCGTCAAGGCCGCGGGGATCAACTTCGCCGACACGCTGGCTCGGATCGGCCTCTATCCCGACGCGCCCAAGCTTCCATGCGTGGTCGGCTACGAGGTCGCGGGCGAGATCGAGTCCGTGGGGGAGGGGGTGGACTCGCACAAGGTCGGCGACCGGGTGGTCGCGGGCACCCGCTTCAACGGCCAGGCGGAGCTGGTCACGGTGCCCGCGGAGCAGGCGTTTCCCCTGCCCAAGAAGCTGTCGTTCGAGGAGGGGGCGGCGTTTCCCGTCAACTACGCCACGGCGTACGCGGCCCTGGTGATCATGGGCGGTCTGAAGCAATCAGAGCGCGTCCTGATTCACGCCGCGGCCGGCGGGGTGGGCATCTCCGCGACCCAGATCGCCAGGGCGATCGGGGCGGAGATCTTCGGCACCGCGTCCGCCTCCAAGCACGACGCGATCCGCGAGCAGGGCGTGGACCATGCGATCGACTACCGGACGCTCGACTTCGAGGAGGAGGTCCGGAAGATCACCGGCGGCGAGGGCCTGGACGTGATCATGGACGCCCTCGGCCCGACCTCGTTCCGCAAGGACTACCGGCTGCTGCGCCCCGGTGGGCGGCTGATCATGTACGGGCTGTCCGAGGTCCAGAGCGGCACCGGCAAGCGGGACATCCCGGCCGCCGTGCGGAGCCTCGCCCGGATGCCGCTGGCGACGATGCCGTGGTGGAAGAGCCTCGGGGTGATGAACGAGAACAAGGGTGTCTTCGGCCTCAACATGCTGCACTGGTGGGACGCCGAGGGCGGCCTCGACCGGGCCCTCGAGCCGCTGCTCGAGGGCCTCGACAAGGGCGACCTGAAGCCGGTGGTGGCCGAGGCGTTCCCGTTCGACCGCGCCCCGGACGCGCACCGCTTCATCGAGGAGCGGCGCAACATCGGCAAGGTCGTGCTGGTCCCCTAGCCCGCGGCCGGACACGCCGCTACCCTGCCCTCGTGCTCGTCCCCGTTCTCGCCAGCATCGGCAGCGTCTATGACCGGGCGATCGTCGACACCGGTCGCCAGGCCGAGTTCCTGTTCTTCGTCTCCTTCCTGGTCACGTTCGGCTTCATCCGCACCAGCGCCCACATGATCAAGGCCCAGGTGAGCTGGTGGCCGGGGAACGTCCAGGTCGGCGGCACCCACATCCACCACCTGGTCTGGGGGATCCTCCTGCTGCTGATCATGGGCTACGTGGGCGTCGCGATCGCGCCGCCCTCGCCCTGGCACGAGATCGTCACGGTGCTGTTCGGGGTCGGCACCGGCCTGACTCTCGACGAGTTCGCCCTGTGGCTCAACCTCAAGGACGTCTACTGGTCGCAGCAGGGGAGGCGCTCGATCGACGCCGTGATCATCGCCGGCGACGATCACCGGGATGGTGCTGGTCGGCTTCACCGCCTGGCTCGACGTGGCCACCGAGGTCGAGGACGCCGTGTTCGCGGTCGTGGGCGCCTTCGGCGTGCTCGCGATCCTGATCGCGCTCGTCAACCTGGCCAAGGAGAAGTTCGGCATGGCCCTGGTCGGTCTCTTCTTCCTTCCGGTCGGGCCTCGTGGGCGCCTTCCGGCTCGGGAGGCCTCACTCGCTTTGGGCGCGCCTGTTCTATCGCGAGCACAAGAAGAAGCGCGCGCGACGACGGTTCGGCGAGCCGGGCCACACGCCGGCTTCTGAGCCGGCCGACGGTCAGTCTGCAGCCGGCTCGGGCTGAGCCGCGGAGGCCTCGGCCGGCGGCGCGCCGCTGCCGGTCTCGCGCCGATACAGGAGCGCCTCGTCGATCAGGACGCCGATCGTCGCGGCCGTCGGGATCGCCAGCAGGGCGCCGAGGATGCCGGCCAGCTCGCCGCCGACCAGGATCGCGACGATGGCCACCGCCGGATGGATCCGGACGGCGTTCTTGTACAGAAGCGGCTGGATCACCCGGTCCTGGACCTGCTGGTAGACGACGAACAGCACCAGCCAGACGATCAGCGCGTTGGGGAAGTTGTGGAAGGCGGCGACGATCGCGACGAAGAAGCCGCCGACCGTGAAGCCGACCAGCGGCACCAGGTCGAGGAAGCCGACGATCACCCCCATGGTCACCGCCAGGTCGACGCCGAGCAGCTCGAGCGCCAGCCAGGTGAACACTCCGGCGGAGATCGCCAGCAGCAGGTTGACCGAGACGTAGGACTTGACCACGCCGGCGATCCGAGTCCCGATCCGGCCCACGCGCGTGGCCGTGTCGGGCTGCATGCGGGAGAGCATGCGCTCGCCCTGCTGGCGGCCGTCGAGGAGCAGGAAGAAGGTCAGCGCCAGGATCGTGATCGCCGCCAGCAGGTGCTCGAGGATGCTGACCGTGACGCTCTGGACGTCGCTCGCGGCACCGCCCAGCTTCGAGGGGATGGTCGACGCCTGCTGGGCCAGGGTCTGGGTGATGTTGTACTTGTGGTTCAGGTCCTGGAACTGCTGGTTTTGGTTCGCCCACTGCCTGAAGTCGTGGACGTAGCCGGGGACCTTGGAGCCCAGGTTCTCGAACTCACGGATGATCGGCGGGACCACCTGGAGGATCAGGAAGACGAAGAACCCGAACAGGATCACGTAGACGACCAGGATCGCCAGCCAGCGCGGGAAGTACCTTGTGGCCCCGCACCCGGAGGCTCTCGACCCGGTCCACCGCCGGGCTCATGGCGAGCGCCAGGAACAGCGATGCGAAGACCCATCGGATCTCGGTGCGGACGTCGAGGACGACGATCGCGAGCAGCAGCGGCAGCCGCGATCACCGCGAGCGAGATCGCTGCGACCTTGACTACGGCTCGGGCCTGGATCCGGGCGGCATCCACGGCAGACTCTCTGACGGGAAGGTTCCGCGCGTGCGCTAGAGTCCCTGCACTCGATGACCCCCCGTCTCCCTCACCTGGCGCTTCTCCTTCTCCTCCCCCTGCGGGGGGAGTAGCGCTGGGCGGCGCGACAGCCGCGACTGACAGGTCATCAGAGTCTCAAGGAGAAGGAGGAAGGCCCATGAGCGGCCCCCAGGCAGCACCTGACGCGGTACCCGACGAGAACCGGGTCCATATCTTCGACACCACGCTGAGGGACGGCGAGCAGTCGCCGGGCATCTCGCTGAACACCCAGGAGAAGGTCGAGATCGCGCAGCAGCTCGCCCGGCTGGGCGTCGACGTGATCGAGGCCGGCTTCCCGATCACCTCCCCCGGGGACTTCGAGGCCGTGGCGGCGATCGCCCGCAACGTCGAAGGCCCGGTGATCTGTGGCCTGGCCCGGACCCACAAGGCGGACATCGACGCCGCCTGGGGGGCGATCAAGGATTCGGAGCGGCCGCGGATCCACACCTTCATCTCCACCTCCGACATCCACATCGAGCATCAGCTCCAGACCACGCGCGAGGACGTCAAGGGCCAGGCGAGGGCGGCGGTGACGCTCGCCAGGTCCTACTGCGAGGACGTCGAGTTCTCGCCGATGGACGCGACTCGGGCCGACATCGAGTTCACCGCCGAGGTCTGCGCGATCGCGGTTGCCGAGGGCGCGACGGTGGTCAACATCCCCGACACGGTCGGCTACACGACGCCCGAGGAGTACCGCCGTTACTTCGAGCGCCTCTACGAGCTGGTGCCCGAGCTGCGCGGCGTGCGCCTCTCGGTGCACTGCCACGACGACCTCGGGCTGGCGGTCGCCAACTCCTACGCCGGCGTTCTGGCCGGCGCCCGGCAGGTGGAATGCGCCGTCAACGGGATCGGCGAGCGAGCGGGGAACTGCTCGCTGGAGGAGATCGTGATGCTGCTGCGGACCCGACGGGACGTCCACGCGCTGGACACCGGGATCAACTCGCGCGAGCTGGCGCGGACCAGCCGCATGGTGTCGCGCTTCACCGGCTATGCGGTGCAGCCGAACAAGGCCGTCGTGGGCCGCAACGCATTCGCCCACGAGTCCGGCATCCACCAGGACGGCGTGCTCAAGGAGCGGACCACCTACGAGATCATGGACGCGCGCGAGGTCGGCCTGGAGTCGAACTCGATCGTTCTCGGAAAGCACTCCGGGCGGCACGCGCTGCGCGACGCGCTCGCCGAGCTCGGCTTCAAGGTCGAGGGCAACGCGCTGAACCAGGCGTTCGCGCGGTTCAAGGAGGTCGCCGACAAGAAGAAGCAGATCACCGCGCTCGACCTCGAGGCGATCGTCTCCGAGGAGATGCGCGAGTCGACCGAGCGCTACGCGCTGGAGTCGTTCGAGGTCGCGGCGGGCTCTCATCGTGACCCGCGGGCGAAGGTGGCCGTCGTCGGCCCCTCGGGCGAGAAGGCGGTCGGCGAGGCGACCGGCGACGGGCCCGTGGACGCGATCTTCGTTGCCATCCGCGAGGCCACCGGGGTTGACTCGGAGCTTCGCTCCTACACGGTCTCGGCGGTCACCGAGGGCGAGGACGCGCTGGGCGAGGTGACGGTGATGCTCCGCGCCCACGGCCGCCTGGCCAGCGGGCAGGGCGTCGCCACCGACATCCTCGAGGCCTCGGCGCGCGCCTACGTCCGGGCGCTGTCGAACGCGCTCGACGGCGCCGCGATTCGCGAGGCCGAGGAGGTCGCGGCGGAGGCGGCGGCCGAGCCCGCGACGCCCGGGCCGTAGCCAATGCATAGAGTCCGGGGCGATGGGCTCGCTCGACGGCCGCAAAGCGATCATCACGGGTGCCTCGTCGGGGATCGGCGAGGCGACCGCGCTGGCGTTCGCCCGTGAGGGGGCGGCGGTGGCGCTGGGGGCGCGCCGCAAGGACCGAATCGACAGCCTTGCCGAGCGGATCTCGAGCGATGGCGGTGTGGCTCGCGCATTCGAGGTCGACGTGGGCGACGAAGGCGCGGTTCGCTCGTTCGTGGACGGCGCCGTCGCCGAGATGGGCGGCCTCGACACCCTCGTCAACAACGCCGGCGTGATGCTGCTCGGGCCCGTCGAGGGGGGAAGCACGGACGAGTGGCGCACGATGGTCAACGTGAACCTGCTCGGGCTCCTCTATTGCACCCACGCGGCGCTGCCGTTGATGAGGGAGGGCGGGGGAGGGCACGTCGTCAACATCTCCTCGGTGGCGGGCCGCCAGGCCAACTTCGGCAGCGGCGTCTACAACGCGACCAAGTTCGGGGTGGTCGCGTTTTCGGAGTCTCTGCGCCAGGAGGCGGCGATCTCCGAGTCAGGCGTTCGTGTGACCTGCGTGGAGCCGGGCTTCGTCGACACCGAGCTCCAGGGCCACAACCAAAACCCGATGGTGGTCGAGAACATCGAGAAGATGCGAGAGCAGATCGGCGAGCCGCTGACCGCGGAGGACATCGCCAACGCGGTCCTCTACGCGGTCAGCCAGCCAGATCGGGTAGGGATCAACGAGATCCTCGTTCGGCCGAAGCGCCAGCTGCGGTAGGCGCCGCTCTCGCTGGACAAACGTACGTGATAGCGTACAGGCGCAGTGAAGCCGACGAGCGCCGTAGCCGAGCATGACGGAGAGATCGCCGCCACCCCCGCCGTCGGCGCGCGGGTCCGCGCCCTCCGCGAGGGGATCGGCCTGTCGCTACGTGACCTCGCCGACCGCAGCGGAGTGTCGGCGCCGATGCTCTCGCAAGTGGAGCGCGGCGAGACCAGCCCGACCCTGGCGATCGCGGCGCGCATCGCGAGTGGCCTCGACCTCAGCCTGTCCCAGCTCCTGCGGCTCGATGAGGGCGAGCACGTCGCGGTCGTCCGCCGTGGCCAAGGACGCAAACGGCGCCGTGGAGGCCACCGAGTCGAGGAGCTCACCCCGCCCCTGCCCGGGCAGCGGGCCGACGTCTCCAGGCACCGGCTCGACCCGAGCACCACGACTGGCGGCGCAGGCGATCCGCCCCTCCACGAGCCAGGGAGCCGCGAGACCGCCGTGATCCTGGAGGGGAGAGCGGTCCTGGTCATCGATGGCGAGCGCCACCAGCTCCGCGCGGGAGACAGCGTGACCTTCGACGCGGACCTGGCGCACCACTTCGAGAACGACGGGGACGAGCCGGCCGAGCTGCTCGCCGTGGTCGCGGCGGGCCTGCGGAGGAGTTGAGTTGCCGAAGACCATGCTCGACAAGCTCTGGGACGCTCACGAGGTCTCCGACGGGCTGATCTACGTCGACCTGCACCTGGTGCACGAGGTGACCTCCGCGCAGGCGTTCGACGGGCTGCGGCTCGAGGACCGCAGGGTCCGCCGCCCCGACAAGACCGTCGCCACCGCCGACCACAACGTGCCCACCGACGGCACCCCGGCCGCGCGCCTGATCGCGGACGAGCTGTCGCGGATTCAGGTCCAGACCCTGGAGCGCAACTGCGCGGAGTTCGGCATTCCGATCTACTCGCTGGGCTCCGACCGTCAGGGCATCGTCCACGTGATCGGTCCCGAGCTCGGCCTCACCCAGCCCGGCCTGGTGGTCGTCTGCGGGGACAGCCACACCGCCACGCATGGTGCCTTCGGGGCGCTGGCAATCGGCATCGGCACCTCGGAGGTCGAGCACGTCCTCGCGACGCAGTGCCTGGTGCAGAAGCGGCCCAAGACGATGCGGATCGACTACTCGGGCGGGCTGCGCCCGGGCGTGACGGCCAAGGACCTCATCCTGGCCACGATCGGGCGCCTGGGCGTCGGCGGCATGGTCGGGCACGCCGTCGAGTACGCGGGCGAGGCGATCCGCCGCCTCTCGATGGAGAACCGCATGACGATCTGCAACATGACGATCGAGGGCGGCGGCCGCGCGGGCATGATCGCGCCCGACGAGACGACCTTCGAGTGGGTCGAGGGCCGTCCGGGCGCACCGGCGGACTTCGACGCCGCGGTTGCCGACTGGCGGCGACTGCCCAGCGACGAGGGCGCCGAGTTCGACGCCGAGGTGGAGATCGACGCGGCGGCGGTCTCGCCGATGGTGACCTGGGGGACCACTCCCGGGATGGTGGCCCAGGTCACCGACGTGGTCCCGGACCCGGCCGAGTGGGGCGATGGCCCGGCCGGCCGCGAGGCCGCACAGCGCGCCCTCGCCTACATGGGGCTGGAGGCCGGGACGCCGGTGCGGGAGATCGCGCTGGACCGCGTGTTCATCGGCTCCTGCACCAACTCGCGCATCCAGGACCTGCGCGAGGCTGCCGAGGTGGTCGCCGGAAGGCACGTGGCCGGTTCGGTGCGGGCGATGGTCGTACCCGGCTCGCAGCAGGTCAAGTCGCAGGCCGAAGACGAGGGACTCGACCAGGTCTTCCGCTCGGCGGGCTTCGAATGGCGCACAGCCGGGTGCTCGATGTGCCTGGGCATGAACCCCGACATCCTGGCCGAGGGCGAGCGCTGCGCATCGACCTCGAACCGGAACTTCGAGGGTCGCCAGGGCAAGGGCGGGCGCACCCACCTCGTCTCGCCGAAGATGGCCGCGGCCGCGGCGGTCGAAGGCCATTTCGTGGACATCAGGGAGTGGACATGAGGCCCCTTGACGTGATCGAAGGAAGGGTCTCGGTGCTCGATCGCGCCGATGTCGACACGGACCAGATCATTCCCAAGCAGTTCCTGAAGCGGGTGGAGCGCACCGGCTTCGGCGAGTTCCTGTTCTACGACTGGATCCGCTCCGGCGAGATCCAGCTCGAGCCGAACCCGATCCTCGTCGCAGGGCGCAACTTCGGCTCCGGCTCCTCCCGCGAGCACGCCGTCTGGGCGCTCCAGGACTTCGGCTTCGAGGCGGTCGCCGCGCCGTCGTTCGCCGACATCTTCTACGTCAACTGCACCAAGAACGGGCTGCTTCCGGTGATCCTCGACGAGGACCGCTGCCGGGGCCTGGCGGAGGCCGGCGAGGCCCGCATCGACGTCGACGACCAGACGGTCACCTTCGCCGGCGGCGTGGTCGAGTTCGAGATCGACGCCGACGTCAAGCACCGCCTGCTCCACGGGCTCGACGAGATCGCCCTGACGCTGAACAGCGAGGCCGCGATCGATGCTTTCGAGGCCTCCGGGGCCGCCGACCGGGGCCCGGTGACCACCGCGCTGTGAGCGGCAGCGAGCAGCCGCGCGGCTGGGACGCCGCGGCTTACGACCGAGTCGCCGATCCACAGGAGGAGTGGGCGCGTGAGGTCATCGACCGGCTCGACCTGAAGGGCGACGAGACGGTGCTCGACGCCGGGTGCGGGAGCGGGCGGGTGACCAGGCTCCTGGTCGAGCGCCTGCCGCGGGGGCGCGTGATCGGCGTCGATTCCTCGCCCTCGATGATCGAGCGGGCGCGGGAGTCGCTGGGCGACGAGGTCGAGCTGATCGTCAGCGACCTGGTCGAGCTCGAGCTCGAAGAGCCGGTCGACGCGATCTTCTCGAACGCCACCTTCCACTGGATCCTCGACCATCGACGCCTGTTCGAGCGTCTCTACGCCGTGCTACGGCCCGGCGGACGCCTCGAGGCGCAGTGCGGCGGGATCGGCAACCTCGAGGACTTCCTGAACTCGGTCGAGTCGGTGAATGGAGACGAGCGCTTCGCTTCCTACCTGCGGGGGATCGTGAGCACCTGGAACTTCGCCTCCCCCGGCGACACCGAGATCCGGCTGGAGGGGGCGGGCTTCCAGGTGCGGCGCTGCTGGCTCGAGGAGAAGCTGGCGCAGCCGCGTGACCCGCGTGCGTACCTCGAGACCGTGTGCCTCGGCGGCCATCTCGAGAAGCTTCCGAAGGAGCTGCGCGCGCCCTACATGGAGGCCGTCCTCGAGGTGATCCCGCGTCCCCTGACGCTCGACTACGTGCGCCTGAACATCTCGGCGCGGCGGCCTTAGCCGCCGCCGACGCGCGCCAGGCGGCGAAGCCGCTTCGCGATCGCCCTCGGGTGGCCCAGGGCCTGGTCGCCGCTCTCGTCCCGGCGTGCACCGTCCTCGGTCGAGGCGTTGGGCCCGGGCGGCGGCGGCTGGGAGTCGAAGCCGTGGCGGTGGTGCCACAGGATCGCGTCGAGCTTCCGTTGCGGCACCTGGTCGAGCGCGTTCAGCGGCAAGCCCCTCGACGCTCGGCGGTTGGCGGCGGTGTCGGGGTTCGTGGCGGTCATGTCGACGTTCGGAGTGATCGCGTCATAGGGCGCGGCGTTGCCGGGGCTCCCGGTCATCGCGTGATACAGCGGGACCGCCAGCGCCTCCGCGAGGTTGAGCGGCTTCATTCCCATGATGATCTCCGCGGTTCGCAGGAACGACAGCTGGTCGTACCGACCGTGGACGACGGCTCCCTTCTTCGTGTAGGGGCTGATCGCGAGCGTGGGAATCCGGTGGGCGTCGACGTGGTCGGCCCCGTCCTGAGAGTCGTCCTCCATGACAAGGATCAGCGAGCTGTTCCAAATCGAGGAGTGTGAGATCGCCTCGACGACCTGCCCCAGGGCCCAATCATTGTCGGCGACGTCTGCGTTCGGCGTGCGCTTGCCGACCGCGACGCCCTGGGTGTGGTCGAGCGGCAGCACGATGTAGTTGAAGCGAGGCACCGAGTTGGTCGTGAGCTGCGACTGAAAGCGCGTGTTGAAGCAATCGAAACGTGAGTGCGAGCTCGGCGGGGCGCCCGGTGGCAGCGACGAGTCGTAGATGTCCACCGAGCTCGCTCCCACCGGGTTGAAGATCGCGACGTCGCTGTCGTAGCAGCCGCCGTTGAGGGCGATGTCGGAGTTGGTCAGCCGCAGGACCTCGGCGTTCTCGGCGGTCTCCTGGTCGTTTCGATCCTTGTCGGGCAGCGGGGAGAGCCCCGCGAGGGCCTCGCCGTAGTTGTAGAAGGGGATGCTCTGCTTGAGCGCCCGCTGGAAGACGTAGCCTTTCGGCGGCGCACTCACCTCGTAAGCGCCGAAGTCGTAGGGGCGGCCCCGGCCCGAGTAGTTCTGCGGCCAGTTCTTCACCACGTAGTCCGACACCGCCCCCGCGGCGGTCCAGTAGTGACCGTCGATCGAGGCCTCCGAGTTCGCGTAGACGTGGTCGAGCAGCGGGAACCGGCGCGCCAGCGCGTGGGTGTTCGGCGTGATTCGCCTGCCGAAGAGCGTCAGGTTCGGGTCGCCGTCCCCACGCGGATCGTCCCCAAGGACCTGGTCGTAGGTGCGGTTCTCCTTGACGATGTAGAAGACGTGCTTGATCGGTCCGCCCGGACGGATGGGTGTGTTGGCCGGCGGGTTCTGCTCGTTGACCGGGTGGATCTGGCGATCAGCACGAGGTGTCAGGTTTCTGATCTGAAGATCGCTCGGGAACTGGAGGATCCCCGAGCTCCCGCGCACGATCGAGGGCAGGTACTGGAAGCTGTTTATGAAGTTGTCGCTGTCGTTGGGGGAGTTCGGATTCGGGCCGTTCGGATTCGGTCCCACGCCCAGCCCGCGAGCGGATACCCAAGCAAGCTTGCCGTCCACGGAGCGGGCTGTGACGACGGTCGGATAGGAACCCACCGGAAGCCGGCCCACGAGCTGGAAGGGCGCCACCGCGCGCGTGGCGGCCGGGTGACCCGGGTCGCATCCACGCGCTCGCGAAAGCGAGAACACCGCGACGGCGTCCTCGCCGGAATCGGCGGAGAGCAGATCGCAGCCGTCGCTCGTCACCGAGACCTGCGTCGGCGTGGTTCCGGTGCCCCTGGGGCGTGAAAGCGAGAGCGTCCGTTCGACGCTGAGGGTCTTGGTGTTGATGACCCCGATCTGGTCGTCGTTGGCGATCGCGACGAAGGCGCGCGCACGCTTGGGGTCGATCGCGATCCCCTCCGGATGGGAAAGGTGGGCTCCAACCTGGATCGTCTTTGTGACCTGCCCCGATGCGAGGTCGATCGCGGAGACCGTGCCCTGGGTCTCACTGGTGACCAATCCATAGTGCCCGTCGCGCGTGATCGCGGCCCCGTAGGGGTAATGGCCGACCGTGACATAGCGAACCTGCCGGCTCGTGAGGTCGATGATCGCAGCGCTGTCGGCGAGGTTGAGCGCTGCGAGCAGGGTCTTGCCGTCGGGGCTCACGGCCAGGTCCCGCGGCCAGGACGCCGTCGCCGTGTCGGGCGGGAAGGTCTGCACCGCCGGGGCGCCCGCGGGCGGCGGGACCGGGATCACGCCGTTGCGCTGGGCCTTTCCCGAGTTGCGGTCGAGCGTGAACGCCGCGATCACATCTCCCTGTCGGCCGGGGATGTTGCCGGGGACCTGCTGATCCGTGTGCGGCGAGTCGGGGAGGCCGGAGACGTACGCGCTGCGGCCATCCGGGGACATGGCGATCCCGCCGCTCAGTCCTGGCATCCGTATGGTCTGGACGATCTGGCCGATGGGACCGGGCGGCCGAACACGGACGATGCGGATGTCATTGGGGCCGCGGCCCGTCGACAGCGTCCACAGGAAGCGACCATCCGGGGTCCGCGCACCGCCGGTGGGGAAGTTGCCGAGCTTGGTCAGCTTGCCGACGGGATTGAGCTGCCGCCCGGTGGGCTGGATCCTCGTGGTGGGCCCGACGATGTTCGATACCCCGCCCGCCCAGGCCAGCCCCGCGCTTGCGAGGATGGCCGCCGTCAATACCACGATCCGCAAGCCACGCCCGCGCATGGCCGCGATTGTTTCACCCCGGCACCATCTGTGAGGCATGATCCCGGGCGATGACCCTGGCGAGGAGTATGGGGATGCCTATCCGGTGGAGGTGCAGTGGAGGAGGCCTCGGCGCGTGACGGCCGCCGACCTGCATCCGCGGATCGCGCTGCTGCCCGGCGACGGAATCGGCCCGGAGGTGGTTGGCGCCGCTCGCCGCGTGCTCGAGGCGGTCGGCGAGTTCGAGTTCAGCGAGCACGCTGTCGGCGGCGCCTCGATCGACCTGCACGGGAGCGCCCTCACGGACCAGGTGCTGGAAGCGTGCCGGCGTCTCCGACGCCGCCCTCCTCGGCGCCGTGGGCGGACCGAAGTGGGACTCGACCGATCCCGAGGCGCCACGCCCGGAACAGGGCCTTCTCGGCCTGCGCCAGGGCCTCGGGCTTTACGCCAACCTGCGGCCGGTGCGGCCCAGCCCGGCGCTGGTCGAGGCCAGCCCGCTCCGCGGCGAGCGGCTGGCGGGCACCGACCTGCTCGTGGTCCGGGAGCTCACCGGTGGCATCTACTTCGGCGACAGCGGACGCGATGGAGATCGTGCCTTCGACACGTGCGAGTACTCGGTCGGGGAGATCGAGCGCATAGCCACAGTCGCCTTCGACGCCGCGAAGGGCAGGGCGGGGGGTGATTCGAGGACGCCACTGGTCACCTCGGTCGACAAGGCCAACGTGCTGGAGACGTCGCGTCTTTGGCGAGAGACCGTCGTGCGCGTCGCCGGCAACTACCCCGAGGTCGAGCTCGAGCACATGCTGGTCGACAACGCCGCCATGCAGCTGGTATCGAGCCCCACTCGCTTCGACGTGATCCTGACCGAGAACATGTTCGGGGACATCCTCAGTGACGAGGCCGCGATGCTCACAGGCTCGCTCGGAATGCTGCCCTCGGCAAGTCTCGGCGCCGGCCGGCCAGGCCTGTTCGAGCCCGTGCATGGCTCGGCGCCCGACATTGCCGGCCGCGGGATCGCCAACCCGCTCGCGACCTTCCTCTCGGTCGCGATGATGCTTCGCCACGGGCTCGACCGGCCCGGCGAGGCCACGGCGATCGAGGCCGCCGTCGACTCGGCTCTCCAACGTGGGCTGCGCACCCCTGATCTGGCCGCCGCCGGCGAGGAGCCCGTCGGGACCGAAGAGATCACGGACGCGGTCCTCGCCGAGCTCTGACCTCGGAGCGCTTTCGGTCGGGCATACTTGGTGCTCCAGTCACAACATCAATCGGCGGCCCTCCTCGTTGCAGCCGGGCCGCCTCCAATCGGAGGAAACCGTGGAGAAGTCTGAGTGGATCTGGATGAACGGCGATCTCATCCCATGGGAGGACGCCAAGGTCCACGTACTCACCCATGGCCTTCACTACGGCAGCGGCGTGTTCGAGGGCATCCGCTGCTACGAGACCGATCGTGGACCGGCCGTCTTCCGGCACCGCGACCACCTCGATCGCCTCATGAACTCGGCGGAGCTCTACTACCTTTCCCTGCCTCACTCGGTGGAGGAGCTCCGGGACGCGACTCACGAGCTGATCCGGCGCAACGGCCTTTCGAGCTGCTACATACGCCCGATCGCCTTTCGCGGCTACGGCGAGATGGGCCTTTACGCGCAGTCGGCGCCCGTCGACGTGATGATCGCCGTATGGCCCTGGGGCGCCTACCTCGGCGAGGAGGGGAAGCGCAACGGGGTGCGGGCCAAGGTCTCCTCGTGGCGACGGATCTCCCCGGACAGCCTGATCCCCGAGGCCAAGGCCACTGGCCAGTACCTGAACTCGATTCTCGCCAAGACCGAATCGGCCAAGGCCGGTTACGACGAGGCGATCCTGCTGGACCAGCGAGGCTTCGTCTGCGAAGGCTCGGGCGAGAACATCTTCGTCGTCCGTGACGGCCGGATCCTGACCCCGCCGCACGGCGCCTCGATCCTCGACGGGGTCAACCGCAGGTCGGTCGTCCAGATCGCGCGCGACCTCGGCTACACGGTCGTGGAGCGAGACATCGCCCGCGCCGAGCTCTACCTGGCCGAGGAGGTCTTCCTGACTGGAACCGCCGCCGAGCTGGTCCCTGTGCGGGAGATCGACGACCACGACCTGGGCGAGCCAGGCGAGATCACGCGTGTGGTGCAGTCGAAGTTCGAGGACGCCCTGCACGGGCGCGCGCAGGAGTACCTCGAATGGCTGGACATCGTCGAGCAACCAAGTAAAGTCACGACCTGATGCCCGCTCTGATCGAGGCGATCGGACGAATTAGCGGCGCCGCAGCCGCCTAGCGGCTCGCGGCTCGCGCGGCATGCGCCGCGCACGATTCCGGCCCTCTCGGGCCCCGTCCGCCCCCCGAACCTGAAAGGCATCGACTTGACACAGGTGAAGCTCTACGACACGACCTTGCGTGACGGCATGCAGGGACAGGGGATGTCGCTGTCGGCCGCCGAGAAGGTCCGCGTGGTCCAGGCCCTGGATCTCCTCGGCGTCCACTACATCGAAGCCGGCTTTCCCAGCTCGAACCCGAAGGAGGCAGAGCTCTTCCGGCTGCTCGCCGGGGTCGAGCTCCAAAACGCCCAGACCTGCGCCTTCGGCATGACCCGCAGGCGCGGGGTCGCGGCCGAGGACGACCCGGCGCTCAAGGAGCTGGTCGCGTGCCTGGCGCCGGTTTGCACCCTGGTCGGCAAGACCTGGGCGCTTCACCTGGACAAGGTGACGAAGGTCTCGCCCGAGGAGAACCTCGGCATGATCACGGACTCGATCTGCTTCCTGAGGGCCCACGGCAAGCGCGTCGTTTACGACGCGGAGCACTTCTTCGACGCCTGGCGGGAGGACTCCGCCTACGCGCTCGACTGCCTGCGAGCGGCGGTTGCCGCGGGCGCCGACAACGTCACGCTCTGCGACACGAACGGCTCCAGCCTGCCGTCCCAGGTGGCCGAGGCCACCGCCGCGGTGGTGCAGGCGCTGGGGGATCGCACGGAGGTCGGCATCCATACGCACAACGACGCGGAGTGCGCGGTCGCCAACTCGCTCGCCGCCGTGGACGCCGGGGCTCGGCTGGTGCAGGGGACGATGAACGGCTTCGGGGAGCGGTGCGGGAACGCGAACCTGGTCTCGATCCTTCCCGCGCTGCAGCTGAAGATGGGCTACGACTGCGTGCCCGGAGATCGCCTGCGGCGGCTGACCGAGACGTCCCACTTCGTGGACGAGCTCTGCAACCTGCCGCCGGACCCCGATCGGCCCTACGTCGGTCGCAATGCCTTCGCCCACAAGGGCGGCATGCACGTGGCCGGGGTGAAGGCCGACGCGCGCACCTTCGAGCACACCGACCCCGCGCTGGTCGGCAACAGCCGCGACGTCTTGATCTCCGAGCTGTCGGGCAAGGGCTCCGTCGTCAGCCGCGCCGAGGGCGCCGGAATCGACCTCGACGCCGACGCCGCGAAGCGCGCCGTCGAGCGGTTGAAGGAGCGCGAGCACCTCGGCTACCAGTACGAGGCGGCCAACGCCTCCTTCGAGCTGCTGCTGCGGCGCGAGACGGGCTCTTACGATCCCCTCTTCCGGCTCGAGGGCTTCCGGGTGATCACCGAGAAGCGTGCTGACGGCAGGGTGGAGACGGAGGCGACCCTCAAGATCTGGGTGGACGGCCGGCGCTACGTCCGCACCGCCGAGGGCAAGGGGCCGGTGAACGCGCTCGACCGTGCGCTGCGCGAGGCGATCACCGAGCTCCATCCGCACCTGGCCGAGATCGAGCTGGTCAACTACAAGGTCCGGATCCTCGATGCGCACCACGGGACCGACGCGGTGACGCGCGTCCTGCTGGACTCCTCCGACGGGCAGGTCTCCTGGGGGTCGATCGGCGTTTCCGAGAACATCATCGAGGCTTCGTGGGAGGCCCTCGTCGACTCCCTCGAGTACGCCTTCCAGCCGCGAAGGTCGCCAGTCGCCTCGCATCCCTCGCCGAAGACCGAAGCCAGGGAGCCCGCATCCGTGCCCCCGGGGGCGTGAGCCAGCCCGAGCCGATCCCGCTCGCCAGGCCGGACCTCGGGGCGCGCGAGGAGGAGCTGGTGCTGGAGGTTCTCCGCTCGGGGCGGCTGTCGCTGGGCCCGGTGTTGGAGCGCTTCGAGCGCGACTTCGCCGCCTGGCTGGGGGTCGAGGACGCGGTTGCCGTCTCCTCCGGCACGGCCGCCCTGCATCTCGGTGTCCGCGCGCTCGGCTGGGGCCCCGGCGACGAGGTGATCACGAGCCCGTTCAGCTTCGTCGCCTCGGCCAACTGCCTGCTGTACGAGGGGGCGATCCCCGTCTTCTGCGACGTCGACCCGGTGACGCTCGACCTCGACCCGGCGGCGGCTCGCGCGGCGGTGGGCGAGCGCACCGCCGGGCTGTTGCCCGTGGACATCCTCGGCTACCCGGCGGCGATGCCGGAGCTCGAGCGGCTCGCGGCGGAGTCCGCCCTGGGCATGCTCGAAGACGCCTGCGAGGCCCTCGGAGCCGTTGACTCCGAGGGCGTCCGGGTTGGCACCCGCGGCAACCTGGCCACCTTCGCCTTCTATGCCAACAAGCAGCTCACCACGGCAGAGGGAGGAGTCATCGTCCCGTCCTCGGCCGGGATCGCATCGCGCATGCGCAGCGAGCGCAACCAGGGACGGAGCCCGGACATGGGCTGGCTGGCGCACGAGCGGCTTGGCTTCAACTACCGGCTCAGCGACCTCCAGGCCGCGATCGGGGTGGCGCAGCTCGAGCGGGTCGAAGAGCTGTTCGCGTCGCTGGCCGGGGTGGCGGGGCTGTACCGCGAGCGGCTCGGCGCGATCGGCGGCAGTCCGGCCGGCGAAGGCGACCCCGATGGCCTCGTCCTGCTTTGCGCCGACCGCGGAGCCGAGCGCCGCAGCTGGTTCATCTACGCGGTCCTGCTGCCCGCCGGCGCTGACCGCGACGCCGTGCTCGGCGAGCTCGCCCGGCACGGCATCGAGGCGAAGGCCTACATGCCGTGCATCCACCTCCTGCCCCACTATCGCGAGCGCTTCGGCTACCGCCAGGGCCAGTTCCCGGTGGCCGAGGACGCCTCCTCGCGCCTGATCGCGCTGCCGTTCTTCGGCGCGATGGGCGAGGCACAGGTCGAGCGCGTGACCGCGGCGCTGGGGTCGGCGCTGGAAGCCTGAGCGCTACCAGGGTGGGAGACCCGCCCGAGCCCCTTTCCGGCTGCGCCGGTTTGTGCCGACAGCCGCGCGGGAGCGGGCGGATGAAGCTCGACGACGAGATCGTCGAGCTCAAGGAGTGGGATGCGGTGCGCGTCCCCCCCGGTACGTGGCGAGGCTACGAGGCCGGGCCGGAAGGCCTTGAGATCATCGTTATCGGCGCGCCCAGTCTCGGGGAGGCCCGGCGCGAAGACGTCGAGGGCCAGCGCGACTGGTGGGCTGACTAGCGCCAGGGCAGCGCAATACTGCTCTGCGGAAAGCGATACTTCGTGCTCAGACGCTGACTGCCTCGATGAACGCCTGCAGTTCTCTGCGGATATCGGGCCCCGCCGGCTGATAGACGATCTCTGTGACGCCTTTGTCGGCAAGGTCGGCTGCCCTGGCGCGAAGCGTCGCCGCGGTGCCGGTGAAGCTGAAGGCCTCGACCATCGTGTCGGCCCCGGCATCCCACGCCGCCTGGTCGGCCGCGTTCAGCCCGACCATGTGCTGATCGTGGACGGCGAGATGGCGCTCGCCCTCCGGCGCCTCTTCGATCGCCGCGAGCCACTCCTGCCCGCCGGGCAGGTCCGCCATGTTGGCGTTGAGCTCGTAGGCGCCGTGATACATGTTCATCGCGCCTGGTCCGGCCGCCGCGCGAACGCGCTCCGACCGCGGATCTTCTCCTTCATCGAGCACTGTTCCCTCGCATAGATGCGGGACCCAGGAGAACTCGGTGGCGAACTCGGGGACGATCGCCACGGTGAAGAGACCGTCGGCCAGCTCCTTTGCCACGGCCTGGCCCTTGGGTCCCTGCGCTCCGATCAACACGGGCACGTCGATCGGGCGGGGAGCAGCGTGGCCGTCGGGATGAAGCATCCGCATCCGTGCGCCCTCCCATTCGACGGTCTCGCCGCGCAGAAGGCCTCGGTAGGCCCTGATGTAGGCCTCCATGTAGGCCCACTTGATCGGCCGTGCACGCCCATCGCCCGACGACCGGTCCACCCGGTCCCGAACGCAACCGCCACCCGGCCCGGCGCGAGAGCCTCGAGGACGGCGGTCCCGGCGGCGTTGACCATCGGAGCAGAGCGCCACCAGACACGCCCGGCTCGACGAGAGACGCGCCCGGCGCCACAAGGACGACCCGCCCGAGACGCCGGCGGGGTAGCCAGGGGCACCTGGCGGCCCGGCGCCGCAAGGGTTCGCTGGGCGCGCTCGGAGATCGCCGGCGTCTTCAGCTCTGGCATCGTCACTCACCTTCCTCGGGGAGGCCGTGGATCGCGAGGGTCTCGTTCGCATAGCGATCGTCGCCCGTGACCTCGGCGCCGAGCCAGTCGGCGGGCTCGAACGCGTCGCTCGCGGCCTCCGAGTCGAACTCGATCTCTGCGGTTGCCATTCCCGCCAGCTCGGCCTCGAAAACGTCCACCTCGATGTCGCCCGTTTCAGGCTCGGCACGTTGCCGGAGTGCATCGTGGCCATACGCACTTTGACCTGCGGTCGACGCCCCGGCGCTCGCGCGGCGCTACGGGACCAAGGCCTACGGCTCCCGGTCCCTACGCGCTTCACGCGTCTGCACGATCTCGAGGACCTCGCGGTCGAGGTCGTCCCGCACCTCTACGAGCTTGGCCCGTTCGTCGTGCGCTTCGTCGCCGAGTCGCCATTCCAGCTCGCTCTTCGGCGAAAGGTCCCGATGGACGGGGAGCTCGACCTGCGATCACTTGCACGGACTTGTACCGACCGCCTACGAATGCGGCGAGGTCTATGGCATTCGCATCGACTCGCCATCGCCCAGCACCAGGGCGCGCCGACCTACGAGGCGAACTTGCGCTCGTATCTTTCGTGCCCGGGGAGCTGGGCGCAGGCTACGCCGAGTCAGCGCGGCTCGAACCCTGAGAATATGTCGCCATGGGATTCGACCAATACCACGAGCCGGCTGCCGAGCTTCCGGATGAGACCAGGACCTTCGCCCGCCTCTGCGCCTCGCTGACCGAGGAGGCGGAGGCGATCGGCTGGTACGAGCAACGGATGGCCGTCGAGCCAGATCGCGAGGCGCGGGCGATCATGCGCGACGCCCAAGGCGAGGAGTTCAAGCACTTCTGTATGGACCTCGAATTCCTGCTGCGCCGCACGCCGCTTTGGCGCGAGATCGCTGAGGGAATCCTCTTCCAGGAGGGCGACATCGTCGAGCACGGTGAGGAGGCCGAGGAGGAGGCGACCGAGGACCAGGCGGCTCTGGGTGCGCCAGTCGTTGGCAGCGAGTCGCTGGGGATCGGCAGCCTGCGGCGGAGTGCACCGTGAGCCACCTGCTCCGCGAGCAAGCGCCGATCACCGCGGCTGGCTGGGACCTGCTCGACGCCGAGGCCCAGAGGCGGTTGACGCCCGCTCTCGCCGCCCGCAAGCTGGTCGATTTTGCCGGCCCGCACGGCTGGGATCACTCCGCGACCAACATCGGGCGGACCGAGGTCCTTGCCAGCACCCCGCAGGACGGCGTCAGCGCGCGGCAGCGGCGCGTCCTTTCGCTCGTCGAGCTGCGCGCGCCGTTCACGGTCGCGCGTTCAGAGCTCGATGACGCTGAGCGCGGCGCAGAGGACATCGCCCTGGGCGAGCTCGACCAGGCTGCCCACCAGATCGCCTGCGCCGAGAACGCCGCCGTCTTCCATGGCTGGGCCGCCGCCGGAATCGGCGGCATCCTTGAAGCCTCGACCCACGATCAGATCCCACTCGGTGACGATTGCCAGCGCTACCCGACCCACATCGCGAAGGCCGTCGACGCTCTGCGCGCAGCGGGAATCGATGGGCCTTATGGCCTCGCGCTCGGCCCCGAGGTCCACACCCACGTTCTAGAAACGAGCGAACACGGGGGTTATCCCCTGCTCGAGCACCTCCGCGAGATCCTGGGTGGACCGGTCGTTTGGGCGCCAGCCGTGCAGGGTGGGGCGGTGGTCAGCATGCAGGGCGGCGATTTCCTGTTCGAGTGCGGCGAGGATCTCTCGGTCGGCTATGACAACCACGACGCCGACGCGGTCCACCTCTATTTGGAGGAGACCTTCAGCTTCCGCGTGGCGACCCCCGAGGCGGCGGTCGCGCTGACGGCCAGCTGACCGGCGGCCGCTGCGTTCCCGGCTCGACGGTATGCTCTCGCGCGATGAGGCCACGGCTTCCTGTGATGTTGATCGTCGCGGTGGCGTGGGCCGCCGCGGTGTTGGCAGCCGCCGGCTGTGGCAGTAGCGACAAGCCGGCCTACTGCTCGAACGTGAGCGATCTGCAGTCGTCGGTCGACACGCTGAAGAGCGTCCAGCTTCAGAGCGGCGTGCTCTCCACCCTGCAGACGGACCTCCAGGCCGTGCGGACCGACGCGGATGCGGTCGTGAGCTCGGCGAAGGCGACTTCCCGAACGAGACCAGTGCGCTTCAGTCATCGGTCTCGAGCCTTTCCACCACGATCCAGAAGCTGCCCTCGTCCCCGACGCCCCAGCAGTTGGCCCCGCTCGTGCCGAAGATCAACAGCACCGTGACGGCTGCGCAGGACTTTCAGAGCGCCACCAGCTCGGCCTGCGACTGAACCGGCCCGGCTACGGGCATGGACAGCGACTCAGCAGGGTGAGCTCAGGTGGGCGGACCCGGCAGCTGCGTGAGCTGCACAAAGGAGGCGACCAGAAGCACAGTGCCAAGCGCAACGAGCGCGTATCGCCCGCCACGTCGAGGAAAGCGCGTGCTGATGCCGACCAAAAAGAGGACGCTCGCGAGGAAGACGGTGGTGCGAACGTATTTGTCGGAGGTCTCGCCCGCGCTCGCGCCTGAGGCGAAGGCCTCGTCCGCCTGCGCGTCAAGCGCCTTCCCCTTCCCGAGCTCCGGCTGTTTGTACTGCGGCATGTAGGTCGGGCCCCGAGGCGCGTGGGGATTCGTCTCGGGCTTCGTCGCCCGCCAGGCCTCGAACGCCACCAGGAAGGCGGGCCGGAACCGATGCTCCGCAAGGGCCATCGCCTGCTTGTTGTGGGCCGTGTAGGCGGAGAACCACGCCTCGAAGGTCGAGGAGTCGAAGTTCCGAAGCTCGATCGCCTGGAGATTCGCCCGGTTCGCCTTCGTCCTTGCGGTCGAGGCCTCGGCCAGGCCCACGCGGGACTCGGTGCTCCACTTCGCCGCCGCGTAGCCCGACCAAGCCGCCATCAGAGCGACGATCGACAACAGGACGGCCTCGGCGATCGAGACGAGACGGTCCCGACGTTCCTGGGCGTCGTCCTCGCGCTTGCGCTCGGCGTGCTCGGCGATCTCCTTGCCGACCTCAGGTGCCGACAGTCCCTCGGGCATTTCATCCGTCCTCGTCAGCTGCCCTGGTGGTACGGATGCGAGGCTCAGCGACGCCCGTCAAGCGATGTCCCTTCCGGTGGTTGTGCGGGGGCGAAAGTGTAAGGGCCTCAGCAGCCGCACCAGGTGGTTCTCCGCTGCCGCGAAGCGCAGCGAGCGAGATACTGCGCGGCCTTGCGATGGCGCAGGAGAACGTTGAGAGTCTCATACGTGCATGCGCGCTGGGACCGATGGCGAGTACCGCCGTTTAGAACCGACGCGATCGTGGCCGACGCGCTTGTCCGGCGATCGCTCGCTGGCTCGAGGCCTGGACGACTCGTAGATCGTGCCATCGCCGAGTCGCCGAGCTGGGGGGACCGTTTCGAGGCCCCGATCAACCTCGCGAAAGCATGAAGCAGCCCAGCCCGCTCGTCCACGTCACGTACTGCGCCGCTGTCAATGATCCTTCGAGTTGTGAGAAACCTCCGACCGCCGCCAGACCCTTGAAGCCGCCGAGATCCGGGAGTAGGCGGCGGCGGTTCGGGTCCTTGCCTTGGGCGCGCTCGAGGAGAGGCGACGGCGACAGCGGAGCCGCCAGCGCACCCCGCAGCGAACAAGCCGGGCGATGCGACCGCCTGTCACCGCAGCGGCCTCGTCGCGCTTCATCAGACGACTCGCCTCGACCGCTACCGCATGGATCGCGGCGACCATTTCCTCGAGGGCCCATAACGCGCTTTCCCAGACACGACGCCGACGCCGTCGACGCGCCCCTCTGGATGCAGTGCCGAGCGGCCCGTCGCGATCGTAGTCGATCCGACGTTGTAGGCGCAGAATGGTCGAGATCGCCTGACGCACTCGACAGGAGGTGGTCGAGCTGATTGGAGCGCTGCTATTCGGGTTGGTGGCCGGTTTCATAGGCCGGGCGCTCGTTCCCAACGACGTATTCAGGCACATGGAGGGACCAAAGTCCTGGCTGGTGTCCATCGTGTTGGGGCTCGTCGGGGCGGCGGTCGGCTGGCTCATCTTCACGGCCGGCCTCGGGATCGGCGATGAGGACGTATTCGATTGGGGCGGCATCCTCAGTGCGTTGATCGGCGTGATCCTCGTCCTCCTCCTCGTGGGATGGGTCATGCGCCGCACCGTTCCCGAATAGCGAGACCGCCTTACTCCCGGCGCTCCCAGGCGAACGCGCCCCGCTCGCGAGATACTGCGCGGGCGATGTCGCAGGGTTGACTCACCCGTGCCTCGGTGAGAGGCTGGCCCTTCCGGCGGGCGCCGGATACGCCGCCAAGCCTCGAACGGACTCGACGACGCGCCTGGCCTCCGTCTTCAAACGGCCATCTACAGGGGAGGCCCCCATGCTCAAGACACTCGGCTCCCACGTTCGAGCGAACCTGGTCGGCTATTTCGCGCTATTCCTCGTGCTCACCACGGGGAGCGCCGTGGCCCTGAACGGCTCCAACACCGTCTTCTCCGACGACATCGTCAACGGCGAGGTGAAGACGCCCGACCTCGGCGCCAACTCGGTCGCGCACCGGGAAGATCGCCGACGGCCAGGTGACGGCCCCCGACCTCGGCGCCAACTCGGTCAACTCCTCCAAGGTCACCGACAACAGCCTGACCGGCGCCGACATCAACGAATCGACCCTGGTGCTCGCCTCCGGCGGCTCCTGGAAGCTCGCCGGCAACGCCGGGACGACAGGTTCCGACTTCCTCGGCACCACCGACAACCAGCCGCTCAACCTGCGGGTCAACAACGCCCGCAGCCTGCGACTTGAGCCGGCATCCGATGGCACCAACCCAAGCCCCAACGTGATCGGCGGCACCGCCGACAACTCGGTCACCGCCGGCGCCTTTGCCGCGACGATCGGGGGCGGGGGACGCGGCACGCCGTCTGATCCCGCGAGCGCCAACCGGGTCACCGACAACCAGGGCACGGTCGGCGGGGGCGCCAACAACCAGGCCGGCGACGGCGCCGGCACGGTCGCCGACCGGACCCTTGCCACCGTCGGCGGCGGCAGCAACAACAGCGCCACCGGCCAGTCGGCCACGGTCGGGGGCGGCTTCTCCGGCATCGCCAGCGGCAACCGGGCCACCGTCGGCGGCGGTAACAGCAACATCGCCAGCGGCGACCGGGCCACCGTGCCCGGCGGCAGCTCGAACACCGCTCAGGGTAACTTCAGCCTCGCCGCCGGCCGCGATGCGCAGGCGAATCATCCTGGCGCGTTCGTATGGGCAGACTCAAGGTCCTTCATATTCCCCTCCACTGCGCAGGACCAGTTCAGCGTCCGCTCCACGGGTGGCGCCCGGCTGGTCTCGGCGATCGACGGCTCCGGCAATCCAGCCTCGGGCCTCGAGCTGCCCGCCGGCGGGAGCGGCTGGTCGACGCTCGTCAACGGCCAGCCGTTCGACATCAGGGTGAACGGCTCCCGGGGGCTTCGAATCGACCCGGCCTCCGACGGCGGTTTCCTCAGCCCGAACGTGATCGGCGGGGTCGCCGATAACACCGTCACCCCTGGCGTCTTCGCCGCGACGATCGGGGGCGGAGGGCGCGTATTTAACTCCGATCCCTCCACCGCCAACAAGGTAATGGGCAGCTTCGGGACGATCGGTGGCGGGGGCGGTAATGAGGTCGGCGACGCGGCCGCTATCAACCCTGTGATGTTCGGTACCGTCGCGGGCGGCGTCGACAATCGAGCGAGCGGTAGCAGCGCCACGGTGGGCGGCGGGATTTTGAACACCGCCAGCGGGCCACAATCCGCCGTGCCCGGCGGTTCGTCCAACACCGCGAGTGCCGCTGAAAGCTTCGCCGCTGGGAGACGGGCGAAGTCGAACCACAACGGTGCCTTCGTGTGGGCGGACTCGCACGACCTTCGACTTCGCTTCCACGGCGCAAAACCAGTTCAGCGTCCGCTCGACGGGCGGCGTGAGGTTCGTGAGCGCGGTCAACAGCACCGACGGGACGCCCACCGCCGGGGTGACCCTGGCTCCGGGTGGCGGCTCCTGGGCCTCGCTCTCCGATCAGGCCTCGAAGACCGCGATCACGCCGATCTCCGGGCGGGCGGTGCTCCGGAAGCTCGGCTCGGTGCCGATCTCGGAGTGGAGCTACCGCGCCCAGGGGCCGTCGATCCGCCACATCGGTCCGATGGCCCAGGACCTCAGCCGCGCCTTCGGGGTCGGCGAGGACCCGCGCCACATCACCTCGGTCGACGCCGACGGGATCTCGCTGGCGGCGATCAAGGCGCTCAACCAGAAGGTCCGGACCCTCCAAGGCCGGATTGGCGTTCCCGCGGCTCACTCCGCGGGGCCGAGCGGCGAGGGCTCCTCGGTGCCGATGTGGTTGGTCGCGATGCTCGCGGCGCTCGGGCTCGCGGCATCGGCGGCCGTTGGGGCCACCGTTGCGCTCCGCTGGCAGCGGACGCTGGGCCAGCCCGGCTGCGAGCTGAAGCCAGATTGGCTCCTCCCGGCCGCCCAATGGTGGGGTCGGCCGGGAGGGCTCGCCGGCCAACTCCCGCAGCCCGGCGGGAGTAGGCCGGGACCCTCCGACGCGACTCCTCAGTCCCGCAGTAGGCCGTCGAGCTCCGCGTCGAGGTGTCCTCGTCGGCTGCCGTTCGCAGCTTCTGTGAGCACCTTCACTCAACCCCGACATCGGCCGCCCCGTACACCCTTGCGAGATGACCGATCGAGAAGCGCGCGAGTTCGTCGAGATGCTGGCCACCCCCGAGTCGACCAGTCCCCCGCCCTGCCCCATCTGCGGACACAGCCATTCGCTCGAGACGAGATGCGTGCTCCCGAGTCAGGATCGTCAGGCGTGTCGCACTGCGACCTTGATATCGATCGCGCTGAGGCCCTCGAAGCCGCCGGGCTGCGGGAGTAGCTGACTCCCCGCGTCCTGGTCTGGTAAGCCCCCGGACCTTCCGTCTAGCTACCATGGGCGGTAGCCGGGGGGCGCCGTGAGGCCGCGTTCAGGACCGGAGTCTCTACGAGAGGAACATTGGCGCTCGTTCTCCTTCCGGTCGCGTTCGTCCTCGGTCTGGTGATCCGCGATGCCCGACGCGCCAGCGTGGCGTGCCTGCTGGTCTGGCTGGCCGCGATGGTGGGGTTAGTGGTCGCGAAGCTTGGCGGCGTAGCGGTTTCCCCGTGGGAAGCGCGGTCCTCGTCGTCTGCCTCGCGCCGGCCGTTCTCCTTGCGAGGCTCGCGGTTCGTCTGAGGCTCGCAGCGCAGAGGACCTGATCGGGCAGGGCGCCTGACCCCTCACCACCAACCACTTAATCCCACAATCGATGGCTTTGCTTCACTCGCCGTGGTGCGCTGCCGTCAGACCTTCCCGGCGTCGATCATCCAGCGCACGGTGCGGTGCACGCCCTCCTCCCAGGGCGTGAACTCGACTCCGAGCTCGGCCCGCGCCTTGGAGCTGTCGGCGCGCGCTTGCCACAGCAGGAAGTGGAGCTGGCCGGCGCCCAGGAGTGGCGGGCGGCGGATCAGGCGCGAGACGGCCTCGCCGGTCTTCGCCAACCCCCTCGCCGCGCTCGCCGGGAGGGTGGGCGGCACCCAGCCACGGCCGGCTTCTGCGACGGCGACCGAGAGGATCTCGCGCATCGTCGCGTAGCCGTCGGCGAGGATGTAGCGCTCACCGGGGGTCCCTCGCTCGAAGGCGGCCAGGTGGCCCGCCGCGACGTCGTCGACGTAGGCGAGCGTCATCCCACCTGGTGGAACAGCGGGGAGGCGGCGGCGGATCGCGTCGCGAACGGCGCGGTCGATCCCCGTGCCCTGCCACGGCCCGGGTCCGTACACCGAGGAGGGGTTGACGACCACGACGTCGATCCCCTCGGCCGCCTCGGCCAGCACCAGCTCCTCGGCGCGCTGCTTGGAGCGCTCATAGTCGGTGCCCTTCGGGTAGTCGGCGACGGCGTCCTCTGACACCGTGCCTCCCGTTTCGGCATGGAAGACGTCGAAGGTGGAGGTGTGGACCGCGCGTCTGACGCCGGCACTGCGCGCGGCCGCGATCACGCTGCGGGCCCCTTCGGCGTTCACCCGCTCGAAGACGCCCGGATCCGCGAACCACTGCTCGAACAGGCCCATGCAGTTGAACACGCCCTCGGCGCCATCGACGGCGCGGCGCAGGGAGTCCGGGTCGGTGACGTCCCCTTGGGCCAGGTCGATCCCGGCGGGGAGCAGCTCGCGGGCCTTCGCCACGTTCCGGACCAGCGCCACGACCTCGTCGCCGCGGTCGGCCAGCCGTTTGGCGACCGCATTGCCGATCTTGCCGGTCGCGCCTGTGACGAGGAGCTTCACCGGCGCGGCAGCCTATCCGCTTCATACACTGGCGCGCGTGTCCCGTTTTCGCGATCCGCCCGATCCCCTGTTCCGGCGCCTGAACGCATCGATCGGCTTCGACCGGCGCTTGGCGCCGCACGACGTGGAGCAGTCGCGGGCGCACGCGCGCGCCCTGCGCGCGGCGGAGGTCCTCGACGACGAGGAGCTGGCCCGGATGGAGGAGGGCCTCGAGACAGTTGCGGGCGAGCTCGAGGGAGGCTCCTTCTCCCCGGTCGCCGACGATGAGGACATCCACATGGCGATCGAGCGGCGGCTCACGGAGATCGTGGGACCGCTGGGGGGCAAGCTCCACACCGGCCGCTCGCGCAATGACCAGGTGGCGACCGACCTCGCCCTCTACGTTCGCGAGCACGCTGCGCTGGCAAGAGGGCTCGTCGGATCGCTGATGGGGCGCCTGCTGGAGCTGGCCGAGCGCCACGCCGACTGGCCGATGCCCGGCTACACGCACCTGCAGCGCGCCCAGCCCGTGTACCTCGGGCACTACCTCCTCGCATATTTCTGGATGCTGCGGCGCGACGCGCACCGGTTTGCCCAGGTCCGCGAATCCGCCGGCGAGCTCCCGCTCGGCTCCGGCGCGCTGGCCGGAGTCAACTGGGACCTCGATCGCGAGGGGGTGGCCCGTGAGCTGGGCTTCGACTCGCTCTCGCCCAACTCGGTCGACGCGGTGTCCAACCGCGATTTCGTGCTCGACTACCTCTCCGCGGCGTCGATCTGCGCGATGCACCTGTCGCGCCTTGGAGGCGAGATCGTGCTCTGGACGACCGACGAGTTCTCGTTCTGTGAGGTGGCCGAGGACTTCTCCTCCGGGTCGAGCATCATGCCGCAGAAGAAGAACCCCGACGCGGCCGAGCTCCTGCGAGCCAAGGCGCCTCGGATCGCCGCGGGCTTTCTGACGCTCACCGGGGTCATGCACGGGCTGCCGCTGGCCTACTCGAAGGACCTGCAGGAGGACAAGGAGCCCCTGTTCGACGCCGTCGACAGCCTCGAGCTGTGCCTCGAGGCGGCGGAGCGGATGCTCGGGGGCCTGACCTTCGACCGCGAGCGGCTCGCCGAGGCCGCCGCCGACGAGCTCTTGGCCGCGACGGACATCGCCGACCTGCTGGTTCGCAAGGGGATGCCATTCAGGGAGGCCCACGGCGTGGTCGGCGCGCTGGTGCGCGAGGCGCTCGATCAGGGCAAGGCGTTGTCCGAGCTCACGCCGGAGGACCTGGGTCGTCACTCGGAGCTGCTCGACGACTCCTACTACGACGTGCTGCGCTCGGGCCAGTGGCTCGAGTCGAAGATATCGTCGGGAGGCACCGCGTCGACGCGAGTCGCCGAGCAGCTCGACGCGGCCCGGGTCGCCCTCGAGGACATTCGGCGATGAGCACGCGGCTGGCCGCTCCGGGCCGGCTTGCCGTCGGCTTCTTCGATCGCTCGGTGCACGACGTCGCCCGCGACCTGATCGGCTGCGGGCTGCTGTTCGAGGGAGTTGGCGGCGTGATCGTGGAGGTCGAGAGCTACGAGCGCGACGATCCCGCCTGCCATGCGTACGTCGGGCTGACGGAGCGAACCGCGCCCCTGTTCGGGCCGCCCGGTCGCGCGTACGTCTACCTCTCCTACGGGGTCCACTCCTGTCTCAACTTCGTTTGCGAGCCCGAGGGCCGAGCCGCCGCGGTGCTGATCAGGGCGCTGGAGCCGCGTTGGGGCATCGAGGACATGTCCCGGCGGCGCCGCCGTGATTCCGAACGCGAGCTCTGCTCGGGGCCCGGAAAGCTGACCGAGGCGCTGGGGATCGGGCTGGAGATGAACCGGGCGCCGCTCGCCGAGCCGCCGTTCGAGCTCCGCCACCGCGACGACGGCTGGCGCGACGTCGCCGTGGCGACCGGGCCGCGCATCGGCATCACCCGCGGCGTCGAGCTTCCCTGGCGCTTCTGCGCGGCGGGCAGCGAGTACCTGTCGCGGCCGCTGCGCTGAGGGGCGAGCCGAGCCGCCGCTAGCCGGCTACCCCGCCGCTGCCGGTGCCGCCGCTGGTGCCGCCGCTGCCACCGCCCCCGCCGGTTGACGGAGGCGCCTGGCTCGGGGCTTGCGGCTGCTGGCCCTGCGGCTGCTGGCCCTGCGACTGCTGGCCTGCGACTGCTGGCCCTGCGACTGCGAGGGCTGGGCCGGCTGGGAGCTCGAAGGCGCGGGAGCGGCCGGGGTCAGGGACGGGGCCTCCGTGCCGGACGTGCTCGGCGTCCGGCCGGTCTTCTCGTCGGCCTTCAGCTGCTCGACGGCGTTGATGACCTGGTTGAAGATCAGGGCCGGGATCGTGCCGCCGTCCACGGGGGCGCCGCCGTACTCGGTCAACATGGGCGTCGTCGAGTTCGCGTGCCCGACCCATACCGCCACGGTGACGTCCTTGGTGGCGCCGACGAACCAGGCGTCGCCGTTGTTCTCGGTCGTCCCCGTCTTGCCCCACTCGCTCGGGATCGCCCGTGTAGGCGCTCCTCCCGGTTCCCGACGTGACCACGGTGTGGAGGATCCCCCTCGCGGTCGCGGCGACCTCAGGCGATACCTCCTGCTTGGTCTCCACCTTGTTCTCCCCGGGGTCGCCGTCGTTGGTCTCGACCAGGTTGTCGTCGGAGTCCTGGACCTTCTCAATCGCGACAGGTCCGTTCGAGGAGTCCGCCATCGTGCCGCTGACGATCTGGCCGTCGTGCTGGAGGGTCTGGTAGGCGTGGGCCATCTCCAGCGGGGTGACGCCCGTCCGCAGACCACCGAGGATCAGAGCCGGGTTGTAGGGCTCGAAGGGCCCGCCGTTGACCGAGTACTGGACGTCCGGGGTGGAGAGGTCGGTTTGTACCCCCATCTCGTTCGCCGTCTGGGCGACGTTCGCCGGTCCCACCTGGGTGCCGAGCTGGGAGTAGACCGAGTTGTCGGAGTAGGTGGTCGCGGTTGCGATCGAGGCGGAGCCCAGGTACTCGTCGCCGTAGTTGTGGACGGGGAAGATCTCGGGAACGATCTTTTCGCCGCCGCCCTTCTTGTGGATCTTGGCCTTGAACGGGATCCGCTGCGGGGCGGAGGTGAAGACCTCGTCGGGCGAGTGCCCCTGCTCGAGCGCCGTCACCAGGGTGAACGGCTTGAACGCGGACCCCGGCTGCCGTTGGCCCTGGGTGGCCAGGTTGAACGGCTGTGTGCGGTAGTCGTAGCCACCCACCATCGCCTCGACGCCGCCGTTGACGTTGTTGAGCACCACCACGGCCGAGTTCAGGCCGACGCCGGCGGTGTGGTCGTAGGCGATCTGCTGCACCTGGTCCTGGAGGTTGAGGTCGAGCGTCGAGGTGACCTGGAGCCCGCCGCCGAACGCCTCCCCGGCGCCGTACTTGTCGACCAGCTGCTGGCGCATCCAGGAGGTGAAGTAGGGGGCCGCCGAGTCCTCCTCGGGCGTCTTGATGTCCGAGGCGGTGGGTAGGTGCTCCTGTGAGTACTGCTGGTACTCGTCCTGGGTGATGTAGCCCTGATCGGCCATGTTCTGGAGCACGAGGTTTCGTCGCGCCAGCGCGTCGTCCGGGTTGGCCTTCGGGTCATAGCCGCTCGGGTTCGAGATCAGGCCGGCGAGCATGGCCGCCTCCCAGGGGAAGAGCTGCGAGGCGCAACGGTCGTGTGGGGCGCCGCAGCCCGGGTGGTCCCAGCCGAAGTAGGTCTTCGCCGCCGCCTCGATGCCGTAGGCGCCCTCGCCGAAGTAGATCGCGTTCAGGTACTCGGTGAGGATCTTGTCCTTGTCCCAGTGGCGCTCGAGCTGGTAGGCCAGGGCCGCCTCGCGGAGCTTCTCGAACAGCGTGCGGCTGCCCTGCGCCCGAAGCGCGTTCTTGACGAACTGCTGGGTGATCGTGGAGGCACCCTGGGTGGCGCCCTGGTGGAGGAAGTCCTGGAGCACGGCCCGGCCGATGCCCTGGTAGTCGATCCCGCGGTGCTCGTAGAAGCGCTGGTCCTCGATCGCCACGGTGGCCTCCTTCATCACCGGAGCGATGTCCGCCGAGCCGATCAGGATCCGGCCCTGGTTGTTGGTCAGGGTGGCGATCTTCTGGTGGTTGACGTCGTACAGGACCGAGTTCTGGGCGTGCTCGAACTGGGCGCGGTTCTCGAGCTGGGGCAGGTCGCTGGCGACGGCCATCATGATCCCGAAGATCCAGGAGACGAAGGCGAGCACCGCGAGGCCCAGGAAGACCAGCGCGAAGCGCAGCTTCTTGAGCTTCGGGCGCCGCTGGGGCGGCTCGGGGCCCGGGGGGGCCGGCAGGATGCGCGAGGGCTCACGGGGCGGCTGGTTCCCGTCGGACCCCTCTCCGTTGACGCTGGCAGGCTCCGGGCGTCGGCCCGGGGGCGCAGATCGCGCCGGGCCCGTCTCCCCATCGGGGGAGCGGCGTCGTGGCAGTCTGAGCCTAGGAGGCATCTGGTCTCGCTGCGGTGGTGGCCATCTCGAGGGAGCCGCTCGGCGGCGAGCGAACGCGGCGGACAGACCCGCCCATGTCAACGATCACCCAAGGAATGCGCGCAGGACACAGATCCCGCCGCGCCGGCGCGTCAGTCTAGCATTGGCCTCGTGATGGATTCCGCAGCCGCCACGCAGGCGCGGCGCCTGCTCGAGAGCGCCGTCGAGGCGCTGCCCGAGGGGCGGCTCGCCGAGCAGCTCGAGAGCGGCCGGACGCTTCGGGTCAAGCTGGGGATCGATCCGACCGCCCCCGACATCCACCTCGGGCACGTGGTGGTGCTCGACAAGCTTCGCGCCTTTCAGGACGCGGGCCACCTGGTCGTCCTGATCATCGGCGACTACACGGCGCGGGTCGGCGACCCCAGCGGACGCGCTGCGGAGCGCCCGGTGCTCACGGAGGAGCAGATCGCCGCCAACGCCCAGACGTTCTCCGAGCAGGCGTTCAAGGTGCTCGATCGCGGAGCGCACCGAGGTCCGCCACAACAGCGAGTGGCTGGCGATGTCCAGCGACGAGCTCTTTCGGCTGGTGCGGCGGTTCACGGTGGCCCGCCTGCTCGAGCGGGAGGAGTTCAGCCGGCGGAT
>CAVPEC010000002.1:0-332500 GCA_963702805.1 uncultured Actinomycetes bacterium | reverse complement strand
TTACTGCAACCTGATATTGGAGTCTGGGGCATCTCGCTCAGGATAGGTGGGAGGCTGTGAACCGGTGGCTTCGGCTGCCGGGGAGCCATCCTTGAGATACCACCCTTGGTGTTCTGGGTTTCTAACGCATCGCCGTGAACCGGGATGCGGACAGTGTCAGGCGGGCAGTTTGACTGGGGCGGTCGCCTCCTAAAGAGTAACGGAGGCGCCCAAAGGTTCCCTCAGCACGGTCGGAAATCGTGCGTAGAGTGTAAAGGCACAAGGGAGCTTGACTGCGAGACCGACGGGTCGAGCAGGAACGAAAGTTGGGCTTAGTGATCCGGCGGTTGCAAGTGGAAGCGCCGTCGCTCAACGGATAAAAGGTACTCCGGGGATAACAGGCTTATCGCTTCCAAGAGTCCACATCGACGAAGCGGTTTGGCACCTCGATGTCGGCTCGTCGCATCCTGGGGCTGGAGTAGGTCCCAAGGGTTGGGCTGTTCGCCCATTAAAGCGGCACGCGAGCTGGGTTCAGAACGTCGTGAGACAGTTCGGTCCCTATCTGCCACGGGCGTTGGAGAGTTGAGAGGAGTCATCCTTAGTACGAGAGGACCGGGATGAACGCACCTCTGGTGTATCTGTTGTCCTGCCAAGGGCATTGCAGGCTAGCTACGTGCGGATTGGATAACCGCTGAAAGCATCTAAGCGGGAAGCCAACCTCGAGATGAGCTCTCCCATCCCCTTGAGGGAGTAAGACCCCTGGTAGACGACCAGGTTGATAGGCCGGCTGTGCAAGCGCGGCAACGTGCTAAGCAGACCGGTACTAATGGGTCGAGGGCTTGACGGTTATTTTTTCCCTTTTGGCCTGCGTGCAGTTTTCAAGCCCCGCCGGGGCCGTTCGGTCCCGCAATTTTCGGTGGTCATAGCGAGGGGGAAACACCTCTTCCCATTCCGAACAGAGCCGTTAAGCCCCTCAGCGCCGATGGTACTTGGTGGGCAACTGCCTGGGAGAGTAGGTCGCCGCCGGTCTTGACTTCGAAGCCGCCCTCCGGGGCGGCTTCGTATTTCCCGGATCGTTCGTCCCATGCCGGCGGAGCCGGGCACGGATGTCCTCGAACCGGCTTGGACAGGCGCCGGAACCAACGATCCGGTGTTCAAGGTCGCATTCACGAAGGTCAAGCCCAGCGGCCAGCCGGCCAAGGTCAAGGACTTCGCCAGCAAGCATGCTGCATTTCACGTGCACCGGCACCACCCAGCCTCCGTTCCGAGCGCAACACCACCATCCACACGCCGATGACGGTGCACAACGGCGCGTTCTCGCGCACCGCCTCGTTCAACAGCGGCAACATCAAGGTCACCTACACCATCACGGGCAAGTTCCTCAGCGTCAGGACGGCCACCGGGACGTACAAGGAGAGGCGCGCGCTCATCTCGAACCCGAGCGTCCACTGCGACAGCGTCCGGGAGCCCTGGAAGGCCCACAAGCAGTAGGCGCGAGTCCGAGCAACGCTCTAGATCCGTAACGGGAGGCCCTCGAGCCTCCAGCCAGGTCGAGCCGCCCCGCCGTCGCGGGGCGGCTCGCTTGGCGCTTCGAGTGCGGGCGCCTCAGGCCCGTCTACGCCGCGTAGCGCGCGAGCGCGGCGCGGAAATCCGCTCGGGAGGAGGCGGGGCCGGGGAAGCGCCAGTCGGCTCGCCGCCGCCCGTCGCTCTCGGCCCGGTTCCACAGGCGCCGCGGCGGGTCGTCGTCAGCGCCTCCCAGCCAGGCCGGCGATTGATTCTGGGCCGCCGGTCGGCTCGCTCACGACAGGACCCGTCCGCGGAGACCGGCACGAGGCCGTACTCGCCCAGCGTCGCGAAGTCGATCGCGAGATCGACGCCGCTGACGAGAGTCCGCTGGCCGAGGTCGATGCGCCTGTGGAACATGAGGCGCAAGGTAGGAGGGCGGCCGGACGGAACATACGTTCTGCAAAGGAACTTGCACGAGCGTCATCGCCGCGCGGCGGCCGAAGCTGTGGGCGGCCGGCGCGACGGCGGCCAGCTCGGCGGCCTGGCCCGCGGACAATGCGCCCGCGCGATCGGCGTCGCCGCCGGCAATCCGCCTGCCCGTCTCGCGCTCCGCGGGCGGCTCGATGTGCCTGACGTCGGCGCGGGGCTGGTCCGGCGTGGCGATCGGGCGCACGGCCGAGGCGACCACGTTGACGACCCCGGCGCGTCGCTCCAGCTTGCCGCTCACCTGCGCGAACGATGCCGTTCTGACCGCCAGGCGATGCCGCCGGTAGACGGGCGGCGGGACCACGACGTTGATCGTCCCCAGCTCGTCCTCGAGCAGCATGAAGACCACCCCGCGCGCGGTTGCCGGCCGCTGGCGTGCGACGACCATCCCGGCGATCTCCACGGACCTGCCGTCCGAGACCCCGTCCAGGTCCGCGCTCGACGCCACCGCGTCCTCCAGGCTCGGCCGCAGCAGCGCCATCGGGTGCTCGGCGATCGCGATCCCCGCGGACGCCGTAGTCGGCGACCAGCCGCTCCCACGAGTCGAGCTCGCGCAGCGAGGGCGCCGCGGGAATGGGGAGGGGGAGGGAGAGCTGTATGGGCGCGGCGCGGCCTCCCGGGTGGGTGCGGCGCCATTTGCGCCGCCCGCGGCCCGGCCGGCCCCAAGCCGCCGCCCGCCCCGGGCGACGCCGAGCTGCCACAGATCCTCGCGTCGCCGCAGGTCGTCCCGCCCGCCGATCCCCTCGCACGCCCCGGACCACGCGAGGAGCTCGAGCCCCTCGCGGCCCACGCCGGAGCGCGACGCGAGGTCGGCCAGGTCGGAGTAGGGGCCGCGGCGCTCGGCGCTCTTCGACGAGCGCCCGGGCGTCGCCCTCCCGCAGGCCGGTTATGTAACCCAGGCCGATCCGCACGGCGAGGGTGACAGGTGACAGGGGACAGGTGACAGGGGGTGGGTCCTGGCCGCCTGCTGTGCGCTGTCCGCTGGGAGCTCGACCGAGCACTCCACGCCGCTGCGGTTGACGCTCGGCGGCAGCACCTCGATCCCCTTCCGCTGCGCCTCGTGCACCAGCGCGTCGGGCGGGTAGAAGCCCATCGGCTGCTCGTTCAAGAGCGAGCAGAGGAACTCGGGTCCGTAGTGGACCCGAAGCCAGGTCGACTGGTAGGCGAGCAGGCCAAAGGCGACCGCGTGGGCCTTCGGGAACCCGAACCCCGAGAAGCCGTGAACCTGCTCGAAGACGCGCTCCGCCACCTCCTGCGTCGCGCCCCGCTCTCTTGCCCCGGCGATGAACTGATCGCGATAGGCCAGGATCGCCTCCTCGGAGCGCTTGCGGCTCATCGCCCGGCGCAGTCCCTCGGCCTCGCCGGCGCTGAACCCCGCCAGCGACATGGCCACCTGGATCACCTGCTCCTGGAAGACGATCGCCCCGAGCGTGTCGGCAAGGATCGGCTCCAGCGACGGGTGCTCGTAGGGAACGCGGAACGAGGGGTCCTTGCGCAGCTTCTCGCGGCGCTCCAGGTAGGGATGCACGGCGCCTCCCTGGATCGGCCCCGGGCGCACCAGCGCCACCTGGACCGTGAGGTCGTCGAGGCTCTCCGGCCGCGTCCGCGGCAGCATCTGCATCTGCGCCCGGCTCTCGATCTGGAACGCTCCCGTCGTGTCCGCCGCCCGGATCGCCCGGAAGGTCTCGGGGTCGTCGATGGGGATTCGGGAGAGATCGATCCGCTCGCCGCGCGCCCGGGCGATCTCCTCGACGCAGCGCTCGACCGCCGACAGCATCCCCAGCCCCAGCAGGTCGATCTTCAGGAAGCCGGCGTCCGCGCACGAGTCCTTGTCCCACTGGATCGAGCTGGCGCCCCTTCATCGCCGCCGGCTGGACGGGGCAGACGTCGATCAGCGGCCTGGTGGAGATCACCATCCCGCCGGGATGCTGAGAGGGATGCCGCGGGAGCCCCCACGCGTCGCGCGCCAGGCGAGCAAGCGCCCGCCAGCGCACCGACGCGGCTCGCTCCGCGCCGATCGCCGCCCTCATGTCCGACTCCACCGACTCGGGGCGGTCGAACAGGTCGACCGTGCGGGCCACTCGCTCGACCTCTCCCGGCGGCAGGCCCAGCGCCTTGCCGAAGTCGCGGGTGGCGCCGCGCGACCGGTAGCAGGCGAACGCCGCGACCAGCGCCGAGCGCTCCTCGCCGTAGCGCTCGTGGACGCGGGGAATCAGCTTCTCGCGGATGTCGCGCGGAAAGTCGAGGTCGATGTCCGGCGCCTCGGTGATCTCCTCGTTCAAGAAGCGCCCCAGGAACAGCCCGTTGCGCACCGGGTCGACATGCGAGAGCCCGGTGAGGTAGCAGACGATCGAGCTGACGCTCGAGCCGCGGCCCCGGCCCGGGGGCAGGAGCGCCGCGCAACGAATCCGGCCCCCTGACCTCGGCCGCCACCTCGCGCGCCAGCTCGAGGATGTCGAAGTGGAGCAGGAAGAACCCAGACAGCCGCAGCGAGCGGATCACCTCGAGCTCCTCCTCCAGCCGTTGCCGTGCCCTCCCGGTGCTCGGGCTCGCCCGCGTACCGGTGATCGAGCCGGGCCCTGCAGATCTCGGCCAGCGTCCGGTCGGCGTCGGGGTCCTCCGAGCCGGGGTAGCGGTAGCCGAGGTCGCGGGTGAGGTCGAAGCCGAGCCGCTCGGCGATCCGCGCGGTCTCCGCGACCGCGCCCGGGTGCTCGCCGAAGCGGGCGGCCATCGTCGCCGGCGCGGCGAGGTGGGCCGAGGCATTCCCCCGTCGCCCGGGCTCCGTCTCCTCCAGCGTCCCCTTCAGGCGCACGGCGACCAGGGCGTCCTGGAGCGGCGCTCGCGACGGGTCGTGCATGTGGACGTCGCCCGTCGCCACGCACCGGACGCCGAGCCGCCCGGCGAGATCCTCCAGCCAGCGATTGCGGGCCCGATCGGACCGCCAGAACGGCCGCTGCAGCTCGACCCGGAAGCGGTCGCGGCCGAAGGCGTCCACCAGGCGTCGCCCCAGCGTCATCGCCTCGCCCGCCGCCGTCCGTGGCGCGGTCTCGCTATGCGCGACGTACGCGCCACTCGCAGAAGCGCCCCGCGAGCGCTCCATCGCGCGCGCAGCCCGAGAGGCAGACCAGGCCCTCCGCCCGCTGCTCGAGCGCGGTCGAGCGAAACGGGAGGAGGGAGGGGCTCCCGGTCCGGCAGCGGACGCGTATCGCGATGAGCCTCCGTGACCAGGCGGCACAGGTTCCGCCACCCGGTGGCGTCCTCGGCGAGGAGCGTCAGGTGAAAGGGAGCGGCCTCGGCAGTCACGGTCAGCTCGGCGCCGACGATCGGGCGCACGCCGAACGACTTGCACGCCTGCGCGAACTCCATCGCCCCCCAGACGCCGTCGTGGTCGGTCAGGGCGAGGGCCGGATAGCCCAGCTCGGCCGCCGCCCGTGCCAGCTCCTCCGGCGCCGACGCCCCGTCGAGGAAGGAGTAGGCCGAGTGGCAGTGGAGCTCGACGTAACTCCGCGCCCTCGGCGCTCATGCCCTTTGCAGGAACCAGCGACCCGCTGGTGCCGGCTCGCAGAAGACCACCACGTTGCGGCCGTCGGCGAGCACCAGCTCGAAGTAGCGGCGGCGAAGCGGCCGCGGCGTCCACCAGCGGTCCTCGACCAGCCACTCCTCGCGCACCGCGTCCACCGCCACCGACTCGACGGCGCTCGGCACCCCGTCGGATCCCGCATCGACCCTCACCGGTCGCGGCCAGTAGACATTCCGCCGCGCCCGCGGATTCATTCTTCGCCCTCCGTATACGGAGTCAGGAGGGAGCGCCGCTCGGGTACGCGCGACTCCGAGTCGACCTCCAGCACCCGGAGCACCGCGTCCTTCCCGGCGACCGCCCGCGCCTGGCGAACCGCCTCGGCGAGCCGTTTTCGCCTGCTCGGGTGCGCTGATTCGGCGAGCATCGCCTGATCTGCTCGCGGGCGGCCCCGTCTCGAGCGCCTGCAGGCTCAGCGAGGCGGCGGGGCCGGGAAGCTCCTCGAGCTTCGGGAGCAGCGCCAGGCGCAGGCGCGTGGGGTCGGCGCTGGCGCGGCGCATCGCCGCCACAGACCGCCAGCTTCCGCCCCCGGCCAGCCGCACGCCGAGCCGCAGGCGCCGCAGGCTTCGTCCGCGGCGCGCCGGGTGGGCGAGCAGGCGATCGACGAGCAGTGACAGCGCCCGCTCCAGCTGCGGGCCCGAGATGGCCTCGTGCAGCTCCAGCCGCTCCACCAGCTCCTCGTGCGCGCGGCGCGGACGCAGGGGCTCGTCGGTGCCGCGAGCCATCCGCAGCGCCCTCAGGCCGGCCTCGCCGAAGCGGTCGGCGATCGCCGCGTCCGGGAGGGCCGCGAGCTGGCCGAGCGTGCCCACCCCGAGGCGCTCGAGCTTCTCCGGCAGGTCGGCAGAGCCAATGCGCGCCGCCTCCTCGGCTCCGCCTGCCGGAGCGGCGCGGTTGCCGGACAACCGCTCGCGGAGCAGGCCCACCGGCAGGGGGGCGAGGAAGGCGCGCGCCATCGCCCCGGGGACGACCACGGGCGCCCTGCGCGGCCTCGCGCCAAGGGCGGCGGCGTAGGCGCAGAGCCGGGTCTGCCCCGCCCCCAGCCGAACGGGTGGGCCGATTGCCTTCCGCGCCCGCCTCAGGACCCCCTCCAGGCTTCCGCCCCAGAGCCCGCGCAGGCCGGCGGCCTCGAAGAAGGCCTCGCCCGGCCGCCCCGGCTCGACGGCGGCGCCGATCGCCTCCAGGCGTCGCAGCGCCTCCTCCCAGACTGCCTCCGCGCGCTCGGGATCGGGCGGCACCAGCGTCAGGTCGGGGCAGCGGGCGAGCGCCTCGCCGAGGCGCATCCCGGCGCGCACGCCGAACGCCTCGGCGGGCCCGGATGCCTCTCCGACCACCTGCGGCCCGCCGGGCTCGGGTGCCAGCGCCAGAGGCCTGGTGAGCAGCGCCCGCCGGCGCTCTTCCAGGATCGCCAGGAGAGTAAATCGGGGGATGAGCGCGCAAGCGACCGTCATCGAACGTATGTTCGTACATGGAGCGGCGGATTTCAAGGGGCGAGAGGCCGGGTCCGCGATACTGCTTTCGAGCGATGGGACCCCTGCTCTCGCTGCTTTTGTGCCTTGGGCTGATCGCCCTGCCGATCGCCGGTTGCGGCGGTGGCGGCGGTGGGACGAGCTCGAATGGCGGCACCGTCTCGACTCCGAACCAGGGCGCCGCGCCGAAGGTCGCCGGCGACGCCGACCCCGCCGACGTCCGCGTGATCAACGGCTGGGCGACCACTCTTCGCCACGGCGACGTGGACGCCGCCGCCGCCTACTTCGCGATCCCCAGCGTGGCCGAGAACGGGGTCCTGATCCACATCCGCAGCCTCCACGATGCCCGCCACTTCAACAAGTCCCTCCCCTGCGGCGCCCGGCTGATCGGCGCCGAGACGGCGGGCGATTTCACGACCGCGACCTTCCGCCTCACCGAGCGCCCCGGGCCCGGCCTCTGCGGAACCGGCACCGGGCAGACCGCGCAGACCTCGTTCGTGATCCGCGACGGCAAGATCGCCGAGTGGCGCCGCGTCGGCCTGCCGGGCGCCCGGGGAGCCCCCAGCCAGTCGGCATAGGCCGAAAAGATCCCGCAAGTTTCAAAAAAGACTTGATTTTCCGGCCCCGGCGAGATAGGGATACAGCATCACAGGGGCACATACGGCTGGAATGGGAGTGGCTGGTGCGCCCGAACACGGCGTGCACACGAGGAGAGGAAACCGGATGAGAAGGCTCAGGTTGGTCCTGCTGGCCGTTGGCATTGCCGCCACCTCGCTGGCGCTGGCGTCTTGCGGCGGCAGCAGCGACAGTGGAGGCGGCGAGGCAACGCTCGACCTCACGATCGGAGACTCGGTGCCGCTCAGCGGTGGCCTTGCGGACTACGGCCCGCCCGGGGACAAGGCGGCGAACGTCGCCATCGACCAGATCAACAAGGCGATCGACACGTCCGGCGCCGACCACACGGTCAAGCTCGTCACCGAGGACAACTGCGGCGGCGACGACCCGCAGTGCGCCGTGCAGGCGGCCCGCAAGATGGTCGATTCCGACAACGCCAGCTGCATCGCGGGCGCGTGGGCGTCGTCCGACACGATTCCGACCGCCGAGTCGGTGGCGATCCCCGACGGGGTCCTGCTGATCTCCCCCGCGTCGACGAGCGATGAGATCACGGGCCTCGACGACAACGGACTGGTCAACCGCACCGCCCCGCCCGACTCCTTCCAAGGCCCGACGCTCTCCAAGTACCTGGTCCAGAAGGCCCTCAACGGAGCCCAGGGGAAGACGATCAACATCGGAGCCCGAAACGACGCCTACGGCACCGGTCTCGCCGACACGTTCAGCAAGGCCTGGGAGGCGGCCGGGGGCACGATCGGCAAGCGAGTCGACTACGACATCAAGCTCCCGAACTACGACAGCGAGGCGGAGCAGATCGTCTCGGGCAATCCTGACGGGATCGTGATCATCGACTTCCCGGAGACCTACAACAAGGTCGGTCCGGCGCTGGTGCGCGCGGGCTTCGACACCAGGAAGACGTTCGTCACCGATGGCTTGATCTCGGGCGACCTCGCCGCGAGTGCGGGCGCGGACGCCGTCAACGGCCTGCGCGGTACCGCTCCCGGGGTGCCGGACGGCGACCCGTCGGAGGTGGCGTTCAACAAGCTCTACGAAGCGGCGGATCCGAAGAACGTCGACCGGCAGACGTTCGACGCCCAGAACTTCGACGCCGTGATGCTCTGCTACCTGTCGGCGGTGGCAGCGGGGTCGACCGACGGGCAGGACATGGCCGACCAGGTGCGTGACATCAGCGCTGCCCCCGGCCAGAAGTTCACCTTCCAGCAGCTCCCGGAGGCGATCAAGGCGCTGGAGAACGGTGACGACATCGACTACCAGGGCGCCTCCGGGCCGATCGACATGAACGACGCCGGAGATGCCACAGGTGGCGTCTACGACCTCTACGACTTCAAGAACGGCGTTCCTGAGGCCGTAGACGAGATCCAGGTGCAGAACCCGTCCGACTGATCACGAGTATCAACCGGCGCGCAACAGGCGCGCTCCGTAGGAGCCGACCGGGGACCTAGTCCCCGGTCGGCGGTTCCTGCGAGGCGGGCTCCGGCCTGTCCATGCGCGCCGTGCCTCCGAGATAGAGCTCGGCGACCTTGGGGTCGTCGAGGAGCTCCTTGCCGGGACCCTCGAACCGATCCTGGCCCAGGTCGAGCACGTAGCCGCGGTTCGACATTCCGAGCGCCCGGCGGGCGTTCTGCTCGACCATGACCAGGGTCACGCCGGCGCGGTTGATGTCCTCGACCTTCTCGAAGATCGCCTCGACGAACGCCGGCGCGAGGCCGGCCGACGGCTCGTCGAGCAGCAGCACCTCGGGATCGGGCATCAGCGCCCGGGCCATCGCCAGCATCTGGCGCTCGCCACCGCTCATCGTCCCGGCGGCCTGCGCTCGCCGCTCCCCAAGCCGCGGGAAGAGCTCGTACATCCGCTCGATCTGCCCGTTCGTGCGCGAGGAGTCGAGCGAGCCCATCTCGAGGTTCTCCGTCACGGTGAGGGTGGGGAAGACGTTGTCGAGCTGCGGCACGTAGCTGAGGCCGAGGCGGGTGATCGTGTGCGGCTTGTGCCCGCTGATGTCCTGGCCCCGGAAGAGCACGCGGCCGCTGCGGGGCCGAAGCAGCCCGAAGATCGTCTTCACCAGAGTCGACTTGCCGGCCCCGTTGGGGCCGATCACGGTCACGATCTCTCCCTCGTTGACGCGGATCGAGACGCCGTTCAGGATGTCGACCTCGGGGACGTAGCCGGCGATCAGGCCCTCGGTACGGAGCAGCGCGCCGTCGGCACCGGCCTCGGTCACCCGCTCCCCTCCTCGACAACCGTGCCGGAGCCCAGGTACGCGTCGATCACCGCCTGGTCTTTGCGGACCTCGTGCGGCTCGCCGTCGGCGATCACGCGGCCCTCGGCCATCACGATCACCCGGTCGGCGTGGTTCATCACCACCTCCATGTCGTGCTCGATGAACAGGAAGGTGACTCCCTGCTCACCGCGCAGGCGCTGCATGTGGTCGAGCAGCCGGCGTCCGAGGGTGGGATTGATCCCGGCCATCGGCTCGTCGAGGAGCAGGAAGCGCGGCTTGGCCATCAACGCCCGTGCGAGCTCGAGCAGCTTCCGCTGACCGCCCGAGAGCGTGCCCGCGTAATGATCCGCTGAGCGCGGTGAGGTTGAAGATCTCGAGCAGCTCCATCGCCTGCTCGCGGACCTCCGCCTCTCGCCTCCGCGAGGCGCCGGGACGAAAGAGCACGTTGACCAGCCGCTCGCCCGGCTGATCGGGAGCGCCGAGCATCATGTTGTCGATCACCGGCATTCGGGCCAGCGCCTTGGTGATCTGGAAGGTCCGCACCATGCCGAGGCGGGCGATCGCGTAGGGAGGGCGGCCGAGGACGTCCCGACCGCCGAACGACGCCGAACCTCCATCCGGGCGGTAGAAACCGGTGATCACGTTGAAGAAGGTCGTCTTGCCGGCGCCGTTGGGCCCGATCAGGGCGGTGATCGAGCCGTCCCGAACCCGTAGGCTGGCACCGTTCACGGCGCGGATGCCGCCGAAGCGCTTGACGACGCCGTCGGCCTCGAAGATCGTGCCGTTCGAGGTGGAGGCCGGCGGTGCGGCGGCGTCGGGCGCCTCAGTCACCGAGCACCATCTCCTCCCGCTTGCCGAAGATGCCCTGTGGGCCGGAACGCCATCAGCCCGATCAGGATCAGCCCGACGATGATGAACCGCAGCGCCGTGATCCGGGTCTCCGACAGCGGCAGGTCGAGGAAGAGCAGACGCCTCGAGCACGGTCCAGAGGATCATCGATCCGACCGCGACCCCCCAGTAGCTGGCAAGCCCGCCGAGGACCAGCACCGCGTAGCCGTTGAAGGTGACGATCGGCAGGAACTCCTCCGGGACGACGAACTTCAGGTTGAGAGCGAGGAAGAAGCCCGCGATCGCTCCCAGCGTGGCGGCGATCGCCAGTGACTGGAGCTTGTAGACGAAGGCGTTCTTGCCCAGCGCGCGCGCGGCGTCCTCGTCCTCACGGATCGCACGCAGCACGCGGCCCCAGGGCGTCTGCTGGACCCGGCTGAGCACGAACATCAGCGGAATCGCCACCACCCAGACCACGAGGAACAGTGGGAACAGCCTCGGGACGTTGGTCCACCCGAGGTCGGAGATCCAGCCCTGGATCGTGTCCGAGAGAGAGTCCCAACTATCGCTGAAGCCGAACTTGCCCTGGGCGCCCCCGGTCAGGCCCCGGGCGTTCAGCGCGAACAGGCGGATCGCCTCCGCCGCGGCGATCGTCGCGATCGCGAAGTAGTCGCTGCGCAGCCGCAGGGAGGGCAACCCGACGAGCAGGGCGAAGGCGATCGCGATCAGGACCGAGATCGGCAGGGAGAGCCAGAACGAGATGCCCGTCTCGGTGGTCAGGATCGCCATCGAGTAGGCGCCGATGGCCATGAAGGCGGCCTGGCCGAAGTTGTAGATCCCAGTGAAGCCGACGTTGAGCTGCAGGCCGAGCGCGAAGATGGTGTAGGTGCCGGCGATGATCCCGACGCTGGTCCAGAAGTCGACGTCGGTGAACGACTGGAAAGTGACCGCAATCGGAGGGCCCGATAGGAGCTCGAGCATCTAGATCGTCCTCGCTCGGCCGAAGATGCCCTGCGGTCGGATGATCAGGACGAGGATCAGGACGAGGAAGCCGATCGCCGTCTTCCAGCGCGCGTCGATGAACAGAGTGGACCATTCGATCACCAGCCCGAGCAGGATCCCGGCGGACAAGGCCCCGTAGGCATTGCCGATCCCGCCCATGACGACGGCGGCGAAGATCGGCAGGAGGAGCTCGAACCCCAGCTCGGGTTGAAGCTGTGTGATCGCGCCGGCCAGTACCCCGGCGAGCCCCGCGAAGCCGGCGGCGAAGACCCAGGTCCAGAGAATCACCCGCGAGGTGTCGATGCCCGAGGTCTCGGCGAGGTCGAGGTCGTCCGATAGAGCCCGCATCCGCTTGCCGAGCAGGGTGTAGCGCAGCATCAGGCCGGTGCCGATCAGAACCGCGAAGCCGATGATGATCACGACCAGGTTGGTGCGGCCGATCGTCAGGCCGAGGAACTTGACCGTGTCGGTGACATTGACGTTGAGCTGGCGCAGCTCGGTGCTCCAGACGAACTGGATCGCGTAGCGGATCACCAGCGCCAGCCCGATCGACATCAAGAGCAGCTGCAGCATCCCGGCCCCGCGAGCGCGCATCGGCCCCCACATGACCTTCTCCAGGAAGATCCCGAGCAGGGCGGTCATCGCCATGGCCCAGAAGACCGCCACCACCAGGGGCATGCCCCACGTGACGTTGACCAGGTAGGCCATGTAGGCGCCGAAGGTGAGGAAGTCGCCCTGGGCGAAGTTGACGAGCTTGAGGATCCCGTAGACGAGGGTCAGCCCCACGGCGCCGAGGGCGTAGATCGAGCCGCTGGAGAGCCCGTTGAGGCCGGTCTGAGCGACGTCGTGCAGTCCCTTGGAGGCGACCATCACCAGGACGATCACACCCAGGACGACGAGCGCCGCGAGAGCCGGCCGGCGGTCGGCAGCCTCCTTCAGCCGCCGCCAGGGGCTGCCCTCCGCACCCAGGGTAAGGGATTGAGCCTCCATCTCCCGGTCCAATCGTATGTCTACCCGAGCTTGGCCCGCGTACGCATGATCACCTCGTCCGTGAACTCGGTGGTGCCGGCGTGGCCGCCCAGGTCCGGGGTGCGGATCCCGGCCGCGGTTGCCTCCAGCACCGCCTCGTACACCGCCCGGGAGGCCTCCTCGGCCCGCTCGGCGCCGCGCTCCGCCGCGTGATGGAGGAGCGCGGCCGCGGCCAGGATCATCCCCATCGGGTTGGCGATGTCCTTGCCCTGGAGCGCGGGCGCCGTCCCATGCGGCGCCTCGGCCATCGCCACGGTGGTGCGAAGCTCGTGGTCGAGCGCGAGCAGGATCGACTCGGCGCCCGCGATCGAGCCGAACAGCGGCAGGACGAGGTCCGAGAGCAGGTCGCCGTCGCGGTTCAGGCACGGGATCACGAGCGGGCCGGTGGCCGCGCCGCCGACCAGCCCCGCCAGGGTGGCGTCGATCAGCACCGGCTCGTAGGCGACCTCGGGGTGGCGCTCGGCGGCGGCGTCCATCTCCTCCTTCAGCATCCCCTCGTACGTCGGGCTCACGGTCCACTTCGGGCCGCCGTAGACCCGCCCAGCCATCCGGTTCGCGGTGCGAAAGGCGTACTCGGCGACCGCGCTGCAGTCGGAGCGCCGGATCGTCTCCGTGCGGTGGGCGAGCTCGTCGCCATCCGCCCCCTCGCGCGACTCATCGGCGCCGTAGGCGTCGCCGACCGCCATCCGGCAGACCGAGATCGGGTGGTGAACGCCGCCGATCGGCGTCACCCCGGGGATCCTGCGGCCGGTGCGCAGGATCACCTTGCCGTCGACCGCCTCGCGCAGGATCCGGTTGGGGCTGCCGACGTCGCCGGCGCCCGCCGGCGTGATCGTCGCCGCCTTCAGCCCCAGGCCGGTCTCGCGCATCGCCTGCCGCGGCCTCCTCGCAGACGCCGTTTCGGGTCCTGCGCCGGTTCTCCAGCGAGAGGTCGAAGCGGACCAGGTCGATCTCCAGCCCGAGCACGTCGGGGTCCAGCACCCGCAGCGCCTGCTCGAGCAGCTCCTGGCCGGTCTCATCGCCCTCCAGCGCGACTATCCTGATCGGCGCCATGGAGGGCGAGCGTATACGTACGACCGTGCCGCCTGAGAGCTGCACCTGGTGCGGCGCGGGCGTCGACGTCGACGACGGCTTCCGCCTGTTCGAGCCCGCGGGCGAGCGCCGCGCGGTCTTCTGCCGGCTCGAGCACGTGGTTCCGTGGGCGATCCAGGGAGCGCACTGGGAGGCGGGCGAGATGACGCGAGCCGGCCTCGGTCGACGAGGGGCCGATCAGCTGCTCACACTGCGGCCAGGAGCTCGGGGAGGTTCATCTGCGGCTCGTCCGCCACCGGGGCGAGCACCGCGTGCCGGACCGCTTCTGCTCCGTGGACCACCTGCTGGAGTGGGCGAAGGCGGGCGGCCGCTGGCAGTAGCGCGGCCATGAATCCGTCGTTTGACGTCCATAGGACGTAGAAGGTCATGAGCGACCGCGGCCGCGAACCGGAGGACGAGGCCGGCGGTCTGGACGGGCTTCTCGACGTTCGGCGAGTGACCGGCGCCCGGGATCATCTTGATCCGGGCGCCCGGAACGTCCTCGTAGGCCTGGGCGGCCGCCTTCGGATCGTCCCAGAGCTGGTCCTCGGTGCCGAAGATCACCAGCAGCGGCACGAGCGCGCTGCGGGCCCGCTCGTCGAGGGGCTCCTGGCGCTCGTAGTCGTCCGTGTCGGCCGCGGCGCGGTCGTAGGACGTGTAGGTCATCGCGTGGAAGTCGTCGACCACCTGGTCGGAGAAGTCGCCGAGGTCATGGCCCGGCGCGAAGGCGCGCTCGTATCCGTCCTTGATCACGACGTCGGGGACGACGCGCCAGATCGCCTGCCCGATCACCGGCGTGAAGCCGAGCTTGGCCAGGAACGGCAGACCGCCGAAGCCCGGGCCGGGCGCCTCGTCGATGTCCACGAGGCGGTCCACCAGCTCGCTGGACTGCGCGGCCAGCGCCGTGGCGACGTCGAACCCCATCGAGTGGCCGACCACGACCGCGCCCTGCACGCCGAGCTTGCCCAGGGCCAGCGCGACGAGGCGCCCCTGATCCGCGATCGAGTAGCCGCTCTTCGGCTTCTCCGAGCCGCCGAAGCCGAGCAGGTCGATGCGGATCACCCGGTGGCGCTTGTCCAGCAGCGGGACCATCCGGTCCCACCAGTGAAGCGAGCAGCCGAAGCAGTGCAGGAGCACGATCGGCGGCCCCGCGGCGCCGCGGTGGCGAGCGACGCGGGCGATCGTCGGCCCCTGCTCGACCACCTGGACCGCGCCGCCGGGAAGGTCGAGGATCCGACCGCCGCTCACCGTCACTCCGGCAGGCTTGGTCTGCTGGTCGAGCACGATCGTGTTGACGGCCAGCAGGATCGCCAACGCGACCAGGCGCCGATCAGCACCTTCCAGGCGCGTCTCACGCAGGCGTTTGGGGGCGAGGAGCGAGGCCGAGCTCGTCGGCCCGCCCGGCCATCGCCTCGATCACGAAGGCGACGTGCCGGTCGAAGTCGACGCCGAGCTCGTCGGCCCCGCGGCGGACCTGATCGCGATCGACCCCGGCCGCGAACGAGGGCGTCTTGAGCTTCTTCTTCACCGACTTCGGCGTCATCCCCTCGATCCCCGTGGGGCGCACCAGTGCGCAGGCGGCGATGAAGCCCGACAGCTCGTCGACGGCGAACAGCGTCTTTGCGAGCGCTGTCGTCGCGCGGCACCCCGAGGAACTCCGCGTGCCCGGCGACCGCGTCGATCACCTCGGCGGGGTAGCCGCGCGCCTCGAGCTCGGAGAGCGCGTGGCGCGGATGACCCGTCTCCAGGTCGGGATATCGCTCGTAGTCGAGGTCGTGGACCAATCCCGTGATGCCCCAAAGCTCCTCGTCCTCGCCGCCGTCGCGGGCGTAGGCGCGCATCGCGGCCTCGACCCCGAGCACGTGCTTTCGCAGCGAGTCGGAGGCGATCCACTCGCAAACCAGGTTCCAGGCGTCCTCGCGCGTCGGTTCAGGCATCAGCCGTTGTTACCCTAGCCTCCGGCGCATGGAGAAGTTCGTCATACAGGGCGGCGCCCCGCTTTCGGGCGAGATCGTGGCCGCCGGGAACAAGAACGCGGCCCTGCCGGGAATCGCTGCCTGCCTGCTCACCGACGAGGAGGTGGTGCTCTCCAACGTGCCGCGGATCAGGGACACCGAGACCCAGGTCGCGCTGCTCGAGCGGCTCGGCGTGAAGGTCCAGTGGACGGCAGAGAACGAGATCCGCCTCCAGGCCGACGCCGTCGCGGACGTCGAGGTGGACGAGGGGCTGTCCGCGCGGATCCGCGCCTCGTTCCTGCTCGCCGGCCCGCTCCTGGCGCGCTTCGGCCAGGCGCGGATGCCTCCGCCGGGCGGCGACTTCATCGGCCGGCGGCGCCTCGACCCGCACCTCGACGCCTTCCGCGACATGGGCGCGCTCGTGGACGGCGAGCGCTGGATCGAGATCGAGACGTCGGGCAACGGCCTTCGGCCATGCCGGATCTTCATGGACGAGCCCTCGGTGATGGCGACCGAGAACGCGTTGATGGCCGCGGCGCTGACCGAGGGCCCGACCACGATCGCGAACGCGGCCTGCGAGCCGCATGTCCAGGACCTCGCCCGGCTGCTGGTCAAGATGGGCGCGCAGATCGACGGCATCGGCTCGAACGTGATGACCGTTCACGGGCGCGACAAGCTCGGCGGGGCCGAGCATCGGATCTGCCCCGACCACATCGAGGTGGCGAGCTTCATGGCCCTGGCCGCCGCGACCAAGGGCGAGCTGCGGGTCCGCGACACCGAGCCCGAGGACCTGGTCATGATCCGGCGCCAGTTCCGGCGCCTCGGCCTGCAGTCGATGGTCGAGGGCAACGACGTGCTCGTCCCTCCGGAGCAGGTGCTGAAGATCCGGGCCGACCTCGGGGAGGCGACCCCCAAGGTCGAAGACGGCCCGTGGCCCGCCTTCCCCGCGGACCTCACCTCGATCGCGCTCGCCCTTGCCACCCAGGCCGACGGCATGGTCCTGATCTTCGAGAAGATGTTCGAGAACCGGCTGTTCTTCGTCGACAAGCTCGTAGCGATGGGCGCTCGGATCACGCTGTGCGATCCCCACAGGGCGATCGTCTACGGTCCGAGCCGTCTTCACGGCGAGCGCGTCGACAGCCCCGACATCCGCGCCGGGATGGCGATGCTCATCGCGGCGCTGGCCGCGGACGGCACCTCGGAGATCGGCAACATCGTCCAGATCGACCGCGGCTACGAGCGCATCGACCTGCGGCTGCGCGAGCTGGGCGCCCGCATCGAGCGGGTCTGCGGTGGAACCCGTCCCGGCCTAGCGGGAACCACTCCGCCGGAAGCCTCGCCTACGGCTACGTTTCCGGCGGGCTAGCCGCGGCGACTTGGTCGCTAGCCCATACCCTCCCACCGTGATGACCCATCGAATTCCCCCGGGCACCCGGGACATCCTTCCCGACGAGATGCGGGAGCTTCGGCGGCTCCAGGGCGCGCTGGCTGGACGCCTTCGAGCGGTTCGGCTACGGCGAGGTGGCGACGCCGACGATCGAGTACCACGACGTGCTGGCGCGCGGCGACGACCGCGGCGCGCCCGCCGCCTACCGCTTCTTCGACGAGGGCGGCGAGCTGCTGGCGATGCGCTCCGACATGACGATCCCGATCGCGCGCCTGGTGGCGACGCGGTTCGCCGGCGCCGAGCCTCCCTTCAGGTTCTCCTACATCGGCAACGCCTACCGCGCGATCCGCCCGCAGCGCGGCCAGATGCGCGAGTTCACGCAGGCCGGGCGTGGAGCTGATCGGGCCGGAGGCGCCAGACGGCACGGCCGAGGTGGTCGAGGTCCTGAGCGCGGCGTTGGATGCGGCCGGATTGACCCGGGCGGTGATCGGCCTGGGCGACGCCGACCTGTACCGCCAGCTCCTCGATGAGCTGGGCGTCGCGGACGATCGCCGCCAGCGCATCCTGGAGGTGTTCGCGACGCACGATCTGGTCGGGCTCGAGGCCGAGGTCGGTGAGCTCGAGATCGGGGCCGGCGAGCGCGAGACGCTGCTGCGCCTTCCGAGCCTGCGCGGCGGCCCGGAGGTGCTGGACCGAGCGCACGAGCTCGGCGGCGCGGCGGTGGAGCGCGCCACCCAGCGCCTCGCCTCGACCTACGAGGCCCTGGCGGCGCGGGGCGTCGCCGAGCGGGTCAGCCTCGATCTGGGGCTGCTCCGGGACCTCGGCTACTACACGGGGGCGATCCTCGAGGTCTACGACCCGGCGCTGGGTCACCTGCTCGGCGGCGGTGGGCGATACGACGAGCTGATGGGGCGCTTCGGGCGACCGCTGCCGGCAGCGGGCTTCGCGCTCTACCTGGAGCGCGTGCACATCGCGCAGGCGGAGGAGGAGCGGCTTGGGGGAGGGGTCGTGAGGCTCGGGGAGATCTCCGGGGCAACGCGGGCGCGCCCCGATGGGCGCCTGAAGCTTGCCGTGCCGCGGGGGGCGCTGTTCGACGGCACGCTCGAGCTCCTCGACAGGATCGGCACGGACACCGGCGAGCTGCGCGGAGACTCGCGTTCGCTGGTCTTCGCTGCCGACGGGCTGGTGCTGGTCACCATGCGACCCTCGGACGTCCCCACCTACGTCGAGGCGGGCGCCGCCGACCTCGGCATCACGGGCAAGGACGTGCTGCTCGAGCAGCGGGACCGCGCCGTGTACGAGCTGCTCGACCTGGGCTACGGGACGTGCCGGATGGTGCTCGCGTCTCGCAAGGGGGACGAGAGCCTGGGCGAGGCGGAGCGGCGCCTCGGGGCGATGCGGATCGCCACCAAGTACCCGCGCACGGCCGAGCGCTACTTTCTGCAGACGGGCCGCCAGGCCGAGGTGATCGAGGTCAAGGGGTCGGTCGAGCTGGCGCCGATCGTCGGGCTGGCCGACGGGATCGTGGACCTCGTCGACACCGGGAGGACACTGGCCGAGAACGAGCTCGAGGTGCGCGAGGAGATCGCCCGCTGCACGGCGCGCCTGGTCGCCAACCGGGTCGCCCACAAGCTGCGGGCGGCCGAGGTCGACGAGCTGGTCGAGCGGCTGCGGGAGGCGAGCCGGCGGTGAGGATCGAGCGACTGGACTGGGACGGCGCCGACGCGCCCGCGTTCGCGGCCCGGCTGCGGGCGCTCGCGCCGGCGGTCGGCGAGGTGACCGCCGACGTCGAGCGGATCGTGGAAGAGGTTCGACGCGGTGGCGACGCCGGGGCTGCGATAGGTCGCCGAGCGCCTCGGCGAGGCGGTCCCGGAGTCGTTCCGGGTCGACCCGGAGGCCGTGGCGGCGGCGCCTGGGTTGCTCGAGCCCGAGGTGCGCGAGGCCATGCGCGTCGCCGGGCGGAACATCGAGGCGGTGGCCCGCGCCGAGCTGGAGGCGCGCAGGCGCCCGGCCACGGCCGAGCTGCCCGAGGGTCATCGGGTCGAGGTGCGCGACGAGCCCGTCGCGGCCGCCGGCGTCTACGCGCCGGCGGGCAAGGCGGCTTATCCGTCCTCGGTGCTGATGTGCTGCGTTCCCGCCCGCGTGGCGGGGGTGGCGCGCGATCTGCGTGGCGAGCCCGCCCGGCGCCGCCGGGCGCCCCAACGACGCCGTGCTGGCCGCCTGCGCGCTCGCCGGCGTGGAGGAGGTGTACGCGATCGGCGGAGCCCAGGCGATCGCCGCCCTGGCGTTCGGGACCGAGACGATCCGGCCGGTCGACCTGGTCGCCGGGCCCGGGAACCGCTACGTCACCGAGGCCAAGCGGCTGGTCTGGGGGAAGGTCGGCGTCGACGGGATCGCGGGGCCGAGCGAGCTGATGGTCGTCGCCGACGGCACCGCGAACCCGCGAGCTGGATCGCGCTTGACCTCTGCGCCCAGGGGGAGCACGGCGAAGACAGCCCGCTGATCGTCGCCTCCCCGGACCTCGCGCTCCTCGACCGGGTCGCGGAGCTGGTCGCCGAGCTCGTCCCGCAGCGCCCGAGCGTCACCGACGCGCCGCTCGCCCTGGTCGCCACCCGCGGGCTCGAGGCGGCGCTGACGCTCGCCGACGCGGTGGCCCCCGAGCACCTCGAGCTCGCCTTCGAAGGAGCCGACGAGAACGCCGCCCGAGCGCGGATCGCAGGCTGTGTGTTCGTCGGGGCGGGCGGTGCGACGGCGTTCGGCGACTACGCGGCCGGCTCGAACCACGTCCTTCCCACCGGGGGCGCGGCACGCTTCGGCGGCCCGCTCGGGCCGGGAACGTTCCGTCGCCGGACCTCGGTCGTCACGCTGCCCGGCGCCGTCCGCGAGAGCGCTCGCCCCCCACGTGGGCGCCCTGGCGCGCGCCGAGGGCTTTCCCGTGCACGGCGAGTCGGCCGAGGCCCGAGGCGGCGCCTGATCCGCAAAGATTGTTACTGCCTGGTTTGCAGGTGGTTTGAGAGACACACATGAGCCGCACAGCCGAGATATCACGCCAGACCCGAGAGACGGAGGTCAAGCGTCGCGCTCGACCTCGACGGCGGAGAGGTGTCCGCCTCGACCGGGGTCGGCTTCTTCGATCACATGCTCGAGCAGCTCGGCAGGCACGGGGGGCTCGGCCTACGGGTGGAGGCAAGCGGCGATCTGGAGACCGGGGCCCATCACACGGTGGAGGACGTCGGCATCGCGCTCGGGCAGGCGCTCGACCGGGCGCTGGGCGACCGCGCCGGGATCCGCCGCTACGGGTACACGGCGATCCCGATGGACGAGGCGCTCGGGATGTGCGCGATCGACGTCTCCGGGCGGCCGCTGTGCCTGTTCGAGGCCGACCTGCCGGCGGTATCGATCGCCGGCTTCGACACCGAGCTCGCGGAGGAGTTCTTTCGGGCCGTCGCCGCCAACGCGAAGCTGACCCTGCACGTCGGGACGCGCTACGGCTCCAACGCCCACCACATGATCGAGGCGTGCTTCAAGGCCTTCGCCAGGGCCCTGCGCCAGGCGGTCGAGATCGACCCTGGCGAGAGCGGGGTCCCGTCGACCAAGGGAACCCTCACCGATTGAGCATGACCCGATCGCGATCCTCGACTACGGGATGGGCAACCTCCGCTCGGTCGAGAAGGCCCTCGAGCGGGTCGGCGCCGAGGCGCGGATCACCGGTGACCCGGACGTGGCGCGGGACGCCGACGGCGTCATCCTGCCCGGCGTCGGGGCGTTTCCCGCCGCGATGGGCCGGGTCCACGAGCTGGGACTCGACACGCTGGTGGCCGATCGGCTCGCGACCGGGGTGCCGGTCCTGGGCATCTGCCTCGGCCTTCAGCTGCTGTTCGAGCACTCCACCGAGCTGGGCGGGGCGGACGGCCTCGGCCTGGTGCCGGGCGAGGTCACGGGGCTCGAGGCGCCCGGGCTGAAGCTGCCGCACATCGGCTGGGAGCCGGTTCGCTGGGAGAGCTCCTCCGAGCTCACCGAGGGGCTGGCGACCGAGACGCCGTTTTACTTCGTGCACTCGTTCGCGGTGCGGCCGCGCGAGCAGTCGAGCGTGCTGGGGACCGCGGCGTGGGGCGAGCGCTTCGCCTGCGCGGTCGCGCGGCCACCGCTCTACGGCGTCCAGTTCCACCCCGAGAAGTCGAGCGCCGCAGGGCTGCGGTTGCTGGCCAACTTCGCCGAGATCTGTGCCGCCGTGCCGGCGTGATCCTTTATCCGGCGATCGACATCCGAGGCGGACATGCCGTGCGCCTCGTCCAGGGCGACTACGACCGCGAGACCGTGTACGACGCCGACCCGGTCGACGCCGCGCGCCGGTGGCTGGAGCAGGGGGCCCGCGCTCTGCACGTCGTCGATCTCGACGGCGCGCGGCGGGGAATCCCGGCGAACCTGGAGCACATTGCCCGGATCTGCTCCGAGTCCGGGGTCCCCGTGCAGTGCGGTGGCGGCCTGCGCGACGCGCGCGCGGTGGCCGTCGTGCTGGCCGCCGGTGCCGCGCAGGGCGGTGCTCGGCACGGCGGCGCTGCGTGACCCGGACCTGGTCGCGAGCCTCGCCGCCGAGTACGGCGAGCGGATAGTCGCCGCCGTCGACGCCCGCTCCGGGAAGGTGGCCGTCGAGGGCTGGGAGCACGAAACGGCGACCGCGGTCGAGGAGCTGATGCGCGAGCTCGCCCGTCGCGGCGTGCGCAGGTTCGTCTACACGCCGGTCGAGGTGGACGGCACCCTCGGCGGGCCCGACCTCGAGGGGCTGCGGGCGGCGACGGCCGCCGCCGCCCAGAGCGGCGCCGAGCTGCTCTACTCGGGCGGCGTGGGCTCGCTCGAGCACCTGCGCACGCTCGCTTCGCTGAAGCTCCCGGCGCTTTCCGGCGTGGTCGTCGGCCGTGCGCTGTACGACGGGCGGTTCACGGTCGCCGAGGGCCAGGCGGCGCTCGAGCGGGTAACTTCACACCGATGGCCGGCGGACATCTCACGACTCGTCGACCCGCGGACGGGCGATTCCCTGGCTCGCCCTGTACGAGAGCGGCAAGTGGATCTACGGACACGGCAGGCGGGCCTGGGGCAACCTCGAGCCTGGCGAGCGCGAGCGGCTGGGAGCGCTGCTCCGCAAGTCGAAGGGCCGGCGCTCCAACCTCACCACGGGAGAGCGCGACGAGCTCTGGTCGCTGGTCAAGCAGGCGGCGATCGGATAGGGCAGTGGCCCTGAAGCGCGTCATCCCCTGCCTCGACGTCGACGCCGGGCGGGTCGTCAAGGGGACCAACTTCGTCGGTCTGCGCGATGCCGGCGATCCGGTCGAGCTCGCAGCTCGCTACGACGCCGAGGGCGCCGACGAGCTGGTCTTCCTCGACATCACCGCCTCGCACGAGCGGCGCGAGACGATCGTCGAGCTGGCCCGGCGCACCGCCGACAACGTCTTCATCCCGTTCGTGATCGGCGGCGGCATCCGCTCGGTGGACGACGCCCAGGCCGTCCTCGACGCCGGCGCCGACAAGGTCTCGGTCAACTCCGCCGCCCTGGCGCGACCCGAGCTGATCGGCGAGCTGGCCGAAGTGCTTCGGCTCGCAGTGCGTGGTGATCGCGATCGATGCAAAGCGACGCGCCGGTGGCTGGGACGTCTACGTCAACGGCGGGCGTGACCTGGTCGAGGGCCGCGAGGCGGTCGCCTGGGCGCTGGAGGCGACCGAACGGGGGGCCGGAGAGGTGCTCCTGACGAGCATGGATCGCGACGGGACGGCGGATGGCTACGACCTCGAGCTGACCCGAGCGGTGGCCGACGCCGTGGCGGTGCCGGTGATCGCCTCCGGCGGCGCCGGCGAGCTCCGCCACCTGTCGGAGGGCATCATCGAGGGCGGCGCCGACGCGGTCCTCTGCGCCTCGATCTTCCACTACGGCACCTACACCGTGCGCGAGGCCAAGGAGCGCCTGCGCGACGTCGGGCATCCCCGTGCGGTTGGGCTGACGCCTCAGCCGTGCCGGCTGTTCCCGCCCTGACCGCCCTCTCGGTGCCCTTCTTTGTTCTTTGTTTGTCCCTTCTTGCCGTGGCCGGGTGGCTTAGGCTCGAACGCACGGATCGTCGAGGCTCCGGTGAGGTAGATCTTCTTGCCGTCCGAGATCACCGGGTTGTACTCGCCCTGATCGTTGGTAGAAGACCTTCTTGCCTCGCCGGACGTTGTAGCCGAAGGTGCCGATGTTGGGCCCGATCACCGAGACGTAGACGGTCTCGCCGACCACGCTCGAGGACCCGAGCACGATCCCGCCGACCGGATGCTGCCAGCGGATCTGGCCCGTCTTGGCGTCGAGCGCGTAGAAGTGCTTGTCCTGGGAGCCGACGTAGACGGTCGGCGGCGAGTGGGGCGTCTCGGCGACCGCCGGCGACGGGTAGACCTCGGCCCCGGTCGACTGGCTCCAGGCGAGCTCGCCGGTCTTCTCGACGAAGCTGTAGACGCGCCCGTCGAGCCCGCCGAGGTAGACGCGGCCCCAGGCCACCGCCGGGGTCGAGTAGACGCCGCCGCCGCGGAGGAATCCACCGCCCTGGGTGTGCGCCGTCCACTTCACGTGCCCGTTCCCGGCGTCGATCGCGTAGATCTCGCCTGCGTAGTTGTCGGCGAACACGGTGCCGTCGTCGAACGCCAGGGCGCCCTTGACGGCGCCGCCCGTGTGCACCGTCCACTTCGTCTTGCCGCTCTTCTCGTCGAGGGCGAAGATGTCGCCGGACTCGCAGCCGAAGATCACCTTGCCCGCGTGCACCAGGGGCGAGGACTCGCTGCGGCCCGGCAGCGGGTGGCGCCAGAGCACCTTGCTTCCGTGCTTGTGCGGCTCGAGTGCCAGCGCCTGCTGGGGCTCGAGGTTGACCGCGAACAGCCGGCCGTCCGCATACGCGGGCGACGACGCGTTCAGCGACCCGATCTTGCGCTTCCACTGGACCTTGCCCTTGTCGGTGCTGAGCGCGTAGAACGTCCCGTCCTTGTCCATGAAGTAGATCCTGTCCCTGACCACGATCGGCTGGAACTCGAGCAGCTTCCCCGCCTGGAAGCTCCACTCGAGGAGCGGAACGGCGGGTCGAGGTCCTTGGCCGGCAGGTACCGGGTCCGGGCCGTGTCGTGGCCGTAGAGGGGCCAGTCGACCGTCTTGGGCGCCTGCCGCTTCTGCTCGTGGAACGGCGGCCTCGGGGTTGGAGACGTCCCCCGGGCGCTTCGTGACCAGGTACGCGACGAGCGCCACGCCGCCCACCACGACCACCGCGGCGCTGCCGACCACGGCAAGCCGGCGTCGCACGCTCCAGGAGCGCCAGATCTCGAGCAAGCGAGCCATCCGCGGAGCGCGTCATGGTAGGGAACGCCCCCGAAGGCCCCATAAACCCGCCCAGATGACGCCCTCAGAGTCGAAGATCGCGCCTGCCGCGGCTGGGCGAGCGCCTGGCGGCGCTTCCCGGCATCGAGCGTCTGCGCGCGGCCGCCGCGGATCTGCCCGCCTATCTCGTGGGCGGCGCCGTGCGCGACCTCCTGCTGGGTCGCGACAGGGCGGACATGGACGTCGCCGTCGAGGGCGACGTGGCCGAGCTGGCCCGGCGCCTCGGCGGGGAGGTGCGCCGCCACGAGCGCTTCGCCACCGCGACCGTGCTCCTCGACGGCCTCGAGGTCGACCTGGCGGCGACGCGCAGCGAGACCTACGCTCGTCCCGGCGCGCTCCCCGAGGTTCGCCCCGCGTCGCTCGCCGCCGACCTCGCTCGCCGCGACTTCACCGTCAACGCGATGGCCGTGCCGCTCGCCGGCGATCCGGAGCTGATCGATCCCCATGGGGGCCTCGAGGACCTGCGACGGGGCCAGCTGCGAGTCCTGCACCCCGGTTCGTTCGTGGACGACCCCACGCGTGCCGCTGCGAGCCGCGCGATACGCGGCGCGGTACGGGTTCACCCTGGAGCCGCAGACCGCCGAGCTGCTGCCGGCGCACGGACCTGTCGACGGTCTCGCGCGACCGGAGGGACGCCGAGCTGCGAAAGCTGGCCGCGGAGCCCGCGGCACGGCCGGGCGTTCGAGCTGCTCGCGCGAGTGGGGCGCTGCTGGACCTGGGGCCCGACGCCGTGGCGCTGGCTCGGGCGGTCGGCGAGCTGGCCGCCGCCGAGCCCTGGCGAGAGGTCGTCCCTCGCGCGGACGCGGTGCTTGCGGCGGCGCTGGGCCGCGGCGTCGGCGAGGCGCGTGAGCTCGCCTCCGCGGAGCCCGCCCGCCCGTCCGAGGCCGTCGAGCGGGCCCGCGGTCGAACCGGGGTCGAGCTTGGTGCTCGCCCGGGCGCTCGGTGCCGAGTGGCTCGACCGCTACGTCGCCGAGTGGCGAGGGGTCCGGCTCGAGATCGATGGCAACGACCTGATCGAGCAGGGGGTCCGCGAGGGCCCGGCCGTCGGCCGCGGCCTCGCTGAGGCGCTGCGGGCGAAGCTCGACGGGGAGGTCGATGGCAGGGAGGAGGAGCTTCGCGCGGCGCTTGCCGCGGCGCGCGAAAGATATCCCGTAGGTAGAGGTCTGGCGCATCTCCGCTTCGCTACTTTCGCCACGATGACCGACCCGTTCCACGACGAGCCCGGCTACCTCACAGAGCTTCCGGAGGATCTGAAGCTGAAGCGCGCCGCGACGGCCCGTCGCCGCCGCTGGCGGCGCCGTCTCGCGCTCGGATCCCTGGTGGCAGTCGTGGCGGCGGTCGTGGCCCTGGTGGCGTCGGGCCTCGGTGGGGGAGACTCCAAGCAGGCGCAGCCGGAGGCCAAGCAGACGGCGCCCAAGCCCTCGAGCCACGAGAACCAGGGCCCGACGTTCCCCGCGGGCTGGAAGCCACATCCGGGGCCGGTCCCGATCCTCGCCTACCACGCGATCGACACGCCGAGCGCCACCGACTCCTTCCCGGACCTGTTCGTCTCACCCCAGGACTTCAAGGCCCAGATGCAGTGGCTCGACGCCCAGGGCTACGAGGCGGTGACGCTCGACCAGGTCGAGGACGCCTGGTATCAGCACGGCAAGCTGCCGATAAAGCCGATCGTCGTCAGCTTCGACGACGGCTACCCGAGCCAGTATGCGAGCGCCTTCCCGGTGCTGCAGCAGCGCGACTGGCCGGGCGTGCTCAACCTGACGGCCCAGGGCTCCGACCTGCCGGACGCCGACGTGCAGAAGATGCTCGACGCCGGCTGGGAGCTGGCCTCTCACACGATCACGCACCCCGACCTGACGACCGTCGACTCGACGACGCTGGAGCGCGAGGTCGCGGGCTCGCGCCAGATCCTGCGGCAGCGCTTCGGCGTTCCGGTGGACAACTTCTGCTATCCGTCGGGCCGCTACGACGACACCGTGATCTCGGCGGTTCACCGGGCCGGCTACGTGGGCGCGCAGACCGAGATCCCCGGGGTCGCGGACGCGGCCCATCCCTACATCCTCGATCGGATCGAGATCCTGCTCTCGGACGGCGTTCCCGGCTTCGTCTCGAAGCTCCAGGCCGCTGGGACCGGCTAAGTGCACTGGCGGGAGCGAGAGGGAGTCAAGTGGCTCGAGGCCGACCTGCCCGGCGCCCGGGCGGCGTTCAGCACCCGCCTGGGCGGGGTCAGCGAAGGCCCGTTCAAGAGCCTCAACCTGGGGCGGTTGACCGGCGACCGGACCGATGCGGTGCGCGAGAACCGTCACCGCCTGGCTGCGGCCATCGCGATCGATCCGGAGCTCGTCCTGATCGGCCGGCAGGTGCACGCCGCCGAGGTGGCCCGGCACGAGGGGCCTACCCGAGCCGAGGGCTTACGCGAATCCGGCCCCGGGCCTGCCGGAGGCGGATGGCCATGCCACCGCGCGGGCGGACCTGGCGCCGCTCGTGTTCGTCGCCGACTGCCTGCCGGTGGCGCTTGCGGGGCCCGGACGGCGTGGCGATGATCCACTGCGGCTGGCGCGGGCTGGCCGCGGGGATCGTGGAGCGCGGGGTGGAGGAGGTCCGTGCGCGCGCGGCGGCGATCGGCCCCGGGATCGGCCCCTGCTGCTATGAGGTGGGCGACGAGGTGCTGAACGCCTTCGCGCCGCTGGGCCCCGGCCTCGCAGAGGGCCGGATGCTGGACCTGCGCCAGACGGCCCGGCGCCTGCTCGAGCGGGCGGGCGTGGAGTCGATCGAGGTCTCGGAGCTGTGCACGAGCTGCCAGCCGGAGCTCTTCTTCTCGCACCGCCGCGACGGCGGCCGAACGGGTCGCCAAGCGGGCCTCGTCTGGACCATCGCGTGAGAGCCGCCTGATGCCCGGCTTGATTCACGGTGTGGAGGCTGAGCGGGTTCGCGCCAACCTCGAGCGGGTTCGCGAGCGCGCGGGGTCCGAGGTCGAGATCCTGGCGGCGACCAAGTACCTGCCGCTCGACGAGATGGGGGCCCTGGCCGAGGCCGGGGTGACGCTGGTCGGCGAGAACAGGCTCCAGGACCTGGAGGCGAAGCGGGAGCGCTGGGGCGATGCATTCGCCTGGGACTTCATCGGCAACCTTCAGAGCCGCAAGGTGAAGCGGATCCTGCCGCTCGTCAGGCTGATCCACTCCGTGGCGAGCGATTCCGTCCTCGCCCAGCTCGGTCGGCATGGCGGGTCCGCGACGGAGGTCCTGGTGGAGGTGAACGTCGCGGGCGAGGAGAGCAAGGCCGGTATCCGGCCGGACGAGCTCGGCGACTTCATCGACCGCTGCCCGGTGCGGGTTGCCGGGCTGATGACCATGCCGCCGTTCAGCACCGATCCGGAGGCGTCGCGGCCCCACTTCGCCCGCCTTGCCGGGCTGGCCGGCGAGCACGGGCTCGAACGCCTGTCGATGGGCACCAGCCAGGACTGGGAGGTGGCGGTCGAGGAGGGAGCGACGATCCTGCGGCTGGGCACGGCGCTTTACGTGTAGGGAAAGGGGGTAGGGGTTCCCCGGGCAGACGCTCTTCCGTGTGCCCGAGTCGTCACAATCCGTAGAGGAAACGTCTCCCCAGAAGCGAACGTACGCTGAGCGATGGCCTTCCGTGACACATGGCACCGCGCGCTCGTCTATTTCGGGCTCGCCGAGGACCCCGAGTACCAGGAGCCGGACCTGTACGAGCCGGACACGGGAACCCAGGGCGAGTACTACGACGCGCCGCGTGCCGGGACGGTCAGCCCCATCCGCGACCGTCGCCGCGGTCGAGACGAGATCGACGACATCTTCGCCGACGACGAGCCGGCCGGAGGCGGACGCTCGCGCACGCTGCGGCCGGTGGGGGGCAACGGGGGCGCCGACGTGCGCGTCCACCTGGTGACGCCGTACAGCTTCAACGACGCCCAGGAGGTCGCGGACAAGTTCAAGCAGGCCGTTCCGGTGATCCTCAACCTGCAGACCACCGACGCCGAGCTGGCCAAGCGGCTGATCGACTTCACCTCCGGTCTCACCTACGCGCTCGAAGGCGGCATGCAGAAGATCGCCGACAAGACCTTCCTGCTGACGCCGCGCAACGTGGAGGTTTCGGCCGAGGAGAAGGCCCGCCTGATCGAGAAGGGCTTCTTCAACCAGTCCTGAAGCACCCTGGCGGCTAGGCTTCCCGGCGATGAAGGTTGGGTTTGCCGGCGCCGGGAACATGGCCGCCGCGATGGCGCGGGGCTGGGCCGCAGGCGAGGGCGGCCCCGAGGCGATGCTGTTCTCGGACGCCGGCTCGGGGCGCGCAGCGGCGCTCGCCTCCGAGCTCGGGGGGGAGGCGCGCGCCAACCTTTCCGAGTTGGGCGCCGACTCGGATCTCGTGGTGCTGGCGGTGAAGCCGGCGGCGCTCGATGCCGCGGCCGAAGCCCTCGGCGAGGCCACCCCCGCGGTGCTCTCGGTTCTCGGCGCGACCCCGGTCGCGCGGCTTCGACAGGCCTTTCCGGACGCCCCCCTGTTCCGCGCCATGCCGAACCTCGCGGTTGAGGTGAGGCGGGGGCTGATCTGCCACACGCCGCCGCAGGGCGCCTCCGACGACCTGTCGCGCGAGGTGCTGGCGCTGCTCGGGCTGCTGGGCCGCACGGTGGAGCTGGAGGAGCGACTGCTCGACCCGGCCACCGCCGTCATGGGCTGCTCTCCCGCGTACTTCGCCCTGATCGCCGAGGTGCTCGCCGACGCGGGAGCTCGCGAAGGTCTCGACGAAGAGCTGTCCCGCGAGCTCGTCCTGGAGGCGCTGGCCGGCACCGCGCAGCTCTTGGAGACCCGCCACCCCGCCTCCCTGCGCGCCGCGGTCGCCTCGCCCGGAGGCAGCACCGAGGCGGGCCTGGAGGCACTCGATCGGGGCGGTGCGACGAAGGCGTTCGAGCACGCGGTGCAGGCGTCGATGGAGCGGATGCGTCCATGATCGGCGCGGCGATCGGGCGCAACGACATCGCCGACTACGTCGGGGCCCTCTTCCTCGTCTACCGATCCTGATCTTCATCCGCGTGCTCATGAGCTGGATCCCCCGCATGCCCTACAACCGCTACCTGCGCGCCGCCGTCGGCTTCGTCGAGGAGGTGACCGACCCTTACCTGAACGTCTTCCGGCGCTTCATACCGCCGCTCGGCGGGGGTGGCTTCGCGCTCGACCTGAGCCCGATCCTGGCGATCATCCTGCTCCTGATCGCGCAGAGCGTGGTCGTCGGGCTGATTCGCGGTTGAGCTCGCCGCAGGTGAGCCGGGCGATCACCGGCTGGCGCCGGGCGCTGGCGGTCTGCGGCGCGGTGGTCCTCGTCGACCAGGTGAGCAAGGCGATCGTCGTCTCCACGCTGGCCGTCGGCCAGCGTGAGAGCCTCGCTCTCGGCTTTCACCTCACGAACATCGCCAATCGGGGGCTGGCGTTCGGGATCGGCCACGGCCAGGGATTCGTGCTCGCGGTGACCATCGTCGCCCTGGCGCTCGTCCTGGTCTGGTTCGCCGTCGACCCGGGGCGGCCCGAGCTGTGGCTTGCCGTCGGCCTGCTCGCCGGCGGCGCGCTGGGCAACCTCGCCGACCGGGTGCGCGCCGATGCCGTGACCGATTTCATCGATCCTCCGCTGTGGCCCACGTTCAACCTCGCCGACGTGGCGATCACGTTGGGAGCCGTCGGGCTGGTGCTCATCTCCCTCGGCCTGGACGGCCAGGGCGATCGGTCGGCTGGGCCTGGCCGGTGAGCCCCGAGCCTCGCATCGTCCACGCGGACGAGTGGCTGGCTGTGATCGAGAAACCCCCCGGCCTGGTCGTCCATGCCGCTCCGGGCCACCGGGGCCCGACGCTGGTCGACCTGCTGGGCGACCTGCTTGCGGGTGGGGAGGACCCGCAGCGGCCCGGGATCGTTCATCGCCTGGACAAGGACACGTCCGGGTTGATGGTGGTCGCGCGCGGCGCCGAAGCGCATCGCAGGCTGGCCCGTCTGATCAAGGCGCGGCAGATGCGGCGCTCCTATCTGGCGCTGGTCGAGGGCCACCCGCGCTCGCGGACCGGGACGATCGATGCGCCGCTGGGTCGCGACTACCGGGCCCCCGAGCGGCGCGCGGTCGGCGGCCGCGGGCCGCGGGCCGCGCGCACCCACTTCAAGGTCCTCGAGCTGCTGGCCGAGGACGCGCTGGTCGAGGCGCGCCTCGAGACGGGACGCACGCACCAGGTCCGCGCCCACTTCGCGGCGATCGGCCATCCCGTGGCGGGAGATCCGCGCTACGGGCAGGCGGGGCGGCACGGCCTCGCCCGCCAGTTCCTCCACAGCGCCGAGCTCGGATTGCGGCACCCGTTCACCGACGAGGAGCTGGCCTTTCGCTCCGACCTGCCGCCCGACCTGGCCGCGGCCCTGGCTCGGGCGCGGGAGGCGCCATCGGGTTGAGTGGCAGCATCGGCCACCGCGACGATCGCTCATCTAATATCCGGGCCGACCCGTAACCGACCCCTGGAGGAAGGCTCGGGGCCCTGCCCGGCGCACGATGTACGCCGGGTCCCCGCGGCGCCACCAGGGCCAATGAACGCCAATCGAGACAAGGGAGCCTCATGCCCGAGCCTGGAATCAAGGAGCTGCTGGAGGCCGGCCTTCACTTCGGCCACCAGACGCGGCGCTGGGACCCGCGCATGCGCCCGTACATCTTCGGGGAGCGCGACGGGATCCACATCATCGACCTGCTGCAGACGGAGCATCTGCTCGCCGAGGCGCGACGGTTCGCCGCCGACGTGGCGAGCAAGGGCGGGACCGTCCTCTTCGTCGGCACCAAGAAGCAGGCCCGCGACGCGATCAAGGAGTGGGCCGATGCGAGCGGACATGCCCTACGTGAACCAGCGCTGGCTCGGCGGGCTGTTGACCAACTTCCACACGATGTCGGCCCGGATCGAGCGCCTGCACGAGCTGACCACCCTGCGGGAGGAGGGCCAGCTCGACCTGCTGCCCACCAAGGAGCGCATGGCTCGCGAGGCCGAGCTCGCGAAGCTCGAGTACAACCTCGGCGGCGTGCGCGGGATGAAGCGCCTGCCCCAGGCGGCGCTGATCATCGATCTGAAGACCGAGACGATCGCCGTGCGCGAGGCCGAGCGCCTGCGAATCCCGATCATCGGCCTGGTCGACTCGAACGTCGACCCGGTGCCGATCGACTATCCCGTTCCGGGGAACGACGACTCGATCCGCTCGTGCGAGCTGGTGATCCGCACGATCGGCGAGGCCGTCTACGAGTCGGCGCAGTCCTGGCGCCAGGCCGAGGCCAAGCGCCAGGCGGAGGAAGACCGCCGCCGTCGCGAGGAGGAAGAGCGCCAGCGCGCCGAGGCCGAGGAGCGTGCCCGCAAGGAGGCGGAGCAGGCGGCCGCCGCTGCCGAGCAGCCGGCCGAGGGAGCCGGTCAGCCGCGAGCCCAGGCGGGACAGGAGGCGGGTTCTTGAGCGACGGAGAGGGATTCTCCGCCGCCGACGTCAAGGTGCTCCGGGAGCGGACCGCGGCGGGGATCATGGACTGCAAGGCCGCCCTCGCCGAGGCCGGCGGCGACATGGAGAAGGCGATCGAGATCCTGCGGGTGAAGGGCCAGGCCTCGGCGGCCAAGCGAAGCGGCCGCGTGACCAGCGAGGGCGTCGTCGCCTCCTACATCCACGCGACCGGCAGGGTGGGCGTGCTGGTCGAGGTCCAGTGCGAGACGGACTTCGTGGCCCGCGGCGACGAGTTCCAGGAGTTCGCGCGCGAGATCGCGATCCACATCGCCGGCGCCCCATCGCCGCCGGTCCTCGTGTCGGCCGAGGAGATCCCCGACGAGGCCCGCGAAGCCGAGCGCGCCGTGTTCGAGGCGAGGGCGCGCGAGGAGGGCAAGCCCGATGAGGTGATCGGCAAGATCGTCGACGGCCAGCTCGACAAGTGGGCGAAGGAGGTCGCGTTGCTCGAGCAGGAGCACGTGCGCTCCGACCGCTACGAGGGCCAGACGATCGAGGATCTGCGCGCCGAGCTGGCGGCGAAGACGGGCGAGAACATCCGCATCGCCCGCTTCGCGCGGTTCGTCGTCGGGGAGGAGTAAACGGCTTCCCCGAAGCCAGGCGCTCCCCCGCGGGCTCGCTGCTCGCGCCAACGGCTTTAGGCTTGCGTCTTCAGATGGCCGAGGCAAGTTTCAACCGCGTCCTGCTGAAGCTCTCGGGCGAGGCGCTCCTGGGCTCCCGTGACTACGGCACCGACGCCGAGCGGGTCGAGCGGATCGCGAGCCAGATCCACGAGGTCGCCGACCGGGGGATCGAGATGGCGGTCGTCGTGGGTGCGGGAAACATCTATCGCGGCCTTGCGGGGGCTGCCCGCGGCATGGACCGGGCGACCGCCGACTACATGGGGATGCTCGCCACGGTGCTCAACGCGCTGACGCTCCAGGACGCGCTCGAGAAGCGAGGCGCGCACACGCGGGTGCTTGTCGGCGATCCAGGTCACCGAGGTCGCGGAGCCGTATATCCGCCGGCGCGCGATCCGCCACCTCGAGAAGGGCCGAATCGTGATCTTCGCGGCCGGCACGGGGAACCCGTTCTTCACCACGGACACGGCGGCGGCGCTGCGCGCCCTGGAGATTCACGCCGAGGCGATCCTGATGGCCAAGCACGGCGTCGAGGGCGTCTACGACGCCGACCCCTCGGAGGTGCCCGACGCCAAGTTCCTGCCCGAGATCACGCACCGCCAGGCGATCGAGCGGGGCCTGCGGGTGATGGACTCGACGGCGCTGTCCCTTTGCATGGACAACGCCCTGCCCATCTACGTGTTCAACATGGCCGACGAGCGCAACATAGATAGGATCGTTTCCGGGGAGCGTGTGGGCACCCTGGTGTCGTCCGACGGGGCACTGACCAGGGTGGCGAGCAAGGAAGAGGCTCAAGAGAAGCGATGAGCGAGTTCACCGACGAGCTGCTCGCCGACGGCAAGGAGCGGATGGCCAAGTCCGTCGAGGCCTGCCGGCACGAGCTCGCCACCGTGCGCACCGGCCGCGCCTCGCCGCACCTGCTGGACCGCGTGGTCGTCGACTACTACGGCACGGAGACGCCGCTGCGCCAGCTCTCCCAGATCGCGGCCACCGACGCCCGCCTGCTCACCCTGACGCCGTACGACAAGAACGCGATCAAGTCGGTCGAGAAGGCGATCCTCGAATCCGACCTGGGCCTGACTCCGTCCAACGACGGCAACGTCATCCGCCTGCAGATCCCGGAGCTGAACGAGGAGCGGCGCCGCGACCTGGTGAAGGTCGTCCACAACGTGGCGGAGGAGTGCCGGGTCGCCGTGCGCAACATCCGGCGCGATGTCATGCACGACCTGCGCGAGCTGAAGAAGGAGGGCGAGATCGGCGAGGACGACGAGCGCCGGGCCGAGGCGGACCTCCAGAAGCGGACCGACGGCGCGATCGCCGAGATCGAGGCGCTCCTGAAAGCCAAAGAGGAAGAGATCCTCGAGGTCTAGGCCGCGGCCCAGCATTGCCAGCGCGCTACGTAGCCATAATCACGGACGGCAACGGTCGCTGGGCGCAGAGGCGCGGGCTGCAGCCGATCGACGGCCACCAGGCCGGCGCCGACGTGGTCAAGGAGCGCCTGCGCGACGCGGTCGACTTCGGCGTCGAGGAGCTGACGGTGTTCTCGTTCTCGACCGAGAACTGGTCGCGCCCGCCGGTCGAGGTCGAGGGCCTGATGCGCATGTTTCGCGAGCGGATCGACCGCGAGACTCCGGAGCTCCACGACGAGGGCGTGCGGATGCGATTCATCGGCCGCCGGGACGACATCGACCCCGAGCTGATGGAGCGCATGCAATGGGCCGAGGAGCTGACCGCGGCCAACGACCGGATCCGGTTCTTCGTCGCCTTCAACTACGGCGGGCGCTCGGAGATCCTCGACGCCGCCAAGCGGTTCGAGGATGGGGGAGAGGATGACTTCCGCGCCCTGCTGTACGCGCCCGAGATGCACGATCCGGACCTCCTGATCCGGACCAGCGGCGAGCTGCGGATCTCCAACTACCTGCTCTGGCAGTGCGCGTACTCGGAGCTGGTCTTCCGCGAGGAGCTGTGGCCCGACTTCAGCCGCGAGGCGTTCAAGGAGTCGCTGGAGGAGTTCGACGCCCGCAAGCGCCGGTTCGGAGCGCGCTAGCGGCCGCGCGGCCGAAGCGCCTGCCGTTAAGGTCGCGCCTGAGATGGACTTTCCGCCCCGGCCGCCGCCGCAGGGCCCGACCGATCGACGCGCTCCGGCGGAGCGGCCGCCACGACGGGGGGCCTCACGGCGCCCGGAGCGCCGGCCCGCCGGCGAGTCGCCCGCACGACCCGGCCTAAGGCGCCCGACGAGGGAGACGATGGCCCGGATCGGGGTCGCCGTGCCCTGGATCGCGCTGGCGATCTTCATCATCGCGGTTGGCGGCATCCCCTTCGCGCTGGCGATGATCGGCTTCGCCGTGATCGGCCTCGGGGAGCTGTTCCGGATGACGCGGCGCTTCCGCCCCATGATCCCGATCGCCTTCGCCGCGGCGGCGGCGATGGTGGTGGCCGCGTACTACGGCACCCAGTTCCAGATCGTGCTGGTCGGCGTCGCCGTGTTTCCCCTCATGTTCGCCTTCGCGCTGGCGCGGGGCTCGCGACGGGGGGTCACCCACTCGATGGCGATCACCTTGTTCGGGATCGCCTGGATCGCGGTCCCGTTCGCCCACGCGGTGCTCCTGCGCCAGCTCCCGGTGCACGGCGGGGCCCTGGTGATCGACGTGCTGGTCGGCACCTTCCTCACCGACACCTCCGCCTACGCCGGAGGACGCCTCTTCGGCCGCCGCAGGCTGGCCCCCAGCCTGTCGCCGAACAAGACCGTCGAGGGCCTCGTGTTCGGCTTCGTCGGCGGCACGATGGGGTTCTGGTTCGCCGGCCTGTACCAGGACTGGCTGTCGGGGATCGATGCCCTGATCATGGGCGCGTGCATCGCCGCCGTGGCCCCGGTGGGCGACCTGTTCGAGTCGATGGTCAAGCGTGACCTCGACATCAAGGACACCGGCCGTGTCTTCGGTCCCCACGGCGGCCTCCTGGACCGCCTCGACGCGGTCCTGTTCACGATCGTCGTGGGCTATTACCTGGCGGTGTGGCTCGTGTACTGAGCCGCTCCGGTTGGCACGGCGCTTAGGCCCGGGCTGATCGGACCTGGACTGCCTTGGGCATGAAATACGTGCCTAGAACGGCCCACGTCCGGCGCCCGACGAGCTCACGCTAGGCGGCCGGCGCGGCGCGGGAAGCTCTAGCTCATCCGGCGATAGCGCCAGACGCAGAGCGGCACGAACACCGCGAGCAGCCCGAAGGTCCAGGCCAGCGCCCCTCCGAGGGATGCCGGTGTCCCGGTCAGGGCCAGAGAGCGGGCGGCATTCGCGGTCAGCGTCACCGGGCTCACCTTGGCAATCGCCTCGAGCCAGCCGGGCAGCGTGGCGAGGGGGACGAAGATCGAGCTCGCAAAGACCAGCGGGAAGGTGACGACGAAGCCGGCCGACTGCGCAGCCTCTGCGCCCCGGACCGTGAGCGCGACGAAGGCGAAGATCCAGCTGAGCGCGAAGCCGAAGAGCGCGACGACCGCGATGCAGCCCAGCGCGCCTCCCAGGCCCCCCTCGAACCGGAAGCCGACGATGTAGCCGACGACGATCATCAGCATGATGATCAGGATGTTGCGCACCAGGTCCGCCGCGGTTCTCCCGATGAGGACGGCCGACCGCGCCATCGGCATGGAGCGGAAGCGGTCGATCACCCCTCGCTGCAGGTCCTGGGAGAGCCCGACGGAGGTTTGCGTCGCCCGGAAGACCACCGACTGGACGAAGATCCCCGGCAGCAGGAAGTCGACGTAGGAGACGCCGGCCGGCAGGGAGCCCTGGATCGCGCCGCCGAACACGTAGACGAACAGCAGCACGAACATGATCGGCTGGATGGTCGAGAAGAGCAGCAGGCCCGGCTCCCGGATGAAGTGGCGCAGGTTGCGGACCGTGACGACGACCGCATCCGTGACAGTGCTGCGCATGCCCGCCAGCGATGGGACGCGCAATTGCGGCCGCGGCACGTGCAACGCGCCGGCCCCATCGACCGCGGCGCGGGCGGGCCGGTCGCCGTCCTCCCCGGGAGGCGCCCCCGTGAGTTGCAGGAAGACGTCGTCGAGGGTCGGCCCCCGGAGCCCGAGGTCGCTGACCCGGATCCCTTCACGGCGTAGCTCCGCGGCGGCGTCCTCGATCAGCTCGAGGCCGTCCCGTGGGGCGGGCATCGTCAGCCGGTCCGGACGCTCGTCCGGCTCGGGATCCCCACAGCCCACCCGGGTGAGCGCCTCCTGAGCGAGGTCGCGCTGGGCCGCGTCCGCAAGCTCGACCTCGAGGATCTGACCGCCGACCCTTTCCTTGAGCTCGTTTCCCGTTCCCGCGGCAATCACCCTGCCGTGGTCGATCACTGCGATCCGCTCGGCGAGTTGATCGGCCTCCTCCAGGTACTGGGTGGTCAGCAGTAGCGTCGTGCCCTGGCGCTGGAGGTCCCGGATCGCAGCCCAGATCTGGTTGCGGCTGCGCGGGTCGAGCCCGGTGGTCGGCTCGTCGAGGAAGAGGATCCGGGGCTGCGTCAGCAGGCTCGAGCACAGGTCGAGCCGCCGTCGCATCCCCCCGGAGTAGGTCCGGGCCGGGCGGTCGGCCGCATCGGCGAGATCGAAGTCGCGGAGCAGCCGATCGGCGCGTTCGGCCGCCTCTTCCCGGGAGAGGTCGAAGAGTCGCCCGAACATCTCGAGGTTCTCACGCCCGGTCAGCAGCTCGTCGACGGCAGCGAACTGGCCGGTCAGAGCGATCTGCTCGCGGATGGCCGCCGGCTCCTGTGCGACGTCGTGGCCGAGGATCTCGGCTCGGCCCGAATCCGGCAGGACGAGCGTGGAAAGGATCCGGATCAGGGTGGTCTTGCCCGCGCCGTTCGGGCCGAGCAGCCCGAACACGGCTCCTTCCGGAACCTCGAGATCGACTCGCGCCAGCGCCTGGGTTTCGCCGAAGCGCTTCGCGACCCCCTCGACCCGGATCGCCGGACCGCCGCGCCCCAACTCTGGGGACTCCGACCGGTGCGCGGGCGACGGCACGGTCATTTGATCCTGAGGGGCGATGCCTAATACCTCGAGGCTGAGTATCCCCTTTTATGGCGCTCGCCTGGTCGGCGGCCCCGGCTTTAGGACGCCCGAAGCGCCCTCCCTACACTGCGTCGGATGAAGAGGGTCGTGATCCTGGGCGCGACCGGCTCGGTCGGCGAGCAGGCACTCGAGGTGGTCTCCGGATCCGACGAGCTCGCCGTGATCGGGCTCGCGGCGAGCTCCAGCTGGGAGCGCCTCGTCGAGCAGGCGCGCGACCACGGTGTGCCGGCCGTGGCCCTCGGGGATCCGGAGGCGGCGCGGCAGGCCGCGAATGCCTGGAACGGCCGCGTGCTGGCCGGCGATGAGGGAGTGCGGGAGCTGGTCGCGGCATCCGAGGCGGACCTGGTCCTGAACGCGATCGTCGGCTCCACCGGCCTGGGCCCGACGATCGTCGCCCTCACCGAGGGCATCGACGTGGCCCTCGCGAACAAGGAGAGCCTGGTGGTCGGGGGCGAGCTGGTCACCGCACTGGCCGAGGCCACCGACGCCCGCATCATCCCGGTCGACTCCGAGCACTCCGCCCTCTTTCAGCTGATCGGTGCCGAGCAGCCGGGTCACGTGGAGCGATTGGTCCTCACCGCCTCCGGCGGTCCGTTCCGGGGCCGGACCGACCTCTCCGGCGTGACGCCTGACGAGGCGCTCGCGCACCCCACCTGGGAGATGGGCGGAAGGATCACGGTCGACTCCGCCACCCTGATGAACAAGGGCTTCGAGTTGATCGAGGCGCATCACCTCTTCGGGTTCGCCTACGAGCGCATCGACGTCGCGGTCCATCCCCAGTCGATCGTCCACGCCCTGGTCCACCTGAACGACGGCGCCAGCCTCGCTCATCTCGGCTACCCGGACATGCGCGTACCGATCTCCTACGCGCTCCACCATCCCGAGCGCGCCGACGTCGACCTGCCGAGCCTGGACTTGACCGCGGTGGGCGAGCTCAGCTTCGAGAAGCCCGACCTCGACACGTTCCCTTGCCTGCGCCTGGCGCGCGAGGCCGGCGAGGCGGGGGGGACCGCGCCCTGCGTCCTCAACGCCGCGGACGAGGTGGCGGTCGAGGCCTTCCTCGGCGGCCGGATCCCGTTCACGGCGATCCCCGAGGTGGTCGAAGGCACGCTCGAGGCGCTGCCGGCGGCCGAGCCAAGCCACTTCGAGGACCTGTACGCGGTCGACGCCGAGGCTCGCGACCATGCCCGGGCGCTGATCGACCGAGCGGGCGTCACGGGATGAGCTATGTGCTTGCGGCCGCGGGCTTCGCGGCGCTGATCATCCTGCACGAGTTCGGGCACTTCACGGCCGCCAAGGCCGTGGGGATGCGCGTCGAGCGCTTCTTCCTCTTCTTCCCGCCGGCGATCGCCAAGTTCCGGCGTGGAGAGACCGAGTACGGGATCGGCGCCATCCCGCTCGGTGGCTTCGTGAAGATCACCGGCATGAACCCCGAGGAGAAGCTGCCTGCCGGAGGTGGCGCCCCGCGCCTACTACCGCATGCCGGTCTGGAAGCGGATCGTGGTGATCGCCGCCGGGCCGGCGATGAACCTGCTGATCGCCTTCGTGCTCCTGTTCGGGCTCGCCTTCGGCGCCCAGCAGTTCAACGACACCGTCGGGGACATCGACCCCGGCTCGCCGGCGGCGGCGCACCTCCAACCGGGTGACCGGATCCTGGCGGTCGACGGCAAGAGCTTCCCCAACGCGTCAACGGAGGGGCGTCTGGCGCACTTCGCGCGGCTGGTCGGCGACCACAAGTGCCCGGGCAAGCAGACCGAGGGGTGTCGAGCCAAGACGCCCGTGCACCTGAAGATCGAGCGCGACGGCCAGGCGCGCTCGCTCGCAATCACCCCCAGGTACGACTCCGCGATCGGGCGTACGCGGCTCGGCTTCTCCTACGGCTCGACGCCGCTCGATCCCAGCGTTCCGCAGGCCGCCGGCGACTCGGTGACGTTCATGTGGCGGGTCACCACCCAGACGGTGGGGGTGATCGTCCGCATCTTCGAGCCCCAGGAGCGCAAGCAGCTCTCGGGCGTCGTTGGCGGCTACGAGGTGACGCGTCAGGCGATCGGGTTCGGGGCGCGCGAGGCACTGACCCTGATCGCCGTGATCAGCCTCTCGCTCGCGATCATCAACCTGTTCCCGTTCCTGCCCCTGGACGGCGGGCACATCTTCTGGAGCCTGGTGGAGAAGGTCCGCGGCCGCCCGGTGCCGTTCAGGGTCATGGAGCGCGCCGGGGTGGTCGGATTCCTGCTCGTCATGCTCCTGTTCGCGGTCGGCCTCTCGAACGACATCGGCAGGCTCACCGGGGAGGGGTTCAACGTCCGCTAGGCATCCATTGCCGCTGCCCGCAGTCGCCCGCCGTCCACACGGGGCTGCCAGGTCCTAGTCCACACCGGGCAAGGTAGGCTTCCGCGTGGGATGGGGGTACAGGCCGTCGCGAGGAACACGGAACGGCCCGCCGGACTGGACGGGCGCACTGCGTGTGAGGCTTTCCAGGCGACGGCGGCCGCACACCCGGACCGGCCCGCGATCCGCACCCATGGCGACGAGTTCACCTGCACCTGGGGGGAGTACGCGGCCCGGGTCCAGGCGATCGCCGCCGGGCTGGCGGCCGGCGGTGTGCGTCGCGGCGACACGGTCGCCCTGATGCTCGTCAACCGGCCCGAGTTCCATTTCGCGGACTCCGCGGTCATGCACCTGGGGGCGACCCCGTTCTCGATCTACAACACCTACACCGAGGAGCAGATCGCGCACCTGCTGCAGGACTCCGGCGCCCGGGCCGTGATCACCGAGCAGGCGCACGCCGACAAGATCCTCGCCGTTCGCGACGCCGTCGAGGGCCTCGAGCAGGTGGTCCTCGTCGACGGCGAGCCGCCGCACGGGAACGATCTCCCTGGACGAGCTCGCCGCGGGCGGCGAGCCCGACTTCGACTTCGACGCCGCCTGGCGCGCGGTCGAGCCGGACGACGTGCTGACGCTGATCTACACCTCCGGCACCACCGGCCCGCCGAAGGGGGTGCAGATCACCCACGCGAACATCTGCGAGACCGTCCGCTCCTACGACGAGCTGATCCAGTTCCCGGACGGGGGACGGATCGTCTCCTACCTGCCGATGGCTCACGTCGCGGAGCGCAACGTGAGCCACTACCTGCCGATGCTCTGCGGCTTCACCATCACCTGCTGCCCGGACGCGCGGGAGGTGATGGCCTACCTTCCGGAGGTCCGCCCGACCTGGTTCTTCGCCGTGCCACGGATCTGGGAGAAGCTCAAGGCCGGGCTCGAGCAGATGCTGGCTGCGGCGCCCTCCGAGCAGCGCGCGAGCCACGCAGGCGGCCCTCGCGGACGCGCTCGAGAAGGTCCGTCTGGAGCAGTCGGGCCAACCGGTCCCCGACGAGCTGGCGGCACGCGTCGCAAAGGCCGACGAGGCGATCTTCGCGAAGCTCCGCGAGCACCTGGGCCTCGACCGGGTGGAGGCCTGCAACGTGGGCGCCGCCCCGACCCCGCCGGAGGTGATCGAGTTCTTCCACGCCCTCGGCATCCCGCTGTCCGAGCTCTGGGGGATGTCGGAGACGACGGGAGCCGGCACCTGCAACCCACCGGAGCGGATCAAGATCGGCACCATCGGGCCGCCCGCGCCAGGGGTCGAGATCAAGCTCGCCGAGGACGGCGAGATCATGATCAAGGGCGCGGTGGTGATGAAGGGCTACCGGAACCTGCCCGAGAAGACCGCCGAGGCCTTCACGGAGGACGGCTTCCTGCTCACCGGCGACATCGGCGAGTTCGACGAGGACGGATACCTGCGAATCGTCGATCGAAAGAAGGAGCTGATCATCACCGCCCAGGGCAAGAACCTCTCGCCCGCCAACATCGAGGCGCGGCTGAAGCAGATCCCGCTGGTCAGCCAGGCGGTCGCGATCGGCGACCGCCGCAAGTACATCGGCGCGCTGCTGACGCTGGATCCCGAGGCGGCGAAGAGCTGGGCGCAGCAGCAACGGGGTCGAGGGTGACCTCGCCGCCATCTCCGACGAGCGAGGATCTGATCGCGGAGGTGCAGCGCGGCCTGGACGTGGCCAACCAGGATCTGGCGCGGGTCGAGCAGGTGAAGCGCTTCGCGGTCCTGCCGGCCGACTGGGAGCCCGGCGGCGACGAGCTGACGCCGACGATGAAGCTGAAGCGCAAGCCGATCGCCGAGAAGTACGCGGACGAGATCGAGTCGCTCTACGACGGCTGAGCGCCGGCGGACTGGCCACGGGCGAGATAGGCTCCCATTCGGTGCTGCTGGGAGGTAAACGTCGCCGGGCCATCGTGGTGACTTCGGCGCTCACGATCGCGGTGCTCTTCGGCGCCGCCGTCAGGGCCGCAGGCGGCGCCACCGCCGGGGCAGGTGAGCTTCAGCACGCCGAGCCTGTCGCCGAGCTTCGCGCCCGACATCGAGGACTACGTCGTGCGCTGCCAGAACGCCCCGGTGACGGTCCAGGGCCACGCGTCCGCAGGGTGGCAGATGGCGATCGGCAACCACCCCTTCCGCAGCGGCGACTTCAGCGCAGACGGTGCCGCTCGGCTCCGGGCGCGCCTTCGTGGTCACGGTGCGGCAGGGAGGCCCTCCCGCCTATCTCTACCACGTGCGCTGCCTGCCGAACCTCTTTCCGCCCTACACCTTCAAGCGGTTCGGGCCGGTGTCGCCGAAGTACTTCGCGGTTGCCCGCGCGCCCCTTCACTACGCGATGATCTTCAACGACGACGGGGTGCCGATCTGGTGGATTCGTATCTCGACCGGGAACGTCCGAGTGCTGCCGAGCGGGAACGTCCTCTGGTTCGACCCCCCGAGCTCCCAGTTCGAGATCCACCGCCTCGAACGGAAGCCTCGTCCGGGTCCTCAGGCCGGTCGGCCATCCGGCTGACGGCCATGACCTGCAGTTCTTGGGCGCTGACCACCTCGTGAGCGTCGAGGATCCAGCAGAGCCACGTCGACACGAGCGCCTACGGCGGCTCCAGCGACGCCACCGTCAAACAAGCCGAGCTTCAGCAGGTGACGCCCAAGCGGCCAACTGGTCTGGGACTGGAAGACCCAGGACCACATTGCCCTGGCCGAGACCGGGCGCTGGTGGCCAACGGGCAATCGAGCTTGGCTATGACCTCGTGCACTGGAACTCGATCCAGCCCGTCGGCAGCGGCTCGGTGATCGCCTCCTTCAGACATCTGGACGCCGTCTACAAGATCGACAAGAGCACGGGCGCAATCGTCTGGAAGCTGGGCGGCACGAGCCGGCCCGCGAGCCTGAACGTGATTGGGGATCCATTCGCGTACACGTTCGGCGGCCAGCACGATGCCCGCCTGCTGCCCGATGGGACCCTGACCGTGTTCGACAATCGCACCGATCTCGGCTCGCCGCCGCGAGCGGTGCGCTTTCGGATCGACGAGACCGCCGGAACCGCCACGCTGCTGAATTCGATCAGCGACCCGAACGTCCCCGCCTCCCAATGCTGTGGCTCGGCACGCCGCCTGGCCAACGGTGACTGGCTGATCGATTGGGGGGAGGCCATGAACCATCCGATCGGCGGCTACAAGCCCAATGGCCAGAGGACTTTCCTCTTGACCTTCCCCGCCGACCAGCTATCGAGCGGAGCCCGTTCCCTCGGGCGCGGTGTCGGCGCAGAGTCTGCGTCAAGCCATGAACGCCAGGTGCTCGTCGGGCTGCTTCTGATCCGGCAAGCGTGTGCGGGAGCCCTACCAGTCGACGTTCTCCTGCGACATCGCCCGCGCAGCATCTCTCACCCTTCGTCAGAGGCTGCAGGCGAGGACCCTCTGCCCCGATTCGATGCCAACCCGCCACGGCTGCGGCACGCGACTGGCCGCCAGGTTCAGGACCGCGTTGTGGCCGCCCGGCACGGTCCCGAGCGGTAGGGGAGTGTCGTCGGCAAATCTCCCCGCCGAGACCTTCGCCGGCGCCCCGGGACTGACCGACAAGGCAAGTCCGTTGGAAGGCAAGGAGAAGGTTGCGCGGGCGATCATGGCCGAGGGTCGCAGGGCGACGCAACCCTGCGAAGCCGGGGCCATGGAGCCTCCTGAGACCGAGAGGGTCCGTGGGGCGCGCCGTTGCGCCGGCGGCCTAACCGATGACGGCAGCAAACCGCCGCGGACGGCGCGAAGCGAAACGTAATCCGCGTTGAGCCGCACGGTTTGGGGGCGAGAAGCGAGCTCCGCGGCGCTATAGGCGGGCGAGCCGTAGGCGGCCAGCGTCTCCTCGAGGGCGAAGTAAGGCAGCTTCGTGACCAGGTTGCTCTTTGGGGCGCGCCCCGCCAGGGTGTCGTAGAGACTGAAGTCCGGCGCGACGCGACGGCTTTCCAAGGCCAGCGCAGTCAGCCCGGCACGCTGGTTGTCGGAGGCGGCGTTCACCGCCCGCGCCTGAATGCGCAGGTCGTAGAGGTTGCCGGCGATCGAGACCACGAACACGGCTGCGATTGCGATCGCGAGGGGCGCCGTGAGCTTGCGCGGAAGCTCGAAGTCCCTGCCGAGCTCGCAGAGAAGGAGCAGGAACAGGAGAACGTAGGGATAGAGATAGCGCGGGGTCGACGGGGATCGAGTCACCCCCGGTGCCAGCGCGGTCGCGATCCAGAGCGTGATCAGCGCGGCGACGATTGCCCACGTGAACGCGGAAATGGGCCGCCGCGTGCGAAGCCTCGCGAACACCACCCCGGCAAGCAGGAGGAACAAAGCCGCGCCGCGCACCGCCTTGAACGGCTGTGGAAGCGCCAGCTGCGTGTGCGGGTTGTCGATGAACATCCCACTGGCCGAGACCAGGGTGTCGATGAACGATCTCGCCAAGAACAGCGGTGCCCCGGCCACCCTGGACGCGAGCGAGTCGGAAGGTCCCGGGTCGAACTCCAGAACCCACCAGGTGGCGTAGGCGAGCACCGGCAGGATGAAGACCCACGCGCTTCGCCAACGAGCCGGCGAAGGACGCGCCAACACGAGAACGACGGCCGCCGCGGCGAACGCGTAGCTGGCGCTGTGCGAGGCGAGGCTGAGCGTAAGCAGCCCAAATGCCGCTATGTCGCCCCTGAGGTCTCGACGCTCCAGCGCCAGCAGCATGCCCAGGCCCGCCGCGATTGCGATCAGGCTGGGGTCGCGAAGCGGGGTGGCGACGACCTCCCAACCGGATCCGAGGAAAAGCAGGATCCCCGTTGGCAGCACCGCGAGCGTGTCTCCGACGCGGCGGCGCGCGAGGACATAGAAGAGCAGCGCGCAGAGCACCAGCAGGAAGATGTGGGCGACGCGGTAGGGGACGAACGAGCTGATGCCGAAGCCCTCGAAAGCCGCCTTGTAGAGAAGCAGCGGTACGGCTATCAGGTGCTTCCCGGGTGGCGGGTTGAACATGAACGTCGCCACCGACCTGCTGCTCGTCAGGTACGCGTATCCCCACTCGTCGCCCAGAAGCGTCTGGTTGCTGGACCAGCTCCAGATGAGGACGGTCGAGAGCACGATGAGCCCTCCCAACGCGGTCCACGCGACGGAGCGCCGCCACACGAACGCCCAAGGGGGCCATGCATCGACCTGCGAGCGGGACCGTCCCCCTCCAGCGGAAGCCACGCGGGCTTTATATCGCCTGAATCGGAGCAGCGCCGTGTCCAGGGCTTGCCAGGCAAGGTCGGCCGGCCGGGCTCTTCGTTATCGTCGCTCGCCACTGTGCGGTCGATCCTTCGGCGCTTGAAAGCCGGCGCCTGGCGCCGACGCCCTCCGCACGGCCCACGGCCGCATGGTCGGACGCGCGGGATTGGGCGCGCGGGGAGCGGGACCCGCTCGTGCCGCCCAGATACCGCCTCTACCCGGGCTGGAGCGGTGACTTCGGCAAGGTGTCGGGCCGGTGGGTGCTTGCCGCCTTCGACGCGGGGGAGCTGGCTCCCGACGGTCGGGTGCTCGACATCGGTTGCGGTCCCGGCCGGATCGCCGCGCGCCTGACCCGCCAGCTCGACGGCGGCTCCTACGAGGGTTTCGACATCGTGCCGCGGAGCATCCGCTGGTGCCAGCGCAAGATCTCCGCTCGGCATCCGAGCTTCCGGTTCCAGCTCGCGGACATCCGTAACGCGCAGTACAACCCGACCGGCTCGCAGGAAGCGCGCGCCTACAGCTTTCCCTACCCGGACCGCGAGTTCGACCTCGCCCTGGCTGCGTCGGTGTTCACCCACCTGCGCCCCGGCGAGATCGAGCGCTACGTCTGCGAGGCCGCCCGGGTGCTGAAGCCGGGGGGGCGGCTGCTGGCAAGCTTCTTCCTGCTGAACGAAGACGCCGAGCTGCGGCTGGCTGACTCGCGCCGCCCCGTGCTCGGTGAGGAGCAGCGCGACGGCGGAGTCCCCTACCGCAGCGGCGACCCCGCAACCCCGGAGCACATGATCGTCGGTCTTCGAGCGGGACGTCCGCGAGATGTACGCCGGGCGCCGGCCTCGAGATCGAGAGCGTTCGCTACGGGAAATGGTGCGGGCGCCGGATGCGTACCTCGGCTTCTCGCAGGACCTGGTCGTGGCCAGGCGCCGGTGAGCCAGACCACGGACGACCCACCGATCCGAGCATACGGCCGTCCCGCTTCAGGCGAGCTCTGCTGGGCCAGGTGCCACGGGCGGGATTTGGGGCGCCGCACGGCTCTCGGACCGTCTTGACCACCACGATGTCCTGGCCGGGATCCTGGACCTGGCGACCGGGCCAGTAGCCGTACCGGATCGGCACATGCAGCTCGAAGCCCGCCTGCTTTATGAACCCCATCACGTCGTCCTCGCGATGCGCGACCGCCGCCTCTGGCGTTTCGCGCGACGTCGTAGATATAGCCGTCGCCCTCGTAGGCGAACCGGCGATGAGCGCGGCCTGCGCGCACCGCGTCCAGTGACTCCTCGTTGAGCAAGAAGAAGGTCATCAGGCATCGTCCCTGCGGGCGAAGCACCCGCCGAACCTCTCTCAGGTAGTGACGCACCTCGGGGGGCAGCATGTGAGTGAACACGGAGGTCAGAAACACGAAGTCGAAGGCCTCCTCCGGGTAGGGGAACTCGAACTCCTCCGGATCCAACCGGCCTTCGGGGTTCTGAGCGGGCTTTCGCGGCCACCTTCAGGCGGCTTCCGAGCACCGGTACCCTTGTCGGGATGGCTTCCAGGCGCCAGATATGGGTCAAGGACGTGCCGATCGGGGGCGGTGCCCCGGTCGTCGTGCAGACGATGACCAAGACCGAGACGGCGAACGTGGCGGCGACCATGGAGCAGATCCGCGAGGTCGCCGAGGCCGGCTCGGACCTGGTCCGCGTCGCCGTGCCGCGCGAGGTCGGACGTGGAGGCGCTGAAGACGATCGTGGCTGAGTCGCCGATCCCGGTGATCGCCGACATCCACTTCAACTACACGCTGGCGCTGAAGGCGATCGACGCCGGCGCCCACTGCATCCGCCTGAACCCCGGCAACATCGGCGGGCCCGACAAGGTCGCTCAGGTGGCCCAGAAGGCGACGGCGGCCGGCGTTCCGATGCGGATCGGAGTCAACTCCGGCTCGCTGCCCAAGCACCTGCACGAGCTGGAGCGCGAGAGCCCGGTCGAGGCGCTGGTCCAGGCCGCGGTCGAGTTCGTCGAGCTGATGGAGCGGCTCGAGTTCGAGAACTTCAAGGTCTCGATCAAGTCGACCAGCGTCCCCAACACGATCGCCGCCAACCGGCTGCTGGCCTCGAAGATCGAGTACCCGATCCACCTCGGGATCACCGAGGCCGGGACGAAGTGGTCGGGATCGCTGAAGTCCGCCGTCGGGCTCGGCACCCTGCTCGCCGACGGGGTCGGCGACACGATCCGGATCAGCCTCTCCACCTTCCACGCCGAGGAGGAGGTCAAGGTCGCCTGGGAGATCCTCAAGGCGCTCCGGCTCCGTGAGCGCGGGCCGGTGCTGATCGCCTGTCCGACCTGCGGCCGGCTTCAGTTCGACATGGACAGCGTGGTGGCCGAGATCGAGAGCCGCCTCGAGCAGTACACCGAGCCGATCGAGGTCGCGGTGCTGGGGTGCGCGGTGAACGGGATCGGCGAGGCTTCGCACGCCGACTTCGGGATCACCGGGGCCAAGAACGAGGGCCTGATCTTCGCGCACGGCAAGCCGCTGCGGAAGGTGCCGCAGGCGGAGCTCGTCGACGCCCTGTTCAAGGAGATCGACAAGTCGCTCGACCGCGGCGCCGTCGACGTGGATGCTTCCAAGGCGGCCGAGGGCGCCGCGTGGCTTCAGAAGATCGAGGAGGAGAACGTCGACGAGCTGACGCCCGAGCGCATCGCCAAGATGGAGGCCGCGGCCGCGGCGGGCAGTGGCTCTACGGCGGAGCCCTTCCTGAAGCCCGTCAAGGGAAGCGACCCGGCCGCGGCGGACGCGAAGCGGAGTGCTCGTCCCGGCAGCGACCCGCCGCGGCGGACGCGAAGCGGAGTACGCGGCCGGCCCTTGATGAAGACGCCTCGCCGGTCGCCGGCCGGCGCTTCACCCGGACGCCGTAGGGGCCGCCTCGCGGCCAGTGCGCGCGCCTGGCAGGGTCAGGCCCAGCTCCTCCAGCGGATCGCCGCCGGCGAGCCGGTCGCGATAGCGCTCGTGCCACAGATGGAAGAGGGAGATGGCAAGCACTCCGCGGTGGAGCGTGGGGTCGGCCAGCCCCTGGGCCAGCGTGCCCTGGGTGAGATGACCGCGGACCTCCGAGCTGAGCGCGGGTTCCAGCGGTCCGCCGGTCAGCACCCGCTCATAGCCCCGGACGGCCTCGGCGGAGAGCCCGCGCCGGTCGCGGGTGATCGCCGGAGCCGGCAGCTCGTCGTGGGTCGAGGGGAGCCCCATCACGGTCGCGTTCACCTTCGCGAACAGAGCCTGGTAGATCCTGGTGTGGAACTTCTCCATCGGGTCGGTGGCCAGGCACGCGACGGCCACGCCGTGGTCCGTGCACGGCGTCACGGTGGCCACGTCGGCGCCCAGGACCGCGTGGGGGGTGAGCGAGATCCCGCGAACCGTTCGAGTGGCGTAGAACGTGAGCACCATCTCGGCGGGGTGCCCGCGGAACTGGCTTGCCTCGTTCATGAACTGGCGCCTGGCGAGGTCCTTCAGGTTGTCGTCGAGCTCCCGCCCCAGCGTGCGCCAGGTCGCATGCCGCATGACCTGGCCAAGAAGGCGAGTCCACAGCTCTCGCGCGCCATCGGGGGTGCCGACGGCCCGGAGCATCGACTCGGTGTAGTAGTGCGTGCCCCCCTGCGCGAGAGTGTCCAGCCCGAGGCCGTCGGTCGCCACGCCGGAACGTCCCCGGAGCGCAGCGGCCAGCGGCATCGCCCAGGGAGGCGCGGCGAGCTGGAAGTCCACCCGCAGCGCGCGCTCGCGCGTGTCGTCCCAGAACGCCGCAGCGTCCCCCTCCAGGGTGGAGTGCGGCACTCCGAGGCTCGTCGCGACCTGCGCCGCGAGCTCCTCCTCGCGGTGGTGGCCGTTGTCCGGGCTCACCGTCATGGCCTGAAGGCCGTCGTGCCCACTGTCGGCCAGGAGGCAGAGCAGGAGCCGGGAGTCCCAGCCACCGCTGAGCGTGCAGAAGACGGGCCCCCGCGAAAGGGGCGCGACGGTCGCCCGCATTGCCTCGACGACGGCCCCGGCGCCCTCGTCGAGGCCGAGGGTCGGCTGGACCTCGGCCCACGGCCAGCGATGCTGCCGTGCCGTCGCCTCCCGGCGGTCCGCATCCCATTCCAGGGTGCTGAAGGGCCGCAGCCGCTTGACCTCTTGGAATGGGGTCCGCTCCCCGATCGGTAAGCGGAGGTAGAAGATGGACGCCCAGCGCGCCAGTCGATCGTGTACCGGCGAGGGAGGGCCTGGACCAGCGGGTCGATGCGGGAGGCGAAGTAGACCGCGCCCTCATGCTCGACGTAGTAGATCGGGGCCACGCCCGAGACACTCGAATGCACGCGGCGGCGCTCGCGGTGCGCCACGAGCCCGCACGCGGCGAGCTCACATGCCGCGTCCTTCCAGGAGGCGACGCTGCGCTTGGCGGGGCGGCCTTCGCTCCATGCGAACCCCTGCGTGCGCCGCGCCCGCCAGCGGATTGCGGGCCGATCCAGCAGCAGGACGGACGAGCCGTCCTCGTGGACGGCGGACACCTCGCCCGCCAGGCGCCGTCCGATCTCTGCGACCAGAGCGGGGTCGTAGCGCCCCAGCGCGCCGCAGGCGAGCGGGTTTCGCCGTGGTTCCGAGTCCGACACCAGCGGGCATCCTACGGGGCGACGCGCGCTCACTGGCAGTCGTGGAATCGATCATCTAGGCTCGCCCTCCCGTGAGCCGTCTCTCCAGCTACCTCCTGCCCACCCTGCGGGAGGACCCGGCCGACGCCGAGGCCCTCTCCCACCGGCTGATGGTGCGCGCCGGCCTGATCCGCCAGCTCGGGGCGGGCCTCTGGACGTTCCTGCCGGCCGGCTACCGGGTGGTGAAGCGGGTCGAGCGGATCCTCCGCGAGGAGATCGACGCGATCGGCGGCCAGGAGATGCTGATGCCCGTTCTGCAGCCCGCGGAGCCTATGGCGGCGAACGGGCCGCTACGAGATCGACGAGCTGTTCAAGCTCAAGGACCGCAGGGAGGCGGAGCTGGTGCTGGCGATGACGCACGAGGAGGTCCTCACCTTTCACATCGCGCGCGAGGTCCGCTCCTACCGCGAGCTGCCGATGATCCTCTACCACGTGCAGACGAAGGAGCGCGACGAGCCGCGGCCACGCGCCGGAGTGCTGCGCACGCGCGAGTTCACGATGAAGGACTCCTACAGCTTCGATCGGGACGCCGAGGGGCTCGACCGCAGCTACGAGCTCCACATCAAGGCCTACGATCGGATCTTCGACCGCTGCGGCGTGCGCACCTACCGGGTCGAGGCCGATGTCGGCATGATGGGCGGGTCGGGGGCCCACGAGTATCTGGCGCCGTGCGAGGCGGGGGAGAACGAGGTGGCGCTCGCTCCAGGCTATGCGGCCAACGTCGAGGTCGCCTCCGCGGAGCCGCAGCCCGTCGAGCTGCCCCCGCCGCTGGACGAGCCGCGCGAGGTCCCGACGCCCGGCCTGACCACGGTGGAGGAGGTCTCCGGCGCGCTCGGTGTGCCTGCCGGGGCGGCGTTGAAGGCGATTCCCGTGGTGGTCGAGGGTCGCGGCTTCGTGGTGACGCTGATCCGGGGCGACCACCGCCTGAACGAGATCAAGCTTCGGAACGCCCTCGGCGCGGACTTTCGCCCCGCTCGCGCCGAGGAGATCTCCTCGGAGCTGGGGCCGCCCGGGTTCATCGGGCCCGTGGGCGCCGGGCTTCCCGTCCTGAAGGACGCGGCGATTCAGGGCGAGGGGTACTTCGCCGGAGCCAACAAGCCGGACACGCACCTGATCGGCGTCGCCCCCGGTCGCGACTTCCCGTTCGAGGAGCTGGACATCCGCTCGGTGGAGGCCCGGAGACCTGGCGCCCGGAGGGCATCCGATCGAGATCGAGCCCGCGATCGAGGTGGGCCAGATCTTCAAGCTCGGCACCCGCTACTCGGAGCCGCTGGGGGCCAACTACCTGGACGAGCAGGGCGCGGAGCGCCCGATCGTCATGGGCAGCTACGGAATCGGCCCGGCGCGCACGGTCGCCGCGGCAATCGAGCAGGGCGCCGACGAGCGCGGCATCGTCTGGCCCCGCTCGATCGCCCCGTGGGACGTCCATCTGGTCGGGATCGGCAAGGGCGGTGACGACGTGGCCGAGGCTGCGGAGCGGCTGTACGAGGAGCTGCGGGAAACCGGCCTCGAGGTCGTGTACGACGACCGGAGCGCCGGGCCGGGCGAGAAGCTCACGGACGCCGAGCTGCTCGGGTGTCCGCTCCGGATCACGGTCGGCCGGAAGACGCTCGCCGAGGGAGCCGTCGAGGCGCAGGCGCGCCGCACCGGTGCCGAGGAGCGTCCGCCGGTCGCCGAGGCGGCGGCCCGCGCGCTCGAGCTGCTCGATGGCCTCGAGTAGGACCAGGCGGCGCCTCTTCGGCCTCGACCGCTCCGGTCCCAAGCCGAGGGAGACCCGGCGCGGCCAGCCGCTGCGGCCCCTGACGGTTCCGAACCTGGTGGGCTACGCACGGCTGGCGGGAATCCCCGTGTTCCTCTACCTGGCGCTGCGCTCCGGCGACGGGCGGACGGCGGCGTCGTCCATCCTCTTCCTGGCGATCTCGGCAGCCGACTACCTGGACGGATTCCTGGCCCGCGCCACCGGCCAGTACAGCCGCATGGGTGCCCTGCTCGACCCGGTCATCGACCGCCTGACGATCCTCGCCGGGATCGTGGTCACATGGAAGTTCGAGCTGTTGCCACGCTGGGCGCTGGCGGTGCTCGCCGCTCGCGAGGTGGTCACCCTCGTGCTCGCCCAGCTCGCGCTGCGCCGCGGCGTCGACCTGGAGATCAACTGGGTGGGGCGGTGGTCGGTTTGGCTGACCATGGGCGGGATCTTCCTGGCGCTCACGTTCGATTCCTGGATCGGCACCGCGATGTTCCTGGTCGGCCTCGTCGGCTCGCTGCTTGCCTCCGCCCTCTACCTCAAGACCGGCCTCGCGGAGGCTCGCCGGGGCTAGGATGAAGGCCGCTGTGCATATCTCAACCTCAACTTGACCTTTGCCCGCCGTGCCCGCCTATAATCGGCCAGGCGAGCGAACTAGAAGAGGGAGCGCAAGTGGAGGACACCTTTCCGGACGTCAGCTCGATGAGCGACAAGGAGCTCAAGGAGATGATCAACGAGCTCACGGACGACGAGCGCGAGCTCTCCTACCGCCGGCGGCTGCTGCACGGCAAGATCGACATCCTGCGAGCCGAGCTCGTCAACCGCCTGAAGGCGAAGCGGGAGGCCGGCAACGTGATGATCAGCGGCCAGGACGTGCAGCAGCTCACCGACATCCTGCTGGGCAAGGTCCCGACGCCGCCGACCGACGCGGAGGGCTAGAGCGGGTGGCCCTGCACTGCTCCGAGTGCGGATTCGTCAATCCCGAGGGTGCCAACTACTGCCAGAAGTGCGGCGCGTACCTGGCCCGTCCCGAGGGCGAGGACGCATCCACGATGGCGTACAAGGTCGGCGAGACCGGGGAGTACGAGCCGGTCGACGTCGAAGAGGAAGTCGACAAGGCCGGGGCGGCGCTCGTCGTCCGGTCCGGCGGCGGACGCGCCGGGGAGAGCTTCACGGTGGATCGCGATCGGATGAGCATCGGGCGCACGCCGGACGCCGCGGTCTTTCTCGACGACGTCACCGTGTCGCGCAACCACGCGCTGATCGTGCGCCGCCGCGACGGCCTCTACATCGACGACCTGGGCTCGCTCAACGGCACCTACGTGAACCGGCGCCGGATCGAGTCGCACAAGCTGGACGACGGCGACGAGATCCAGATCGGCAAGTACAAGCTCAGCTACCTGGAGCGTTGACGATGGCCGTCGCCACCACGAGGAGACGGAGACACCGCTCGCGCGGGCGCGGAGCGGCGGGCCGGCTCCGATTCGCCGTCGCGGCCCCGAAAGGCGCTGACCATCGGCGCGGTCGCCAAGATCCTGAGCCAGGAGTTCGACGACATCTCGATCTCCAAGATCCGCTACCTCGAGGACCAGAAGCTGCTCACGCCGCGCCGCACCCAGGGTGGCTACCGCCTCTACAGCCAGACCGACGTGGAGCGTCTGCGGGCGATCCTGCGCATGCAGCGCGACGAGTTCCTGCCCCTGCGGGTGATCCGCCAGGAGCTGGCCACCGGCGACTTCACCGGCTCGCGCCGCGGGAGCGAGGCGGCGGCAACCCGGCGGGCGGCGTCCGTGGAGGCCCCCGTCTCGATGCTCGCGCCGGAGGAGCTGCTCGACCAGGCCGGGGTGTCGGAGAGCCTGTTGCGCGAGCTTCAGGAGTTCGGCATCGTCCAGCCCGACCGTCGCGACGGAAGATCGGTCTACGACGAGACCGACCTCGAGATCGTCCGCGCGGCAGCGGAGCTTTCGCGGTTCGGCGTCGCCGGTCGCAATCTGCGCGTCTTCGTGACCTCCGCGGACCGCGAGGCGGCGCTGCTCCAGCAGCTCGTCGGCCCGGCGCTCCGATCGCGCAGCCAGGCTCGCCGCAAGGAGGCGATCGAGAACCTGGAGAGCCTGGCAGCGGTCTGCGGGCATCTCAAGCATCTGTTGCTCGTGCGCGACCTTCGCCGCCTCAAAGGCGACTGAGGACGCTGCCCCGCGTCTCCCGAAAGAGGGTGATCGCGCGCCTCGCGGGACCGGGTGTGGGAGCTGGTCTCCGATCCGCATCATCTGCCGCGCTGGTGGCCGCGGGCGGTGCGCGTGGAGGACGTCCACCAGGCGCCGGGCGGGCGCCGCAGCCGCTGGACGACCGTGCTCGAGACCGAGCGCGGCACCGGCGTGCGGGCCGACTACCGGTGCACCAGCGCCGCCGCCCGGGAACGCTACGTGTGGGAGCAGGACATCGAAGGGACGCCGTTTGAGAAGATCCTGCGCTCTGCGGCGCTGGAGATCCACCTCCAAGGGCGGAATGGGAGCACGGAGGTGACCCTCGCCGGCAGCGAGCGGCTGCGTGGCCTCTCGCGGCTTGGCTCGCCGATGATGCGCCGGGCGATCCGGCGGCGCCTGGACGAGGCCCTCGACGGAATCGAGCGGGCTCTGGTGGAGGGGTCGGGTGAGTAGCCGCGGACCCGCCGGCAGCGGAGGCGCAGCCGAGCATGAGTAGCCACGGACCCGCCGGCAGCGGAGTCGAAGACGAGCATGCCGGCGGACCAATGAAGTGGTGGGGGTGGGGGAGCCCCGCGAAGCGGGCCGAGCTCGGCCCCGAAGCGGTGGCAATGCTCCGCTCCGAGCTCGGCGAAGCCGAGCCCGCGCCGCGCGTGGGGCTCGAGGAGGTGGTCATGCCGGCGCCGCGGCCGCTGCCGGCCGAGATCGCCCGCGCCGTCGGGCCGGGGGCGGTGCTGAACGGTCACGAGCATCGTGTGCGGCGCGCCGCCGGACGCGGCTACCCCGACCTGGTCCGGCTTCGCGCCGGCAGGCTCGAAGACGCCCCCGACGCGGTCGTGCTGCCGGGAAGCGTCGGCGAGGTGGCGCGCATCCTGGAGATCTGCTCGCGGGAGGGCGTCGCCGTGGTCCCGTTCGGCGGCGGGACGAGCGTCGTCGGCGGGGTCGAGCCGCTGCGGGGAGGCTTCGAGTCGCTGCTCTCCCTGGACCTCCGCCGGCTGCGTGAGGTGGTCGTCGATCGCCGCTCGCTGACGGCGACGCTGGGCCCCGGGCTGCGCGGGCCGGAGGCCGAGGAGGCGCTCCACGCACAGGGGGTGACGCTGGGACACTTCCCGCAGTCGTTCGAGTACGCGACGATCGGCGGCTTCGCAGCCACGCGCTCCGCCGGGCAGGCGTCGAGCGGCTATGGCCGCTTCGACGAGCTGGTGACGTCGATCGCGCTCACTGCGCCGGCCGGCGACCTGCGAACGCTCGAGATTCCGCACAGCGCCGCCGGTCCGGCGCTGCGCGAGCTCGTCCTTGGCTCCGAGGGGGCGCTGGGGCTGATCACGCGCGTGACCGCGCGGGTTCGTCCTCTTCCGGAGCGGCGGCGCTACGAGGCGTGGATGGCCGCCGACTTCGCCTCCGGCGCCGAGATCGTGCGCTCGCTCGCGCAGGCCGACGTGCTCCCGGACGTGGTGCGCCTCTCCGACCAGGCGGAGACGCGGCTCTCGCTGGCGCTGTCGGGGCACAGCCGGGGCCAAGCGCGCCCTGCTCTCGAGCTACCTGCGCTTGCGCCGGCGGGCGGGCGGCTGCCTGATCGTCTGCGGCTGGGAGGGCGAGCCCGAAGCGGTCGAGCGCCGCCGCGCGCTGTCGGCCCGGGTCCTGCGCTCGGGCGGCGCCGCGGCTCTGGGCGGCGCGCCCGGCCGTGCCTGGGAGCGCGGGCGCTACGAGGGCCCGTATCTGCGGGACGAGCTGCTCGACCTCGGCTATCTGGCCGAGACCCTCGAGACGGCCCACACCTGGAGCCGCCTCGGTGAGCTGTACGACGCGGTGCGTGCCGCGATCGGCGCCGCGCTGGCCACGCAGGGAACCCCGGGGATCGTCATGTGCCACCTCTCCCACGCCTACCGGGACGGCGCCTCGCTGTACTTCACCTTCCTGGCGCGCCGCCGGCCGGGGGCCGAGCTCGAGCAGTGGCGCGCCGTCAAGACGGCGGCCTGCGAGGCGATCGTGGAGACGGGGGGGACGATCACGCATCACCACGCGGTCGGGCGCGACCACCTCCCCTACATGCGGGCCGAGATCGGGGAGCTGGGGATCGAGACCCTGCGAGCCGTCAAGGAGCGCCTCGATCCCGCCGGGATCATGAATCCGGGCAAGCTGGTCCCCTAGCGCCTACGCGCAGGGCTTCCAGGGCTTCGCCCGCAGCGAGAAGTCGCCGGCCTTCTTGATCGAGCTGATCCCGAGGGCGCCCGCCCTGCCGCAGAAACGGCTCGGCGGGATCTGGTACTCGACCTGGAAGACCGCCTTGCCCGCGCGGGTGAACGCCCTGTAGCCGGGCGCCGGGTTGTTCGTGCACTCGTGGTACTGAAAGCACTGCTCGTTGATCGCGTAGTCGAACCGGGGCTCGCAGCTTGGGCACCTGGCCGAGGTCGTTCTTGAGCGCCACCGAGAGGCCGTGTCGATGCGCGATCCGAGCCAGCGCCTTGTTGAAGACGAGCTGGTTGTGGGCGGTGATGTGCCACCCCGTCACCCTGTGGCCCTGCGCGTAGGCGTCGACGACGTCGTATTCGACCCCGTCGAAGCCGGCCCGGGCGCACTTCCGGGTGCGGGCCTCGACTCGCCGCAGGACGAAGTCGCGCTGCCCACGGCCGTTCTTGAGGTTGAGCCAGTACTCGTTCGGGAATCGGCGGCTGAAGGGCTTGCCCATCAGGCTGTGATGGTGGCGCCGGTTGAACCTCACGTACCTGTGGAAATCGGGCCGGAAGCGCTCCGCGGTGCCTGCCGACAGGTAGCAGACCGCGTGCGCGCCCCGGTCGTGGATCGCGTCCACGGCCTTGCGGTTGATCGTGTGGTCGTTCCCCGAGACCTGGCCGTCGACGTAGAGGTCGATGTCGAAGACGTCCGGGTGGACGCAGCCGCCGCCGGAGTGGGGGACCTCGCAGATCCCGACGTCTGATTCCGCCGGTGGAGGCGAGCCGGCGGTTGGAGCTCTCGAGCTGGTACTGCCAACGCGCGTCGGGCGCCGGTTGCCAGCGCGCCGGAGGGCCGGCCGCGGTCGCCGAAGGCCCGCCGGCCGCGGGGAGCGCCACGGCGAGCGTGCCGAGGGCGAACGTCAGCGCGGAGACTGCGAGCATCAAGGCGGCGTCCGTCCTAGGCGAGCACGAACCACGCGATGTAGGCCGAGCCCTTCGGCGCCGGCTTGACTCCCGTCAGCCGCAGGTCGAAGAACGGCTGGTTGGCGCTCGCCACTCCGAGGGCGGCGGCGCCGGAGCCCGGGACGCCCTTGCTGGCCGTCAAGCGGAATGGGTATGACGCCCTTGCGAGCGTTTGCCGAGTTGACGATGCCGGTGAACGCCGTCTTGCCCTCCACCCCGAGGATCGGCTGCCCGCTGCTGACGGCCTGCTTGATCGCCGTGGCGACCACCTTCTTCTTTGCCAGGGTCAGGTAGACGGCCTGCGTCCGAGGCAGGAGCGTCTGGAAGGCCTTCGGGATCGCGAACGTGTTCTGGTACGTTGCCGGAGCTTCGAAACCTTGACGTCGGTCACCGGAAAGCCCTGCGGGCCGGTGCTCGCGGCGGTGGGGGTCGTGCTGGTGGTCGTCGATGGCGTGCTGTCGTCGCTTCCGCTGCTGAACGCTCCGGAGACGGCCGAGAACGACCGCCACCACCAGGACGGCGCCGCTGCCGAGGCCGACCAGCGAGCTGGGTCTGGCGCCTGGACAGGGTCGTCCGCGGGCCCCGCGGCGCCGCGGACTCGGCGCTCGGAGCGCCCTCGGGCGACTGCTCCGCCGATCGCTTTCGCCGCAGGCGATCGGGAATCGGGAGCCGGCCGCCTGCAAGGCGCGGCGCTCGCCGGGGCCGGGGCCGCCACTCCTCGCCCGGGAGGCGCGGGAGCTCGGCCTGCGGGAGCGACCAGACGAAGCTTCTGCGTGAGCTCGGTGGCGAGCTCGAGGTCGTCGGGATCGTCCTTCAGGTGGCGCACGGCGTCGGCCCTGCCGATCGGGTCGGCCTGTCCGAGCAGATAGTCGGTGAGGCCGACGTTGCGGTCGGGGTCGGCGCCGGCCAGCTCGGTGAGCGCGGCGCGCGCCCGGGTCCTCACCTCGGCCTCGTCGACCCCGAGCAGCGAGGCGAGGTCGGCGTAGCTCTGCCCGCGCTCGAGCAGGAGCTGCAGCATCGCCTGCTGGTCGGCCGTGAGAGGCACGGCAGGAAAGCCTACGGAGTCAGGCTGTTCGGCGATTCGGCCGGCCAATGCGTGTGGTCTAGGCTCCCCGCGTGCCCAGGAGGCCGAGAACCTGCTCGGACGCGACGGGCTGGGGGAGCTGATCGGGCTCGAGTACCTGGATGCGGGCGCCGACGAGGTCCGCGCCCGGGTCGAGGTGACCGACGACGTTCGCCAGCCCGCGGGCCTCGTGCACGGCGGCGTCTACGCGGCGATGGCCGAGAGCATCTGCTCCGCGGCCACCTGGCTGGCGGTCCGCGACGACGGCATGGCCGCGATGGGCCAGTCGAACAGCGCCACCTTCCTGCGCCCGATCACCGAGGGCCACGTGAACGCCGTCGCCCGCCCGCGCCACCGCGGTCGCACCACCTGGGTCTGGGACGTCGAGATCACCGACGACGAGGGGCGCCTGTGCGCCCTGGTCCGGATGACCGATCGCCGTGCGCCCTAACCGCGGAAGCGGTTCGTGATCGGCAGGCGGCGGTCGCGCCCGAACGCCTTCGGGGTGATCCTGATCCCCGGGGGCGCCTGGCGGCGCTTGTACTCGGAGCGGTCGACCATCGCGATCACCTCGTCGACGACCTCGGCGGGGACTCCGTCGGCCACGATCTCGTCGCGGCCGCGGTCCTCCTCGACGTAGGCGGCGAGAATGCGGTCGAGCAGCTCGTAGGGCGGCAGCGAGTCCTGGTCGAGCTGGCCGGGGCGAAGCTCGGCCGACGGCGCGCGCTCCAGCACGGACTCGCGGGACCAGCTCGGTGTCAGAGAGCTCGTTGCGGTACCGGACCAGCTCGGTACACGAGCGTCTTCGGCACGTCCTTGATCACCGCGAAGCCGCCCGCCATGTCGCCGTAGAGGGTGGCGTATCCGACCGACATCTCGCTCTTGTTGCCGGTGGTCAGGACGAGCCAGCCGAACCTGTTCGAGAGAGCCATCATCAGGTTGCCGCGAATTCGCGCCTGGATGTTCTCCGCCGCCAGCTCGCGTCCCCGCGCCGCCCGTGTCGAGCTCGCGTGCCGACTCGGTGCCCGGGCCGGGGCCGCCGGCGGAGCGGCCCGTGCCGTCGCCCGACGCCGTCAGCAGCTCCTCGTAGGCATGCATCGCGGGCTCGATCGGGATCTCGATCAGATCGGCCCCCAGGTTGCGGACGAGCGCCCGGGCGTCGGCCTGGGTCTCCTCGCTGGAGTGGGGGGAGGGCATGACGACGCAGCTGACCCGCTCGGGGCCGAGCGCATCGGCGGCGATCAGGGCGACGAGCGCCGAGTCGATCCCCCCCGAGACCGCCACCAGCACGCGGTCGAAGCCGTTCTTGCGCACGTAGTCGCGCAATCCGAGCTTCAGCGCCTCATAGACCTCCGCCATCCGGCTCCAGCGGCTCGACGAGATGCGGCTCGACGTCGCCGCTCGGCGCGGGTGCCTCGAGCCGGGCGAGCACGGGGCGCGGTGGCGCCCGCCGGCTGCGCCTCATCGAGCCCGGGCTCATCGGCGCGCGGCCGCTCGGTGGGCGGACTCGCGGCGAGCTCCAGGTCGCAGACGCACGAGCTCCTCGGCGAACTGGGCGCCGCGAGCCAGGGTCTCGGCCGTCCTCCGAGACGACCACGCTGTGTCCGTCGAACACCAGCTCGTCCTGGCCGCCGACCAGGTTGCAGACCGCGAACGCCGCTCCGGTCTCTCGGGCCCGTTCCTGCACCATCCGCTCCCGATAAGCGCCCCGGCCACGCTGGTAGGGCGAGGCCGAGGGATTGACGATCAGGCTGGCGCCGGCCAGCGCCTCCACCGAGGCCGGCGGCCCCGGGTACCAGATGTCCTCGCAGATCGTCAGCCCGACGCGCGCCCCGGCGACCTCGATCAGCGCCGGGGTGTCGCCGGGCTCGAAGTAGCGGCGCTCGTCGAACACGCCGTAGTTCGGAAGCAGGACCTTGCGGTAGACGGCGCGGACCTGGCCGTTCGCCGAGCACGGCGACGGAGTTGTAGGTGGCCGCATCGCGCTCCGGGAAGCCGACCAGGGCGACGATCGCCTCGACCTCGGAGGCGAGCTCGTCGACGGCCTGCACGGGCGGCGTCGAGGAAGTGTGGCTTCAGCCACAGGTCCTCGGCCGGGTAGCCCGTGACCGTCTGCTCGGGAAACACCACCAGCTGCGCGCCCGCCTCCCGAGCCTTTGCGATCCAGGCGGAGATCAGTCGCGCGTTGCCCTCGATGTCTCCCACCGTGGGGTTCACCTGGGCGAGCGCGATTCGCAGCCTGACCGCGTCGTCGGCCATCAAGGAGAGTATGCCCGCGCGCCGCTCAGGCCTATGCCTGGCGCCTGCTGAGGCCGCCGACGATCACCGCCACCACCGTGACCAGGTAGATCTGGCCGATCAGCGCCTCGGCGATCGCCACCGAGCGGCCCACGTCGGTGGCCGCGACGAGGTCGCCGTAGCCGACCGTGGTCATGGTGGCGAAGCTGAAGTACAGGTAGTCGGAGATGTCCGCGTTGATCCCGGAGGCGAAGAAGGGCGTCCGACTGGGCGTCGCCCACCAAGCCGTAGGCGTAGGAGAACAGCATGCCGAGCAGCAGATAGATGCACAGGACCCCGAACATCGTGTGCATGGTGACGGCGCCCTCCGTGCGCACGCCCTGAACCACGCCCCTCGCGATCACGAGCGGGGCGAGCGCGACGAGGAGCACGGCGACGAGGCGCCCGCCTGTGGTGCCGAGCTCGCCGAATCCGATCAGCGCCGCGGCCGAGCCGAGCACGGCGATCGTGACCACGACGTTGGCCACCCGCTCGATCACAGGATTGGCTTGCGAGGCGTACAGGGCGAGCACCAGGGTGCCTCCCTGGAGCACGATCGTGACCAGCCGCGCCCAATCCTGATCCGGAGCCGCGAGCTGGAAGACGAGCGAGCAGAGGATCAACAGCAGGACCAGCCCGTAGCGGTGCTCCCAGCGGGCGAGCGCGGCGCCGATCCTCATCGCCCGAGAGGATCGCCTCGGGATCGGACGGGAGCGCTAAAGGTTTTCGGCTGGCCTGCCGATCAATCAGGTAACGCCAGGAAAGGCGGTGGTAGCGCCAAGGATGGCGCTACCAAGGTTCCTGGTTTCCGCGCTGACTCTCCAGCGCCGCGCCCAGCAGGCGCTCCACGACCAGCACGTCCTTCCACTCGCCGTCGAGGCGGCCGTGGCGGCGGTGAACGCCGACCTCGCGCCACCCACACGACTTCACCAGGGCAATGCTTGGCTCATTCGAGGTGAAGATCTTGCCGACCAGCTTGTGGTAGCCGCGGCGCTCTGCCTCCTCGGCGAGGGCGATCAACAGCGCCCTGCCCGTGCCTCCCCGACGCGCCTTTGGGTCGACGTAGAGCGTCGCCTCGCCGACCCCGGCGTAGTACTCGTGGGCTTCGTCGTAGGGGGCCACGCTCGCCCAGCCGACCACGCGGCCGCCTCTCCTCGGCGACCATTGCGAGCTTTCCGGCGGAGATCTCCGCTGCGATCTCGGCTGGTTGCGGGGGCCGAGTCTGGAACGTCGCAACCCGCTCCTCGATCCCCTGCCTGTAGATCCGCGCGATCGCCTCCGCGTGGCCGGGCGTGGCGGCCTGGATGAGGATCTGGGCGTCGATGCTCGAACTCTACGATCGCCGGAGCCGGCGTGGACGCCGCATGGCTCCGTCCAGACTGCCGGCCAACGGGGCAAATCAGGCAGACTTCCACGCACTCACGATGCACGACATAGTCGAGTTCCTGCGGCGGCACGCTCCGTTCGACGACCTCTCCGAGGCGGAGCTGGAGGAGCTTGCGAAGTCGGCTGAGGTGGAGTTCTTCGCCGCCGGCGCGACGATCTTCCGCCAGCAGGAAGGGCCCATGGAGCACGTGCGCATGGTCCGCCGAGGCGCGGTCGAGCTCCGAGATCGCGGGCGGGTGCTCGACCTCCTGGGTGAGGGTGAGCTCTTCGGGCATCCCTCGATGCTCTCGGGCCTACCCACGGGATTCGAGGCCAGGGCTGGCGAGGACACGCTCTGCTATCGGCTGCCCGCGGACGCCGTCATACCGCTGCTTTCCCGGCCGGCGGGAGTGCGTTACGTGGCGCGCAGCCTGCTGGCTCGCCCGTGGCCCGATCTGGCGGCGCCGACAGGTGACCTCGACCCGGCTCAGCAGCCGGTCGCTCGGCTGGTGCACAACAAGCCGGTGATCTGCGACCCGGACGACGCCGTGCGCGAGGCGGCGCGCCGAATGGCCGCGGCAGAAGCGACCGCGGCCCTCGTTCGTCTGCCGGATGGCCAGCTGGGAATCCTGACCGACCATGACCTGCGCGATCGGGTGGTGGCGGGAGGCGTGGGAGTCGATGCGCCCGTGACCGAGGTGATGAGCTTCCCTGCGTTCACCGTCACCCCCGAGCGGCTTGGCGCCGAGGTGATGCTGGAGATGCTCGACCGCGACATCCGGCACGCACCCGTGGTTTGGCCCCACGGCGAGGTCCTTGGGGTCCTCAGCGACAGAGACCTGCTCGCGGCCGAGGCCCGAGCACCGTTCGCGCTGCGACGGGCGATCGATGACGCAGATGACGTCGACGGTCTGCGGCGAGCGGCCGGCGAACTGCGCCCGGCGGTGATCGCCCTGAACGATGCCGAGTACCCGCCGGCCCAGATCGCCTCGATCATCGCCGTCGTCACCGATGCGCTCACCCGCAGGCTGATGGAGTTCGCGGTCGACGAGCTCGGGGCGCCACCCTGTCCGGTGTCCTGGTTGGCGCTCGGGAGCCTGGGACGCCGTGAGGTCGTGCCCTCATCCGACGTCGACTCTGCCCTCGTCTGGGACGGCCGCGGCGAGGAGCAGGAGCGGTACATGCAGGCCCTCGGCGCCCGCGTGGTGGGCGAGCTGACGGCGAGCGGCTTCGCCGCCGACCCCCACGGGGCGACCGCGGCGCAACCGCTCTTCGATCGTTCGTTCGAGGCCTGGCGGGAGCTGATCCGCAGCTTGATCGAGCATCCGGATCGCGACAAGGCGCTGGTCTTTCTGTCGCTGCTGTTCGACGCCCGCTCCGTCCATGCGATCGGGACCGCGCGAGATCCTCTCGATGAGCTCCGCCAGGTGTGGCACCGCCCAACCGTGCTTCGCCTCATGCTGCGGCTTGCTCTCGGGCACCAGCCCCCCACGGGATTCCGGCGGTTTCGCACCTCGCCACGCGACTTCGTCGTCGATCGCTCCGGCGAGCACCGGGGCCGGCTCGACATCAAGGGTGGTGGCCTGCTTCCCATTGTCGGCATCGCCCGCTATGCGAGCGTGGCGGCCGGCGTGCGCACCACCTCCACTCGCGAGCGCTTGAGCTCGGCCGCCACCGCGGGCACGCTCGACGGACGCGATGCCCGCACACTGGCCGAGGCCCACGACCTCTTCTGGCGTTTGCGGCTGGAGCACCAGGTCGAGCAGATGCGACAGGGAGCCGAGCCCGACGACTACATCGACATCGGGAAGCTCAACCCGTTGACGCGCCGCTACCTGCGCGAGGCATTTCACGCCGTCAGCGCGGTGCAGCGCTCCCTCAAGGGCAGGCTCGCTCTTCCTCCATGAGGCTCCTCCGACCTCGGCGACGGCGATCCGCGGCGGCGAGCGCGTACCGGGCGACCAAACCGCCTCCACCCGGGACCCCGTGGCGCGAGGCGCGCTACGCGGTGGTTGATCTGGAGACAACGGGCCTCGACCCGCGACGCGACGAGATCGTCTCCTTTGCCTCCATCCCGATCGATGGTGCGCGCGTGATAGTCGGGGGCACCCGGGCCACGATCGTGCGCCCCGCGCGGATGCCCGAGGCTGAGACGATCCGCATCCACGGCCTGCGCCCAGCGGACCTGGCCGACGCGCCCGCGCTGCCGGAGGTGCTCGACCTGATGCTCGAGTCGCTGACGGGAAGGGTGCTCGTCGCCCACGTTGCCTGGGTGGAGCGGGGCTTCCTCGCGACGGCGCTCAAGCGCGCTGGGCTTCGCCTCGCCGAGCCGGTGCTCGACACGTCGGTCCTCGCCCGGCGGGTCCTCGCCCCCGAGGATCTCGGGGAGGGAGAGGCGCTGTCGCTTGGGGATCTCGCACGGACGCTCGGCCTTCCCGTGCACAGCCCGCACGTCGCCGAGGGTGACGCGCTGACGACCGCTCAGCTCTTCCTGGCGCTGGCGACCCATCTCGACGAGATCGAGCCCCAGACGCTCGGGTCGCTGACACGCCTCGGTGCTCAGACGTCGTAGTAGAGCGCGAACTCCCACGGGTGGGGCCGGACGCGGACCGGGTCGCACTCCTGCGAGCGCTTGTAGTCGATCCAGGTCTCGATCAGGTCCGGGGTGAAGACGCCGCCCTTGAGCAGGAACTCGTGGTCGGCCTCCAGCGCGTCGATCGCCTCGTCGAGCGAGCCCGGCACGCTGGCGATCTTCGCCATCTCCTCCTCGGACAGCTCGAACAGGTCCTTGTCCACCGGCAGGCCGGGATCGATCCGCTGCTGGATCCCGTCGAGGCCGGCCATCATCATCGCCGAGAAGGCGAGATAGGGATTGGCGGTGGGGTCCGGCGGGCGGAACTCCACCCGCTTCGCCTTCGCCGCGGGCGAGTAGACGGGGATGCGGCACGCCGCCGAGCGGTTGCGCTGGCTGTAGGCGAGGTTCACCGGCGCCTCGTAGCCCGGGACCAGCCGCCGATAGGAGTTGGTGGTGGGAGCGCAGAAGGCCATCAGGGCGCGGCCGTGTGCGATCAGGCCCCCGATGTAGTTGAGCGCCTCGCGCGACAGCAGGCCATAGCCGTTGAAGTCGTACATGACGTTGTCCCCGCCCAGGTACAGCGACTGGTGGACGTGCATCCCGGAGGCGTTCTCCTCGAACAGCGGCTTCGGCATGAAGGTCGCCGACTTGCCGGCCTGGCGGGCGACGTTCTTGACCACGTACTTGTAGGTCTGGAGCTTGTCCCCCATGCGCAGCAGCTTGTCGAACTTCAGATCGATCTCCGCCTGGCCGCCCGCCGAGACCTCGTGGTGGTGGAACTCGCAATCGATCCCCATCTCCTCGAGCACGACGACCATCCGCGCGCGCAGGTCGGAGTGCGTGTCGCCGGGCGGGGCCGGGAAGTAGCCCTCCTGGGGTCGCAGCGTGTAGCCCAGGTTGCCGCCCGAGCCGTTCATCGAGCCGCTGCCGAAGCCCGCGCCGCGGTTCCAGAACCCCTGCTCGGAGTCGACCTCGTAGAAGGCCCTGTTGACGGTCTGGTCGAAGGCGACGTGGTCGAAGACGAAGAACTCCGCCTCCGGCCCCATGAAGCAGGTGTCCGCGATCCCGGTCTCGATCAGGTAGCCCTCGGCCTTCTGGGCGACGTAGCGTGGGTCGCGCGAGTAGGGCTCCCGGGTGATCGGGTCGAAGATGTTGCACATGATCGACATCGTCCGCTGCTCGTGGAACGGGTCGATGATCGCGGTCGAGGGATCCGGGATCAGGATCATGTCCGACTCGGAGATCTCCTGAAAGCCGCGAATCGAGGAGCCGTCGAAGCCGAGGCCCTCCTCGAACGCCTCCTCCTCGAGACCGTGGATCGACAGCGAGACGTGCTGCCAGGTGCCCGGGAGGTCGGTGAACTTGAAGTCCACCATCCGGACCCCGTGCTTGCGCGCCATCTCGAACACGTGTCGCGGCTCGGGCTGGGCCGTGTCCGCGAAGCGCTGCACGGTCAGTGGGGCGTGGGGAATCGCTGTGGTCACGGGCTTGACTCCTTCGTTCATGGCTTGGGGTTGGCGGCCGGCGATGGAACCTCTAGGCGTCCTCGCCGGCCGTGCCGCCGGTCTTCGGCAGCGCCTTGACCAGCTCGTCGAGGCGCTTACCGGTCAGCGACTCGAGCACCTCCGGCAGCTCGGCGACGATCCTCATCACGTCGCGGGTGATCCGGTGCGCGCCGACGCCGTCGCCATCCCCGTTGCCGCCGATCATCACGATCTTCTCCGTCTTGGAGAGCGGCTCCGCGACCGCGGCGGCGAGCTGCGGCAGGATCGACAGCAGGCGGTCGGCGATCGCCGCGTCCGAGTACTTGCCCCAGGCGCCCGCCTTGGCCAGCATCGCCTCGGCCTCGGCCATCCCGCGCAGGCGCACCGCGTCGGCCTCGCCGGCGCCCTGGGCCGCGAGCTCCTCCTTGCGTGCCTCGGCCAGCGCCTCGATCTTGCGGGCCTCGGACTTGGCGGGCTCGATCACCTCGGCCTCGAGCTCGTTGACGCGGCGCGCGACCTCGGCCTCCATCAGCTCGATCGCCTTCTGGCGCTCGACGATCTCGACCTGGAGCTCCTGGGCCCGGACCTGTTGCTGGGTGATCGCCCGCTGCAGGTCGTAGGCGAGGTCCGCCTCGGCTCGGGCCGCCTGGCCCTCGCGCCTGTAGGAGGCCTTCTGAAGCTCGTAGTCGCGCCGCGACTCCTCGATCGCGCTGTCGGCCGCGAAGCGGGAGGCCTTCGCCTCGCGCTCTGCCTCCGCCTCGCCGCGCACGGCGTCGCGCTTCACCTCCGCGGTGCGCGGGCGGCCGAGCGCCTCCAGGTAGCCCTGCTTGTCGCTGATCGCGCGGATCGTCAGGGAGACGATGTCGAGCCCCATGTTCTGAAGGTCGGGACCTGAGAGCTCCCTGGTCTTGGCGACCAGGGCCGCGCGGTCGCGATAGACGTCCTCGATCGAGTGGGCGCCGACCGCTGCCCGCAGATGCCCTTCCACGGCCTGCTGGGCCGTCCGAGCGATGTCGTCCCGGCCTCGCGACAAGAACTCCTCCGCGGCGAGCTGGATCCCCGCGTCCGACGGGTCCACCTTGACCATGCAGACCCCGTCCACCTGGAGAGGGACGCCATGCATCGAGTAGGTCTCGCCGGTGCGGACGTCGAACTGCATCAGCTCCAGCGACAGGCGGGCCACCTTCTCGCCGAACGGGCGCACGTAGGTGCCGCCGCCGCGGACGATGCGGTAGCCGACGGCTCCGCCGTCCGGTCCCTTGCGGGGGCGGCGGCCGGAGATGATCAGCACCTCGTTCGGCCCCGCCTTCGTGTACTGGTGAGCCCAGACGATGAAGGCGATCAAGAGCGCGGCGAGAATCACCGAGCCCGCGACGATTAGGACGACGGTCATGTGGTTTCGACCTCCAGGTCTTCGTGGGTTGTCTCCGTGACTGAAAGCTCCTGGCCCGGGCTCGCGTCGGAGCCGGACGGCGCACCGGTCCAGATCGAATCCGGGTCCAGTCGTTCGGGCGGCGCCTGCCCCGACAACCTCCGGGCGCACGTCGCCCGGATCGCGCAGGAAGCCGGAGGCCACGAGGTAGCGCCCGATCACGTCGCCGAGGGCCTCGTGGTCGCCGGCGAGGAAGACGGCGATCCCCTGGTCGCTGATCGCCTCCGACCGCCTCGCCGGCCGCGGTGTGGCGAACGGGCACCGTGAGCGGCGGACCGCTCACGAGATGCGCCGTCAGGGCGCGGTTCGTGCCATCGGTCAGCTCCTCGGTCCGGGCCCAGATCTCCGGCCGCACCTCGGTGGCGTGCAGGGTCCACGGGTTGACGAGGCGCCCACGGACGGTCATCTCGTGTCCGATGTAGCGCAAGAGCGCGCTGACGTCGGGGGCGGAGGGGGGAGGGGCCACGACGGGTGAGCCGCGCCGCGGGCGGGCCTCGGTGGCGAGCTCGGCGGGCTGAGCAAGGAGGCCGACAACCGGTCCCTCGGCGGAGGTGCCCTCGACCGCCGGCAACCATATGGCCGGGTCGTCCAGGGAGCGGATCACCGCGGCCGGCGGCACCAGCCGCAGGTCGGAAGGCCGCAGGACGAGCACGTCGGGCTCCTCGTCGGGCATCAGGTAGCCGGCGGTGAGCAGGTGGCGCACGACGGGCTCCCTGAGCTCAGCCAGGCTGCGGGCCCTGATCTTGGGCCCGGTCAGCACCGGGCAGACGAGGCGGGCGCCCTCCTCGTGGACGGGCAGCGAGTAGTCGTAGCGGGGCGCCCGGAAGTAGCAGAGAGGCAGCGAGCGAGCCGGGGCGATCACCTCCAGCTGGCGCTGCACCTTCTCGCGCAGCGCGTAGATGTTGGCGGCCTCGAGGACCTTGCCGGCGACCTCGCACTGGTAGATCTCCTTGAGCACCGGATGGGGCGAGGGGTTCTCGCGCCGGTAGACGGGCAGCCCGGCGCGAACGCGCCCGAAGCCGCCGCGCACGCCCACGCGCAGCACGTAGAGCGGCACGTCGGGCGGGTTCTCGGCGCCGAGCTCGACCACGGCCGCGGGGTTGCGCTCGATGTCGATCGCGACCGGCGCCACGCCGCCGGTCTGGTCGGTCGCGATCCGCTTTGTCCAGCCCCAGAGGCTCAGTACCCCCACCCCGCAGGCGTTCGATGGCGGATCGTGTCGACGCCGCGCTCCCCGGTGCGAATTCGGACCACGTCGGAGACGGGGAGCACGAACAAGAGGCCGTCGCCGGTCTCGCCCGTGTAGGCGGCGGCGACGATCGCCTCGACGGCGCGCTCGGTCAGCTCCGCCGGGACGACGCTCTCGATCTTGAGCTTCGGCAGCAGGCTGATGTTGGCCTGCGAGCCGCGGTAGTGCTCGGTGTAGCCCTTCTGGCGTCCGCAGCCCTTGACCTCGGTCACGTTCAGCCCGCTGACGCCGATCTCGTCGAGCGCGTCCTGGACGTCCTGAAGGCGCTCGTAGCGGATGATCGCCTCAATCTTGTTCACCTGGATATCCATCAAGCACGACACCTCCTAGGTGCTTCAAGCATCTGTCTTGACGCCACGATCACGGGCCGCCCTCCGCCCCGAGGCCGATCGGCGCCGGCCGGGGCGCGGGACGCCCCGCAGGCGGCGCCGGCTGGTGGTACTCGTAGCCCGGCACGGGCATGAACTGCTCCGGGTAGCCCCACATGCCGTGCTCGGCCATGTCGAGGCCGTAGCTCTCCTCGTCGGGCTTGACCCGCAGCCCGATCGTCGCCTTGATCGCGAAGAAGGTCGCAAAGCTGAGCGCGAACACGGTCGCGAACGAGGCCGACACGGCGACGAACTGCGCGAACAACTGGTGGAGGCTGCCCGTGTACACGAAGCCGCCCTGGCCGACGCCGTTCAGGGTCGCCAGCGTCGGGTCGGTGAACAGGCCGCACGCAAGCGTTCCCCAGATCCCGGCCAGGCCGTGCGCCGACAGCGCGCCGACCGGGTCGTCGAGCACCTTCTCGATCGCCAGCACGCCGAGCACGACGATGATCCCGGCGACGAAGCCGATGATCGTGGCCGCCCAGGGGTTGACGTATCCCGACGGAGCGGTGATCGCGACCAGGGCGGCGATCGCCCCGTTGCAGGCCATGCCGATGTCGGGCTTGCGGGTCCTGAGCCAGATCGTCGCCAGGGCTCCGAGCACCCCGCAGGCGGCGGCGATGTTGGTGACCAGGACGATGTCGGCGAAGCGGATGTTGCTGGGATGGCCGGGAACGGAGCTCAGGGCGCTGAGCGTCGAACCGGGGTTGAACCCGAACCAGCCGAACCAGAGGATGAAGGTGGCCAGGCCGACGAAGGGCATGCTGTGGCCCGGAATCACGTTCGGCTTGCCGTCGGCGCCGTACTTGCCGCGCCTGGGCCCGAGCAGGAGCAGGACCGCGAGCCCGCCGGTGGCGCCGGTCAGATGGACCACCGTGGAGCCGGCGAAGTCCTGCGAGCCCAGGCTGGCCGCCAGCCAGCCGCCCGAGAACAGCCAGTGGGCGATCAGCGGGTAGATGATCGCCGAGAAGACGACCGCGTAGATCACGTAGACGCTGAACTTGATCCGCTCGAGCGTCGTTCCCCAGACGACCGCCAGCGAGACCGCGCAGAAGACGAACTCGAACCACCACTTGGCCGAGATCCCGACGTCGGAGAAGGACAGGCCGGGAAAGTCGATCGCCTCGTTGGCGGTATTGAGGGCGAAGCCGTGGTAGCCGAGGATCGAGCCGCCGCGCCCGAATCCGAAGGCGAACCCGACGGCCCAGAAGACGACCGCGCAGATGGCGAAGTTGGTGAGCACCTTGGCGACCACCGCGCCGGCGTTCTTCTGACGGGAGAAGCCCATCTCGAGGAACGCGAATCCCGCCTGCATGAACATCACCAGGATCGCGGCGACAACCACCCACAGCGTGTCGAGCGCCACGTTGGTGCTGTCCAGGCTGCTCTTGAGGCCCGCCACGGTGGTGCTCGCGATCAGGTCCATCCGGCGCCGCCTTTCTCGTCTGCGTCCATCGCTTCCACGTTTCGGCGCCCGGCGGGCAACCGCCGGGCCACGTTCATCGTGAGCCCGAGCGTGGGGCTGCGCATTGGCCCGCCGTACAGGATTTGGGCGAAGCCGTTGTCCCGCGGGAGCAACGGTCCTCCGAAGGTGCGGGAATTCGCGCCCCCGACCGGGGGAGGGGCCCTAGACCTTCTGCTCGGGCTTGGCCTGCAATCGAGCCTCGCGGCGGCTCGACTCGTCAGCCTCGTCGCCCACGGCCGAGGGCGCCGCCGCGGCCAGCTCGGCGATCGAGGCCTCCAGATCGCCGGCGAGCGCGTCGAGGTCGGGCATCGCGTCGTAGTCGGCCGTGAGCCCGAAGTTGACCCGTCCGTTGTAGCTCATCAGCGCGAAGCAGACGCCCTGATTCTTGGCCAGGGGCACCATCGGGAAGACGTCCTGCAGCTCCCGGCCGAGCAGGTACAGCGGGAACTGGGGACCCGGGATGTTGGTGACCACCAGGTTGAAGAAGCGCTGGCGAGACTGAAGCCGCGCCGCCTGGGCGGCGATCGTCGGGGGCGCGAAGTCGGTTGCCTCGGTGAGCAGGCTGGCGCCAACGGCCTGCTTCGAGGACTTCAGGTCGCCCATCGTCGCCGTGACGGTACGCAGGCGCTCGATCGGGTCCTCGCACCAGACGGGCAGCACCGCCATCATCGCCGAGACGCGGTTGCCGAGCGCGCCGTGCTCGTCCTCGGCGCGGACGCTGATCGGCACCATCGCCCGCAACTCGAGGTCCTTGGTGGAGTGGCCGCCGGATCGCAGGTAGCGTCCGAGGGCGCCGGCCACCACCGCCAGGACGACGTCGTTGACGGTGCCGCCGGCCATGTTCTTGATCCGCTTCAGCTCCGGGAGGTCCGTCCGGACATAGGCGAAGCGCCGGTAGGGCCCGATCTGGACGTTGAACGGCGAAGGCGGTGCGGCGAGGCCGGTGCGGGCGATCGAGCCGGCCGCGCCGAGGCCCTCGATCGCCGCGCCTGCGACGTGACGCGGAGCCCGCAGCAGCGCTCGTGCGCCGCGCGCGATCTCGGCCGGGCTGGTGACGCGCTCGATCAGCGCCTCGGCCAAGAGCTGCGCGTCGCTGGGCTCCGGCTCCGGAAGCCAGGCGTCGGGCTCGGGCGCCGGCTCCGGATCGCGGTCGAGGTCGAAGAGGACCGTTGTTATGTCAACCCCGGAGACTCCGTCGACGAGGCAGTGATGGGTCTTGGCGACGATCGCGAACCGGCCACCCTCCACGCCGTCGACGAGCCAGAGCTCCCAGACGGGCTTGTCTCGGTCCAGCCGCTGCGAGAAGAGCCGCGCGGCAAGCGTTCGCAGCTGCTCCTCGGTGCCCGGGGGAGGGAGGGCGGTGTGGCGGACGTGGTATTCCAGGTTCAGGTTGGGGTCGTCGATCCACACCGGGCGGCCCTGCCCGAAGGGCACGAACCGAAGCTTCTGGCGGAAGCGCGGCACCAGGTGGAGCCGGGACGCGATGTGGTCACGGAACTCCTCGTACTCGGGCGTCGGCCCCTCGAACAGCGTCGTCGAGGCAACGTGCATGTGCGCGGGGCCGTCCTCGAGATGGAGGAACGAGGTGTCGAGTCCGCTGAGCCGGTCGCCGTGCATGCCGGCGCCAATCTTCTCACGCCACGAGAGCGACGTTGCCTCACGCGAGCGACGTTCGCAGTGACATGCATGGTCAACAGCAACTTCGTTCAGAATGGACCGGGTCAGACTTCGCACGAGATTTGCGGCCTCGCTTGCGGTTGGCGCCTTCGTGGCGCTGGTGGTGGTTGCAACGGTTTCGGCGCACGATCACCGCGTGCCCCGGGCCACGCTGCACGTGAACGGGCAGAGGGACCGGCTCGGCCCGTGGAGCATTTCCTGGGTGAGTCGTTCCGGCCAGGGCTGCGTCGGGCAGCAGGCCGACGGAGTCCCCGACTTCAGGCCGAGGGCCGACGTCCACCTGCACTCGACGCCGCGAATCGTGTTTCGCAAGGAGCAGAGGCCGCGGCGCGTCCGCGCCCTGGCGGCCGAGCGGCTCGAGAACGGCTACCTCGCCGATCCAAAGCGGCTCGACGTGAAGCTCCGGCCCCGACAGCGGGGGGATCGGCGCGTCTGGGTGGCGAAGCTGGACGCGACGGTGCGCCACCGGCTGTTCGTGGATCTCCACGCCCGCTGGCGCGACCGGGAGGGTTGCGGCGGCCCCGAGAGCGCCAGCTGGGACTTCAGCCTCAGGCGTCCCTAGCTCTGCCTCACACGTCGAGCGTCAGGGCCTGGGGAGCCGACGCGGCCTGCGGCTCGCTCGCCGAGTCCTCCGGCTTGCTCACCAGGCCGGCGACCCCGACCCCCAGCAGCCGCACGGGCGCGTCGAGCTCGAAGTCGGCGAGCAGCTGGCGGGCCACCGAGCGCACCCGCTCCGGGTCGCGGGTCGGCTCCTCGATGGTCCGCGAGCGCGTGTGGGTGCGAAACGGGCGCAGGCGGATCTTCAGCGTCACGGTGCGGCCCGCGTAGCCGCCCTCGGCGAGCCCGCGGCAGACCGAGTCGGCCAGGCGGTCGAGCGTGCCGGCGAGCATCGCCCGATCCGAGACGTCGGACGCGAAGGTGGTCTCGCGGCTCTCCGACTTCCGCTCGCGCTCCGCGACCACTGAGCGGTCGTCGTGGCCGCGCGCGCGATCGCGAAGCTCGCGGCCAAGGCGGGGGCCGAAGGCCCGTTCCAGCGCCGCCGGGTCCATCGCCGCCAGCTCCGCCACGGTCCGCACGCCGAGCTGGGCCAGCCGCTCGGCCGTGCGCGGTCCGACGCCTGGGATCAGGGTCGCTGGGCGGTCGCCGACGGCGTCGAGCAGGCCGTCCGGCTCCAGCACGCAGAGGCCGTCGGGCTTCTCGAGATCGGAGGCGATCTTCGCGAGCAGCTTGTTGGGCGCCAGCCCGACCGAGCAGACGAGGCGCGTCTCGGCGCGCATCTCGTGCTTCAGCTGGCGGGCCCGGGCCTTCGGGGCCGGGCACTCGGAGAGGTCGAGGTACGCCTCGTCCAGGCCGGCGACCTCCACCAGGTCGCTGAACCGGCCAAGGACGTCCATCACCTTGCGCGAGGCGCGCTGGTAGAGCGCGAAGTCGCGCGGGATCAGGATCGCCTGCGGGCAGCGCCGGTGGGCGATTGCCAGCGGCAGGGCCGAGTGGACGCCGTAGCGGCGTGCCTCATAGGAGGCGGCCATGACCACGCCCCGGGCGGTGGCGTCGGTCCCGGTGGCGACCACGACCGGCTTTCCGCGCAGCTCGGGACGCCGCAACAGCTCGACCGAGACGAAGAACGCGTCCATGTCGACGTGGGCAACGACCCTCCGATTGCCGCTGTGGGGCTCGGTGCTCACGCCACGATCCTAGGAGGGGAGGAGGATGGCGCGGCCGCGCTACATTGGGGCCGTGAGCGCCGAGCTCGAGCAAGGGAATTGATCGTGGCCAGGCGCGAGGGCGTTCATCATGAGCGACACCGAGGCCAAGAACCTCGAGGCGATCTCGCGGGCAATCGACCAGCACAACGCCAACTGCCCGTTTCCCGCCTCGGAGGTGCGGATGAACCCGTTCGAGATCGAGCGTCTGGGGTGGGAGGAGATCCGCGGCCTGCCGATCGTCGGCGATCCGGCGATCGGGACGGGACGCTTTCGGATCGTCTGCTCGCGCGACTCCGAGGGTGGCGAGCTCGAAGAGGTCGAGGCGGTTGGCGCGCCGGTCGAGGTCGGTGCCCCGGAGCGCGAGTCGAGCTGAGCCCAGGCTCACATCGCTAAGGATTCAGGCCGAGGTCGCTGGTCAGCCTCTGGGCCTGGATGTTGAGCTGGGCGAAGTCGCCGGTGAGGATGAGGACGCCCATGGCGATCAGGATCGCTCCGCCCACCGCCATGATCGTCGCGTAGTGGCGCTTGACCACCGCGAAGGCGGTGGTCATGCGCGAGAAGGCGAGCGCCGTGATCAGGAAGGGGATGCCCAGGCCCGCCGAGTAGACGGCCAGCAGGAGGGCGCCATGGGCTGCCGAGCTCGACAGGGAGGCCGCGGTGAGGATGGCGCCGAGGGTCGGCCCGATGCACGGCGTCCAGGCGATCGCGAACGCCATCCCGGCGATCAACGGACCGCCCTTGCCGGCGCGGGCCATGAGAGCGTCGACGTGCCACTCGACGTTGAGCCGGGCCACGAACGGGCTTGCCACGAACAGCACGCCCATCGCGATGATCACGATCCCGGCGATCGTCTCGAGCGTGTCACGGTGCTCCTGAAGCGAGTGCCCGATGCCGGTCGCCGTCAGCCCGAGCAGGATGAAGATGCTCGAGAAGCTGGCCACGAAGACCAGGCTGGGGCCCAGGACACGGCGCCAGCTCGCGCGATCGAGCTCGCCGACGGAGACGCCGGTCACCGCCGACAGGTAGCCGGGGACGAGCGGCAACACGCAGGGAGAGATGAACGAGACGAGCCCGGCTCCGAGGGCCGCCAGGATGCCGATGCCCGCTGCCGGATCGCTCTCCACACCGGGAACGCTAGCCAGCCCGGCCTAAGCGTCTCCTAACGGGTGTTTCAGTGAAGGACGGCTAGCGGGCGCCGCGGAACCCTTGGCCCTGGCGGGACACCCTGCCCTGGACACCGCCATCGGCCGCGAACGGCCCAGCACGCGTGCCGGCGCCGAAGTGGCCGCCACGGGTCAGCATGGCGGGAACGCGGGTCGGTGGGCCGGCGTCGCCGAAGCAGGTGGCGTCAGAGCCGAACGTGCTCGTGACGCAGCCGTCGGACTCCTCGTCCCAGTCGCCGACCCACTCCCAGACGTTGCCGACCATGTCCTTGGCCCCGAAGTGCGAGACGCAGCCGGCGTTGGCGCCGGTGTTCTGGACCGCTCCGGTGCTCACGTTGCAGGCGTTCGAGTCCGGGGTGCCGGCGACCGCCGCCTGCCACTCGGCGCTTGTGGGCAGTCGCTTGCCCGAGTTCGCGAGTGCCTGCTGAGCCTGGAAGTAGGTGATGAAGCGCGAGGGAGTGACCCCCGGAACGCTTCGAGCGTAGATGTTGGTGCAATTCTGGCCGCTGTCGTTACAGGGGTAGTCGTCGCCCGTCGTCCCGTACTGCGTCCCGCCGGTGGGAGAGGACCAGACGGAGGCCTCGTACTTGTCGATGCAGGTTGGGCCGACCTCGACCATCACGCCGGTCCCCGCGACGGTCGCTTGGCAGTCGCCCTGGGACGCCCGGGTTCGGAGCGGGGTCGCGTCCAGACTTCCCTCGTTGACGTCACTGCCCGTGATGCTGTTGTCCGTGACGTCGGACCCATTGACCGCATTGGCAGCGACGTCGGCCGCCTGCACCTGGGCGCCGGGGCCGAGGTCGTCCGACTGCACCGTGTTCGAGCCAGTCAGAGCGACGGCCGTGCCTCCGCTCAACAGCAAGAACAGGCACAGGGTCGAGATCACGTTCGCGTACGACAGATGTGGCCGGATACGGCGCATGGGCCCTCCTTGATAGACCGAGGTGGGGCGAGCCTAATTCAGTGGAGTGCGCCGCGAGTCAGTGGAGCGCCGCGGCGAGCCGGCGACGGTGCTCCCGAGCCAGCGGATGGTCGGCGCCGAGCTCGGTGAAGATCGCCACCATGACGCTGCGCACCAGGTCGCGCCGATCGGGATCGTCGGTCTCGGCGAGGACCTCCTGAAGGCCTTCGAGGGCCGCCTCGGAGTCGCCGGCGTCCCAGGCCGAGAAGCTCCGCGACAACGCTCCCGCCCCGTCGGCGCGCTCGTCGCCGAGCTCGATGGTCAGCCGCGCCCGGGCCGCCAGGCCCTCGGCCTCGAAGTCGCCGTTTCTGTCCTCGAGGAGCTGGAGCGCCTCGGCAGCCTGGCCGCGCGCCAGCAGCAGACGTGCCAGCTTGGTCGCGGCGGCGCTGCCGGGGTCGAGCTCGAGCGCCTTGCGCAGCGAGTCCTCGTCGCCCTCGGCGGCGAGCTTGTCGGCCGGGGAGGGGACGAGCCGGTCGAGGAACTGCTCGATCTGCGGCGGAGGGATGGCGCCGGTGAACTCGGCGACGACCTTGCCGTCTCGAAACGCCTTCACGGCCGGAATGCCGCGGATCTGAAAGCTCATCGCGAGGTTCGGATTGCGGTCGGTGTCCACCTTGACCAGCTCGGCCTCACCGGCCCGCTTGTCGACCGCGGCCTCGAGCGCGGGGCCGAGCGTCCGGCAGGGACCGCACCACTCGGCCCAGAAGTCCACGATCACGGGGACCTCTTGCGAGCGCTCGATCACGCGCGCCTGGAAATCGCTCTCGTTGACGTCGAGGGTCACGCTTCGAGCTTAGCTGCCCGCGCTCCGCGGCTACGCGTATTGACGGCAGAATGAGCGGGTATGGAGGAAGGAGCCATGGAGGATTCGCTGCGCGGCAAGCTCTTGATCGCCTCGCCCGCGCTTCTGGACCCCAACTTCGCCCGAACCGTCGTCTTCATCACCGAGCACAACGATGACGGCGCGATGGGGATCGTGCTCAATCGGCCCTCGGAGAGCTCGGTGGAGTCGGTGGTGCCGCAGCTGGCGGAGATCGCCGGCGGAGAGCCGATCTACGTCGGCGGCCCGGTGCAGGCGGAGGCGCTCGTCCTGCTGGCCGACTTCTCCAACCCGGAGCGCGGCAGCGTGGATCGTGGTCGCCGACGTCGGCCTGGCGTCTGCCGACGTCGACCTCGACGAGCTGGCGGACGCCGTCCGGCGCGGGCGGGTTTACGCCGGTTATTCGGGCTGGGGCGAGGGGCAGTTGGAGGCGGAGATCGAGATCGACTCGTGGATAGTGGAGGCGCCGCTGCCGGCCGAGCTGTTCCCGGAGGACCCGGCAACGCTGTGGAGCGACGTGCTGGCCCGCAAGGGGGGCCAGTACGCGCTGATCGCACGCATGCCGGCCGACCCGTCGCAAAACTAGGGGCGACCGTCGCACAGGCGCCGACTCAGCGCTCGATAATCAACGTTATGGAAACCCGATATCGCTGTGACGCCCATTCAGGCCCTCTGAGCCCCCGGCTCGCGGAGGAATGACCCCGACCGGGTTGCCGGCACGCGTGCCCGGGTATGTGGATTGCTGGCCATGACCGAGGAGATCGGCGACCTGGTACGCGACGAGACGCCCGCCGAGCGCATCGACCGCAACTTCAACGAGCTGCTCGGCGAGCTACGGATCGCCCTTCCCGGAGTGCAGGTGCTGTTCGCGTTCCTGCTCACGGTCCCGTTTGCGCAGGGCTTCGCGCAGCTCACCGGGTTCGAGCGCGGCGTCTACTTCGCCGTCCTGCTCCTGACCGCCCTGGCGTCCGCCCTGCTGATCGCCCCCACCGCGTACCACCGGATCCAGTTTCGCCAGGGACGCAAGCGCGAGATCCTCACCTTCGCCAACCGTGCCGCCTTGCTGGGACTCGGCGCCCTGGCGCTGGCCATGACGGGAGCGATCCTGCTGATCACCGATTTCCTGTTCGGCGCGGCGGCGGCGATCCCGATCGGGACCGCCACAGCGCTCCTGTTCGGCACCCTCTGGTACTTGCTCCCCCTCGCTCACGGCCGGGAACCGCGCTGAGAGCCGGCTCGCGGGAGCGCTCGTCTGATCGACCGATCAGAAGCGGTCGAGCTATCGCCGCCGCGAGCGTCGCCGAGCCCCTGACCCCGTGTGCCATTCGCACTCCGCCGCCATCCCAGGTAGGCTGTTAACAGACAGACCTGTCTTTCTCTCTTTGCGGAGGGCCGGTTACTCGGATTCAACGGCGGTCGGCTGTCAAAGAGGGGTCTTCTTCATCGGCGATATCAATCAGACGGTTCAGACGGTCCCCCTCCCTGTCGACCCAACCGTCCGCGCCGGCGAGGCCGATCTCTTGCGCTCGTACGCGGAGACCCGCGACCCGGCGCTGAGGGAGGAACTGGTCCGGCGCTTGCTGCCGCTGGCACGCTCGCTGGCTCTGCGCTACCGCGGGAGCTCCGAGCCCCTCGACGACCTGATGCAGGTCGCAAGCCTCGGCCTGATCAAGGCGCTGGATGGCTTCGACCCCGAGCGCGGCAAGGCGTTCCCCGCCTACGCCGCACCGACGATTCTCGGTGAGCTCCGCCGTCACTTCCGCGATCGCGTTTGGCAGCTTCGCCTGCCACGCCCTCTCCAGGAACGCACCATGGCTATCCAGCAAGCCGTCCAGAAGCTGAGCGATGAGCTGGGACGCAGTCCCACCGTCGGCCAGATCGCGCAGTGCCTGAAGCTCTCCGAGGAGGACGTCCAGGAGGCGCTGCAGGCCGAGGAGGCCCGGCGGACACTCTCGATCGATGTCCCAGGAGACCGCGATGATGGGGAATCAGTGCCGATGGTGGAGACGTTGGGAAGGCACGAGTCGGGGTATGAGGCGGTGGAGTCGCGGCTTGCGGCCGAGGGGGCGGCCCTCGACGATCGCGAGCGCCGCGTCCTTTGGCTGCGGTTCGAGGAGGGCCTCACTCAGCATGAGATCGGGAGCCTGCTCGGGGTCTCTCAAATGCAGGTGTCCCGGATCATGCGAGCCGCCCTCCGCAAATTGCTGGCCGCAGTACAGGGACAGGCGCCCGAGCCAGCTTCCTGATCGGGCGGCGCCAAGTGCGTCGAGGAACCAGTGCGCCCGGCAAGCGTGCCGGGCGCACCGGGACCGTTAGGTCTTCCTCTCGAGGTCTCCGACTTCCTGGGCCTTCTCCTCAACGCGATTTTGGGCGCGGTCGAGCTCTTCCTTCTTCTCGCCCTTCCGCTCCTCCTTCGCGCCTTGGCGCCGCAGCGAGCTATCGCCCGCGAGGTCGCCGGCCGCCTTCTTGGCTCGGCCGGTCAGCTTGTCAATGAGGCTCATCTGATCACCTCCTCGGGCGCGTTTACCCCCGTGCGTCGGACGCAAACGATGTGTCTGGGACGGTCCATGGGCGGGCCAGGCGTGTCGCCGCGGGGCATTCCGCGTCGGAGGAGACCTAGTCGGCCTGGTCCGTCAGGCCCGGCTCCAGGATGAAGACCTCGACCGCGTAGTCGGGATCGACGGCGTGGTCGCTGAGGAAGGCCAGGACCTTGCGGCCCGTCAGCCGCTCCACGGCCTCGATCGCCTGGTCGCGGACGACCCCCTGGAAAAGCCTCCGAAGGCTGCGCACGGCCTGGTCCTCGTCCTCGTCCATCAGGGTGCGCTCGGCCGTCGTCATCGTGTCGCGCAGGAGCGTCAGGATCACGTGCTCGTTGATGTAGGTGAGCGCCTGCGCCGGCCCGCGCCCGGTGGCCTCCTTGAAGATCGCCACCAGTGCTCGGGAGATCTCTCGCCGCAGATCGTTCCCTTGCGACGTTTGTTCGCTCGCGGTCACGGATGCAACCCTCCCACTCATCGGCTCAGCCGCAGGTCAACGGGATGTTAGACGCGGGCGGGCTTTCCGTCGCCCTGAACCGCGACGAGCAGCTTGCGGAGTGCCCGGCGCATGATCCGCGAGACCTGCATCTGGGAGACACCGAGACGGCGGCCGATCTCGTACTGGTTCAGGTCGTCCTCGAACCGGAGCTTGAGAACGCGCCGCTCACGGTCATCCAGCGGGGCCCCCTCGGCCGCTAGCTGGGCCTCCACTGCGTCGTAGCCCAGCTCGGCGCGCCCGACCGTCTCGACCATCGGCAAGGACTCCCGGTCCTGTCGGTTTCGCGGCACGTCGAGCGACAGCGTGCGACGAGCCTCGTCGGCCTGCAGGGCCTCCGAGACCTCCTCGTCGTCCAGGCCCAGGCGGGTGGCTATCTGGGACACGGTGGGAGTCGCCCCGAGCTCGTCGCTGAGCGCGCCGGCCGCCTCGCTGACCGCCATCGTTCGCTCCTGGAGCCCCCTGGGCAGGCGTACCTCCCAGACCCGGTCGCGGAAGTGGCGGCGAAGCTCGCCGAGGATCGTCGGCGCCGCGTAGGCGATGAATGACCTTCCGCGCTCCAGGTCGAACCCGTCCAACGCCTTGACGAGTCCAAGGCTGGCCACCTGGATCAGATCCTCCAGCTGCTCGCTTGCGCCGCGGTAGCGCAGCGCCAGGGAGCGCGCCAGCGGCAGGAAGCGGCGGACCAGCTCCTCCTTGAGCGCCGGGTCGCCCGTCTCGGCGTAGTACCGCAGCAGGTCGTTCTCGTCGCCCGCGCCGGCCCAGGCCTTGGGCGCCCGGGACCGCGTGCAGCCGAGCGCGGCTGGGAGTTGTGGAATCGCCGCCATTGAGCCCCCCGGCTGTCGCCTTTACGTGCTGGGTGCCATTCAGCGGAGGCACGCGCTCACATCCCTTTCCCTGAGGCGGCTCGATCAGTTCCTGGCGACGAACTATTCGTTGGGGCTGCCTTTGTCTGGTGGCGACCCTGAGGCCGTGTCCCGTTCTCAGTGAAAGTCACCCGAGTTTCGATGGTTTCCGGTGACGCGCGGTATGTTAGCGAACACTCAGTCAACGCTCACACCCATTATTTGTCAGTGATCTTACTCTCTGGACAGGGTGAGACGAGCGGCGGCTCGGTCGACCAGGTCTCCGCGCCAAGTTGTTTTCTGGCGTAGACCCGCGGGTACTGGAACCCCGTGCTCACGACGGCGGTCACCAACAGTCAGGCAGCGAGCGACGAGGACCGCGTTGACCTGCTCGAGCGCGACCCGGAGCTGGCGCGAGCGATGACTGCGACCCGCCCCCCCAACGGCCTTGGAGCCCCACTCTCGGCCGTCGTGCTGAGGCTCGAGCGTGGAGCCTGGGAGCCGGATGCGCGCGAGCCGTCGATCGACCATCTCGGCTTCCTCGTGCTCGACGGTCTGATCGGTCGCCGGGTCCTGGTGCCCGAGCGCGGCCGCAGCCTGGAGCTTCTCGGGCGGGGCGACCTGTTCCGCCCCTGGCAGGATGACTCTGCATCGTTCTCGCGGCAATCCTGGACGATCCTCGAGCCGGCCACGGTCGCTGTCCTCGACCAGCCACTCGCCATGCGGGCCAGGCAGGTACCGCAGCTCCTCGAGGCCCTGACCGATCGTGCCCTGCGGCGGTCGCGCCGGCTCGCCGTCAGCGCCGCGATCGCCAACACCGTGGGGGTCGAGGAGCGCCTGCTCCTCAGCCTGTGGCAGCTCACCGAGCTGTGGGGACGGAAGACCCCAGGCGGGGCCGTGCTGCCGTTCCGGCTCTCGCACCAGACACTTGCGGACCTCGTCGGTGCGCGGCGCCCCACGGTCACCTTGGCGCTGCGAAACCTCGCTCAGCGCGAGCTGCTCGAGCGCGGCGAGTCCGGCGAGTGGATCCTGGTCGGCGACCCGCCGTAGTTCCGAGCCGCGGGTGCGTTGGGGGCGGGAACGCCGGCTACTGGCGCTTCCATCCGCCCCCGAACAGCCGCCCGAAGCGCCCGGCGCGCGGGTTCGGGCGGAAGGTCGCGGCAGCGCGGTCGGGCGGCGGCAGCGAGGCGGCCTCCACGGCGGTGATCGTCAGGGTGACGCCCCGCTCGGCCGTGCGGGCCACCTCCGGGGCGTCGACGAACAGGAGCTTCCGCTCCGGAGTTTCGATCACGATCCCGTCGAGGAGGTGCTCACGGTAGTTGTCGACGATCTCGTCGACCTTGCCGACCTCGACCTCATCCGAGCCGTAGACGGGCGTACCCCGCTCGACCGCCCCGTAATGGATCGCGTTTCCGTCGTCGATCATCGTCGGCGAAGCATACGGGGGGCGAGCGGCCGCCCAGCCCGGCGGCAGCGCCTAAAGCCGCTCCGCGACGGCAGGCTCGGCGCAGAACGACGCGACCTCCCGTGAGAGCCGGCCGCCCTGCCAGGCCAGCGGAGACTCACCCTCGGCCTCGCTGACCAGGCGGGCTTCGGGCAGTCTCTCCGCGTAGGCGGCGGCCACCGCATAGGGATGGCCCGGATCGGCCGCGTCGTGGCTGGCCACGACGAGCGCCGGCAGCTCACAGAACTCGAGCTCCGAGAGCGTCTCGAAGGGCGCCGAGCGGGGCACCTCGCGCAGGGCCCGCGCGACCGCAGCCGGGTGCCGGTGCTCCAGCATCCGCCGTCGAGTGAAGCGCAGGACCGTCTCTCGCCAGGCCGGGTCCAGCCCGCGATCGTAGGCCTCCATGAAGCCCTCCACCCCACCCCGCTCGAGCCCGTCCGCGAGCCGGTCCCAGCCGGCCAGCGCCTCCTCGTCGACAAAGCCCATGTAGGCGGGGCCGATCACCACCAGCCCGGCAAGCCGTTCGCCGTGGGCAAGCGCGTAGGCGAGCGCGGTGTGCGCCCCCATCGAGTGGCCGACGAGCACCAGCCGCCGGCCGCCCACCTCGGCGTCGAGCACCGCGTCCAGGTCGGCCACCAGCTCGCCGTAGGAGTAGCCACCATCGGCAGGGGCGGGGTCGGACTCGCCGTGGCCGCGGGCGTCGTAGGAGACCTGCCGATGGCCGCGCCGAGCCAGGACCTTGGAGCCGTGGACGACGTAGCGGCGGGTGGCGGTGATCCCGTGCAGGAGCACGATCGGCGGGCCGGTCCCGATCGACTCGCCGGCCAGGCGGCGGCCCTGCGGTCCCGACCGCGAACTCGGCTGGCTCGATGGCGCTCGCCACGATCGCCGGCTGACCGGCGTCAGGCCGGCGCCTCGGCCTGCGCCCGCTGGAGCGACTGCTTCAGGTCCTCGACGTCCTTGTAGTGGAGCCCCAGCAGGGCGAGGTGGCGGTAGCGCACGATTCCCTCGGGGTCGACGATGAAGATCGAGCGGCGGACCAGGCCGCCGGGGCCGAGGACGCCGTACGCCCGGATCATGGTCCGCTCGGGGTCGGCGAGCAGCGGCACTGTGAGGCCGTGCCTGGCGCGGAAGCGCTCGTGGGAGTCGAGCGATTGCGGGGACACGCCCAGCACCTCGGCGTCCAGCTCGTCCAGCCGGTCGGCTGCGTCGCGGTAGGAGCAGAACTGCCGGGTGCACACCGGCGTGAAATCCCCGGGATAGAACGCGAGCACCAGCCAGCGGCCCCGATAGTCGGCGAGCCGGAAGGTGCGGTCGCCGGTTCCGCGAAGCTCGAAATCCGGCGCGGGCTCCCCGACGTTGATCCGCGCCATCGTCCTAGCCCCCGCCGACCGCGATCTTCCGGATCACCACGGTGGCACGCGGCGTGCCCGTCTCGCCGCTCGCCGCGTCGCCCAGGCTCCCGATCCGATCGACGACGCCCATACCCGAGCTGACCCTGCCGAGCAGCGCGTAGGCGGGAGGCAGGCCCGGCGTCGGCCGCCATGACGACGAAGAACTGGCTTCCGGAGCGGCCTGGCGGCTCCGCCGGCGTCTTCACCATCGCCACCGTTCCCCTCCGGTACTCGACGTTCGCCGGGGGCGGCTCGTCCACGGAGTAGCCGGGCCCGCCGGTACCCGTGCCCAGCGGGTCGCCGCCCTGGATCACGAAGTTCGGCACGATCCGGTGAAAGATCGTGTCGTCGTAGATGCCCTTTCGGGCCAGATAGACGAATGAGCTCACCGTCTTCGGTGAATCCTTGGTGTCGAGCGCGATCTCGAACCTGCCGCAACTCGTGTCGACGGCGGCCACGAGCCGCTGGCTCGGCTGAACCCTACTGTGCGGCGGCTTCAGGTTGACGTGCTTGGGGGGCGGTGTGTTGCGCCTCCTTGCAACCCGCGGGAAGTGCCGCGGAGGTCGACTCGCCTCCCCCTCCCCCGCAGGACGCGAGCGCGAGCGCGGCGAGGGCGAAGGCGAGGCCCGGGGCGATCGCTCGGGCGGGCGGGGCCGGTGGCATCGGCCGCGCAGGCTAGCGGGCCGTGACGGCGTGCACCTCGGCACGGCAAGATGTCCGATGTGGACGCGGGTGACGAGCCAGGCGGGGACGATGGCCTGATGGCGACGCCGGAGGGACGGCCCACGCCCAGGCGGATCCGCGTCGGCGGGCCGCATGTTGAACCGGCTGATCGTGCGCGCGCCCTGGGCCTGGCCTGCGGTTCGCGGCCCGATGCGGCGCTTCTTCGATCGCTCGGCGCCCGGCTGGGACGGGCGCACCGGTGCCGGCTCGGTGGAGCACCTGGCACCGCTGGCGGCCGCGCTCCTGCACGTGAAGCCCGCGCCCGAGCGGGCGCTCGACGTGGGCACCGGGACCGGCGCGGGAGCGCTGCTCTTGGCGCGCGAGTTTCCGCAGGCAAGCGTTCGCGGTGTCGACATCTCGGAGGAGATGATTCGCGCCGCGCAGGGCAAGGTCGGCCTCGACCCTTCCGGGAGGATCGCCTTCCGGGTCGTGGACGCCGCCGGGCTCCCGTATGACGACGACTCCTTCGACCTGGTCACGCACCTCAACATGCCGCCGTTCATCGCCGAGGTGGCCCGCGTCCTGCGCCCTGGGGGTCAGGTCGTCGTTGCCTCGAGCTGGGGGAAGGCGACGCCCTTCTACACCCCGAATGCGGTGCTCGACTGGAGCTTCGCCAAGCGGGGCATCGAGCGTGGAGGCCCGGGGAGGCCGTTTCCGGCACCTACTGGGTGGGGCGCAAGCCGCTCGGCCCGACTAGATTCCGGCATGGCTGGCGCCGCGCACCATCTGGTCCTCGTCAACCCCTCCGCGGGCGGCGGGCGGGCGCGCAAGCTCCTGCCCGAGCTGGAGGGCGCCCTGCGCGCACGCGGCCTGGAGTACAGGTTGGTGCTCACGACGAGCCTCGAGCACGGCTGCGAGGAGGCCCGCCGGCGGCTGCCGCCGGGCGAGATCCCGGTGGTGATGAGCGGCGACGGCCTGATCGGGCAGGTCGGGGGCGCTGCTCGCCGGGGGCGAGGTCCCGATGGGCGTGATCCCGGGTGGTCGCGGCAACGACCTGGCGCGTGTCCTGGGGATCCCCACCGAGATTCCGGCGCGCCGTCGAGCTGCTCGCCGCCGGCTCCACCCGGGCGATCGACGTCGGCGAGGTCAACGGCCGCCGCTTCCTCGGCATCGCCAGCTGCGGCTTCGACTCCGACGCCAACCGGATCGCCAACCAGGCCCGCCTCGTGAAGGGCAACCTCGTCTACCTGTACGCCGCGCTGCGCGCGCTGGCCGCCTGGAAGCCGGCTCGCTTCGAGCTCGCGCTCGACGGCGATCTTCGACGGTTCACCGGCTACTCGGTCGCGGCGGCGAACAGCAAGGCCTTCGGGGGCGGGATGTTCGTCGCCCCGGACGCCGAGCTCGACGACGGAAAGCTCGACGTGGTCTGGGTCAGCGGCACGGCCAAGCTCCGCTACCTGGCTAACCTGCCGAAGGTGTTCAAGGGCCGCCACGTGGACAACGACGAGGTGACGATCCTGCGTGCCGCCGAGGTCACGATCAGCGCCGACCGGCCGTTCGCGGTCTACGCGGACGGCGATCACCTCGCCGATCTGCCGGCGACGATCCGGCTGCTTCCGCGGGCGCTGAACGTGATCGCCCCGCCGGTGAGCGGCATGTTCGGCCCCAAGCTCGCGCTGGCGCGGGCGGCGGGCGCCCTCAGCCGCCGCAGCGGGCGCGGCGGGGGGACGACGCTGCCAGGCCGCCTGCTGCTGCGCATGGCGCCGGACGCGATCTCGCGTCTCGGCGCCGGGCTCCGCGGCGGTTCGGTGATCGTCAGCGCGACCAACGGCAAGACGACCACCGCCGGGATGCTGGCCGCGGCGCTGCGGGCCGCGGGGCGCGTGCCGGTCCACAACCGCGCCGGGTCGAACATGACCTGGGGCGTCGCCACCGCGCTGCTCGAGCAGCGGGGCGATGAGGGCCTGTTCGAGGTCGACGAGGCCTGGCTGCCCCGGATCGCGGCGGAGCTGGAACCGCGACTGATCGTGCTCGGCAACCTGTTCCGCGATCAGCTCGACCGCTACGGCGAGCTGGAGCATCTCGCCGACGAGTGGGCGAAGTTGGTGGCGGCCAGGGCCGGGCCGACCGGGTTCGTCCTCAACGCCGACGACCCGCTGATCGCCGACCTGGGCCGCGACCGCGACCTCGCCCGCCGCCCCGGCGTCACCTACTTCGGGATCGACGATCCCAGCCAGGCGCTGCCGGAGCTCCAGCACGCCTTCGACGCCAAGCACTGCCGCCGCTGCGGCGCGCCATACGTCTACGAGCGCGCCTTCGTCGGCCACCTTGGGCCACTACTCCGTGCCCGAACTGCGACGCCGACCGACCGCGCGCCCGACGTCGCCGCCACCCGCATCGACCTGGAGGGAATGCGCGGCTCGCGCGTCGCCGTGCGGGCGCCCGAGGGAGAGGTCGAGTTGCGCCTCCCCCTCCCCGGCCTCTACAACGTCTACAACGCGCCTCGCCGCGCTGACCGCCGCGCTGCGGCTCGGCATCCCGCTCGAGCAGGCGGCCGGCGCCCTGGGGCGGATGGAGGCGGTGTTCGGGCGCGTGGAGACGATCGAGGTCGACGGCAAGCCGGTCTCGATCCTGCTGATCAAGAACCCGGCCGGCGCCAACGAGGTGCTCCGCACCCTGCTGCTGGAGTCAGCGGACGGGCGACGGCGGCGGCCTTGATCTGTGGATCGCGCTCAACGACGGGATCGCAGACGGCCGCGACGTCTCCTGGATCTGGGACGCCGACTTCGAGCTGCTCGCCGGCCACGTCCGCCGCGTGGTCTGCGCGGGCACGCGAGCCGCCGAGATGGCGGTGCGCCTGAAGTACGCGGGCACGCCGCCGGAGGCGATCGAGGTCGAGGAGGCGATCGACCGCTCGCTCGACCGGGCGGTCGCCGAGGCCGATGGCCCGCTGTTCGCCCTTCCCACCTACACGGCCCTGCTCGAGCTTCGCACCCTGCTCTCGAAGCGCGGCCTGGCCAGGAGGTACTGGGCGTGAGCTCTGGCGGCGGTCTGGCACGAGGTCGAGTGCGGTGGCTACACGGCGGACCTGGCCGTCTGGGAGCGAGCTGGCGGACCGCGTCGACGGCCCCGTGCTGGAGCTGGGCTGCGGGACGGGCCGGGTCGCCCTGCACCTGGCGCGGCGCGGCAGCGAGGTCTGGGCGGTCGACGCCGATCCGTCCCTGCTCGAGGCGCTGCGGCGCACGAGCGGCCGCGCGAGCGGCTTGCGGTACGACGCCGTATGCGCCGACGTTCGCGCCCTGGCGCTCGACCGGGACTTCGAGCTGATCGTCGCCCCGATGCAGCTTCTGCAGATGCTCGGGCGGACAGGCCGCAGCGCCGCGCGGCCTTGCAGCGCGCGGCGGCCCACCTTGCGCCGGGAGGGCGGCTCGCGGCGGCGATCGTCGAGCCCGCGGCCGCCTCGCCGGGCGGCCCCGCGGCCGCCCTTCCCGACGTCCGCGAGCGCGACGGCTGGGTCTACTCGAGCCTCCCGGTCGGCCGTGTGGCACCGAGCGGCGGCGGCGTGGAGATCCGCCGGCTGCGGCAGTCGGTCTCCCCCGACGGCTCGCTGAGCGAGGAGGAGCACACGGACCGCCTCGATGCCCTGGACGCCGACGCGCTCGAGGCCGAGGCGCGCCAGCGGTCGGCCTGCGGCCCGGCGGGCCGGCTCGAGATCCGGCCCGGCGACGGCTACGTCGGGTCGACCGTCGTCATCCTGGGAGCGGCATGATGGAGCTCCGCGTCGTCGCGCTCTACCCCGAGCAGATGAACATCTACGCCGACCGCGGCAACATCCTGTTCCTGCAGCGGCGCTGCGAGTGGCGCGGGATCGGCTTCTCGTACGCCGCCGCGGGGCCCGGCGAGTCGCTCGACCCGCGCGCCCACGACCTGATCTACGTCGGCGGGGGCCAGGACCGCGACCAGCGGATCGTCGCCGAGGACATGGTGGCCACCAAGCGCGCGGCGCTCGCCGAGGCCGTCGAGGACGGCGCGGTCGTGCTCGCCGTCTGCGGCGGCTACCAGCTGCTCGGCCACAGCTACCAGCTGGGCGACGAGCGGATCCCGGGCCTCGGCCTCGCCGACCTGGAGACGGTGCGCGAGCCCGGCCCGCGGCTGATCGGCAACATCGAGATCGAGGTCGACCTCGGCGAGGGGCCCAGGGAGCTGGCCGGCTTCGAGAACCACGGCGGGCGGACCTACCTCGGCGACGGCGCCGAGCCCCTGGGCCGAGTGGTTCGGGGCCACGGCAACAACGGCACGCGACGGCCTCGAGGGCGTGCGGCGCCGAACATGATCGGCACCTACCTGCACGGCCCGCTGCTGCCCAAGAACGCCTGGCTCGCCGATCGCCTGATCCAGCTCGCCCTCGCCCGGCGACATGGCGCCGAGCCCGAGCTGGCGCCGCTCGACGACGGGCTCGAGGCGGCCGCCCACGAGGCGCCCGGCGGGCGGCGCTTCGCGGCTGAGCTTCGCCGGCTCGTCCGGGCGCGGGCTATAGCCTCCCGGGGCCGGTCGTATCCCGCGAGGAAGGAGCCCGCCATGCCCGACGGCGACTACCCGGTGCAGTTCTCGGTCGACTACCCCGATCGTCCGCTCAACCGCCTGACCACGTTCTTTCGCATCTTCACGGTGATCCCGATCCTGATCCTGCTCGCGACCATCGGGGGCGGCACCGGGAGCTTCGACTCCGGCACCGCGTCGTTCGCGGCCGGCGGCTGCGGGCTCCTCTTCCTGCCCCCGCTGCTGATGATCCTCTTCCGGCGCAAGTACCCGCGCTGGTGGTTCGACTGGAACCTCGAGCTGCTGCGGTTCAGCAACAGGATCTACGTCTACCTGGCGCTGATGGACGATCGCTACCCGTCCACCGACGAGGGCCAGTCGGTTCGCCTCGACTTCCCCTACCCGGACGCGGAGCGAGACCTGAACCGCTGGCTGCCCCTGGTCAAGTGGTTCCTGGCGATCCCGCACTACATCGTGCTCGCGATCCTGTGGGTGCTGGGGTTCTTCTGCGTCGTCATCGCCTGGTTCGCGATCCTGTTCACGGGCCGCTACCCGCGCGGCCTGTTCGGCATCGTCGAGAGCGTGCATGCGCTGGGGAAACCGGGTCGCGGCCTACGCGTTCCTGCTGGTCACCGACCGCTACCCGCCCTTCAGCTTCAGCTGAGCCGAGGCCGGAGGCGATCGGCGCCGCTCAGCGGCCGCTGGAGCCGAAGCCGCCGTCTGCCCGGGCGCTGGCGGCCAGCTCGACCGCCTCGACCGGCTCGGCGCCGGCGAACGGCGTCACGAGGAGCTGGGCGATGCGGTCGCCCGGACGGACCTCGAAGGCGTCGATCGCGATCGGTGTTCAAGAGCAGCACGCGGACCTCGCCGCGGTAGCCCGGAGTCGATCAGCCCGGGCGAGTTGACGAGCGCGATCCCGTGCCGCGCGGCCAGCCCGGAGCGCGGCAGCACCAGGCCCGCGTGGCCCGGCGGAATCTCGACCGCGATGCCCGTGCCGACGCTGGCCCTCTCCCCCGCCCCGATCGTCGCCGGCTCGGCGGCGTGCAGGTCGAGGCCGGCATCGCCGTCGTGGGCGCGGCTGGGAAGCCGCGCGGCCTCCCGAAGCAGAGTGACGCGGAGCTCCACGAGCGAAGCGTAGACCGGCTCTAGGCGGACCCGTTGGAGTCGGAGCCGGGCCGAGGCCGTTTCGCGCAAAGTCCGCGAACCGGTGCGCCACCGCCGCCGGGATCCGGGCCTTGACCACGACTCCCTCGGCGCGGTCCTCGCGCTCGAGGTCGCCGGCCAGCTCGTGCAGCTCGGCCAGCACCGCCGCCCTCGGAGTAGGGGAGCAGCAGCTCCACCGGCCGCAGCGTCTCCTCGAACGCCTCCCCGATCCGCTCGCCGCAGCTCGTCGAGGCCCTCGCCGGTCGCGGCGGAGATCGCGATCGCCTCGGGCTCGCGGATCGCCAGCTCGCGCGCCTCGTCGGCGTCCAGGAGGTCGACCTTGTTGAAGACCAGCAGGCGCGGCGCCGCCCCCGCCCCGATCTCCTCGAGCACCGAGTCGACGGCGGCGATCGACTCGCGGCGCCGGTGCTCGGGCTCGGAGGCGTCGACCACGTGGACGATCAGGTCGGCGAGCACCGTCTCCTCGAGCGTCGCCTTGAACGCCTCGACCAGCTGGTGCGGGAGCTTGCGGATGAAGCCGACCGTGTCGGTGACCAGGTATCGGCGGCCGCTGGTGGCGGTAGGCGCGCGTCGTCGGGTCGAGGGTGTGGAAGAGCCTCTCCCCCACTCCCACCCCCGCTCCCGTGAGCGCGTTCAGAAGGGTCGACTTGCCCGCGTTCGTGTAGCCGGCGAGGGCCACGATCGGGAGCGCCGAGTCGGCGCGCCGCGCCCGCATCACCTCGCGGTTTCGCTCCAGGCGCTCGAGGCGGCGGCGCAGGTTCGCGATCCGGTCGCGGGCCAGGCGGCGGTCGGTCTCGATCTGGGTCTCCCCGGGGCCGCGGGTCCCGATCCCGCCGCCCAGCCGCTCGAGATGGGTCCACAGGCCGCGCATGCGCGCGAGGTTGTACTCGAGCTGCGCCAGCTCGACCTGGAGCTTTCCCTCCGCGCTGTGCGCGTGGTCGGCGAAGATGTCGAGGATCACGGCGGTGCGATCGATCACCGGCACGCCGAGCGCCGCCTCGAGGTTCCGCTCCTGGCGCGGGACCAGCTCGTCGTCGCAGGCGACCAGGTTGGCGTCGCTGCGAGCGATCTCCGCCTTCAGCTCGGCCAGCTTGCCCCGCCCGAGGTAGCGATCGGGGTCCGGGCGCGCGCGGACCTGGACCAGCTCGCCGGCGGTCGCCACGCCGGCGGTGCGCAGGAGCTCCTTCAGCTCGGCGAGTGCGTCGTCGTCGCCGGGCGAGGCGGGCAGGGCCGCGATCGCAAGCGCGCGCTGGCGTGCGCGGCGGTTCTCGACGCCTGCCCCGCCGGCCCCGTAGTGGGTCTCGCCTGTGCGGCCTTGGCGGGTTCGCTGCACTCACCCAAGTGTAGGCCGCGCAGCCGCCGGCTCCGGATCCGCCTCACGCCTGCCGCGGACCCTTATAGGCTTGGCGCGGATGAGGGTCTTCGTCACCGGAGGGACCGGCTTCATCGGCGGCCACGTGGCGCGCCGGCTGCGCGAGCGGGGCGACGACGTGCGGGCGCTCGTCCGCAGCCCCGAGAAGGGCGCCGCGCTCACCGAGCTCGGCTGTGAGCTCGTCCCCGGCACGCTCTCGAACAAGGACGCCATCCGCGCCGGGATGGAGGGCTGCGACGCGGCGATCCACGGGGCCGCGGTCTACGAGGTCGGGATCCCCGAGTCCGAGCACCGGGCCATGTACGAGGCGAACGTGATCGGGACCGAGAACGTGCTGCGCGCCGCGCTCGAGGCGAAGCTCGGCCAAGGTCGTCTACATCTCCACGGTGGGCGCCTTCGGCAACACCAAGGGCCAGGTCGTCGACGAGAGCTACGAGCACCCCGGCACGGGCTATCACCTCCTACTACGAGGAGACCAAGGTCGAGGCGCACCGGCTCGCCAAGCGCCTGATCGCCGAGGAGGGGCTGCCCTGCGTGATCGTCCAGCCCGGCGGCGTCTACGGGCCCGACGACCACTCTGCGCTCGGCCGGCAGATGAACCAGTTCCTCGCCGGGCGGATGCCTCTGATCGCCTTCCCGGAGCTCGGCTTCAACATGGTCCACGTCGACGACGTCGCCGCCGGCGTCCTGCTGGCGCTCGACAGGGGCAAGGTCGGCGAGGCCTACGTGCTCGGCGGGCAGATCACGACCATGCGCGAGCTGATCCAGACGCTGGCGCGGGTGGCGGGCAAGAAGCCGCCGAAGCGCGCCCTTCCGACCGGTCTGATGAAGGCGATGACTCCGCTGGGGCCGATCGTCGGCAAGGCGATGAACCAGGGGCCGAACCTGCGCGAGCTGATCAACTCGGCCGACAACGTCACCTTCTGGGCCAAGCACGACAAGGCGATGGCCGAGCTCGACTACTCGCCGCGCGGCCTCGAGCAGGGCCTCCGCGACACGCTCGAGGCCGAGGGCAGGCTCCCAGCCGCGGCCTAGCGTCGATGCCAGAAGCGGCCCAGCCTCGCCGGGCTCAGTGGGTGACGCTGGTCTTGACCCGCTTGCGCTCCGACTCGCTCACGGGCCCCTTCTCCTCGAGCGTCTTGATCGCGTCGGCGATGTCCTCGTGGAGCGTGTCGACCAGCGAGCGGCTCAGGTTGAGCTTGACCAGGGCGCGCATCATCTTCACGTCCTGGGCGTTCGGCGGCATCGTGTAGGCGGGCACCATCCAGCCCCGCTCGGCGGCCAGCTGGAAGGCGATGTCGAACTCGTCGTAGGGGTGCTCCTCGGCGAGGTTGAAGGCGACCAGCGGCAGCGTCTCCTCGCCCTTGCCGATGATCTGGAACTTGCCGATGCCCTCGATGTCGTTGGCCAGCGACTCGGCGTTCTCCTGCATGATCTCCATGATCCTGCGGTAGCCCGCCTTGCCGAAGCGGACGAAGTTGTAGTACTGGGCGAGGACCATCGAGGAGCCGGTCGAGAAGTTGAGGGTGAAGGTCGCGTCGGTCTTGCCCAGGTAGTTCTCGTAGAAGACGAGGTCCTCGGCGAGATCGGACTTCTCCCGGAAGATCAGCCAGCCGATCCCGGGGTAGACGAGGCCGAACTTGTGGCCGGAGGCGTTGATCGAGCGCACCTGCTCGAGGCGGAAATCCCACTCGGAGTGCGGATAGAGGAAGGGCCAGACGAAGGCGCCGCTGGCGCCGTCGATGTGGAGCGGGACGTCGAGGCCCTTCTTGTCCTTCAGCTCGACGAGGAAGTCGTTGATCCCGACCACGTCATCGGCGTGGCCGGTGAAGGTGGTGCCGACCACCGCCGCGACGCCGATCGTGTTCTCGTCGACGTGCGGCTCGATGTCCTCCGGGCCGATCGTGTACTTGCCCGGCCTGCAGGGGCACGATCCGCGGCTCGACGTCGAAGTAGCGGCAGAACTTCTCCCAGACGACGTGGACGTCGCCGCCGAAGACGAGATTCGGGGCGTCGGTGGGCTTGCCGTCGGCCTCGCGGCGCTGGCGCCACTTCCACTTCAGCGACAGGGCTCCGAGCATGATCGCCTCCGAGGAGCCCTGGGTGCTGGTGCCGGTGGTCTCGCCGGGCGCGTGGAAGAGCTCGGCCAGCATCCGGATGCAGCGCTGCTGGATCTCGAAGGTCTGGGGGTACTCGGCGTGGTCGATGAAGTTGCGGTGGAGGTTCTGCTCGATCACGAGCCGCGCCTCGGGCTCCATCCAGGTGGTGACGAAGGTGGCCAGGTTGCGCTCCGGAATGCCCTCCACGGCGAGCTCCTCCTCGACCAGGCGCATCGCGGCGATCGCCGTCATCGGGTCCTCCGGGATCGCGTCGTCGGGAGCGCCCTCGGTTATCCACGCGCCGACCGTATGGAGAGCATCCTGTGCGAGGTCCATTCAAATCCTCCTGATCTCGGCCCGGACGATCTGAAGGTGTGCCCGGATTGCAGGAGATCAAATCACGCCGGCTCTGGAGTGCATCACCCGACCGGGGTGATTCGAAGCCAGCTGGTCGCGGTGCGGCCCGCTTCGACCCACAGGAGTCGTCGAGGGCTGGGAGCGCCTCAGTCGACGATCGCCTCGGCCTCGATCTCGACCTTCCACCGTGGATCGAGGAACCCACGCACGACGACCATGGTCGAGACGGGCCGCGCCTGGGCGAAGGTCGCGGCGTGAGCGCGGGCCACGGCGTCCCCGTCCTCGGCGCTGGTCAGGAAGATCCGCGTGCGAACGACGTGCTCGGGGCCGCCCCCAGCCTCGCGCACTGCCTCGAGCATGATCTCGAAGCAGCGATGCGCTTGAACCTCGGCGTCAGGATCGCACGAGCCGTCCGGCCAGATAGGCGCGGTTCCGGAGACCAGGATCCGGTTGCCCGCGCGCAGCGCGCGGGAGATGCCCACCTTGGGCTCCCAGGGAGAGCCCGACGACACGCGGGTGCGCTCGGCCACCGTTGGATGTTATGCACCAGCAGGTGCACCCCTCCGCCATGACCATGGAGCGTCCCGGCGAGAAGCCGAGTAACCCGACGGTCGCGAGAAGCGGTTCGCTACGCCTGGGTCGCGGCGGTTCGCGGCGCCGGCATCAGGGCCACCGCCCCGATCACGGCGACGAAGGCGAGGCAGCGTGCGACCACATCGATTGGGTCGTTTCCGACCGGGTCGCCGAACACGAGGACGCCGCCTGCGACCGAGGCGCAGTTCGCGGCCACGGAGGTGATCGCGATCACCGAGATCGCCTCGCCGAGCTGCAGCCCGCGAGCCAACCCGAAGAAGGCGCCGACGCCGGCGACCAGCGCCGCCAGCGTCCAGGGGCTGACGATGCTCATCAGATCGCCCGGGACGGTCCCGGTCAAGGCCTTCACCGACACGTTGGCGACCCCCAGCAAGAGCCCGGCGGCAATCGCCAGCAGCGGCCCGGTGGAGCGCCGGACGGAGCCTGAGGTTCCGTGGAGGAGCAGCAGGGCCCCGGTCCCAACGGCGCCGGCCTCGAACGAGATCATCGCGGCGGTCGAATAGCTGGCGCTGCCTGCACCACCCGACCCCACCGACGTCGCGGCCAGCAGCGCCAGGCCGACCGCGCACAGGCCGAGGCCCAGCCATTCCCGGGGCCCGACGCGCACGCCGAACCACCGCTCGGCCAGCCAGGCCAGCAGCACCAGGCCGCCCGAGATGGTCGTCTCGACCAGCGAGATCGGTGCCACGGCCAGCGCCGCGACGTGCAGAGCCCAGGCGCCGATGGCGATCCCGAAGCCGATCGCCCACCACCTGGAGCGAAACAGAGCCCGCGCGCTCCGAAGCGGCTGGCTCAGCCGTACCGCCGGCGCCGCCACGGCGCCCCGATACTTGCAGAGCATCGCCACGTTGGTGGCCAGGGCGCACGCGAGCGCCAGCAGTGTCCCGAGTTGAATCATCGAAGAATGAATCGGAGGTTCCCTACCCGCCTTGAGGATCGGGAACCGTAGTGGACGGATCTAAAGCGTTCGTTTAGCGCTGGTTAAGCGGCCAGGTGGTCGCGGATCCGCGTCATCGCCTCGGCGATGCGGTCGTCAGGCGTGGTCAGCGAGATGCGGAAGAACCCCTCGCCGCTCGGTCCGTACATCGATCCGGGCGAGACGACCACCGCGGCCTCCTCCAGCACCAGCTCCGCGAAGGAGACGGAGGTATGGCCCTCGGGCACCGGGGCCCAGACGTAGATCGTTCCCTTGGGAGGCTCGACCCGGACGCCGATCCCCCGCAACGCGTCCACGACCAGATCGCGGCGCCGGGCGTAGACGGCGTTCGTCTCGTCGATCGGACCCCGCGGTCCCGTGAGCGCGGCCGCGCCGGCCAGCTGGACGGCGTCGAACAGGCCCGAGTCGACGTTCGTCTTCAGCCGCCAGTAGGAGGCGATCGCGTCGGCGTTGCCGAGCAGCGCGGCGCAGCGCCAGCCGGTCATGTTGAAGCCCTTCGACAGCGAGAAGACCTCCACGCCGATCTCCTTGGCGCCCGGGGTCGCCAGGAAGCTCGGCGCGACGTAGCCGTCGTAGGTCGTCTCCGAGTAGGCGTTGTCGTGGACGACCAGGACCTCGTGCTCGTGGGCGAGCTCGACGACGCGCTCGAAGAAGCCATCCGGGACCACCGCGCCGGTCGGGTTGTTCGGGTAGTTGAGGAACATCAGCCGGGCGCGGGCCAGCGCCTCGCTCGGGATCGCGTCCAGGTCGGGCGTGAAGCCGAGCTCAGGGCGCAGAGCCAGCAGCGCCACCTCGGCTCCGGCAAGCGTCGGGCCGCCGGTGTAGACGGGATAGCCGGGGTCGGCCGCGAGGGCGACGTCTCCGGAGTCCAGGAACGCGAAGCAGAGGTTGTAGATGCACTCCTTGGCGCCGATCGCGGGCATCACCTCGGATTCGGGATCGATCTCGACCCCGAACCGCCCCTCGTAGAAGCTCGCGCAGGCACGACGGAACTCCTCGCGACCGCGATTGCTCGGATACCTGTGGTTGGCGGGATCTGCGACGGCGGTCTGCATCGCCTCGACGATGTGCGGGTAGGTGGCGCGGTCCGGGTCGCCGATCCCGAGGCTGATCACGTCGATGCCCGCCTGCCGCTTTTCGGCCACGCGCCGTTCGAGCTCGGCGAACATGTAGGCGGGCACGGCCTCGAGCCGGTCTGACGGCGCGGCGAGGGGGCGTTTCGTGCGTGGCGGACTCGTCATGTTCCGAAGACTACGGGCCTTGCTCTATGGCCCAAGCGTCGCCATCAAGTCACCGGACAGCTCGCCGCGGTAGACGGCCGAGGCAGTTCCAGTCAATCGGACCTCGAGATCCTCCGTGACATCCACGGTCAGCTCTCCCCCGTCGAGCCGTACCGTGATCGGGGTCGCCGAGCCCCGGAGTACAGCAGCCACCGCAGCGCCGCTGGCGCCCGTTCCCGAGGACAGGGTCTCCCCCACCCCACGCTCGAAGATCCGGGCTCGTACCGTCGATCCATCCACCCGAATGAACGATGCGTTGGTGCGGTTCGGGAAGAGGGCGTTGTGCTCGATCTCGGGTCCGATCGCCACGAGGTCGAGCTCCTCGATGCCGTCGCCGGCGTCGATCACGCACTGTGGATTCCCGATCGAGACGTGCTGGAACTGCCACTCGCGGTCGCCCGCGGTGAGTGTTCCCGTGCCGTCGGAGCCCCCAGATGGATAGTCCGCCGAGGTGAGTGAGGCCCTGCCCATCGCCAGGGTGGCCGTATCGCGATCCGTGACCGCTGCGCGGATCGGCCCGGCCCTGGTGAGGATCGAGAGCTCGCCGCGTGTGTCCGTCCAATTCGCGCGTCCCAGATACAGCGCCGCCTCCCGGACCCCGTTTCCTGAGAGCTCCGCCTCCGATCCGTCCGGGTTGAAGATCTGGACTCGCGCGAGATACCGTGGGTCGTCTGACTCCGAGATCAGCAGGATCCCGTCGGCCCCGATCCCGACGTGAGGCTCGCAAAGCCGGCGGACCCGTTCCGGTGTGAGCTCCCACGGGAGCGCTCCGCGCTCCACGATCACGTAGTCGTTGCCCAGCGCCTGCCACTTCTCGAACCTCACCCGGCCTCCTCCGCGTGCGCCAGCGCCTCCTCGCGCGTGTCGTACATGCGGACGCGGACGACTCTGCCCGCCGCAAACTCCCACAGCTGCCAGTGCACGAGCTCGATCTCGAGCCCGCTGAACCTGCCCCGGCCGCGATGCACGGCCTTGGCGACCACCTCGTCCCCGATCGCCTCATAGTCCGAGCTCGCCAGGCTGTAGGAGTCGAAGGCGGCCAACCAGGCGGCCCATAGCTCGATCCACCCCTGGACGCCGATGAAGACATTGCCCTCGATCAGCGGCTGGTCTCCGATGAACTCGACCACGACGTCCTGGTCTACGGACTCGGCAATCTCGCGGCTGAGCTCGCCGAGCTCGGTGGTCAGCGCGACGGTATCCGAGCTCTCCAGCGCGTCACGCAGGGTCATGAAGTCGAAGCGCTCGAAGATCGAGTTCAGCCTCTGGACCAGCTCAAGGTTCTCCATCTCACCCGCCATTCTCGTCCAGTCGGCCGACGATCTGCTCGGCGACGCTGCGGTCGCCTCGACCGGTGCGGTCGATCAGCTCGACACCGGGCATCTTTCGCATCCAGGTGAGCTGTCGGCGGGCATATGCCCGGTGGGCGCGCTTCACGGCCTCGACATCGTCGGCCCGCAGCTCGTCGAAGCCGAGCGCCGCGCGCGCGGTGCGGGAGGCCCCCGCCTCGGCGGCGGCACGGGCCTCCTGGGCGGCGCCCGCCGCGATCATCTCTTCGACCCGCGCCTCGATCCGGCGCGTCAACTCCTCGCGGTCGACGGTCAGGCCGACGAGCAGGGTCGGGCGGCGAAGCTTGGCGGTCCAAAGCTGCTCGCTCCCCAGTGGCGGATCGATGCCGGCGCGCTGGAGCTCGAGCATGCGGGCGATCCGCTTGCGATCTCTCGGATGGACCGTCGCGGCGACGTCGGGGTCGAGCTCACCGTGGACGGCCTCGGGGCCGCTCGCGGCGATCTCGCGCTCCACCTCGGCGCGCACCCCGGCCGGCACCGGGGGCCTCAGATCCAGGTCGGCGAGCGCCGCACGCAGGTAGAGGCCGGCCCCGCCGACGACGATCGGGCGGCGTCCCTCGGCCAGGAGCTGGTCGATCTCGGCGTGCGCCAGGGTGGCGAAGCGCCCCGCGCTGAACTCCCCCGTCACGTCGACGAAGCCGACCAGCCGGTGCTCGAGCCGAGACCGTTCCTCGGGCGTCGCGGCCCCGCTCAGCGTCTCGAGCCCTCGATAGACCTGGAGCGCGTCGCACGAGACCGCCACCGGGTCCTCGCCGCGCTCCCGTAGCCGGTCGGCCGTCGCGATTGCCACCGCCGTCTTCCCGACCCCGGTCGGGCCGAAGATCGCGAGAACCTTCAGGCTCAGCTCGTCCTTCTGCCCTCAGCCAGTCCGGCTTGACTCGAGCTCCGTCGGGGTCCGGCTTCGTCGCTGCTGAGGATCTCAGGCACGAAACGCGGATCCGGCCTAGACCTTCAGGGGACTCTGCTGAGCAGTCTCTCGTGCCCCGAGAGCGTGGTCGACGTGGCCCCGGTGATCTCCACCTCGACCAGCTCGCCGGGCTCGGCTGTGCCCTCGAAGTTGACCGTCTTGTTGTGGCCGATGCGGCCGCGGAGCCTTGCGGGGTCCGTCCTGCTCGGCCCTTCGACCAGCACCTCCATGCTCCGCCCCACGAAGCGCTGGGCGCGCTCGCGGGCGCGGCGCTGGACCAGCTCGACCAGGCGCGACATCCGCTCACGCTTGACCGGATGCGGGACCTGGCCGGTCATCGTCGCCGCCTGCGTGCCCCGGCGCGGCGAGAAGATGAACGTGAAGGCGCTGTCGTAGCCGATCTGGTCGACCGCCTCGAGGGTATCGGCGAAGTCGTCGTCGGTCTCGCCCGGGAAGCCGACGATGATGTCCGTGGTCAGGGCGCAGTCCGGCACGTGCTCGCGAATCTGGGCGACTCGGTCCAGGTAGCGCTCCCGGTTGTAGGTTCGGCGCATCGCCTTCAGGATGCGGCTCGAGCCCGACTGCAGGGGCAGGTGGATGTGCTCGCAGAGCGCCGGCAGCTCGGCGTGGGCGCGAATCACGTCCTCGCGCATGTCCTTGGGGTGGGGACTGGTGTAGCGGATCCGCTCGACGCCCTCGACTGCGTCGACCCATCCCAAGAGCTCGGCGAACGTGATCCTCTCCTCCTTCGGCAGGTCGCGCCCGTAGCTGTTCACGTTCTGGCCCAGCAGGGTCACCTCGCGAACGCCCTCCGCGGCCAGCGCCTCGATCTCCCCGATCAGCTCGCCGGGCCGGCGACTGACCTCGCGCCCGCGCGTCTGCGGAACGATGCAGTAGGCGCACGCGCAGTTGCAGCCCACCGAGATCTGGACCCAGCCCTGGAACTCACGCGCGCGCTTCGCTGGCAGGTGCCCGGAGAAGTCCTCGAACTCGAAGTACCCCTGGGCGGTCAGCGAGTCCTGGGTGAGGAACTCGGCCAGCCGGTGGATCTGCCCTGGCCCGAACGCCACGTCGACGAACGGGAACCGCTCGAAGACCTCGTCCTTGACCGACTGGGCCCAGCAGCCGCCGACCCCCACCACCCGCTCGGGATCCTCGGACTTCAGGCGCTTTGCCTCCCCCAGGTGGGCGACGAAGCGGTTGTCGGCCGACTCGCGGATCGAGCAGGTGTTGAACAGGATCAGGTCGGCGGCGGCGCGCTCCGCCACCTCCTCGTAGCCCAGCGAGTCGAGCATGCCCTTCATTCGCTCGGAGTCGTGCTCGTTCATCTGACAGCCGAACGTGGTGACGTGGTACGTCGCCATCGCCAGAGGGTAGCGACGCCATGCCTACGCGTTCACGTTCGGCCGGCGGGCCGGCTCAGGCGTCGAACTTCACGCCCACGTCATAGGCCTTCACCGAGGTGCGCTGGCCGAGCGCGCCAGGGACCGGCGGGTCCATCGAGTTGAGCGTCGCGTCTCCCTCCTGCAGGTCCGCCTCGCTCTCGAACAGGCTGATCGCGATGACCTTGCCCTCGTCGGCCTGATGCAACATGAGGAAGCCAACCGCCGGCACACCCTCCGGTGGCCCCGACTGGCCCTGCTGCTCGATCCGCTTGAACGCGTCCCGCACCTGATCGGGGTCCCCTCCGTCAAACGTCGCCACTCGCGCGTGCATGTACGCCTCCTTTTTGGTGGGCTCGCCAACCCTACGCGATGATGAGCATGCCGGCCGGCGCGCAGAACGGCCGGCCGACCTGGACGGGCTCGGGGCGTCACGGTCCTCCGTTCAGATGCCCGCTTGCCGAAGGAAGTCGATCACCTCCTGGGCGCAGCGCTCCGGCTCGTCCTCGAAGAGGAAATGGCGGACGCCCTCGAGCAGCACCAGCTTCGAGCCGGGAATCTGCTCCGCGAAGCGCGAGGCGTAGTCGAGCGGCAGGTACTCGTCCTGCTGACCCCACAGGATCAGCGTGGGCACGCCGAGCGCCGCGAGCCTGCTTTCGTAGGGCTTGAGCTCGTCGGAGTCGAAGGAGCGGTAGAGCTCGAGCATGCCGCGCCGGCCTCCCGGAGTTGAGAACGCCTTCCAGTACTCGTCGAGCGCCGGCTCGTCGAACTCGGTGGAGGTCTCCTCGAGCAATGTGGCGAACGCGTCCCGGGAGAGGCTGTCCAGGAGCGCCTCGCCCTGGATCGGGGTTCGCATCGTCTTGGCGATCTCGATCCACTCGTGGTCGGGAAAGAATCCCGTGTTGGTGACCACCAGGCCGGCGACGGCATCCGGGTGATCGCACGCCCAGCGCAGCCCGATCAAGCCGCCGGTGTCGTGGACCACCAGCACGACCCGGTCGAGCCCGACCTGGCGGCGGAAGCTTTCGACTGCCTCGACATGGCGTTCGAAGGTCCCGGGCGGATCGGGCGGCGAGTCGCCGAAGCCGGGGAGATCCGGCGCCACCGTTCTGTGGCCCGCCGACGCGAGCGCGGGAAGCAGGTAACGCCACATGTAGGAGCTCTGTGGCCACCCGTGTATGCACAGCGCCGGCACACGGTCCGGCACCTCTGAGGCCTCCGCCTCTCGGTAGGCGATCCCGCCGGCGCGCTTGACGGTCAGCTGCGACACGTCCGCAACCTATCGACACTGCCTTGCGCCGGCTGCTGAGCGCGCCTGGTCGAATGCCCCTAACGAGCCGTCAGGCGGCTACTTGACCGTGAGCGTGCCCTCCATGCCGGCCTGGCGGTGGCTGTCGACGCTGCAGAAGAAGGTGTACTTACCCGGCTGCAGGTTCTCCGCGAGCGTGGCGGTGCTCTGGGAGATGGTGTCGCTGCAGCCGATCTGGTCGCCGCTCGGCCCCTCGAGGCAGACGTCGTGGGTCACGGCGGACGGGTTGTCGAAGTCGATCGTCACCTGCCCTGCCTTGCCGCTGAGCTGCGTCGTGTCGAAGGCGATCGCGTCGGGCTCGGCTGCCAGCTTCAGGGTCGTGGCCTTGCCCGTGGGGGCCGCTCCGGCGGGCGTCGTGGCCCCGCTCGGCGAGGGCTGGGTCGCGGCGGCCTCGGCCTGCTCGGCGTTTCGCTTGTGCTGTTCGTCGCGGGCGTTCAGCACGGCGAACGTGGTCGTGGCGGCAACCAGGGCCGCGAAGTACGCGATCAGTCCGGCAATCGCGATGCGGCTGGGCGGAAAGTTCTCGTTGCGAAGGCCGAGCGCCGACAGGCCGAGCGCCGACAGCACGAGCGCGATCCCAAAGACGTAGAACAGGGTCTCGTCCATGCGGGTGGCATCCTAAGGGCTCAGCTCGCGTACGAGGTCGACCGGCTTTCGCGGATCACCGTGATCTTGATCTGGCCGGGGTACTCGACCTCTTTCTCGATCGCGCCCGCGATCTCGTGCGAGATCAGGGTGGCCCGCTCGTCGTCGATCTTGCCCGGATCCACGATCACCCGGATCTCGCGGCCGGCTCGCATCGCGTACACGCGCTCGACGCCATCGTGGCGAGAGGCGATGTCCTCGAGGTCCTTCAGTCGTTCCACGTATTTCTCCAGCGAGTCACCGCGGGCACCAGGACGCGCCCCGGATAGCGCGTCGGCGGTCTGGACGATGACCGCCTCCACGGTTCGGGGCTCGACCTCGTTGTGATGGGCCTCCATCGCGTGGGCGGTCGCCTCGGACTCGCCGTGGCGTCGGGCGAAGTTGGCGCCGACCAGCGCGTGAGGGCCCTCCACCTCGTGTGTCACCGCCTTGCCGATGTCGTGGAGAAGCGCGGCGCGGCGCGCGGTCTCGACCGACGCCCCCAGCTCGGCGGCGATCAGGCCGGCGAGGTGCGAGCACTCGACCAGGTGGTCGAGCACGTTCTGACCGTAGCTGGTGCGGAACTCGAGCTGGCCCAGCAGTCGAATCAGCTGCGGGTCGAGGCCCTGCACCCGCGACTCGAGGGCTGCCCGCTCGCCCTCCTCGACGATCCGCTCGTCGATCTCCGCCCTGGCGTGCTCGTAGGTCTCCTCGATCAGCGCCGGATTGATCCGGCCATCGGCGATCAGCCGCTCCATCGTCAGGCGGGCGATCTCGCGACGGACACCGTCGAAGGTCGAAAGCACGACGGCTGATGGGGTCTCGTCGATGATCACGTCCACGCCCGTGAGTTTCTCGAGCGCCCGGATGTTGCGACCGTCGCGACCGATGATCCGACCCTTCATCTCGTCGCTCGGCAGCTCGACCAGGCGAGTGGTGTTGTCGCTCGCGTGCCGGGCTGCGAGTCGCTGCATCGCGACGGAGAGGATGTTGCGGGCCCGGCGCTCGGCTTCGTGCTTGGTCTCGGCTTCGATCTCCTGCAGCCTCAGGCCGGCCTGATGCCTGGCCTCGTGCTCGACGTCGGCGAGCAGCAGCTGCTTGGCCTGTGTGGCACTCAGCCCAGAGATCCGCTCCAGCTCACGCCGCTGCACACGCTTGGCGCCCTTCAGCTCCTCGGACTGCTGGGTGAGGTTGCGCTCGCGGTCCTCCAGCGCCTGCAGCCGGCGCTCCAGCTCGGCGTGCCGGACCTCCAGTGACTCCGTCTCACGCAGGGCGCGCTCCTCCATCCGCGCGATCTCGGCCCGGCGCGCTTGCAGCTCATCGGGCGTCGAGCCCGCGGAGCCCTCCAGCCCCTGGGGGCGGTCCTCGGTCGTCGGCTCGTGCCGTCGCCACGGTTGCAACAGCGCGCGTATCTCCATCGCCACCTCTCCCTTCCGGGCAGGTCTCGTTCGGTTGTCGATCAGGACGCCGCCGTCAGTCGACGGGCCCGCCACCGGCAGCGCCGGAGACACTCATGCCGCTATGTCGAGCACCCTCCCCGCCGCGGCCTGGACCGCGTCCGGCGGGGACGAGCTTGCCCGCCGCGAGGCAGCCCCTAGGGCGTCAACCTCCGCGGCGAAAGCGCGCGCAAGCGCAGCGCACGCCCAGGGAGCGGAACTCCCATTCCCTGCAAAAACCGTTCAAATCTCTCTGTCTTGTCTGTCAAAGCTTGAAACAGCGTTCATTCGTGTCTTCAGGCGACCAACGGTCGCTCCTTGGATCGTAGACCCGCGACAGCGTTCTGGCAAGCGGCTACTTAGGCAGCCCGGCGGGCGGCCAGCCGGATTGCTTCGTAGGCGATCTCGTACTCGTAGCCGCGGCGCGTCAGGTAGCCGAGCGCCCGGGCTCGATCTGCGTCCTTCGCCAGGGGCCGGGCTCCGCCCGTGAGCAGGTCGCGTGCCCGGCGGACCTGGGCCTCGTGCGAATCCGCCTCCACTGCCGCCTCGGCGAGGGAGGGCGCCACCCCGCGCGTCAGCAGGGCCTCACGGACCCGCTCGGCGCCCCAGCCGCGGAGCTCGCGCTTGTCGTCGGCGTAGCGTCGCGCGAATCGCTCGTCGTCGAGCTCGCCCACCTCGGTCAGGCGGCCGATCGCCGCCTCGATCTCCGCGGCGCCGTAGCCCCGTCTCTCGAGCCAGGCCGTCAGCTCGGTTTTGGTCCGCTCCTTGTGGCGCAGCGCGGCGAGGGCGACCTTGAAGGCGTCTGAGTTGGGGCCTGCCAACGCCTCTACGCCTAAGCGGCCTTCCGCTCGGGCTCCTGCGCCTCTTCCACTGCGTCGGCGATCGGCGTGGGCTCGCCGGGCGGCTGGGCGGACCGCTCGATGCCGAGGGCCTCGAACAGCTTCGCCTCGATCTCGCGGGCGGTCTTGGGGTTCTCAGCCAGGTACTGCTTGGTGTTGTTGCGGCCCTGACCGAGGCGCAGCTCGCCGTAGGAGAAGAACGACCCCGACTTCTGCACCACGTCGTGGTCCAGCGCGAGATCGAGCAGGCAGCCCTCGTTCGAGATCCCGGTCCCGTACTCGATGTCGAACTCGGCCTGTTTGAAGGGGGCCGCGACCTTGTTCTTGACCACCTTCACCCGGACCCGGTTGCCAACCGCCTCGGTGCCCTCCTTGAGAGTCTCGATGCGCCGGATGTCGAGCCGCTGCGAGGAGTAGAACTTCAGCGCCCGACCGCCGGGCTGAGTCTCCGGGCTTCCGAACTGGACGCCGATCTTCTCGCGGATCTGGTTGGTGAACACGCAGACGGTGTTGGCTCGGCTGAGGTTGCCGGCCAGCTTGCGGAGCGCCTGCGACATCAGCCGCGCCTGCAGGCCGACCTGGACCTCCCCCATCTGGCCCTCGAGCTCGACCCGCGGGGTCAGCGCCGCCACCGAGTCGATCGCGACCAGGTCCACCGCGCCGGAGCGGACCAGGACATCGACGATCTCGAGCGCCTGCTCGCCGTAGTCGGGCTGGGAGAGGAGCAGCTCGTCGATGTCGACGCCGATTCGCTTGGCGTAGATCGGGTCGATCGCGTGCTCGGTGTCGACGAAGGCGCAGATCCCGCCAAGCGCCTGCGTCTCGGCGATGATGTGGTAGACGAGCGTCGTCTTGCCGGAGGACTCCGGGCCGAAGATCTCGACGATCCGCCCCCGCGGGACGCCGCCGACCCCCAGCGCCAGGTCCAGGGAGAGCGCCCCTGTGGGAATCGCCTCGACCTCGATCGCGCTGTCGGCGCCGAGGCGCATCAGCGATCCCTGGCCGAACTGGCGCTCTATGTGGGTGAACGCGGCCTGCAGGGCCGCGTCCTTGGCCTTCGCCTCCTTGGCCTCGGCGCCGTTCTTGGAGGCGCTCGAGGAACGCGGGGGCGCCTTCTTCTCGTCTGTCATATCAAGTCACCTTTCTTTCGCCTCGCCGGCGAACACCAAAGTCAACCGTGCCCATCGGACGGCAATTCGAGTGCTTCCAGCGACACGTACTCGGCGCCCGTCGGTCGCAGGAGTGAGCGGTAGAGGGTCACCCGGACGGCGCCGAAGGGCTCACAGAGCTCCGCCGGCAGGGGCCCGGGGGGCGTCTCGACGCGCATCGGGCGGCCCCTTCGGTGCCCCCGCCGATCGGAGGCGGAGCGCTTGGACGGCTTGATCCGGGCGACCGTCACGTGGGGCCAGAACGGCCGCTTCTCGGGGCGGTAGAAGCGCTCGGACTCGAGCCGGTCCGAGAGCTCGGCCTGGAGCTCGATCGCGGCCTCGCTCTCCGCGTCGGCCGCGAACAGGCGGGGGCGGTTCGGCGGAACCGCAACCGGCTCCTGCTTGAACCGCGACCCCACCGGCCGCGCGCCGACCGAGCGCATCACCTCGGCAATCCGCTCGATCGCACGTTCCGGCTGGTAGGCGAGAAAGCACAGCGTCACGTGCAGCGCCTCGGGGGCGATCGGGCGCAAGGCCCGGTCGGTGAGCGCTTCGCGCTGCCACGCGACCAGGCCCTCGCGCACCCGATCCGGCAGGTCGAGCGCCACGAACAATCGCGCGCGAGGGCTCTTCAGCCGCTCCTTGGCCATCCGCCCAAGCTACGCCGCCGCGCCGACAGGAAGGCTCTCGCTTTGCACATAGAGTGCGCCGCGTGAGCGCCGAGTTCCCTCACGTCGACGGCGTCGAGCACCGCTTCGTCGAGGCCAACGGGGTGCGAATCCACGTCGCCGAAGCGGGGCCCAGCAGCTCCGCCAGGCGGCCGATCCTCCTCCTTCACGGCTGGCCAGAGCACTGGTACATGTGGCGGCGGGCGATCGGCGCCCTGCGGCACGAGTATCGGATGATCGCTCCGGACCTGCGCGGCTTCGGCTGGAGCGAGGCGCCGGGACACGGCTACGACGGCGAGACGTTCGCCGCCGACCAGGTCGCGCTGCTCGACGCGCTGGGGGTCGAGCGCGCGTTCGTGATCGGCCACGACTGGGGTGGCTGGACCGCGGTCCTGCTCGGTCTCATCCACCCCGATCGGGTCGAGCGGATGCTGGTCTTGAACGCGCCGCATCCGTGGACGCGTCTCACTCCCCGCCTGGTCGCCGAGAGCTGGCGGAGCTGGTACACGTGGGTGATCGCGACGCCCGGGCTCGGCCCATGGGCGATGCAACGGGGCTGGATCGCGAAGAACATCCTCTCGCGCGGCAACGTCGGCACTCCGTTCACCGACGGGGAGCTGGACGCCTACGTGGAGAGCTTCAAGGAGCGCTCCCGCGCGCTCGCGATCAGCCACCTGTATCGCTACTACCAGCGCGCCCTTCGCGAGGGCATCTCCGGGAGGTGGCGCGCCCACCGGCTGCGGGTGCCGACGCGATTCCTGTTCGGCGAGCGCGACCGCTACCTGTCGCCGAGGCTGCTGCCCGGCTTCGAGCCCTACGCCGACGACATGGAGGTCGAGCTGGTCCCCGACTCCGGCCACTTCGTTGTCGAGGAGAAGCCCGACCTGGTGGTGGAGCGGGCTCGCGAGCTGTTCGGCTAGCTGCTCAGGTCGGGATCAGGTCGTTGGGGTTGAGGACGAACTTGCGGGCCGCTCCGGAGTCGAAGTCCTCGTAGCCCTGCGGCGCCTCGTCGAGCGTGATCACCGTGGCGTTGACCGCCTTGGCGATCTGCGCCCGGTCGTTCAGGATCATCTGCATCAGGCCGCGGTGGTAGCGCATCACCGGGCACTGGCCGGTCGTGAACGAGTGCGACTTCGCCCAGCCGAGACCGATCCGGATCGACAGCGAGCCCTCCTTGGCGGCGTCGTCCACCGCCCCCGGGTCGCCGGTCACATACAGCCCCGGGATGCCCAGCTTGCCCGCCGCCCGGGTCACGTCCATCATGCTGTTGAGCACGGTGGCGGGCGCCTCGGTGCTCGGCGCCGGCGCCGTGCCCCCGAGCCTCGAAGCCGACCGCGTCGACCGCCGCGTCGACCTCCGGGACGCCAAGGATCTGCTCGATCTGGTCCTTCGGCTCGCCTTTCGTGATGTCCACCGTCTCGCACCCGAACGAACGCGCCTGCTCGAGCCGCTCGCCAATCCGGTCGCTGACGATCACCACCGCGGCGCCGAGCAGCTGAGCGGAGTACGCGGCGGCCAGCCCGACCGGGCCGGCGCCGGCGACGTAGACCGTCGACCCCGGGCCCGCGCCGGCGGTGTAGGCGCCGTGGAAGCCGGTCGGGAAGATGTCCGACAGCATCGTCAGGTCGAGGATCTTCTCCAGAGCCTGCTCGGGGTCGGGGAACTTGAGCAGGTTCCAGTCCGCGTAGGGCACCATCACGTACTCGGCCTGGCCGCCCACCCAGCCGCCCATGTCGACGTAGCCGTACGCCGATCCGGGCCGATCCGGGTTGGTGTTCAGGCAGACGCCGGTGTTCCCCTCCTTGCACTGGAGACAGCGTCCACAGGCGATGTTGAACGGCACCGAGCACAGGTCCCCGACCTTGATGAACTCCACGTCGGGCCCGGTCTCGATCACCTCGCCGGTGATCTCGTGGCCCAGGATCAGGCCCGCCGGCGCCGTCGTCCTCCCGCGGACCATGTGCTGATCCGAGCCGCAGATGTTCGTCGACACGATCCGCAGGATCGCCCCGTGAGGGGTCTTTCGCCCGACGTTGTCGGGATGCACTCCGGGCCCGTCCTTGAGCTCGAGTTCGGGGAAATCGATGTCCTGCACCTCGACCTTGCCCGGCTCGATGTAGGCAACGCCCCTGTTGTCGGCCATGATCTCTCTCCTCGGCTAGAAGGCCGCGACGCCGGCTTCGGCGACCTCGTGGTCCTGCTCGACGCTGCCGCCGCTGACGCCGACGGCGCCCACAATCTGGTCTCCCGCCGTCAGCGGGATGCCGCCGGCGAACACGATCAGCTGGCCCTGGTTCGAGGCCTGGATGCCGAACAGCGGCTGGTTCGGCTGGCACAGCGGCGCCAGGTCCTTGGTGGACATGTCGAACGCGCGGGCCGTGTAGGCCTTGTTCTTCGCGATGTCGATCGAGCCCAGCCAGGCGCCGTCCATGCGGGCGAACGCGGTCAGATTGTTGCCTTCGTCGACGACCGCGATGTTCATCGGTACGCCGATCTCGTCGGCCTTGGCGCGCGCCGCATCGACGACTGCCTGCGCGGCGCTCAGGGTCACACTCTCCGCCACGGTCTCCTCCTTTGTCCCTTGCTCGAGCGAGATCGGACGCTCAGAATCCGAGCCTCGCCTGTCAAGGCGATCATAGGCCCCGGGGCGCTCCGGCGGAGGCCGGCCTTCACCCCCGCTCGACCCCGCCCCAAGCTGTCAGAGGCGGGCCAGGAACTCGATCACGTCGTCGGCCAGCAGCTCGGGCTCCTCGAAGGCGGCGAAGTGACCGCCGCGCGGCATCTCCGTCCAGCGGCGCAGGTCGGAGAAGATCCGCTCGGCCCACTCTCGCGGCGCCCTGGCGATCTCGGCGGGGAAGTCGGCGGCCGCGGCAGGGGCCTCGATGCGCTCGTCCGCGCCGAGCCGCCAGCGGTCGCGGCGCTCGCCGAGGTAGAGCCGCATCGAGGAGGCGATCGTCCCGGTCGCCCAGTACATGGTCAGGAAGTCGCACAGCTGGTCCTTCGAGAAGCGTCGCTCCACCTCGCCGCCGCAGTCGCTCCAGCGCCGGTACTTCTCCACCAGCCAGGCGGCGAGTCCCGCCGGCGAGTCGTTGAAGGCGACCCCCACGGCGTCGGGGGCCGCCGAGTGCACGAACAGGTGAAAGCCCTCGCGGCGGCGCCAGCGCGAGCCGGCCTGGACATAGGCCTGCTCGACATCGCTCAGCGGAGGGTCCTCGAGGTTCCCCGGAACGGGCAGGACCGAGACCGCGTTGACGTGGACGGCGGCCACGGTCGCAGGAGAGTCGAACGCCATCCTCGCCGCGATGTTGGCGCCCCAGTCGCCTCCCTGGACCGCGTAGCGCTCATACCCCAGGCCGTCCTCCATCAGCGCGCGAAGGCGCTCCGACACCGCAGCGACATTCAGCGGCCGTCCGGGGTCATCCGACCATCCATAGCCCGGCAGGGACGGCACCACCACGTCGTGTCCCGCCTCCACGAGCCGTGGGATCACATCCAGGAACTCGATCGGCCCGCCCGGCCAGCCGTGGATCAGGATCACCGGCAGCCCGCCTCCCTGGCTTCGCTCCCAGATCAGGTGGAGGCCCCTCCAGCGGTGGTTGGCGAGCCCGTTCAGCCGCGACTCGAATGCCCGCCAGTCGTAGCGCCCGGCCCAGTGATCGCAGAGCTGGCGCAGGTAGGCGACGTCGACGCCAAGCTCCCACCCCTCCTCCGCAGGCTGCGAGGGCCAACGGGTCCGGGCCAGGCGCCCGCGGAGGTCGTCGAGGACCTGCTCGGCGACGCGGACCTCGAACGGCTCGGGCCCCGGGTTCACTACAGCGGCGCCTCCCCGCCGCCCAGCAGGATCCGCAGCATGTGGAGTCCCGACCAGCGCCGAGCGCTCGCGGATGTCCTGGCGGCTGCCGGGGATCACCGGGTCGCGCGCGAGGCTCGCTCCGCCGGCCAGCTTGGCGCAGAAGCAGACGTAACCCACCGGCTTGTCCTTCGTGCCGCCCATCCGGGCCGGCGATCCCGGTGATCGAGACCGCGGTGTCGGCTTCGAACCGCTCCAGCGCCCCGTCGGCCATCGCCTCCGCGACCTCGGGGGAGACGGCGCCGTGGCGCTCGATCAGCTCGGGGTCGACGCCGAGCAGGTCCGACTTCGCCTGGTTCGAGTAGGCGACGACGCTGCCCGCGACGTACTCCGAGGCGCCCGGAAGCCGCGTCAGGCGGGCAGCCAGCAGGCCGCCGCTGCACGACTCGGCGAGCCCCACGCGTCGCCCGCGCAGCAGCCCGGCGACCTGCTCGTCGATCGTGGTTCCGTCCTCGCTGAACAGGTAGCGCGCGTGGCGCTGGCGGACCGCGGTGCGCACCGCATCCGGCGGCGGCGTCCGCCCCCTCGCGATGGCGGACCTCGATCTCCAGCTCGCCGCCTCGCAGGCAGGTCGTGATCTCGAGCGCCGACAGATCCGTCTCGCCGCTCGACCTCGCGCAACGTCTTGGCGATCTCCGATTCGGGGATGCCGATCAGGCGCAGCGTGTAGCCCTGAAACGGAGTCGCGCGCGAGAGCACGGCGCGGACGGGCTCTGACTCCAGCGCCGCCGGCCACATCGCCTGCAGCTCGCGCGGCGGTCCCGGCAGGACGATCACCGTGGGCCCGTCGGTGGGGACCACCAGGCCGGGCGCGGTCCCCGCCGGGTCGATCGTGGTCGCGCCACGCGGCACCATCGCCTGCTTGCGGTTGGCCTCGCGAAGCGCGTCGGCGTCGAAGCGCAGCGCGCCGCGCGAAACGCGCCAGGATGCCGGACGATCTTCTCCTCCATCCCCTCGTCGAGGACGAGCTCGCGGCCGGCGAACCGAGCGACCACCTCGGCGGTCAGGTCGTCGGCCGTCGGGCCGAGGCCCCCGCTGGTGACGATCAGGTCGACGCCCTGGGCGGCGAGGAACCGAGCGCCGCCTCGAGGTCGCGGGCACGGTCTGGAACGCAGAGGATGTGGGTGACGTCGACGCCCAGCTCGCCGAGTCGCTCCGAGATCCACGGGCCGTTTCGATCGCTGACGCGCCCGGTGACGACCTCGGTGCCGGTGACGACGATTCCGGCGCGAACCGTGCTCGCGTTCACGGGCGACCGCTCATGGGCAGCTCGGGCCCTTGAAGCTCGTCGATCGAATGCCGTCCGAGCTGATGTCGTAGCTGGCCGGCGCCCGGGACCGCACCGTGTGGTGCTTGCCGTTCAGGGTCAGCGTGACCGCCCCGCCGCTGTCGAGGTCGAGGCGGTAGTTGTCCGCCGGTGGCTGAAAGGGGCCTTCCTTGGCGCCCGAGATCAGCGTCTGCGCGTCGATCAGCGGCTCGACCGTCGCCGGTCACCAGGCAGACCTCCATGTCGTCGCGCGTGACCAGCGCCAGAGTGACCGCTTGCTTGGAGCCGCCGCCTTGATTCGCGCTGCCCCCGTTCCCGTGATGGTGCGAGTGGTGCTTGCCCTTGTGGTGATGTCGCTGCTTGCCCTCGTCGGACCCGCCATTTCCCAGGACCACGAGCAGCACCACGCCGGCCGCCGCCAAGGCGCCGACGACCCACAGCCACACGGCCCAGTTGCGCCGGGGCTCCTGTCCGGGTCGCCGGCGGCGCTCGAGCACCGGTTCGGTGAACCCATAGGCGTGGTCCGCATGGAGCGCCGCCTCCACGGTCCGGCGGTACTCGTCGACCAGGGCGTCCCCGTCGAGGCCGAGGAACTGGGCGTAGGTCCGCAGGAAGCCCTTGGCGTAGGCGGGCCCGGGAAGCACGTCCCATTCCTCGTTCTCGAGCGCGCGCAGGTACTTGGTCCGGATCTTCGTCTGCTGCTCGACCGTGTGGATGTCGACCTTGCGGCGAGTGCGGGTCCGCTTCAGGACGTCGCCGATCGGCAGTCCCGTTCCTTCGTCCCTGGTCGCCATGACGGCGCACATTCTCGCCGCCCGCGCGCCGCCGCGCCGTCCGGTGCGAGAGGCTCAGCCGCCAGCTCGACGACTTCGCCGTCGGGCCAGCGTCAAGTCCCTTGCTCGGGCCTCGTGGTCAGTGGCTCCAGCTCGGCCTCGGTGTCGGGCTCGCCCGGGCGCTCGGCATCGTCGTCCGGCGAGCCGTCGCCGCGGCGCCCGAGAGCCGCTCGAGCATTCGCGGCAGCTCCGCCTCCGAGACCAGGACCTGGCGCGGCTTCGAGCCCTCGTACCCCGAGATGATCCCCCGCCGCTCGAGCATGTCGATCAGGCGTCCCGCGCGGGTGTAGCCGACGCGAAGGCGACGCTGGATCATCGAGACCGACGCGGTCTGACTCTGGACCACGATTCGCGCTGCGTCCTCGAGCAGGTCGTCGTGATCCGGCGAGAGCTCCGTCCTCGCGCTCGTCGCCCGTCTCCTCGCGCACCTCGAGCAGCGCCTCGTCGAACTCGGGCTCGCCCTGGCGCGCCCAGTGGGCGACCAGCCGGGCGATCTCGTCCTCGGTCACGAAAGCGCCCTGGAGGCGCTGGAGCCTCGAGGTCCCCACCGGCCGGAACAGCATGTCCCCCTGGCCCAGCAGGGTCTCGGCCCCGCCCTGGTCGAGGATCACGCGCGAGTCGACCTGCGAGGCGACCGAGAAGGCGATCCGGGCGGGGATGTTGACCTTGATCGTCCCCGTGATCACGTCGGTCGACGGCCGCTGCGTCGCCAGCACCAGGTGGATGCCGACGGCCCGCGACTTCTGCGCCAGCCGGATGATCGAGTCCTCGACCTCGGCCGGCGCGATCATCATCAGGTCCGCCAGCTCGTCGATCACGCAGAGGATGTACGGCAGCGGCGCCTCGCCGGCCTTGCGGCGGGCCCGGTTGAGCTCGATCAGGTTTCGCGCCCTGCGCCTCGCCCATGACGGCGTAGCGGCTCTCCATCTCGCCGATCAGGTTGGCGAGCACGTTGGCGGCCAGGCGTGGGTTCGTGACCACCGGGGTCAGCAGGTGCGGGAGGCGCTCGTAGTGGTTCAGCTCGACCCGCTTCGGGTCGACCAGCACCAGGCGGACCTCGTTCGGCGACGCGTGCAGGAGCACCGAGCACAGCATCGCGTTGATGCAGCCCGACTTGCCCGACCCGGTGGTGCCGGCGACCAGGGCGTGCGGCATCGGCGCCAGATCGGCCCACACGGCCTGCCCGGAGACGTCCTTGCCCAGCCACACGGCGAGCGGCGAGGAGCCCTTCGGGCGGCCGTCGTAGATGTCGCCGAGCCGCACCAGGCGCCGGCGCTGGTTCGGCACCTCCACGCCGACCGCCTTCTTGCCGGGGATCGGGCGCCAGGATCCGGATGTCGGTGGAGGCGAGCGCGTAGGCGAGATCGTCGCGAAGCTGGGCCACCTTCCCGACCTTGGTCCCCGGAGCGAGCTGAAGCTCGTAGCGGCTGACGTGCGGGCCGCTGACCACTCCCAGCAGCTTGGCCTCGACGCCGAAGTGGCGAAGCGCCTCGAGCAGCGCCTTGGCGACGGCCTCGCGATCCTTCACGTCCGGGCCCGGGTCCCCCTTGCCCCGCTGAAGCAGCTTTGCCGTGGGCAGCTCGTAGTCGAGCTCCTCGGACGCGGTGACCCCTTCGCGCTTGTTGCCCATCGGCGTCCGGGCCACCTGCGGAGCGTCGTCGCCGGCCACCACGTCCGCATCCGCGGCATCCGGGGCCCCGGCTTCGCCCGTAGCCGCCTCGTCGTAGTCGGTCGTCCGGGCCCTCGACGTCCTCGTCTGCCCACTCCCCGTGCCGGGGATCTCCGGCCGTCGCGCTCTGCGCGTCTCCCGCGTCGGGCTCCCCGCCCAGCACCTCTGTCGCAAGCGGCTCGGTGGGATCGGCGCGCGTGATCGCGATCTCGTCGCCGCGCGGGTCGAGCCCCTCGAGGCCCAGGCCGCCGGATCGCACCGTCTTCGCCAGGTCGCGCGTTCCGGTGCCGGCGGTTCGCGCCACCCGGCCGGCGCGGGACATCAGCCCCGCGACAGTGGTCCCGGTGAGCAGCAGCAGGCCGCTGGCGAACATCAGCACGGCCAGGATCTGGGCGCCGAGCCGCTGGAACAGCGTGGTCGCCGCCCAGTACAGGGCCTCGCCGGCAGCCCCGCCGTGGACGGTGAAGAAGCGCTGCTCGAAGTAGCCGTGGCGGATCGGGATGCTCGGGCCCCAGCCCGGCGGTCTGGGCCGCGAAGGCCAGGAGCAGCGAGGCGAGCAGCAGGACGCCGCCCGCGTTCAGCGCCCCTGGGGCGGCGACGAACGGGCGCATGACCAGCGCCAGGCCCCAACCGGCGAGGGCCAGCGGCGCGACGTACGCGATCCGGCCGGCGGCGTTCTCGAGCGCCCTCTTCAGCCACTCGCCCACCGGCCCTCCGTCCCAGCCCACGTAGAGGACGAAACCCAGGTAGACGCCGGCCGCCACCAGCCCGAGGCCGATCAGGTCGAGGTGGCGCTGCTCGAGCCTCTCAGCCAGGGCGTGTGCATCACGACGCGCCTCGCGCAGCCGCGGACGAGACCGCGCGGCTGAGCGCGAGCGCGAGGGCTCGCGACGGGCAGGGCGGCGCCGCTTGCGACGGCGCTTGCGTGTCAAGGGCATGGACATCAGGCAGGACCAGCCAGACGCGTCGCCCCTCGGCTGCGCGCCGGCGTCTGCTGGGCAGGTTCGACGCCTGGACCACGTCCCCTGCGGAGCACGCAGCAGGTAGCGGGGTGAAGTCCTCTGCGTGCCGCCTGCTGGCCGCTCCGTCGACTAAATGACCGCTAAATATCCCCGGTGTTCGCGGCTGTCAGGGCTAACCTCTCCTGTGATGCTTGCCAGCGAGACCATCACCGGCCGGGTCCTGGTCGTCGAGGACGACGCCGAGATCGCCGACGTCCTGCGGCGCACCCTGCGCCAGGAGGGCCACGAGGTGCGCTCCGCCGGCGATGGCGTGGAGGCGCTCCAGCTGGCCGAGGACTTCGTGCCCGACCTCGTCATCCTCGACCTCGGGCTGCCGAAGCTGGACGGGGTCGAGGTCTGCCGTCGCCTGCGCGCCGAGAGCGACGCGCCGATCCTGATCCTCACCGCCCGCACCCAGACGGACGATCGGGTCGAGGGGCTCGACTCGGGAGCCGACGACTACCTGGTGAAGCCGTTCGAGCGCAAGGAGCTCCTGGCCCGGATGCGCGCCCTGCTGCGGCGGCGGCCCCCGCGAGGCACTGCGTCGCTCGCCGTCGCCGACCTTCGCCTCAACCCGGACACGCGCGAGGTCTATCGCGGCGATCGCCCGATCGAGCTCACGAACCGCGAGTTCGAGCTGCTCGAGTACCTGATGCGCAACGAGCGCCTGGTGGTCTCGCGCGAGCGCCTGCTCGAGGAGGTCTGGGGCTACGACCCGATGGCGATGACGAACACGATCGACGTCTTCATCTCGAACCTGCGCCGAAAGCTCGAAGCCGGCGGCGAGCCGCGCGTCCTGCACACCAAGCGTGGCGCCGGGTACGTGATCAAGGCGGCTCGGGATGAAGAGGCTTGAGAACATCCTCGCGGCCCTGACGCCGAAGCGCTGGCCCGTCCGCTGGCGGCTCGCGGCCGTCTCGGCCACCCTGACGCTGATCATCCTGGTCGTCTTCGCCGTGGTCGTCGGCCGGTTGGTCGAGCAACCGGCTCAACGACGACTTCAACGACGAGCTTCGGGACACCGGCGACCGGCTCGCCTTGGAGCTCCAGGTCACCGGCAAGGGCGCATGTGTCGCCGAATCCGGGGCAGATGGCCGCTCGGCGCCACGGCGGTCAGGGTCGTCGACCGGAACGGAAACGAGTTCCGCGGTGGCGCCACACTCGGCGCGCCCAACCTCGGTCCCCCTGGGACCGTCGGTGGCTTCAGCAACGTCGGCTCGCTGCGGGTCTTCACGACCTCCATCCCCACCAGCGTCCCCGTCCAGGCCTACCTTCAGTACGCCCGCAGCACCGACAGCCTCGACGCGACCATCAGCAGGCTGTGGCTGTTCCTGGGAGGCGGGGTGCTGGGCGGCACCCTGCTCGCGGCTCTGGCCGGAATCGCGATCGCGGGGCGCGCGATGCGGCCGGTCTCCACTCTGACCGCCACGGCGCGGGAGATCGCCTCCACCCGAGATCCCTCGCTCCGCATTCCCGGCGCCGGAGACCGACGACGAGGTGGGCGAGCTGGCCCGCACGCTGGACCAGATGCTTCGCGAGCTCGACGCGGCGCGCTCCGAGACCGAGCAGATGATGCAGGTGCAGCGCGAGTTCGTCGCCGACGCCTCGCACGAGCTGCGCACGCCCGCTGACCAGCATCCTCGCCAATCTGGAGCTGCTCCAGGAGCGGCTCGAGGCGGCCGGGCGTCGCGGCGAGGAGGGCGAGATGATCGAGTCGGCGCTCCGCTCCTCGCGGCGGATGAGCCGCCTGGTCTCCGACCTGCTGCTGCTCGCGCGCGCCGACGCGGGGCGCACCGGTGCCCGGCGCGAGTGCGACCTCGCTGAGGTCGCGGCCGCGGCCCTCTCCGAGGTGCGCCCGGTCGCCGACGGGCACCGCCTGACCCTGGCCGATGGTGGTCCGGTGCCGGTCGAGGGCAACCCGGACGAGCTTCACCGGCTGGCCGTCAACCTGCTCGACAACGGCCTGCGCCACACGCCGGCCGGGACCGAGATCCGGGTCGCGGTCGAGCGCCGCAACGGCGACGCCGTGCTCGAGGTCTCGGACGACGGGCCCGGGATCCCGCCCGGCATGGAGGAGCAGGTGTTCTCGCGGTTCGTCCGGGGCGGTGGCCCCGCCGACGTGGCCGGCAGACAGCGGCACCGGGCTCGGCCTCGCGATCGTCAAGGCGGTCGCGAGATCCCATGGCGGCGACGTCGACGCGGGCTCCTCGCCCGCCGGCGGAGCGCGCTTCACGGTGCGGCTCCCGCTGCCGCAACGAGGGAGCTCATGAGGATCAGCACTCGGTTGCCACGCGTAAGAAATCCGGTCGCCGCGCGCAACTTTTAGGGATCCTTTACACGATCCCTATACTTTCCGCTTGGACGAGACAACCCACCCGTCGAGGACACCCCCCGACACCACCTCGATGGGTGAACGTTGGCCAGTCTGAGCCAAGCGACCCGCCGGTGTTCCCCCTCCCTGACACCGGCGGGTCAGTCTTTTTCGGGGGCCGCGCGACTCAGGGGCAGGCGCTCGGCACGGAGATGCGCGCGGTTGGTCTCCATCTCGGTGCAGATCGCGGCCTTGTTGGCGCCGCCGGTCAAGCCCTGATCCGCCTTCGACCAGGGCGTTGACCGGCCTCGCCGAAGCGCTCGTTCGCCGTGTACATGAACTGGGAGGTGAGCACGATCCTGTCGAAGGTCGCGGCGCCGATCCCGTACTTGGTCCGCAGGTCCCACAGGGCGCTCGACCAGACCTGGCCGACGCAATGGATCTCGAACCGACAGCTGGCCTGGGCCTGCCGGCAGGGTCTGTTGACTGTCCGCCCGCCGGCCGCACTTGCGGTGGAACGCGGGGACGAACCTTCCCCAGGTGACGCCGTCCCAGTCGAAGATGCAGACGTCGTCCGCGTTGGTCGTATCCGGTGAGAGGGAGGACATCACGGCCGCCCAGAAGTCGCCGAAGCCCTCGCCGATCGATCCCGCCTGATTGCCGGCCCCGAACCCGGGGACCTGGTCGTCCTGGATGGCGTGGCCGTACTCGTGCAGGATGACGTCGGCGTCCTCGGCGTCGTCGACGCCACCGCTTCCGTACTTGATCTTCCGAGTCGCCGGGGAGAAGAAGGAGTTGTCGGCCTTGAACGCGTCCGCGACCACGACCTGGGCTGCGGTCGTCGATCCCGTTCGCCGTGGCGTCGCCGAATCCGAGGCTCTGGATGTAGCTCTGCGGCGCGGTCGACGTGGAAGTAGGCCATCAGCCCCTCGAAGCGATCCTTGGACCGCTTCACGCTGTTCCACCTCAGGCTCGCCTTGCAGACCTCGTGCGCCGGGTGCCGCCCGACCTTGGCGTGGGCCCACCGGCCGCGCAGGCAGTCCTGGCCGCCCCTGATGTGCGGCAGCGTCACCGGAACGCGCAGCGAGGTCAGGAGCCGGGTGTTCCGGTCCTTGTGGTCGCTTCGCAGGCCTCCGAAGAAGCTGTGCCGCTCGACCACCGGATTCGGGTCGTAGAGCTTCGCGTGGCCGTGTGCTGAAGTCGTTGGAGCAGGTCGCGGGTATGCACCACGCGGCCGGAGACGGCGTCGACGAGAACCTCGAAGTCGCCCAGCGGCCGGGCGGACGGGATGACGACGCGCCAGACGAGCCTTCCGCCGTCGCCGGGCGCAATCGCCAGGCTCGCCGACCGGTGGCCACGCACACGCCTCACGTCCGCGCCGCGAGATGCGATCTGGAGCGCGCGGGCCTTCTCGACTCGCGCCGCAGGCGGGGCGTCGATTCCGGGCTTGCTCGAGTCGGCGACCAGGTCGGGCGGCGCGCCCGCTGGGTCGTTGACCACCGCCTGGCCGTTCAGGACCTTCACCCCGGAGACCCGCTGCTGGAACCGATAGACGGTGGCGCCCCCCGGAAGAGGGATCGCGGCGACCTGGCTCAGCTCGCTCGCCGGAGCGCTTGCGGCCTTCAGCTTCGCGGCCGCCCGTCGCGGCGCCGCGGAGACGGCGGCCGGGGCGGCCAGAGCGGCCACCAGCCCGGCCGCGAGCGCCGCGCGGCGTACGGCGCGCCGCCTCCCCACCGCGCCGGTGTCCTCTTGCGCTCCTCGGCGGTCCGGCGGCACAGCTGCGGCCCGCGTAGCAGTCACCTCATACCTCGACGATCACCGGCAGCACCATCGGCCGGCGGCGCAGCCGCTCGTAGACGAAGGCCGCGATGTCGTCGTGCAGGTCCTGCTGGAGCAGCGTCGCCTCGCGCTCCTCGTGCCGGGCGGCTTCGGTCAGCGAGCCGCCGACCGACGTCGCGCAGCTCCTCGACCAGAGCGTCGGCCTCCTCGACGAACGGCACCCCGCGGAAGATGATCTCCGGGGGCGCCACCTGCGACCCGTCATCGGAGGAGATCGTGGCGACGACGATGAACACGCCGTCGGCCGACAGGGCCCGGCGGTCGCGAAGCGCCACGTCGTCGGGGTCGCCGATGTCGACGCCGTCGACGAAGATCATCCCGGCCGGGATCTCGCGGCCCGAGGCGGGCGCCCGACTCGTCGAACTCGAGCGTCAGCCCGTTGCGGCCCTTGAAGATCCGCTCCGGGTCGATTCGCACCGACTCGGCGAGGGCGGCGTGGAGGCGCAGACGCTTGTGGTCGCCGTGGACCGGCATCACGTAGCGCGGCCGGGTCAGGTTGAGCATCAGCTTCAGCTCCTCCTGCCATCCGTGCCCGGAGGCGTGGATGGGCGCGTCGGCCGCGGTCACCACCTCGGCGCCGATCTCGAAGATCCGGTCGATCGTCTCGTTGACCGAGCGCTCGTTGCCGGGGATCGGAGTCGCCGAGAAGATCACCGTGTCGCCGGAGTGCAGCTCGACGTCCGCGTGGTCGGCGTGCGCCATGCGCCGCAGCGCGGACAGCGGCTCTCCCTGGCTCCCGGTCGAGATCGCGACCACCTCGTGGTCGGGGTAGGACTCGATCTCGCGCGCCGGGATCAGCATCCCATCCGGAATCCGAGCGATGCCGAGGTTCGAGGCGATGTTGAAGTTCTTGCGCATCGAGCGACCGACGAGCGCCACGCGTCGATCGAGCTGCGGCGGCAGCGTCGATCACCTGCTGGACCCGATGCACGTTGGAGGCGAACGAGGTGACGATGATCCGGCCACGGCAGCGGGAGAACAGGTCGAGCAGGGCGGGGCCGACGCTCGACTCCGACGGCGCCACCCCGGGCCGGTCGGCGTTGGTCGAGTCGCCGCAGAGGCAGAGGACGCCCTCCCGCCCCAGCTCGGCGAGGCGCGAGACGTCGGCCGGCCTGCCGTCCACCGGGGTCTGGTCGAACTTGTAGTCGCCGGTGATCAGCAGCGCGCCCAGCTCGGTGCGCAGGACGACCGCGCGGGAGTCCGGAATCGAGTGCGCCATGTGGACCAGCTCGAGCTCGAACGGGCCGAGGCGCACCTTCTCGCCGGCGTCCAGCACCTCGAGCGGCGCGTCGCGAAGCCGGTGCTCCTCGAGCTTCGAGCGCACCAGCCCGATCGTCAGGGCGCCGCCGTAGATGACGGGCGGCATCCCGATCTCGCGCAGAACGTAGGGAAGCGCCCCGACGTGATCCTCGTGCCCATGGGTGAGGACGATGGCCTCGATGTCGTCGGCGTGATCGCGCAGATAGGAGAAGTCCGGCAGCACCAGGTCGATTCCCAGCATCTCGGTGGTCGGGAACATCAGCCCGGTGTCGACCACGACGATCCGCCCGTCCTGCTCGACGACGGTCATGTTCTTGCCGATCTCGCCGAGCCCCCCGAGCGGCAGGACGCGAAGTGGAGCCGTCAACCCGGCGTGCCCTCGCCCGGCGTCAGCCGCTGCCGCGCCGGTCGCACACTAGGTCGTGCCGCCGGCGACCAGGAGGCCATGCCGCTCCAGCGCGGTCCTGACCGCGGCCCGCTCCTGCTGGCTGGCGGGAACCATCGGCAGCCGCAGATGGCCTTCGACGATGCCCAGCATCTCGAGCGCCGCCTTGACCGGGATCGGGTTGCTGGTCACCGTGGTCGCCTCGTAGATCGGCTGAAGCTCGGCGTCGAGCTCGTGAGCGCGGGCCCCCTCACCTGCGATCGCGGCCTCGTACATGGCGCGCATCTCCGCTCCGACCAGGTGCGAGGAGACCAGGATGCCGCCGGTGCCTCCCAGCTCGAGGCAACGGAGGAAGACGCGCGTCGTTGCCGGCCAGGACGTCGAGCCCGTCGATCGGCCCGAGGTCGTCGTCGTTGGCCTGCTTGACCGCGACCACGTTCGGGATCTCGGCCGCCAGCTCGGCGAGGAAGTCGGGCGCCAGGTTGATGACGCAGCGCGAGGGGATGTTGTAGAGGACCACCGGGGTGTCGCCGGCGGCCTCGGCGACCGCCTCGAAGTGAGCGCGCAGGCCGGCCCGGTTGGGCTTGTTGTAGTACGGAGTGACGACCAGCACCGCGTCGGCGCCGGCCCGGCAGGCGCCCTCGGTGAGCTCGACCGAGTGGCGGGTGTCGTTGGAGCCGGTGCCGCAGATGATCGTCGCCCGGTCGCCGACCTCCTCCTTCACCGCCTTCAACAGGCTCAGCTTCTCCGCGTCCGAGAGGGTCGGCGACTCGCCGGTCGTGCCGGCCACGCACGAGCCCGTGCGAGCCGTTCTCGACCAGGTGGCGCGCCAGCCTTCGCGCCGCGTCGAGGTCGAGCGCGCCGTCCTCTGCGAACGGCGTCACCATCGCGGTGATCACGCCGGAGATCGTCGCCATCGTCGTCACTAGTATCGCTCAACCGGCGGCGGCGAGGCCCGCGAACAGGGGCGGCATGCGATGGGCCAGGGCGTCGGGACCGTATTTCGGGCGGGTTCATGGCGCGCCGGGTCATCGGGTCGCGCAGGCGCGCCGGCAGCAGCCTCGCCAGGCGCAGCTTGGCGTGCTCGCGGGCCGGGAAGTGGAGGCTCTCGCGCCGCCTCAGGGTGGCCATGTAGATCCGCTCGGCGGCGTCGCGGGGGGCGATCGGATAAGAGATGCCGGCGCCGAGCCGAAGGCGACGCGACTGGCTGGTGGGGTCTGGTTTCTTGAAGGCGTTGGCGCGGAACATCGGCGTGTCGACGAAGCCCGGGAAGACCGCCGTGAAGGTGATCCCCTCCGGCTCCAGCTCGGCCCGGGCGGACTCGGCGATCGCCGCCAGGGCCGCCTTGCTGCCGCTGTAGGGGGCCTCGTACGGCATCCCGACCAGCCCCGCGAGGCTGGCGATCGCGGTCACGTGCCCGCCGCCGCGCCGCGCCATCGCCGGCGCCAGATGCGACAGCAGCACCAGGTTGGACAGCGAGTTGACGGTGAAGTCGTCGCGCGCCTGGCGCCAGTCGAAGGCCAGCAGGGACTGGGCCCGGTCGAGGCCGGCGCAGGCGATCAGCAGGTCGATGTCAGGATGCTCGGCGACCAGCTCGCGCGGCGGCCGCGTCCACGGCCTCGAGGTCGGCGAAGTCGAGCTCGCGCGTCGCCACCTCCACCCCGTCCCCCAGCTCCTCGGCCAGCCTCGCCAGCCCGTCGGCGTCGCGGTCGAGCAGCACGAGCGAGGTCGCGTCCTCGGCGAGCAAGCCGGCAGAGCTCGGTGCCCAGGCCCCCGGCGGCGCCGGTGACCAGCGCCTTCTCGAAGCGCCGTTCGGATCTCAGCCGCGCCGGGGTGCGTCCCGCCAGGGGAGCGAGCCTGGGTGTCGCGCGCGGCCGAAACCCCATCTGCCTCTCGTACCAGGGCTCCACGTGGAGCAGCTCGACGCTGAAGCCCTGATCGTCGTTGACGTAGACGACCGACCAGGCCCCGAGCCGCAGCGGCGGGCCGTTTCGGCGCAACCCCGCCTCGAGGCAACGCGCGTGGGCCGCCTCGAACTCGGCGCGCTCGCCGAAACCCGAAGGCGATGTTGAGCAGGCCCTGGTCCGAGATCCGGTAGCCGGGCGGCCACGGCCTTCCCGGCGGATCCGTGTACTGGACCAGCTCGACCAGCATGTCGTCCGCCCACAGCTCGAGCGAGTCGCGCTGTGCCCCCTCCAGGCCCCAGAGCGCCTCGTGCTCGGGAGCGTGGAGACCGGCGCCCTCGGCGACGTCGAGCCCGAGGACGTCGGCGAACAACCGTCGCGAGCGGCTCCAGGTCCGGCACCGAGAGGGTCACCGAGCGCGTCGCGGCCTCCAGCCCGGGACGGGGGCGCTCGCGCGGCTGGGCGGCGCGCGGGTCGTCCTCCATCAACTCGATCAGGACTCCCTCGGGATCGCGCACGCAGGCGCGGCGAGCGCCCGGCCGGCCGAGCGGATCGGTGAGCGGCGGCGTGCCGGCCGCCACGGCGCGCTCCAGGGTCCGGTCGAGGTCGGCGACCGAAACGGACACCGTCGTGTAGCCGATGTCGCACGGCCGCCAGTCGGCCGGCAGCGGGCGCACGAGGGGGCTCCGGAACTCGAACAGCTCGATCTGGAAGAAGTCCTGGCGGTCGACCAGCCACCAGCAGGTCGAGGCCGCGCGCGGCACGCCCTGCACCATCGAGGCGAGCGGGCCGGCGAACAGGTTGGTGCCGCCCGCGGGCTCCAGCCCGAGCACCTCCCGGTACCAGCGCTGGGTCCGGCGCAGGTCGGTGACGCTGAGCGCGATCTGGCACAGGCGCATCGCGCCGACCCCAGCCGTGGCGGAGTTGCTCAAAGCAGGGTCTCGAGTCCGACCGTGAGCGGGTCGGGCAGCTCGGCGACGCGGCGAACGGCGAGCAGGACGCCGGGCATGAACGAGCGGCGGTCGATCGAGTCGTGGCGGATCGAGAGCGTCTGGCCCTCGCCGCCGAAGATCACCTCCTGATGCGCGACCAGGCCGGGAAGGCGCACCGAGTGGATCGGCTCGTGGACGTTGCCGCCGGCGTCGCGGATCAAGTCCGCGGTGCGCTTCGCGGTCCCCGACGGCGCGTCGAGCTTGCCATCGTGGTGGAGCTCGACGATCTCGCACTCGGGCATGTGGGGTGCCGCCTGGCGCGCCATCTGCATCATCAGCACGGCTCCGATCGCGAAGTTGGGCGCCACGAACACCCGGGCGCGTTTCCCGTCGCGGGCCGCCGCCTCTGCGTCGGCGCGTGCCGACTCGAGCTCGAACCCGGTGGTGCCGACCACGGCATGGACGTCGGCGGCCAGGCACTCGCGAACGTTCTCGGGGCGCCGCCTCCGGCGTCGTGAAGTCGACCACCACGTCCGCGCCGTCCAGAACGTCGGCCAGCCGAGTCTGCAGCGACGGGTCCGCCCTGCCGGCGAGCTCGAGATCGTCGGCCTCCTCGACAGCCTCGCACACCGTCTCTCCCATTCGCCCCGCGGCGCCCGAGACGGCCACCCGGATCATGCTGATGTGAGCGCCTGGCTGACCGAGGCGGTGGCTTCCCTGAAGTGCTCCTCGTTGGGGCCGATGCACGCGGCCGAGAGCCGCTCGGGGTCGTACAGCTCGGTCGCCAGCTCGGCGACGTCCTCGGCGCTCACCTGCTCGATCCGCTCGAGCATCTCGTCGAGCGAGAGCAGCGGGACGTCGAACAGGGTCGCGCGAGCCAGCCGCGACATCCGGGCGCCGGTCGCCTCCAGCCCGAGCACCATCCGTCCCTTGACGTGCTCCTTGGCACGCTCCAGCTCCTCGGCGCTGACGCCGTGATCGCGAAGCGACGCGAGCTCGCGGCCGATGATCTCGCAGGCCTCGCGCACGTTCTCCTCCCGGGTGCCGACGTACATCGCGACCATGCCGCGATCCACGTACTGCTCGCTGTAGGAGCCGACCGCGTAGGCGAGCCCGCGCTTCTCGCGGACCTCGCGGAACAGGCGCGATGAGGTCGAGCCGCCGAAGATCGCGTCGAGAACGCCCAGCGCGAAGCGCCGCTCGTCCGAGCGCGAGATCCCCGGACCACCGAAGCAGATGTGGTACTGCTCGGTCTCCTTGGCCTGGAACGCGAAGCGCGGCGCCGGATCATCCATGTCCTCGCCAGGGACGCCGTTCTGCTCGGCCGCCGGCGCGCTCAGCTGGCGTCGGGCCAGCTCGACGATCTGCTCGTGCTCGAGGTGTCCCGCCGCGGCGACGACGACGTTCGGCCCCGTGTAGTGGGCCTGGTGGTACGAGGAGATCTCGGCGACGGGGATCGAGCCGATCACCTGCGCGTCGCCGAGCACCCGGCGCCCGAGCGGATGGTCGCCGTGGACGGCGGCCGCGAGCACGTCGTGGACGCGGTCCTGGGGCTCGTCCTCGTACATCGCGATCTCCTCCAGCACGACCTCGCGCTCCGAGTCGACCTCGTCCTCGGGCAGCGACGGGGCGAAGCAGCATCTCGGCGAGCAGCTCGAAGGCCTCCTCGGTGTGCTCGTCCAGCAGCCGCGCGTGCAGGTGGGTGGACTCCTTGCTGGTCGCGGCGTTGGTCGCCGCCCCCATGCCGTCGAACAGCTCCGAGATCTCGATCGCCGAGTGGCGCTCGGTGCCCTTGAACAGCAGGTGCTCGAGGAAGTGCGAGACGCCCGCCTGCGCGGGGGGCTCGTCGCGGGAGCCCGTCCGCACCCAGAAGCCGAGCGCGACCGAGCGCACCGAGGGCACCACCTCGGTGATCACGCGCAGGCCCCCCGGAAGCTCGGTCTCGCTCGACGCCCTCGGGGAGCGTTTGAGCGGCGGCCTCAGGCAAGGGACCTGGCGGTGGGCCGAGCGCGAAGCAATTTACGAACGCCGCCGACCGGAGCCACGCTCGCGCCCACCGTCCAGGCGCTCACGCTCCCGCCGGCCGCCGCTGTTGCCTCCGCCGCGGGGCCCCGAGTCGCCCGTCCCGACCTGTGTCAGCTCCTCGGGGGACTTGCCCTCCACCGCGGGATCGCTCGAGAGCCGCAGGCCGATGCGTCCGCGCTCGCGATCCACCTCGACCACCGTGACGTCGAGCTCGTCGCCCTGCTTGAGCACGTCCTCGACAGCGCTCACCCGCTCGCCGGGCTTCACGTTGGAGATGTGGAGCAGGCCGTCGGTGCCCTTCGTCAGCTCGACGAACGCCCCGAACGCGGTCGTCTTGACCACCTTGCCGGTGAACCGGTCGCCGATCTCGGCCTCCTTGGTCATCGCCTCGATGCGCGCGATGCACGCATCGACCAGGGCGCCGCTCGGCGCATAGACCTGCACCGTGCCGTCGTCCTCGACGTTGATGTCGGCCTCGAACTCCTCCGACAGGGCCCGGATCGTCTCGCCGCCCTTGCCGATCAGGGCGCCGATCTTCTCGGGGTCGATCTTGATCTGCTCGATCCGCGGCGCGTACTGCGACAGCTCCTCGCGCGGCTCCGGGATCGCCTCGCCCATCTTGTCGAGGATGAACAGCCGTCCCTGGCGAGCCTGCTCGAGCGCGTCGCGAAGGATGTCGAACGTGACCCCCGAGATCTTGATGTCCATCTGCAGGGCGGTGATCCCGTCGGACGTGCCGGCGACCTTGAAGTCCATGTCGCCGAGGTGGTCCTCGACGCCGGCGATGTCGGTGAGCACGACGTGGTCCGTCGCCTTCCTTGATCAGCCCCATCGCCACGCCGGCGACCGGGCCGGACACCGGCACGCCGGCCGCCATCAGCGCCATCGACGAGGCGCAGACCGAGCCCATCGAGGAGGACCCGTTCGACTCGAGCGTCTCCGAGACGACCCGGATCACATAGGGGAAGTCCTCCTGGCTCGGGATCGTCGGCACCAGCGCGCGCTCGGCGAGCGCGCCGTGGCCGATGTCGCGGCGCTTCGGGCCGCGCATGAAGCCGGCCTCCCCGACCGAGAACGGCGGGAAGTTGTAGTGGTGCCAGAAGGTCTTCGACTCGACCAGGCTGAGGTTGTCGACCCGCATGTCCATGCGGCTCGTGCCCAGCGCCACGTTGGAGAGGATCTGGGTCTCCCCGCGGGTGAACAGGCGCCGAGCCGTGCACGCGGGGCGAGACGTCCACCTCGCACTCGATCGGCCGGATCTCGTCCTCGGCGCGCCCGTCGGGCCGCTTCTTGTCCACCGCGATCCGGCGGCGGATGATCTCCTTCTCGAGCTGGTCGAAGGCGCGCGAGACCTCGGCGCGCTCGGGATCGCGTCCTCGCCGTCGGAGCCGCTCGCGTACTGCTCGAGCACCTCCTCCTCGACCGCCTTGGCGGCCTCCTGACGGGCGAGCTTCTCCGGGATCTGGGTCGCCTCGTCGAGCTTCGCGCCGTGCGAGGAGCGGATCTGCTCGACCAGGTCGGGGTCGATCTTCGGCTCCTCCGATCTCGAGCTTCTCCTTGCCCGCCTTGTGCCCGCAGCTCCTCGAGCGCCGCGCAGATCTTCTTGATCTCCTCGTGGGCGATGTCGAGCGCGTCGAGGACCTCGGCCTCGGTGACGCCGTTCGCCCCGCACTCCACCATCAGGATCGCGTCGCTGGAACCCGACACGACGAGGTCCATCTCGAGCTCCTCCGCGGACTCCTCGGCGGGGTTGACGACGAAATCGCCGTGGAGCTTGCCGATCCGCACCGGCGCCGACGTGGGTCGGGCACCGGGATCGGCGACACGGCGACCGCCGCCGAGGCGCCGTTCATGGCCAGGATGTCGTAGGGGTGCTCGTAGTCCACCGACATCGGCTGGCAGACGATCTGGGTGTCGTAGTGCCAGCCCTTGGGGAACAGCGGGCGCAGGGGGCGGTCGATCATCCGGGCGGTCAGGATCGCCTTCTCGCCGGCCCGGCCCTCACGCCGGAAGAAGGAGCCCGGGATCTTCCCGGCCGCGTAGTGGCGCTCCTCGACGTCCACCGTCAACGGCAGGAAGTCGACGTCGCGCAGGTTGCCGATCGTCGCCGTGGAGAGAACCATCGTGTCTCCGGAGCGAACGACGACGGCTCCGCCCGCCTGACGGGCGAGCTTGCCGGTCTCGAAGGAGATCTCCTCGCCGCCTATCTCCACCGAGACACGGCTTACGTCAAACATGCTCATGTATTTCCTATTCCCTTCGGCCGCCCGGTTGGCGGCCAATCTTGCTCAGAACTCTCGTTCTCTAACGGCGTCGATGTTACAGATGCGGCGACTGACGCCCCCGTGGAGGCCTACGCCAGCGCCTCGAGCGCCGCCCCGACGTCCCGGCCGACGGTGCGCCCGTCGACGAACGCCGCCGGCGTCCCGGTCACCCCGGCGCGGATCCCGCCCTCGAAGTCGCGGCGGACGCGCTCCGCGACGGCCGCCGAGCGTCGTTCGCGCTCGAACCGCTCGAGGTCGAGCTCGAGCGTCCGCGCCCGCTCCCACAGGTGCGGGTCGTCGATCCTCCCCTGGTCGCGATAGATCGAGTCGACGAGCCCCCAGAACGCCTCCTCGCGCTGCGCGGCGGCGGCCTCCACTGCAGCGTGGAGCGCCGGGGCCCGTGGGTGCTTGCTGGGCACCGGGAAGTGGCGAAAGACGAGCCGCAGGGGCAGCTCGGCGACCTTCACCCAGGTCGCCGCGCAGTGCGGGCAGGCCAGGTCGAGGTAGAGGATCGCCTCCGGCCCCGCACCCCGGGCGTGATCGTGGGGCCCGATCGGCGGGACGCCGGCGCTGGTCAGATCGGTCACGACGCTCAAGCTACGCCCAGTTGCCGCGAGCCGGCCCCGTGGCGGAGCTCAGTCGACGGCGGAAAGAGCGTCGAAGATCAGGTTGGCGCCGGGGATCTCGAGCGGCGTGGGCGACTCGTGCACCCAGCGCACGACCCCATCCGGGTCGACCAGCACCAGCGAGCGGTTGCCGTGGCCGACCTCCTCGAGGTAGGCGCCGTAGCTCGAGATCACCGCCCCCTTGGGCTCGAAGTCGGACAGCAGCGGGATCGAGATTCCGAGCTTCTCGCGGAACGCCCTGTGAGCCCAGGTCGAGTCGACGCTGATGCCGACCAGGGTCGCGCCGCGCTCCTCGATCTGCGGCAGCGACCTCCTGGTAGATCGAGAGCTGGTCCGTGCACACCGGGCTGAAGTCGAGCGGGTAGAAGACGAGCATCAGCTTGCGGCCCCGGAAGTCGGCGAGGCTGACCTGCTTGCCCGCGTGGTTGGGGAGCGAGAAGTCGGGCGCCGGCGTGCCGGGCGAAATCACCGGCGCCGGCTAGCGTCGCAGGCCGAGGTCGGCCACGACCTTGCGGTAGCGCTCGAGGTCCTCCCGCTCGAGGTAGCCGAGCAGCCGCCGGCGCTTGCCGACCATCATCAGCAGGCCGCGGCGCGAGTGGTGGTCCTTGCTATGTGCGCGCAGATGCTCGGTGAGGTGGTTGATGCGCTCGGTGAGCAGGGCCACCTGCACCTCGGCGGAGCCCGTATCGCCATCCTCGCGACCGAACTTGCCGATCAGCTCCTGCTTCTTGTCCTTCGTCAGCGGCATTACGGAGGGGTGAAGCTAGCACAGAGCTCTCGGGCCGCTTCGACGTCTCGATGCATCTGCGCGATCAGCTCTTCGACGCCCGGGAACCGTCGTTCGCCCCGCAGCCGGCTGATGAACGCGATCCGCAGCGTCCGCCCGTACAGGTCCCCGTCGAAGTCGATCAGGTGAGCCTCCACGAGCAGCCCGCGTCCGGTCTCGAAGGTCGGCCGGATGCCGACGTTCACGGCCGCCGGCCGGCCGTCGGCGAACGCCGCATAGACGCCGTGGCCCGGGCAGACGAGGTCGTCGGCCGGCACGATGTTGGCGGTCGCGAAACCGAGCTTGCGGCCGCGCCCATCCCCCTCGACGACCGTCCCCTCGAGCAGGAAGGGCGCGCCCAGGCACCGGGTCGCGGCCTCGACCTCGCCGGCGGCGACCAGCGAGCGGACCCGGGTCGACGAAACGATCTCGCCGTCCACCTCCACCAACGGCACGACGCGGGTCTCGAACTCCTCGTGTGAGGCGAGCATCTGCGGGTCTCCCTTCGCCTTGGCGCCGAAGCGGAAGTTCTCTCCCACGGAGACGCTCTCTGCGCCCAGCGCCTCGACCAGGATCCGGGAGCAGAAGTCCTTCGGCGGCGATCGAGGAGAACTCGTCGTCGAAGGGGATCACGATCAGCTCCTCGACTCCCAGCCCCTCGATCACGTCGCGCTTGATCTCGAACGGCATGATCAGCTTCGGCGCGGCGTCGGGGTGAAGCACGCGCAGCGGATGCGGCTCGAAGGTCAGTGCCGTGTCGGCGCCGTCGATCACCTGCCGGTGGCCGACGTGGACGCCGTCGAAGACGCCGATCGCCACGTTCCGCGATCGGCGCTCGACGTCGGGGAGCTGGGTGACCTTGATCCTCATCGAAAGCCGGCGGCGAAGCCTTTCACGCCGGCGCGACTCCCGCTATGCGAGCACCACTTCGGGCCGAAGCGCAGCGTCCCGGCGCCGGGCGACGGCCACCACACGCCCCTCATGGGTGAGTCTCAGCGGCCCCTCGGCCTCATCGGCGGCCGGCACCGGGCTCCCATGTGCGACGCGCTCCGCCTCGGCCGCCGTCCAGGGCCCGCTCAGGCAGGAACCCGAGCGCGTCCTCGACGGCGAGCGGCTCGCCGTTCGCGTCCTCGACCCGAAACGGACCGACGGCCATGCGCCGCAGCAGCTCGCAGTAGGCGTCCCCGAGCGTCTCGATCAGGGTCCGAACGTAGGTGCCCGTCGAGCACTGGATCTCGAACTCGGCGCTGTCTTCCTCGCGTCGCAGGAGGGTGGCCTGGTAGACCTCGATGTCGCGCTCGGGCGTCTCGATGCTCTCGCCACGGTGCGCGCGACGGTACAAGCGCTCGCCCTCGACCTTGACCGCCGAGGTCATCGGCACCCGCTGGCGGATCCGCCCGGTTGGCAGCTCCAGCCGCTCGGGAACCGCGCCGGTGTGGCTGAGCTCCCCGTTGGGATCTCCCGTCGTCGAGTGCCAGCCAAGCCTCGCCGTCGCGCGGTAGGTCTTCGGCAGCGGCAGGAAGTAGCGCTGGAGTCGCGTGGCTCGAGCCCAGGAGCACCAGAAGCAGCCCGGTGGCGAACGGGTCGAGGGTCCCGGCGTGGCCAGCCTTTTGACCTCGCTCGCGGCGGATGCCCTGGACCACGTCGTGAGAGGTGGCTCCGGGCGGCTTGTCGACCAGCAGCACGCCGGCCGGCCGCGCCTCAGCGGTCACTTCCGCGGCCGACGGGCCGGGTGGGCGCTAGAGCTGCGCCCTGACCTCGCCACAGAGGAACTCGACCAGCTCGGAGTAGCCAAGGTCGGTCGAGAAGCCGGCCGCCCGCACGTGGCCGCCGCCACCGTGCTTGCGCGCGATGGCGGAGACGTCCACCCTGCCGACCGTCGAGCGCAGGCTCACCTTGCGCGCCGCCCGACCGCCGTCGGTCTTGTCGCGGATCATCGCCGCGACCTCGGTGCCCTCGAGTGCGCGCACGTGATCGATGATCCCCTCCGTGAGGATGTCGCTCGCACCCGTGTCGGCATAGTCGTCGGCCGAGATGTAGGTGACGGCCAGGTTGCAGTCGGCGAAGCGCTCGATCCGCTCGATGGCGCGCGCCACCAGGCGGAGCTTCTCGATCGGCACTCGCTCGTACAGGCGCCGGTACGTGTCGTGGACGTCCACGCCGGCCTCGATCAGCTCCGCGGCCATGCGGTGCGTGGTCGGGCTCGTGTTCTCGTACATGAACCGGCCGGTGTCCGTGACCAGCGCCACGTAGAGCGCCCCCGCGATCTCCGGGGTCAGCTCCGCGCCGAGCAGCTTCGCCAGCTCGAACAGGATCTCGGCGGTGCACGAAGCGTTCGTGTCGACCAGGTTCACGGTGCCGAAGCCCGTGTTGTCGTGGTGGTGGTCGATGTTCAGGATCTTGGACTCGCCGCGGTGCAGAAAGCCCACCGGCATGCGGTCGATGTTCCCGCAGTCGAGGAAGACGAGAACGCGGTCGACGACGTCCACCGGAGGCTCGTGGAAGACCTCCTCGAGGGCCAGGAACCGGTACTCGACGGGCAGCGGGAACTCCTTGGCGGCGAGGAACATGACCGAGTCCTTGCCCAGCTGGGTGAGGATGCGATGCATGGCAAGCAGCGAGCCGAGCGCGTCCCCGTCCGGACCCTCGTGGGTCGTGAGCAGGAAGCGATCCGCGGCCCGAATCTCGTCGGCCACGTCCGCCGGTGACGCGCCCTTGCGTTCTGCCACCGTGGCCACTGTCTCGCTCACGAATCCAACAGCCTGGAGATTCGGACGCCGCGCTCCGGAGTCTCGTCGTAGTGGAAGCTCAGGGTCGGGGTGCGCTTGATTCGCATCTCACGAGCGATCCTAGCCTGGAGCACGCCATGAGAAGAGCGGAGGCCGGCGAGCGTCGCCGCGCGCTCGGCCTCGTCGCCGAGCACGCTCACGTGAACGCGCGCTGAGCGCAGGTCCGGGCTGGTCTCCACAGAGGTCACCGTCACGAATCCAATCCGTGGGTCCTCGAGCTCCGTCGCGATCGCGGACCCAATCACCTCACGCATGACCTCGTTCACCCTCCTCATGCGCTCGGTGGGCATGGTCGCGCGACTATAGCTCAGGGCACGCGGTCACCTGGGCGCGCTCAGCCGCGAATGTCGACCAGGCTCAGCACGTCGCGCTCGAACGAGCACCCGTCCGGACAACGCGCCTCGACGAAACGCTCCAACTCGTCGGCGCGGCGACCGACGTCCCCGCCGCCGACCAGGGCGCAGACGAGCGTCGACCGCTGCCAGGTGTCGTGCCCGTCGACCTCGGCCACCGACGCCCCGAATCGCTGCCGCAGCTGCGCCTTCAGCGAGTGCAGGACCTTCCGCTTGCCCTTCAGGTCGTGAGAGTCGTTCAGGTGCAGGCGAACCTCGAGCAGACAGACGTAAGCGGACACGGCTTGAGGCTACTCGGGCGCATCGGCGCCAGGTGCCTCAGGGAGCCTCCTTCCACAGCTCGAAGCCGTGCAGGCCGTCGTTTGCCCAGAAGAAGAGCCTCCCGCCGGCGAGCTTGAGGTAGCGGGGCGCGGAGCTCTCCTCCCCGGGATTCAGGTCGGCGACGAGCTTCGTCCCGCTTGCCGTTCCGTCGGACTTCCAGAGCTCGGTGCCATGGGCGCGGCTTCCGTCGCCGCCCGCGAAGAGGAGCGTGCCTCGAACGTTCGTGAGCCAGCGCGGATTTGCCTCGCCGAACCGTCCCGGATTGATCTCCTTGACGAGCTTCGTTCCGCGTGCCGTCCCGTTCGACCGCCAGAGCTCCGTGCCATCCGCGACGCTGCGCTTGGCGCCGAAGAAGAGCAGGCCTCCGGCCTGCGTCGAGGCCCGAGTGGAGCCCAGGGTATGAGCCGTAGGGGGCATTGATCGCCTTGACGAGCCTCGTCCCGCGCCTGCTCCCGTCGCTTCGCCAGAGCTGATAGCTGCCGGCGCCGTCGTCGGCGGCGAAGAAGAGGCTGTGATGGAACCTCGCCGGAGTCGTAGAGATCGGAGCCGAAGGCGCCGCGGCAGATGTCCCTGACCAGCCGAGTTCCCGAAGCGGTCCCGTCCGAGCGCCAGAGCTCGTCGCCGTGCACGTTGTCGTCGGCGCCGAAGAAGAGGCTCACGGTGAAATCTCGTCAGGTCATGGGGCGAGGACCAGCCGCCCCACCCGTCCAAGGGGTTGATCTCGCGGACGATCCTGGTCCCCCGCTCGGTCCCGTCCGAGCGCCAGAGCTCGGTGCCGTGGACCGCGTCGACCGCTGCGAAGAAGAGCCGGCCGCCGAGTCCCGTCAGCTCGTCCGGGAATGAGCTCCCTTGGAGCGGGCCACCTGGCGTGGGGATTGATGTCACGGACCAGCTCCGTGCCGGCTTCCGGTTCCGTTCGAGCGCCAGAGCTCGTCGCCGTGGACGCCGTCGTCCGAATCGAAGTAGAGCCTGCCCCCGACTTTCGTCGGGCCGCCGAAGAAGACTTGGCCGCCACCGGCGTTGATGTCCTTGACGAGCGTCGTCCCTGCAGCGGTTCCATCCGAGCGCCAGAGCGCGAAGCCGTGCACGCCATCGTCGGCCTGAAAGATGAGCCGGCCCCGGAGCGTGGCGAAGTGCTCGGGGTGGGAGCCGGCGCTGCCGGGGCTGATGTCCTTGACCAGCTGGGTGCCGGCCTGGGTCCCGTCCGAGCGCCAGAGCTCATCGCCGTGGACGCCGTCGTCGGCCCTGAAGTAGGCCGTTCCGCCGAGGTCGATGATCTGACGACCCTGCGAGCTCGCCGGGCCAGGGTTGATGTCCCTGGCCAGGTGCGGGGTCGCGGCCCAGGCGTTTCCTGCGCTGAGCGCGAGGACCGCAAGGGCGGCGAGCGACGCCCCCCGCAGGCGCCACAGCGCTACTCGAGCGTCTGCTCGACCTGCTTGGTCTCGAACAGCTCCAGGACGTCGCCGACCTTGACGTCCTGGTAGCCCTCCAGCACGACCCCGCACTCCAGGCCCTCCTCGACCTCCTGCACGTTGTCCTTGAACCGGCGCAGCGAGCCGATCCGGCCCGTCCAGACGATGGTGCCCTCGCGAACCAGGCGCACCTGGGCCGTCCGGGTGATCTTGCCGTCGGTGACCTCGCAGCCGGCGATCGTGCCCACGCGCGAGGCCCGGAACAGCTCCTTGACCTCCGCCTGGCCGAGCGCCTCCTCGACATCCTCGGGCTCCAGCAGGCCCTCCAGCGCGGCTCGGAGGTCCTCGGTCACCTTGTAGATCACCGTGTAGGTCCGAATCTCGACCCCCTCGCGCTCGGCCGCCCGGCGGGCGTCGACCAGGGGGCGCACGTTGAAGCCGATGATGATCGCGTCGGAGGCCGCCGCCAGCATCACGTCCGACTCGGTGATCCCGCCCGGTCGCGGCGTGGATCACGTCCGCCACGATTCGTTCCTGCGGAAGCTTGGCGATCTCGTCCTGAAGGGCGCCCAGCGAGCCCGAGACGTCGGCCTTCACCACGATGTTGAGCTCCTTGACCTCGCCTGACGTCGCCTTCTCGAAGACCTCGTCGAGGCTGATCTTGCGGGCCTGCTGGCGGGCCAGCGCCTCGGTCTTCAGCCGGTGGCGGCGCTCCTCGGCAATCTGGCGCGCGCGTGCGCTCGCCATCCACCGCCTCGACCCGCTCGCCCGCCTCGCACACGCCGTCGAGCCCCACGCACCTCGACCGGGTCGCCGGGGTGGGCCTCCTCCACGCGCGCGCCCGTGAAGTCGAGCATCGCTCGTACCTTCCCCCAGTTCGCGCCCGCGACCAGTGCGTCCCCGACGTGAAGCGTGCCACGCTGGATCAACACGGTGGCCACGGGCCCGCGCCCGGGATCCAGGTGCGACTCGATCACGACGCCTGACGCCGGAGCCGTCGGGTTGGCCCGGAGCTCCTCGAGCTCGGAGGTCAAGACGATCATCTCGAGCAGGTTGTCCAGCCCCTCCTTCGTCTTGGCGGACACGTCGCAGAAGATCGTCTCGCCACCCCATTCCTCGGGCGTCAGCCCCTGGGAGGCGAGCTCGTTGCGGACGCGGTCGGGCTGGGCGCCCTGCTTGTCGATCTTGTTGACGGCGATCAGGATCGGCACTCCGGCCGCCCGCGCGTGGTCGATCGCCTCCACCGTCTGCGGCATCACGCCGTCGTCGGCCGCGACGACGATCACGGCGAGATCGGTGACCTTGGCGCCGCGCGCGCGCATCGCGGTGAACGCCTCGTGACCCGGAGTGTCGAGGAAGGTGATCGAGCTTGCCGTTCTGGTGCACCTGGTAGGCGCCGATGTGCTGGGTTATGCCGCCGGCCTCGCCGGCGACCACCTCGGTCTCGCGGATCGCGTCCAAGAGCGACGTCTTGCCGTGATCGACGTGACCCATGATCGTCACCACCGGCGGCCTCTCCGCGAGGTCCTCCTCGGCGTCCTCGTGCACGCGGCTCCTCGGGCTCCTCCTCCGCGGCGCTGACGATCTCGACCTTCTGGTCGAGCGCCGCGGCCAGGGCCGTCACGGTGTCATCGGACAGGGTCTGGGTGAGCGTCGCCATCTCGCCCAGCTCCATCAGCTTCTTGATCACCTCCGCGCCTCCCGAGGCCGAGCGTCTCGGCCACCTCGCGCACGGTGGCCCCGGAGTGGACCTTGGTCGGTGGTAGCTCGACGACCTCGACCGGCTTGGCCACCGGCTCTTCGAGCAGCGGCCGGCGCCGGCGCCCGCCGCGGCGCCGGGGCGGGCGCGACGGCGGCGCCTGGGGCATGTGCTCGCGGCGCGACGCCTGTGAATCGATCACCACACGGCGGCGCTTGCGCCCTCCCGAGCCCGCCGCGGGCTGGCTGTCCTGTGCCTCGCGGCGCGCCGGCGCCCCGACTTGGCCTCGGCCGCGGGCTTTCCGTCGCTGCCCTTCGACGCGGGCCGCGGGCCGCCCTTCGCCTTCGCCCCATCCTTCGAAGTCGCCGTCGCCGGCTTGCCCTCGGCCTGGGCTCCGTCGCCGGTTGCGGCGGCCAGGGCCTTCAGGGCATCCTCCTCCTCGACGCTCGAGGCGGCCACCTTGGCCTCGATGCCCGCCGCCTTCAGCGCCGCCAGGACCTCCTTGCTGGTCAGGCCCTCCTGCTTGGCGATCTCGTGGACGCGCTTCTTCAAGATTCCTTGGAATCCTCGGCTTGCGCCTCGGATTCCTCGGAGGATCGGACCTCGGCTGCCACGGGCTCCCCATCGCCCTGGGCCGCTCCGTCGGTCTCGCTCGCCGCCTCAGGCTGCTGCGGCGGCGACGGCTCCTCGTCGGTCTCCTCGGCTTGGGTCTCCTCGACCGATTCCGCCTCGGTGGCCTCCTGGGCCGCCTGCTCGACCTCGTCGGCCTCGACCTCCTCAGCCGCCTCCTCCTCGGCTTCCTCGAGCTCCTGCTCCGTCTCGACGATCGCCTCGGCCTCCGCCTCGGTGGCCTCATCCGCCGCGGCCTCATCGGCTTCCTCGGCCTCGGCCTCCTCCTCCGCCCGCTCGGCCTGCTGAGCCTGCTCGAACTCCGCCGTAGCGCGCTCGACCAGCGGGCGAATCTCGCTCTCGTCGGCGTTGGAATCGGCCAGCTTCTGGATCTCCTGGTCTGAGAGGGGCGTGAGCACGGTCACCCGGTTGGTCTCGAATCGCGCCAGCGCCTGGTGCTGGGGCAGGCCGCAGTAGCGCGAGCCCGAAAGCGCCGCGTTCGGGCACCGCCGCCCGGCGGAGAGCACCGCTGCGCAGCGGCCGTCCGCCTCCTCGCCGTCCTCGAAGGTGAGCTCGTCCTCTTCCTGGCTGAACTCGGTCTCGGACTTGATGTCGACCTTCCAGCCGGTGAGCTTCGCGGCGAGCCGGGCGTTCTGGCCCTCGCGCCCGATCGCCAGCGAGAGCTGGTCGTCCGGCACGATCACCGTCGCCTCCTGCTTCTCGTCGTCGACGAGCACCTCCCGCACGCGGGCGGGCGACAGCGCCTTGGCCACGAAGCGGGCCGGCTCCTCGTTGTACGGGATGATGTCGATCTTCTCGCCGCGCAGCTCGGAGACCACCATCCGCACCCGGGAGCCTCTGGGCCCGACGCAGGCCCCGACGGGGTCGACGCCGTCGGCGTGCGAGATCACGGCGATCTTCGAGCGGTAGCCGGGCTCGCGGGCGACGCCGACGATCTCAACCAGGCTGTCGGCGATCTCCGGCACCTCGAGCTCGAACAGCTGCTTGATCAGCTCCGGGTTGCGCCGCGAGACCACGATTCCGGGCCCCTTGCCCTCCGCGTTGACCTCGGTGATCACCGCCTTCACCCGCATGCCGTGGTCATAGCGCTCGTTCCAGACCTGCTCGGAGCGCGGCAGGAGCGCCTCCACGCGCTCGCGCAGCTGGACGAGCGTGTAGCGGTTGTCGGACTGCTGGATGATCCCGGTGATCAGCTCGCCGACCCGGTCCTGGTACTCCTCGAACATCATGTGCCGCTCCGCCTCGCGGATGCGCTGCAGGATCACCTGCTTCGCGGTCTGGGCGGCGATCCGGCCGAAGTTCTCCGGGGTGACGTCGCGGGTCGTGATCTGGTCCTCGTAGGGGGCCAGGAGCTCCGGGTCGAGGTCCGGCTCCTCCGGCTCGCGGAGCTCGCCGGTCTCCGGGTCGATCGTCTGCTCCTGCTCCTCGATCGCCTGCGCCACCAGCTTCTCCTCCAGCTCCGGCGGCAGGATCAGCTCGAAGACGCGGAAGTCGGCGGTCTCGCGGTCGAGGTCGACGCGCGCGTACCTGGCGGCCCCGGGCGTCTTCTTGTACGCCGACAGCAGGGCGTCCTCGAGCGCCGCCATCAGCGTCTCGGCATCGATCCCCTTCTCCTGCTCGAGGCCCCTGATGGCCTCGACGATCTCGCGGCTCATCGGGCTGCCTCCAGCGGGATCGAGGGGTCGGGCACGAGATTCGAGCGGCGGATGCGAGCCAGGGGGATCTCGACCTCGCCGACGCCGGCCTCGAGACGGACGCGGCGCTCGTCCGCGGCCGTCAGCGTGCCGGTGAAGCTGCGCTGGCCCTCGATCGCCTCGCGAGTGCGAACCCTGACGCGCCGTCCCAGGAAGCGGCGAAAGTGCTCGGGCTTGGTCAGCGGCCGATCCGCCCCCGGCGAGGAGACCTCGAGGGACCATGCCGCGAGCAGGTCGCGAAGCTGGTTGGTGACCCGCTCGCAGAGAGCCAGGTCGACCCCGTCCGGGTGATCGATGTAGAGGCGCAGCGTCTCGGCGGCCGGGCGGTCCAGCGCGATCAACTCAACGCCGGGATCGAATTCCCGAAGCCTGCGTCTCGATCTGCTCTTGAAGCTCTTCCAAACTCTTCCTTCTCGTTTCCTGGGTGGCTCCCCCACCCCTTTCCGCGCCGAAAAAAAGGCGGGCCCGTGCCCACCTCCAACAGGGTTCGGGTGAAAAAGAGGTGATCTGAGTATAGCCTCGGCCCTGCGCACGAGGCAAGCCTGGCGCGAGGCACGCGCAGCCCATTGCCGGCCCCCCATCGACGCCTGGATCAGACCTCGAGGATCAGCGTCACGGGCCCGTCGTTGACCAGCTCGACCGCCATTCGGGCGCCGAAGATCCCCGCGCCTTGCGCCCAGGCGCTCGCAGAAGCGCTCGTACAGGGGCTCGGCCACCTCGGGCGGCGCGGCGCTGCTGAAGCCAGGCCGATTGCCCTTGCGGGTATCGGCGTACAGCGTGAACTGGCTCACGCAGAGAACCTCGCGGTCGCCCAGGGGCTCGTTCATCCTGCCGTCGGCGTCGTCGAAGATCCGCAGCGCCCTCACCTTGTCGGCGAGCCTGTCCGCCTCGGCCTCCGTGTCCTCGGGCGCGACGCCCAGCAGGACGAGCAGCCCAGGCCCGATCGCCGCGAGCTGTCGCCCCTCCACCGAGACCGACGCCCGGCTGACGCGCTGAACCAGCGCCCTCATGCGGTCGGACTGGGGCTACCGGCTCCGGGCCAGACGCTGCCGGTAGATCCGGTAGTCGTCGCGCTCGGGGCGCAGGTTGGCGGCGATCGCCAGGTGGCGTCGCGCCCGATCGCGCTGGCCGGTCAGGGTCAGCGCCCTGCCGAGGCAGAAGTGGGCGAAGTCGTTGACCGGGTAGCGCTCCACGACGGCCTCGAACTCACGCGCCGCCTCCGCGTATCGCTGGCTGCGGAAGTAGGCGCGGCCGAGCGCCTCCCGAATCGAGCTCTTCTCGGGCGCCAGCCGAGCGGCCTTGGAGAGCGGCACCGTGGCCGGGGCGAAGTCCCCCGCCTCGAGCAGGGACATGCCCTTCTGGTAGAGGGAGTAGAGAGAGTCGCCGGCGGCATCCGCCATCGACCCAAGTGTAGGGCCGGTGAGAGGCGAAGGCGGCCGGGGCCTCGCCCCGGTTCAGCGCTTGCCTCGTGCCGCCCCTTCGCGAAGCGCCTCCACCCGGTCCAGGATGGCGGCCGCGACCTCCTCCTTGGGCGCGAGCGGGACTCGCCGCTCGCGGTCGCGCTCGACGATCACCACCTCGTTGAGCGCCGAGTCGAAGCCGATCTCGGCACGCGAGACGTCGTTGAAGACGATCGCGTCCAATCCCTTGCGCTCCAGCTTCGAGCGAGCCCGCTCGATCGCGTCGGGCCCGTGCTCGGCCGCGAAACCGACCAGCGTCTGGTCTGCGCTTCGCAGCGACGCGAGATCGGCGAGGACGTCCTCGGTCTGCTCGAGGCGAAGGTCGAGGCCGCCGCTGCCCTCGCGCGAGATCTTCCCCGCCTGCGCCACGGCCGGCCGGAAGTCGGCCACGGCGGCGGCCATCAACAGCACGTGGCAGGCCGGGAACTCCTCCCGCAGGGCGGCGGCCAGCTCGCCCGCCGTCTCGACGTCGATCCGGCGTACACCGGCAGGCTCGGGAAGCGAGACGTTGGCGGCGACCAGGGTGACCTGCGCTCCCCGCCGGGCGGCCTGCTCGGCCAGCGCCAGCCCCATCCGTCCGCTCGAGCGGTTGCCGATGAAGCGCACGGAGTCGATCGGCTCTCGGGTCCCCCCCGCGGTGACCAGGACCCGCAGCCCGTCCCACGATCCTCGCGCAGCCGGCAGGAGCGCCTCGACCTCGGCCAGCAGGCGGTCGGGCGACGGCAGCCTGCCCACGCCCTTCTCCCCTCGCGACGCCAGCGCCCCCTCCTCGGGCTCGATCACCCGCACGCCGCGCTCGCGCAGCGTCGCCAGGTTCGCCTGGGTGGCGGCGTCCGCGTACATCCGGTCGTTCATCGCCGGGGCGACGGCGCGCGGCGCGGCGCAGGCCAGGAACGACGTGCTCAGCATCGAGTCGGCGATCCCGGCGGCGAGCTTGGCGACGGTGTTGGCCGACGCCGGCGCGATCAGGTAGACGTCCGCATTGGCGGCCAGCTCGAGGTGGCCGATCGGGTCGTGGTCTGCGAGCGGGTCGCCGGGGAAGGCGCCCCGAAGGGGGTCGCGCTCGAACTCGTCGACGAGGACCGGCGCGCCGACGATGCCCTCGAACGACGCAGGGCCCACGAACCGCTGCGCGGCCGGCGTCATCAGCACCCGAACGCCGTGCCCGGCCAGGGTCGCCAGTCGCGCCAGCTCCAGTGCCTTGTAGGCGGCGATCCCGCCGCTCACGCCGAGAAGGATGCGGGCCATCTCGGGCGCCCCACCCGCGCCGGGCTATCCGGCGCGGTAGTGGTAGTTGAGCTTCCCGGCCGCCAGCTCCTCGAGCGCGATCGTGAGGTAGTTGCCCGACGGCGTGTCGACCATCGGCGGCGTGTACTCCTCGTAGCTGCCCTCGCCGAGCGCGCGGTAGTAGCTGTTGAGCTGCCGGGCTCGCTTCGCCACCACGAGCACGGCGGCGTAGTGAGAGTCGGTGTGGGCGAGCAGCGTGTCGACGCGTGGCTTGATCATCTACCGACCCATTCTAGTGGTAGGGATCGCGCTCCAGCTCATCGCGCACGATTCCTTCCAGCTTCGCGGCCGCGCTCTCGAGCTCGTCGTTGACGATCACGTGCTCGAACTCCTGCTGCGCGGCCAGCTCCAGCTCCGCCGTCCGCAACCGCTCGTCGATCGCCTCGTCGGAATCCGTCCCACGACGCTCGAGGCGCTGGCGCAGCGCGGCCGGGTCTGGCGGGGCGACGAACACCTGCACGGACTCCGGCATCGCCGCGCGCACCTGGCGGGCGCCCTGCACCTCGATCTCCAGGACCACGGACCGGCCCTCGGCGAGCCGCCGCTCGACCTCCGAGCGCAGGGTCCCGTACCGGTTGCCGCTGTAGGTGGCGTGCTCGAGGAACTCGCCGTTCCGGGCGCGGCGGTCGAACTCCTCGCTGCCCAGGAAGTGGTAGTCGCGGCCGTCCACCTCGCCGTCTCGCGGCTCCCTGGTCGTCGCGGACACGGAGAGCTCGAGCCCGGGCACGCGGCGCAGGAGCTCGGCGATCAGCGTCCCCTTGCCGACCCCGGACGGCCCCGTGATCACGAAGACCTTCGACACGCGCCGAATCCTTACGGGTCGCCCGGCGGCTCGCCGTCCAGCGTCGCGACGCCGACATGCACCATCACCCGGTGAAGCTCCCCGCCCGAAGGCATGCCCCGGGGCACGGTCGCCGCCGGCGTTCGGGTGAGCCGGCTACCGACGCAGCTGCGAGACCAGCTCGCCGCGCTGGCGGGCAGACAGGCCGCCGATCGTCTTCGACGGCGAGATGCGGCACTGGGTGAGGATCTTGTTGGCCTTCACCCGGCCGTACTTGGGGACCGCCAGGATCATGTCGAAGGCCTTCGCGGACAGCACGTAGTCGGGAGGATCGCGGAGCAGCGACTCGACCTTGACCTTCCCCGCCTTCAGGTCCCGCTTCAGCTGAGCCCGCTTGGAGCGGATCTCGTTCGCCCTCCTCAGAGCCCGCATCCGCTGCTCGTGGGTTCTCTCGGGAACGGCAGCGGCGGTGTCGACGGAGGGAGCCATCGGCGGCGGCGATCATATACCCGCCCTCGCGCGCCACACAAGGGGGGTAGCCGCGTTCTGGGGAAATTTCGTTCGACCTTAGGTTGAGGTCGACGCCGCGATTCGGCCCCGCACGTCAGAGGGCGCGTCCGCCCCCGCCTCGCCGGAGCGCCGGCGGCGAGCTCTTCCCGAACCCTGTTGCCGGCCAGCGGATCGCGGAAGTTCGCCGTGCCGACGGCCACCGCGGTGGCGCCGGCGGCCAGGAAGGCCAGCGCGTCGGCTCCCGACTCGATCCCTCCCATGCCGATCACCGGAATCGAGACGGCGGCCGCGACCTCGCGGACCTGAGCGAGGGCGAACGCCCGGATCGCCGGCCCGGAGAGCCCGCCGCCGCCCGCGCCCAGCCAGGCGTCGAGCGTGCGTGGATCGGTCGCGACGGCCCGCAGGGTGTTGACCAGCGAGACCGCGTCGGCGCCCCCCTGCTCCGCCGCCAGGGCGACGGTCGCCGGCTCGGCGACGTTCGGAGTCAGCTTGACGATCAGCGGCGTCGCGGTCAGCGGACGGAGGGCTCGGAGCAGCGCCAGGGTCTCCTCGGGCTGCTGGCCGACGATCAGTCCCGACTCGACGTTGGGACAGGAGACGTTCAGCTCGAGCGCAGCGACCTCGGGGTGTGCCGCGACGCCCTCGACCAGGCCGGCGAACTCGCCGTGGCTCGTGCCCATCACCGAGACGACCAGCGGCACCGGAAGCTCGGCGAGCCTCGGCAGGTCCTGGTCGAGAAATCCTTCGAGCCCCTTGTTCGGGAGGCCGATCGAGTTGATCATTCCGGCGGGGGTCTCGAAGATCCGCGGCGGCGGGTTCCCCACCCGGGGCTCGGGGGTGATCGTCTTCGAGACGAAGGCCGAGAACGGAAACTCGTCCAGCGAGGGCCGCGCCGAAGACGCGCCGGGCGGCGATCGCGTCGAACGTGCCGGAGCCGTTGAGCACCGGATGCTCGAGCCGCAGCCCGCAGAGCTCGACGCTCAGGTCCATCAGTGCCCGGACCCCGGAACGAGGGCGGTGTCGATCTCGGCGGCGTTGACCACCGGGCCGTCCACGCACAGCCGCATGAAGCCGCCGGCGGCGAGCGGCACCGCGCACCCGAAGCAGGCCCCGAAGCCGCAGGCCATCGGTGCCTCCATCGCCAGCTCGGCCGCGACCTGGGCCCGGGCGCACATCGCCCGCACCGCCTCCAGCATCGCCGGCGGCCCGCAGGCGTAGACGGCGCCGCTCCGCGCCTCGTCTCCCTCGAGCAGCACCGCGAGCAGGTCGGTCACGTAGCCGCGGTGGCCGGTGTGCCCGTCCTCGCTCGCCAGCCGGACCTCGGAGCAATCGAACAGCTCCTCGACTCCGCCGGAGTGCGCGCGATCGCGAAACCCGATCAGGGTGCGGACGGGCGTCCCCGTGCTCGCCGAGCTGGCGGCGCAGGATCGCCAGCGGCGCGATGCCGATGCCTCCGCCGACCAGAATCGCCCCGGCCGCGTCCGGCACCAGCTCGCGCGGGGGCGAGAAGGGCCGGCCGAGCGGTCCGGTGACCCACAGCCCCTCGCCCGGGCGCAGCCCGGCGAGCCGCTCCGTTCCCGGGCCGACCGCCTCGACCAGGAAGTCGAGGCGCAAGCCGCCCTCGGCGGGCCTTGCCTCGGCCACCGAGAAGGCCCGCGGCAGGTAGGGCCGACCGTCGCGCTGGCCCCAGCCGTCGGCCGCGGCGAGCATGTAGAACTGGCCGGCGAGCGGCTCGGGGCCCGAGCGATCGAGCGCCGAGAAGATCCGGTAGCCCCCCGACTCGCGGTTGGCGGTGACCTCGCAGGGGCGCCGCCCCGGCGGCGCGCTCACGACGCGGTCAGACAGCCGTGCGCTGTCTCGAGCCTGCCGGCCTGTCATGAAGCTCCTGAAGGGACCGCGGCTCCGCGCCTTGCTCGCGCTGGGCGAAGATCGCCCTGGCCGCCGCCGAGGCCCCGGTCATCGTCGTCACGCAGGGAACCCCCTGGCGGACGGCCGCGGTACGGATCTCGTAGCCGTCCGAGCGGGCGCCGCTGCCGGTCGGGGTGTTGATCACCAGGTCGACCTCGCGGTTGCGGATGTAGTCGACCACGTGGGGCGACCCCTCGGCGATCTTGTTGATCCCCGTCACCGGCACGCCCATGCGCGAGATCGCCTGCGCGGTCCCGCGCGTGGCGATGATCCGGAAGCCCAGGTCGTGGAAGCGGGCGGCGAGCTGGGTGGCGGCCGGCTTGTCGGTGTCGGTCACCGTGATGAAGACCGTTCCCTCGCGTGGCAGGGCGATGCCGGCGGCCGACTGGGCCTTGCCGAAGGCGGTCGGAAAGTCCGAGGCGATCCCCATCACCTCGCCGGTCGACTTCATCTCGGGGCCGAGCACCGAGTCGGCGCCGGCGAAGCGCGCGAAGGGCAGCACCGCCTCCTTGACGCTGACGTGGTCGCTCGGCGCCTCGGGGAGCTCCTGGTCCGCCAGGCTCTCTCCCAGCATCAGCCGGCAGGCGATCTTGGCCAGCGGGGCTCCGATCGCCTTCGAGACGAACGGGACCGTCCGCGAGGCGCGTGGATTCGCCTCCAGGACGTAGAGCTGCCCACCGGCGACCGCGTACTGGATGTTGATCAGGCCGACCACGCCGAGCTCGAGCGCGATCCGCCGGGTGGTCTCGCGGATCTCCGCGAGCATCTCCTCGCCGAGGCTCATCGGCGGCAGCACGCAGGCCGAATCGCCGGAGTGAACGCCCGCCTCCTCGACGTGCTGCATGATCCCGGGGACCCGGACCTCGGTGCCGTCGGCGAGCGCGTCGACGTCCACCTCGATCGCCTCCTCGAGGAACCGGTCGAGCAGCAGCGGGTGCTCCTGGTCGGCCTTCACGTGCTGCTCCAGGTAGCGGGCCAGTCCCTCGGCCGTGTAGCAGATCTCCATCGCCCGGCCACCGAGCACGTAGGAGGGGCGCACCAGCAGGGGGAACCCGACCTCCTCGGCGATCACCGCCGCCTCGTCGGCCGACAGCGCCGTGCCGTACGGCGGGTGAGCGATGCCGAGCCGGCGCAGGAGCGCCCCGAAGCGGCCGCGGTCCTCGGCCAGGTCGATCGCGTCCACGGGCGTGCCCAAGCAGACGCGCCCCGGCCTCCTCCAGCGCCCGGGCGAGCTTCAGCGGCGTCTGGCCCCCGAACTGGACGATCACGCCCTCGGGGCGCTCGGCCTCGATCACCGCCAGCACGTCGTCGGCGGTCAGCGGCTCGAAGTACAGGCGGTCGGAGGTGTCGTAGTCGGTGGAGACGGTCTCCGGATTGCAGTTGATCATCACCGCGTCGCGGCCGGAGTCACGCACGGTCATCGCGGCGTGCACGCAGCAGTAGTCGAACTCGATCCCCTGCCCGATCCGGTTCGGGCCCGAGCCGAGGATCACGACCGAGGCGCGATCGCCGCGCCGGACCTCACCGCCGGCCGCGTCCTCGTGTCCCCCTCCGGGAGCGGCCGGGTCCGTGGCAGACGCTCGTGGGCGGAGTAGTAGTACGGCGTGCGGGCCTCGAACTCGGCCGCGCAGGTGTCGACCGACCTGAACGTGCGGGCCAGCCCCTCGGTCCCGTCCCCCTCGATCGCCAGCGCCCTGAGCTCGCGCAGGAACCACGGGTCGATCGAGGTCCGCTCCCGGACCTTGGCGGGATCCGTGCCGCGCCGGAACGCCTCCAGGATGAGGTCGTAGCGGTCCGGCGCGGGGGTCATGAGGCGGTCGAGCAGCTCGTCGGTGTCCTCGGGTATCTGCGCCTCGGAGTCGAGCTCGCGCGAACGCATCGCCTTCGCGAACGACTCGCGGAAGGTGCGGCCGATCGCCATCGCCTCCCCCACCGACTTCATGTGCGTCGACAGGCTGCCCTCGGCGCCGGGGAACTTCTCGAACGCGAACCGCGGCATCTTGGTGACCACGTAGTCGATCGTCGGCTCGAACGAGGCCGGGGTCGCCTTGGTGATGTCGTTCGGGATCTCCTCGAGCGCGTAGCCGACCGCGAGCTTGGCGGCGATCTTCGCGATCGGGAACCCGGTCGCCTTCGAGGCGAGCGCCGATGAGCGCGACACGCGCGGGTTCATCTCGATCACCACGATCTCGCCGGTGCGCGGGTCGACGGCGAACTGGATGTTCGAGCCGCCCGTCTCGACCCCGACCGCGCGAATCACCCGCAGGGCCTGGTCGCGCAGCTCCTGGTAGAGGCGATCGGTCAGCGTCTGGGCGGGGGCGACGGTGACGCTGTCGCCGGTGTGAACGCCCATCGGGTCCACGTTCTCGATCGAGCAGACGACGACCACGTTGTCGTTGCGATCGCGCATCACCTCGAGCTCGAACTCGCCCCACCCGAGCACCGACTCCTCGACCAGCACCTGGTTGATCGGGCTCGCCGCCAAACCCTCGGAGACGACCTGGCGAAGCTCGGTCTCGGTTCGCCCCACGCCGCCGCCCTCGCCGCCGAGCGTGTATGCGGGGCGCACGATCACGGGGAGCTCGATGCGACCGTCGGCCAGCGCCCGTTCCGCGTCGCCGACGTTGCGCACGATCTCGGACCACGGGACGCGCAGCCCGGCACCCTCCATCGTCTCGCGAAACGCCTCGCGGTCCTCGGCGCGACGGATCGCCTCGTAGTCGGCCCCGATCAGCTCCACGCCGCAGCGCTCGAGCACCTTCGCCTCGTGGAGCGCCGAGGCGAGGTTGAGCGCGGTCTGGCCGCCGAGCGTGGGCAGGAGCGCCTCGGGGCCGCTCGCGCTCGATGATCCGTTCCACCGAGTCGACGGTCAGCGGCTCGACGTAGGTGCGGTGGGCGAACTCCGGGTCGGTCATGATCGTGGCCGGGTTGGAGTTCACGAGCACGACCTCGTAGCCGTCGGCGAGCAGGACCTTGCACGCCTGCGCGCCGGAGTAGTCGAACTCCGCGGCCTGGCCGATGACGATCGGCCCGCTGCCGATCAGGAGGATCTTGTGGATGTCGTCGCGCCGAGGCATCAGGCGGCCGCCAGCTCCAGGAAGCGGTCGAACAGGTGGCGGGCGTCGTGCGGGCCGGGTCCCGCCTCGGGGTGGTACTGGACGGTGGCCCCCGGGACGTCCTTGAGGACCAGTCCCTCCACGGTGCGGTCGTACAGGTTCAGGTGGGAGAGCTCGGCGGCGCCGAAGTCCGTCTCCCAGCGAATCGGCTCGTCGCCCTCGATCCGGGACTCCCCGTGCGGGCCCTGGACCGCGAATCCGTGGTTCTGGGAGGTGATCTCGATCCGCCCCGTGGCCAGGTCCTTGACCGGGTGGTTGGCGCCACGGTGGCCGAAGGGCAGCTTGAAGGTCTCGAGGCCCACCGCCCTGCAGAGAAGCTGGTGGCCGAGGCAGATGCCGAACACGGGTCGCTTGCCGACCAGCTCGCTGACCGTCTCGGACGACGTAGTCGAGCGCCGCGGGGTCGCCCGGGCCGTTGGCCAGCAAGACCAGGTCCGGGTCCCGCGCGAGAACGTCGCTCGCCGAGCTGTCGCATGGCAACAGGGTTATCCGGCATCCACGCTCGCCGCAGCTGGCGAAGGATGCTGTGCTTGATGCCGGTGTCGATGCCGACCACGTGGGGGCCCGCGGCGGCCGAGTCGGGTCCGGCGCCCAACTCGATCGGCTCGTCGGGCGTCACGTCGCGAGCCAGGTCGGCGCCGCTCATCGGCGGCTCGGCCTCGACCCGCTCGCGCGCCTCGGCGTCGGAGAGCTCGGCGGGGAAGATCCCGCCGCGCATCGCCCCACGGTCGCGGATGTGGCGCACCAGGGCCCGGGTGTCGACGCCGTCGATCGCCGGCACCCCGCAGTCGCGAAGCCAATCGAGCCAGCCGCCCTCGGCGTCGGCGGCGTCCTCGGCGTTCTTGGCCTCGCGCATGATCACCCCGCGCGCCTGGGCGCGGTCGGACTCCATCGCCGCCGCCGCGACGCCGTAGTTGCCGATCAGCGGATAGGTGAAGGTGATGATCTGGCCCGCGTACGAGGGATCGGTCACCGACTCCTGGTAGCCCGTCATCGCGGTGTTGAAGACGACCTCGCCGGTGACCCATTCGCCGTCGCCGCGCAGCTCACCATCGAAGCGCGCGCCATCCTCCAGCAGCACGTACCCGCTCATGACGGATTTGGCGCGTACTCGAGGACCACCTTCTGCACCCGCTTGAACTCGTCGGTCCCGGCGCGCCCGACCAGCTCGAACAGCGCCGTCTCGACGCTGGTGATCACCGCCCCGGCGCGCTCGACCTTGGCCAGTCCGACCTCACGGTTCTCGTCGAAGCGCGACCCCACCGCGTCGCGCGCCACGTGCACCTCGACTCCGTCGTCGAGCAGGTCGAGCGTCGTCTGGTTGACGCAGACGTGCGCCTCGATCCCGCAGACCAGCGCCTGGTCTCGACCGGCGAGGTCGAAGCCGTCGGCCTCCGGGGCCGAGAAGCAGACCTTCTCGATCGGGGCCAGGCCCTCGGGCAGGTGCTCGGCGATCTCGGGCGCGGTGGTGCCGAGGCCCTTCGGATACTGCTCGGTGACCACGATCGGGACCCCGACCGCCTCCGCTCCCTTGACCAGGGCGGCCGTGGCCTTGGCGATCTGCTCGAAGCCGGGCACGGCCTTCCGAAAGCCCTCCTGAACGTCGATCACCACCAGAGCGGCTCGCTTCGGATCGAGCTTCCGCGCCGCTCAAGCTGCCACTCCCATCGCGAAGCTGCGCTGGCGGTAGGCGACCTGGCCGCCGACCACGGTCATCAGCACCCGGCCGCGCAGGGCCCGCTCCGCGAAGCAGGAGTTGTGGGAGCGGCTCTCCCAGCCCTCGGCGCCCGCCTCCCACTCGGCCGCGGGATCGAACAGCACCAGGTTCGCCTCGTTTCCCGGGGCGAGGCTGGGAAGCTCGAGTCCGAACGCGGCCGCCCCGGCGCTCATCCGGTCGACGAGGATCGACAGCTCGAGCACTCCGGGCAGGACCAGGTCGGTGTGCAGGACGCAGAACGCGGTCTCCAGCCCGGTCACGCCCATCGCCGCCTCCTCGAACGGCACCTCCTTCTCGTCCACCGAATGGGGCGCGTGGTCGGTGGCGACGCAGTCGATCACGCCGGAGCGCAGACCGTCGATCAGCGCCTGGCGATCGTCCTCGGAGCGAAGCGGCGGGTTCATCTTGAAGCGGGAATCGAGGCCCCTGACCGCCTCGTCGACGAGCGTCAGGTGGTGAGGCGTCGCCTCGCAGCTGATCTCCACCCCGGCCTGCTTGGCCGCGGCGACGGCCTCGACCGACTCCCGGGCCGACAGGTGCTGGACGTGGATGCGGGCATCCTCGTAGGCGGCGAGCGCGGCGTCGCGGGCGATCATCGTCGACTCGGCGACCGACGGGATCCCGGCGAGCCCCAGGGCGGCCGAGACCGGTCCCTCGTGCATGGCGCCGCCGAGGTGCGGCTGGTGCGCGCCGGCGGGCCGGGACAGATCGTGGTCCTCTTCGTGGAGCGCGATCTGAGCGCCCACCAGCCGCTGGTACTGAAGCGCGCGGCGCAGCACGCGCGCGTTCGAGATCGGCAGGCCGTCGTCGGAGAACCCGGCGGCCCCGGCGTCTCGCAGCTCGGCCATCTCGGTCAGCTCCTCGCCTTCCATGCCCCGGGTGACGCAGGCCAGGAACCCCGCCGGGACGGAGGCCTCGTCGGCAGCCCGCTCGCGCAGGGCACGAATGTCCGCGGCCGTATCCACGGGCGGCTGCGTGTTCGCCATCGCGAGGATCCCGCAGTAGCCGCCGGCCGCGGCGGCCCGCGTGCCGGTCTCGATGTCCTCCTCGTCCTCGTCGCCGGGCGTGCGCAGGTGGACGTGCGGGTCGAAGAAGGCCGGGAAGACGGCCCTGCCCTCGGCCTCGATCAGCTCCCCGTCGCCACCCGCGCCTGGCGCAGGCAGCTCGGCGCTCCCCGGGTCGGCCAGCTCGGCGATCTCGCCGCCGCGCACGACCACGTCGTAGGTGCCGTCGATGCCGGTGCGAGGGTCGAGCACGGAGGCGCGCCGCAGCACGAGGTCCCCCCCGGCCCCCGCTTCCGCCGCGCCAATCCAGTGACGCGATCGATCTCGACTCGCTCACGCGGGCTCCTTGATCGGGGTCGGCCCGGGGAGCTGGTCGGGGTCGGCGACCCGGGCGCCGCCGGGACGCGCTCGCCCACCCGCCAGCAGCTCGTAGAGGATCGCCATCCGCACCACCAGCCCGCTCTCGACCTGCTCGGCGATCAGCGAGCTCGGCCCGTCGATCACCTCGGGCGAGAGCTCGACGCCGCGATTCACCGGGCCCGGGTGCATGAGCAGCTGGCGCGAGCCGAGCCGGCGCGAGTCGATCTGGTAGCGAGCCGCGTACTCGCGGATCGAGGGCACGAAGGACTCGCGCATCCGCTCCCGCTGCATGCGCAGCGCGTACACGACGTCAGCCTCGCCGAGGCCGTCGAGGTCGTAGGCGACTCGGCACCCGAACGCCTCCTCGAAGCCGCGCGGAATGAGCGTCGGCGGACCGCAGACCGTCACCTCGGCACCCATGGCGCCGAAGGCGAGCACATCGGAGCGGGCGACGCGGCTGTGCAGCACGTCCCCGACGATCCAGATCCGCTTGCCCTCCAGCGATCCGAGCCGCTGGCGCAGCGTGTAGACGTCGAGCAGCGCCTGGCTGGGGTGCTCGTGCTTGCCGTCGCCGGCGTTGATCACCGCGGCCTCGGTCCAGCGGGCGACGAGCTCGGCGGCGCCGGCGTGCGGCGAGCGGATCACGATCGCCTCCGGCCCGTAGGCGCTGAGGGTGGCGATCGTGTCCTTGAGCGACTCCCCCTTGTCGATCGAGGAGCCGGTCGCCTTCACCGTGACCACGTCGGCCGACAACCGCTTCGCTGCCAGCTCGAACGATGAGCTCGTGCGCGTGCTCGACTCGTAGAACAGGTTGATGATCGTGCGCCCGCGCAGGGTCGGCACCTTCTTGATGTCGCGCCGCCCCACCTCGGCGAATCCCTCCGCGCGGTCGGTGATCCGCTCGATGTCGGAGCGCTCCAGGTCGGCGATTGCCAGCAGGTGCCTCATCGCCGCGCCTCCACCCTGGTGGCGATCGTGACCTCGTCGACCTGGTCCAGCTCCTCGACCCGCACGTAGACCCGCTCCTCGCGGGAGGTCGGCAGGTTCTTGCCGACGTAGTCGGGGCGAATCGGGAGCTCGCGGTGGCCGCGATCCACGAGCACGGCGAGCTGCACGCGCTCGGGCCGCCCGTAGTCGAACAGGGCATCGATCGCCGCCCGCACCGTGCGCCCTGTGAACAGCACGTCGTCGACCAGCACGACGGTGCGCCCGTCGAGGTCGAAGTCGAGGTGCGAGGCGTGGACCACGGGCTCCGCGCCCGGCTCGCGAACGTTGACGTCGTCGCGGTAGAACGAGATGTCGAGGTCGCCGAAGGGGACCTCTGATCCGGTCAGCTCGCCGACCAGCGCGTGGAGCCTCTCGCCCAGGACGGCACCGCGTGTGTGGATGCCGACCAAGGCGACGCCATCCGAGCCCGGGTTCTTCTCGACGATCTCGTGGGCGATCCGCACCAGTGTGCGGCGGAGGTCGTCGCGATCCAGGACGACCTTGTCATCAGTGCTCAACGCTTGCCCCTTCCTGGCCTCTCAGGACCGGGTTAAAGGAACCGACGCGGCCACCCTAGCAGCCGTCCCCCCGGAACCAGATCAGCAAGCCGGCTGCCCGGCTTGCTGATGGTCCTTACAACGGTTCGGGGTCGAACGATCCCCTCAGCCGGTCGGGATCGCGATCAGGCTGCTGGAGCTGGCCGTCCCGTTGGCCACCGCCACCGCGCACTCGACGCTCAACTGGGACGTCGACGTCGTGGTGGTCACCGCTTGCAGCGACACCGGTATCGCGGCAAGCGCGGGCAGCGTCTTCATGGCGACCTGGTCGATGGTGGTGCCGCCTGCCTTCAGCGTGCAATTGATGCTGTCGCCGGCCCCTGTATGGGTCAGCTGCGTCTTCGCCAAGACCACATATTTGCCTGCCGGAACCGGCATGCTGACCACGACGGTCGGCGGGGAAGTGGCGGGCAGGGGTACCGATCCGGCTGTGGCCCACAGCGGCGCGATGGTGCCGTCGATGCGGTCGGTCCCGTTGGTTCCGTCGGTCCCGTTGGCGCCGTTGGGGCCATTGGCGCCATTGGCGCCGTTGGTTCCGGCAGCGCCGGCAGCGCCGGCCGCTCCGGTCAAGCCGTTGACGCCGTTGGTTCCGGCCATCCCGGTCAACCCGTTGGCGCCGTTGGTTCCGGAGCGCTCCGGTCAAACCAGTGGCGCCCTTGGCGCCCTTGCGCCTGTAGAGACTGTTTCGTGCTCGCGCTCAGGTCCTGGGGCCAGATCCCGCCGTTCCTGATCGCCTTGCTGGTGACGGCGCCCCTCGCGATGTCCCCGGGGTGGATCAGGCCGGCGGCGACCGCCGTTCCGCCGAGGGCGATGAACAGAGCCGCACTGGCGATGACGATGGAAAGCGTTGGCAAGTGCCGCCGCTGATGGTTTCCAGGGCTTCTGGCTGCACGATTCGACATCGTCTTGCTCCTTATTGACCGATGCCTGGTCGCACTCGGCCGACGGTCTTGGAAAGCGATGAGCATTGCTCCCGCTGGACCCATCGACGGCAGGCGTCCGGACATGAGCGTCATGGGCGACAGCCGTGGACTTGAACCGGCGGGTGATGCGTTAGAACACATCGGGGCATGCGGCCACCGGAGGCGACACGCGAGGCGATCGAGGTCCACCAGGCCGCGGGTAGGCGCTTTCAGGCGGGGGGCGTTCAGAGCTTCGTTCGCGAGCAGGGACGCGGCACGCCCGTCGTCCTGCTTCACGGCGTCCCCACGAGCTCGTTCCTCTATCGCAAGGTGATCCCGGCCGTCGCCGACCAAGGGCTGCGGGCGATCGCCTTTGACTTCCCGGGCCTCGGCCTGTCCGAGCGCCCAGACGGCTTCGACTACTCGTGGTCGGGCCTCGCGCGGTGGACCGGCGAAGCGATCGACGCCCTCGGCATCGACCGCTGCCATCTGGTGGTCCACGACATCGGCGGCCCGATCGGCTGCGAGTGGGCGGTGCGCAATCCGGACCGAGTGCATTCGCTGACGGCGCTCAACACCTTGCTCGGCGTCGCCACGTTCCACCGGCCGTGGGTGATGCACCCGTTCTCGATTGCGGGGATCGGTCCGATCTGGCTGAAGTCACTTCGTCCCTTCGTCATGTCCGAGCTCTTCTACCGCCAGGGAGTCGCCAACCGGGCGGCGGTTCCGCGGCGCGAGATCTACGCTCACTACTACCTGCTGAAGCGCGTCGACCGCGGCCGCGCGTTCCTCAAGATCATGCGTGGCTTCGAGTTGACCGCGGAAAAGCAGCGGTTCCTGTGGGATGGGCTCGCCCAGCGCCCCTACCCCACGCGGGTGGTCTGGGGCGAGCAGGATCCGGCGCTGGGGCTCGATCAGCTGAAGCTCGTTCAAGAGGCGCTGAGGGTGGAGGACCCGATCCTCCTGCCGGCCAAGCACTTCCTCCAGGAGGACCAGGCGATCCCCGTGGCCCAGGCGATCGCCGATCTCGCCGCCCCGCTGGGCTAGGCCTGGGCGGGCGCCGTCGCCCGGGCCCCGTTCTCCACCAGCCGCGGCTCGCCGCGCTCGGGAAACGGGATCTCGACCAGGTCGAAGTCGCGCGGCGCCTGGGTCGCCGAGAAGGCCTCGCGCGCCTGGGCGAGCACGTCGCGGACGTCGTAGCGCGAGGAGACGTGAACCAGGGTGAGCAGCTTCACGGCCGCCTCCCGCGCCAGCTCGGCTGCCTGCCGCGCGGTCGAGTGGCCGGTCTCGGCCGCTCGCTCCAGCTCGTCGTCAGCGAAGCTCCCGTCGTGCACGAGCAGCTCTGCCTCGTGCGCGGCCACCCGCGTCATCTCGCACGGCGCGGTGTCCCCGGTGACGACGACCTTGCGGCCGCGGCGCGGCTCGCCCATCACCTGCTCGGGGCGAACCGGGCCGTCGCTCCCCGGCACGGGCTCGCCGCGCTGCAGCCTGCCGAAGTCGGGGCCGGGCTGGACGCCGAGGCGCGCCGCCAGCTCCGGGTCGAAGCGCCCCGGGCGCTCGTCCTCGACCAGCGCGTAGCCGTAGGCAGCGCATCCGGTGCTCGACCGGAAAGCAGCGGACCTCATAGCCGTCGTGGCGGATCGCCTCCCCCTCGCCGAGCTCCACCAGCTCGACCTCGTAGGAGAGCCGCCCGAAGATCCGGCCGAGCACCTGGAACAGGGACGCCAAGCCCGGGCGGGCCGACGATCCGCAGCGGCCGCTCGCGCGCCTGCAGGTCGTAGGTCTTCAGCAGCCCGGGCAGGCCGAGGTAGTGGTCGGCGTGGTAGTGGGTGACGTAGATCTCGTCCACCTGCACGAGGCCGATCGACCGATGCATCTGGCGCTGCGATCCCTCGCCGCAGTCGAACAGCAGCCGCTCGCCGCCCACCCGTGCGAGCAGGCAGGCGGTGGCTCGCCGCGCGGTGGGCACCGAGCCGCCGGTGCCGAGGAATACGACCGAGAGGTCCACGCTCCTACCGTATCCCCGCTCCTCAGCGGGCGGGGAGATGCGCGGCGGGGCGGGAGGCGGTCATGCGCCGGACGCTCGCCTCCCGCCCCTAACTGGATGAGCCCCGTATCCCCGGTGAAACCGCGGAGTCGGAGCATCCCGACATCCAGGCCGCGCGCTGCGCAGCGCGGGCAGCAGGGGGAGTCGCCGCCGAAGCGGGGCTGCCTCGTGTCACGCAGGTTTGGAAAGCCCGCATCGAGCTCGCCGATCGAGGCGATCGCGTGGCGGAATGTGGACAGCGAAAGCATGCTCACGACGATCCATCCGAACAACGGGTTGCCTAGAGCCTTTCGTCCGTCCCGTCCCCTGCCCGGAGGAACGTCCGCTACGTCAGAGCGAGAAGCCTCGGCGCGCGCGGCCCCTCACCCGTCAGAAACGTTACCCCAGCCGAGGCTCTTTCGCAAGCGAACGACCGTCCAGAAGCGGGAAAGGCCTTTCCCGCTCGTGCGTGGAGCCGTACCACCGAGGTTAGACTGGGAGCTCGCAGGCGCCCGTAGCTCAGTGGATAGAGCGCCGGCCTCCGGAGCCGGAAGTCACAGGTTCGAATCCTGTCGGGCGCGTCCAGACGCCGTCGCCGAGGACGTGGAGGCGGAGCCGGGTGAAGGCGCTACTTCTTGCGCTTGCGCTTGCGGGAGAGGTCGCGAGCCGCGTAGGCGGCCTGGGCGGCGATCATCGCGTCGAGTGCGCCGAAGCCGAGGACGACTGGAGACATGCGATTCCTCCTTGGAGGGATTCATCTTCATTATTCGGCACGCGAGGGCGAAATCCGAGCCGTTTGGGCAAGCTTTTAGGAACTTCTTAGGAGCCGGCGCGCCGGGGCGCGCGCCTCGGGATGTGCCCGGTACCACTCGATCGTGCGGCGCAACCCCTCCTCGAGATCGACCTCCGGCTGCCAGCCGACCAGCTCGCGGATCTTCGTCGGATCGACGTACTGGCGGTCGATCTCTCCGGCCGGGTTGCCGGTGCCGCGGACGTCCGGCTCGACGCCGGTGCCCGCCAGGCGCGCGATCAGCTCCACCACCTCGAGCCCACCGGATGCGGGCGACCGCCGCCGGCGTTGAAGGCCTGGCCGCGCACCTCGTCGCGGCCGAGGGCGTCGGCGATCGCCAGGTAGGCGCGCGCCGCGTCCTCGACGTAGAGGAAGTCGCGCTCCGGCGAGCCGTCGGAGCGAAGCACCGGCGGGCGGCCGTCGAGGGCCGCGCTGACCGCCTCCGGGATCAGCCGCGAGAAGTTCGTGTCCCCGCCCCCGTAGACGTTGGCGAACCGGGTCACCGCGACCGGCAGGCCGTAGGAGTGCCAGTAGCTGCGCGCGATCAGGTCGGCGGCGGCCTTGCTCGCCTCGTACGGCGCGGTCGGCTGAAGCGCGAAGTCCTCGCGGTAGGGAAGCTCGTCGTGGGCGCCGTAGGCCTTGTCGGAGGAGGCGACGACCACCGCGCTCGACCCCATGCTCCCGGCAGGCCTCGAGCAACGTCCAGGTGCCGCGGACGTTGGTGTCGAAGGTCGGCGCCGGGCGAGTCGGCCGCCGTGCCGACGATCGTCTGCGCCGCGAGGTGGAACACGGCGCTCACCTGGTGGTCCGCCAGCGTGCGCCGCAGGAGCTCCGCGTCGACGAGGTCGCCCTCGACCTCGTCGACGCGATCGTCGATCCCGAGCAGCGACAGCGCCGACGGTCGTCCCTCGCGGGCGGCGCGGTCGAGCGAGACGACCGGCTCGCCGCGCTCGAGCAGCTCGCTTGCACAGCCAGGCGCCGACGAACCCGCGTCCGCCGGTGACCAGGCGAGCTAGCGGGCACCGGCCTCGGTTGCGGTGTCGCCGCTCCCACACGGCCCACGGCGCCTGCCCGGCGCCCCACAGGTCGTTGAGCATCACCGCGTCCTTGTAGGTGTCCATGCAGTCCCAGAAGCCCGGTGTGCCGGAAGGCGTGCAGCTGCCCGGCGGCCGCCAGGTGGCGCAGGGGCCCGTTCTCGAGCACGCTGTCCGCGTCCAGGTAGTCGAGGAAGCCGGGCTCGAAGCAGAAGAACCCGCCGTTGACCCAGTGGTCGAGTCGCGGCTTCTCCTCGAACGCGAGCACCCGATCGTCCGGGTCCAGGTCGGCCACGCCGAACTGGGTTCGCGGCCGGACCACCGTCACCGTGCCGAGGTCGCCGTGTCCGCGGTGGAAGGCGACCAGCGCCTCGAGGTCGAGGTCGGCGACCCCGTCCGCGTAGGTGGCGCAGAAAGGCTGCCCGGCGAGGCGCTCGCGCACCAGGGCGATCCGTCCTCCGGTGGGGGTGTCGAGGCCCGTGTCGACGCAGTCGATCTCGACCGGCTCCGGCCACTCGGTCGTCGATCACGAACTCCTCGATCATCTCTCCGAGGTAGCCGGTGAGAAGCAGGAAGCGGCGCAGCCCCTGGGCGGCATAGATGCGGATCACGTGCCAGAGGATCGGCTTGCCGCCGATCTCGACCAGCGCCTTGGGGATCGCGTGCGTGTGCTCCTGAAGGCGCGTGCCGCGCCCACCGCACAGGATCGCCACTGGACCGATGCCGTCCACGGCGGGAGAGTATGGGGATTGGCCCGGGCGGGCAGGCGTCGGCGGCGATCGCCGCCGCCGGTTGCTCGCTAGCCGCCGGCGACGGCCGGCAGGATCGTCACCTCGTCGCCGTCGGAGAGCTTCGTCTCGAGCCCGTCCTGGAAGCGGATGTCCTCGCCGGAGACGTAGACGTTCACGAACCTGCGCAGCCCGCCGTCCTCGGTGATCCGCTCGCGAAGCTCGTCGTGCTGCTCGAAGACGGCGTCGAGCGCCTCGCCGACGGTGCTCCCGTCGACCTCGATCTCGCCCTCGCCCTCGGTCACGCCCCGCAGCTGCGAGGGGATCTTCACGGTCACCGCCATCGGTCGGGAACCTTAGCGAGTGCCGACCGGCTCCAGCTCGGCCTCGAAGGCCTCCAGCGTCGGCTCGATCTCGAGCATCCGGAAGCCCTCCCGGGTCGCGTCGAGCGTCTTCAGCCCCTCGCCGGTGATGTAGACGACGACGCGCTCGGAGGGGTCGATGTCGCCGCGCTCGGCGAGCTTGGCCAGCACCGCGATGGTCACGCCGCCGGCCGTCTCGGTGAAGATGCCGGTGGTCTCGGCGAGCAGTCGGATGCCGTCGCGGATCTCGTCGTCGGTGACCGAGTCGATCGCGCCCCCGGTGCGCCGCGCCAGGTCGAGCGCGTAGACGCCGTCGGCGGGGTTGCCGATCGCCAGGCTCTTGGCGATCGTCTCCGGGCGCTGCGGCTTGCAGGCCTCCCAGCCCTCGGCGAACGCGGTGGCGACCGGGCTGCAGCCCGCCGCCTGGGCGCCGTTGAAGGTCGGCAGCTCGCCCTCGACCAGGCCGAGGTCGAGCCACTCGCGGAACCCCTTGCCGATCTTCGTGAACAGCGAGCCCGAGGCGATCGGGCAGACGACCCGGTCCGGGAGCGACCAGCCGAGCTGCTCGACGGTCTCGTAGGCGAGCGTCTTCGAGCCCTCGGAGTAGTAGGGCCGCAGGTTGACGTTGACGAACGCCCAGGGTCGCGCCTCGCACAGCTCCGTGCAGAGCCGGTTGACGTCGTCGTAGGTGCCGTGAACGCCGACCAGCCGCGTCCCGTAGACGCCGGTGGCGAGCAGCTTCTGCTCCTCGAGGTCGGCGGGCACGAACACGTAGGAGTCGAGGCCGGCGGCCGCGGCGTGCGCGGCGACGGCGTTGGCGAGGTTGCCGGTGGAGGCGCAGGCGACGGTCTCGAAGCCGAGCTCGCGCGCCTTCGCCAGGGCGACCGCGACGACGCGATCCTTGAACGAGTGGGTGGGGTTGGCGGCGTCGTTCTTGATCCACAGCTCCCCGAGCCCGAGGCGCTCGGCGAGGCGGTCGGCGCGAACCAGGGGCGTCAGCCCCGGCTCGAGCGGATCGCGGGGGCGCTCGGCGAAGGGCAGGAAGTCCGCGTAGCGCCAGATCCCGCGCGAGCCGGCCTGGATCTTGCGGCGGGCCTCGCCGGGATCGAGGTCGGAGAAGTCGTAGGAGACCTCGAGCGGGCCGAAGCAGCGCTCGCAGACGTAGCGCGCCTCCAGCGGATAGCCGCGACTCGCACTCCTTGCAGACCAGTGCCTCGGGTCGCCATCGCCTCTAGCCTCGCTTTCTATCCCGTCGTTTCCTCATCGGCTAAACAAAAAGACCTCTGCCGGGCTAGTGAGCAGAGGTCCTGTCGGGACTTCCACTCACATCTCCCAGGCTCTCCACCTGCTGGAATTGGCACCTTCCCCGTTCGCTCTCGCTTCGGGGGGTTGCCGGGGTTTCAACGGGCCAGTCCCTCCACCCCTCTGGATGTGGTGGTTATGTGGCGCGGACTATACCAACCGGCTCCTTGCACGCTTGCAGGCTCTTGGCGCCGCCGTCGCGTACCCTTAGCGCTGAGGTCGAGATGGAAGCGATGACGACGAGCGGCGGTGCAACCGATGCCGAACCTCCCGAAGCCGAGGCTGCGAAGGTCGGCGCGCGCCGGCCGGCTCGTCGCGCCCGCGCCTGAGCCAAGGAGCGCAAGCCCCAGGTCGAGACGATCGCCGCCGAGGGGCTGCGCTGGGTCAACATCGAGAGCCCCTCGCCGCTCGAGTGCGCCTGGCTCGAGGAGCAGTTCGGGTTCCACGCCCTCGACCTCGAGGACGTCCTGTCGCGCAACCAGCGCCCGAAGATCGACGAGTACCCGGACTACCTGTTCATCGTCCTGCACTTCCCGGTCTTCGACCGCGCCGTGGGGCGCCTGAACGCCGGCGAGCTCGACATCTTCGTCGGCCCGGACTACCTGGTCACGATCCCCAACCAGCCGCTGCAGCCGGTCGAGTACCTGTTCGAGCGCTGCCGCCAAAAGGAGGAGCTGCGCGAGCAGCACTTCTCCAAGGGCTCCGGATTCCTGCTCTACCGGATCGTCGACGACGGCTTCGACTACTGCTTCCCGATGCTGCGCAAGATCGGCAACAAGCTCGACGCGGTCGAGGACGAGATCTTCTCCGGCCACTCCGAGGAGGTCGTGCGCGACATCTCCAACGTGAAGCAGGAGATCATCAACTTCCGCAAGGTGATCCGCCCGCAGCGAACCGTTCTGCGCGACCTCGAGAACATGAAGCAGCGCTTCCTCGCCGCGCGGGAGGGCGAGGACCTCGAGATCTACTTCGACGACATCGTCGACGCGCACGAGCGGATCTGGGACATGCTCGAGAACTACAAGGAGGTCGTCGAGGCGCCTCGAGGACACCAACGAGTCGGTGATCTCGCACCGCGTCAACGACATCCTTCGAATCCTGACCGTGATCAGCGTCATCCTGCTGCCGCTGACCCTGCTGGCGAGCATCTTCGGCATGAACGTCCGCGTCCCGGGTCAGGGCTCGATCGCGGCCTTCTGGATCGTGGTCGGCGCGATGGTCGTGCTGCTGGGCGGCCTCCTGGTCCTGTTCCGCCGCCGCGGCTGGCTGTAGTCACCGGCAGCCCGCCGCCCGGCAGCCGACGCGGTGCGCATAACGCGGCACCGAATCGGCACATTCGCGCGTTGAGTCGCGCGCTTTCGCCTGCCACCCTCGGCCGCATGCCCGACGTGGACCGCTTCGTGCGCGACATGCGTGCACGAACGGGTCCACGTGACGGCGTCATCGCGGCGCTGGCGGCTCGCCAGCATGGAGTCGTGGGACGTAGCCAACTTGCCGAGCTCGGCTTCGGCAGGGGCGCCATCCGCCATCGCATGGTCGCGGGGCGCCTGCACCGCCTCCACCCGGCGGTGTACGCGGTTGGCCATACCCGACTGACCGATCGCGGCCGCTGGATGGCGGCTGTCCTTGCCTGCGGTAGGGGCGCATCAGCTGAGTCATCAGAGTGCTGGCGCCCTCTGGGGGCTTCGGCCAACCTCTCGCACGTCGATCGACGTCACGGCGCCGGGCCGAACCCGTGCGCTTTCGTCAGGGATCAGCGTGCATCGCGTCCGGCACCCGCATCCCGATGACCGGCGCCTGCGCGATCGGATCCCGGTCACCTCCGTAGCGCGCACGCTGCTGGATCTCGCCGAGGCCCTCTCCCCTACCCAGCTTCGGCGCGCGTTCGAGGAGGCGGACCGCCTGGAGCTGATCGACATGCGAGCGATCGAGCAACTGCTCGAGAGAAGTCGCGGCCGGCGCGGCCTCAAGCCCCTGGCTGCCCTACTGGCCACCCACCGCGGCCCAGCGCCACCGATCCGCTCGGAGCTGGAACGCCTCTTCCTCGACCTCTGCCACAGGGCAGACCTCCCGCCTCCGACCGTGAACGCCCCGTCGAGGGGTTGGAGGTCGACGCGCTGTGGCCCGAGCAGCGCCTCATCGTGGAGCTCGACGGGTACGCGTTTCACCGCTCCCGCGCCTCGTTCGAGAGCGACCGCACCCGTGACGCGACCCTTCAGCTCGCCGGCTATCGCGTGCTGCGCGTAACCCATCGCCGGCTCGACGCGGAGCCCGCCGCGGTTGCGGTCGCGGTGCGGTCACTGCTCGCCCAGGAGAGCCATGGTCGGCCTCGTTCATGAACGGACGAGCGAGACTGACCGGATAACGGTGAGGATGGGTGGGTAGCACGGCGCGGGCCAGTCACCGGCGGGATGGCGCATCTAGGATGCCTCGATGTGGCCAACCACCGCATCTGGGCGCCGTGGCGCCTGCCCTACGTGAAGGACGCGTCGAAGGACAGCGAGGCGGAGTGCATCTTCTGCGCCAAGCCGGCCGAGGACGACGACGAGGCGAACCTGATCGTCCACCGCGGCGAGCGCTGCTTCGTGATCCTCAACCTGTTCCCGTACACGAACGGCCACCTGATGGTCGCCCCGTACGAGCACCTGGCCACGCTCCCGGAGCTGGACGCCGAGACGATGGCCGAGATGATGGCCCTGGCCCAGCGGGCGATGGTCGTGCTCGACGAGAAGTACGACCCGCACGGCTACAACGTCGGGCTCAACCAGGGACGCGTGGCCGGTGCCGGCTACGAGGGCCACATCCACCTTCACGTCGTGCCCCGCTGGGCCGGCGACACGAACTACATGCCGGTGCTCGCCGACACGCGGGTCATGCCACAGTCGCTCGAGCAGAGCTACGAGGCGCTGAAGGGCGCGTTTTGAGCCGCGGTCCCCGCCGGGATCTTCAAGGCCTACGACATCCGCGGCCTCTACGGCGAGGAGATGGACGGCGACACCGCCTACCTGGTGGGTCGCGCCTTCGCGCGCGTGCTCGCCGGCCTGCGAGGCAAGGAGACCGGCGACCTGCGGGTCGGGCTCGGCCGCGACATGCGGATCGAGGCGCCCGAGATGAGCTCGCCGCGTCCGCGACGGCCTGACCGACGAGGGCTGCTCGGTCCTCGACGCGGGCATGGTCGCCACCGAGATGCTCTACGACCTGGTCGGCTCGCGCGAGCTCGACGGCGGCGCGATGGTCACCGCCTCGCACAACCCGAAGGCCTACACCGGCGTCAAGCTGGTCCGCGAGGGGGCGCTGGCGCTCTCCGGCGACGCCGGGATCGACGATGTCCGCGCCACGATCGAGGCCGGGCTGCCGGAGCCGCCCGGCGGCGGGACGGTCGAGGCGGTCGACGTCTACGACGACTTTCACCACCGCGTCCTGGCGTTCATCGAGCCGGACCGGGTCAAGCCGCTGCGCGTCGTCGTCGACGGCGGCAACGGGATGGCGGGGCCGATGGTCGGCCCGCTGCTCGAGCGCCTCGGCCTCGACCTGGTGACCACCTACTGGGTCCCCGACGGCGAGTTCCCCGACCACGAGCCGAATCCCGCTGCTGCCCGAGAACCGGCGATTCATCATCGACAAGGTGCTCGAGGAGAAGGCGAACCTGGGGATCGCCTGGGACGGCGACGCCGACCGCTGCTTCTTCATCGACGACCGCGGCGAGTTCGTCGACGGCGACTTCCTGACCGCGCTGCTGGCCCAGCAGCTCCTCGCGCAAGGAGCCGGGCGCGACGATCCTCTACGACGTGCGGGCCAGCCGCGCCGTCCCGGACACGGTGCGCGAGCTCGGCGGCACCTCGTACGTGAACCGGGTCGGCCACGCCTTCTTCAAGACGGCGCATGCGCGAGCGCTCGGCCGCGTTCGGCGGCGAGGTCTCCGGCCACTACTACTTCCGCGACTTCTGGTGCGCGGACTCGGGGACGATCCCGGCGCTCCTGGTGCTCGAGCTGCTCTCGGTCGAGGGCCGGCCGCTGTCCGAGCTGGTCGGCGCGTTTCGCGAGCGCTACTTCATCTCCGGCGAGATCAACTCCGAGGTCGCCGACCAGGAGGCGCAAGATGCGCGAGCTGGCCGAGCGCTACTCCGACGGCGAGGTCTCGTGGCTGGACGGCGTCTCGGTCGACTACCCGGAGTGGCACTTCAACGTGCGGCCCTCGAACACCGAGCCGCTCCTGCGGCTCAACCTCGAGTCGCTCGTCTCCCGGGAGGACATGGAGCGAAAGCGCGACGAGGTGCTGGCCCTGATCCGGTCGTGACGCCGGAGGAGGCGCTCGAGCAGGCGCGCGAGGCCGGAATCCACCGGCTGCAGATCCCGACCCCGTTCGCCGTCGGGCGAGTCAACTGCTACCTGATCGAGGACGAGCCGCTGACCCTGGTCGACACGGGCCCGAACTCGGGCAAGTCGCTCGACGAGCTCGACCCGCCAGCTCTCGGCGCTCGGGCGCTCGCTCGAGGACATCGAGCTCGTCATCCTCACCCACCAGCACATCGACCACCTGGGGCTGGTCGAGATCATCGCCTCGCGCTCGGGAGCCGAGGTGGCGGCGATCGACGTCGTGGTCCCGTTCGTCGAGAACTTCGGCGACGACGTCGAGCTCGACGACCGGTTCGCGGCCGAGCTGATGCTCCGCCACGGGATCCCCGAGGACGTGGTGATCGCGCTGCGCTCCGTCTCGCGGAGCTTTCGCGCCTGGGGCGCGCGGGCCGAGGTGACCCGGCCGCTGCACGACGGCGAGGAGCTTTCGCTTCCGCGACCGCGCGCTCGAGGTCCAGCACCGGCCCGGGACACAGCCCCTCGGACACCCTGTTCTGGGACGCCGAGCGGCGGATCCTGCTCTGCGCCGACCACCTGATCGCCCACATCTCCTCGAACCCGCTGATCTCCCGCCCGCTCGACGGCTCCGAGGAGCGCCCGCGGGCGCTGATGACCTACATCGAGTCGCTGCGCCGCACCCGGGAGCTGCCGGCCGAGATCGTGCTCCCCGGGCACGGCGAGCCGATCATCGACCATCGGGCGCTGATCGACGAGCGCTTCGCGCTTCACCGCCGGCGCGCCGAGAAGATCTTCGGCCTGATCGCCGAGCGCCCGCGCACGGCCTACGAGATCGCCCAGGAGCTGTGGGGCAACGTCGCCGTCACCCAGGCCTTCCTGACGCTCTCCGAGGTGCTCGGCCACGTCGACCTGCTGGCCGAGGAGGGGCGCGTCCGCGAGGTCGCCGACGGCGACGTGGTCCGCTTCGAGGCGGTCGAGTAACGTGCACGCGGAGGAGGCTCGGGAGTGACAGCCGACTCCGATCGCGATCGAGGCCCCGCCGCGCACCGAGGCGTCCGCGAACGGCGCCGGCGCGCGCGAGCGCGCGCCCAAGAAGCGGATGCTGATCATCGTCAACCCGTACGCGACGACGGTCTCCGACCGGCTCAAGAACCTGGTCGTCTACGCGCTCCAGGGCCGCTACGACGTCGAGGCGGTGTCGACCGAGGCCCAGCACCACGCGATCGAGATCGGCCGCGAGGCTCGCGAGGGCGGCTACGACATCGTGGTCGCCTTCGGCGGCGACGGGACGCTGAACGAGGTCGCCAACGGCCTCGCCGGCACCGACGTCCCGGTCTCGGTGCTCCCCGGCGGCTCGACCAACGTCGTCTGCCGCACGCTGGGGATCCCCAACGACGTCGTCGACGCCACCGAGCACCTGCTCGGCCTGGCCGACGACTTCCGGCCCCGCAAGATCGACCTGGGGGTCGCCAACGGCCGCCATTTCGTGTTCGCCTGCGGCGCCGGCCTGGACGCGACCGCGGCGAAGCGGGTCGACTCCCACCCGACGATGAAGGCGCGCGGCGGGCGCTGGTTCTACACCTGGGCGGCGATCTCCGGCTTCTACAGGCACTACCTTCGCAACCCGATCCGCATGCGCCTCGAGGTCGACGGGGACTCGGCCGAGGGGGTGACGGCGATCGCCCAGAACTCCGATCCGTTCACCTACTTCGGCAGCCAGCCGCTCCGCATCTGCGAGGACGCGGAGCTCGACAACGGCACTCTGTCGGTCGCGATGCTCCGCCGCGCCGCCCAGCGCGACGTGCCGACGATCGCCGCCCGCGTCCTGCTGAACAGCCTTCGCACCCCCGGGCACCGCCAGATCGATCACTACGACGGCGTCACCGAGGCCCGCATCGAATCGATCTCGCGCGATGCCGAGGGCAGCATCCGCCCCTTTCCCGTCCAGGTGGACGGCGACTACATCGGCGACCACGGCGAGCTCGAGCTCGGCATCGAGCCCGGCGCCCTGACGATCGTTGCCTGACGCGGCGCTCCCAGTCGAGCCCAACTGCCGCTTCTGCGCGATCGTCGCGGGCGAGCGAGGACGGCCACGTCGTGTTCGAGGACGACGTCTCGCTCGCCTTCCTGGACCACCGCCCGCTGTTTCCCGGCCACTCCTGCTGATCCCGCGCGAGCCATCACGAGACGATCTGGGACCTGCCCGACGACCTGCTCGCCCCGCTGTTCGCGAACGCTCGCCTGCTCTCGTCGGCGATCCGCGACGCGATGAAGGCGCAGGGCGCATTCATCGCCGCTGAACAACGTCGTCAGCCAGAGCGTCCCCCACTGCCACGTCCACCTGGTCCCGCGCAACCGCAAGGACGGGCTGCGCGGGTTCTTCTGGCCGCGGACGAAGTACGACAGCGAGGAGCACATGCGCGAGACCGCAGATGCGGTCCGCGCCGCCGTGGACGGCTCGGCGACTGGCGTCCGCGGGCTCGGGCCGCCCTACTTGCCTCGAACGCTGCGGTTTCGTTATCGGACACGATCCGCGCGGAGGCGCGGCTAGAGGCTGGCGATCCGGCTCGGCGGAGCCGCCGGCGTAGCGATCTCGGCGCGCGGGCGCCGGTTGCTGGCCCGGTAGCCGAGGTTGTGGGCGATCAGGCCGATGCCGTCGACGGCGCGGAAGAGCGCCGCCTCCAGGCGCCGCGCGCGCGAGGAGCCTGCCGACGTCGGCGACGCGTCCCGATCAGCCCGGGGAGAAGAGGCCAGCGCGGCGACGATCCCGGATAGCGCTCGTTGAGCCATCGCGCCCCGGCCCCGTAGCGGGCGATCATGCCCAGCAATCCGACCAGGGTCTCGCGGTGGCGGTGGCGCGACGACGGCACCGGGCCGATGCTCCACCGACCATCCGTCGGCCACGCAGGCGCCGCGACAGGTCGACGTCGCCGCCGGAGCGGATGCCCTCGACGAAGCCGCCGAGCGCCTCGAACGCCGCGCGCCGGACGAGCACGTTCCCGGTCACCGCCGCCCGGCTGTCGGGCCCCAGCAGGCCGTCCGCCTGGCTGAGGAATCCCCGCGACCGCGCGTATCGCGCCAGGAGCCCTCGCTGCGCCGGGTCCCCGACGATCTCGCCCGCCGAGGGCGCCGCAGTCGTCGCCGATCGGCTCGGCGAAGTAGGCCTCGAGGAGGTCTGGCCGCCGGGACGCAGTCGGCGTCCATGAACAGGAGCCATCGTTGCGCGGCCAGCTCCGCGCCGGCGTTTCGCGCGTGGTAGGAGGAGCGCTCGCGGGTCGCCCGGACGACGCGCACCGATCCGCCCGCGCAGCCGATCGACGACGCCGGCGCGGGTGTTGTCGGCGACGATCAGCTCATCGCCGGCCGCCAGCGGCACGCCCGCGAGGGCCTCGAGCAGCCGCCTCGCGTCGTCGCGCTTGCCGAGGAACGGCACCACCACGCTGACCGCCGGCCGCCGTCCGGCGCCTGTGGCGCTCGCCTGCCGGTGGCCGGCGGCTCAGCCGGTGGGCGTCACGCGATAGGCGTCGAACACCGAGTCGACGTTGCGCAGGCGCCCGACGCACTGGCGCAGCTGGTCCCCGTCGCCGACCTCGACCACGAACCGGTTCTTGACCATGGGGTGCTTGGTCGTGCAGAAGGCCTCGATGATGTTGACCCCGGTCTCGGCGAAGGTCCGCGAGAGGTCCTCGAGCAGGCGGGTGCGATCCCAGGCGTCGACCTGGAGCTCGACTCGGTAGGAGGTGGCGTTGTCGCCCTCCCACTGCGACCTCCGTGAAGCGCTCCGGCGACCTCCGCAGCGCGGTCATGTTGCTGCAGTCCTCGCGGTGGATCGTGATCCCGCGGCCCGAGCGAGACGTAGCCGACGATCGCGTCGCCGGGCACCGGACGGCAGCACTTCGCGAGCCGCATCATCACGTCGTCGACGCCCTTCACCTTGATCCCGTAGTCGGAGGCCTCCTGGGTGCGCCGCTGGCGCTCGTCGCGCCCCTCGAGCACGCCGGCGAGGCGCGCCTCGGTCTCGTCGCCGGCCACCGCCTCGCCCTGCTTGAGGCGCTGGAAGACCTTGTTGGCGACCGTCTTCGGCGAGATCTTCCCCTGGCCGACCGCGATGTAGAAGTCGTCGGCCTTGCGGAAGCCCATCTCGCGCGTGACGTCGGCGAGCAGCGGCGAGGCGGCGATCCGCTGCGGCGGCAGGCCGCGCTTGCGCAGGGCGTCCTGGAGCTGCTCGCGCCCGCGGCGCTCGGCGTCCTCGCGGCGCTCGCGCTTCAGGAAGGCGCGGATCTTGTTGCGCGCCCGGCTGGTTCGCACCAGCGCCAGCCAGTCGCGCGACGGCCCCCGCTCCTGCTTCGCGGTCAGGATCTCGACGATGTCGCCGGACTTGAGCTGGTAGTGCAGCGGGACGATCTTGCCGTTCACCTTGGCGCCCACGCAGCGGTGGCCGACGTCGGTGTGGACGGCGTAGGCGAAGTCGAGCGGGGTCGAGCCGGCGGACAGGTTCTTCACCTCGCCCTTCGGCGTGAACACGAACACCTCGTCCTCGAACAGGTCGACCTTGAGCGACTCGAGGAACTCGGTCGGATCCTGGTCGCCCTCGACCTCGAGCAGCTGGCGCAGCCAGGTCATCTTCTCGCTTCTGGGGGTCGCCCTTCGGGCGGGCGCCCTCCTTGTAGATGACGTGGGCGGCGATCCCGTACTCGGCGGTCTCGTGCATGTCCGGGGTGCGGATCTGGATCTCGAGCGGCCGTCCCTCGGGGCCGATCACCGTCGTGTGGAGCGCCTGGTAGAGGTTCAGCTTCGGGCGTCGCGATGAAGTCCTTGAACCGCCCCGGCAGCGGCTTCCAGATCGAGTGGATGATCCCGATCGCGCCGTAGCAGTCCTTGACCGAGCCCACCAGCACCCGCATCGCGGTCAGGTCGTAGATCTCGTTGAACTCGCGCCCCTTCTTGGTCATCTTCGAGTAGATCGAGTAGAAGTGCTTGGCGCGGCCTGAGATCTCGGCCTCGATGCCCGACCTTCTTCAGCTCGCGCCGCAGGAACCCGCCCGCGTCGGTCGACGTAGCGCTCGCGCTCGGCGCGCTGCTGGGAGACGAGCTTCTTGATCTCGTCGTACTTGCGCGGGTGCAGGCGCTGGAACGAGAGGTCCTCGAGCTCCCACTTGATCGCGTGGATCCCGAGCCGGTGGGCGAGCGGCGCGTAGATCTCGAGCGTCTCGCGCGCCTTCTCGATCTGCTTCTGCTTCGGCAGCCCCGAGAGGGTGCGCATGTTGTGGAGGCGGTCGGCGAGCTTGATCAGGATGACCCGGAGATCCGTGGCCATCGCGACCATCATCTTGCGGTAGTTCTCGGCCTGGCTCTCGTCGCGGCTCTGGAAGGTGATCCCGGTGAGCTTCGTGACCCCGTCGACGAGCTGGGCGATCGAGTCGCCGAACAGCTCCTCGACCTGATCGAGGCTGGCGCTCGTGTCCTCGACCGTGTCGTGCAGGAGCGCCGCGCACAGGGTCTCGGTGTCGAGGCGAAGGCCGGCGCAGATCTTCGCCACCTCGACCGGGTGGGTGATGAAGTCCTCGCCGGTGCGCCGGCGCTGGTCGGCGTGGCGCTCGCAGGCGAAGGTGAAGGCGCGCTCGACCGCCTCGGCGGTCGATCTGCCGCGACCCCTCGACGCTGTGCTCCGCGATCACCGCCAGCAGGTCGCCGAGCAGCGCGCGCTCGTCGTCGGCCAGCTCCTGGGCGAGGTCGGTCAGCGGCGCGACCGGCGCGGGCCTTGCCGCGACTCGGCGCCAACCCGCGTGTGACCCTGGCGATCCGCGGGAGCCTTCGCGCCGTTGGTCCGGCGCCGCGGTCGCCTCCGGCTTCGACGCGGGCTTCGCTTGGCGCCCTTGGGCTGCTCTAGCTCGGTTGTCTTCGCCTGCTTAGGAATCGCCTGCCCTCCTCGTACCGGTCGCGGTAGGCGACGAAGGCCGCGCAGTCGCTCGAGATCCTTCGTCTCCGAGGATACGACGCGGAGGGCGCGCGCGGTGCCGGACGGCTCCCAGCGAACGACGCCCAGCCTCCTCGAGCACCCGCAGGCGACGGCCGGCGACCTCCGGCGAGCGGGGATGGCGCCCGCGGCGCCTTGAAGCGCGTCGTCGAAGCGTCCCGCGCTCGGGATCGCTCAGCGCCCGATACAGCGCCACCAGGGCCGGGCGCAGAGGCCATTCCTCGGCGTGGACGCGCAGCGCCAGCTCGACCTCGGCCTCGCCCCAGGCCAGGTGGAGGAAGCCGCTCGGCCCGCCGCCGGCTCGCGCGCGGATGCCAGACGCTCGAGGTGCGGGAAAGGAGGCGGATCGATGAGCACCACGTGCTCGAAGCCGGCGGCCATCGACGGGCATCCGGGCCAGGGCGGCCCAGTCGGCCAGGACCACGCCCGGTCCCGGCCTCGCCCAGCCGGGCCACCGCGGCGCGAGCGGCGTCGTCGGCAAGCCGCCCGGAGGCGATCGCGACCCGTCCGCCGCCGAAGCGGGCCGGTGCCGCGGCGCGCTCGACCAGCTCGCGGCGGCGCAGCGCGTCCGCGCACAGCGCCAGCACCGACGTCGCCGCTGGACGCCAGGGCGGCCACCGTCGCCACCGCCGAGCCGCCCCGCCGATCCACCACCTCGCGCGCTCATCCGCCGTGCGACGCTGTCGACGATCTGCGGAGGCGGCCAGTCGCTCGAGCGGGGCCTGGCGCTCGGCGTCGAGCCTGCGCCACCACTCCTCGTCGGTCGGGTACGGGCGGCTCCTCGGCCGCGTGCCGCGGACCCTCCGGATAGAGCTCGCCCAGCACGACGCGGGGCTCGACCGCCCCGTTCCACTCGTTCAGCTCCAGCTTCAGCGAGACGTCCAGCGGGTCGGCGAGCTCGGCCGCCGGCGAGCTCGCCGTTGACCCCGAACGCCACCCCGAGGGCGCTCCGCGAGCCGCTCTGGAGCCGGAAGCGAGCGTGCCTGTTCCGCCTCCCCCATCGGCCGCACCTCGCACACCCGCGCCGAGGGCACCAGCAGGCGCACCCCGGGGTTGCCCATCCCGAACGGCGCCAGCCGCTCGAGCTGCTCGGCGACCTCGTGCCCGAGGCTCTCGCCGCCCACCACCGCGTCGATCACCTCGGTGCGGACCAGGTCGCGCTCGCCGAGCGCCGCGCTCGCGTGAGCGGCGAAGGCGGCGCGGAAGTCCTCGACGCGGCCGGCCTCGATCTCGAGGCCGGCCGCCGCGCGGTGGCCCCCGTAGCGCGAGCAGGTGCTCCCCGCAGGCGTCCAGCGCGGCCAGCAGGTCGAAGCCCGGGATGCTTCGCCCCGAGCCCCTGCCCCGGCCCTCGCCGTCGATCCCGATCAGGACGACCGGCACCCAAGTGGCGCTCAGCCAGGCGCGAGGCGACGATCCCCACCACGCCCGGATGCCAGCCCTCCCCGGCGAGCACCAGCGCCGGCGCGGAGGCGAGCTCGGCCGGGAGCGCGGCGCGGGCCCGCTCGGCGGCGCTCAGCACGAGCCGCTCGGTGTCGCGGCGCTCGCGATTGGCGCCGTCGAGCTCGGCGGCGATCGCCGCCGCCCGCTCGTCGTCGGCGGTGAGCATCAGCTCGACCCCGGCGTCGGCGCGGTACAGGCGGCCCGGCGGCGTTGATCCGCGGGCCAGGCGGAAGGCCAGGTCGCCCTCGTCGAGGCGCCCGGGCCCGATCCCGGCCGCCGCGCACAGAGCCCGGAGCCCCGGCCGGCGCGCCCTGGCGCGCGACGCCGGAGCCCGGCGCGGACGAGCGCCCGGTTCTCGCCGCGCAGCGGAACCAGGTCGGCGACCGTCGCCAGCGCCACCAGGTCGAGGTCGTCGCTCGGCCCGCTCGGCGCCCAGGAGCGCCGCCGAGAGCTTGTAGGCGACCCCGGTCGCGCAGAGCTCGGCGCACGGGTAGCCGCACAGACGGGGATGAAGGATGGGGCAGTCGGGAAGGCGCTCGCCCGGCTCGTGGTGGTCCGTGACGATCACCTCCATCCCGGCGCGCGCGGGCGGCCGCCACCTCGTCGGCGCAGGTGATCCCGCAGTCGGTCGTCAGCAGCAGGCCGGTGCCGCGGGCGGCCAGCCGCTCCACCCCGGCGATGGTCAGCCCGTAGCCGTCGCCGAGCCGGTCGGGGATGTACCAGTCGCAGCTCGCCCCCAGCTCCCGCAGCGCCCGGACCAGGATCGCGGTCGAGCAGACGCCGTCGCAGTCGTAGTCGCCGTGGACCGTGATCGTGCGCCCGTCGGCGATCGCGCTCCTGATCCGCTCGGTCACCTCCTCCATCGAGTCGAACTCGAACGGATCGTGCGTCTCGGCCGCCTCGAGGAAGGCGCGGGCCTCGGCGACCGTCCGGTAGCCGCGTCGAACGAGCGTCACCGCGACGGGCTCGGCCAGCTCGAGCGCCTCCATCAGCGCCCGGACCTCGGCGTAGGAATAGGGCTCGAGCGTGAAGGCTCGCCCGGGGGTCTCGGAATCGGGCACGCTGACGGGCACCTCAGCCAGGCTAAGAACGGGCGGGGACGGAACCCTCCCCCATCCCACGGCGGTGGGCCGAATTTCCCCGCCTATGCGCGGGAAATTCGGCCCACAGCGGGTTCAGGACTCCAGCGGCTCCTCTCGGCGCACGCCGAGGGCGTAGATCGCCGCCAGGCCGACCAGGGTGCCCGGGATCGCGACCAGGGCGGTGACGATGTCGGTCTGGCCGATGCTCGACCCGGAGGCGATCTGGGCGATCGCCGCCGGTGATCATGGCGCCGGCGACCGCGCCGAGGAGCGCCCCGACGATCCCGCCCCAGAAGCGATCGGGCACGAACACCGTGAAGTGCCAGAGCGCGAGCCCGACCGTGAACCAGACGACCGCGCCATCAGCCATGCTCCATCAGCGATGCCTCCCGTGCTTTCGGCGGCGGCGCTGCTGGCGGCGCTTGCGCTGGCGCTCCGAGCGTGGCGGGCGGGTCGGCTGGGCGCGCTGCCGTCACCCAGCGGCTCGGCTCGGCCTCGGGTGGCTCGTCCGCGCCGTCCGGCCGTCGCCGGCGCCGTCTCGGAGCTGGCGCGACCGGCTCGGCTCCGGGCTGCGGCTCGGCGGCGCGCGGCTCGGCGTCCGCCGCGCGGCGCGCGCCGGGCGCCGGCGGCGCCGGCTCGCCGTCGGCGCCGACCTTGGCCACCACGTTCTCCTCGGGGAAGGTGGGCACGTGGCCCATCTCCTCGATCAGGCGGCCGCGGCGGGCCCGGTAGGCGGGCTCGCGCTCCTTCCAGTGGGTGAGCACCGGGGTCGCGATGAAGATCGACGAGTAGGCCCCGGACAGCACCCCGACCCCATCGCGAAGGCGAAGTCCTTCAGCGTGGCGCCGCCGAAGATGTACAGCACGGTGATCAGGAACACGGTCGACGAGCCCGGTGATCAGCGACCGGGTGAGCACCTCGCTCATCGACTTGTTGGCGATCTGGGAGAAGGCCGCCCGGGGCATTCGCGGGCACGTTCTCGCGGATCCGGTCGAAGACGATCACCGTGTCGTACATCGAGTAGCCGAGGATGGTCAGGAAGGCGGCGACGGTGCCGCTCGTCACCTCCCGGCCCGTCAGCGAGTACACGCCGCCCGTGATCAGGATGTCGTGGAACAGGGCGATGATCACCGGGATCGCGTACTTGGGCTCGAACCGGATCGCCACGTAGGCCGAGATCACCAGCAGCGAGAAGATGATCGCGATCACGGCGCTGCGCGCCACCTGGGCGCCGAAGGTCGGGCCGACGGTGGTGCTCTGGAAGCCGTTGTCGCCGCCGCGCAGCCCGAAGCTCTGGTCGAGCGCGTTCTTGACGCGTGCCGTTGACCTGGCCGACGGGGATCTTGCCCTGGATCTCGAACACGTTCGGGCCCAGCTTGTCGTTTGTGACCGCCTGGATCTCGGCGCTCGAGGCGTTGTTGATGTTGGCCTTCTCCAGCGCGTTCCGAACGTCGTCGACGTCGCCGCCTTCTGGAGGCTCGCCGTGACCTTCGCGCCCGAGGTGAAGTCGATCCCCAGGTTGAGCTGCTTGGTGGCCAGCGAGATCGCGCCGATCGCCAGGATCGTCCCCGAGATCGAGAAGAACCAGCGGCTGGCGCCGGAGAAGTCGAAGTGCCAGCGGACCCGCTGCGGCCCGGCGCCCAGCGCGCGCGGCGAGTGCAGGATCCGCGAGCGCCCCAGCGAGCCGAGGATCGCCTGCGTGAACAGCACCGCGGTGAACAGCGAGACGATCGTGCCGACGCCGAGCGTGAACGCGAACCCCTTGACGCCGGCGGTCGCCAGCACGAAGAGGATGAACGCCGTGAACAGGGTGATGACGTTCGCGTCGATGATCGTCGCGATGCCCTTGCGGTAGCCCTGGGCGATCGCGGACAGCATCGAGCGCCCCGCCCGCGCCTCCTCCTTTATTCGCTCGAAGATGACGATGTTGGCGTCGGCCGCGACCCCGATCGTCAGCACCAGGCCGGCGATGCCCGGCAGGGTGAGCGTGATCGGGATCAGCTTGACGAGGGCGAAGAAGATCACCCCGTAGACGACCAGGCCCACCGCTGCGATCAGGCCGAGCAGGCGGTAGTAGGCGATCAGGAACAGCACGACCAGCGCCAGGCCGATGATCCCGGCCCGCAGCCCCTGGTCGAGCGCCTGCTGGCCGAGCGTCGCCGAGACGGTGCTCTGGCTGACCAGCGTGAGGTTGATCGGCAGCGCGCCGATCTTGCAGGAAGTTCGCAAGGTCCTGCGCCGAGCCGATCGTGAAGTTGCCGGAGATCTGGGCGCCGGTCGTCCCGTCGATCCCCTGCGGGTTCTCGTCGAAGTTGATGATCGGCTGGGTGACGACCTGGTTGTCGAGGACGACCGAGAAGTGCTGCGAGTACTGGTCGGCCGCCGCGGCGCCCACGGTGCCGGGCGGCGCGGTCGCCGCCCCCCGCTCGGCGATCTTCCGGGTCACGTCCTGGAACGCCGTCCGCCCTGCGTCCGTGAAGTCGAAGATGACGTTGGGCTGGTTGGTCGTCGGGTCGAAGTTCTGCTCGGGGTTGGTGATGTCGTCGCCGGAGAGCGCCGGGCGGTCCTTGAACACGTACTGCGGGTGACGACGAGATCTCGCTCGGGCTCTGGGAGAGCGTGGGGTCCTGCGACTCCGCCTGGACGACGACGGTTCCCTGGGGAACCGAGAGGATCGTCGAGCCCGCGGGCTGCTTCCCGTTCTGGAACTGAGGAAGCTTCAGGTCCTTCTTGTTTTCGGCGGGCCCGGCCAGGAGCTGGTGGGACTTGCTGTCGAACAGGTAGTAGGTGGGCCCGTTCGTCGTGCATTCGTTGTGGAAGCACTCCGGCTTTCGCTTCGAGGCGAACTGCACCGCCTCGTAGAGGTTGGGGAAGGTGTAGACGCTGGGGTTCGTGGCCGGGGCCGTCGTCGGGATCCTTCGGGGCGCTCGAGTTCGGCGGCGGGATCACGTTGCCCTCGAAGTCGTAGAAGTAGAGCTGCGAGGTCGTCCCGATCTGCTTGATCGCCTGCTGCGGCGTTCTGGACGTTCGGCAGCCCGACCTGGATCTCCGTCTGCGCCGAGCCGCGAGATCTCGGGCTCGGACACGCCGAGCGTGTCGGTGCGCTTGCGGATGATCTCGATCGCGCGGTCGATCGCGTCAGGGCGTGACCTCGGGCGTCTGCGGGGTCGGCCGTCCCTGGTAGACGAGCTGGGTGCCGCCGCGCAGGTCGAGGCCGAGCACGGTCGGCTTGGTCGCGATCACGATCGCCGACGCGGCCGTCAGGCCGAGGATCACGAGGAGGATGAAGAGATTGCGCCGGCGCCTAGCCATCGGCGTCGCTCACCGGGGCGTCAGGACCAGCAGCAGCCCACCGTCGTCGTCGTAGGCCGGGAAGAGGTCGGCGACGGCCTCGGCTGGAAGGTCTCCCTCGGCGTTCACGTGCACCCGCTTGCCGAGCGAGCGCACGCCCCACTCCAGCGTGGTCTCGATCGGGTCGGTGGTCCCGTCCTTGTCCGTGTCGGCCGCCTCGCCTCCGTCGCCCTCGTCGACCCATCGAAGCCCGAGAACGTCCTGGACCTGGCGACCGATCACCTGCTCGTCCTTGAGCCCGGTGAGCTCGAAGCCGCCCTTGCCGACGTCGAGCAACCGTCCCTCCTGGTCGCAGACGAAGAAAGCCGCCTCCGGGGCCGGGTAGTAATCGTCCAGAGCTCGAAGAGGTCGCTTCCCCCGCACCGGGAACAGGCCTTGGGACGATTGGACATCCCGGCGGTCCGCTCGCTGGACAGCTCGCGGTTGCCGCAGTTCGGGCAGATGAAGAAGGGCACGCCGAGAGGGTAGTAAACCCGTTCGGCGGTCAGGCAGCCCCGAGGGAGCGGCCCCGGCCTCAGAAGAGGCTTGCGGCACCGTCCGGCACCGGCAGCCCCAGATGCTCGAAGCCGCGCGGCGTGATCACCCGCCCTCGCGGGGTCCGCTTGATCAGGCCCTGCTGGAGCAGGTAGGGCTCGTACACGTCCTCGATCGTGTCCTGCTCCTCGTCCACCGCGGCGGCGAGCGTCGAAAGGCCCACCGGCCCGCCCGAGAACTTGGTCGCGATCGCGTCGAGAATCGCCCGGTCGTGGCGGTCGAGCCCCGCGGTGTCGACCTCCAGCAGGCTGAGCGCCTCGCCCGCGACCTCGCCCGTCACGACCCCGGCGCCGCGAACCTCGGCGAAGTCTCGAACCCGCTTCAGGAGCCGGTTGGCGACCCGGGGGGTGCCGCGCGAGCGCTCCGCGATCGCCTCGCTCGCCCTCGGGCTCGACCTGGACGCCGAGGATGTGCGCGGAGCGGCGCACGATCCGCGCCAGGTCGCCCGGGTCGTAGTGCTCGAGGCGGTGGCAGACCCCGAACCGGTCGCGAAGCGGAGTCGTCAGGAGCCCCGTGCGGGTGGTGGCGCCCACCAGCGTGAACGGCGGCAGGTCGAGGGTCACCGTGCGCGCGCCGGCGCCCTGGCCGAGCACCACCGGCAGGCGCCGCTCCTCCATCGCCGGGTAGAGCGTCTCCTCGATCGCGCGGCCGAGGCGGTGGACCTCGTCGATGAAGAAGACCGACCCGGGCTCCAGCGCGGTCAGGAAGGCGGCGATGTCTGCCTTTCGCTCCAGCGCCGGGCCCGCGGTCTGCACCAGCGGCACGTTCGAGCTCGGCGGCGACGATGTTCGCCAGCGAGGTCTTGCCCAGCCCGGGCGGACCGGCGAGCAGCACGTGGTCGAGCGGCTCGCCGCGGCGCCGGGCGGCCTCGATGAACACCTCGAGCTGCGCGGTGACCTGCTCCTGGTTGACGAAGTCGGCCAGGCGCTTCGGGCGAAGCGAGCGGTCGAGGTCCTCCTCGCCGCCCGCGAGGCGGGCGTCGGCGAGGCGCTCGCTCGGCGCCGTCTCCCTCCGCGGCGTCGCCGGCTTCCCGGGCCTGCTCGATCCCGGGGTCGCGGGCGATGCTCACGTCCTCGCCCCGCTTCCGTCGGCGGCCCGTCGCAGCGCCGCCCCGATCAGCTCCTCGGCGCTGTCGCCCTCCGCGCCCGTCGAGCAGCCGCTCGGCCTCGGTGAGCGTGTAGCCCAGGTGCATGAGCCCGTCGCGGGCGAGGGTGCGCTGGTCGCCGTCCTCCGACGGCGTGGCCGGCGGGAATCCCCTCGGTGAGCTCGCCCGCCACCTTCTCGCGCAGCTCGACGATCAGTCGCTCGGCGGTTCGCTTGCCGACGCCCGGGCGCGGCCTGGAAGCGCTTCGCGTCCCCCGCCGCGATCGCCCGCAGAAGCTCTCGCGGCGCGCCACCGGAGAGGATCGCGATCGCCACCTTCGGGCCGATCCCGGAGACCGAGGTGAGATGGAGGAAGAGGTCGCGCTCCTCCTCGCTCGCGAACCCGTACAGCGACAGCGAGTCGTCGCGGGCGACCAGGTGGGCGTGCAGGGTGGCCTGCTTGCCCCGCGCGGGCACGGACTTGAGCGTCTCCGCCGAGACCGCCAGGCGGTAGCCGACGCCGCCCGACTCGATCACGACGTGGTCGGGACGGCGGACGAGGACCTCGCCGCGAACCGAGGCGATCATCCGACCTGGACCTCGGGCTCCCTGGCGGCGAATGCGTGCGCCGGACGAGTGTGGCCCGCGTGGCAGATCGCGACGGCCAGGGCGTCGGCGGCGTGGTCGGACTGCGGAGGCTTGCGGCAGGCCGAGCAGGGTGCCGACCATGCGCTGAACCTGCTCCTTGGCCGCCGCCCCGCTTCCGCAGACCGCCATCTTCACCGCCTGCGGCGTGTAGTCGAAGCACGGCACGTCGCGCTGTCCCGCCGCCAGCAGCGCCACGCCCCGGGCCTGGCCGACGGCGATCGCCGAGCGCACGTTCTTGCCGAAGTAGACGTCCTCGAGCGCCAGCGCGACCGGCTGATGCCACGTCAGAAGCTCGACCAGCTCCTCGTGGATGCGCGCCAGGCGACGCTCGGCGGGCTCGCCGCCGGCCGCCTCGATGACGCCCCCGTCGACCGCGCTCATCTTGCCGCCCGCCACGCGGACGACGCCGAACCCGGTGCTTGCCACGCCCGGGTCGATGCCCATGACGACCATCATCGGTAGTGATTCTGGCCCGGCGCCCGGATGCCTCCTAACGGACGCCGGACGGGCGGCTCGTCGCCTGACTTGGCCAGGCAACCCGGCGCGACCCTCCCCGTCAGGATAGGTAGATGGGCGCCCACGACCAGCTCACCGTGCGGGAGGCCGGGGAATCCGACGTCGCGGCCGTGCTCGAGCTATGGGCGGCGGCCCGCAGCGTCCATGCCCGAACCGCCGACACCCCTGAGGCGCTCGAGCGTCTGCTCGCCGACCGTCCTGGCTCCCTCCTGATCGCCGAGCTGAAAGGCAGGGTCATCGGCGCGCTGATCGCCACCTGGGACGGCTGGCGCGGCAACCTCTACCGGCTCGCGGTACGGGAGGAGCACCGCCGTCGTGGCGTTGCCCTGCGCCTCGTCCAGGAAGGGGAGCGCCGGCTGGTGGCCCGGGGCGCGAGGCGGGTCAGCGTCCTAGCGGGCCGCGACGACGAGCTGGCGGCGGGCCTGTGGACGGCAGCCGGGTACGACCGCGACGAGAGAATCGGGCGGTTCGTGAAGGACGTCCCGCCCAAGGACCCCGTCAGGCTGCGGCCTGCTCGATGACCTCGGCCGGGACGTCGAAGTTGGCGTGCACGGCCTCGACGTCGTCGTGGTCGTCGAGGGCGTCCATCAGCCGCATGAGCGTCGCGGCATCGCCGCCGTCCACCTGGACCACGCTGCTCGGCTCCATGGTCAGCTCGGCCGACTCGATCTGCACTCCCGCCGACTCGAGCGCCTCGCGAACGGCGGTCAGGTCCTCGGCCGCGCAGACGACCTTCAAGGAGTCGCCGTCGGCGCTCACGTCGTCGGCCCCGGCGTCGATCGCCGCGATCAGGTCATCCTCGGAGTAGCGAGCCGCGTCCACCAGGACGACGCCGCGCTTCTCGAACACCCAGGCGACCGAGCCGGGCTCGCCGAGGCTGCCTCCGTGCTTGTCGAAGGCATGACGCATGTCGGCGCTGGTCCGGTTGCGATTGTCGGTCAGCGCCTCGACCAGGATCGCCGCGCCGCCGGGGCCGTAGCCCTCGTAGACGACCCGCTCGATCGCGTCGGCGCCGCCGGCCGCGCCCGTGCCGCGATCGATCGCCCGCTGGATGTTGTCCTTGGGCATCGAGTAGTCGCGCGCCTTCTGGACCGCCGCCGCCAGCGTGAAGTTGGCGTCCGGGTCTCCCCCGCCCTCTCGCGCGGCGACCGTGATCGCGCGCGCGAGCTTCGTGAACAGCTGGCCGCGGCGCGCGTCGGTGGCGGCCTTTCGGTGCTTGATCTGGGCCCACTTCGAGTGGCCGGACATGCCCGAATACTAGGAACCCGGACGTGACAAAGAACCCGGACGTGACGGCGGCCGGGCCCCGGCCCGGCCGCCATTGGCATCGGCATCCCATTTGCTTCGATCCGACACCAAGCCCCTGGCACAGAAGCTTCAACGGTGTCGCGTGGGTCGAAACAACGCAGGAACGGAAAAGTTGCGGAGTGATGCGGTTCGCTTGCGTGTTCGATTTCAGACCAGGAAGCGCCCGTTCTCCTGGAGCGCCTCGCCGTCGACCTCGATCCGGCCGCCACGCCGGAGATCGCAGACGAGGTCCGTGTGAACGGCGCTCTCGTTCTTGCCGCCGCACTCCGGATAGCTCGCTCCAACGGCCATGTGCACGGTGCCGCCGATCTTCTCGTCGAGCAGGACGTCGCGGGTCCCGCGATCGATTCCGTAGTTGGTGCCGATGCCCAGCTCGCCCAGCCGGCGCGCACCCTCGTCGGTGTCCAGCAGGCTGACCAGGAACTCCTCGCCGCGCTCGGCGCCGGCGTCCACGACCTTTCCCGACTCGAAGCGAAGGCGCACGCCCGCCACCTCGCGCCCGCCGACCATCGCCGGCAGGTGAAAGCTCACCTCGCCCTCGACCGAGTCCTCGATCGGCGCCGTGAAGAACTCGCCGTCCGGCATGTTGCGCGTGCCGTCGGCGGCGATGAACCTGCGCCCGGCGATGCCCAGCCTGATGTCCGTGCCCGGCGCGGTCACCCGCACCTCCTCGTGACCCTGGGCCCACTCGGCCAGGCGCTTGCACTCCTCGGAGGCGCGCTGCCAGGCGCCGAGCGGGTCCGGGTCATTCGACCAGACACGCGCGGTAGTAGAAGTCCTCGAAATCGCCCAGGCTCATCTCGGCGTCGGCCGCGTAGCCGTTGGTCGGGAAGAGCGTGTAGACCCACCGGTGCGTCCCCTCCGCGTCGCGGCTCAACGTCTTCTCCATCAGGTGCCGGGTCGCGGTACGGCGCGTGGCCTGCCGCTCCGGGGGCACGCCGGACAGCTCTCGAGTGTTCGTGTCGGCGCCGATCCCGATCCGGCAATCGGACTCCTCGGCCGCCCACTCGGCCAGCGGCGAGACCCACTCCAGCTGGGCGTCCGAGGCGTGCTTGAAGAACGTCGCGGCCTGCCCCTCGACGGACATCGAGACCACCGGATGCCCCCCTGCCCTGAGGACCTCCTCGTAGACCGCGGTGATCAGGGGCTCGCCGGCGGAAGGCCCTTCGATCAGGCAGGTGTCGCCCTCCTTCAGCTCGACGGAGTAGCGAACCAGGATCCGGGCCAGGCTCTCGACTCGCGGATCCGTCACTCCACGGACCCCATACCCCGCACCTGGGCCGCGCGCTCGCGCGCGGCGGTGGCCATCGCCATCAGCAGGGCGTGCAGGCGCGAGTCGTCGGTGAGCTCGGGATGGAAGGCGCAGAGCAGGATCTGGCCCTGGCGGACGACCACCGGGTGGTCGTCGACGCTGGCCAGCACCTCGACCTCGGGGCCGTGCTCGTCGATCCACGGCGCCCGGATGAACACCGCGCGCATCGGGTCGGGGCCCAGGCCGCCAACCTCGAGCTCGACCTCGAAGCTCGCGATCTGGCGGCCGAAGGCGTTGCGCCGCGCCGTCGCGTCCACCAGGCCCAGGTGCTCGCGATCGCAGACGATCATTCCCGCGCAGGTCCCCAGGATGGGAAGCCCCGAATCGGCGTGCGCGCGGATTGCCGGCTCGAGCCCGTCGCGCTCGATCGCCTTCGCGATCGTGGTGCTCTCGCCGCCCGGGATGACGAGCCCGTCCAGGTCGCGGAGCTCCTCGGCCGACCGCACCTCGACCGGCTCGGCGCCCAGCGAGCGCAGCATCGCGACATGGGCGGCGAAATCGCCCTGGCTGGCCAGCACGCCAATCCGGAGCCGGTCCGCCCCGCTGCTGTCGGGCGGCGAAGCCCCGCGGTGAGCCACGCCTAGACCCCGCGCTGCTGCAGCAGCTCTCCTTCGGCGGCGAGCTGCGCGATGTCGTCGCCGCGCATCGGCTCGCCAAGCTCGATCGAGGCCGCGGCGACGCGCTCGGGATCGTTGAAGTGGGTGGTCGCCTCGACGATCGCCCGGGCTCGCCGCTCCGGATCCTCCGACTTGAAGATTCCCGAGCCCACGAAGTTCCCCTCGGCGCCGAGCTGCATGACGAGCGCCGCGTCCGCAGGCGTCGCGATCCCGCCGGCGCAGAACAGCGGCACCGGGAGCCAGCCGCTCTCCGCCACCTCCTCGACCACCTCGAACGGCGCGCCCAGCTCCTTGGCCTGGGCGGGGAGCTGCTCGCGGCCCAGCGTGCCGAGCTGCCTGATGCCGCCCACGATCCCCCGCAGGTGGCGAACCGCCTCGACGATGTTGCCCGTCCCGGCCTCGCCCTTGGAGCGGATCATCGCCGCGCCCTCGCCGATCCGCCGCAGCGCTTCGCCGAGGTTGGTGGCGCCACAGACGAACGGGACCTCGAAGGCGTGCTTGTCGATGTGATTCGCCTCGTCGGCAGGAGTCAGGACCTCGGACTCGTCGACGTAGTCGACCTCCAGCGACTGCAGCACCTGCGCCTCCGCGAAGTGGCCGATGCGCGCCTTGGCCATCACCGGGATCGTCACCGCGTCCTGGATCTCCTTGATCACCCTTGGGCTCGCCATCCGCGCGACGCCGCCGGCGGCGCGGATGTCGGCCGGGACGCGCTCCAGCGCCATCACCGCGACCGCCCCCGCTTCCTCGGAGATCCGCGCCTGCTCGGCGTTGGTCACGTCCATGATCACCCCGCCCTTGAGCATCTCGGCGAGGCCACGCTTGACCCGGAACGTCGCCCGTTCGGTCATCAGCCCCCAATATACGGGGACGGGCCCGAAGGGCGATGGCTATTTCAGCTTGAAGGCGCGGATGCGATCCTTGAACGCCGCCTTGTCGCGCGCGTAGACGCCGTAGGCAAGCGCCTGGACGACTCCCAGCAGGGCCGCGTTGGAGCGCGTGAACGAGGGGCTGTTCGAGGAGTAATAGAGCGTCAGCTCGGCGTGCTCGCCGACCTCGGAGAGGGTGGCGTCGCTGATCGAGAGCGTGCGGGCGCGCCGGTGGCGGGCCAGCTTCATCGCCCGGACCACCAGTGGGTGGGCGCGACCGGCGGAGAAGGCGATCACGAGCGTGTCCTCGTCGACCCGGCCGAGCCGCGTGATCGAGTCCTGGCGCGGGCTGGCGACCACCTCGGCGCGGATGTCGAGCAGAGCCAGGAGGTGGCGCAGGTAGCTGGCGAAGAAGGCCATCTGGTCGACGCCGACGATCATCACCCGGTGCGCCGAGCCCAGGGCCGACACGCACGCCTCGACCTGCTCGCGGGTGAGGTTGCGCGCCGTGTCCTCGACGTTTCCGTGGTCGGCGGCCAGCGAGGACTCGAATTCGGAGTGGTCGAAGTCGAACAGCTGGCCGGCGCCGTTCTGCTCCGGCGCGCCGGTTCCGGTACTCCTCGATCGCCGCCTGTTGAAGCTCCGGGTAGCCCTCGAACCCAAGCGCCTGCGAGAAGCGGACGACGGTCGAGGAGGAGGTGCTGGCGCGACGGGCCAGCTCCTCGGCGGTCTGGAAGGCGGCCTCGTCGAGATGGTCGACGATGTAGCGGGCCACGTCCTTCTGGGAGCGCGAGAACTCGTCGAAGCGCTCGGTGATGTAGGTCGACAGGCTCTTGCCGTTCGGCCGCGCCTGCCGGCCGTTGCGCGACTGTGCGCTGCGAGTGCGGGACTGGGTCGGGACGAGACTTCGTGGCCGTCTTGCTCACGGCGGCATGATTCGCCCCGCTGGCGGGTTTCCCTGCTAGCTGGTCGACGCACGGTGCTGTGCGCCCGGTGGCACGTGGCACGGCGATGTGGTTGGATCGGTCCCGTGGACGTCGAGCGCGCCCTGCGCCTCACCAACCGCAACATGATCGCCTTCGACCTCGTGCTCGGGTCGGCGGCGATCCTGGCGCCCTCCGCGACCCTGGCGGTGCTGGGACACGACCGGCCTTCGGCCGACGCCGAGCACCTGTTCCGCCGCTGCGGTCCGATCTGGCTCACGTTCGCCGCGGCTCACGCCGTCGCCGACCGCCGCGGCAACCCGCAGGACTGGTGGGCCCTGGCCTGGTTGCGAGGGACCGAGCTTGCGACCGACGCGCTGTGGTCGCGCTCGCCGGCCTTCTCGCGACCGGGGGCGCGGACCGCGATGCAGCTCGCCGGCGCGGCCAACCTGGCGATGACGATCGGCTTCGGGTGGCTGGCCCAGCGTGGCCGCGCCGGTCGTCGCCGGCGAACCCTGCTGCGACGCGGTTAGCCGCCGCCCTACTGGCCGGTGGTGCCCTGCACCGGCACCCGGCTGCACTCGCTGAAACCCACCGCGCGCGCGAGCTTCAGCCGCTGCACCTGACCGGCGGCGATCTTGGCCTGAGCGTCGGCGTAGGCTCGCGCGTTCTTGTCCTGCGCCGCCTCGAGCCCCTTCTTGAGCTCCGCGATGCCCTGCTCGCGGGCCTGCAGGTACCGGTCGAGCGCCGGCTGGACCTCGGGCGGAGCGTCCAGCGCGCGGATCTGGCTGAGCTCGTTCTCCGAGATCTCGATCAGGTTCTGCGTCAGCGTGGCCGCCCCCTCGGCGCTGTTCGGCGGGGTCTTCTGCAGCTCGACGAACTTGTCATGTGCCGCCTTGCAGACCTGGTCGCCCTTGGCCGTGAACTGGGCCTTGCTCAGCGTGCTGTCCCCGTCATCGCCGAACGGCCCCAGGCCGAGCACCGCGGCGAGCGCCACGATCGCGGCCAGGAGCGCGAGCGCGCCGAGCACCGCCACGGCTGGTCTTCGAAGCCCGGACTGCCCATCCTCCGGCTGCATCCGCGGCAGCGTAGCGACCCGCGTCGGCGTCTCCGCACGGTGCGGCTACAGTGTCGGAATTCTTCGGCGCGGCCTGCTGTTTGGGTGATGGGCGTTTCGCTGTACAGGCTCGCCCCCACGCTCATCGAGGTGTCATTCTGAGGGCCAGGGACGTCCAAGCCGCGACTCTGCGGGTCTGCGGCCAGCGGGCGGGCTCGCTGCTTCTGATCGGCGCCGTCGTGTTCGTCCCGCTCGGACTGCTCGACGCCATCCCGGACCAGGCCGTCCACGTCGACAGCGTGAGCGGCCTCTCGGACCTGGCCACGGTCGCGGTCCTCGTCGCCGTCCTGGCGCAATCGGTCACCGTCCTCCTCGGTGAGGTGCTCTACAGCGGCGCGGTCGCGGTGCTGATCGCCCGCACCCCACCCGGGGCCCGACCCTCGCTCCTGGGTGTCGCCCGCTCGCTCTCCTACGGGCGGCTGATCGCCGTCGACCTCCTGTTCGGCCTCGGGGTCGCGGTCGGCCTCGTCCTGCTCGTGGTTCCCGGGGTGGTCGCATTCACGTGGTTCGCCCTCGCCGGGCCGCTGGTCGAGCTCGACCGTGTCGGTGTGCGGGCCGCGTTCGCGGGCAGCCGCCGCCTGGTGCGCGGCCATTTTTGGACGGTGCTGGCCGTGCTCGGCCCGATCACCCTGGCCTCGGAGGCGCTGACCGATGCCGCGCTTTCTGTCGCTCACCGAGTGCTCGGCGACTCGTTGCTCGCCGACTGGCTGGGCGAGTCGGCGACGAACATCGGCTTGTCCCCGCTCTATGCGGTCGCCGCGGTGCTGATCACGCTGCAGCTCTCCGAACGGCTGCAATCGGATCGAGGGTAATCGCCCGTGCTGACTTACCTGAATACGTTACGCAGAAGTGGGGTTTTGCTCAAGCCCCACTGTCACCCGCCGATACAACTGTCAGAGGCGACTGCTTGGTTTTTTTGGGACAGGCGGTCCTCTGGAGCGCCGCTCGCTTGACGGGCGGCGTTCCTTCGTTTGAGCACCGGGGTTAGGAACAGGTCGGTCTGCGGGTAACAGGTGACCACGGCGACTGGGCGGCAAGGAGGCCCGTCCCCCCGAGGCAGCGGCGGTGCCCCTAGTCGCCGCTATCCGAGCTCAAGCGGGATCGCTAATGGGCCGCGGTAGACCTGGACCGCCGACCGTGGGGCAGGGCAAGCCCGCGACCGGCGCGGGGCCGGACGTCACGTCCGGCCCCGTCCGGCCTTTCAGGCGCTTCAGGCGAGGAGCCGGTCGAGGGCCTAGTGTTTGGCCGGTGGCCGAGTCGATCCAACCGCCCTCCGGCTCGCAGGAGGAGCGCATCGCGTACAACGAGGCGTGGTGCCGCCACCTCAACGAGCGCAAGGCCAAGTGGTTGGAGAGCGGCAACGCCGCAGCCGGCTTCCGATGTGAGTGCTGGCAGGTGAACTGCGGTGAGCGCCTCCCGCTCACTCAGAAGGACTGGCAAGAAGTCCGCTCGCGACCCAACCGCTTTGCGGTGGCGCCCGACCACGTCGCGTTGAAGCTCGAGGCGGTGGTCAAGAAGTACCCACACTTCTGGCTCGTCGAGAAGCATGGCGAGGCCGGGGAAGTGGCCAAGAAGCTGGCGTAACGCGCCCTAGGTCACTTGTGTGCGGTCCAGTTGACCGTCCCCGTGTCACAACCGGTGACAGCCCCATTGGCGAAGGTGCCGTGGTCGCGGAAGGTCCCGTGCGCGTTCCTACCGTGATTGGTGAACGTGCCGGTGATCTTCGCCTGACTCGGACGGTTCGGCGCGCTCAGATAGGTGAACTTCCTGTTCGTCACCTTGATCGGGTTCCCCGTGCGCGTGTAGTTGAGCGTTGTGTCCTCCTGGTCGCAGGAGATCGGCACGCTCTTGAACTTCACCGGCGGGATCACCGTCTTGGTCTTGCCGTGCTTGAACTTCGTCGCGAACGTGACCGTTCCACCGCCCTGGACGGTGCCTGAGAAGTGGCGGGTGACCGCAAAGGCCGTCGTCGCGAACACCATCGCAACGACCAATCCCGCGCACACGAGCATGCGCTTCATTGAATCTCCTCTCCGGAGTCCCCCCCATTAGGTCCCCCGCAATCGCTGACCCGAATCTACACCGCCCTGCGGGTTGGGGGTCAACCGTCCGCTACCCAAGCCTGGGCCTACTCGCGCAGCTCGGCGGCCTCGAGGGCTTCGGCGCGGCCGGGATAGAGCTCGGCGCGAACGATCTTGCCGCCGCGAACGGTGTAGAGGTATCCCGTTTGCCCGTGGACCTCCACCCCACTGGCTCGCCCGCGCCCACGGTGGCTTGCGACCAGCAGGACGACGTCACCCAGATCCCGCGCTTCCTCGATGTCGAAGTGATAGCCAGGCTCAAATGTCGTGAGCCAGTTGGCAAACCACTGTCCAACCGCGTCGCGGCCCATGAACGTTCCGCGCTCGAGAAAAGCGTCGGGGTGCACGACGAGCTCCACGTCCTCCGCGTAGTAGCTCATCGCGCGCGGAAAGTCCCGATCGTTCGTGGCCGCGAACTGGTCGCGTACGACTTCGACGTTCTCCTGCGACATCGCCTATTCCGAAAGCCCGGCGGCTTCGAGGGCCTGCGAGCGGTCCATGAAGCCCCTGACCCGCACGACCATGCCTTCTCGGAAGGTGCTGATCGTCGCGGTGTCGGTCTCCAGCACTATGCCGCTCTCCTTTCCTCGGGCGACCTCGTGCACGAAGACGATCAGCTCCTCGCCCGTGTCGATGATCTCCTCGGGCCGCAGGTCGAGCCGCTCCCAAGCCTCGAAGTACTCCTCAAACCCCCGCAGCACCTCCTGATGGCCGCGAGCCAGGCTTCCTTCATCGAGCCCGCCGATCGTGCCGTGCCACTCGACGTCTGGGTCATAGAAGGCGGCAAGCAGGAACTCGAGATCGCCGCGCTTGGTCGCCGCGAAGCTGCGGCTCACGGCGCGGGCAAGGAACCTTTGACGCACCCGCGAGCCCGGAGGCATGCGGCCGACGCGAGCGGCCGTGTAACGCGCGATCGCAGGAAAGCGCGCGGTGATGCGCTCGTCGAGGCTGCGATGTGGCCTGTCTCGAAAGCGGATCCTCTGGCGCACCGGGGTCAGGTCGGACATCGCCAGGGCAGTATCTCGCGAGTGGCGCACCTGAACCTCTGCGAGCGGCCAGCCGCAGCGAAAGCCACATCACCCGTGCCGTTGGGCTGACGCCCGTTAGCAATCCGTTAGCAGCGCGCCGGTTTTCGCGACGCGCCCCGAGTAGCGGGTTTGCGGGGCCTTTCTAGTGGGCCGGGGTGGATTCGAACCACCGACCGACGGATTATGAGGCCGACGGGTACCGGCGACTACGGGTGACAACGGGTGACAGCTACGCACGCTGGACGCCTTCCGTGGACCTCGGGACGCGGGGGTTTGGGGTCACGTTTGGGGTCACGTTCTCGTCCGTAAGGAGCAGCGACAGGCGCTCCGCTGCGTCGTGCTTCGGGACGTGGTGCACGTAGCGCATTGTGGTTGCGATGTCGGCGTGACCCATCCACGCCTGCACGTCTGAGAGCGGGAAAGCCTGCACCGCGAGCGTCCCGAACGAGTGGCGCAGCCCGTGGAACTTGATCTGCCGGAGGCCGGCTGCCCGCAGCGCCCGCTTGTAGGCCCTGATCGTGGCCGAGTGGTCGATGTAGCCGCCGGTCGGGCTGACGAATACGAAGTCATCGTCCCCGATCCAGAACTCGCGCTGGCCCAGCTTCGCTAGGGCTTGGCCTACCTCGGGCACCATCGGTACCGAGCGGACCTTGCCTGACTTCGGCTCCTCTATCGCGCCCCGAGCAAGCGCTCGGCGAACATGGATGAGCGAGCGTTGCCAGTCGACATCCGACCAGCGCATCGCTGCCAACTCACCGAACCGAAGGCCGGTGAACGCGGCGGTCCCGTAGAGGGCGGCGTCCTGATCGGTCTCCGCGTGCGCGGCGAGCTGGCGGACCTCATCGGGCCGCAGGACCTCGAGGTCACCCGAGCGGCGCTCCGGCACCTTGTCCACGCCAGCGGCGGCGTTGGCCTTCAGGTCCCAGACCTTCATCGCCCGCTTCAGGACGCCATGGATGATCGTGGTCCATCCATTCTCCCGATGAGGTTGCCGGAGTAGCTGAGATCGACATGTTTCGCTTCTTCGATCCAGCCAGCGGCGACCTCGTGTTCTGGGGACAACGCTTCAACGTCCGGGCTCTCGCCCAAGAGGCAGCGAGAGTGCTGCCGATTGCTGATCGTGAGGCGATGAAGCCCTGGGACGAGTCCTAGATAGGAACGTGCCCTACTTCTTGGTCGAAGTGCGAGGCGACCCGGCCCGCGCCGCTGGGCTGCTAGCCAAGAGCGGGATTCAGAACATCGTCCACGACGCACCTCGGACACTGACCGCGCGTCTCAGCGCCAACGACGGGGAGAGCGCGGTGCGTCGGGTGCGTGTGGCCTTGGAAGGTGAGGCGTTCACGGTCGAGGATGACGCGGCCCGCGCGGAGCTCGCCTGAAGACAGGCGGCTGTAGCGAGATACTGCGCGGGCGATGTCGCAGGAGGGCAGGTGTCGCCGGTCTACCCCTTGGGGTAGCTCTCCTGATGACGACACGCGGGATAGTTGTGGGGCGATGACGAGACGCCTGATCACCGCCGTAGCTGTCGTCATGACCTTTGCGGCGGCGACGGCCTACGCCGAAGTGACCACGATCCCGCCGGATCAATACCCGCCTGGGTGCCATCCGAACGGGAATGCCCTCCAGGGCGACGCGGCGCATGACGTGATCGATGGCACCTTGAAGCGTGACCTCGAGCGCGGTGGCCCAGGCTTCGACGCGCTCTATGGGCGTCGCAAGTCGGATTGCCTGTTCGGACAGAAGGGCGGTGACTCGGTGCAGGGTGGCAGCGGCGATGACCGACTCGGGGGCGGCAATGGGATCGATGTCGTTGACGGCGGGGGCGACGACGATACGGTCCACGGTGGCAAGCAGACGGACGTCATCGAGAGCGGCGGGGGCGACGACGTCGTAGACGGTGGGCGAGGCTCCGACGATATCGCCGCTGCACGCGGCTCCGACCGGATAGTCGACGTCCGGGGCCACAACGTGATCCGATGCGGTCAAGGGTTCGACAGGGTGGTGACCAATCGGCGGTCGCACGTTGGGAAGAACTGCGAGCACGTCACCCGCAGGTAGCGAGATACTGCGCGGGCGATGCGGAGGGTCCTGCTACTCGGGGCGGTCGGCCTGACCTTTGTTTCGGTCGGGTGCGGCAGCAACGACCCGCCCGCCGCTGACGAGTTGCCCCTCGCGCACGGCACTCAACTCGCGGCGCACGGGGTGCGTACCACGGACGACAACACCCATGTGACCTACCTCCTCATCTCCGGCAAGGAGGGGCAGACGCCCAAGGCCGTTCGCAGGGAGGAGGTTGCTCACCTTCGAGCTTTGGGCTGGCACTTCCGGCAGCAATACGGCGACCGCTCCTGGGCCGTGGATTCGCCGGACCGAACAATCTGGAGCAACGTCGGATTCAGGAGCTACAGGACCTGCGGCTTTGAGGGCGAGGTTTCGTTGCAGAACGTCCCGTACGTTTGCGCCGCCATCGGGCGATTCCAGGATGGGTAGCCTCGAAGCCGCCGGGCTCTCGGAGTAGGCGATGTCGCAGGAGAACGTGGAGATCGTGCTGGAGGCCAATGCCGCGTTCAACCGACGCGACCTGGATCACTGGATCGAGTTTTTCGACCCCGAGATCGAGTACCACGACACCCCGGACTTCCCCAGTGGCGGTATGCACCTGGGCCGTGAGGCTTTTCGCCGCCATGTAGAGAGCTATCTCGACGCTTGGTCCGATGCGAGCGTGGAAATCGACGCTCGCGCGGTCGGAAAACAGGTGGTTGGCCGGATTCGGTACGCCGGAGCGGGGAGGGCGACCGGCATCGAGGTCGAGACTCCGGAGTTCGGGGCGCTCTACGACTTCCGCGCTGGGCGCATCCGCCGCGTCCGCCAGTTCGCAACTTACGCCGAGGCCCTCGAAGCCGCCGGGCTGCGGGAGTAGGACGCTCACGACCCGGCCCCAACCTCCTGGCCGCTCATACCTGCTCCCTGTTTGCCGGATGGCGGGCGGGCGACGCACACACCTCCGAGAGTTTGCGGATCGTGAGAGTCGCTAACCGAAGTTGAGCTTGATCGCAGTCATCGCGGGTAGCCGCGGCGTGAGGACAGGACGACCCCGGCGCGGGTGCCGGGCACGAGGTCAGCAAGGAGGTGCAGGTGTCTTCCCCCTTCAAAGTGTCGGCTCGAGATACGGCGCCAGCGACGTCGCCGGGGATCGAACTGGTTTACCGGGCGGCCGATGCCCTTAACCAGCGCCACCTCGATTCGTTCCTCGCCCTCTGCGACCCGGCCATGGAGTTCGTCTCCCACCTCATGAAGCTGCAGGGCGGCGGCCGCTACAGCGGTCACGATGGCGTGCGCAGCTGGTGGCAACGCGTCCTCGGGTTCTCGCCCGAGTTCAGGTTGGAGGTCGAGGAGGTACGAGACCCTGGTGACATCACGGTTGCACGGATGCGCGCTCATTGCCACGACTGGCAGACCGACGGGCCGACTGACCAGACCGAATGGAACGTCATTAAGTGGCGGGACAGGAAGGCCATCTGGTGGTTCGTCGTTCTGGACGAGGATGAGGCCCTCGAAGCCGCCGGGCTGCGGGAGTAGGACTAGACGACTAGATGTACCGCTTCACCGAGAGCGACCCGGCGCTAGAAAGCTATTGGCGGGCGATCGTCCTGTTCGGGCGAAACGTCGCCTCCTACAAGTTCGCACTCGCAAAGTCGCTCCTCGACCTAGCTGAGCAGGAGCGCGAGGCGGTATCCCTCGGCGAGCTGGCGGTCCCGTTTTCTGAGCACCTCTGCGAGCACCTACGCGATTCTGAGAAGCAGGGGACGTTTAGCCCGGGCCGGTTCTTGGATGCCTGTCGCGAGTTCAATCGAGGCGAGATCGATCAGGAATCCCTCGTGGCGACGACCGCGAAGCTCGGATTCGTCAATGTGATCGACGCGTTCCACGTTGTCGGTGGCGGCGACATTGCTATCCGGTTCTTTGAGGATGAGCGTCGGGGTTCAACGCGCGGCATCAGGCTCACCGACAATCTCTTAGCCATCGCCAAAGGCGGTGACGCCCCAAGCCTGCCCGCCGAGGCGGAGGCCAGATGGCGACTGGTCGAAACCGCGTGGGAACTCGATCTGCCAGCCCACGCATTGACCGTTGCCTATGAGCCGGAGGCCGAACTGCTCATCCCCGACCGCACTCGCTATCGGCGACGGAGCATCACCGGCGTCAGGGATGCCCTGAACGGCTACCAGAAGGGGCGGTGCTTCTACTGCTTCGACTCGATCAGCGTTGTCGCCGTACTACCTGACTGCGCTGAGGTCGATCACTTCTTTCCTCACATCCTGAAGCCGCATCGGGTGGCCGAGCCGGTCGATGGCGTCTGGAACCTGGTTCTCGCGTGCAGCCGTTGCAATGGCGCCGGCGCCAAGTGGGCGAGGACGCCGGCGCTTCGATACCTGGAGCGGCTGCACCGGCGAAACGAGTTCCTGATCACCAGCCACCATCCGCTCCGGGACACCTTGATGCTCCAAACGGGGTCGGATGAGCAGGCTCGCGCCCATTGGCTCAACAGGACATATCAGAAGGCCAAGGACACGCTCGGCGGCAACACGTGGGACACGAACGAGATGGCCCCCGCGACGTTCTAGAAACCCCCCGGGGGCCGGCTGGCGAGGTAGTTCGCCTTTTCAGGGATCACGGCTCGCACGCCACCGGTCGGGTCGGCTACATCGCCGGCGTAGCGCGGGATCACATGCACATGAAGGTGAGGGACGGTTTGGCCTGCGGCATCCCCGATGTTGAAGCCAACATTGAATCCATCGGGATGAAGCCGCTCGTTGAGGAGGGCCATGACCTCCTCCACCAACGCCATCACCGCGACCTTTTCCTCGCGCGACGCGCCATTCCAATCCGGAACGATCCGGCGCGTAACGACGAGTGCGTGGCCGTCGGTGACCGGGAATTTGTCCTCGATCACGAACGCGAAATCGTTGGCCAGGAGCCAATTCTCCTCGGGAATGTCCAAGAACGGGGAGTCGATGCCGGAATGCTATGGGGAGTGCGCGGTCGCGATGCCACGCGACAAGGGCGTAGGCGATGGGCTTGCCCCCACCGCGCGATACTGCGCGGGCGATGTCGCAGGAGAACGTGGAGGTAGTGCGGAAGGGGCTCGCCCTCTATAACCGGCGCGACTTCGAGGCCCTGCAGGCGCTGAACCATCCGGATGTGGAGTTGGATTGGTCGGCGTCCCGTGCGCCGTACGCGGGCGTCTACCGGGGGTGGCCCGAGGTCTTGCGCTTCTACAAGAATGTCTTTGCCGAGGTCTTCGAAGAAAACGTAATTGAGCCGGAGCGCTTCATTGAGTCCGGCGATTCGGTGATCGTCCCTAACACCGGCCAGGTCCGAGGCCGGGATGGCATCCATGCGGTCGCGCGAAGCGCCTTCGTCTTCGAGGTTCGCGGCGGTCGCATCGCCCGAATCCGGCTCTATCAGGAGACGCGCGAGGCCCTTGAAGCTTTCGGACTTTCGGAGTAGGCGATGTCGCAGGAGAACGTGGAGATGGTGCGTCGGGCCTACGAGGCCTACAACCGGGGAGACATTGATGGGGGGCTTTCGGACTTTGCCCCCGACTGTCGCTACACCGCCGCCGGCACAATTCCCGACCGGACTGGCGTCTTTCACGGACGCGAGGGCTACAAGGAGTTCATCGGCTGGCTGCGAAGCGAGTTCGACGATGCTCAAGCCGAGGTCAACGAGTTGATCGACGTCGACGACACGGTTTTCGTGGGAGCGACCCTTCGTGGCCGTGGCAGGCAAAGCGGCGTGGAGGCGCAGTTCACCTTTTGGCAGGTGTGGACGATCGAAAACGGGAAGTTCGCGCTCGGCCAGGGCTTCGCCAGCCGCGAAGAAGCCCTCGAAGCCGCCGGGCTTTCGGAGTAGGCGATGTCGCAGGAGAATCCTCCCTTGGAGACCATCCGCGCGGGCTTCGACGCTTTCAACCGAGGCGATTACGAGGCGTGGATCGCCTTCTACGACGAGGACGTGGAGTTCCTCGACCTTGCGGAGACTCCGGACACCGCTGCCTTTCGCGGTCATGCCGGAGCGCGGGCTTGGCTCGCCAAGCTGCAGGAGGCCTGGGGGGAAGGGTTCCGGTTCGAGCCAAGGGGCATCACGGAAGGCGACGGGGTAGTCCTCGTCGATACGCGAGCGAAGGGAACCGGCACCGAAAGCGGCGTCCCGATTGAGATGACCGTCTACACCGTCATGCGCTATCGGGACCAAAAGATCGTATGGACAAGGGCGTTTATGGACCGTGCCGAGGCCCTCGAAGCCGCCGGCCTGCGGGGTAGGGCTAGGCGGTTTCCGTCAGGTCCTTGAATGTCAGATGCGTGATCCAGTTCGGCTCGATGCGGTCGAGCCCGGCCTGGAATCCGTCGACATTGGCCGACGCCTGCAGGTAGTAGGTCTTCGCTCCTGACGCATCGCTGGTCTTGAAAGCGAGCAGCCCGGTCTTGGCCTCGAGCTCGTCCATCAGCTCCCGACCACGTTGGGTGAGCGGGGTCAGTTCGACGATCGCGGGCATCGCCGTCGATCCTAGTTACGCCAGGGGTCATCAGACCTGGAGCGTCCTAGTCGTCAGCGATTATGCGGCTGAGTTCGTCGTCCCAGTCTTCGTTGGATTTCGGGGTGGCACGCAAAGCCCGCTCGAGCGCGATCGCGGCGCTGATCGAACCCTCGCGTGCTCGGTCGCTGAGGAGCTCGAGGACCTCTTCGTGGCTCAGGATGCTCTTGTCGGCCATCTTTCACCTCCTTCCCAATTTCCCAGTGCGCGCGCGGCGAGCTAGCCGGCGGTCGGTGGGATTGCGACCTTGGTCATCTCACCCTCCCCTGCGTGCTGAACTTGCGCCGTCAGGGTGCCCGGTCGAAGCGCGTCACGGCGTCACTGATCGCCGAGGTGACGTAGACGCTCTTCGCGTCAGGGCTCACCGCCACCGAGAACGGGCCGTCAAGGCCATGGCCGTCGGCGCATGGTCCCGCCCCCGTCTCGCTGATGCAGCCGGCGGTGCCGGCGGGCTGGGTGAGCGCTCCGGTGGCGGTGTTCCGGTCAAGTCGCGCCACGGCGTCGCTGGTGTTTGAGGCGGCGTAGACGCTCTTTCCGTCAGGGCTCACCGCCACTCCGAGCGGAGTGTCAAGTCCATGGCCGTCCGCGCAACGTCCCGCCCCCGTCTCGCTGATGCAGCCGGCGGTGCCGGCGGACTGGGTGAGCGCTCCGGTGGCGGTGTTCCGGTCAAGTCGCGCCACGGCGTTGTCTACGGTCGCGCCTGCAACATAGACGTTCTTCCCGTCTGGGCTCACCGCCAACGACACCGGAGTCCTGAACCCGTGGCCGTCGGCGCAAGCCACCGGATTTCCCTGGCGGATGCAGCCTGCGTCGCCCGCGGGCTGGGTAATCGCCCCGGTAGTGTTGCGCCTGAAATTCGCGACGGCGTAGCTCCCCGACACCGCGTAGACGCTCTTTCCGTCCGGGCTTACCGCCACATCGCGCGGCTGGTGTAGCACGCGGCCTTCAGCGCAGGGTTCCGATCCCTCGCTCCGGGGGTCGCTGATGCAGCCGGCGGTGCCGGCGGGCTGGGTGAGTGCCCCAGTAGTCGGGTTGCGGTTGAGGCGTGCCACCGCGCCGGCGGTGGACGTGTGGACGGCGCCTTGTGCGGCGGCGTAGACGCTCTTTCCGTCCGGACTCACCGCCACCGACCTCGTGCCGTCGAGCCCGTGGCCGTCCGCGCAAGGCCCCGCTCCCGTCTCGCTGATGCAGCCGGCGGTGCCGGCGGGCTGGGTGAGCGCCCCGGTGGTTGGGTTGCGGTCGAGGCGGACCACGGCGCTGGTGAACCCCGAGGCGACATAAACGTTCCTTCCGTCAGGGCTCACCGCCACCGAGAACGGGCCGTCGAGCCCGTGGCCGTCCGCGCAAGGCCCCGCTCCCGTCTCGCTGATGCAGCCGGCGGTGCCGGCGGGCTGGGTGAGCGCCCCGGTGGTGGTGTTGCGGTTGAGGCGGACCACGGCGTTGCTGTCCTCCGAGGCGACGTAGACGCTCTTTCCGTCAGGGCTCACCGCCACCGAGAACGGGCCGTCGAGCCCGTGGCCGTCCGCGCAAGGCCCCGCTCCCCTCTCGCTGATGCAGCCGGCGGTGCCGGCGGGCTGGGTGATGTGGGCGGTGGCCGCGAGCGCGCCCGCGGTCGCCAAGAGGACCACCAGCGCGGCCGCGGACAGCGCCGCCACCTCCCGGCGCTCAAGTCGCTTCGAGAACCGGCGCGACCCGTTTCTCTCCACGCTTCCTTTTCCCATGAGCCCCCTTCGCTGAGCTGGGCCTGTGGCAGACCCTACACCCGACGCTCCTGCTGTCAAGGCGACGGGATGGCGCTGCGGTGCCCGCATACGACGAGAGCACTTCGCGATCCACGCAGACGACCGCGAGGCACTTCTGGGCCGGATGATGCTGGCTCCGGTCCCCCGGACGCTCATAGACGTGGAGGGGGAGCCGGATGCTTCCGCTAGGGGCCGCTGGGCCGGCATTTTCAGCCACGCAATCACGGACGGCGCAACCGGGATCGCCATCGACCTTCGCGGTTGTCCCGCCGTCGACTACGCCTGTCTCTCGGTTCTGCTGGCGACCTCCGCTGCACTGAAGGCACGTGGCGGTGGGGGATCAGCCTTGTGATGACTCCCGGCTCGCCGCTTGAGCGCACGGTCCGAGCGTCCGCCGTTGACGAGCTGTCCGCCTACTCCTCCGCGTCCGAGGCGCTTCGCTCGCTCCATGACGCCGAATAGACGGTCTCCAGCCGCGCTCAAGCTCGCCTCCCGGGGATGGGGTGCCGGATTACGGGTAACCGGGTAAAGACGGAGTCCAGGAGATGGCCGACCCATTTCAACCGCGGCAGGAGTCTTATCTGGCATGCCCCCGGTGCAGCTCGGTCGTTTTGCAGGGGAGTGAGCACGACGGATCGCCGATCTGCCGAGACTGCAAGAAGCAGGACGACACCGTGGTGAGGATGGACCTGATGGTCGTGGAGCAGCCGGAGTCGTTCCCGCCTCGTTAGAGCCTTGCCGTGGCGGCCTGGGTCTGCTGAGCTCGTCTGAAGACAGGCGGCCGTAGCGAGATACTGCGCGGGCGATGTCGCAGGAGAACGTGGAGATCACAAAGCGCATCGTCGACCTGGCTAACGCCCAGGATGTTGATGGCGTCCTCCAGTTCATCGGGCCGGACATCGAGGCTCACCCAGCGTCCGACCAGCTCGAAACCCGGGTCTTGCGAGGGCGTCAGGCGTACGCCAACTACGTGCGGCCCTGGTACGAGGAAGTGTTCGAGGACTACCTCATCGAGGTAGACGAGTTGATCGACGTGGGCGACTGCGTCGTCGTGGTCGGGCGAGTCCGGGGCCGAGGCCGCATGAGCGGGATCGAGGTCGGCGATGATGACGCCTGGCTGTGGCGATTCCGCGACGGCAAGGCCGTGGAGTACCGCGAATGCGGAACCAAGGCGAAGGCCCTCGAAGTTGCGGGGCTGTCGGAGTAGGCGATGTCCCAGGAGAACGTGGAGATCGTTCGGTCCATCTACGACTCCATGAATCGCCGGGACTGGGACGCGGCCTTTCGGGACGTGGACCCAGACTTCGAAATGACGATCCCACCGGGGCCTTTCAACGCCGGGACGCATCGGGGACGGGCTGAAGTACAGGGGGTCCTTCAGGATTACGACTCGGCATTTGAGGCGTGGATCGCCGAGCCTCAGGAGCTCTTCGAATCGGGTGAGCAGGTCGCAGTCTTCATTAAGAATCGCGCCCGGCCCAAAGGCGGCAGCGTTGACCTAGAGGTCCGGAACGGGCACCTCTGGACGATCCGAGACGGCTGGGTCCTGTCGTTGCGGGTGTTCCCCGAACCGGCGAAGGCCCTCGAAGCCGCCGGGCTGCGGGAGTAGGCGACTGTAGCGTTCGGGGGGCGGGGCGTCGGGCAACCTCGTTGCTTCGCGGTTCTCTGTGACGAAGACACACACGGGCCTCTGTCCTCGTCGAGGCCGCGGATGGCGACCTCAAGAGGAACTCGTTTGCTGACAACGGCACCAGTGCGGTCGTCCTGGTCGACTCCCCCGGCAACCGGATCACGCACAACTCGGCCACCCGCAACGGCCACTCCAGCATGTTCTTGCTCGGGTCCGACCACAACCGGATCGAGAACAACCTGCTCGACCGCAACGGCGACGGCATCGAGACCCACGAAAGCGCCCGCAATCGGTTCCGGAAGAACCGGATCTCGCACAGTCAGGGCGCCGCCATCACCCTCGACGACGGCGCTATCCGCAATCGAGTGGAGAAGAACCGAATCACCGCCAACGGCGACGGGATTACGAGCTTCGAGGGCCGCCGCAACCGGATCAGCCGCAACACGATTACCGGTACGGGCTTCTTCGGCGATCCGGAGTCCGGCGGCTTTGGGATCATCCTCGACGGTGCCGACCGCAACATCGTGCAGAAGAACTCCGTAACCGGCGGTCGCGGCGAGGCGGTCTTCGTCACCTCGCTTGACTCGCAGGGCACCTCGGATGGCAACGTCGTCTCGCGCAACGTCGTGAACAGCGAGCTCAGCGACGGCATCCTCGTTGCCGGCGGTGCGACCCTGACCCTGATCAAGCGCAACACCGCCAACCGAAGCGGCGATGACGGGATCGACGTTGACGCCGCCGGGACCAAGCTGACCCGCAACACCGCGAACCGCAATCACGACCTGGGGATCGAGGCCGTGCGCGGGGTGATTGACGGCGGCGGGAACATCGCCCGCCACAACGGCGATTCCCGCCAGTGCACGAACGTCGCATGCAACTAGGCGAACTGCGAGGCTGACCCAGGGCGAGATACTGCGTGGGCGATGTCGCAGGAGCCCCGCCCTGGCCGACCTTCCCTCACCGCCCAACACCCGAGGGCTACTGTTTGGCCCGTGACCGATCCCCCCGAGCCACTGTTCGGCTCGCGCGAGAAGCGCGTCGCTTACAACGAGGACTGGTGCCGGGACCTCAACGAACGCAAGGCGAAGGCGCAGTGGATTGAGAGCGGCAACCCGGTAGCCGGTTTCCGATGTGAGTGCTGGCAGCTGGACTGCGCTGAGCGCATGGCGCTGTCTGGAAAGGAGTGGCGGGAGGTCCGCTCCCGACCGAACCGCTTTGCGGTGGCGCCCGGCCACGTCGCCTCCGAGCTCGAAGAGGTGGTTGCGGAGTATCCGCACTTCTGGATCATCGAGAAGCGCGGTGAGGCAGGGGACGTGGCCGAGAAATTGGCGTAACAGCCGCCGTAAGGGACCGGGCGGGCCCTCGAAGCCGCCGGGCTGCGGGAGTAGCGAGATACTGCGCGGGCGATGTCGCAGGAGAATCCCCCCGCGGAGACCATCCGGGCGGGTTTCGACGCCTTCAACCGAGGCGACTACGAGCTGTGGATCGTCGGCCTTGACGAAGACGTCGTGCTCCTCGATCTTGAAGAGACCCCAGACACTGGTGTCTTTCGCGGCCACGACGGGGTGCCGGCATGGCTCGCCAAGCTGCAGGAGGCTTGGGGCGAGGGGTTCCGGTTCGAGCCAATGAACATCACGCAAGGCGACGGGGTCGTCGTAGTCGATACGCGAGCGAGCGGAGTCGGGGTCGGAGGCGGCGTCCCAATCGAAATGACCGTGTACATGGTCTTGCGTTTCCGTGACCAAAAGGTCGTGTGGACAAAGTCGTTCATGGACCGATCCGAAGCCCTCGAAGCCGCCGGGCTTTCGGAGTAGGGGATGTCACAGGAGAACTCCCCTGACAGGTCGTCGTGCGTGGGCCGATGTAATAGACGTCCTCGGCCAACCGGGGCAGAATGAGCGCAGGGGGGATTGGCGGGGTTGGCACCTCACAACCCCTCGGCGGCCGCGAATGACTCGGCCTTCTTGCGGAGGCGCTCGCAACCCTCGAGGGTCATGTGGCGAAGCCATTGAGTGCGTCACGAGCGGCCACTTTGCAGGTCGACTTCGAGCGCCGAGTGGTCGCTAAGCCCCTGGTCCCTCCATGCGTGGTGGTAGGCGGCTGCGGTGGGGCGAAGCTCCTCCGATGCGAAAAGGTGATCCAGCCGCCAACCGCCGTCGTGGCCGGCAATACGCCGCCAGGTCCAGCTCGGCTCGCTCTTCGCGTAGCCGTGCAGGGCTCGGAACGCGTCGCGGTATCCGAGCTCTCGCAACCGTGGGACGACGCCCAGCTCGGCGTCATCCCACTCGGTCCCCCGCTCGGGCCGTAGGCGGCCTCGGGAATCGCGCGCGAACGAGACCACCTCGCCGTCGGGAAGCTCGCGGCGGGGGGTGTTGAGGTCTCCACAGAGCACCCGCGGACCCCGCGGCGCGGCCGCCAGGCCGCCACGGATCGCCTCGAGCGTTCGAACCTTGACCCAGCCGTTGGCGGCGTTCGGGACATGGACGCAATGGAGCTCCACGGGGCCGGTGGCCACGGACGAGGCGACTGCTGCGATAGCGGTCTCCGGCCAGGGCACCGGCAGGACCGCCGAGGCGTCCGCGAGCGACGAACGCGAGCTCAGGAGCACTCCCGTGCGGCGCCGCCCGGCCGGCACCCGCGCCGGGTCGGCGCCATCCAGGGAGGCCCGCGCATGAGCCAGCCCGATCGTCTCGAGCGCCGCCCTCCACAACGGCACGGTGCGGTCGGTGACCTCCTGGAGCGCGACCACGTCGGGCTCGCGCCCGGCAAGCGCGGCGGCCTGCTCGGACAGACGCGAGCTGCGCCGAGCCACGTTCCAGCACACGATGCGCACCTAACGAGCCTACGCGCCCTCCCGCCATATACAGAGGACACTCTGCGAGACGTTTGCGGGCCGCTCCTGCTTTCGCGTGAAAGCGGAAGCCGGTTACGAGGGGTTGCCCGTGCGTCTCGGGTGAATCCGATAGGTGGCCCGATTCGTTTTTCGCTACCACCCGCAGATCGTCGAGCGGATGCGCTGGCTGCATAGGGCTTCTCGCGCTAAGCAGGAGCGGGCGCGGCCGCACCGAGACTGAGCACGCGGCGCGCGTTACCGGCCAAGAAGAGCCCGCGCGTCTCGTCGTCGAGCCCGAGCGCGTTGAGGTCCGCCAGCGCCGCGTTCGGGGCGATCATCGGATAGTTGCTCCCGAACATGACCTTGCGCCTGCCGCCCCGGCTGGTCATGTAGCGCACCAGCTCCGGGGGATAGCGCTTGGCGGTGTAGGCCGAGGTGTCGATGAACACGTTCTCGTGCTTGCGCGCGACCGCCACCATCTCCTCGGTCCACGGATAGCCGATGTGCCCGCAGACGATCACCAGCTCCGGGAAGTCGAGAGCGACCTGGTCGATGTAGGGGATCGGTCTTCCGGTCTCCGAGGGACGCATCGGGCCGGTGTGTCCTACCTGGGTGCAGAACGGCACCCCGAGCTCCACACAGGCGGCATACAGCGGGTAGTAGCGGCGATCCGTAGGCGGCGCTTCCCACAGCCAGGGAATCACGCGCAAGCCGATGAAGCCGAGCTCCTCGACGCAGCGCCGTAGCTCTCGAACGGCATACATCGGTTTGGCCAGGTTGACGGCCGCAAGTCCCGCGAAGCGATTCGGGTGCTTCGCGACCCAGTCGGCCACCTCTTCGTTGGCAATCAACGGACCGTCCGGAGCGTGCCACGCGCTGAGCAGGCCGAAAGAAATCCCAGCGGCATCCATCGCGGCGATCGTGAGGTCGATCGGGAGCTCGTCGGCTGGGAGCTCCTGCCCGGTCCAGCGGCGAAGCGACTCGAACATCTCATGCCGCAGGAAGCGCAGCGTGGGGTGCTGCATCCAGACGTCGATCGTCATGGCGGGCATTCTCACCGGTTTCGGTGCGCGGGTGACCGTTGCTGCTGCCTTCGCATGAACGGGAGAGCCTGGTAGAGCCATCGATTGATGGTCGACGCGCCTGAACGCGGGGGCCGGTTGGATCGTCGCGAAGGACTGCACTCGGCCGGGGCCGAAACGTCACGCTGGGATGCGCACTCGGTCGACGATCCGTGGGTGGTAGCGAGAAACGAATCGGGCCACCTATCGGATCTCGCTGCGACGCACGGCCAGGCACCGCATACGGCGGTTGCGAGAGCGCCGCCCCGTCCCATCGGGACTGCTCCTCTTCGTCCAAGGCAGGCGCCTTCCGTGGGCGATCGGAGACACTCACTCGTCGCGCATTGCGGCTTGCGAGCGTCTGAGGTGTCGACCGGCGGGTAACTACTCCGCGCCGAACGCGATCGTCCGCGGGGACGGGGTGTGGCCGGGCGTGAGCCGAGAGGCAACGTCTAGTTGTCGTGCGTATTGCCCGCGGTGGCGCACCGCGTGCCATCCGCGACCGCTCGCCTATGCTCGCGGCGTGGCGGCCACTACGAGCCCGATCATCCCGGAGCTGCCGATCATCCGCGCTCGTGGGGAGGGCGAGCAGCGCGCGACGTACTTCGAGCTTTTCTTCGACCTCGTCTACGTCTTCGCTGTCACCCAGCTCTCGCACCATCTGGTCGCGGACATCAGCTGGTCGAGCGCGGCCGAGACGGCGTTCATGCTCGTCGCCCTGTATTGGGCGTGGAACTACACGACGTGGATGACCAACTGGTTCGACCCGGACACGGCGGCGGTCCGGCTCGTGCTGGTCTTCGTGATGGTCGCAAGCCTGCTGATGGCGGTCGCGATCCCGAAGGGGTTCGGCGAGTACGCGCTGCTGTTCGCGTGCGCCTACTCGGGTCTGCAGATCGGACGCAACGTGTTCGTTGTCGTGGTCACGCCGCGCGGCTTGTTCAACCAGAACTTCCGCCAGATCCTGGCCTGGAGCGTGATCTCGGCGCCGCTGTGGGTCGCCGGCGGCATGGTCGACACCGAGGCGTGGCGCTGGGTTCTGTGGCTGGGTGCTCTCGGTCTCGACCTCGCGGCGCCGCTGGTGACGTATTGGCTCCCCGGCGTGGGCGCTACCGCCATGAGCCAGTGGCAGATCGAGGGCGCCCATTTCGGCGAGCGCTTCCAGCTGTTCGTAATCATCGCGCTCGGAGAGAGCATCGTTCTCGCAGGGGCCACTGCCTCGAATACGGGGTTGAGTCTCGAGGTCGTCGCCGCGCTCCTGCTCGCCCTCCTCTCCTCGACCGCGCTCTGGTGGCTGTACTTCGGCCAGATCGCCGGCAGGGTTTTCGAGCGGATCCGCGCGGCCACCGCCGAGGAGCGGGGCCAGATCGGCCGCGACATCTACACCTACCTACACCTCCCAATCGTGGCGGGAATCGTTCTTGTCGCGGTCGGCGACGAGCTCGTGATCGCGCACCCGACGGACGCCCTGCATGACTCGGGAGCGCTGGTCGCGCTCGGCGGCACAGCCCTCTTCCTCGCTGGTCTGATGGCCTGCGCCGCCAGGATCGGCCAGACCCAGAGCGTGCCGCGAGCCGTGGTGGTGATCGCGCTCCTCGCCGCCGTGCCGCTCGCCGCCGGCGCCGACGGGCTGGTCGCGTCGGGACTGCTCACCGCGCTGCTGGCCGCGCTCGTGGTCGCCGAGCAGTTGCGCGGCGCGTCCTGAGCCGAACGGCCGGCCTCAGCTAGCGCTGCCGTCGCCTCCGCATCTCGCGCAAAGCAGAGCCGGCGTCAGAGCTGAAACTCATTTTCAAAGGATGCGTTGGAGGACGAGCATCTTCCGACTGGAGACCAGATGCGCCAAGTCATCCTCCAAGCTCTCGACCCGTGCCTCCGCCTGTTGCTGCCAGCGCTGGATGTTGTGGATCTCTGCGATCAGCACGTAATCGGCTGATTCACTCGCCTGTCCGGGCACATCCATCGGCCGCGTCAATCGCCAATCCGACATCGTGTCCAGCGAGCCACCGACCACGTCCCGGTCGCTGGCCATCAGACGCTCAAAGTCCTCGGCTAGCTCCGGCGAGCGCAGGGAAAACCACATGAGTAGTGTCGCCGCGGCCGCCATCGTCGGAGCGTAATGCAAGCAACGTTTGCGAGCCTCGAAATGGCCGCTAAGAACGGGGAGAGGGACTGAATCCTCGCTTCTGCTTTCGCGTGAAAGCGAGAGTGCGCAGGTGGCTCCCCGCCCTAGGCCCTCGAAGCCGCCGGGGTGCGCGAATAGACGATGTCGCCGGAGATACGGCGGCGCGCTCCCGCGCTCACCCGGCTCCCCGACGAATCTTGTTGAACAGCTCGATTAGGCGGCCCTGCTCCTTGCTCGTGAGATTGGATCGACTTCCCTTCGACTTGACCATGAGGTCCAGGAGTTCCCTGCGCTCCTTGGGGGTAAGTCGATCCCAATACTCGCGGCCCACCGTTGCCAGCCAGATGACCGCAGCCCACACCTTGGTCCACGGGACACGCCGGGCCGCTTTAAGCGCGCGCCACACCCAAACCGGCATCTACTCCTCCTCTCGCGTTCAGAAAGCCCTAATCAGCAGGTTCAGTAAAACGGTGAGGGCCACCGACAACACAATCGACCAGATGAGGCAACCCGGCATGAATCGGACCTGGGCGCGTTCGCCGGATCGTTTCCAGATCAGGAACATCGCTCGTCCGGACATCGGCATGGAACCCGATGAGCTCGGCCGAGGCCACGGCCAAGCTCACCGAACGAGCTAGCGCGCTGATTCGAGAGCCCTGCTGGTGAAGGTGGCACGTCACCGCCCCCTAGGAATTGGGGGCCCCTGGCCTCTGCCTTGGTCACGCGCCACCGGTTTGAAGCGCCGACTCAAGGCCGGCTGCGCGGCCTCAAGCCGATGCTTCTCGACCTCCGCCGCCTGGCCTTCCGCCCGGCGTCCTAGCTCGTCGAAATCGAATCCCATGAGATCGTTTCCCAGAGTGCGGTGAAGGGCCCGCCACAACTCGCGCTTACCGGTGATCCCGAGATACAGGGACTCAAGCTCGAGGAACCGGCTCAGCGGCGAGTAGCCAGTGAGCTGCCCGTTCAGCTTCAAGCGCGCGAGCTTCTCGGCCGCCAAGGCTCCAAAAGCTTTGAGACGATCGCGTCGAATCCCCAGCTCGGCCATCAGCCTCTCGAGGGTCCGGCGGTCCGATTCGATCTCCGACGCGAGGCGTTCGAGATACTCGCCAAGCGGGGTGCCGTGGTTGCTGGCGCGGGCACGTCTTGCCAGCTTGATGCCAACTGTCGAGCCCGCCAGGTGATCGTTGAGGTAGATAGAGAGCCTGTCAGCCATCGTGACGGTCAGTCTCCTTGCGCTCGGCCTTCGCGTTGGAGGCGGCGGCCCGCAGACGCCGGGCCTCATCCGCAGCCATCAGCGCAGCCTCCTTCTCCTCCAGGGCATCGGCCTTGGCGAAGGCTTGGGATCTGTCATCTCACTCTCTTTTCGTGTCGATGCGTGCTAGGGGCCGGTGTGCCACTGAAGACACGCCGGCCCCTACACAGCTGTTCAGCCGTTCGAGTTCCCAGCCAGCTGCTCGGCCGTCTGTAGGACTCCCTGGCGCTCCTTGTGGCGGCGCTCGTACTCGCGCACCTCGCGGCTCTGCTTGGCATCCGCGCGGGCCAGGGTCTTCCTGATCTCATCGACCGTCAGCTCGTCGTAGCCAGGCCAGGGCTCGTCCTTGCGCAGGGAATCGATGCGGCTGAGCACGGTTGAGCGGTTGTCGTGCTTGCGCTCATACGCATCGACCTTGGCCAGGTCGATTTGCGAGAGCTCGCTCAGCTTGCCGACGATTTCGTCCACGTTCAGCGAGTCGTAGTTGGCGATGGCCAGGTCCTGCTCGGAGGCAATTGCTCCCTTTAGCTCACCCTCGGCCTGAGCGACGCCCGGGACCTTTCGCGCTTGACGCGCTGTGCTGCGAGCCTGGGAGCCGGCCTTCCTTGGCGCCCTCCTTGGTCGCCCGCTCAACCTTCTTACCGCCACGACGCACCGTCTCCGCGGCACCCGTCTTGGAGATGTCATACACGGGTTCGCCTTGAGCTCCGAGCGAATCACCTCGTCAACAAGCGTGGTGACCCTTTCCTGCAGGACGGCGAGCATGCGCTCCTCGTCCTTGCGGATCGAGGCGGCAAGCCGCGCTGTCTTCCCATCGCCCGTGCGACGAGCGAAATGCTCGAGCGCCCGATACGTGGCGATCTCCAGCGCCTCCGTTGCGCTCTCGTCCTTGGCGTTCTTCAACAGCTTCTCCTCGCCGCTGGCGCCGCGGAGAAGATCGAGTGGACCCTTACCGAGGGCGAGGGCCTGGCCAACGAGGCTCTGCAGAACCCCGACGCCCGAGACAACCATGCTCCGACTCTCGCCGAGCTCCTCGAGGCGCTGCTCGAGCGCTGTCGCGTGGGACCTGGTTTCGCGCAGGTGGCGCTCCAGGTCGGTTCGATAGGCGCCGCGAGGCGTCATCGCGATATGAGCCTGCAGGGTTCGCGTCAGAGCCTGCTCGGTCGCGTGGGCTTCGTTGAGGTATTGAATGGTCTTCTGGGCTGAATTCATGGAGTGCTCCTGTCGTATCTGGTGATTGGTGGCGGTCGATTCGCGCCATTGAGAATCAGTGCCGCTGTGGCAATCGTTGAAGGGCCGCCGTCGGCGTGGGAGTCAGGCCCGAGCGGGCTCTAGATGCCCGCTCGGGCCACATCAGAGTGCGCGGCGCTCCTGGTTAGGAGCGACCGTTCCGATCGCCGTCTTCGCGGCTCTCGGTGTACGGATCGCTCGATCCGGACTTGGCCAGACCGCGACTAATGAAATAGGCGCCGGCGACGATGGCGACGTAGAGCCATGCCTGACGAGCGATGAACTCGTCGGTCCCGTCGGTGTCGCCACCCTTGATTGCGGCGGCGCTGACGAGAATCGCGACAACGACCCCGACCATGGCCCAAAACTCGGTGGTCTTGAAGGCCTGCTTGGTTTCTGTCGCCAGACGCCTAATGCGGCCGTCGTGACGGACTGGGTCCGTGCGTGTGGAACTGGTGCGCGCGGCACCGACTCTGGTTCCAGCTTCCATAGGTGCTGTCTCCTATCCGTGGATCTTTTCGGGCCTGGGCCGTGCAAGGCGACTATCGAGCCGCTCTCGCCCCTTTGCTCCCAGGCCGAATGGCAGGTGCTTCGCGTTACGGCGAAGCAATGCTGCCTCGCTTCTGGGCGATTACCCCACGATGAAAAGGTCGAAACAGGAGCGGTTCGTTAACGGACAAGGGTCCCTCAGAGCCCGCCTGAACGCCGCAGAACCCCCACCAGCATCATCAGTGGCAGGGCCGAAGCCGCATGGCGCGAGAAGCGCTCGCCTCGATTATCTGTGCACTCGGTGGGTAGCCGAATGTCGGGAAAGGAATCCGACCAAGGAGGCCACCATGGCCCAGACGAAAGCAAGCGCATCGCGACGGCGGGCATCTTCGAATTCCCGGACCCGCTCAAGTAAGACGTCGCAAAGCCGTTCCAACGCTAGCCGTACTCGGAGTGCAAACCGTTCCCGGCCCTCATCGAATGGGAGCGGCGGGGCGGAGGCCGTCAAAGAGACGCTTACGTCCGGCACCCAGAACGCTGCCCACGGAGTCGCGAGCTTCGCGAAGAAGACGAAGACGCCCCTGCTCACGGGTGGCGCGGCGCTGGCCGGAGTGGCCGGGGCCGCCGTGCTGACCGCGCGCTCCCGACGCCGCCGCAAGGTGCTCGGAGTACCGCTGCCAAAACGCAACGGACTAAAAGTGGACGCCCAGAAGATCACGGAAGCGATAACCGACGCGGCAAAGCGCGCCGATCGAATCGGCCAGCGCGTGAGCCGAGTCGCAAACGGCGTTCAGGACGTGAGCGAGACGGCCAACACGGCAGTCAAGAAGTCCTAGACCGGAGGCAAGAATGGCTACACCGGAACGTCGCGGCGGCGGCATTGGTGGTATCTCCCTCGGAGGCATCCTCGTCATCATCGGGATCGTGGTGGCGCTGTTCTGGAGCCTCGTAATCGGGCTAATCATCGTGCTGATTGGGCTGATCGCCTTCGGTGGCTTCGCTCGGGGCAGGTGGTACTGAGACATCCCTCGAAGCCGCCGGGCTGCGGGGCTAGCCCCGTCGCGGAAGGCGGTCGGCGCGTTTCCGCGGACGGCGCGCCGGGTAAGCGCGTAGAGAACCCAAACCAGGAGTGTCAATGAGTATCAAGGACAAGGTGACCGGTAAGGCCAAGCAGGCTGCCGGTGACATCGCGGGCGACTCCTCGCTTCGGCGTGAGGGCCGCGACGAGGAGCGCAAGGGGAAGAAGAAGGAAGAGCTCAACAAGGCCGACGAGAGGGCCGAGGAGAAGGCCGACGAGGTGGCAGACCTCGAGCGAAAGACCTGACTCGAATCCGATTGGCAGCATCTGGAAGGCCCGGGCTCGCCCGGGTCTTTTCTTTGGACCTGGTCTGGATAACGCAGGAAGTAGTCCTGGTACACGCGGACCTGACGATTCTTGCCACGCTCGCCTGCGCTCTCGCTCGCGCCCGTGCTGTACCGCTCGCGGCGTAGCAGTAGGCTCGGACTCATGAGCGGGTTACGTCAAGGCGTCGAGCACCGGCTGACATACATTCCGCGCTTCATTCACCACTTCAAGCAACGGCGCCAGCTCGGACAATCGATCGGACCGGCCTTCCGCAGTGCCCGAGAACGAATGCGGCACTACCAGTAGCAACTGGCCCCGCAGAAAACCGTATGCCTCAGCTCCTCGCCTCGTCCGCGCCATGGGCGCTTTCGGCGGCCTATGGGCTTTGGCCAGCTCTAGCCGCAGGGCCAGCCTGACCAACCATACTCTCCTAAGCCAGCGGGAACGAGCGACTTTCGCTAGCCGTTTCGCTAGACCCTCCGAGGCAGCCGGGGGAAGCACCTCGGTTCGGCTCAGGATTTGGTCTTCATCGCTCATCTTTCCTCCTTCGTGATTTCCCACCGGCGCGCGCGGCGAGCCGCTCGGCGGTCCCCTGGAAACGCGCCACCGTGATCTCAACCTTCCCCCGGTTTTCGCAACTTACGGCCGACTTCCTAAAGCCCTGTGGCGCTATCCGTCCGCCCCTCGAGCAAGGGCCGGGTCGGAGAGGGAGTCCTCGGGTTGGTATAGGCGATGGACCACTGGGACAGAACGCGCCAGGAGGGGCCGCTCACGATCCGAACGGAGCAAGCCGGCGACGTGCTCGTGGTTCGCGTTTTCGGGGAGCTCGGTCGCTCCACCGCCGAGACCTTCGAATTTGAGTTGCGAATGGCGATTAGCGGTGACGCCTCAACCGTCGTCCTGGACCTCGCCGGCCTGGGCTCGATCGACTCCACGGGCCTTCGATCCGTGGTTCGGATCGCGAACCAATCGCTTCGGGCCGGAGGCCGGCTTCGAATGCGGCGGGCATCGCCGTCCGTCCAACAAGCACTCGAGGGGGGCGGCTTGGGGCATTTGCTCGCGTTGGTCGAGTGAGGCGTCGGCCCTCGCGAGATACTGCGCGGGCGATGTCGCAGCAGAACGTGGAGATGGTCAAACGCGCCTACCTCAGCGGCGGAGACATCAATGCTGGGGTTATCGGGGCCATGGACCCCGAAGTCGAATTGCTTGGGGCCGTCGGCGGGATGGAAGAAGGAACTACGACCGTCGGCCGTGGGGCAGTGGCTCAGGCGCTCTCCGTCGATTCCGAGATATGGGCAGAACGGCGATTGGAGCTGCGGCGTGCAATCGACGCCGGTGACCAGGTGGTGGCCCTGGTGCACGAATACCGGAGAGGAAAAGGCAGCGGCGTGGCCGTTGAGGCAGACATCGCACTGGTTTACGGGTTCAGGGACGGCAAGGTGGTTCGGATCGAGCCGTACATGAACCAGGCCGAGGCCCTCGAAGCCGCCGGGCTCTCAGAGTAGGCGATGTCGCAGGAGAACGTGGAGATCGTTCGGCGTGCTTATGAGGCGCTGAACCGGGCATTGCGAAGTGGTGGTGCGCCGCGCGATGTTGACGCGTGGCTCGACGCCTTCCACCCCGACGTGGAAGTCTTCGACATCCCGACGTTTCCGGACGCCCAAGTCAGGCGGGGCCATGACGACATGCGCAAGTGGATTGAGATGATGGTGGACGTCTTCTCGCGGGGCGGGAGGTGGGAGCCGGAGCAGGTAACCGCCGCCGCCGGTGACTTTGTGCTCGTTTCCGTCCGTGGCCACGGTTCGGGGCGAGAGAGCGGGGCTCCTGTCGAGGCCAGGTTCTTCCAGGTCTTCGAGATGGGGGATAGGAAGATTCAGAAAGTCTGGTCCGACTACGACAAGGACCAAGCCCTCGAAGCCGCCGGCCTCTCGGAGTAGCCGATGTCGCAGGAGGACGTGGAGATCGTGCGCAAGGCGATTGACGCCCGGAACCGAGACCTCGACGAGTGGATGGCCTTCTTCGATCCTGGAGTGCGGAGCACTGACGTGTTGATCGCGGTGGGGATGCGAACGGAGACGCAGGGGATCGATGAGCTGCGACGCCACGCCGAAAAGTGGGGGGAGGCCTTTGACGAGTTTCGAGAGGAGATCGTGGACCTCGTCGACCTCGGTGAGCTGGTCCTCGCGGAGGTTCGGTTTCACGGCCACGGCGAGGCCAGCGGAGCTCGGGTGACCGTCAGCCAAGTGGACTTGTACCGCGTCCGCGACGGCCTGATCACCGAGTACCGATCCGGTTACCGCTCGCGACAGGACGCCCTCGTCGCCGCCGGGCTTTCGGAGTAGGCGATGTCGCCAGAGAACGAGACGGCCTGAGCTTCGGACGGAAGGAGATCGATGCTTTCGAACGCGCGTGTGGTTCCCACCCTGGCGGTGTCCGACATGGAGCGGGCTCGGCATTTCTATGAGGAGGGGCTCGGTTTGGCTGTCGAGGCCGATGTCGTGGGGACCGTGCGCTACTCGTGCGGGGGCGGCACCGCGTTGGCGATCTTCGAGCGGCCGACGCAGCCGATTGACCGTACCGTGGCTGCTTTCGAGGTCGAGGACATCGAAGGTGAGGTCAAGGAGCTTCGGCGGCGGGGCGTGGAGGTTGAGGGCATCATCACGCTGCCGAGCGGCGTCGAGAGGGCCTTCTTCAAGGACCCTGACGGCAACGTGATCGGGATGAGGCAGCTTCCCGGAGCGGCAGACGGCGAATCGGAGTAGGCGATGTCGCAGGAAACGTCCGGGTGGTGAGGGCCCTGTTCGCTGCCGCTGGATATGGGGCGGCCGGGTGTATGGTCGGCGTACCGAGGGTCGTTCGCGAGCGGAGTCCCGGGTCGGGGGCGAACGATCCGCAGTCACGACCTGTTGAAAGGGGCTGATATGGCTCTATCGGAACGACCTGACCAAGCTGTCCGCACGCGCCAAGGAGGCGGAAGACCACGCAGCCGCGGCGCAGAGCAAGGCCAAGGCCGACCTCGAAGCCGACGTTGAGAACGCCCGCGCATCGGCTCAGGCCCAGGCCGACGCGCTGCACGAATCGGCCGACGCGAATCGGGCCAGAATCTCCGCCTGGTGGCACGACGTGCAGCGCTCATGGAGCCAGCACGTGGCGGCGGTGAAGGAGAACATGGCCGACCGCAAGGCCGAGCATGACGTCGACTGGGCGAACAAGAGGGCGGAGAACGCCGAGGGTGACGCCGCCTTCGCGATCGACTACGCCGTCGCGGCGATCGAGGAAGCAGAGTACGCGGTGCTCGACGCGTCCCTAGCAAGGATGGAGGCCGACGAACTCGCCGGGGCCAGCGCTCAACGGCGGGCGTTCTTGAAACAGACATAGCCAGTGGCCTCACGTGAGGGTGCCGCTGGTACCGCGTTCCCGACAAGACTGACGCCCTCGAAGCCGCCGGGCTTTCGGAGTAGGCGATGTCGCAGGAGAACGTGGGAGATCGTGCGGTGCAAGCGACTCCCTCGCCTGCGGGGGATACGCTAGGCAGCCGTGGCCAACTTCGTCCGCGCCGCAGGCTTCGCTCTGTTCCTGGCTCTGGGCGCCTTGGGGTTTGCTCTGGTTGGGGTAGCCCGCACAGACGAGTCCGTTTCGACAACTGCGCTCGTCATACGGGGAGAGGTGCCGGTCATCGTCGGGTTTGTCCTCTGCTGGGGTGCGCTGGAACTTGCCGACCGGCTCGATTCGCGTCCGTGCCCACAGTGTGGTCGGCGGGTGCGTGTAGGCACTTACGCGTGCCCCGCCTGTGGGTTGGACTTTCGCAGACCGCCAGCCATCGCCCAGGGCTGAGTCGGGCTGCGGGAGTAGGGCGCTCACGACCCGCTCCCAACCTCCTGGCCGCTCATACCTGCTCCCTGTTTGCCGGATGGCGGGCGGGCGCCGCACACACCTCCGAGAGTTTGCGGATCGTGAAAAGTCGCTACGGGCCGCGATTCAGGCGTGAGACCGTGTGCGGGCGGCCTTTTTTGCGGCCTCACTGCGGCGTTTCGCCTTCTGCTTTCGCGTGGCGGCGGCCTTCTTGCCGGCTGCCCGCCGCTTTTGGGGTCCGTGATTCATCCGATCTTGAATCTCGACCACGGCACCGGACAGGTCGGCGACCGCACGGCGAGCGGCCTTGGGCGCCGCTTTGGGGCTGTTGCGCACTGCCTCTGCCACCTCGCGCGCTCGGCCCTTTCGAACGCCGAGCGACCGCATTTGCTTGAACAGGGGCTTGTCCATCTTGGCCATCGTCCCTCCTTTCGCTCGAGTGCCGACTACCCCCGTTTTGAGCCCAAAAACGGCTGCGCAACCGGTCGGCGGTGCTCCCGGCGGTGGGCGCGGAACTCCCGTGTCGTTTGTGAGAGCCAGACCACCTGGCGGTGTGTGAGATCGCGCTTCACGCCGCGCGACCCTCCCTCTGGCGGGATGCCTCGTCGCGCCGTATCCCGCTCTGAATCAGCTGCCCGATGAAATCGTCCTCGTCCGGGGGCTCGTCTTGGCCGATCCGCAGGGCTCGCTCGAGAGCGATCATGGCGCTGGTTGAGCCTTCGCGCGCCTTCTGGCTCAACAGCGCCAGCACCTCGGTTCGGCTCAGGATTTGGTCTTCATCGCTCATCTTTTCCTCCTTCGTGATTTCCCACAGGCGCGCGCGGCGAGTCAACCGGGGCGTCCTGCGGGCCAGCGGGCTCCGATTGCGACCCGCCCCCACCGGCCTGAGCAGGATCGGCTCCGTCATCCGGCACGCTCCCCGTCGCCACGCAAAGGCGCGGCCCCGGAGGGAAGTTGCAAGACCACCCACAAGGACCGCGCCGACTCGCACCCTAGCCGCGTTTGCTTGGGGTCACGTTTGGGGTCAAGTTGCCAGCCGACACACACCGAATCGCCTGCTAGCGGGGGGTTTGTAGTGGGCCGGGGTGGATTCGAACCACCGACCGACGGATTATGAGTCCGCTGCTCTGACCAACTGAGCTACCGGCCCGGGGTCTCGATTATGGCTTGATCAAGCCATGTTCCGGCCGACCGGTCGGACACCTGCTTCGACCCGTCGCCCGCCGCAGCGCCGATTCTGCCTATTTCTGCCCAATGGAGCGCCCAGTCGAAGGCCGCCAGGTACGCCCCGAGAGCCGCTCCCGCCGCTTCGCCGCCTTCTGGCGGCTAGTTTTCGAACCAGCGACCGCTCGCGCCCATGTGGCCTCCTTCAAGAGACCCCAGTGTCTCCCAACCGTTGTGGCAGCCGATTCTGTCCCCGGTCGTCTACGAGGAGGGCTCGCTGGTCATCGATGCGCTGGCGAAGAAGACCGCCGCCGTCCCGACAGCCAGCCCCGCGGCCGTTAGGTAGTAGGCCGCGTCCGCGCTCCACGCCTCGAGCACAACACCGCCGATCAGCGGCCCGAACGAGTACCCGGTCGCGTACAGGAGGTTGAGCACCCCGTAGCCGAGACCGCGCTCCACCTCCCCAAACGCTTCATCGAGCCAGGGGACCGATGCGGCGAACATGAGGCTGAGTCCGGCGCCGAAAAGCAGCAGCCCGAAGGTCGCCCCCGGGACGCCCCCGAGTCCCGCGAGCGCCAGCGCCGAGAGCGCAAGGGTCGCCAACCCGATCACCGCGGGCCACCGCCGGCCGCTGCGATCGCCCCATCGCCCGGCGAACGGGGCGACGCCTGAGTCGACCGCGATCGAGGCGCCGAACAGGATCCCGATCGCGGCGCTGGAGAGACCGAGCCTCTGATCCAGATCGAGCGCGGCCACGAGCTCGAGGATCCCGAGCACGAACGCCCCGACCAGGGTCATCGCCGTCGCGATCGCTCCCTTCCGGGATCCAGCCGCGCGCGCGATCGCCCGCATCGCGGTTGTCTCCGAGGGCTCGGCGCGGCGTTCCTTCGGGAGCACCGCGACCGCGACGGCCGCAACCACGATCGATAGCGCGAACACGATCAGAAACGGCGCCGCGTAGCTGATCAGGTCGGCCGCCACGCCGCCGAGCGTCGGCCCTGCGATCGAGCCGACGCCGATCGCCGCGAACGCGATCCCGATGCTCTCGCCGCGCTTGTCGGGCGGCGCCATGTCCGAGACGATTGTCAGCGCCGAGATCCAGCTCATCGAGGAGCCGACGCCCTGGATCACCCGGCCCGCGATCAGCACCCCGAGCGACTCGGTGACAGCGATCAGCACCGAGCCCGCCGCGATCAGCAGCACGCCCCAGATCAGGAACGGGCGGGCGCCGATCCGGTCCACGTTGCGGCCGAACGGGAGCGCGAGCAGCATGATCGGGATCGCGTCGGCCGACATCGCTAGGCCGAGCCCGGCATCCGTCGCCCCTGTGCGGGTTTCGATCACGGGCAGCAGCGGCGCGATGAGCCCCAACAGGGCAGAGTCGAGCGTCACCGCCGCGACAGCCGTCGCAACGATAGCCCGGCGACGGCTGCCCGAGGTCGAGGGCTCGATCCCGAGAGTTTTTCATCGCGCGCCTGGCCCACGCGTACAGGTGGGCCCGCCCGACCCCCCTGGCGCACGACCGAAACCGGCGGCAAGCTGCGCGTGTGAGTGAAACTTCGCGAGAGACTTGTCAGTCCCGCAGCCCGGCGGCGTCGAGGCTTCGAGTTACGGCCCCGGAGCCAGCCAGGTCATCGAAAACTCGGGGGTGAACTGTTGGGCGACGCCGTTGGCGGCGATCGTCAGGCTACCGCCGCTGGTCTGAAGCACTAGGACCTCGACGTAGTCGCCCGCCGCCAGACGTACCTGCGTGGTGATGTTCTCGTCGTCGTCGCCGGGCAGCTGCTGACTGCGGGCGATCAACGTGGAGCCGTTCTTCATCAACCCCCCAAAGCGAGACCCAGTCCCGGCGGATCCTCCCCACGTGAACTGCGCGGTGACGGCGTAGATGCCCGTCACCGGTGCGGTGAGCCGCGAGTTGTTGGTCGCGTTGTCGTGCACACCCGCCGTGTCGTAGCGCTCCTGGTCGAAGGCCAGGTTCGTGTTCAGGCTGTCCGGGATGCTCTGGGCGCTGCTGCGCCCGACGCGCGCGGCCGGAATCGAGTGCGAGAGCTCGCCGGTTCCGAGCGAGCCGTTGGTCACCTCGCTGCTTCCCACGGAGTTGTCGCGGAGATCGGGAGCGGCGAGGCCGCCCCCGGACAGGGCGTCGTTGCGCACATCGGAGCTATAGACCTGGTTGTCGACGATGTCGTCGCTGAAGACTGTGTTCGAGCCGTTCAATGCGACGGCGCTGCCGCCGCCGAGAACGAGGAACACGGCGATCGTCGCCATCACATTGGCGTAGGTCACGTGGGGACGAAGCCACTGACGCATCTGGAACCTCCCTTGGGGCGGTGGCGCGCGGAGGCCAGCACGTCGGCGAGTCCGTTCGGGGCTGGTCGGCGAGTCCGGCGACCGCCGGAACTACCAGCCTCTCACCGGGGAGGCGGAGAGTCAACCTTCCTGCCGCGCATAGCTCCCGCCAAAAGGCGGGACGGTCGCGCAGCGACACCGCACGGCATAGGACGCCGGGGTAGCTCGCTGTGAAACTCCGGAAAATTTCCCGAAAGTCGCCTACTCCGAGAGCCCGGCGGCTTCGAAAGCCTGCTCACGGTCGGCGAAGGTCTGAAACCTGGTTATCAGGCCCTGGTGGAAGTGAGCGAGCCAGCCCGCCCTGGCGTCAATGGCGGCACCGCTGTCACGTCCTTCGCCGCGAATGTGTCCCAGAGCAAGAACCCAGCTGCCGCCGTCCCGGATCTCCTCCACCTCCCAGCGGAGGTTCTCCCAGCTCTGAGCGACGGCGCTGCAGTATTGCGTACCGGCATCGGAGCCACGATAGGTCGTTCCCTCCAGGGCCGCTCGAACCGGGACGACCTCCGCATCGCTGACGAGGAGGCCGTCGAACGCCCTGCCGTCCCCGCGATTGAACGCCTCCATTACGGCCCGCATCAGCTCCACGTTCTCCTGCGACATCGCCTACTCCGAGAGCCTGGCGGCTTTGAGGGCTGCCTCGGGATTCGGGTATCCCACGACCGACAAGATCGTTCCGTCGCGGATCGTCCAAATGAACCCGTTCCGGTACTCGAACTCGCCACCGGTGCCGCCCTTGGGTCGCAGGCGGTTTTTGACGACGACCACGACCTGATCTCCGCTCTCGGCGAACTCCAACGGCTCAATGATCCAGGCGTCGAATCCTGCGGTCAGGTCGGAGAGAACCGCCACGATCTCTTCGCGGCCTCGGTGCGTCCCGGCCTGAGGCCCGGCTTCGAAGATGAGTTCGCAGTCCGGATGGAGGTCACGAAGCCCCGCGTCCCAGTCGCCGCGGCTGCCTGCTTCATACGCGCGGCGGACGATCTCAATGTTCTCCTGCGACATCGCCTACTCCCGCATCCCGGCAGCTTCGAGGGCTTCCTTGCGCTTAGGGAACGTTCGCAGGGACACGGCGGAGCCGTCGCGGATCGTCCAGAGGTGTCCTACCCGAACCTCGATCTCAGCAGTGCTGCCGCTTGGCCGCCCGCGGACTCGGAGCAAAGCCACGACCTGATCTCCCACGTCGAGGATCTCCTCCGGTTCGGCAGTGAAGAACTCAAACGGCGCGGCTTGGTCCTCGTAGAAGCGCCGCACTTCGCTCCGTCCTCGGAATGAGCCCGCCAGCTGAGTCTCCATCTCAATGTCCTCATGAACAACGCGAAAGGCCGCGTCCCAGTCGCCGCGATTGAACGCCTCGTAGATGCACCGCACAATCTCGACGTTCTCCTGCGACATCGCCTGCGCAGTATCTCGCGTAGGGAGGGGCTACTCCGCAGCCCCGGCAACTTCGAGGGCCGCTGGCTTCGTCGCCAAAGTTCTCCAAGCGGGGGACCTTGCCCGCTCGCATGGTGAAGACTGCTTATGAGCTACCGACCCTTGTCCCGATTATGGCTTGGACAAGGGACGCTGGCCACCGATGATCGGCTGCAGCTCGTTGCGCCTCCACGTCGCCTTGGAGGCCGGCGATACCAAGGGCGTAGACTCGCAGTGCTAGGCCGCAGTTTCTTGGTCGAACGGATCCCCGTTTCTTGGCGGAAGGGATTTGGCGGGATATGTTCATTGGCAGACGTAGGCGGCGCCCCGGGGGTAAAGCCCCCGGGGACGCGTGGGTGGAGCGAAGCCGGCGCGCGCGGTTGCTTCGCGAGGCGATTCAGATGCACGACTCCGGGACGCTCAACGAAGAGGATTTCGCCTCGCTGAGCTCCCGGATCCTCCAGGGGGAGCCGGTGCCGGAGACGCCGGACGACGCCTCGGCGACCCGTGGCACAGTGGCCAGCGACAAGGGGCTCGACACCAACCGGTCTGAATGAGCCCTGGCGTGGCTGTCCACGCGCCCGCTCAGCCAGCGACCTGGCGGACCGCCTGCTCCAGCTCCGTGGCGTCGAAGGCGCCCTGAATGCGGGTGCGAACGATGCCCTGGCGGTCGATCACGAACACCCAGGGCTCGGTCTGCAGGCCGAACGCCCGCATCTGCGGCCGAAGGCCGTCGCTGGCGTTGTTGTTGTTGTAGACCTCCATGTGGATGAAGTCGACGCCGGCGCCCGCCTCGTGCTCGACCTCCTCGGCGACGTCGACCACCGGGCCGCAGACGCGGCTCTGGCAGAGGGCGGGCGTCGCGTAGATGCAGCACGATCGGCTTCTTCCCGAGCACGTCGGCGAAGTCCACCTTGTGCATGTCGTCGTGAGGGGAGCGCGTGTCGATCTGCCCCACGTCGCCGCCGACGTCGGCGACCGTCGGGGTGTGGATCCGCGGTGGGCGCTGTCCGACCGCGGGAATCTTGTTGGACCCACCGACCTTGATCGTGGGGATGAGGCTGGCGCTGTAGCCATTGCTGCCGTGGAACATGGCGACCAGGTCCCAGTTGCCGTCACGGTCGAGGTTCACGTTGGTGACGTAGACGACCTTCGCCGAGTCGGGGTCGGTAGCCGTCGTCTGCGATTCGAACTGGGGCTTCACGGCGAGGCTCTCGATCCGGGCCGGGAACGGGCCGATGGCCTGCCCGCCGCCGCTGGGAGCCGCGTAGATCGCGACCTTGGCGTCGGCCACCTGCCCGCGGGAGACCGTGAAGACGCCGAAGCCGAAGCGGTTCTCGCCCTTCTCGTAGACCGCGGCGGTGGGGCTCACGACCAGGTTCGAGCGCGTGTGCGTGGGAAGACCTGAGGATCTGGGTGAGGGTCTTGCCGCTCGCCGAGGGGAACTCCGAGGCCGCGGGAGCGGGGCTGTCCGTGGAGTCTGCGGCGCTGTCTGCGCCACCGCAGCCGGCGCCGCCAAGCGAGAACGCGGCGACCGCGGCGGCCAGTACCACGGTGGGCCGGAACACCCTCCTGAGGCGGTGCGGGCGGGAGTCGAGCGATGGTCGATGCTCCGATCCGGTCACGAGGCTCGGCCACGCGTCAATCCTATGGATGTGACCTAATCGCCGGCTAAGCAGGCGGGCGGTAGGGTCTCGCTCCCGAAGGCGACGAGAGGAGACTGACCTTGGCGGAGCGAGCGGCGCTGGTGACCGGTGGATCGAGCGGGATCGGGCTGGCGATCGCCCGCGCGCTCGGCGAGGACGGCTACGGCGTGACGATGTCCGCGCGGCGGCCGGAGAAGCTCGAGGCGGCCACGGAGGAGCTGCGGAGCGCGGGGATCGACGTGCACTCCGTGGCCGCCAACATGACCGACGAGGACGCGATCGTGGGCGTGGTGGGAGCCCACCGCGAACGGTTCGGTCGCCTCGACGTGCTGGTCAACAACGCCGGTGTGGGGATCGGCCAGCCGATGGCCGAGATCAGCTCGAAGTACCTCGACATGCAGCTCGGGGTGAACCTCAGAGCGGTCGTGATCGGCACCCGCGAGGGGCTGCCGATGCTGCGCGAGGCCGGGGCCGAGCACGGCAAGGCGCTGATCGTCAACATGGCTTCGATCGCGGGCAAGACGGGGCAGGCGTGGCTGTCCGTCTACTCGGCGACCAAGGCGGGGGTCGTGGGCTTCAGCCAGGCGACGCAGAAGGAGGTCGCCGGCGCAGGGGATCCAGGTGACGGCGTTCTGCCCGGGGTTCGTGGACACGCCGATGACGGAGTTCGTCAAGGACCAGGTGAACGCGGACGAGATGATCCGGCCCGAGGACATCGCCGAGTCGGTGCGGTTCCTGCTCAAGACGTCGCCGGCGTGTCTGGTGCCGGAGATCGTCTTCGCGCGGCCCGACGAGCAGCTCGGCGGGTAGCTCCTAGGCGAGGTGCTCAGCCGGACGGTCCTCGAGGAGCTCCGCGGCGCGCTGCTCGGCGAGCTGCTCGCTCGGCGGCAGCGACGAGGTCCCGGTACTCCTCGTAGCGCCGGGCGGGCCGCATCCACGACCAGTGCAGGCGGTCGCGAAGCTCCCGGCGCCCGGTGGCGCTCGCCGGTGTCCGGGCGGGGCACTTCGGCAGCCGAGCGCGTCGCGCTCGGCGATCTCGGCGCGCTCGGCGCGGATCCGGGCGGCCGCCTCGGCGATCGAGCCGCGCTGCGTCGGGTCGCCGGCAAGGCTCGACTCGAGCAGCGCGCGCAGCGTGCGCAGCTCGCGGCGGGTCGCCGGGCGGGGGCGCTTGGCGCCCGTGTAGCGGTCCCACGCGCGGGCGAAGCTGGCGAGGCTGGTGCGGCCGCCGTTTCGGTGCGCGGCGAGCATCGGGCAGACGCCGCCGTCGCGATCGACGTAGGCGCCGACGATGATCGGGTTGGAGTCGACGCCGCGAAGCATCGCCTCCCGGGCGCGGCGTGGCAGTGCCTCGACGGCGAAGCGCAGGCGCTCGGCGGGATCTCGGTCGCGGCGTCTCATCTGCGAAGGGATATCGCGCCGTGGGGCTCGCCGCGAGCGAGCGGTGGCCGGGCGCAACGGGGGTTGCAGTGAGGTCGGGGAGGTTCCTGGTGGCGGCGTTCGGGGACGCCGGACACGCATTCCCCGCCATCGCCCTGGCGCGGGCGCTGCGGCGGCGCGGACACGAGGTGCTGGTGGAGACGTGGGAGCGCTGGCGGGAGGCGGTCGAGGCGGAGGGGCTGGGGTTCACGGCGGCGGAGGAGTACAAGACCTTCCCCCCGCCGGCGCCAGGGTCGGCGGACGGGGCGTCGGCGGCCGACGCGGCGTTGGCGCTGCTGCCGCTGATGGAGGACTTTCGGCCGGATGTCGTGGTCAGCGACATCCTCACCGCTGGCGCCGGCGCTGGCTGCGGAGAAGGCCGGGCGGCCGCGGGCGACGCTGATTCCGCACGTGTATCCGGTGCACGAGCCGGGGATGCCGTTCTTCTCGTTCGGCGCGCAGCCGCCGCGGACGCCCCTGGGGAGCGCGATGTGGCGGGCGTGGCTGCCGGTGCTGACGAGCGGGCTGCGACGGGGACGGCGGGAGATGAACGAGACGCGGGCGGCCGTCGGGCTGCGCGCCGTTGGCTCGGTTCCACGGGGGGATCAGCCCCGAGCTGGCGCTGGTGGCGACGTTCCCGCAGCTCGAGTATCCGCGGCGGTGGCCGGCGCATGTTCACGTGACCGGGCCGATGGAGTTCGAGCTGCCGTATCCCGACGATCGAGCTGCCCGAGGGAGACGACGCCGCTGGTGCTGGTGGCGTCGTCGACGGCGCAGGACCCGGAGCTGCGTCTGGTGCGGGCGGCGCTCGAGGCGCTGGCGGAGGAGCCGGTGCGGGTGGTGGCGACGACGAATCGCCGTCGGCGGGTCGCTGCCAGATGCTCCGCCGAACGCGGTCGTGGTCGATTGGCTCTCCTACTCGCAGCTGATGCCGCAGGCGGCGCTGGTGGTGTGCCACGGGGGGCACGGGACGGTGGCGCGGGCGCTTGGGGCCGGCGCGCCGGCGCTGTGCTGCCCGGCGGTCGGGGACATGGCGGAGAACTCGGCGCGGGTGGCGTGGGCCGGCGCCGGGCTGATGCTGCCGTGGCGGCTGACGGGGCCGGCGCTCGCTGCGCTGGGCGGCGCGTCGCGATCCTGGCCGACCCGAGGTTCAGAGGACGAGCCAGTGAGATCGCCGTGTGGGCGTCGCAGAACGACGGCGCCGACCGGGGCGCGGAGCTGGTCGAGCACATCGTCGGCTAGACCGAACTGGACGGCCGACCACCCGGCCGGCCTGTAGCTCCGGGGGCGGGATTCGAACCCGCAACCCTTCGGTTAACAGCCGAATGCTCTGCCAATTGAGCTACCCCGGACCGCGTCAGCCATTCGAGCCACTCGGACGGCCTGCTTCGAGCATGCACTCTAAACGCGATGAGCCAGTCGATACTTCGGCCTCAGCCCGTCGCCGTCGCCTCCCAGTGCGCGATTCGCTCGGCGAGCTCGGCGCGGCGGCGCTGGAGGTCCACCGGCGGGTCCCCTCCCCCCTTCCGCGCCACCTCGATCCGCCCCTCGATCATCGTCTGCTCGAGCTGCAGGAAGTTGAGCTCCATCGCCTCGCGCCCACCCGGCTCGCGCTCGGCCTTCATCACCAGCTGGGTGATCAGCGACACCAGCTCCTCGTCCTCGCGCGGCAGCCCGCTCATCGGCTCGTCCAGATGCCCCGCCAGCCAATCCCTCGCCCGCTCCACCACCGGCGACGACAGGTGCTCCGGGGTCAGCCGCTCCAGGAGACTCCCGCCCCTCCCGTGGGGAGGCGATGCACATCGCCAGGAGCGCCTGCTCGCGCCGCTCGCGCGCGCTCAGCGGCCGCGGCGGCGCAGCCGGCGCGGCCGCACCCCCGCTCCCGTCGGCCTTTGTCGCCTGCACCGGCGGGCTGGGTCGCCCCACGCCGGGCCTCCCCGCTCACCCTGCGCGTCACCAGCTCCGGATCCGCGTCGAGCCGGTCGGCCACCACCCGCGCCAGCTCGTCCCGGCTGATCGACTCTCGCATCGCCGCCAGCACCGGCACCACCTCGTCGAGCGCCCGATCCCTGCCCGCCGGCGACGACAGGTCGGCCTCGTCGAGCGCCAGCCGCACGTGGAACTCCGGCAGCTCCACCGCCCCCTGCGATCAGCTCTCGCACCCGCCCCGCCTCCCCGGCCTCCAGCATGTCCGCCGGGTCCTCCCCCGCGGGCATCGCCGCGACCCGCAGGCGCAGCTTGCGGCTGCCGGCCACGCGCTGCGCCCGCAGCATCGCGGCCCGCCCCGCCCGGTCCGCGTCCAGCGCCAGCACCGCCTCCTCGGCATGGCCCGAAAGCTGCTGCAGCTGCTCCGGCGTGATCGCCGTCCCCATCACCGCCACCGCCTCGGTCGATCTCCGCCTGGTGGGCCGCGAGCACGTCCATGTACCCCTCGACCACCACCGCCCGCCCCGCCTTCGCGATCGCCGCGCGCGCCCGATCGATCCCGTAAAGCGTGCGGCTCTTCCGATACAGCTCACCCTCCGGCGAGTTCAGGTACTTCGGCTTCGAGTCGCTGCGCAGCGCCCGCGCCCCGAACCCCTGCACCCGCCCCCGCCCGTCGCGCACCGGGAACATGATCCGGGCGCGGAAGCGGTCGTAGTGGCCGCCCTGCCTCCCCTTCTGGACCAGCCCCGCGGCCGCCAGCTCGGCGACGCTGAACCCCGCCCGCTGCCCGCGCGTCAGCACCTGGTCCCAGGCGCTCGGCGCGTAGCCCACCCCGAACGCCCGCAGCACCTCCTCGCCCAGACCGCGCGACGCCAGGTACTCACGCGCCTTGCCGGCCTCCTGCGACTCCCACAGGTAGCTGGCGTAGAACTGCGCGGTCCGCGCGAGCAGCCTCCCCCAGCCTGCGCCCGGCGCTTTCGCGCCTCCTCGGCCCGCGGATCCTCGTGCTCGCGCTCCAGCTCGACGCCATAGCGGTCCGCCAGCGCCTCCACCGCCTCGCCGAAGCCGAGCCCTTCCTTCTCCTGCACGAACCGGAACACGTCGCCTCCCGCCTCGCACCCGAAGCAGTAGTAGAGCTTCTCCCGGGGGTCGACCGAGAACGACGGCGTGCGCTCCTCGTGGAACGGGCACAGCCCCGTGTATCGCTCGCCGCTGCGCCGCAGATCCGTGTACGCCGAAACGATCTCGACGATGTCGGCGGTGTCCTTTACCCGCTCGACCGTCTCGGTCGTGAACCGGCCGCCGGTCAGAGCTTCGACTCCTCGGGCAGGGCGAGGCGCTTGAAGGTCGCGATGCAGAACCGATCCGTCATCCCGGCGATGTAGTCGGTGATCCGCTGGATCTCGTCGGCCCCGGCGGCGCTCTCGGGGACCTCCTCGGGATGCTCCGTGTAGTGGTCGAACAGGCCTCGCAGGGTGCGATGCACGCGCTCGTGCTCGCTCCGCGCCTCGGCGCCCAGATAGACCCGCTCGAACATGAACTTCCGCAGCCTCAGCATCGCTCCACCGACCTCCTCGCTCTGGACGATGTCCCCGGCCGCGCGCGACTGCTCGACGATGTCGGTCGCGAGCCTGTCTATCCGTCTCGCCGCCGCTCGGCCCGAGGAGCTCGATCTCCGCGGCGGGCAGGTCGTCCGGGACGATGATCCCCGCCCGCAGCGCGTCGTCGATGTCGTGATTGATGTAGGCCACCCGGTCCACCAGCCGCACCAGCCGCCCCTCCAGGGTCGCCGGGTCCTCGGAGCCGGTGTGGTTGAGGATCCCGTCGCGAACCGCCTCGGTCAGGTTCAGCCCCCGTCCGTCCCGCTCCAGCACGTCCACGACCCGAAGCGACTGGCGGTTGTGTCGGAAGCTCCGTCCGGCGCGCTCGCGCAGCGCCTGGTCGAGCGCCTCCTCGCCGATGTGGCCGAACGGCGGGTGGCCGAGGTCGTGCCCGAGGCCGATCGCCTCGGTCAGATCCTCGTTCAGACCGAGCGCCCGCGCGACCGTCCGCGCGATCCCGCACGTCTCCAGCGTGTGCGTGAGCCGCGTGCGGTAGTGGTCGCCCTCCGGCGCGATGAACACCTGGGTCTTGTGCTTGAGGCGGCGGAACGCCTTCGAATGGACGACCCGGTCGCGGTCGCGCTGGAACGGGGTTCGGATCGGGCTGTCCGGCTCGGGCTCGCGGCGGATCGCCGGGTAGGACGGCGTCGCCCTGTCCCACAGGTACTCGCCCTCCCACGCGCGCACCCGATCCTCGAGCGGCCTCGCGGCAACGGCTGGCGGCTGGCTGGCTGCGCTGGACACCTCGAAGAGAGAATAGGGTCACGCCATGCGCGAAACCGCCCTCATTACCGGCGCTTCCTCGGGAATTGGCGAACAATTCGCGCGCCAGCTCGCCGCCCGCGGCCACGACCTGGTGCTGGTCGCTCGTCGCGCCGACCGGCTGGAGCGGCTTGCGGCCGAGCTCCCGACCGAAGCCCACGCCGTCCCCTGCGACCTCGCCACCGATGCCGCCTCGCTGCGCGACCGGGTCGCGGAGCTCGGAATCGAGGTCGAGCTACTGGTCAACAACGCGGGCTTCGGCACCTCGGGCCCTTTCCTGGACAACGATCCCAACCGAGATGCCGAGGAGGTGCGAGTCAACTGCGAGGCGATCGTCACCCTCACCCACGCCTTCCTGCCGGGCATGGTCGAGCGCGGGCGCGGCGGGATCATCAACGTCGCCTCGAGCGCCGGCATGCAGCCGATTCCTTACGAAGTCCGTCTACTCCGCGACCAAAGCCTTCGTGATCAGCTTCACGGACGCGCTGCACACCGAGCTGCGGGGCTCGGGCGTGCGCGTTCTCGCCGTCAACCCGGGGCCGGTGCCGACCGAGTTCCAGGAACGCGCGGGATACGAACCGGGGCGAGTGGGCGTCGTTCCGGGCCACATCTCCGCAGAGCAGGTCGTCCGCGAGGCACTTGCAGCGTATGACCGCGGCCGCCGCTCGCTGATTCCCGGCCGCACGTTCCGCTGGTTCATACGCGTCACCCGCCCCTCACCGCGCGCGATCCAGCTGCGGATCACGGAGCGCATGTACCGGCCGCGCTAGGCCTTGGGGTCCTTCGGGGGTCTCCACCGGGAATGCCGCGGGGGACCCCGCAGTACCGCCACTTTGTACCGACAAGCCGATGGATGTCGGCACCAACCGGCGGTTCTGAGGGGGTTGGGCGGTGCTCGCCACCAGCCGCCCTACTTGATGGAGTGGCCCTCTGGGAGGAGCTCGCGCATTACGCCGCGGCCCGCAGGTGGACGTGGGCGTGGTGCTCGAGCGTCTCCGAGACCGCGCGCTCGGCCTGGCGCAGGGCGCGCTCCGAGGCGCTCGGCGCGGAGGCCAGCGGGCGACCCAGCGCCTCGACCATGAAGCGGTGGGCCTCCGGCGAGAGCTCGAAACCGCCCCGCTCGCAGGCGGCGCAGACGACGCCCCCGGCGGCGCCCGAGAAGCCCACCAATCCGTCCGCCTCGCCGCAGCGCGCGCAGGAGGCGAGCTCCGGGGAGAAGCCGGCCGCCAGGGCGAGCTTGAGGCGAAAGGCGAGCGCCGTGGAGAGCCCGGCGGCGCCATCCCCCGCCCCGTCGCCGCGCGTCGACTCCTCGCCGTCGAGCAGCGCCAGGTAGCGGCAGAGCAGGTTGTAGGCGGGCGTATTGGCCTCGGCGGAGTCGAGCAGCCGCAGCACCGCGTCGCAGCCGCGCGCCGCCGCCATCAGCGCCGGCTCGCTCGAGCGCAGGCTCGGGTGGGCGGCGACGGTATGAGCCGAGGTGACCGTGGCCAGCTCGCCCCGTCCCTCGTAAAGGACGAGATCGAGCCGGAAGAAGGGCTCCAGCCGCCCCCCGAAGCGCGAGCGCGGCCGTCGCGATCCCTTGGCGATCGCGCTCACCCGCCCGCGGGTGGCGCTGTAGAGGTGCAGGACGCGATCCGCCTCGCCGTAGCGGATCGATCGCAGGACGACCGCCTCCGTCTTGTACGCCCCTGGCATATCCGAAAGATGACCGGCCAGGCGGACGGCTACGGCTGCCGAACCGAGTCGCGGATCGCCGCCGCGGTGACGGTGGCGGCGATCGTGCCGATCGCGATCGGCGTGAAGCGGTCGGTGGCGCCGCGGCCGGACGACAGGCAGAAGGCGACGTCGCCGTCCACGTCCGAGTGGACGGGATCCACGGCGCGGGCGACTCCGCCGCTGGCCATCCTCGCCACGCGCGCGCAGGCCGCCTTGTCGAGCGCCGCGTCGGTCATCACGCAGACGAGCGTCGTGTTGCGCTCCTCGAGCCTCGTCCAGTCGGGAGGCCCCTCCATCGCCGCGATCAGGCCGGCGGTCGAGACCTCCTCCCCCTGGTCTCCCCGCGGCCCCGCCAGCACCCGCCCGTCCTCGCCGATCACGTCCCCGAACGCGTTGACGACCGCGAGCGCGGCGACCGTCTGGCCGCGGCCGCTTCGGGCCGCCGCGTAGCCGATCCCCGCCTGCGCCGAGTGCTCGCGCCCACGGATCTTCCCGACGGCGGCACCGGTTCCGGCGCCCACCCTGCCCCGCTCCGGAACGCCGGGCGTCGCGGAAGCGCAGGCCGCGTAGCCGGCGTCGGGCCCCGGCCGAGCGCGCGGATCCCCCTCCGCGAGGTCGTAGATGACGGCCGCGGGGACGATCGGCACCAGCCCGGCCGGCGTCTCATATCCGCGCCCGGTCTCCTCGAGCCAGCGCATCACCCCGTCGGCCGCCGCCAGGCCGAAGGCGCTGCCCCCGGTCAGCAGGACCGCCGTCACCTCGGCGGTGCCGGCGAGAGGGCCGATCACGTCGGTCTCGCGCGTTCCCGGCCCACCGCCGCGGACGTCAACGCCTCCCCGGCTCGCCGGCGGCGGGATCACCACGCTGCAACCCGTCGCCCCCTCGGCGTCGGTCCAGTGCCCGATCAGGAATCCCTCCGGCGGTGGGATCTCGGCGGTCATGCGGCAGACCTGCGGCGCGCGCGCCGCCGGGGCCGGCGGCGCAGGCGACGCTGGCAGGAGGGGCAGAAGTAGGTCGAGCGGCCGGCCACGACGATCCTCCGGATCTCGGCGCCGCACCGCGGGCACGGCTCGCCCTCGCGCGTGTGGACCAGGAACTCGTCCTGCATCGCGCCGCGCTCGCCACGCGCGTCGAGGTAGTCGTCCACCGAGGCGCCGCCGCTGCGCAGCCCCGCCTCGAGCGTGGCGACGATCCCCTCTCGCAGCCGCTCGCAGTCCTCGGGCTTCATCGACCCCGCCGGCGACAGCGGGTGAAGCGCCGCCCGGTGCAGCGCCTCGTCGGCATAGATGTTCCCGATCCCCGAGATCCTGCTCTGGTTCAGCAGGAACGACTTCAGCGGCGCCCGCCGCCCGGCGGCCAGCCGGCAGAGCTCCTCGCGCCGTGAGCGCCTCCGACAGAGGCTCGACGCCGAGCCTGGCGGCGAAGTAGTCGTCGAGGTCGTCGCCGTCCAGGACCACCGCCTGGCCGAACCGGCGGGCATCCGTGAACAGCAGGCGCCCGCCCCCGTCGAGCCGGATCACCGCCCGCAGGTGGCGGGGCGCGGGCGTCGCCGACCCCTGGTCGAGCAGCAGGTTGCCGGTCATCCGCAGGTGCATCGCCAGCGACCGGCCGCCGTCCAGCCGCAGGACCAGGTACTTGCCGCGCCGTTCGACCTCCTCGATCGTGCGACCGGCGAGCGCCCGCTCGACCTCGGCCGGCGGCACCGGCCGCGTCCAGCGCTCATCGAGGACCTCGGCCGACTCGATCCGTCGCCCGCGAAGCTCCGGCTCGAGCTGGCGGCGGATCGTCTCGACCTCGGGCAGCTCGGGCATGCCCTTGGTTCTACTAGATGCTCCCCGCTATTTCGCCACGGCGCGGGGGTGGGCCTTGAAGTAGACGTCCCGGATGCGCTCGCCGGACAGGTGGGTGTAGAGCTGTGTGGTGGCGACGTCCGAGTGGCCGAGCATCTCCTGCACCGAGCGCAGGTCGCAGCCGCCGGACAGCAGGTGGGTGGCGAACGAGTGCCGCAGGGTGTGCGGGCTCATCCTGCCCTCCAGGCCCACCTCCTTCGCGTGCCGGCGGATGATCTTGTACAGCCCCTGCCGGGTCAGCGGGCCGCCGCGAAAGTTGACGAACAGCTTCGACTGCGGGCGCAGGGCCGACCAGCTCCGGGCGACCGGCCCGCAGGTACCGCTTGACCGCCGCGGCCGCCTCGCGGCCGAGCGGGACGGTGCGCTCCTTGTTGCCCTTCCCGTGCGGGCGCACGAAGCCGCGCCGCAGGTCCACATCGTTGACGTCGAGCCCCACGGCCTCCGAGGCCCGCAGTCCGCACCCGTACATGACCTCGAGCAGGGCGCGGTCGCGCAGTGCGATCGCGTCGCCACCGCCGACGCTCTCCAGCAACCGCTTCACCTCGGCGTAGCTGAGTACGCGAGGGAGCTTGCGGCTCTTGCTCGGCGGCGCGAGCGCCGCCGTCGGGTCGTCGTCGATCAGCTCCTCGCGCCGCAGGTGCCGGTAGAAGGACCGCAGGCAGGCGGCCTTGCGATTGATCGTCGCCGGCGAGCAGGCGGGATGTCCGTTGCCGGTGGCCAGGTCGGCGAGAAAGTCGGCGACATCCGCCCGCTCGGCATCCGTTGCGCCGCGGTGGCGCTCGGCCAGGAAGGTTCCGTACTGGAGCAGATCGGTTCGATAGGCCGTGAGCGTGTTGCGAGCCAGCCCACGCTCGAACTCCAGGTGCGCGAGGAAGTCGAGCACCAGCGCCTCGAAGCGCGCCTCGACCGCGTTCGCGGCGCTCCTTCGCCTGCTCGATCGCGATGGCCATGCCAGCTTGTTCTATCCGGCACTTGGCATCCCTTGCCCCTGCAACCGGGAGACCAAGCGATGGCTGACTAGCCCCGGCGCAGCTCCTTGAACAGCAGCAGGCCGATCAGCGACTTCGCGTCGCGGCACTCCTCGATCGCGCGGTCGAGATCCTCCAGCGGCCAGGCCACGACCTCCAGGCGCTCCTCCTCGTCGGACTCGGCGTCGGCGTCCTCGAGCTCGGTCGCCAGATACACGGTCACCTCCTCCTCGGCGAACCCGGGGCTGGTGTAGAAGCGCTTCAGCTCCCGCCACTGCGAGGCCGCCTTGCCGACCTCCTCCGCGAGCTCCCGCTTGGCGCACTCGACGGGGCTCTCGCCCGGCACATCGAGCTTGCCCGCGGGCAGCTCCAGCAGGGCGTCCTCGCCCACCGCCTCGCGCGGTTGGCGAACCAGATACAGGAAGCGCTCGTCGTGGGCGACCATGGCGACGGCTCCCGGGTGGCCGACGACCTCGCGCACCGAGGTCGAGCCATCGGGATGGCGGAACTCGTCGATGCGAACGCTTCCGACCTTGCCCTGCCAGACGCTCTTCGAGCCGATCCGCTCCATCGCTCAGCCCTGCCCCCGAACGGCGCCCGCCAGCGCCCCGCCCCCGGCGAGCGCAGCCGCGAAGAACAGCGGGTCCTGGGCGATCGTCCGCCCCATCGCCAGGGTCGGAAGCCCGCTCGCCGCGTAGGCCTCGAGGTCCACCGGCTCGACGGCCACGTCGTGGCGGTCGTCGCACACCTGGTGCAGGGCGTCCAGGACGCTCGGCAGGTCGACCGGCTCGAGCCCATCGGTGCCGGTCGGCCACCCCTCGAGGTCGAGCTCCGGGACCGGGATCCGCACCGAGGCCAACAGCAGCTCGAGCACCGACGCCGTGTGGTGGCTGAGCCCGCGGTGACGGGCGCGTGGGTCGGAGCTGGAAAGCCGCGGCGACAGCAGGGTCGGCAGGTGCGAGGGCGAGCGCGGCGTGCGCGCTGTCGAGCGCCGCCATGCCGCCGTGCCCGTAGGACGTGTCCGAGCCGAGGATGCCCGGCCCCGGCCCGCAGACGATCGCCTGCCAGCCCAACCGTCGAGGAGCGGCGTCGAGCGCCCCGACCACGCCGATCGCCTCGTGCTCGCCGCCGTAGGCCGGGCCGGCGGTGACGTGCCCGGTCAGGAGCCCTCGCTCGCGAAGCTCGGCGACGTCTCGCGACAGCGAGCCCGGCAGCGCCCCGCCCGCGGTCTGGACGTAGCCGACGCGGAGCCCCGGGCGCACCTGTCCGGCGGCCCAGCAGGCGGGCGCCAGGTGGCCGTGCAGCGGCAGGATGAGCACCGGCGGGGCGGGCGCGGCGGCGCGTCTCCTCGCCGAGCGGCGCCTCGACCGGCTCGACGGGGTGCTGGAGCGAGGTGTAGTTGAGCTTGATCACGTGCTGGTCCGCCGGTCGCTCCGCCGCCGGCGAGCCCTCGAGTCAGGTTGACGTGGACGACGTCGAACCCGCCGGAGCCCAGCCCGAGGTCGAGGGACTCGGTGTTGACGATCACCTCGTCGCCTTCGCTCACCTCCCCGACCAGCGAGCGGTCGGCCCACGCGGGGCGCTCCTCGCCCTCCACGTCGACCGTCAGCGGGTCGGCCGCGACCACCATCCCCCGGCGAAGCTTCAGCATCGTGCCGCCGCCTCCTGAACGATCGCCTCGCAGACCGTCGAGCATCTGCACGATCCGCTCCGCGGCGACGCTCTCCTCCGCGGTGTGGTTCGCCTCGGTCCCGTTGGCGAGCAGCACGCACTCGAATCCGGCGGCGGCCAGAGCGTTCGCGTCGCTGCCGCCGCCGGTCGCGACCTCGCGCGGCTCGGCGCCGCAGCGCTCGAGCGCCGCCCGGGCAACGCTCACCGACGTCGCATTCGACGCCAGCCGGTAGCCGCGGAACATCTCCCTCACCTCCACGTCGACGTCGCACTCGTGCTCGCTCGCCGCCCACGTGCAGGCATCCACCATCGCGCCGATCGTCTTGCTGGCCCGCTCGTCGTCGAGGCTTCGCGCCTCGGCGTCGACCCGGCAGTGGCCCGGGACGACGTTGGACGCGGTGCCGCCCGAGATCACGCCCACGTTGGCGGTCGTCTCGGCATCGAGGCGCCCCAGCTCCATCGCCGCGATCGCCGTCGCGGCGGCCGCGATCGCGCTGCGGCCGTCCTCGGGACGGATCCCGGAGTGCGCCTCGGTGCCCTCGAACTCGGCAGCCAGCCGCTTGTAGGTGGGGGCGGCGGTGATCACCTCTCCGATCGGGCTCGCGTGGTCGAGCACGAAGCCGAACGGCGAGCGCAGCGACTCGAGGTCCACCTCCTTCGCTCCCCGCAGCCCATCCTCCTCGGCCACCGTGAACAGCAGCTCGAGCCCGATCGGCGGCGGGCTCTGCGGCGTGCCGCGCGGCGAGCTCCAGCAGCACCGTGACCGCGGCCTTGTTGTCGGCGCCCAGGATCGTCTCGCCCCGGCTTCGATACACGCCCTGGTCGAGGACGACCTCGATCGGGCCGTCGTGCGGGACCGTGTCGAGGTGGCAGGCGAACATCACCCACGCGTCGCGCTCGCCGGGGACCCGGGCGATCAGGTTGCCGGCGCCGGCGCCGCGCCGGACCGGCCGCGGAGTCCTCCGCCACCTCGACGCCGAGGTCGCGCAGCTCGGCGAGCACCGCATCGGCGACCGCGCGCTCCTCCCCGGTCGGGCTCGGGATCTCGCACAGCCGCACGAAGCGATCGAGCATTCGCTGGTCGTTGGCCACTGGCCCAAGGCTATGCGCTCGCGAGCATCTTGACCGCCGCACGATCAGCGAGCCGAGATGCAGGAGGGTGCCGCACCGGGACGCGGCTAGAACCGAGTAACAATCAGCAGCAGCATGGAATCGGCAACGATCCGACGGCCGCCGCCGCTGCCCGGGCTGATCCAGCTCGGCCTGATCGGCCTGCTGGTTGCCCTCGCCGCGATCGCGTGGGCTGTGACCAGCGACCAGATGAGCGGCATGGACGCGGGGCCGGGCACCGACCCCGGGACGCTCGGGTTCTTCCTCGGCGTGTGGGTGGTGATGATGGCCGCGATGATGTTCCCGTCCATCGCGCCGATGGTCGTCATGCACGTCCGCATCCAGGAGGGGCGGCGGGAGCGGGGGCAGCCGGTGCCGATCGGGGCGACCACCCTGTTCGTCGCCGGCTACCTGATCACCTGGGCGGCGGCCGGGCTGGTGGGCTACGGGCTCTTCCAGCTCGGCAAGGCCGCTGACCGGCGACGCCTTCTCCTGGGACAACGCCGGGCCGTACCTCGCCGGCGGCGTGATCCTCGCTCGCGGCCGTCTACCAGCTCACTCCGCTCAAGGACGTCTGCCTGCGCCACTGCCGCAGCCCCTTCATGTTCCTGATGAAGCACTGGCGGCCGGGACGGGTGGGCGCAGTGCGAATGGGGCGTCATCCACGGAGGCTGGTGCGTCGGCTGCTGCTGGGCGCTGATGGCGGCGCTGTTCGCGCTCGGAGTGATGAGCCTCGGCTGGATGGCGTTCATCGCCGCCCTGATCGCGATCGAGAAGCTGCTGCCGTGGAGGGCGCTCGCCAACCGGGGCATCGCGGTCCTGCTGCTGGTCCTGGGGCTGGGGGTCGCCTTCACTCCCGAGAGCGTCCCGGGCCTGACCCTGCCCGGCTCGCCAAAGGCCATGCGGGCCATGCAGTCGATGGGAATGGACGAGGGCTCGATGGACCAGGGCGGCATGAAGGAATGCAGGGCGGCTCGATGCACCAGGGCGGCTCCGGTCGATGAAGACGACTCGATGGGCCAGGGCGGCTCAGGTCAGATGAAGGATGGCTCGATGGGCCAGGGCGGCTCGAAGGACATGCAGGGCGGCTCGAAGAAGGACATGCAGGGCGGCGACTCGATGGGCAACGGCGGAACCGGCGGAATGCACGATGACTCGATGGGCAACGCGGGCTCTGGCGGCAAGATGAGCGACGACCAGATGCCGTAACCGCCGCGCTGGGCCGAGGTGGGCCGAATTTCATCGGCCTATCGGCAAGAAATTCGGCCCACCTGGGCTCGTCGGTGAGGGGAGCTTGGGCTAGCTCTGCTCGCGGCGCACGCTGAGCTCGGCGTCCTCGGGCTCGGCCAGGGCCGTCTCCTCGGCCGGGTCCGCCCGTTCACCGGGCGCCGCCTCGACCGGGCCCCGCTCGGTCGCGCGGCGGGCCGCCGCGCCGACGAACTCGCGGAACAGCGGCTCGGGCCGGGTGGGGCGAGACTTGAACTCGGGGTGGAACTGGGAGGCGACGAAGAAGGGGTGATCGGGCAGCTCGATCACCTCGACCAGTCGCTCGTCGGGCGAGGTGCCGCTGGACACCAGGCCCTCGTCCTCGAGCCGGCGCCGCAGCATGTTGTTGACCTCGTAGCGGTGGCGATGGCGCTGGTAGATCACCGCCTCGCCGTAGATCTCGCGCGCCCGGGTGCCGTCGTGGAGCTTGATCGGGTCGGCTCCCAGGCGCATCGTCCCGCCCATGTCGGTGACCTCCTTCTGCTCGGGCAGCAGGTCGATGACGGGGTACGGCGTCTCGGGGTCGAACTCGGCCGAGTTGGCTCCGTCCATGCCGGCTGACGTGCCGCGCGAACTCCACCACCGCCATCTGCATTCCCGAGGCAGATGCCGAGGAAGGGAATCCCCTGCTCGCGCGCCATCTGCGCGGCTCGGATCTTGCCCTCGATCCCCCGCTCGCCGAAGCCGCCCGGGATCAGGATCCCGTCGGTCGCCTCGAGCGCCGCCGGGTCGAGATCCTCTGAGTTCAAGAGCTCCACCTCGACGTCGACGCCATGGTGATAGCCGCCGTGGCTGAGCGCCTCGACCACCGACTTGTAGGCGTCGGCGAGCTGCACGTACTTGCCGACCAGGGCGATCCGCACGGTTCGCTCGCAGGCGTCGGCGCGCCGCACCAGCTCCTCCCACTGCTGCAGGTCCGGCGCCTCCGATTCGAGGCCGAAATGGTCGAGCACCAGGTCGTCCATCCCCTCGGCGCGCAGCACGAGCGGCACCTTGTAGATGTTGTCCACGTCGCGGGCCGAGATCACCGCCTCCTCCGGCACGCTGCCGAACAGCGCGATCTTGCGGCGGATGTCGCGCTCGAGCCCGCGCTCCGACCGGCAGACGATCGCGTGCGGCTGGATTCCGATCCGCCGCAGCTCGTTGACCGAATGCTGCGTCGGCTTGGTCTTCAGCTCGCCGGCATGGCCCACGTACGGCACCAGGGTCAGGTGCACGAACATGCAGCGCCGCGGCCCGAGGTCCGTATAGAGCTGGCGGATCGCCTCCAGGAAGGGCAGCGACTCGATGTCCCCCACCGTGCCGCCGATCTCCGAGATCACGAAGTCCACCGCCTGCGACTCGGCGAGGATCAGGATCCGCTGCTTGATCTCGTCGGTGATGTGGGGGATCACCTGGACCGTCGCGCCGAGGTAGTCGCCGCGGCGCTCGCGCCTGATCACCGAGTTGTAGACGGCGCCCGCGGTGACGTTGGAGGCTCGTGAGGTGTTCTCGTCCGTGAACCGCTCGTAGTGGCCCAGGTCGAGGTCCGTCTCCGCCCCGTCCTCGGTGACGAACACCTCGCCGTGCTGGAAGGGGCTCATGGTCCCCGGATCGACGTTGATGTAGGGGTCGAACTTCTGCAGCTGGACCCGGAAGCCGTGGCTGACCAGCAAGCCGCCCGATCGATGCCGCGGCGATCCCCTTGCCGAGCGAGGAGACGACGCCGCCGGTGACGAAGATGAACCTGGTCTCGCCGGGCTTCATCTTCCGGAGTCTGCCTCTTGACCCTTAGTCAACCTGCCCAGCGAGTCTAGAGAGCGAAGCAGCGGAACCCCCTCGATGGTGCGCGAGATGGAGCGCAGCTCACCGTACAGGCTGAGCGCCGCGACGATCGCCAGCGCCACCAGCCGGGCGTCGTCTCCGAGGACGACGAGCAGCGAGATCCCGGCGAGCGCTCCGATCAGGTTGGAGCCCGTATCGCCGAGCATCGCGCGCTCGCGCAGCGTGAACGCAAAGCCGACCAGCACGGGCCCGATGAAGATGCCCAGCAGGTCGAGCGGCGCGACCGTCCAGGCTCCCAGGCAAAGGCCGGCGAGCAGCGCGGCGAACGCCTTCTCGACCCGACCCGGTCGCAGGTCGAGGAGGTTGAACAGGTTCGTCGTCAACAGCAGCAGCGCGAGGTCGGCGACGTAGCGCCAGTCGTGTTCGCCAAGGCCCGAGGTCGCGTAAGCGGCGAGCGCCAGCGCGCCGACGCCCTTGATCGCCCCGGTCGAGAACCGCCCCGAGAGCACCGCCTCCGCATGACCTCGCCAGCCACGCGGGGCCCCGGCGGCCGCGCCGCGACCCAGCGCGTCGTCGAGCAGCCCGAGCAGCGCCACGCCGAGCACGTAGACGGCCCAGCGGCGCAGCTCCGGGTCGAGCAGGTCGAGGTCGGCGCGATCGTCGAGCAGCGCCAGCGGCGCCAGGGCCACCAGCGAGCAGGCAACCAGGACGGCGCCGGCCGGGAAGGCGAGCGATCGGCCCCGGTAGTTCTCGCGAGTGAGCCCGGTGCGCTCCATGTCGCGCAGCCAGGGACCGGCGAAGGCGAGGGCGACCGCGGCGGAGAGCGCCAGCCCGGAGAGCCTCACCGGAAGCGTATGGCCGACGGTCGGCGCCGGCGGGCGACGAAGGGCGGGCAGCAGGCGGTCGGCCGAGGCCTTGACCCCGTAGTTGCCCTCCGACGCCGTTCAGCGCGTAGGCCAGCGCCACTCGTCCCGAGACCAGGTCGACGCTGTCAACCGTCGCGCTGAGCCCCTCGGAGTCGTAGAAGCCGATCTGCGAGCTGTCCGAGTCGGAGCGCTCGACGCCGACGACCGGCACGCTCCCGGCGCCCTCGAGCCCGTCGAGGAGCCCACTCTCGAGGCTGTCGGTGGCATCCGACTGGCCTGAGCCCAGGTCACTCGGGCGATCGCGGACCACGATCACCGCATCGATCCCCCCGGGCTGTCCGCTGACGTCGGCCAGCAGCGCGTCGCGAAGGTGATCGAACACGGGGCCCGCCGGTGACCAGCGACCGCCCGGCTCGGCGGGCGAGCGCCGAGAGCGCGTCCGAGTCGTGCGCCACCTTGCGGCTCCCGCCCGGCACCGCGTCCGCGAGGGCGTGCAGATCGGGGGGCTCGCGCACGACCGCGAACTCGCTCAGCTTCGCGCCGGTGGGGTTGTCGGCGCCGACCACGGACTCGATGTCGCCCTTCATCTCCTCGGGCATCGCGCCGAGCGCCACCACCGCGATCCGCTGGCCGCGCAGCAGGTCTCCGACCAGGGCCGGGTAGATCTGCGCCGAGATGTCGCGCTCCTGGTTGAGCTGGCCCTGGAGATCGTCGGCGCGGGTCGCGGGACCCGGCGAGATCGCTCTTCAGGCTCTGCTCGAGATCGTTTCGCGCGCTCTTTGACGACCTTGTCGCCCAGCCCGACTCCGATCAGGATCCCGATCGCCAGCGCCAGGAAGACGGCGGCCAGCGAGGCGGCGTGGTAGCGCGCCGAATACCCCATCGGCTAGCTGATCCCGAGGATGATCTTGAGCTTCAGCCAGATCAGGTCCACGAGGTCGTTGAGCGGCTGGGTGGTCGCGATGACGATCGCCAGCAACACCAGCGCCGCCGCGAAGAAGAGCGCCATCTGGCGGCCGGCTGACGCCCGGGTTGTAGAGCCGGCTCACCCCCTTCGCGTCGACCAGCAGCTCGCCCACCCGGAGCCGGGTCAGGAAGGTGGAGGACATCCCGTCGCGCGCCTTGTCGAGGAACTCGACCAGGTTGAAGTGGGCGCCGACGCTGACGATCAGCCCGGCGCCCTTCTCGGAGGCGAGCAGCATCGCGACGTCCTCGCTGGTGCCCACCGCCGGGAGGGTCTTGTGCTCCAGCCCGAGGCGCTCGAGGCGCTCGCAACCCGGCGCGCGCCCGTCCGGATAGGCGTGGACGATCAGCTCGGCGCCGCAGCGAAGCGCCTCGTCGCTCGCCGAGTCCATGTCGCCGAGCACGACGTCTGGCCTGAGCCCTGCCTCCAGGATCGCGTCGGCGCCCCCGTCGACGCCGACCAGGACCGGGCGCACGTCGCGGATGTAGGCGCGAAGCGCGCGCAGGTCCTTGCGGTAGGTGGTCCCCCTGACCACGATCAGCACGTGGCGGTCGCGGAACACGGTGCGCGTGCGGGGCAGCTCGGTTCTGGACGCCAGCAGCTCGCCCTCCTCGCGAAGATGCGTGATCGTGTTCTCGGCGAACGCGGCGAGCGCCTCGTCGATCCGCTGGCGCTGGTCCGAGAGCTGCTCGGCGAGCTCGGCGGCGCCCAGCACGCGGCCCGCCGCGAGCACCGTCCCGTTGCGGCGAACCTCGCCACCCACGACCACCACCGGATCGCCGTCCTGCAGCTCCTCGAACAGCGGCGCCGCGGGCGCGTCGATCAGGCGCACGCCGGCCCGCGCCAGCAGCAGCGGGCCGGCGTTCGGATAGCGGCCGGTCGAGAACGGCGAGACGTTGACGACCGCCCGCACCCCGGTCGCCGCCAGGTCCTCGGCGGCGATCCGGTCGAGGTCGGCGTGATCGACGATCGCCACGTCATCGGCGCCCAGGCGCTTGACGAGCTGCTTGGTCTTGCGGCCGAGCCTGGCGCTGCCGTGGATGGCGTCATCGGCGCCCTGCGGCGGCGGGGCCGTTGCGCCTCAGCCGGCCGCGCGCGAGAAATCGGACGGGCGTGGCCATCGGACGCCCTTGATTATCCGGAAACTCGCCCTCCGCGGCGTGGACCTCGGCCCGGCCGGCCGAGGCGCGGTCGCTCCTACGGGGCGCTCGGCTCCGCAGGGACCTCGGCGGTCTCCGTCTCGCCGGCCTGCTCGGACGGCAGCTCGCCGGGCGTCTCCTGGGGCAGGGGCTCCGGGTCCGCGGGCAGCTCCTCGGGCTCTGGCACCTCCGTGTCGGGGTCGTCGGGCAGCTCCTCGATCTCGGGCGCCTCGGGCGTCTCGGTTTCCATATCCCCTCCTTTCGCGGTGTGAGCCCCGCCTACCCGCTGCGAGAAGCAAGAAACCCGGGGCACGCGCGCCCTCGCAAGCGCCGCTACGCCGCGGCCAGCAGCTCGCGGGCGTGGCGGCTCGCGGCCTCGTCGTCGCGCCCGGCGCCAAGCATGCGGACGATCTCGGCCACCAGCTCGTCGCCATCCACACGGTCCACGGTTGCCGTCGCGCGGCCGCCGGAGGCGCGCTTGTCGATCCGAAAGTGCGCCTCGGCCAGTGAGGCGACCTGCGGCAGGTGGGTGATGCAGATCACCTGGCGTTCGGAGCCCAGCCGACGCAGCCTCTCCCCCACCGCGCGGGCGGTGTTGCCGCCGATCCCGGCGTCGATCTCGTCGAAGGCCAGCGTTCCCGCGCCCGCCCCTGGGCCCAGGCCGGTGAGCGCAAGCATGATTCGCGACAGCTCCCCACCCGACGCCGCGTCGCGAAGCGGCGAGGCGGGGATTCCGGGGTTGGTGGACACGCGGAGCTCCACGGCCTCCGAGCCGTTGGGACCGAAGCCCTCGGGATGTGGGTCCAGCGACACCTCGAGCGACGCCCCGTCCATCGCCAGCTCGGAGAGCTCCGCCGCGACCCGCTGCTCGAGCTTGCGGGCGGCCTTGGCCCTGGCGTCGCCGAGCTCTCGGGCCAGGGCAGTGCGCGCGGCTGCTCGCCTCCTCGAGGCGCCGCTCCAGCTCGTCCGCGAGCTGCTCCGCGTTCTCGAGCCTGTCGATCTCGGCCCTGCACCGCTCCGCGTGGGCGAGCACGGCCTCGACCGAGCCGCCGTGCTTTCGCTTCAGGCGGTCGAGCGCGTGCAGGCGCTCCTCGATCGTCTCCAGACGGCCGGGCTCGGCCTCGACCCCGTCCAGGTAGGAGCGCAGGGCGCTCGCCGCATCGTCCAGCTCGACCGTGAGGGCTCGGACCCGCTCCGCGATCGCGTCGAGCGAAGGGTCAACGCCGTCCACCGTCGCCAGCCCGGCCTCGGCTTCTCCAAGCGGGGCGCGGGCCCCGCCCAGGTCGTCATCGGCGCCGGCGATCGCCGCCAGCGCCTCCGCCGCCGCCGAGCGCAGGCTCTCGGAGTGGCGAAGGCGCTCGCGCTCGGCCTCGAGCTCGCGCTCCTCGCCGGGATCGGGCGCGGCGGCCTCGATCTCGGCGAGCTCGAAGCGGAACAAGTCGAGGTCCCGCTCCCTTGCTCCCTCGCGCTCGCGCAGCTCGGCCAGCTCGCGTGACAGCGCCGCGACCTCGGCGTGGGCCGTCCGGTAGCGGCCGCGACGCTCGAGCTGCGCGGCGCCTGCGAAGCCGTCGAGGATCTCGAGCTGGGCCGAGGAGAGCACCAGCCTGCGGTGCTCGTGCTGCCCGTAGAAGGCGAGCAGCCTGGGGCCGAGCACCCGCAGGTCACCCGCCGACGCGAATCGCCCCTGTACGAAGGCGCTGGTCCGCCCCGAGGCCGCGATCCGGCGGCCGAGGACGATCTCGTCGGCAGGCCTCGGGGAGGCGCTCGCGCAGCTCGGCCAGGTCGGGATCGGCGAGCAGGCCCTTGGGCAGCGCGAAGACGCCCTCCACGTAGGCCTCGTCGGCTCCGGGCCGGACGATCTGGGGGCGAGCCCTGCCGCCCATCAGCAGGTCGAGCGAGTGGGCGAGGATCGTCTTCCCCGCACCGGTCTCGCCGGTGATCGCGTTCAACCCGCCCGCGAACCGGAGCTCGGCGCGCTCGATCAGCAGCAGGTTCTCGATCCGCAGCTCGTGCAGCACTAGTGCAACTGCGCGGCGGCCGCTTGCCGGGTCGTGGGATCGCTCACCGGACCCTTACTAGCAGCGGGCAGGGACGGACTCGCCCGGACGCCCGCGGGCGGGCTGGATCTGGGCGCCAGGACGGCGCCCGATCCAACCCGCAGCGGAGGGGGCTCAGCCCTTGGCCTGGGTCGCCACGGCTCGAGGCGGCAGCGAGGGCTCCACCCGGAGCAAGCGCGCCGGTCGGCTGGGCAGGATCCAGTTCCAGCGGCCGAACAGCGAGACCACGGCCGGGACCAGCAGGGCGCGGATTATCGTCGCATCGATCAAGATGCCCGCCGCCAGCCCGGTGGCGAACATCTTCAGGTCCGTGCCGGGGCCCGAAGCGAGGGCCGCGAACGACAAGAACAGGATGAGCGCCGCGCTCGTGACCAAGCGCCCGGTGCGGCCGATTCCGCGGATTACCGCGGTCCGGGTATCGCCGGTGGCGTCGTACTCCTCGCGCATCCGGGACAGGATGAACACCTCGTAGTCCATCGAGAGCCCGAACAGGAATGCGAACACCATCAGCGGGATCCACGCGGGCACCGAGCCGGTGGCGTCAATGCCCCACAGCAGGTCCGACCCGTGCCCGTGCTGCCACATGATGACCAGCACACCCCACGCCGCAGCGACGCTGGCCACGTTCAGGACCACGGCCTTGAGCGGCAGCAGCAGCGAACGGAACGCCCGGGCGAGCAGCACGAACGTGACGAGGGCGATCAAGGCGATCATCAGCGGGAATCCCCCGTAGACGGCGTTGATGAAGTCGTCGTTCTCCGCCGGCAGGCCGCCCACGCGAACGTCGGGTCCCGCGGCGTGCGCCGTGTTGCGCACCCGGTCGAGCGTCGCCCGCCCGGCGGAGGTCGAGTCGTCGTCAACCGGGAACGCCAGGACCTCGGCGCTGCCCCCGCGCCTCCACTGGGATGAGTTCGGGGCGACCGCTCCGTGGACTCCGTCGACCTTGCTCAGATCCCTGGCCACATGCTCGGGGTTGGTCCCGTTCGTGAGCACCTCGTGCGGCAGGATCGCCCCGGAGCCAATGCCGGAGTCCTCGAGCGCCGTCAGGCCGGCCTTCGCGTCACCGTGCTTGGCGATCGTGTCCGGGCTGGCGTCGCCGAGCGTCAGGCCGGTCGCTGCGACGATCAGAACCCCGAGGACGGCGACGGCGCTGCCCGCGGCCACCCAGCGGTGGCGCACCACCGCCTCGGCCCAGCGGGTCCAAGCGCGGCTGGCGCGATCATCGGTGCGCCGGTGCGGCCAGTCGAGCCGCTGCCCGAGCTTCGACAGCACCACGGGCAGCAGCGTGATCGCCACCAGCGTGCTGACCAGCGGGATCAGCAGGCCGCCGTAGCCGATGCTGCGCAGGAATGGCACCGGTAGGGCCACCATCGCCAGCAACCCGATCGCCACTGTGGTGCCGCTGAAGACGACTGCGCGGCCCGCGGTCTCCATCGCTCGCTGGACGGCGGCGTCGCCGCTTTTGCCGTGGGCGCGCTCCTCGCGCCAGCGAGAGACGACCAGGAGCGAGTAGTCGATCGCCACGCCAAGTCCGACCAGGGCGATCAGGAACTGCACCACCGGCGAGATGTCGGTGAAGGTGGTGAGCCCCCACACCAACAGGAACGTGGTCATGATCGAGACGATCGCCATCACGATCGGGACGAGTGCGAGCAGGGACGCGAACACGAACGCCAGAACGATCAGCGCGCCGACGCCGCCGAGCACTCCCTCGAGCAGCACGCCGGTGCCGCTGTCCTGGCCGCTGTCGTTCTGGAGCGCGTCGAAGCCGCTCACGTGAACGGCTGCGCCTCCCACGCGGGAGTCGCGAACGGCCGACCTGGCGGTCTTCGCTGCGTCCAGGTTCTCCCCGAACGACGCGTTGGGGTCGGGCCTCGGGTAGACGATCGCGAACGTCGTCCGCCCGTCGGTAGAGACGAAGCTGCGGTCCCCGGTCGAAGCGTAGGAGGCAAGCCGTGACCCGGGCAGGGCGCGCTGAAGCCGCTGGTCGACCTGCGCCAGCTGCGCGCGCACTCCGGGCGAGTCGACGGTCTCGCTCGACGGCAGCGTGACCACCGGAACGATCGGCGCGCTGTCGCCGCCGGTACCCCCGAAGCGGTCGGCGATCGCCATGTTGGTCTCCCAGCCCTCCTTGCCCGGCACGGAGAACTTCTGGTCCATCGCCTTCGTGGCCGAGTCCGCCGATGCGATCCCGACGACCGTGAGTACCAGCCAGAACAGGATGACCGTGCGCTTGTGCGCCAGGACCCAGCGCGTGATCGAGGACATGCCGCTACCTCCGAGAGTGGTGTACAGGGCGTAGGTCGTTAGAGGGTAGAATCATTTGTAGCACAAATGATCCGACCGACGTAGGATGATTCTGAGATGCGCTTCGACGTCCCCCCGCCCGAGCCTCTGGCCAGCGCCCCCGGCTTCCTGCTGTCTTGGAACGGTCAGCGCATGGCCCACGTGTTCGCCGCGACCCTCGAGCCGCTGGGCCTGCGTCCGCCCCACTTCGGCGTCCTCACCCTGATCGACTCGCACCCCGGCTGTGCCCAGCAGGAGTTGGTCGATCGCTCGCTGATCGACCCCAGCTCGATGGTCGCGGTGATCGACGAGCTGGAGGAGCTCGGGCTGGCCGAGCGCCGCGCCCATCCCGGCGATCGCCGAAAGCACGCGGTTCACCTCACCGCCGACGGGCAACGGACGCTCCAACAGGCCCGCCAACTCGCGATCGAGACCGCGAAGGAGACGTTCTCCCCGCTCACGGCCCACGAGGTCGAGACCCTTCGTGGGCTGCTGCGAAAGCTCGCCGGCGTCGAGGGCTGACCGGCCGCCGCCCTAGGCGGCCGCCTCCACCGGCTCGGCTGCCACGGGCTGGGTGTTGTCCTCGTCGACGAAGTCGCGGGAGCGAACGAGGGCGAACCCGGTCACGGCGCCGATCAGGGCGACTACCGCGGCCACCAGCAGGATCTCGTTGAACCCGCTGATGAACGCCTGGTTGGCGGCGGTTTCGAGCTGAGCTCGGCTGCCGGACGGCGCCCCCTGGAGCGCTGCCTGTGCGCCTCCGGACGACACTGCGTCGGCGAACCCCGGCGGTGCGTTGGGCGCCAGCTCGGCGAGCTTCGAGGAGACCTGCGACTGGAAGATCGCCCCGAGCGATGCCACCCCCGTGGCGATGCCCACCTGACGGAAGGTGTTGTTGATCCCCGACGCCATGCCGGCCCTCACCGGCGAGACGACCCCGATCGCCGTCGAGGCGATCCCCGGGATTCACCATTCCCACCCCGACTCCGGCGAGGATGAAGCCCGCCAGGAGGGTCGTCCAGTCGTCGCCGAGAGCGACCCCGTGCATCAGAAGCAGCGCCACGCCGACCAGCCCGAGGCCCACGCCGAGCAAGACCCGCACCGGTATCCGGGCCGAGAGCTTGCCGGCGACGGGGGCGACGAAGAAGGAGAGCAGCGTCAGCGGCAGGAACCTCACGCCCGCCGCGAGCGGCCCGTATCCGAGCACGTCCTGTATGTACAGCGTCAGGTACAGGAACATCGCGAACATCGAGGCGGAGAGCGTCAACGCGACCACCGACACACCGGCGAAGGCGGGCTTTCGGAACAGCGAGAGGTCGAGCATCGCGCTGTCTCGCCGGTGCTCGATGACCACGAACGCGACGAGCAAGACCGCCGACGCCGTCAGCGTGGCGACGATCTGGGGGCTCGACCAACCCTCGGGGTTGCCGCGGATCAGCCCGAAGATGAGCGCGAACAGGCCAAGCGAGAAGGTCGCCAGGCCGGGCCAGTCGAGCGGCTTCGGGATCCGGGGCCTTCAGGTTGGCGAGCTTGGTGGTCGTCAGGAAGATGGCGCCGATTCCGATCGGCACGTTGACGAAGAAGATCCACTCCCAGCCGAATGCCTCGGTCAAGGCGCCGCCGACCAGCGGGCCGACGGCGACGGCGCCGCCGATCGTCGCCCCCCAGGCGCCGATCGCCGTGCCGCGCTCACGGCCCTGGAACTCCTGTGCGATCAGAGCGAGCGAGGTCGCGAACATCGCGGCCCCGCCGATCCCCTGGAGCCCGCGGGCCAGGTTGAGGAGCGTCGCGTTCCCGGAGATGCCGCAGAGGAAGGACGCGAAGGTGAAGATCGCGAAGCCGGCGGTGAAGACTCGCCGGCGCCCCATCCGGTCGGCGAACGAGCCCGCCGTGAGCAGGAAGGCCGCGAGCGTCAACGAGTAGGCGTCGACGACCCACTGCAGGCTGGAGAGGCTGGCATTGAGGTCCTTCTGGATGTCCGGAAGGGCGACGTTGACGACCGTGATGTCGAGCAGCAACATGAAGGTGGCCACGCAAACGGCGACCAGCGTCCACCACTTCCGAGCCATTCCGTAGCCTCCTATCCGGCGTAGTCGTCAGGAACCGCAATCGTCAGACGTGCTGATCGTCATGCTAGCTCGGCCGCTGAGCGCCGCACTCCCGCCGAGCTGCTTCAGCGCCTGCTCGTCGGCTAGACGCTCGTCAGCCCCGGCCTCAGTGGGCCAGGCGCCCGAACTTGTCTCGGATCCGGCGGTAGAAGTTGGAGCCGGGGAGCTGCGCCAGTCGCCCGACGTCGTCTCGGAAGCCGACCTCGACCTCCTGGCCACTGCCCAGCTCGCCGACGTACTCTCCGTCGAGCACCACGTCAACGGCCTCCCGGCCGGCCTCGTTGCCGACGTGAAGCACGTCGTCCGGCGCGACCACCAGTGCCCGGGCCGTCAGCGTATGCGGCGCGATGAAGCTGACCACGTAGCCCGCTACCCCCCAGGCCAGGATCGGGCCCTGGTTGGCGAGGTTGTAGCCAGTCGACCCCGCCGGAGTGGCGGCGACCAGGCCGTCGCAGCGCACGTGGCCGACCTCTTGCCCCCCGAGCCGGTAGGAGAGCTCCGCGACGCGGCCGTGAGGGCGCCGGATGAACGACACGTCGTTGAGGGCGATCGGCCGGGGGGTGTCGATCTTCGCCTGCAAGCCCGGGAGCGTCATGACGTCGAAGTCGCCGCCGAAGGCCCGCGCCAGCCCGTCGGCGAGCTCCTCCCGCTCGACCGCGGCCAGGAAGCCCACGGTTCCGAAGTTGATCCCGAACACGGGCACTCCAGTGCCCGCATAGAGGCGCAGCGCACTGAGGATCGTGCCGTCGCCGCCGAGCACCAGGCAGAGGTCGGGCCGCCCCGGGAGCATCGCTCAGCGTCCCGATGCCCGAGCGGCGTCGCCGTGCTTGGACAGCTCGTCGGACGTGGCCACCAGCTCGCACGAAGCCCGCTCGGCCGCCGCCACCGCCTCGCGCAGCGCGGCAGAGGTCTGGTCGGGATGGGTGTGGGTGAGGACGACCGCCGTACGGACCGCGGCGGCGGTCTCAGCTGCGCGCGCGCTCACGGCTCGACCTCGCGCGCGGCGGACTCGACGTCCCGTTCGCCCGGGCCCTCAGCGGCGCACCAGACGAAGGTCTCGCGGTTGCCCTTCGGCCCGCGGAGCCCGGACGACGCAAATCCCCTGAATGCGAGGCCGATGTCCACTGCGGCCTCGGCCACCGACACGAGCGCCTCGCGCCGGTCGTCCGCCGAGCGGACCACGCCCCCCGAGACCCGGCCCTTCCCGAGCTCGAATTGGGGCTTGACCAGGCCGAGCAGCTCACCGCCGGGCGCCAGACACGCCGGCCACTGCGGGCAGGACCTTGGCCAGCGAGATGAAGGAGACGTCGATCGTCGCCAGGTCTGGCCGGTACGGGAGATCGGCGGGCGCCAGCTCACGGGCGTTCTTGCGCTCGATCACGTGTACGCGCGGGTCATTGCGAAGGCCCCAGTCGAGCTGTCCGTGGCCCACGTCGATGGCGATCGCTCGCTCGGCGCCTCGCTGCAGCAGGCAATCGGTGAAGCCCCCCGTGGAGGCGCCGACATCCAGGCAGGAGCGGCCTTCGACGTCGATCTCGAGAGCATCGAGCGCGTGCTCGAGCTTCAGCCCTCCGCGTGAGACGTAGCGAGGGCGCTCCTCGACCTGGAGCGCAGCGTCGTCGGGCACGAGCTGGCCGGGCTTCGTCGCCCGCCGGCCGTCGTTGCCGATCCGTACCCTGCCGGCGCGTACCGAGGCCGCCGCGCTGGTCCGCGAGCCGGCGCAGGCCGCGCTCGGTGAGCAGGGTGTCGATCCTGCGCCGCTCCACGTTGCGAACGGTACATGGCCGCTCCGCCATCGGCGGGCTTCGACTGCGTGACCACGATCAGGCGTGGTCCTTCTCCGTAGAAGCTCGTCGGCGTAGCATCGGGCCCGTGTGGCGGCGGATGAAACAGCTACCGCTTGGCTATCGCCTCTATGCCCTCTTCTGGACGCTCTTTCTGCCCGCAGGCGTGATCCTCGTGTTTGCGGGGGCTGTCGTCCCGGGGCTCGCACTGCTGGCGCTCTTCGTCGTCGATCAGGCCGTTTTCACGCCCTTGATCGTGGCTCGTAGTGAGAGGCAGGACCGCGCAAAGCGACGGTCCGGGTGACCAGCTAGCGCAAGAAGCGCCTAGGGGCGCGGCGATCTGCAGAGGATGACCGTGTGTGACCACGATCACACACGGATCGCACATACGTTCGTATCTTGGAGTACGTGATCAGGCTCACGAACCATCCCTTATGGCGCCCACGCCGCGATCGAGACTGGTCGCCGCGCCGGCGATCATGGCAGCGCCGCTGCTGCTCGGGTTCGGCGAGGCGGCTGCCGTCGCTCGGCTTCGCAATCGGGGCGCTGCTCCTGGGACTCGCGCGTGCAGGCGCCGGGCCCCCGGCGAACGGTCCCGATCTCGGCCCACGCGGGAGTCGACTACATGCTGGCGGCCGTGGCCGTGGTCGCCGGCCTTGCGATCGGGGTCGCCACAGGCGAGTGGGCCCAAGGAATCTTTTTGGTCGGCGTTGGCGCCGCCCAGGTGGCGTTGACCGCATCGACGCGGTTCAGCGTCCCCGCAGGCGCCTAAGGCGTCCGGCCTACCTCCCAGAACAACACACATACACACATATATCTCTCCTCCCTGTACCCCGAGACGCCCCGCCAAGTGCGGGGCGTTTCGTTTTTGGCCTAGGCAAGGGGTTTTCGGCCAGGGGAGAGAGGCTGCGGATGCCCCAGTCGGGCCCTGGGGCAAAGGGATCGACAGCGTCGTGACCAACAAGGACTCGAGGGTCGCTGCGAACTGCGAGAACGTAACCCAGCGGTAGCGAGATACTGCGCGGGCGATGTCGCAGGAGAACGTGGAACTTGCGCGGAGACTCACCGAGGCGTTCGAGGCCGCGCACATCATGCGGACGCCGAGGTCCGCAATCTTCGCTCGCAGATCGTCGGGCCTTACCGGGGACATGCCGGAATCCGGCGGATGGCCGAGGAAACGTTCGATATGGCACCGGATCACACGATCCAGATCGACGAGATACGGGACTGCGGTGACCGCGTGTTGCTGTTGGGACGCCAGCGCGGCACGGTGGGGGGCGTTCCGATCGACGAGGTGCTTGCCACGCTATTCGAGATAGCAGCTGGGAAGGTGGCGAGGAGCCGAGACTTCGCGACTGTCGAGAAGGCCCTCGAAGCCGCCGGGCTTTCGGAGTAGGCGATGTCGCAGGAGAACGTGGAGATCGTGCGCCGGATCTTCGATTCGATCAATCAGGGGGACATTGATCGGGCAATGGAAGCGGCCACCGAAGATTTCGAGATGGATTGGTCGAACTCGATCAGCCCACTGAAGGGGATCTACCGAGGGCGTGAAGAGGTCCGAGAGGTCTGGGTGTCCTTTCTCGATGCCTTTGATTCGTTGCAGTGGGACCCCACAGAGTTCGTTGAAGTGGACGATTCGCGGCTGATCGTGGTGAACCACACCCATTTGCGCGGTCGGGGCAGTGGGGTCGAGGTGGATGCGGTGGGCGCTCAGCTTTGGACGATCAACGACGACGGCAACGCTCAGAGCTTCAAGCTCTACCAATCGAAAGCCGAAGCTCTCGAAGCCGCCGGGCTGCGGGAGTAGGGCTTCGAGGGAGGGCGCCGGGCCGTCAGCCTCGATCCCGACGGCGTCGGAGCGCTTACCTACAACCTGGCCGCCACTGTAATCTCGACCCTTCCCTGGCAGGGTTGACTCGGCTCCCTCGGAGTGGGAAGCTGACGTTTCGGTGGTCGCCAGACCCGCCGACCTGCCCCTAGGGACTCGCCGACGCGCCTGGGCATCCGTCCAATCGGCTCTAAGGAGGGTTCGATGCGTCAAAGGCTTCGCTCTCACGTGAGCTTCGCGAATGTTGTCTCGCTGGTCGCGCTGTTCGTCGCGTTGGGCGGCACCGCAGCGGCGGCGGTGATCATCACCGACAACAGCCAGGTTGCCCCGAACACGATCTCCGGCCACAAGCCCCCGAGCGGCAAGCACGCGAACATCATCGGCGGCTCGCTCAACGGCCAGGATGTGGCGAGCAACTCGTTGGGAAGCCGGGTGATCGCCGAGCCGACCCTGACCGGGAATGCGCACAAGCTGATCTTCCACGCAGCGACGGGCCCGATTCCGACGGAGATCGCCACCGTGGGGCCCTACGCGATCAAGGCCGCCTGTGAGGAGCCCAGTCCAGCGCACTGGGCGCTCACTCTCTACGTGAATGGGCCGGCCGGCACCGCGAGCTACACCTACCTCGACGGCGTGAACGGCACCAGGATCGACGATCCCAACGGGGGGTTTCGTTCCGGTACCCGGCCGATTCCCGCCGACCAGGACGAGCCGATCTTCGGCATCTTCGCGGACACGTCCTACCAAAACCCCCCGAACGGCAACTTCCACCACGCCGCCGGGACGGTGATGCTCAGATCCGGGTCGGTGTTGGTCCAGGTCGACTTCGACGTCGTAGTCGACGCCACTGACCAGGGTCCCAACGGCTGCCACCTCCTCGGCACCGCCACCAGGGCGACGTAAGAGCTGCGAACGTCGCGGAGTAGCCGTCCATTCGGGCGGTGTCGGTCAGGCGCGAGATACTGCGGGGGCGATGTCCGACCGAGACCAGGAGATCATCGCCAGCCTGCACCGCACGTATGCGGCGTTCAGTCGCGGCGACTTCGACGCCGCGATGGAGATGGCCCATCCCGAGATCGAGTTCGTCTCCCCGAGGGAACAATCGAGGCTCAGAGGCGCGGACGCGCTGCGGGCATGGATGGAGCCTGACGCCTTCGAGGAGCAACAAATCCAGCCACGCGAGATCCGAATCCAGGGCAACAAGGTGCTGGTCCGCCAACATGCCCGGGCCCGTGGAGCGGGAAGCGGCATCGAGCTGGATGTCGACATGTGGGCCGTCTGGACGCTGGACGACGACGGCCTCGTGACGCGGATCGAGTCCTTCCTCATCCATCAGGAAAGCGAGGCCCTCGAAGCCGCCGGGCTTTCGGAGTAGGCGATGTCGCAGGAGAACGTGGAGATCGTGCGCTCGATCTACGCTGCGTGGGAGCGCGGCGACTACAGCTCGGCCGAGTGGGCGCACCCCGAGATCGAGTTGGTGATCGCCGACGGCCCCACACCCGGCAGCTGGACAGGGGTGCCCGCGATCTTGGAGGTGTGGCGCGAAACCCTGAGCCTCTTCGAGGGGTTGCGGGCCGAGGCCGACGAGTACCGCGCGGTCGACGACGAGCGCGTGCTCGTGCTCATGCGCTTCGGCGGGCGCGGGAGGACGAGCGGGCTGGAGGTCGGGCAAATGCAGGCGAAGGGGGCGAACGTGTTCCACGTTCGCGGCGGCAAGGTGACGAGGCTCGTCCTCTACTGGGACCGCGGGCGCGCGTTCGCCGACGTCGGCCTCGAGGGATAGGGACTGCGCGCGCGATGTCGCAGGAGAACGTCCAGATCGTGCGCAAACTGTTCGAAGCCTGGAACACGGGCGATCGCGCCCAGGTCCTGGAGCTCATCGACCCTGACATCGTCATCGATGCGACCCGGCGCGTCTTCAACCCGACCACATATGAAGGGATGGAAGGCGTTCAACGGATGCTTTCCGACCTCGACGACGTCTGGGAACGATTTCAGGCCGAGCCGTCGATGGAGTTCATCGACGCCGGCGAGCGCGTGGTCGTCGTGGGGCGCATGCACGCGAGAGGCAAAGGGAGCGGGGTCGAGGTCGATCGGTCCTTCGCATCGATATGGACGATTCGGGGCGGCCGGGTGGTCCGGTGGGAGCTGGGCTACGACGATCGGCGAGCCGCCCTCGAAGCCGCCGGGCTGCGCGAGTAGCGGCCGGCCATGGTCGACCCTTCACATGTCCTCAACGCGAGTAGCGCGGCTCCTAGTCGGAGCGCAGCTGGATGGGGCCGGACAGCTCGCCGGCGATGAGCTGGCCGACCAAGGGCTCATCCGAGCTGAACACCGCGTCGGCGTCTCCGCTTGCGACGATGCGGCCTTGGTGGATCACGGCCACGTGGTCGGCGAGCTCTCGGGCCGAAGTCATGTGGTGGGTGGTGACGAGGAACGTCGCCCCCGTTCGGCTCTGCACGTCCTGGATCAGCTCGCAGAGCAGCGCGAGGCGAACGCCGTCGATCCCGCTGTCGAAGTCGTCGATGATCACAATGCGCGCCTCGAGCGCGAGGGCGCGTGCAAGCGCCGCGCGCCTGCGCATTCCGGAGGACAGCTCCTCTGGCATGTCGTTGGCGCGATCGCGGAGCCCGACCATTTCGAGGTTTTCGATCGTTGCCTGGTGAATACGGTCCTCCGACCAGCGAGCCATCCGGGCGCGCAGGGGCGAGGCCACGTTCTCATAGACGCTGAGCGAGAAAAAGAGCCCGCAGGTGAAGGGCTGGTTGCCCTGGTGCGCGACGCCCATCCCTCGCCGGAGCTCGTTCAGCTCGGCTTCCGACAGCGCTGCCAGATCCTTGCCTTCGACCTTCACGACCCCGGCCGTCGGGTAGACCAGCCCGACGATGTGATTCACCGTGACGGTCTTTCCCGCCCCCGACGGGCCGATCAGGACCGTGATGGCGCCCCGTGGAACGACGAGGCTGGCTCCATCCAACGCCCGCTCGGAGCCGAACTCCTTGACGACCTCCACGAGCTCGATCGCGGCGTCTGATCCCGGGTCACCCGGCACGGCTTCCGATCATACGCCTGGCGGCACGACGAGACGGAAAGTGCCCCTGCACCCACGGCCTCGAAGAGCCGCAGGCGGGGCGCCTGAGCGCGCTGCTCAGCTCAGTTGGCGCCGGGAAGCTGGACCGTGACGTGTGAGACCGCCACGGAGAAGGTTGAGTTGCTGGCCTGGTAGTAGGGCGTGTCGCGTCCCAGCAGCTGCAGCTCGACCGTGTGACCCTGGGCGAAGCGGTAGCCGTTTCCGTGCAGCTGGAAGACGATCTGCCCGCTCTGGTTGTTGCGCAGGCTGTAGACCCCGCGGCTGATCAGGCGCTGCTGTCCGTTCGGCATCAGGTCCCACAGCCTCGCTGCGATCTCGCCGAACTGTCCCGTCGTTTGAATGGTGGCTCGTACCGTCGGCAGCCCGAGCATGGTGAAGGCGCTGTTGTTGAACTTGTGCGTGTACCAGGCGGTATTGGATTCAGTCGTGGTGTTGACCGTCTTGCAGGCGTCCGTGGTGCCACCGATCGGATCGAACTGCGTTGCCACGTTCTGATTGCCGCCACTCGAGGTGAACGTCTTGGTGAAGCTCGAGTTCTGACCGAATGTGATGCCCGCGTTGTGGATCGCCGGCCAGCTCGCGGCCTTGAACGGGCCTCCATCGGGGGTGCTCGCCGGACAGGTCTGGGTGAACGCGGTTACCGAGCCCGGCGCGGGGCCACCGCTCACATTCTTCAGGTGCGCCCGGAAGAACTCACGCGCCTGGTCGAAGAAGTAGGCGTCCGTCGCCGCCTTGTTGGTGCCCCGGCTGTGGCCGAGGTCGCCGAATTGGAGGCTCACGGGGAAGCCGGGGTAGTGCGAGCGAAGGAAGTTGTAAGCGCGGAGGGCGTGCGCGGGCGGGAAAAGGTCATCCGTCCAGCCGTTCTCGATCAGGAGCGGCGCCGGTCGCGAGGCACCCGGTAGGAACGCCAGGCTGTACGCGCTGCTGTGGTCGTATCTGCTCTGGAGGGAGGCGCGGGCGTCGGCCGACAGCGGCTGGCCCGCCTGGACCTCTGCGAAGTCCATGGGAATGTTGGCGTCACGATCCGTGCACGGCGTCGAGGCGGGAGCGGTGCCGCAGTAGTAGCCAGACACCGAGCCGAGGGCGAAGAGGCCGCCGAGGTAGCTCTTGATGGGGACGCCGACCGGGTTCAGGCTTTGTCCCTGTGGAGCGACCTGCGTGTCGAGGAACCGGCCGTTGGGCAGCAGGGCGTCGACGAGATCGGACCAGGGCCAGCGCGGATAGGCGGCGGCGATGCTCATGGGCTTGCCGGCTGGGCTCCGCCACGGTGCGAGCTGGCCGTTGGGCAGACGGATCTGGTTGTGCAGGAACGCGAGCTCCATGCTCTGGCCACCGCCGTAGGACACTCCGGTGACGCCGATCGCCTGCGGCTTCGTGATCCCCTCGTCGGCGAGCTTGCCGAGCAGGTACTGCGTGTCACGCACCTCGTAGCGACTGTCGGCAAGGCGGATGTAGCCCTTGGCGCAGGCGCCCGAATGATCCGGCGGCGAGGTCCCTCCGCAGGAGTCGCCCCAGCCCCGAGCCGAGTAGTTGAGCACGGCGTAGCCAAGCTGGGCGAAGTAGACGTTGTTGTACTTGCCGGTCGGCGAGGTCGACTCGAAAGCGGTCTTGCTGCCCCCCCAGCCGTGAAGCATGACGATGGTCGGGAACGGCCCGTTGCCCGTCTGCGGAAGGGTGACGTCTGCGTCCAGCGGGATTCCGTCGAAGGTCGGCACCCGGTGGGCGCGATCGGCCGTCGGGCAGAAGCGCACCCCGTTCTGGGCTTGACACGAGTGCCCGAACGGCTGTAGCGGCGCGGCGGATGCCTGGGCGCTCAGGCCAAGGGTCGCCAGAATGGTCGCAATTCCGGCGACGGCAAGCCGTCCGCGCAAGGACCGACCCTGCTCTAGCTCCCGCCTCGCCACTCAACGAGCATACTTCAGAACGGATACCCCATGGATCAACCGGCGCGATGAGGGGTCATTGGCTCTCCGCTGGCTGCGCTCCGATGAGACGCCCTTGAGGGGTCGAATACGCGTCCAGGTTCGGCCGTTAGGCGTTTTGCCGCCCGCGGTCGGCGGGTAGCAACTGTGGTGGTGGTCGCCTTGAGCTGCGAAAAGTGCGGACAGCGCTTCTACACGGCGCGCGGAGACGCGGCGGGTGAGACGTGCCCTGAATGCTCCGGTCGCCTCAAGAAGGTGTCTCTGCACGAGGAATCTCCGGGCGGAGGTCCGTTCGGGCCCGCCGATCCGCCGCAGTGGCCCGGTCGCGCGATCGACTCCGCTTCTCCGCGATTCTCACGGCAGCCGTCTGTGTTTTTGAGTTAGGCTCGCCCCGTGTCGACGTCGCGCACCGACGGGCTGCGTCGCGCAATCGAGCGCGCGTTTCCCGATCGTCCGTTCACGATCGAGCTCTGGGACGGATCGCGCGTTCCCGTCGACGCGCCACGGCCCGACGCTCACGGTCCGCTCGCCGCGGGCGATCGGTCACCTTCTGCGCGCGCCCGGCGAGCTCGGGCTCGGGCGCGCCTACGTGTGCGGGGAGATCGACGTCGACGACCTGGACGGGGTCATCGCGCTGCTCGGCCGCTGGCATGCCCCGCCGCTCAGCCTCCCGCGGCGGCTGCGGTTCGGCGTGGCGGCGCTGCGGGCAGCGGGGCTCCGTCGCCGACCCCAGCCCCCCGCCGCCGAGCTGCGCCCGCGCGGGCGACGGCGGCACACGAAGCGCCGCGACGCCGAGGCCGTCCGCCACCACTACGACGTCTCGAACGAGTTCTTCGCCCTGTTCCTCGACGAGACGATGACCTACAGCTGCGCGCTGTTCGAGGACGGAACGGAGACGCTGGAGGACGCCCAGCGCGCCAAGCTCGAGCTGATCTGCCGCAAGCTCGAGCTGCGAGCCCGGCCAGCGGATGCTCGACATCGGCTGCGGCTGGGGAAGCCTGGCGATCCACGCCGCGCGCGAGCACGGCGCCTCGGTCTGGGGGATCACGCTCTCGGAGCCGCAGGCCGAGCTGGCCCGGGAGCGGGCGCGGGAGGCGGGAGTGGACGACCGGGTCGAGTTCAGGGTGATGGACTATCGCGACCTGCGGCGAGGAGCGCTTCGACGCGGTTGCCAGCATCGGCATGGTCGAGCACGTCGGCGAGGCGCAGATCGACGAGTACGCGCGCCAGATCGCCCGCGTGCTGGAGCCGGGCGGTCGGGTCCTCAACCACGGCATCGTCGTCGGTTCCGCCCCAGGAGCGCGGCGCCCACATCGGCGGCGAGTTCTCGAACCGCTACGTGTTCCCCGACGGCGAGCTGCTCAACCTGTCGCGCATGCTGCTCGCCTTCGAGCGGGCCGGGTTCGAGGCGCTCAACGTCGAGAACCTGCACACCGACTACGCCGAGACGCTGCGCCACTGGACGACCCGCTTCGAGGAGCACCTCGACGAGGCCGAGCGGCTGGCGGGCCCGGAGCGCGTCCGCGTCTGGCGCCTCTACCTGCGCGCCGCCCGCAACTCGCTTCGAGACCGGCAGCAACGCCGTCTACCAGCTGCTCTGCAGCCGGCCCGCTCACCGAGGGCGCCAGCCCCGTCCCGACCGGAGCCGCGCCACGAGCCGGCGCGCCGGCGAGTTCCACCGGAGCGCGTCCCGGCCTGAGTCCGCGGTTGAGCAAGCCGGTCCACATCGGCTGCTCGGGCTGGAACTACCGCGACTGGCGCGGGCGTCATCTATCCCGAGGGCCTGCCGGCCCGGCGCTGGCTGGAGCGCTACGCGGAGCTCTTCGACACGGTCGAGGTCAACGCACACCTTCTACCGGCTGCCGTCGCGAGAACGCCGTCGAGGCTGGGTCGAGCAGACCCCGCCGGGGCTTCGTCTTCGCCGTCAAGGCGAGCCGCTACCTGACCCATGTCAAGCGGCCTGCGAGACGATCGACAGCGCGGCGCGAAGCGATTCTTCGACGCGCTCGAGCCGCTGGCGGACGCGCCGAAGCTCGGGCCGGTCCTGTGGCAGCTTCCGGAGAACTTCCAGCGCGACGACGATCGCCTCGGCGCGGCGCTCGAGCAGCTGCCCGAGGGTCGCCACTGCTTCGAGTTCCGCCACCCGAGCTGGTTCGCCGCAGGAGGTCTACGACCTCCTGCGTCGCCACCGCGCCGCGCTGGTGATCGCCGACGACCCGGAGCGCCCGTTCCAGACTCACGAGATCACCACGGACTGGACCTACGTCCGCTTTCACTACGGCCGCCGCGGCCGCCGGGGCAACTACTCGCGAGCGCGAGCTCGAGGAGTGGAAGCGCCGGATCGCCGCCTGGCGCTCCGAGGTCGAGGTCTTCGCCTACTTCAACAACGACTGGGAGGCCTTCGCGCCGCGCAACGCCCGCTGGCTCGCCGAGCGGCTGCGGCTGAGCGCCCAGCGCGGCGCACTAGCGGCGGATCCGCGGGGCGCGAAGCGCCTCCAGCACCCGCTCGGCGACCGCCTCGCCCGGTGAAGCCGACCTCCTCGCGCAGGAGCGCCGGCTTGCCGTGGGTGACGTAGCGGTCGGGCAGCCCGACGCGGATCACCCGGGCCCGCGACTGAGGCGAGGCGAACGCGTCCTCCAGGTGCTCCAGCACGGCGGCGCCGAAGCCGCCGGGAAGGACGTTCTCCTCGATCGTCACCACCAGCTCGTGCTCGCGGGCGAGGCGCTGGACGAGCTCGGCGTCGAGCGGCTTCGCGAACCGTCCGTCGGCGACGGTGACCCTGAGATCGTGCTGGCCGAGGATGCCCGCGGCGCGCAGCGCCACCTGGACGCCGTAGCCGTAGCCGAGCAGCGCCACCCGCTCGCCCTCGGCGAGCAGCTCGCCGCGTGCCGATCGGGATCTCCCGCGGCCGCTCCGGCAGCGGTACGCCCTCGGCGTTGCCGCGCGGATAGCGGAAGGCGATCGGGCCGTCGTCGTGGGCGAGCGCGGTGCGCAGCATGTGGACGAGCATCGCCTCGTCGCGCGGCGCCATCAGGACCATGTTGGGCAGCGGGCGGAGGTAGGAGACGTCGAAGGCGCCGTGGTGGGTGGGGCCGTCGTCGCCCACCAGGCCCGCCCGGTCCATCGCGAAGACGACGTTGAGCTGCTGGAGGCAGACGTCGTGGACGATCTGGTCGAAGCCTCGCTGGAGGAAGGTCGAGTAGATGGCGCACACCGGCTTCGCGCCCTGGAGCGAGAGGCCGGCGGCGAACAGCACCGCGTCCTGCTCGGCGATCCCGACGTCGTAGTACTGCTCCGGGACCTCCTTGCAGAGCTTGTCGAGGCCGGTCCCCCCCGCCATCGCCGCGGTGATCCCGATCACCCGGCGGTCGCGCTTCGCCTCGGCCACCAGGGCGTCGGCGAACACCGCCGTGTACTGGGGCGGCGACGGAGGCGGCGGCGTCTCCGAGCTTCTCGATCCCCTCCGGCGAGTCCGTCTCCTTGACGGGTGCCGGCTCGTTCTCGGCCGGCTCTCTGTTGACGATCGACTTCCGGGCTTCGCCGCGTGCCACTTCTCCATCCCCTCCAGGCCGCCCTCCTCCGCCGGGGTGAACCCCTTGCCCTTCACGGTGTGGATGTGGACGACGACCGGCCGCTGGGCGCCGAGGGCGTCGCCGATCGCGCGACGCAGCGCGCCGACGTCGTGACCGTCGATCACGCCGACGTACGCGAGGTCGAGCTCCTCGAACAAGAGCCCCGGCGCCGCGTAGGACTTGATCGCCGACTTGAGCTCGGGACCCAGGCGCTCGATCGTCTCGCCCAGGCCGAGCGGCAGCCGGGTGAGCCGCTCCTCGACCCCCTCGCGGGCGTGGTACAGCCGCGGGTTGAGGCGGAAGCGCTGGAAGTAGCGGGCCAGCGCGCCGACGTTCGGCGAGATCGACATCCCGTTGTCGTTGAGGACGATCACGATCGGCGTCTCGAGCCCGCCGGCGTTGTGGAGCGCCTCGTAGGCGACGCCGCCGGTCAGCGCCCCGTCGCCGATCACGGCGACGACGTGGCCGTCCTCGCCGATCCCCTTGCGCATCGCCTCCTTGAGGCCGACCGCGTAGCCGATCGAGGTCGAGGCGTGGCCGGCGCCCATGATGTCGTGCTCGGACTCGAACACCGAGCAGAACGGCGCCAGCCCGCCGTACTGGCGGATCGTGTCGAGGCGCTCCCGCCGCCCGGTCAGCACCTTGTGCGGGTAGGCCTGGTGGCCGACGTCCCAGAGGATCTTGTCGCGCGGGGAGTCGAGCAGGCTGTGGAGCGCGACGGCGAGCTCGCAGGCGCCGAGGTTGGCGCCGAAGTGGCCGCCGATCTCGCCGATCACGTCGATGATCAGCTCGCGGACCTCCTGGGCGAGCTCCTGCAGCTCGGCGTCGCGAAGCCCCTTCAGGTCCTCCGGGCCGTCGATCCGGTCCAGGAGGCGTCGCTCGTCGCTTGTCGGTTGGTTGTCGGTCACGACTGTCGGGTGTAGATGAAGTCGGTGATCTGGCTCAGGTCGCGGGGGTCGCCGCGCACCGCGGAGAGAGCCTCGTGCGCCTTTCGATGCGACTCGGCGGCCAGCTCGCGGGCGCGCTCCAGTCCGAACAGGCTGACGTAGGTGAGCTTGCCATGTCGCTCGTCGCTGCCATGCGGCTTTCCGAGCTCCTCGTCGCTTCCGGTCACGTCGAGGATGTCGTCGACGATCTGGAACAGGACGCCCAGCTCCTCGGCGAAGCGGCGGTAGGGAATTGTCTCAGGTTCGTTCGGGCCGGCCAAGACCAGTACGACGCCGACGCTGGCGGCGATCAGCCGGCCGGTCTTCAGCGCGTGCAGACCTCGCAGCTGCTCGGCGCCCAGCTCGTCCTGGGTCACGTCGACGTACTGGCCGCCGACCATGCCGTCGACGCCGATCGCGCCCAGGAGCTCGCGCAAGCGCCGCCAGCACCGACGGCCGGCTCGCCGTGCTGGTGCTCGGCGAACAGGCGCAGCGCCTCGGCGAACAGCCCGTCGCCCGGCCAGGATGGCGACGTTCTCACCGAAGACGACGTGCGAGGTCGGTCGACCGCGGCGCAGCTCGTCGTCGTCCATCGCCGGCAGGTCGTCGTGGATCAGCGAGTAGGTGTGGATCAGCTCGATCGCCGCGGCGGCCGGCAGCATCGACTCGGGCTCGGCTCCGAGCGAGCGGCTCGTCGCCAGCGCCAGCACCGGCCTGATCCGCTTGCCGCCGGCGAGCAGCGAGTAGCGCATCGCCTCGTCGAGCCCCTCGGTCTCCGGGATGGCCGAGAAGCGCAGCCCGGCGAGGTACTTCTCGACCAGCTCGCGAAGATCGTCCGGGTAGGCTGCTCACGGACCCTCGCGCGCCGCGAACTCGCGCAGGGCGCTCTCGATCTCCGAGCTCGCCTTGCTGACGAGCTCCGCCGCCTCGCGAGCGAGCGCCTCGGCCTCCTCCTCGGGAAGGTCGGGGTCGCGAAGGCGCGCCGCGATCTCGCGCAGCCGCTCGCGCGAGCTGCTCGGTGGAGCTCATGGCCGGAAACGGTACATCGCCGCGGGCTGGGCGCCTCGGTGAGGCGCTCAGGCCGATTCGGCCCTTGCGGCGCTTCCCAGCACGCCGTTCACGAATCCGGGCGCGTCGGCGCCGCAGTAGCGCCTGGCGAGCGCCACCGCCTCGTCGATCGCCACCTCGGTCGGCACGTCGTCGCGGTGGTGAAGCTCGTACAGGGCGACCCTCATGATGCTCTTCTCGAGCGCCGCGATCCGCTCCAGCTCCCACCCGCGCGCCAGCCGGGCGATCTCCTCGTCGAGCTCGCCGCGGTGCTCCTCGACGCCCTCGACCAGCTCGCGGGTGAACGGCTTCGCGTCGTCGAGCGCCTCGGCTGCCGGGCGGCCGGTCACCTCCCGCTGGTACAGGGCGAAGACCGCGGCGCGGCGCTGGTCGGAGCGACGCATTCTCTAGATCCCGGTGCCGCGGCCTATGCCCGCGAGACGTACTCGCCGCTTCGGGTGTCGACCCGGACCCGGTCGCCCTCGTTGACGAACAGCGGCACCTCCACCTGCACGCCGGACTCCAGGGTGGCCGGCTTCGTGCCTCCACCGGAGGCCGTGTCGCCCTTGATGCCCGGCTGGGTGTCCGTGACGGCCATCTCGACGGCGCTCGGCACCTGCACCCCCGCCGGGCGCTCGTCGACGAACAGCACCTCCACCTCGGAGTTGGGCAGCACCCAGTGCATCGCGTCGCCGGCCAGCTGCCGCGCGGATCTCGAGCTGCGAGTAGTCGGAGTTGTCCATGAACACGGCCGCCTCGCCGGAGTCGTAGAGGTACTGCATCCTGCGGGTCTCCGTCCGCACGGGCCGGAACTTCTCCCCCGCCCGGAACGTCTTGTCCTGCACGCTGCCGTCGTCGAGCTTGCGCAGCCTCGTGCGCACGAAGGCGCCGCCCTTGCCGGGCTTCACGTGCTGGAACTCGACGATCCGGTAGATCGTCCCGTCCACCTCGATGTGGGTGCCGTTCTTGAACTGGTTGGTGGAGATCACGGTCGTCACGAAGCCTAGCCGTCCGCGCCGAGCAGGCCGCGCAGGTCGGCCACCAGCGCAGCCGAATCGTCATGCAGCTGCCGCCCGATGATCCTGACGACCCGCCAGCCGTCGGCCTGGAGAGCCCGATCGCGGGAGCGGTCGCGCTCGAACGCGGCAGCAGGACCAGAAACCGTTCCTCCAGCTCGCTGCGTGTGATGCCCGAGCCGCGGCTCCGGACCGCCAGGAGAGCCCCGATCGTGGCCACGCCCCGGCGGCGTGGATGACGCGCAACCAGGTCAGCCAGGGAAAGGGCATCGAATAGCTGGAGCACCTCGGCTTCGTTGACGGCGCGCTCGACCTGGCGGCGTGGGAGCACGGCGGCGAGGTCAAGGAGCGTGCGCGGCACGGTCGTGACCGGCGATGCCCCGCACGACCGTCATTTCGTCGGCCGCCAGACTTGCTCCGGATGCGTCTGGATTCCCGGGCGCGAGTTCGCTCTGCCGGGCATCGCGGAAGGTTGGTGGGGTTCGGCGCGCGAGGGTGCGCCGACGTCTGATCAGCCGCGCAACGGTCGCAAGATTCGCGCTGTCGCCATCATGGGCGGCGTGACCACGGAGACACGCACGCACGCTCCCCGGCTCAGCGCCGTGCTGCGCGAGGGCGAGCGGGTGATGCCCCTCGAGCTCTTCTTCGACCTCGTCTTCGTCCTCGCGATCACGCAGTGCACCGCGCTGATGTTCCATCACCCGACCTGGGATGGGCTGGCGCAGGGCTTGCTGGTGCTCGGGGTGCTCTGGTGGTCGTGGACGGGTTACGCGTGGCTGACGAGCGTGGTCGATCCCGAGGAGGGCGCTGTGCGCATCGTCATCTTCGCCGCCATGGCCGCCTTCCTGATCGTGGCGATCTGCGTCCCCGAGGCCTTCGGCGCGCTCGCGCTCGAGTTCGCGCTGGCCTACGGCGCGGTGCGCGCCGCGCACATCGCCCTGTTCGTGCTCGCCAGCCGCGAGGACGCCGCCCTGCGCCACTCCGTCACCGCCCTGGCGCGTCAGCACGTCGATCGGCGTGGGGCTGCTGGTCGGGGCATCGCTCCTCGACGGCCTCGCGCAGGCCGCGCTGTGGGCACTCGCGCTCCTGCTCGACATGGGTGGTCCGTTCCTGTTCGGCGCCGAGGGCTGGAAGCTCGTCCCGGGGCACTTCGCCGAGCGCCACGGACTGATCATCATCATCGCCCTGGGCGAATCGATCGTCGCGATCGGCGTCGGCGCCTCGAGGCTCACCTGACCGCGGGCATCGCCGTCGCGGCGGTGCTGGGCATCACGCTGGCGGCGGCCATGTGGTGGATCTACTTCGACGTGGTCGCGCTGGTCTCCGCGCGGCGCCTGGCCCGCGCGCCGGAGGGACGCGAGCGAAACGAGCTGGCCCGCGACTCCTACTCCTACATTCACTTCCCGATGGTTGCGGGCATCGTGCTCGTGGCGCTGGGGTTGAAGAAGACGCTCGGGCACGTGAGCGATCCGCTGGACACCGTGCTCGCCTTCGCCCTTCTGGGCGGGGTCGCGTTCTACCTCCTCGGGCTGGTCGCGTTCCGCTACCGCCACATCCACTCGATCAACCGGCGGCGGCTCGTGCTTGCCCTGGTTCTGTTCGCGCTGCTCCCGGCGGCGGTCGAGCTGCCCGCGCTGGCAACGCTCGCCCTCGTCACGGCGCTGCTGTGCGCGATTGATCGCCTACGAGACGATCAGCCTACGGCGAGGGCCGCGATCGCGTGCGCCACGAGGAGTTCGCGCCCGATCGGCCGTCTGCCTAGCCCTGCCAGAGCGCCGGTAGGCTGCCATCCGGGTGACGTGATTGAGCGGTGAGACGATCGTCTTCTTTCCGGAAGGCGCCTTCGGGCCGACCAACAACTGCATCGGCATCGGCGAGGTCCTTCGTCGCCGCGGCCACCGGGTCGTCTTCGTGATCGAGGAGTCGTTCGCGGGAACGCTGGAGGAGAAGGGATTCGAGGAGCGGCTGATGCGCCTGTCGCCGCCACCAGAGCAGGAGGAGGAGCCCGGTCAGTTCTGGAAGGACTTCATCCGCGACACGGCTCCCGTGTTCAGGAGGACGACCTTCGAGCAGCTCGAGGAGTTCATGGCACCCACCTGGCAGGCGCTCCTCGACGGCGCTCGCTACGTCGACGATCGCCTGGTCGAGATCTTCGACGAGCTGGAACCGGCCGCGATCGTCGAGGACAACGTCTGCGCGTTTCCCGCGATCCCCGCCAGCGCCCGGCCCTGGGTGCGCATCGTCTCCTGCAACCCGCTGGAGCTCAGGGATCCGGAGCTCCCCCCTCCCTACTCGGGGCTGCCGCTGGCCGACCCCGGAGAGTGGCTCGCCTTCAGCGCCGAGTACCGGCGGGTGATCGAGGGCATGCACGCGGAATTCAGCGAGTTCTGCGTGAAGCGCGGCGCGCCACCCCTCCGGGAAGGTGAGCTCATCCACGAATCCGAGTGGCTCAACCTCTATCTCTTCCCGCGCGAGCTCGACTACCCACGCTCCGTGCCCCTCGGGCCCACGTGGCACAACCTCGAATCGAGCGTGCGCGCCACGGACCCGCCGTGGAGCCCGCCGCCCGAGCTCGCTGACGGCGACGGGTCGCTGATCTACGTCAGCCTCGGGTCATTGGGATCCGGCGACGTGCCGCTGATGCAGAGGCTCGTCGAGGCGCTGGCCGACACCCCTCACCGCTTCGTGTTCTCCAAGGGCCCCCAGCACGACTCCTACGAGCTCGCCGACAACATGACGGGCGCCGAGTTCCTGCCCCAGGTATCCCTTCTGCCTCACGTGGACCTGGTGATCACGCATGGCGGCAACAACACCACGACCGAATGCCTTCACTTCGGCAAGCCCATGATCGTCCTGCCCATCTTCTGGGACCAGCACGACAACGCCCAGCGCGTCCAGGAGACGGGCTTCGGCGTCCGGCTTCCCACCTACTCGTTCACCGATCGCGACCTCGCCACGGCGATCGACGACCTGCTCGGCGACCGCGCCCTCGCCCAGCGGCTGAGCCAGGTGTCGCGGCGGCTGCAGGCTGATCCCGGGAACGAACGCGCCGCCGACCTGATCGAGCGGCTGGCGGTGACGGCCGCGCCATAGCCCCGGGCTGGGCCGAACCCGCCCGAAACCGCCGGAAACGGCGGAATCGGCCGGAAACGCCGGAAACGGCGGAACACGGCGGAAACGCTGGAGGTGGGCCGAATTTCATGGCCTATGCAGATGAAATTCGGCCCACCTGGGGTATTCACTTCGGGCTGCCTGAAAAGTTGTTGCTTCGTCAAGCATCTGATACAATCTACGCAGTAGATAAACCTCACTGAGACGGAGGCTTCATGACGCGGACCACAACCGCCGCGCGTGATGGAGCCCGCTCGCGCAGCCGCCGCGGACAGCACGCGGCCACGTCGACGCCGAACCGCGTCGAGCAGCGCGTAAGGACCCATCGCGCCGAAAACACAGAGACAACCGACAGCTTCCAGCTGTTCCTGAATCAGGCTGCCCACTATCCCCTGCTGACCGCGGAGGAGGAGGTCGAGCTGGCCCAGCGCATCGAGCGCGGGGACCTCGAGGCCAAGGAGCGGCTGATCAACTCCAACGTACGGCTCGTGATCTCGAACGCCCGCCGCTACCAGGGCCTGGGGATGTCGATGCAGGACCTGGTCCAGGAGGCGATGCTGGGCCTGATCCGGGCGGCCGAGAAGTTCGACTGGCGCCGTGGATACAAGTTCTCCACGTACGCAACGCTTTGGATCCGGCAAGCGATCCAGCGTGGCCTCGACAACACCGGCCGCGCCGTTCGCGTGCCCGCGCACGTCGCCCAACGGCAGCGGACCGTGAATCGAGTCGCCGCCCAGCTCACCGCCAAGCTCGACCACGAGCCCAGCGACGAGGAGATCGCGGCCGAGGCCAAGCTGCCCCTCGACGAGGTCGCGGCAATGCGCGACCTGACCCGGGTCACGACAAGCCTGGACGCGCCCGTCAGCGAGGACGGTGACGCGACGCTCGGCGATCTGCATGCCGGCGAGGCGCCGCCGATCGAGGACGAGATCGCCGACCGCCAGCGCGAGCAGACGGTCGGAGCGGCGCTGTCGAAGCTGCCGGAGGACGAGCGGCGCGTGATCGAGCTGCGCTTCGGCACCGGCGACGAGCCGGTGGCCACGCTGCGCGAGGTCGGGCGCGAGCTGGGCGTCACCCAGCAGCGCGTCCGCCAGCTCGAGGAGCAGGCGCTGAAGCACCTCGCCGGCGACGACTCGCTCGCCGCCTGGCGAGAGGCGGCCTGAGCCGGACCCGAAGATGATCGCGAAGACTCGGTGAGCATCAGCGCGAGGGACCGGCTCACCGACCTCGTCGTCCGCTCCTCGGCATACTGCCGCCGGTGAGCGAGACTCCCCAGCTGCTCGAGGACCTGCTTCGCGCCCCGGCTCCCTCCGGCTATGAGGGGCCCGCCAGCGACGTCTGGCGGCGCGCCGCCTCGTTCGCCTCGCTGACCACGGATGCGCTCGGCTCCTCGGTGGCTCGGATCGGCGCGGACGGAGCCGCTCCGCTGCTGGCCGTGGTCGGGCACATCGACGAGATCGGGCTCGTGATCACGCACGTCGACGAGAAGGGCTTTCTGTACTTCGCCCCGATCGGCGGTTGGGACGCCCAGATCCTGATCGGCCAGCGCATCCAGGTGCAGACCAAGGCGGGCACCGTCCCCGGTGTGGTCGGGCGCAAGCCCATTCACCTGCTGAAGGACGAGCAGCGCAAGAAGGTCGTCGAGCTTCGCGATATGCACATCGACATCGGCGCGGCGAACGAGGACGAAGCGCTGGAACGGGTGCGTGTCGGTGACCCCGTGGTGATCGCCGCCGACCCGGTGCAGCTTGGGGGAGGCAGGCTGGTCTCCCGATCGCTCGACAATCGCCTCGGCGCCTACGTCGCCCTCGAGGCGCTGCGCCGGGTCCACGAGCGGGGCGGCTTCGGTGGCCGGATGGCGGCCGTCGCGGCGGTCCAGGAGGAGATCGGCTCCAAGGGCGCGGCCACGACGGCGTTCTCGCTCGAGCCCGACCTGGCGCTCGCCGTCGACGTCACCCATGCGACCGACGCGCCCGGGGTCGAGGAGAAGGAGCTCGGCCGCCACCCGCTTGGCTCCGGACCGGTGATCGGCCGCGGCTCGACGCTGTCGCCGCGACTCTTCGAGCTGCTCTCCGAGACCGCCGAGCGGACTCGAGGCCCCGCACAGCGTCGAGGCATCCGGGAGGGCGACATGGACCGACGCCGACGCGATCCAGATCTCGCGAGCCGGGATCCCCGCCGGGCTGATCTCGATCCCGCTGCGCTACATGCACTCCCCGGTGGAGATGGTCGACCTCGCCGACGTCGAGGCGACGATCGAGCTGATCGCTGCCTTCGCGGCGGCCCTGGAGCCGGGCTGGACCTCAGCCCCTAGATGGTCGATGTCATCTAGGCGACGACCAGCAGGTCCTTCGGGAAGGTGCTGAAGTTGCGGCAGCCATCGTCGGTGACCGTGACCAGGTCCTCGATTCGGACGCCGAAGCGGCCAGGGAGATAGACGCCGGGCTCGACCGTGACCACGTCGCCGACCTCGAGCGTCTGATCCGACTTCTGCGACAGGCGTGGCGCCTCGTGGACCTCGAGCCCCACCCCGTGCCCGAGTCCATGGCCGAAGTGCTCGCCGTAGCCGGCCGCGACGATGGGGTCGCGCGCGACGGAGTCGGCGTCGCGCGCAGCCACGCCCGCCCGGATCGCCTTCAGGGCGGCGGCCTGGGCGGAGCGCACCAGCTCGTAGACCTGCTGCGCGTCGCCGTCGACGTCGCCGGCGGCGACCGTGCGCGTGCAATCGGAGCAGTAGCCGTCCACGACCGCGCCCATGTCGATCAGCAGCAGCTCGCCGGCGCGCACCTCGCGCTCGGAGGCAGCCGTGGTGCGGCATGGCGCTGTTCTCGCCGGCGGCCACGATCGCCGGGAACGAGGGGTCGTCGGCGCCGAGCTCGCGCATCCGCTGGTGGGCGTCGAGCATGATCGCGCGCTCCGTCCTTCCCACCACGCCCCGCTCGAACACCCACTCGTAGACCTGGTCGGCGAGGCGCGCGGCCTCGGCGATCGCCCGGAGCTCCGCATCGTCCTTGTGCCGGCGAAGGCGCTCGACCAGTCCGCCCGCCGTCACCAGCTCCGCTCCCTCGGGGGCGAGCTCCTCCAGCTTGCGCAGGGTCCTGACGCTCGTGTTCGCGTCGTCGTAGCCGACCCGGCCGTGCAGCCGCTTGGCGGCGCCGGCGAGCAGCTCGCGCTCGGCCGCCGTCCGCTCGAACTCGGGGGCCACCTCGCGCTCGGCGCGCTCGACGTAGCGAAAGTCGGTCAAGAAGACGCGATCGCCGGCGCCCACGATCGCCAGGCCGCTGGTGCCGCGGAACCCGGTCAGCCAGCGGAGGTTCGAGATCGCGTCGGGGGTCGAGTCCCCCAGGCGCACCAGGTCGCCCACCAGGAGCTGATCGAGCCCCTCCTGCGCCACCAGGGCAGCGAGTCGCTCGGCGCGGCCCTCACCGCTCATCGGAGCGCCTCCTTCACCATCTCGAGCGCCTCGCGGTAGCCGTCGGCCCCCTTGCCCACCACCGTCCCGATCGGCAGTCCCTCGAGCACCGACTTGGCCCGCCACTCCTCGCGCGAGTAGATGTCGGAAAGATGCACCTCGACGGCCGGCAGCCCCGCGATCTCGAGCGCGTCGCGGATCGCATAGCTGTAGTGCGTCCAGGCGCCGGGATTGAGCAGCGCCGCGTCGGCGAGCTCGGGCAGGCGGTGGAGGTGCTCGACGAACTCGCCCTCGTGGTTGGTCTGGAAGAACGCCACCTCGAGCCCCAGGTCGTCGGCGAACCGCTTGATCCTCATCTCCAGCTCCGGCAGGCTGGCGGTTCCGTAGTAGTCGGGGTCGCGACGGCCGAGCGCGTCGAGGTTGACCCCGTGCATGACCTCGACCCGGTTCTTCATCTCAGCCCTCAGCTCCTCCACGGCGGCGCGGACCCGGTCGGGGTCGACCCGCTGGCCGATCGACGGGCTCGCCGGGGCGCTCCAGCAGCACGAAGCGGACGCCGTCGGCGTCGCGCTTCTTGTCGAGCTCCGCCGCCGCCAGGACGGCCCCGACCTCGATCGCCGGGATCCAGCCGTGGTTGGGCAGGCCGTGGCGGTCCAGCAGGTCGCGCACCTCGTCGCGGAGCTCGTCCGCGTCCGACAGCCGAAGCGTCGCCAGCAGGCCGAGCCCCACCGCCTCGCCGTGCCGGTAGCGCTCGTATCCGCTCGCCGCCTCGATCGCGTGACCGACCGTGTGGCCCAGGTTGAGCACGGCGCGGCGGCCGCTGTCGCGCTCGTCGGCGGCGACGATCTCGAGCTTGGTGCGCGCGCAGGCGAAGATGACGTCGTCGATCCCGCCCGGGTCGATCCGCTCGAGCGCCCGCACCGCGTCCCACAGCCATCCGCCGGCGATCAGCGCCGTCTTCACCACCTCGGCGAAGCCCGCCGCCATCTCCTCGGCCGGCAGGGTGGCGAGCGTCCCCGTGTCGGCGATCACGGCAGCTCGGCAGGTGATACGCGCCGACGTAGTTCTTGGCCTCGGGCAGGTCGACGCCCGTCTTGCCGCCATAGGCGGAGTCGACCTGCGCAAGCAGCGTGGTCGGCACCTGCACCACGTCGACTCCTCGCTGGTAGGTCGCCGCGCAGAAGCCGGCCAGGTCGCCGACCACGCCGCCGCCGAGCGCCACCAGGTGGTCGGCGCGCGACATCCCGAGCTGCGCCAGCTCGCGCAGCACCCGCTCGGCCTCCGCGAGCGTCTTCGCGCGCTCGCCCGGCTCGACCTCAACCCGCCCCGAGAGCGGCTTGACCGACTCGGCGTAGAGGCCGGAGACGGTCGTGTCCGTGACGCAGAAGCGCCTGCCCTCGAGCGGCCACCAGCCCGCCGCGAGCAGGCCTTCGCCGACGTACACGGGGTACTCCCCCGACTCGCTCGCCGCCCAGGTCATCCGCGTCCCGCGAGGGAGCTCGCGCAGGCCGAGCAGCGCGGGCAGCGCCCGCCGGACCATCTCCTCGTCCCCGGAGGGGAGGATCGCGTCGGCGAGCTCCGCGTAGATGGGCTCTCGCTCGGCGTGAAGCGCCTCGAAGCTGTCCCGGTCCTGGGCCAGCGGCCGCTGGCTGTCCTCGACTCGCCTCCACGCCTCCTCGGCGGAGACCTGCAGCCAGACGACGACGTGGCGACCGAGCGCTTCGCGGACGCGCTCCGAGCACACCGCCCCGCCGCCGAGCGAGATCACGCCGCCGTCGGCGTTCTCGAGCAGCTGCCCCACCTCGGCGGACTCGAGGGCCCGGAACTCCTGCTCGCCGCGACGCCCGAAGAATCCGGCGATCGGCATCCCGAGCTCGCCCTCGAGCAGCTCGTCGGCCTCGATCGCCTCCAGGCCGGCGGCGCGCGCGGCGCTCGAGGAGGTCGTCTTGCCGGCGCCCATGAAGCCGATGAAGACGATCGCCGGCCGGCGGGCGGCCGGCGCGCTTCGGCCCGCGTCCTGCCCCTCTATCGTCGCCACCCGATCCGCTCCCGGTAGGCGGCCAGCGCGCCGAGCGCGTCGTCCACGTGGTCGCCGCCGAACTTCTCCCGGTAGCACCGCGCGAGCACCAGGGCGGTCATCGCCTCGCCCACCACGGCGGCCGCCGGCACCACGGTCGAGTCGGTCCGCTCGCGAAGCGCGTCCGCGGGCTGCTTGGTCTCGGTGTCGACCGAGCGCAGCGGCTTGGTCAGGGTCGAGATCGGCTTCAGCGCCGCGCGCACGAAAAGCGGCTCGCCATTCGACATCCCGCCCTCGACGCCGCCGGCGCGATTGGTCTCGCGGTGCCAGCCGCGCTCCTCGGACCAGAAGATCTCGTCGTGGGACTCGGAGCCCGGCCTGCCGGCGACCTCCCAGGCCTCCCCCACCGAGACCCCCTTCACGGCCTGAATCGAGACCAGCGCCTGGGCCAGGCGCGCATCCAGGCGGCCCTCCCAGCCCGTGTGGGAGCCCAGTCCCGGCACGGCGCCGAAGGCCCGCACCTCGAAGATCCCGCCGAGGCTCTCGTTCGCCTTCCGCAGGCGGTCGATCTCGGCCACCATCGCCTCGCTCGCATCCGGATCGAGGCAGCGGACCGGCGAGTCGTCCACGCCGGCGAAGTCCTCGGCGCTCGAGATCGTCGGGCTCCGGGGCCCGCACCGAGCCGATCTGCACCACGTGGCTGTGCACGGTGACGCCGAAGGCAAGCAGGAGCTCCTTGGCGAGCGCCCCGGCGGCCACTCGGGCCGCCGTCTCGCGGGCGCTCGCCCGCTCGAGCACGTTGCGAACGTCGGAGTGCCCGAACTTGAGCGCCCCGGCGAGGTCTGCGTGGCCGGGCCGCGGCGTGTGGACCTCCTCGACCTCCGCGTCGACCGGCCACGGGTTCATCCGCTCCTCCCAGTTGGCGTAGTCGCGGTTTGCGACCAGGACGGCGACCGGACTGCCCGAGCGTTCGCCCGTGCCGCACGCCGGAGCGGATCTCGACCGAGTCGCTTTCGATCTTCATCCTGCCGCCCCGCCCGTGTCCGAGCTGGCGGCGCGCCATCTCGCGGTCGAGGCGCTCGCGGTCGAGCTCGAGGCCGGCGGGAAGGCCCTCGACGATCGCGACCAGGCCGGGGCCGTGCGACTCGCCGGCGGTTGTGAAGCGGAAGCGTCATGTCCGCCTAGGCTAACCAGCCAGCGCACACTGCCGGCAGCAGCCAGCCGAAGCGGGGGCTAGCCGTGCGTCTTGGAGACGACGACGTCCCTGATCGCCAGGAGCTTCAGCTTGTAGGTGAGCGTGATCGGGGGCGTAGTCGAAGCTCTCGACCTGGCCCTGCTTCAGGGTCAGAAACTGGCAGCTGGAGGTCGTCGTCAGGCAGGAACCGTCGCCGCTGACTGCCGTGACGTCGCTGGAGACGAGGAAGGAGGCGCGGGTTCCGGCCTCGTTCGTTCCCAGGAAGACGACCACGGGCGTACTCGCGGTGGGCAGCATCTTCAGCTGCTTGACTCCGGTCCGCTTCTGCAGGTCTCCCTGCGGTCCGACCTTGACGTCAATCCGACGCTGGATCAGCTCCGTGGTCGGCTTCGGCGTTTCGTTCGGGGGCTCAGATGAGGGAGCAGAGGGCGTCGTCGAGCCGGCGGGGGTGGTCGAGCCCCCCGTGGCCGGGACGGTCGAGGTGACGGAGGGAGTCGCAGAGGACGAGCCGGTGCCCGTGATCGTCGTCGTGGTCGACGAGGTTCGCCCCGTTTGGACGATTCCCAGCTTGGCGCTCTTCGGCACGCTGGTGAAGTGCTTGCGGAACGGGTTCTTGCTCTTGATCTGCTCGAGGCGCTTGCGGTAGTCGGTCACTCCGAGCTGCTCGGTCAGCACCGCCGGCGAGGTGGCGGCCTCGTGGGCCGGGCCGGCCGCGGCGGGAGCGGGCGGCGGCGCCGTCGTCGCGGAGGAGCTCGAGAGCGCCGCCGGGACAGCGATCACAGCGATGATCAGCGCCAGGGCGGGCAGCAGCAGCCTGCGGTCCCGCATGTCGCGGTAGAGGTTGTTGAGGAATGCCGGAGCCTGAACCTTCGGAGCGTTGATCTTCGACGTCTTGAGCGTCGGCATCTTGACCTTCGGGATCTTGATCTCTGGAATCTTCATGGCGACGTCGCCGTCGGCGGCCGAGCGGACGGAGCTGGAGGTTGGAGTCGAAGTCGCGGTCGAACCCGCCGTCGAGACCGGCGTCGTGGTCGCCGGCGCCGGGCCGATGGGAGTCGCGCCGGCGGTGATCCCCTGGTCGGGCGGCGTCACGTACGTGGTCACTGATAGATCGGCTGTCAGCGTCGGGACCAGGGTGAAGGCGTCAGCGTTGGTGGACGCCTGGATCGGGGCCAGCGTGAAGGCGTCCACGGTGAGCAGGCGGCCATTGACGCTGACCGTGCCCTGCCGCGTGTGGACCATGGCGTCGAGGCGCTTCATGAAGTCCGCGATCTGGAAGAACTGGCCTGTGAACGTCAGCTGGTACGGCATCACTCGGCTAGCCCCGCCGGGCCGATCGAGGCGCCGATTGGAAGCGTCGCAGCGGAGGCCTCGGTGGCGGTCAGGGATGGGCTCCGTCGGCACGCCTCCGGTGGACCCCGTCGAACTGGCATCCGTGGTCGAGGTGGGAGTCGAAGTGGTGGACGTGTCCCCGGTCCCGGTGGAGCTGGTCGACGTTGAGCTCGTGGGACTCGTCGTCGTGGCGGGCGCCGGGGCGGGGGTGGTCGCCGAGCCTGCGGCGTCCGCCAGGTCGATCGATTGGAACCCCACTCCGGAGCGGTCGGCGAGCTGCTGCAGCTGGACCAGGAGGCTCGCCTGGTCGCCGTCCTGCGGGCACCGCCTTGCCCAGCACGACCAGCTTCCGGTAGTCGGCCGGGAACGACTTCTGCTCCTGCGCTCCCGCGGCGGCCGCCTGCTGCGCCTGCTCCGAGCTGCGACTGGAGCTGGTCGACGTCCTGCTTGAGGCTGGCCGCCTGGTCTCGCTTCGGCGCCAGGACGACCAGCCAGACCGCCACGATCAGCCCGATGATGGCCAACGAGAGCAAGATGGTGTGCTCCTTCCGTCTCATGGCGCCGCCCCGGTCCCGGGGATGAACGTGTCCACGGCCTTGCGGCCCTTCGCGGTCTTCTGTGCGGCCGAGTCCTTCTGCTGCTGAAGCTGCTGCCCGGCATCGGCGACCTGGCTCTGGTCGGCGGCCGTCGTGGTCGAAGTCCCTGTCTGCGTCGTGGGTGTGGTTGGCACAATCCCCTGGGTCGCTCGGGTCGACCTGGACCGCGTCGAACGCGGCGACGACCTCGAACTGGGAGACGAAGTCGCGACTGGAGCACCCCTCGCTCCCCGCCGTCGTTCCCGAACTGGCGGCCGTGGCCGTCTCGCCCAGGCTCCCTGCATCGGGCCGGTCCGACTTCAGGACAGAGACCCGCGTGACGCCATCGACATCTCCGAGAGCGGCGAGGAACCTGGCCACCGCCTCATGACCGCCCGCGCAGCCCTCGATCTGGAGCGACGGCCCCGTAATGCTCTCCGAGCCCGCGGACGAGCCGGAGCTTGACGACGAGCTGGCGCTCGACGTGGCCGCATCCTGCGAGACCGACGCGTTGAGGCTGGTGAGCCAAACGTCGTGCGGAATCACGATCGCCAGCTCGCGAAGGACGCGCTCCCAGTCGAACCGGCTCTGGGCGAGGCTGGCCACGGTCTGCTCCCTGGACAGCTGCAGGGCGGCGAAGTCGGCAAACGACTTCGTGCGATCCGCCTCCGCCTGCGCCGCGGACAGCTGCGACTCGAGGCTCGACTTCTCCGCCTTGCGATCGGAGATCTGGTTGCTCATGAGGACGATTCCCGTGATCGTGAGCAAGGCCAACCCGAGCACCGCGACCACCACGTAGGCGAGGGCCCCCGTGCGCATCGGCGCCTTCTCGCCACGACGCTCCTCGGGGGGGATCAGGTTGACCGGACGCACGCGCTACTCCCCGAGGGCCAGGCCGAGGGAAAGGGTCAACCGAGCCGACGTCGCATCGTCCAGGTGCGCGAGCGCGCGCGGCCGGCCGACCTCGAACCGCTGACCGAGGTCGTGCTGGAGGCGCCGCATCAGCCCGGGGATCGTGGTCCCGGGACCGCAGGCGACGATGCACTCGATCGGCACGGCGCCCTCCTGCGCGGCGTAGTACTCGAGTGACATCCGCAGCTCGTCGACCAGTCGCGCGGCCCCTTCGGCAAGCGAGTCGCGCGCCGCCGAAACGGTCTCGGTTGTCGCCCTCGATCCCGTCGACCGGTTTGTCGAGGCCCACGTGCACCAGCCACTGGCGGGCATGCTCGAGGGTGAGCTGGCGCCGCTCGGCGAGCTTTTGGGCTATCCCCTCGACCCCGAACGGCGACACGCGGGTGAACAGGCAGCTGGAGCCGCGGGCCACCGCGAGATTGGTGACGTCGCCCAGGTTGCAGTAGAGCTTCGCCGGCATGCTCTCCTGCTCGGCGGCGGTCGCCGAGCCGTCTTCTGCGAGATGCTGGGCGATTCCCTGCTCATACGCCGGGGGGCCGTATCCCGGGGCGTCCACGTAGTCGCCGGGCTCGACGGGGGAATACGACCCGCCGGCGAGGGCCCGGATCATCCCGAACGCCGACAGGTCGATCCCGACCGGTCGCAGGCCGGCGCGGCTCAAGGCCTGCATCAGGCCCCCGAGCATGTCGCGCCGCGCCGCCACCGCGACCACCTCGACCTGGCGCTCGCCGTTCTCGCCGGTCCCATGGCCGACGACCTGCCAGTCCAGCACCGCCTGCTCGAGCGGCATCGGGATGTGGTCCTGGGCCTGGAAGCGGATCGCCGTCTCGAGCTCGCCGTGGTCCTCGATCAGCGGCAGGCGCAAGGTCCGGACGGCGACTCGCTGGCTTGCGAGGCCCACCCTGACGGTCTTCGAGAGCTTGTGCTTGGAGAACAGCTCCTTGAGTGAGTCGCCGAGCGCCTCGGGGTCGGAGACCTCGCCCTCGCTGAAGATGCCGGCGCCGAGGGAGGCCATGCCGAACTTCGTGACCGCCGAGTCGCCATTCGAGGCGACCTCGGTGGCAGCCACGCTGCCGGCCTCCACGTCGAGACCGACCACTGCCTTGTTTTTCGTCGTCGAAAGCATCCTTGCTCAAGCCCTGCAGACGCCGAACCCCTGCCTGCAGGCAGTCAATCGGCGCAAACCGGCGATCCCTTGAAGTCGTGTGCCGTATTCGTGGACGGGGCCGCTCAGCCGTGGAAGAAGGTGTCCAGGTACCAGTCGACGATCGCGTCGCCGTACCACAGCCCGACGATCCCGCCGAGCGCCAGGAAGGGCCCGAAGGGGATCGCCTGCTTGCGCGCCGTGGCCCCCTGTCGGGCGATCATCACGAGCCCCACGAGGGCCCCGGCGGCGAAGCCGATCAAGCAGCGCCGGGGCCACGGCGCGGCCCAGGTAAAGGCCCATCACGGCGACGAGCTTCACGTCTCCCATGCCCATCCCGCGCGGATAGGCGAGCGCCACACAGAACAGGAAGCCGCCCGCTCCCGCGGCTGCAACTGCCGCGCTCCGGAAGGCTCCCGGGGTCGCTGGCGGCGGCGATCCCCGCGCCCACCAGGGCGCCGACCAGAAGCACGGCGTTCGGAATCACCCGCCGCTCGAGGTCGGTGAGCGTGACCGTGACCAGCACCGCGCAGAGCGCCAGGCCGAGCGCGAGCTCGCCGACGTCGTCGGTTCCGAGGATCAGGACCGTGGCCGCGAACAGCGCCGCCATCGCCAGCTCGGTGAGCGGGTAGCGCGGCGAGATGCGCTCGCCGCAGCCGCGGCAACGGCCCCGCAGCATGAGCCACGAGAGCACCGGGACGTTGTCGTAGGCGGCGATCGTGGCTCCGCAACTCGGACACCGTGAGCGCCCCGTGACAATCGACTCGCCCCTGCGGAACGCGGTGGGCGACGACGGTCGCGAAGCTGCCGAGGATCATCCCGGTGGGAACGGCGAGTATGGCTGCCATCGGCTGGTGGATTCCTTGTCGCTTGCCTCGTGTGAAGGGCTCCCGAACCTCATCGGCCGACCTCCCGTCGGGGTTGAGGCTGCAGCCTGCTCAGAAGATCGGCAGCAGCGATCTCGTGTTGATCTCGACCCGGCTGTCGAAGCTCGGGTGGTCGTACATGAGCTGAAGCCCATCGCCCGGGAGCGTGCCCTGGCGTTCGACGGCAACCGCCAGGCCGAGGCGATCGCCGCCGGGGATCGTGAGATTCAGGAACTGAAGTGGGATGTGGATCTCCGACCACCCGCCATGCGGCCAGGACGAGCTCGAGTAGGGGAAGTAGGTGAGGTTTCCTGGCTGGCCCGTGTTCACCGTGAAGGTGTCCACGGGTATCCCCAAACCGGTTCATATGGCGCCTGAAGAGCCAGATGCAGATCTTCCCGGGGTAGACGGCGCCGTTGATGGTCTGCGTCCAGAGATCGAGCTCCCCGGTGCCGTCGAGGACGATGTCATTGAACCCAGTCGGGATCTGCGGCGAGACCCACTTGTGGATGTAGTACTGCGGAGTCGGGCCGAGCGTCAGCAGGCTGGTGAGACCGTCGATGTCGGTGAGGCAACCCTGACCGCCGTTGATGACGTTCGTCGGGATCTTCTCCTGGAGACCGGTGTCCTGGCCGGGGTTCTGGGCCGGCTCGACGTCGGTGGCGTAGTCGAACAGCGGCTGCGGCTGGTCGCAGCCACCGTTGACGCATGGCGTTGCCTGCGTGAACATCAGGTCCGGCGCGCCGGCCGTCGAGCCCGTGTGCAGCCCGTCGGAGCAGACCCCGAGCGTGTTGTGGGTGGCGTGCTCGGCGACGATCGGCTGGCGGTTGCTGAAGCTGCACGGCGTGTCGGTGAGCCAGAAGGTCCATGGGGTCTCGTCGTGTGCCGCCGGGATTCGTGCACCCGCTCGAGCCGGTCGGACAGTTGCTCAGGCCGGCGTTGGGGTTGGCGGCGTTGCCCTGGATCTCCTGGTAGGCGCGGGTGCCCCCGGGAGCTGTCTGGTCGAGGACGACCGCGACGACCACGTGCTTGTACCAGCGGTCGGCGCAGTTGTCGCAGGCGCTGTCCTGCTCCCAGGTGACGTAGCGATAGACATTGCCCTTCACGGAGCCGGTCTGGAAGGGGGTCGGCCCCGGGTTGACCGTGCCGCCGCTCACGGAGCCGCCCGCCTCCGGCGAGGTGCCGCCATTGAAGACCAGGTTCTCGACCTTGGCGGCGCCGCTCGCGTTGACGTTGAACTGGGCGCCCGAGACCCGGGCGTTCGGGTCGTTGGTGGCGCTTGAGTGAGCCGGCAGGCTGCCCAGGGCGAGCTGGTCGTAGGGAAGCTGTTTGATCGCCTCCATCTCCTGCTGGAGGCGGTCGTTGACGACCTGGCCCTGCTCGGCGCGGAAGTTGTTGTGGCTGGTAGTGCTCACCAGGCCGATCACCGCCAGGGCGCCGATCGCCAGGATGATCGCGGCAACCGCCACCTCGACGATCGTGAACCCGGCGTCGTCTGAACGGACGCGCCCTGGATTCCTGGCCGACGGAGGACTCATCACGAGGCCCCGGGGTTGCGCAGCGCGGCCGCGTCGCTGAGCGTGATGCCCTTGGTTGGCGCCTTGAGCCGCGAACGAGAGGGTCACGCCCACGGACGCCGGCGCCGTGGAGGTAGGTGGCGTGTAGCTGAACACGTTGGTGCTCGAGAGTCCCGACACGACCTGCACGGCGGGACCTGGCGCGGTGCCGTCCGGCTTCGCCTCGGTCCGGGAGCAGGCGCCGGTGGCGCACGTATAGGTCGCTCTGCATGCGATCGCGCTGGTGGCCGCTGTCCCGCCGCAGGTCGCGCTGTTCACATAGGTCACGATCGAGAGCTGGGATGCCGTGGCGGTAGGCACGCTGGACCCCTGGCGCAGCTCACGCGTGATCCGCTCCATCGTGGTGCGCGCCTGCTGGACGCTGGCGGCTTGCGAGTTGAGGCGCGGCTGGCTGTTGACGCCCACGGTCATGGCACCGACCGCAGCGCCGATCACGATCAGGCCGAGCACCGTGGCGATGAGGAGCTCCGGAAGCGTGAAGCCGTCGGTCTCCGTGGCGATCGCTCGTCTGGTCTCCATCCCCGCCCCCCTCAGCACCCGGCGTTGGGCGGCGATCCGCTCGACGCGTTGCAGTCGAGGAACCGGCTGACGATGTAGTGCGGGGCTGTCCCGGGCAGGATGAAGCTCTGCGACAGGCTGTCGGTGAAGATCTGGGCGTTCGAGTCCATGTGCAGCGACTGGCCGGCCACGGCGCCGCAGTACTGCGTGTTGCTGTTCATCTCGATGTGGGTCAGGGGCGCGTAGATGACGAAGTTCTGCACGCACGAGCCGGCGACCTGGGTGTTGCTGCTCATCAGCAGGTTGGTGAGCCGGCTCTGCGAGCCGACGAAGTAGATTGCGACGGTCGCTGGGGCCCCCGTCGTGGAGGTGATCCGCGTATTGCTCGACAGCTTCATCTGCGTCGTACCGTTCGCGGGCTGCGCCGGGTCGTCCGAGCGGAAGGTTGCAGGCCTCCGGCGAGTCAAAGTAGATGTTCACGGTCTGTCCCGCGGCGATATAGAGCGCCGAGTTCGAGTTCAGGGTCAGCGTGCAGAAGCTGTACACGTGCCCGGTGAGCGTTAGAGAGCTGTTGTGGTCGATGGTCAGCTGACGTGTGCTGGCGCTCCACGTCACGTCGCTCGTGCTTCCCACTCAGAAGATCCGCCGGGGATCCCGTTCCGCTCACCGCCGGCGGTTATCCGGGCGTTGTCGTTGTTGATCGCCGCGTCGCCCTGATTGACCGGGGGCAGCGTGATGTCCTGCTGGGCGACGGAGGAGTTGTCGAGCAGCGTGGTGCAGTCGACGTTCTGGAAGTAGCCGGCGTTCCCCGAGGTGGTGAGGTGATGTCCGACGCCGACGCTGGCCAGTCCGCACTGATGGGAGTTGCTCGCAAGGAGCATGTCACCGCCGGTAGCCGTTCCGGAGTGGATCTCCGAGTTGGAGTCCATGATGATCCCGTTCTGCGTCTTCACCGCAGCATCGATGAAGACCTGCTGCCCGCTGGCAGTCTTCGCGGTCACGTCGACGCGCCTCGTGATGCCATTGAAGCTGCCGTTCGAGGCGATCTCGATCGTGCCCGCGCTGGGCTTTACGAGGTAGCTGTAGCTGCCCGCGCCACTCGAGCCCGCCACCGCCGCACACCATCCGGCATTGGGGCCGGTGCCCTGCACGGCGGCGGCGCCCAGCGTGCTCCCGTTCGGCAACAGGCAGGGCTGTGAGACCGGCGGCGTGAAGGCGCCGTTGTAGCGAAGGAGCGCCTGGCTGACGCCTGCCTCCGCCGCGGTCAACGCCGACTTCGTGTTCTGGTCTCGAACCGTTCCTCTCTGGGCCTGGATCGAGGCCACGACTCCCACGCTGACGATCGCGAAGGCCCCAAGCAGCATGAACAGGACCGTGGGCACGGCAAAGCCGCGCTCTTCCCGCCTCACACTGCGAGCGCCGGCCCCCCTGCTTGCCAACAAATCACGCATACGTCCCCCTCCCAGATCGGCTGAGTCCCACCACATCATGAGTTCCCGGGGCAGGATTCATATGGCCGTGGAGGCCCAAGTGCGTCGGGACGCACATCGCCGCGAAGCCGCCCGGCCCAATACGACGAAGGGCGGGCCCAAAGGCCCGCCCTTCGCTGTCTCTGACACTTGACGTCAGACGTCTGGTCAGAGGCTTACGAGCCCCAGTCGCCGCTGCTTGGGCAACCGTCCTGGCCCGGGTTGGTCGGCGGAACTCCCGCGCCGGTACCACACCTCAGGCTCGTGGTTCCGGTGTTCGTGCGGCTGATCTGGAACAGATTGCCGCTGGGAGCGTTCGACTTCACCTGCACGGTGTAGCTGTCACCTGCGACAGCAGGGACCGTGAGGTTGGCGCCGGCGTTGTTCAGCGTCGGCTCGATGGCAGCCAGCTTGGCTGTCGTGGCGCCGGTGTAGGCGCCGTTGTTGTCGGTCGCGTACGTCTCCATGGCGGTCTCGGCCGTTCGCACTGAACTCTTCGCGTCGGCGTCCTTCGCCTTGTTCCTCTGGTTGAAGAAGGCCGGAATTGCGATCGCGGCCAGCAGACCGAGGATGAGCATGACGACCAGGAGCTCGACCAGCGTGAAGCCGGACTCGTCCCTGACCATCCTCTTTCGGATCTTGAGGATCATTCAGTCCCTCCTTGGAACCCCTACCTTTCCCCGCCAGAGCCCGTGAACCGCAAGCCGGCCCGGTGTCTCTGTGACCCGGCGGCAACCCGGCTGACTCCTGTTTTCAGTGGAGCCCCGTGGCTTTGCGCCCCCGCCTCACAACGGGTTTGCCTTTATGCGCCAGGGCACTGGCCCTTACATTTCCCTTAGTCGGTTTGTGGTTGCCAGGCCTTGAGTTTCATAGTGGGGACATCCGTCCAGCTAGGGGTTGGCACCCAGGCCGGCGGGGGGTCGCACGCCACACTACGGCTGGCAGAAGAGTGTGTTCTTGTGGATCCGGTGCGCGTAGCTCGGCCGCTTCCCGGGGAAGCGCAGGATCGCCTTGCGGAACAAGGGGACGTGCAGGCCCCCGCAGGTGCGGCGCCTGACCTTGCGCAGATGAACGTGGACGGGGTAGTTCTTGAAGTTCCCGGCCGAGCAGCTCGGATCGCACGTGTTGGCGTACAGCTTGCCCTTGCCGTGGGCTCGCCGCTGCGTCCAGCCATTCCAGTCGATGTGGCTGACGTATAGGCCGAAGTCCCCACAGGCCAGGACGATCCGCGAGGGCCGCACGCGAGGCTTGACGCAGTCCTTGGGCGCGTACGTGCGGTTGTGTGCGGCCTCCCCGGACGCAGCGAACACCGTCGGAAGCAGTACCGCCACCGCGGCCGTGACCACGATCAATCGCCTCATCATCTGGCTCCCTTCGTCGGCTGGCCCGGCCAGCCTACATTCGGCGAGCGCCAGGGTAAAGGGCAGCGATCGGCGCGCGGGTATCTCACCTACCGAATCTTGTCGTAGAGGCTGAAGATCGGTAGGTACATCGAGATCACGATGAACCCGACCACGCTGCCGACCATGATGATCATCAGCGGCTCGATCAGGGAGGTGAGCGACTTGATCTTGGCGTCCACCTCGGCCTCGTAGAAGTCGGCGATCTTCTCGAGCATGATCTCGAGCTGACCCGACTCCTCGCCGACGGAGACCATGTGCTCGACCATCGGCGGGAAGATCTCGTGCTGGCCGATTGGGTGGGCGATGGTCCCGCCCCGCTTGACCGAAGCGTAGACGTCGTCCATCGCCGCCGCGACCACCGCGTTCCCAGAAGTCTCGCCGGCGATCTCGATCGCCTGGAGGATGGGGACGCCGGAGGCGATCATCCCCGAGAAGGTGCGCGACCAGCGCGCCAGCGCCACCTTCTGCACCACGTCGCCAATCCGCGGAAGTCGGAGCTTCAGGCGGTCCCATTGCTTGCGTCCGCGGTCGGTCTTCTTCCAGCGCAGGAAGCCGTAGATCGCCGCCGCCGCTGCCGATGATCAGGAGATACCAGCGATGGGTGACGAAGTCCGAGACGGCCACCGTGATCTGCGTCATCACCGGCAGGCTCGTGTCCTCGGTGGGGTTGTCGGCGGCGATCTCGTTGAAGATGTTCACGAACACCGGGACGATCACCGCGACCACCACGATCATCACGGCCAATGCAAGGCCGAAGACGACCGCCGGATAGGTCATCGCCGAGCGCACCTGACGATGCAGGGCGTCGAGCCGCTCGAGCTGATAGGCGATTCGGTCGAGCGCATCGTCGAGCCGTCCCGAGTCCTCCCCGGCACGCACGACGGATCGGTAGAGGGGGTCGAATACCCCGGGCTGGGACTCCATCGCCTGGGCCACCGAGCTTCCGGCCTCGACGTCCTCGCGAACGCCGATGATCGCCTTCTCGAGCATTTCGTCCTCGGTCTGCGCCTCGAGCGTGTAAAGCGAGCGCAGCATCGGCATTCCCGCACCGATCAGGGTTGCGAACTGGCGCGAGAAGACGGCGAGGGCACGCAGGTTGACGCTCTTGAAGCGCTGCAGGATGCTCTCGAGCTTCATCGCCTCGCGCTTCTCGGAGATGTCGAGGACGATCAGGCCCCGCTGGCGCAGCTGCTCGGACACCACCGCCTTCGACGAAGCCTCCATCTCGCCGCGCGCCGGGACGCCGGCCAGGTCCACGGCCCGGAACGCGAACGCGCTCATCGCCCGCCCATCCCCCTGATCACGCCGCGGCCGCCGGGATGCGGGTCACCGGGGCGCCGCCCAAAAGCCGCTTCAGCTCCTCCGGAACCGAGGCCCGTTGCTCGGCGAGGGAGCGGGTGATCTTGCCCATTCGCACCAGCTGGGCGAGGTGGGCGTCCATCGTCTGCATCCCCATCGCGCCCGAGGTCTGCAGCGCCGAGTAGATCTGATGCGTCTTTCCCTCGCGGATCAGGTTCCGGATCGCGGGCGTCGGCACCAGCACCTCGCAGGCCACGATCCGGGCCGAGCCGTCGGCCGTCGGCAAGAGCTGCTGCGTGACGATCCCCTGCAGGGCGATCGAGAGCTGCATCCGCACCTGCTGCTGCTGGTGCGGCGGAAAGACGTCGATGATCCGGTCCACGGTCTGCGCCGTCGACTGTGTGTGGAGGGTGGCGAACACGAGGTGGCCGGTCTCGGCGGCGGTCAGCGCCGTCGAGATCGTCTCCAGGTCGCGCATCTCGCCGACCAGGATCACGTCGGGGTCCTCGCGGAGCGCCGCCTTCAGGGCGCTCGCGAAGTCCTGCGCGTCGGCGCCGATCTCGCGCTGGTTGACGATGCACCTCTTGTGCTGGTGGAGGAACTCGATCGGGTCCTCGATCGTCAGGATGTGCTCCTCGCGCTCCTGGTTGATCAGGTCCACCATGGAGGCGAGGGTGGTCGACTTGCCCGAGCCGGTTGGCCCGGTCACGAGGACGAAGCCGCGCGGCTTGCGCGTGAGCTCCTCGAGCACAGAGCGGCAGGCCCAGCGAGTCCAGGCCGAGGATCTCGGTGGAGATGTGGCGGAACGCGGCCGAGATCGCGCCGCGCTGGAAGAAGCAGTTGACCCGGAACCGCGCCACCCCGGGGATCGCGTAGGCGAAGTCAAGCTGCTGCTGGTTCTCGAACTTCTTCCGCTGTGAGTCGTTGAGGATCGAGTAGACGATCTCCCGCGTCTCCTGGGGGTTGAGCGGCGGGTAGTCGTCCATGGGGACGATCCGGCCGCGCACGCGGACGGCGGGCGGGAACCCCGGCGTCAGGTGGACGTCCGAGGCCCGCACCTCGACCATCTTTGTCAGCACCGCAGCGAAATCCAGGCTCATCGCCTGGTAGATCGTCGGACCCGGACGCATGCTTTAGTCGCGGGGCCGCGACGCGGACGACGGCTTACCCGTCAGCTCCCGAGCCGGCCGGCTGCGCGCGCGGCGCCCGGTTCAGCAGTCCAGGCGATTGACCGAGTAGCGAGGCAACGAGAGCGGACCTTGCACCTCGACCGCCCTGGTGGCGGACCTCCCCGGCGTGACCCGTGATCCGGGCGGCCGGCCGCGCCCAGATCGAGTCCAGGGTCCCGTCGCAGGCGGGGCCCTCGCCCAGCTGGACGCGATGCCTGTGCCCGTCGACGTTGAGCAGCAGGACCCCGCGGAATATTGCAGTAACCGGATTTATCATGAACAAACTTCGAAAGCGTAAGTATGTTATCGGAAAGGGCTATGAGTTAAAATATATTTCGATGGAATAGTAGCCCTGGTCTCAGGGAAAGAAATTGACAGATGAATGATTTAGCGAGTCCACGGATTATATTTGCGCGTGTTTCGAATTATCAAGAGATTTTTTCTCATTTTATTCTTTGGTCAGTTCATTTATATAATCGCCCTCAAGTGGGTTGATCCACCTATTACATTTACTCAATTTTGGAGCTGGATCACTGGAGACGGGCTCAAGCGTGATTATGTAAGATATGATCAGATGAGTTCCAACATCAAGCTCGCTGTGATCTCTTCAGAAGACCAGGTTTTTCCAGATCATAATGGTTTCGATTTCAAGAGTATCAAAAAGGCAATGGCCTATAATGAAAAGAAACCCGGCCGGATAAAGGGGGCATCCACCATTAGTCAGCAGGTAGCCAAAAATGTTTTTCTATGGCAGGGGCGAAGCTGGATTAGAAAAGGATTTGAAGTCTATTTCACTTTCATGATAGAGCTGCTCTGGAGTAAGCAGAGGATCCTCGAAATGTATCTCAATGTCGCCGAAATGGGTAAAGGCATTTATGGTGTTGAGGCGGCCTCCAGAAACTACTTCAAGAAAGCAGCAAAGAATCTCACCAGGTACGAGGCTGCTCTGATTGCAGCTGCTCTTCCAAACCCCGTTAAATACACCGTCAAACCCGTTTCAAGGTATGTGTCTATCAGGTCTCGATGGGTTCTTCGCCAAATGGTAAATATCGGAGATGATGAAGATGTGAAGATGGTGGTAGGAAATTAGACATTTGTCATTGGGCATTTGACAATTGTCGTTGGGTCAGCATAAAATCAATAACTTAGGTTTCCATCAATTTCACCCATTGCCAATCAAGAACATACGCAATCGGTAAATGCCGTCCATGAATACCTTGACAGCTATCTGGGCGAGCATATTTCGGAAATTGATAAAGAAGAAAAAGAACCTTACCGCATCGCTGATCACAGAAAATCTTAAGCATAAACGCGAAGAGGAGATTCAGGCTGCACTGGAGAGAGTAAGGGTGGCTGGTTATGAAGATGAAAGATGAGAGTGAGCTGATCGAAGTCATTCGGCTCACCTATAAAGAGCTGACAGCGCTGGACCTTATCATGAACCGCTGTCTATTTATGACCTATGACACAGAGCGAAAAGGCTTTATGTGGTGGATGGCTGCAGATGAAGCGCAGTTGGAAAGAGGATATTTTGTGCAGGACAATCCCTTTGATCCATACCAGGTTTACAAAGATGCCTGGAAGAAGAGACAGAAAAGATGGAGTTATACATTAGAAGGGAGCACAAAGAAAGAATGGGATAAATATTTGTTCAGTCAAACGGAAATGCGTGATGCACCGGCGATTGTGATCAAATCTATGAAGGCAGTCAAAAGCATTATCCTTTCAGGCACTTTCAGCAATTTTGGATGTTTGAATGTTACCACTTTCGAGCCACTTACCAAAGAACAGGAAGACCTGATGGTCAGGTTCACTAATGTTTTTGAGTTGGCTTTCACTCGTTTTACAGATCTCGAAAAAGCACAAGCCGCCATTAAGGAAGCACAGATAGAAGCTGCACTGGAAAGGGTGAGGGCAAGAGCAATGAGTATGCAAAACGTCAATGAACTGAGCGACGTCATCGGCCTTGTCTATCACGAATTGTCAAACCTCGACTTATCAATGGATCGTTGTTTAATCATAACCGTTGATAAGGCACGCAATGGAGCAACATGGTGGATGGCTGAAGGTGGTGAAAAAATTAACCGGGGCTATTTTGTGCAGGATCATAATCATGAGCCCCATAGAAAATACATGGAAGGATGGGCGAAAAGACTTCCTGTCTGGGAATATTATTTAGGTGGAAAAGTGAAACAGAAATGGGATCAGTATCTGTTTGCACACACAGAACTTCGTGAATTGCCACTGCCGGTAATTGAGTATATGAAGTCAGTGAAGCAAGTCTACCTCACTTTTTCGACTTCTGATTTTGGATTTATGAATGTTGCCACTATGCAACCTTTGAAACCGAAGGAGGTGGACCTATTGGTCAGGTTTGCCAAAGTTTTTGAACTCGCATATACTCGTTTTAATGACATCAAAAAAGCTGAGGCCAGCGCAAGAGAAGCACATATAGAAGCCGCATTGGAAAGAGTGCGATATCGCGCTATGGCCATGCAGACCAGTGATGATGTTGGTGATGCGACATTAACCATGTTCAATGAACTTACAGGACTTGGTATAGATACGGTAAGAAGTGGTATCGCTATTCTACACGGGGAATTCATGGAGGTATGGACCATTGGTAAGAATAAAGAGGGAGATACGGTAAAGGGGGTCGGACTTATTGAAGTCAAACTACACCCGCTTTGGGTATATTTCAGAAAGAATTGGTCAGAACATAAGACATTTACTTATTACTTTCTTCAAGGTAAAGACAAGAATGACTATATACGAATCATTTCAAATATTCCAGGTTATCAATTGAGCCAGAAGAAGATCGAGTTTCCGGACGTGCATGTTCAGATGTATATTTTTGAAGAGGGTGGGGTATTTGCATTTTCGAGGCAGGCGCACAGTGATCAGGATAAAGAATTGATGATACGCTTCACCAAAGTATTTGGACTTACTTTTCGCCGATATCAGGATCTGAAAAAAGCAGAAGCACAGGCACGTGAAGCTACCATACAGGCCTGCCTGGAACGTATACGCGGCAAAGCCATGGCCATGCACAGTACGCGCGACCTGGCAGATACGATACATAGTTTTTATCATGAACTGGCATCTCTTCACCTTGCGCCAATACGTTGCGGGGTAGGACTTATAAATAAAGAGCACCATACGGCAGACTTGTCAACAATGAATACCACCACGGATGGTCATTCTGTTGAAGCACTTGGTGTCATTCGTTTAAGTGGACATAAAGTTCTTGAGAGAGTGTATGAAAACTGGACTAAACAACAAGATTATTACCCTGTGTTGCGTGGGAATCAAATCAAGGAATATTACCAGGTGCTTAAACCGCAGATTAATTTCCCGGAGTATCCGGATGACATGGTGCAGTATGGTTATTTCTTTTTCTTCCCGGAAGGGGGTGTGTATGCGTGGACAGAAAAAGAAATGCATGAAGATGAGCTGAATATTTATCGAAGATTCACATCTGTCCTAAGCCTCACATATAAACGACATAAGGACCTTAAGAATGCAGAGGACCGTGCTCAGCTGGCAGTGAAAGAGGCGTCTCTGGATCGTGTGCGTGCAGAGATCGCATCTATGCGCAATACCAATGATCTTCAGCGGATCACACCCTTGATATGGAAGGAACTTAGAACACTAAATATCTCATTCGTGCGATGTGGTGTATTTATTATGGACGATACGGATCAGAAGATCCAGATCTTCCTTTCCAATCCTGATGGTGCAGCTATTGCCGCATTCGATCTGCGATACGACACGCCCGGCGAGTATGCAGATATTATAAATCATTGGCGACAAAAAATACCCTATGCAAATCATTGGGGTATAAATTCATTCAGTGATCTGGCAGACATACTTGTGAAAAGAAAAGTGCTCAAAAGCCGCCATCAGTATTTGAAAACCATGCCTAAGGACGGCATCTACCTGCATTTCCTTCCGTTTAATCAGGGCATGCTCTATGTTGGAAATACGAGTGCATTGGAACATTCGCAGTTGAATCTTGTGCAATGTGTAGCGGATGCATTTGCTACAGCTTATGCCAGGTATGAAGATTTCATCAGGCTGGAGGAAGCTAAACAGCAGGTTGAAAAAACACTTAGAGAATTAAAGCAGGCACAACAGCAACTGATACATAGTGAGAAGATGGCTTCACTCGGAGAGCTCACAGCAGGAATTGCACACGAAATTCAAAACCCCTTGAATTTTGTAAATAATTTTTCAGAAGTAAACCTGGAGTTGACCGACGAACTGGATGCTGCACTCACCAAGGGAAAAATTGATGATATCCACATTATTGCAGAAGACATACGTGCTAATCAGGGTCGAATTCTTGAGCATGGTAAGAGAGCAGAAGCTATTGTTCGAAGTATGCTAATGCATTCCCGGAACAGCACCGGCCAGAAAGAATTGACAGACGTAAACAGCCTGGTGGATGAATACGTGAAACTATCCTATCATGGATTTCGATCTCGGGAGAAAGATTTTAATGTGCCCATATTTACAGAGCTGGATGCCAATGTGGGCAAACTGGAATTAGTTGCACAGGATGTTGGTCGTGTGATCCTGAACCTGATGAACAATTCGCTTTATGCAGTAAAAGAAAGGGCGGTCAGGGAAGGTCCGAAATATAAACCCGAGATATGCGTGATTACAAGAAAGGTGAAAAAGGGAGTTGAGATCATTGTGAAAGATAATGGTCCGGGTATACCAGATTCTGTAAGAGATAAAATCTTCCAACCCTTTTTTACCACCAAGCCAACGGGTCAGGGAACAGGGCTGGGGCTCAGTCTGAGCTACGATATTATCACAAAAGGCCACGGAGGTGATATCAGTATCGAATCAAATTCAAAGCAAGGGACTTCCATAATAATATTACTTAGATCATAGAGAAGCAGAGTCATTTTTTTATCTCTACATCAAATACAGGACTGTTCAAACTAGGCCTATCAGGAATACAGGATTCTATGGCCCATTTGTATTTGTATTTACCTGCCGGAATATTTGAAATATCTACCGAAACGGTTTCGCCAACACTATCAGAAAATTGATGTTGGGTTTTAATGATGTGATCTGGGATACCCTTATTTGTATAGAGCAAAAGATATAATGGAAGCGTGGCTGGAATGCTTTCTGATAGAAACAGATTTGCCTTCAGGGAGTTCCCATTCTGAATGAGTTTGGTATTTGAATAGAGTAGAACTCTCACCCTTGAATAGGAGTAGAAACTGTCAATCACCTGACCAAAAATTTTACGTGAAGCTGTATTACTTCTTTCTGTCAGGATCTCATTGCCGAGTTCTGAAACAACATACACCCGTTTCCCCTGCAGCCGTTTTTCTACCGGCCAGAAATTATAGTTATTGCGGCGATACCTGATTGTGTTTAGCGCGAAACTGGTATCTCCGGTCCAGAACCAGTATTGGGAGGGCTTCTGGTAAGAGTCAAGGAAAACTACGGGCAGTCCGTGCGCACTATCTTTGATCGCTTGTGCCCACTCAGAAGTTTTATGGAATTCATCTTTCTTTAGCCATTTCGCTGGAACAATATCGGCCATCATGTAAATACGGACTATAAAGATGAGGATGAGGGCAGGCCAGAGCAGCCTGTAAATCCATTTTTGCAGGTTTGAAGATTCATTAAGATACTGATGTGCAAGTATTATTAATCCTATAAATGCAGGCACCGTCCAGTTGGCCTCCACGCGGCCTTTAAATGTTGCAAAGAGGAAGGTACCATACACGCCAAGAGTGGTCCACTTCAATGTTTTTTCAAATTGGTTGGCAGGCTTGCGTATAAACAATGCATATATCAACAGCCATCCAATGAGTGGACCAGCCAGGGCAACCTGACCGAGGAGGTATTCTGTAGTAAAAGCAAACTTGTATTCTGTTGCATTTCGCTCAAACAGGTGGTAGTTCACTGAAGGCAGGCCATGACTGAATTGCCAGGAGATATGAGGGACAAATAGCATTCCGGCAATTGTTGCAGCAACATATGTTTGCCAGCGTGAAAGCAATCCCGGAAAGGAAAACAGCGTGAAGACCACGATCAGGATCGCGTGGTATTTGCTGTAAAGCATTAGCGCGATGACAAGCCCGAGCAGAATAGAATACAACAAATTCTGCTTGTCAATGAATTTTTTATAGACGAGAAAATACAGTGCTGTAAAGAACATGAGTGGCAGGTCTGGAACAGTGATCATGCCGCCAACCTGAAGGATGAACATGGATGCGGCGATCGCGTAAAAGAGTTTATAGTTTTGTTTCTCTAAAAGAGAATCGATCATGATGAGAGTAGCAGTACTCATCAGCACCGTGAACAAGCGAAGACCAAAGGGATTTGGAAAAAGAGAATATCCGGCCTTGATCATTAACGCGATCATGGGAGGATGATCAAAATATCCCCAGTCAAGAAATCTTGAATACACCCAATAGTAAGCTTCATCGTCTAACAGGCCCGTATAGGCGCTTTGGATAAGGTTAAGAAGAAGCCAGGATAAAAAGAAAAGTCCTCTATGATATTTATTGAGCAATGCAGTCATGGTGTAGTTGAAGACGCAATATTAGTGCCTTTGATCGCAGCCTGCAAACGTTCGTCATCATTGCCACTGATATCAATCCATGGTGTATCCTGATTCAACACAATATCCTTGTACATCAGGTAGAGCTCTTGTCTTGATTTGAGGTCGGGATATTCGCGAAGCTCGTCTTTCACCCATGGAAGGTCTGTATTACAAAGGAGATAGAGGTCATATGGGCGTTCTACAATTTGGTCCAAAATGAATTGGTGGCATTTCCCAAATACAAATTCACACCAGACTTTCATCACATACATATTGGTGTCGATGAATAAAAGTGGTGAAGGGCTTTGCTTGTTTTCCTGTAAGTCCCATTCTTTCTGTGCAAGTATGGCGTATTCATCTTCCAGTGCAAGTTGGCCTTTGGCAATAGTAAGCAGGTCGTCAAAATTATAATTGGTGCCGTAGGTCAAAAGGTATTCCCTGGCAAACTCCGGACACCAGGTAGCATGGTAGTGTTGGGCCAGCTCTTCACAAAGGGTGGATTTGCCGGTAGATTCAGGACCGATAATTACTATCCTTTGGATTGCGGAATTGATATTTTCAGGATTACCTGCATCTCCATGTAAATTACACATTAGCGTTGAGCGCGCCTTCTCCATTCCATCAATCCGAAAATCGCCATTATTAACAAGATAAGATAATAGACGCTGGTAAATACATATCCTTTTACAAAATACAAAGGAATAGACGCAATATTGGTTGCTATCCACCACCACCAGGTTTCCACTTTTTTCCTGGCCATCAGCCACATGCCGGTAAAGGCCGTGGCTGAAGCAAATGCATCAGCCCAGGGAATAGCACCTGGTGCAAATTCGTTTTTGAGATAGCTGAGCGCGAAAAATATCGTCACATAAAAAAACAAAAAGAACAACACTGCTGAATCCATTTTTTACGGTCGGAAAATTCAACATTGATCAGTGGTGTTGCTGGGCATCTCGTTTTACCCATAAGATCCAGCCATAGACCGACATTACAGTGTAGTAAAGATTTACGGTTGCTTCACCAAAAGATGGCCCTTAAAACTTAGAAAGATATAAATCATTGTATTGATCAGCCCAACCGGATATACGAGGATGTTTTCTATCCTGGAATACCACACAGTGGCAATACCCGCAATAACCGCAACGGCTTCATGCCAGGTGGTATGCCGAAGCCCCTGCACAAACGCTTCCCAGATCTCCTGCATGATTCAAAAATCATACAAAAAATCACATCAGGAAATTTAATATTTGCACAAACGAATCAAGATGAAAATAGCAGTATTGGGTGCCGGTATGGTTGGCTGTGCGATGGCAATTGATCTTGCTGGACACTACATGAGGTTTCTGTATTCGATGTAAGTGAACAGAACCTAGCTAAACTGAAGACAAGAAATGCCAGATCAGCACCATACAGGCAGATCTGACAAACCACTATCAATTTAAAACCTGGTTCAGAGACTTCGATCTTGTAGTGATTGCCGTTCCGGGATTTATGGGATTTAATACTTTAAAAGCAGTGATTGAAACCGGGAAAAATATAGTGGACATATCATTCTTTCCTGAAAATGCATTGGAACTGGATGCACTGGCAAAGCAGAAAGGAGTAACGGTTATTACGGATTGTGGTGTAGCTCCCGGAATGAGTAATTATATCATTGGCAGGTATAATGAAGAAATGATAATTGATGCTTTTGAGATTTATGTTGGCGGACTTCCCAAGATCCGCAAAAAGCCGTTTGAATATAAAGCGCCTTTTTCTCCGGTTGATGTGATAGAAGAATATACACGTCCGGCACGTATAATGGAGAACGGACATATAGTAGTAAAGCCGGCATTGACTGAAATGGAGTGGATGCAGTTTGATGATCTGGGTACACTGGAAGCTTTTAATACAGACGGACTTCGTTCCCTCCTGTTCACGATGCCACATATAAAAAATCAGAAAGAAAAAACACTACGTTATCCGGGTCATATTGATCTGATCATTGCATTAAAAGAAGCAGGATTCTTCAGTGAAAAACCGATTACAATAAATGGAGCCAGCCTTACCCCAATGCAATTCTCCAGCAAAATATTGTTTAATGAATGGAAGCTGGGGGAAGAAGAAGAAGAGCTAACCGTGATGAAAGTAATTTTGAAAAGCAAAGGCATAGATGTGACCTATGATATGTTGGATCGATATGATCCGGTAACAAAGGTTTCTTCTATGAGTCGTAGTACCGGCTATGTAGCAACTGCCACTGTAAATATGTTGGGGGCTGGTTTATTTAAAGAACACGGTGTATTTCCTCCGGAGCTTGTAGGAAAACATAAACCCTGTTTTGATTATGTAATTCGTTATCTCGCTGACAGAGGTGTGATCTGGAGAAAGAGCGAAAAAGAACATACAAACATTTCATAAATGAAAGAGGCACCCAAAGCAGAGCAAATAACAATTTCTGATCCGGAAGTTCCGCCAGAAAAAAAGTCAGGCCTGAGTGAAGATATTTGGGCAGTGATTATTGGAGCCTTCATCATTGTAGGTGTTTTGAGTTTGGCAGGGATTGGTCCGGATCTGAAACTGAAAGCGCCGGTGTATACGTGGACAAATACAAACGAGCTGTTTAATAAAGTTCTTTCATCGGATAATATTAAACTGCTTGGTGTCATTTGGTTAATTTATTCAGTGCTTTCAGTAATTGCACTTACTCTTTCAGGAAGCTCCTGGAGAAAATATCTGCCGGGGTTCAGTCTTATCTACCTGGGCGGCATCATATCATTGATTATCGCAGGGAACAAATCAATTAACGAATTGGGGATTGAATATGTAGTCTTTGCATTAGTAATTGGTTTAGTTATCAGCAATGTGTTTAAGCTGCCATCATGGTTGAGGGAAGCAGCCCGGTCTGAGTTCTTCATTAAAACAGGACTGGTAATTCTGGGTAGTAGTGTGCTTTTCACGGATATCGTGAAGGCCGGACTTCCGGGCATACTTCAGTCGGTATTTGTTGTAGCTGTGGTTTGGTTCTTTGCGCTTTGGATTTCCCGAAAATTAAAAGTTGATGATGAGTTTGGAGTGATACTGGCCTCTGCTGTTTCAATATGTGGTGTATCAGCCGCTATTGTTGCAAGTGGTGCGATACAGGGCGATAAGAAAAAACTTTCTTATGTAACAACTCTTGTTCTCCTTGTTGCAATTCCGATGCTGATACTTCAGCCCTGGTTTATCAAACATTTCAATATTCCGGAGATTGTGGGAGGAGCCTGGCTTGGAGGCACACTGGATACAACGGCATCGGTAACTGCTGCAGCCCAACTTGTAGGACCAGTTGCAACAAAAACAGGTGTGATCATTAAATTTTCCCAGAATGTACTGATCGGTCTTGCTGCATTTTTTATTGCGAGCTGGTGGGTGCTTAGAAAAAATAGTACAGTGTCGGGAACAGCAAATAAACCCACACTTAGCGTAGTATGGGAACGGTTTCCCAAGTTTGTTCTTGGTTTTCTCGCCGTCTCGCTTTTGTTTTCATTTGTTATTCCTGAATCAACCATCAAACAAACCGGAGGATTTCTCAACGGACTACGCACGATTTGGTTTGCGCTGGCATTTTTATCGATTGGCTTGGAAGCCCGATTTAAAGAACTGTTGACTATAGAGGGGGGAAGACCAGCCGCTGCTTTTATAGTGGCACAGGTATTCAATATTATCTGGACCCTGATTCTGGCCTATCTATTCTTTGGAGGATTTATATTTCCTGTACCGGATATAAAGTGAACCATTGACAGAGGTGTGATCTGGAGAAAGAGCTGAACACATTTTTCTGTCAATTCATAACATTTAATATCGGGGCATATTGATTTTATAGTGCTTTGTAGGCGGGAGTATATGATACTAGTCCGACCTCAATGACAAAGACAGGCCTAAATTCAGATTGGTTCAGCTAAAAAAGAAATAACAGATGAGAGGTTGGGGGGACTAACAAAAAGCCGGTCATTGACCGGCTTTTTTATTGATAGAAAGTTTTATTATTCTGCTTCTGCAACTACTTCTTTCAACTTCAGGAATCATTCGCTTCATCATTTGCTCAATTCCCGCTTTCAGGGTGATCATTGATGAAGGGCAGCCACTGCAGCTGACCCTGCAGCATAAGGGTCACCACACCGTCTTCGTAACTTCTTGAATTGAATGGCACCACCATCCATTTCTACTGCCGGCTTCACATAATTCTCCAGAATCTCTTTTACTTTCTCACCACATCTGTCGTCTTTCCGAGAACAACAGTGCCTGCTTCTTTCTTCTCTAATTTTGGCAACCATTCTTCATTTATGACTGCTTGCCTTCTTCCAGATATTCTTTCAGGAATTGACGGAGAGATGGATTGACTCTTCCCAATCTGCATCAGGCGTCTTGGTAAGTGTTACAAAGTTGCTGGCAATGAAAACCGCCTTTACAAAGGGAAATCCAAATAGCTCTACCGCCAGAGGGGATGGATTCGCCGAGTCGATATCAGGAAAATCAATGCTCTTCCCTGGATAAAGCAGTTTGTTGGCAACAAACTTCATTGTTTCCGGGTTGGGGGTCATTTCCGTATAAATGCTGATCACCGGGCTTCCAGTCTGGATCATAATTCTATTTTTTAGAGACACAAATTTACTAACAACCGAAGGTTTTTCAGGTATTTTGGGTGTTAAAGCAGCAATCAATGGGGTTTAGAAAGCATAAATTTTCCAAAATCGTAAATTGATTAACTTCCCTTAAAATTCTAAGATTATGATTTCCCCAAGAATAGAACAAGCTTTGAATCAACAGGTTCAATTGGAAGCTGAATCATCACAGATATACCTGGCTATGGCATCCTGGGCCGAAGTTGAAGGCTATGAAGGAATTGGCAACTTTCTATATAAACATTCAGACGAGGAGCGCCTGCATATGCTTAAGCTCATAAGATTCATCAATGAGCGCGGGGGACATGCTATCATTCCGACACTAAGTCAGCCCCCAGTAAAATACGCAGGTATACAGCCATTATTTCAAATGGTTTTCGACCATGAGGTCCATGTTAGTAATGAGATCAATAAATTGGTTGATATCTGCCTGCATGACAAAGACTATACTACCCACAACTTTCTACAGTGGTATGTAAGCGAACAAATTGAAGAAGAAGCATTGGCTCGTAAAGTAATTGACAAGCTGAAACTGATCGGAGATGATAAAGCAGGGCATTATCTCTTTGACAGGGATTTGGCTGGAATTACTGCTGCTCATTAGTCAATGGCCATTTGCCATTTGGCATTGGACTGAATTGATTACTCGCTATTTCACCATAGGTTTGTTTCATCGGTGTAACTGTATATCCTGCCTGGCGGAGGAGGTGAATTACCCCTTCTTTGCCAGGTAGATGTCCAGCACCAACTGCAAAAAGTGAACTACCCGTTTTCATCGCTGATTCCATAACCGGAATCCAGTTTCTGTTCCGGTTCACGAGTAAAATATCTTCATAACCCCGCCATTCAGGTGATTCGCTCATTTCTTCTGAGAGACTCCCGAGGTCTTCATTTTTGTAGGCTTTAACCATCTCTGCAAACTGCGTTCTTTGTTCCGGCATTTTCCTGATCATTTCAAGTATCATCTGTGCTTCAACAGAATCCGGAATCTTATCGAAAACACCCATCTGATCTTCTACTCGCTCGAGGCCTTTGATGTCTTTCTTCTGTTGTTTTGCCATTGTCATCATTGTTTGCTCATAACTTTCGCTATTTGAACAGGGAAGCACTTTAGTGTATAACAAGCTCATCAGGGTGATGGGCTTTAACCTGTTAAAAAGCATCATGGGCATACCGAGAGAATCTTTTACGTAAGAAGAAAGAAAAGCATAGTCCGCATCATTCATCAGGTCCTTTAATGAATGTCCTTTCATGATACTCATGCTCGCCATTTTCATCATCATTCCCGGATCGTCCATATCGATCTCCAGGTAAACTTCTTTAGCATCACGAAACTTTTCTTTGAGCGTGTTGGAAAATTGAAAATCCTCTTTACAAATCATATGGATGGTGCCATAGACATAAGAAGGTGTAGTAAGTCCTTTGCCACTGACCTGCCAGAGCAAAGCGTTTTCAATTACAATTTCATCCTTCTTGGGATCTTTGGCAGTCGTACTCTTGGACGAGCTGCAGGAGACCATCATAATCACGAGCAGGCCCACAATTGCATATCTCATAGGGAGTAAAGGTATTAAGTAATCAGTTAGCGGGGTGATTTGGAAACTCAATCCATTTGTTCCAACATCAACTTCAGTCTTTCAATTTGCTTGCCATACAATTTTCGGATATACCATTTATTCAGATAATATATTGGCACAGTGGAAGCAACGCAAATAAATGCCAGTACTGCAAGTGATGTAGCGATGGAATTCTTTTCCGATGGCAGAATGAAGAAATTATTTCCTGCAGGGAAATTGCTCATTTCGAAGAAGTAGAAAAATATAATTACGGCTGGAATTATTGCCGTTCCGACGATGAGGTAAAGCCGGACGAACTTCTCAAGGGTGCTTACCTGTTTGGAAAGATTGCTTTTAACCTGGCAGGCCATGCATTCCATTTCATTTAGCAGTTTATACTTGAAATAGAAATAAACACCAAAGAGAGCAATAAGGCTCAAATAAACCCAGGAGACTACCTGAAATTTCCCTGAAAATGCTGCAAAATAATAGATGATTACTGCGCCGAAAAAGATCACCACCATAATCAGTTCCATTATGAGATTGCGTTTCATCTTAGCAATAGGACTATTGGACCTTTTGCTGATGATCTCCTGAAGCCCCGGTGTTGGAGGAGCCTCCTGTTTTTGCCACATATCTTTCAAATGATCAAGCTCCATACGAAAAAGTTTGAATGGATTTTTTCAATTTCTCTTTTGCCCTGTTCATTTTAACCCTTAACGTGCCCTGGTTTATACCAAGAATATCTTCCATTTCGTCATAACTGCGGTCTTCAAGATAAAGCATCACTACAGCCCTGTCTATCTCCGGAAGTTCCCTGATGGCCATATATAGCGTTTTAAGTTGTTCTTCTCTGGTAAGGTCCTGGCCCGGATCAATTGCCTCCGGCATTTCAAACTGATCCATGTACACGAGGTCGGTTTTGCGTTTTCTCAAACCCGAGATCGCCGTATTTAATGCAATTCTATAAAGCCATGTAGAAAACTGAGAACGACCCTCAAATTGTGGCCATGCTTTCCAAAGTTGTATGACGATCTCCTGAAACAGATCATCCCTTTCATCTGTTCTGCGCGCATATATTGAGCAAATCTTTATGATTATACCCTTATGCGTTTCAACCAGCTTAAGAAAATGCTGCGGATCGGTCATGTATTAGGTTGGTCGAATGTTGAATAGGAAAGTTACAGAATAGTCATTGGCCATTTGTCATTGGGCATTGGTCAAAACAATCACATGGTTGTGTGATTGCGGCTGGGATGTATTGTCGCTAGGTTTGTGTTGAATAAATGAACCTTAAGATGAGAAATTTTACATTGATCGTTGTTTCGTTGTTTACTTTGATTTCATGCGAGAAAGGCCCGGTGACATCTCCGGCGGAGCTTCCGTCTGATTTTACACTCAATCGGTATCGCGTGTTTGCTGACGGATCTGTCACAGTGGATGTAGAAAATGCCCTGAACCTGGATGAGGCTACCGGATTCAATGCTTCATTGAATATCAAGGATCAGAGTCTCATACTTACCCTTGGAGGCAGAAAAGTCAACACGGTGGAACCAAAAATCTGGGCTTCCATCGTTTTCAGAGGGAAGATCGATCCACAAAGTATTCTGGGAACCCATACATTCCCTGACGACCTTCCGAATACAGATATCTTTTTCCTGGAGAATACGGCCACAGGATTTTACGGAAGAAGTTGGCCAGCCTCGGGGACGTTGACAGTCTTTTACGATGCTGCAACCAAGTCGTATTATGGAGAAATCAAAAAGTTAAAGTATGAGATCCCTTTCCGGGCCAGCTATACTTATGAAGAGTTTAATGCTACTTACAAGCAGGTGAAATTTAGATAAGGGGTTGCATTAGCGGGCATTACATTAATGCGAATAACATCCAGCATGCAAGGAGACCTGAAGCGAAGCCAAGCGCTCTAAACAACAAGCCTCTCCGCCAGTTATATAGAAAAATAATTGCTGCAATGGTGAGGCAAACAAAGAAGATCATAGTACTTATATTATTGTCCTGCAGGGCCCGTGGATATGGAGCAAAATAACGAGCACGGGCAACCGAAAATTTTTCGGAATTCTCTGCCAGGTATATCCATCTTCCTATTTCAAAACCCGGAAGGATAAACAGGATGGCTGCTATGATTAATGCTTGGGTTTTCTTCATCTACAATGACAAATGATTAATGACAAATGACTATAAAATTCTCAGCTTCGCATAATTGAGCATGATCTTCTTCTCTCCGTTAAGATCAAACCTGATCGTTGCTACGGGATTATGTGCTGCACCTTCCATCTTTACCACTTCACCAAAACCAAACTTCTGGTGTTCCACCTTCTGACCTGCCTGTAAATTAGCGGTGTCACTGGGTTGGAAATCATTGCTGGGCCTATGTTCTACAACTTTGCCCGGAGTCTTGGGAGCCAGGTAAGATGAGTTGTTGTTTTTACTGGGAGGCGCACCATACCTGATCTCTGCCTCACGTGCTGAATTATTATTATTGTTATTGCGCCAGCCACCATGCATACGGTCATATGCACTTGAACCCAGTCCCCCGGATTGATTTTTCATTCCACCACCTGCAAATGAACGATCCAGGTATTGTTCAGGAAGTTCATTGATAAACCGCGAGGGTTCATTTTGTATCAGCTGCCCGAATTTATACCGCGTATTGGCATATGTGATCCATAACCTTGTTTTGGCACGAGTGATCACCACATAGAATAAACGCCTTTCTTCTTCGAGCTCCTCGCGGGTATTAATGCTCATCGCATTGGGAAAAAGCATCTCTTCCAAACCTGCTGCAAATACACAAGGAAATTCAAGGCCTTTGGCAGCATGAATAGTCATCAGTTTCACCGTGTCTGCATTCTCATCTTTCTCATCTGCGTCGGTGAGCAAAGTGATCTGCTGTAAATATGCACCCAGGGATTTACTGATTACTTCACCATCATCAGTATCAGGACTTTCAACCCATTCTTTAATGGAGTTCAGCAATTCCTGTACGTTCTCATATCGTTGCATACCCTCGGTACTCTTATCATTAAAGAGTTCTTTAACCAGGTTTGTTTGCTTGCCGATATGCGCTGCTGGTGCTGGTGCGCGCGGTCGAGCCACGTGCTCAGATTGGTCGCGGCCTCGTCGGCGGTCTCACCATAGAAGGGCATCATCGCCGTCGGCACGCCCGGAAGCCTGACGATATGGGCGCGCCAGCGTTTTTCGGCGACCCACGTCACTTCAATGACGAAGGGTCGGCCGGCAATAGTTCGTTCAAAGCGGTGCCGCACGACAGTATGTATTTAGGAAAATGAATTGAGGAGCAGAAGAGATTCTACGCAGTGCGAACGGAGAAACAAGCGAAACGAAGTACGAAGGCCGGCCGCAACAGCCGGTCCGTGACGATTCACAGCCAATCCGTTGAAAAAAAAATTTCGTTGTCGCGTACTCCACAGGAAATTCACCATTCATCAACAGGTTTTCCACACGCCGTCGCCCTCGCGCTTCGGCGGCACGCCTTGCGGCGATGCGAGCGCATTCCGCACTTCGGCGGACCTTCAACTTGACTCGCCCCGTACGGCCAATTACTCTGAAGTCCTCAATGCACAGTCGAATCTGCATAGCATTGGCCGCATCGCTGTGGCTTGCCCCCGCGGCGCCTGCGCTTGCCGAGTCGACGACGTTGTTTCGCGTCTTCCTCAACGACGGCACCGCCATCGTCAGTTATGGCGCGTACGCGCGCGTGGGCGACAGGCTCGTGTTCTCGATGCCGATGGGTGCCGTCGATGCGACAGCCGCGGCCGATCCCAGCCTGCATGTCGTCAATCTGCCGCTGTCCGCGGTCAACTGGACGGCCACCGAAAAATACGCCGAGTCGGCGCGGCAGAACCATTACATGGCGAACAGCGCCGAGTCCGACTACGCCGCGCTCGCGGGAGACGTTGCCGCGACGCTGAATGCGATTGTCCTGGCGAAGGATGCAAAAGCGCGATTGACCATGGCGGTCGACGCTCGCCGCCGGCTCGCGTCCTGGCCAAAAGATCACTACGGCTACCGCGACGACGACGTGCGCGAGATGCTGGGCCTGCTGGACGAGGCGATCTCCGGGTTGCGGGTCGCGGCCGGCGAGACGGCGTTCGCCATCGATCTCGTGACGACGGCGCCCGCTCGCGATCCTCGCGATCAGACGGCGATGCTCAGGGCGCCGACGGTCGCCGAGGCCCTCACGCATGCGATAGCGGCGGCGAAGGTCACCGACATCTCCGTCGACAGGGTGTCGATTCTTCGCGGCGTGATTGCCGCCATAGACAATCCACGAAACGCGCTGCCGCGCCGACTGGGCGGTGCCGACGCGCCGCTGGGCGATTCGCGCGATAGCCGAAGAAGCCAGGCTCGAGAAGAACTACGGCGCGCTGACGTCGACGTCCTTGACTCGAGCGGCCACGGCCGCCTCGCGCGCAGACGTGCGCGCAGTGGAACGCGTGCTCGCGACCGTCAATCGGCGCGACGCGCAGCTCGGCCGCAAGCGGCCAGAGGAGATCAATGCCCTGATCGAGCAGGTGAGGATTCAGCTGGACGCCGCACGCAGGCTGCGTCTCGCCCGCGATCGCTGGCACGAGCGCTCGTCCAGCTTCCGTGCCTACCAGAAAAACGTCGCGCCGATCGTCGCATCGATGGTCAAGGCGCAGCGCAGCCTCGACGACATCAAGCGCCTTGCCGGGTCTGACGCGGCGGTGCTCGTGGGCCTTGCCGGCCGCCTCGCGAGCCACTCGAAGGCACTGAACGTCGTCGCGGTCCCGGACGAGCTGAAGCCTGCGCATGCGCTGCTGACGAGTGCCGTGAATCTCGCAGAGACGGCGGTGAAGACGCGAAGGCAGGCGACCGTCTCCGGCGAATTGCAGCTCGCGTGGGACGCGTCTTCGGCGGCCGCGGGGTCGATGATGCTGCTGAGCAGAGCGCAGGAGGATATGGAAGCGGCCGTTCGCCTTCCCGAGATCCGGTGATTACCCCCCGCCAGACGCGCCTGTTCAGGGCCGCGGACCTTCGCGCTTTTCAACGCACTATCCGTCGCCTCGCCAGCCATGCCGATGTGTGGCGCGCGCGCAGCTGCGCCGTCATCGTGCCCAGCGCCGCTGCTGCCGATCAGCTGCGCCGGACGCTCGAGAATCATCGTCTCCTGGGGCGGTCGTCAACGGATCGCGCGCTCGTGCTGCCGCAAATCCTGACCCGATCGGGATGGTACGACGCGATGCATGCGCGGCTCGCGATGCCGCCGCGGCGCCTTTCGCGATCTCGAGCGGGAGGTGCTGCTCAATGCCGCGGCGCGCGACGTGGCGGCGTCGGAGGTGGAACCGCCGTTCCGTCTGCGCGCAGGCCTGCTCGTCGAGATGCTCGGGCTCTACGACGACCTTCGCCGGCGCGACTCGTCCGTCGACAATTTCGAGCGCGTGCTCGTGCGCGAGCTTCAGCGCGATGCAGACGACGATCGCGGTGCCGAGCGCCTGCTGAAGCAGACGAGGTTTCTGGCGGCCACCTTTCGCGCGATACGAGGCGCGAAGGGACGCGACCGGCGCGGTCGACGAGTACGCGCTCCGCGCGAAGCTGCTCGACGCCGAGTTCTCTCAACCTCTTCGTCAGATTGTCGTGACGGTCGGCGAGCGATCGGTCGACGCGGCCGGACTCTGGCCCGCGGATCTCGAGCTGCTGACGCAGCTCCCTCACCTCGAACAGATCGATATCGTCGCCACGCGAGCGACGATCGCCGCCGGACTCCTGGAGCGGCTCGAGAAGTTCATGCCCGGGTTCGAAGAAGGGGACCTGCCGCACGACCCGGACGAGGTCGTGGACCACTCGAGCCGCCCCGTGCTGATTGCGAATGCCGGGACGCAGCCCGTACACGGTGAGCCGCGATCGTGAAGACGAGCTCTCGTCAATCGCCGCCGCGGTGAAGACTGCCGGGCCGGACGATCTCGCAAGCCGGGCCGTCGTGTTCAAGCGGCCGCTGCCTTATGTCTATCTGGCGCGTGACGTGTTCGCAGATGCCGGCGTTCCCTACCAGACATTTGACGCGCTGCCGCTGGCGGCGGAGCCGTACGCCGCCGCGCTCGACCTCGTGTTCGAGTTCGTGACGTCGAACTTCACGCGCGAGCCCGTCGTCGCGCTGCTCGGCTCGCCGCACTTCTCCTTCGAGGTCGACGGCGCCGCGATACGCCGGTCGGACGTCGCCGGACTCAACCGCGCGCTCGCCGACGAAGGCTATTTCGGCGGCCTCGACAACCTGAGGTCGTTCGAACGATGGAAGGCCGCGAAGGCAGCCGTCGCGGCTGCCGCCGAGCTCAGCGCCGCTCACGGAAGCCGAACGCCCGTCGGTGCAGCTCGATGCGCTGCTCGCCTTCCTGAACGCGCACGATCGGGTGCCCGAGGTCGGCGATCCGTTGCGCGAGCGCCACCTGCGCGCGCGACAGCGCGGTGCTGTCCGCGATTCATGGGTTGCGCAGGGCCCACCAGTATCTCGACGACTCGCCTGTCGAGTTTGCGACCGTCGCCGCCATGATCCGCCGATGGATCGAAGGGCAGACGTTTTCGCCGCGCGCCGGGCACACGGGCGTGCAGCTGATCGACGCGCAGGCGGCGCGCTACGGCGAGTTCGACGAGGTGTTTCTCGTCGGCCTGGTGGAAGGGGAGTGGCCGCAGCGCTCGTCGAAGAGCATCTTCTACCCGGCGTCGCTGCTGAGCCAGCTCGACTGGCCCGACTCGCGCATGGCGCTCGCCGGCGAGCGCGCCGCATTTCACGATCTGATGGCGCTGGCGCGCCGGCACGTGCACCTGTCGACGTTCGAGCTGGAGAACGACGCGATCGTCGGCCCGAGCGTGTTTCTGGAGGATGTCGATCGGCTCGGCTTCCGCACCGAGGTACTGCCCGCTCGAAACCCGGGCCGGCTGTTCGTGTACGAAGCGCTCGCACTTGATCCGGTGGAACCGTCGGCTGTCGAGGGTGACGCATCGGCGTGGCTCGGTCTCCGAACCGCGCGCTCCGCCGCTGAGGCCGATCGATTTCACGGCGCGGCCGCGTCGTACCAGCCGGCAGCGTACAGCGTCAGCTCGCTCGAGCGGTATCTTCAGTGCCCGTTCCGATTCTTTTCGGAGCGTGTGCTCGGCCTCCAGGAGGATCCCGAAGACGAAGCCACGCTCAACCCGAAAGAGCTCGGCATCTTCGTCCACGAAGTCTTCCAGAAATTTTTTGAAGAATGGAATCGCCAGGGACATCTCGGCATCACGCCGGAGAATCTGCCGCAGGCTCGGCTGGTTTTCGGGGACGTGATCGAGCCCCTGCTCGCGAAGCTGCCCGAAGACGAAGCGGCGGTTCAGCGCACACGGCTTCTCGGTTCTGCCGCCGACGAAGGGCTGGCCGAGGCGGTGTTTCAGCTCGAGGCGGAATGGGACACACCGGTGCGCGAGCGGCTGCTGGAGCAATCGCTCGAGGGCGACTTCGATATTCAGACCGAAACGGAAACGCGGCGTATCGCGCTGCGCGGCAAAGCCGATCGGATCGATCTGCTCGAGGATCGGACGTTCCGCATCATCGACTACAAGCTGAGCCGGGCGCCCGATCGCAAGCAGGCGCTGCAACTGCCGGTCTACACCGTCTGCACAATCCAGCACCTGCGAAAGACCCGTGGCGAGGAGTGGGAGCCCGGGCAGGCCGGGCTATATCGCGTTCGGCCAGGATCGGCAGTTCGTGCCGATGCTCGCACGGGGCAAAACGAAGGATGCGATGCTCGTCGACGCACAGACGCGTCTGCTCGACGCGGTCGATCGAATCGAGCGCGGCGAATTTCCGCCGACGCCCGCAGACACGATGATGTGCACCCGCTGCGCGCATGCCGCGGTGTGCCGGAAGGACTACGTTGGCGATGTCTGACTGGCTGCCGTTCGAGGACGACGAGTCCAAAGTCCAACGTCCAGAGTCCAGAGTCGACTGTGGACCCTGGACTCTCGACTCTGGACGCTGGACTCGACCTGGACGATCGACGACGCCGCAGCGCGTGCGAGGGCCGTCGATCCCGCCCACAACGTCGTGCTCGAGGCGTCAGCCGGCACCGGCAAGACTCATGTGCTCGTCGACCGGTATCTCAACCTGCTGAGCCGCGGTGTCGAGCCGGCCGAACATCCTTGCGATCACGTTTACGCGCAAAGCCGCCGCCGAGATGCGGGGCCGCATCCTCAACGAGCTGCGAAAGCGGGCCGATGCCGCAGGGCCGGACCAGCAGCTCTGGCGCGACATGCGCGATCGATCGGGCGACATCGACATCAGCACCATCGACGCGTTCTGCCTGTCGTTGCTTCGCGAGTTTCCGCTCGAGGCCAACCTCGACCCCGGCTTCGAGATGGCCGACGAGACGCAGGTGCCGCGCCTGATGGAGGAGGCGCTCGATCGGGCGCTCGACATCGGCCGCGGCCTTGCGCGAACCGACGACTACGTCCGCCTGCTGTTTGCAGAGCTCCGCGAGCAGAGGCTGCGCGATGGCCTCGCGAACATGATCGATCGGCGGCTGGTCGTGGACGACGCGCATCGAGCGCGCGCTGGCGTCGGGCCCGCGCGACCTCACCGCCGAGCTGGCGTGCGCGGACGCGTTCGAGCGGCTCCGTGGTGTGTTCACCGGTCTGACCGGCGGCGTAGAAGGATTTCTCGCGAACGGACCGATTCACCACCGCCGCTGGGTCATCTTCTCCGCGCGACATGCGATCGATTGCCAGCGGCGACAGTGCCGGCGCCCGGCCTCGCGCGCGGGGTGCTCGACCGCGTCGAGAGCCATTTCCTCAACAAGGACAAACAGCCCCGCCAGCGGTTCGATGGGTATTCCGCGAAGGACTGCAGAACGCGCGGACGCGTGGAAGATTCACCGGCACGACGTGCTCGGCGTGGCCGGCGAGGTCGCGAACGCGCTGAAAGGATTCCGGCGCGATCTGAATGCGGTGCTGTCGCGCGCGTACGGCGCGTCTATCAAATCGCGCTTCGGCAGTACCGCGAAACCCTCGATGCTCACGGTGTGCTCGATTTTTCCGAGACGCTGGCGTCAGGCGCTGTCGCTGCTCGCGCAGATGGACGAGTTCGCGCGCAGCCGCTACCGCCTCGAGGGCCGGTATCACCACGTGCTGCTCGACGAATTCCAGGACACGAGCCGCGCACAGTGGATGCTGGTAGCGCTGCTGATTCGTTCCTGGGGGGAGGGCAGCGGTCTCGCCGAGAGCGCTCCGCTGATGCCGTCGATTTTTCTCGTCGGCGATCGGAAGCAGTCCATTTACGGCATTTCGCGACGCCGACGTGGCCGTCATGGACGAGGCTGGCGCCTTCGTCGACGAGCTGCGCGCCGATGGCGACTCGCGCCGTGCGATTTCACGGAGCTTCCGCGCGGTCCCGCAGCTCCTTGCGTTTGCCAACGACGTGTTCGGCGAGATCGAAAAGGACGAGCAGCGCCGCGATGCCTTCCGCTTTGGCGAGAATGACAGGTTTCCCGTCGAGCGGCCGGTACCACCAGGTGACGCGCTCGGCCTCGTCGCGGCGCCGAGCGTCGCCGATCACGCAGACGCGGTCGCGTCGGAGATCCGCCGATTGCTCGACTCGCAGACGCTCGTGCGCGACCCCGACACGCGCGAGCTCCGGCCGATGACCCCGAAGGACGTCGGCATCCTCTTCCGGACGAAGGACAGCCATCAGGATTTCGAGAAGGCGCTCGAGCGGCAGCGCATTCCGTCGTACGTCTACAAGGGGCTCGGCTTTTTCGAGGCGGACGAGATCAAGGACGTGCTCGCGTTGCTGCGCTACCTGGCGGCGCCCGAATCGAATTTGCGCGCGGCAGCGCTGCTGCGCTCGCGATTCGTGCGGTTGTCCGATCCCGCGCTGCAAGCGCTTGCCCCGAATCTCGCGTCGGCCCTGTCGGCCCGCACGGTCGATCTGACGGCGCTCGATCGCGAGGATCGACTGGTGCTGGAGCGCGCACGGCAGAGCGTCGGACGATGGCTCGGGCTCGTCGATCGGCTGCCCCCGGCCGAGGTGCTCGAGCTCGTCCTCGACGAAACCGCGTATGCGTTCGAGACGCGAGGCCCGCGAGTGCGTCAGGCGAGAGAAAACCTGAAGAAAATCCGCGCGATGATCCGCCGCGTCCAGAACCGCGGCTACGCGACGATGTCGCGGCTCGCCGAGCACCTCGAGCGGCTGACGGCCGGCGACGAATCGAACGCCGTCATCGACGCCGGCGACTCGGTCAGCCTGATGACGATTCATGCGGCAAAGGGGCTGGAATTTCCCGTCGTGTTTCGTCGTGAACCTCAGCCGGGGCACCGGCGGCCGCCGCCATGCGATTCGCGTCGTGTCCGATGCCGAAAACGGGGCAGCATGGCTGAGCGTCGGCGACTTTCAGTCGGAAGCCGACGCCGACGCGAAGGCCAAAGACCGCGAGGAAACGAAGCGTCTGCTTTACGTGGCGCTGACGCGCGCGCGCGATCGCCTGTATCTCGCCTCAGAGGTGAAGGACGCGCGATGGCGCGCGTTCGGCGGCAGCCTGGGCGACATCCTGCCGGCAGGTATCAAGGAACGCTTCGAAGCCGCCAGCCTCTCGCCGGCGCCAGAGACGACGGAATGGACGGCGGCCTCAGGGCACGTCCACACGTTCAGAGTCTGTGCCGCCGGCCACCGGGGTCAGACCCTCGTTTGTACGAAAATCGAAAATGCGACGATCGGCCGATCGCTGACGATCCTCCGACAACTTCGCTCCACTCGTCGATCCGTTCGAGCTGCCCAGAGTCGCCGTCACGCGAGCCTTCGCACCCGCGGTCGAGAGGCGGCGCCGCAATCAGATCGACACAAGCAGCCGCAGCCTGACCGGCACGCTCGTGCACCGATTGTTCGAGCGTTTCGGCACGTCGCTGGCCGGCGATGGCGGCGAACAGGACATTGCCACCGAGCTCGCGCGGCTGATTCGAGACGAGGAAAGCGTCGAGGCCGGCGACATCGAGAGGGTGTTCGAGCAGGCGCGAGATGCATATCTCGGCCTCTGTGGACAGCCGGAGCTGTCCGACGCGCTGAGCTCGGGGGAGTCGCTTTTTGAAGTGCCGTTCTCCGTTCGTCCAGCCTCGTCGCAGATGATTCTGCGCGGCACGTTCGACTGCCTCATCCGTCGACGCGACGGCGGCATCACTGTCCTCGAGCTGAAGACCGGTAAGCCGGCCGCCGAGCACGATCAGCAGCTCGAGATGTACGTCACGGCCGCGAGGGCGATGTACCCTGGCATGCCGGTTGAAGGCATGCTGGTGTATGCCCACGCCGGGTCCGGCTGAAGCCGGACACTACACAAACAGGATCTGGACGATCGGCCACTCCACTCGAAGCGCTGACGAGTTCGTCGCGCTGCTTCGCACGAACGCGGTCAGCGGGCTTGCGGATGTGCGGACCATCCCCCGATCGCGGCGCCATCCCCACTTCGGGAGCGAGGCGCTTGCGGAACGTCTTGGCCAGGAAGGCATCCAGTATCGCCACTTCGCGGCGCTTGGCGGGTTGCGCAAGCCACGGCCGGATTCGCCAAACGGTGCGTGGCGCAACGAGGCATTTCGCGGGTACGCCGATCACATGCTGACGGCGGATTTCGCCGCCGCGGTGGCGGAGCTTCTGGAGTTCGGCGCAGAGCGCAACGTCGCGGTGATGTGCGCCGAGGCCGTGTGGTGGCAATGCCACCGAATGCTGCTGTCTGACGCGCTCGTCGCACGTGACGTCGAGGTGCAGCACATCATGAGTCAGCGCGGGCGCGCGGCCGTCCAGCCGCATCGGCTGACGCCGTTCGCGCAGGTCCGTCCGGATGGACAAGTCTGGTACCCGGGTTTGATCTGACGGCGGGACGTCTGGCACGCAAACGACGAAACCAAACGCCGACAAAGTCAGTCTAACTGTACGGAGGCCAAATGGGCATCACCGCACAGTTCGAGTTCGAGGCGTTCAAGGCGCTGCCGTGTGGTTGTGTGGCCGCGTTGCACCGTACGATCGATCCGGGGTTGTCTGTCGTCTCGCTCGAAGCGAAGGGGACGTACTGCGGACTGATGGATCACGTGCTGGGGCGCTCGACAGCGGTCCCGTCGGCCGTGACGGACGATATTGCCTTCACGGATTTGGAGGAAGACTAACGGCTGTCGGCCCACTGGCGCGCATTTGCCACGGCCTCGGCCTGCGTCTGGCCGACGAGCAGCACTCCCTGGTCGGGTGCGCCGTCCGCGGTGCTCGCGAGCCATGCCACCCAGTGAGGGCCATGCGCTTCGCTCCTGATCTCGAACGTACCCTCTTTGGTGGTCACCGTCTCAGACATCGAGGTGCATTTTATAGCGTAAATTCCCGTGTTTGCGCCTCACTTCGCGAAAAGTCCAAGTTTTCGTTGCGTTTGGCGGAATCCATCCCATACAATCCATCGCGTCGAGAGGAGACAGAATTGACCCTGACGTGTCCGAGTTGTGGGAACAGCCAGAACTTTCTCGTGAAGACTCTCCAGATGCACGTGGTGCACCTGGAAGATTCGCGCGTGGAAGTCTCTGAGGAGAGCCGCCCGGCGGTTTTTGAAGTGCTGTGCGACGAATGTGAGACCGCGCTGAACTTCGAAGAGTTCGAAGACGCGCTTCGCAAGGAAGTGCTGCTGACGCTCGGCGCGCGCTGAGCTCGACGAACTTCTTTGGCCCTGGTCCTGGGCCGTTCCCTTATTTCAGGATTCTTCGGCGTCCTCGAAGTAGTCGCAGTCGGGGCAGACCCACTCGCGCACGGCGGTGGTCTTGACCTGGCGCGTACCGGGCACGCGATCGGTCTGCTCGCGCGTGCGCAGCCGCATTCGCTCGCCGCAGACTGGACATTCTCGCTGATCCATGATCGAGCGCGGATGCTAACATCCGCCGCTCGCCTTGACAAGGCGGAGTGGCGACCCTATCGTACCTGAGTCGATGCGGAACTATTCCATTCGCCCTCGTGACGACGGACGCGCGGCGAAACGCGTGCTGGCGATGCCGCTCGCGCGCCGGAACGGATGGTTCGACGACGAAGTCGCGATCGATTTTCCATCGCTGCACGCCGCCGTCGAACGGATGCGCGCGTGCTTCCTCGCGGCGTCGACGGAAAGCGATCATTCGCGCCGGCTGTCGGCCGAGCTGCACCTGTCGCCATGGGAGGCGTTCTCCGGCGTCACCGTGCCGCTCGACGTGCCGGTGCGCAAGTTCTGTGGTGCATGCGGCGGGCGCGGAGAAATCTGGTCCGAGCCGTGCGTGACCTGCGATGGCAGCGGAGAGGCCCTCGGCCGCCATCCTGTTCGCCTCGTCGTTCCTCCACGCGTGCAGGACGGCGATCGATTTGCGTTGTCGGTGTCTGCGCCCTCCGCTCCGCTCACGCGTGTTGAAGTCCGGGTTGTTTTGAGTTGAAGCCAGTCACCGCTCGTAGATTTCAGATCCAGCAGATTTCAGGTTGAGTCCGGATTTCAGCCTCAGCTTCCCTCTCTGTCATAATCATTTGAGTATGCTCACTGAAACGGCGGTGCTCGGCGCGCTGACGGTCGTCAAGGATCCCGATCTGCATCAGGACATCGTGTCGCTTGGATTCATCAAGAATCTCCGCATCGACGGCGGCCGCGTGGCGTTCACGATCGAGCTGACGACTCCCGCGTGCCCGGTGAAGGACATGTTGCGCGACCAGGCGCACGCCGCCGTGTCTGCGCTGCCGGGCGTCACCGCGGTCGACGTGGAAATGACCGCAAGCGTGCGCGCCGTCGGCGTCTCCCGAAGCGGGACGCGCGCCGGTCGAAGGCGTGAAGAACATCATCGCCGTCGGCGCCGGCAAGGGCGGCGTCGGCAAGACGACGGTTGCGGTCAACCTTGCGATCGCGCTGGCGAAGTGCGGAAGCCGCGTCGGCATCATCGACGGCGACATCTACGGTCCCAACGTGCCGATCATGCTCGGCATCAAGACGCAGCTCACGACCGACGGCAAGAAGATCCTGCCGGCGGAGAAGTACGGCCTTCAGGTCATCTCCATGGGGTTCATGACCTCGGACGACGCGCCGGTGATCTGGCGCGGGCCGATGCTGCACGGTGCAATCCAGCAGTTCTTCCGCGAAGTCCGCTGGAACAACCTCGACTACCTGATCGTCGACATGCCGCCCGGAACCGGAGACGTCGCGCTGAGCCTGAGTCAGACGGTTCCCGTCGCCGGATCGATCGTCGTGACGACCCCGCAGCAGGTGTCGCTCGCCGACAGCCGCCGCGCGATCCGGATGTACCAGAAGCTGAATATCCCGACGCTTGGCATCATCGAGAACATGAGCCACTTCGTGTGCCCGAACTGCCAGCACCGGCCGACATCTTCGGGCATGGCGGCGGGCAGAAAATGGCCGAGGACATGAACGTGGCATTTCTCGGCCGTATGCCGATCTATCAGCCGATTCGCGAGGGCAGCGACACGGGCGTGCCGCTCATGTTGAGCGAGCCCGAGTCGCCCGCGGCAAAGGCGTTCATGGCGACCGCCGAGCGCGTCGCCGCGGAAGTGTCGATCGCGAGCTACAAACGAGCGCCGATACCGCTCACGCCAATTTCGTAAAACGTAAAAATGGGGTCTGACCCCATCCATGAATATTCCATTTACGCAGCACACGCTCGAGAACGGCCTTCGCGTGATCATCCACGAGGATCGTCGCCTGCCGATGGTGGCGGTGAATCTCTGGTATCACGTCGGCTCGAAGAACGAGCATCCGGGCCGTACCGGCTTCGCGCATCTGTTCGAACACCTCATGTTCGAAGGCTCGCAGCACTACGACAAGGGCTTCTTCCATCCGCTGCAGGAAGCGGGCGCCGCGCTGAACGGATCCACCAATCCGGACCGGACGAACTACTGGGAGGTCGTTCCCACGAACGCCCTGGATCTCGCGCTGTGGATGGAATCGGACCGGATGGGATATCTCCTGCCCGCGCTCACGATGCAGAAATTCGAGACGCAGCGCGAGGTCGTGCTGAACGAGCGGCGTCAGAACTACGAGAACCGGCCCTACGGCCTGGCGACGCTCGGCCATCGTCGCGGCGCTGTTTCCGTCGGACCATCCCTACCATTGGATGACGATTGGAGAGACGGCCGATCTCAAGGCGGCGACGTTCGACGACGTGCGTGAATTTTTCCGGACCTACTACCACCCGTCGAATGCCTCGCTGGTCGTCGCAGGTGACGTCGACACGGACGATGCGCTCGAGCGCGTGAAGCAGCACTTCGACGAGATTCCGCCAGGGCCCAAACCGGCTGCGCTCGACCTGACGGCGGAAATCACCGGCGAGCGGCGGCTGCTGCTCGAGGATCGCGTCGAACTGCCGCGGCTGTATCTGTCGTGGCACTCTCCGGCCATGTTCACCGACGGCGACGCGGAAATGGATCTGCGTGTCCGATCTGATCGCCAACGGCAAGGTCTCGCGCCTTTACAAAGCGCTCGTCTATCGAGCGTCGCATCGCCAGCGAAGTGATGGCATTTCAGAACTCACGCGAGCTCGGCGGCTTCTGGCAGGTGCTGGCAACGGCCGCGCCCGGTCACTCGCTCGTCGAGTTGCGAGCAGGCGATAGACGAAGAGCTCGCGCAGCTGACCGGAAGAGGGCCCGACCGAGGATGAGATGCAGCGAGGACACGCGCAGGTCGAAGCGCAGTTCGTGTATCGCCTGCAGACGCTCGGCGGTTTTGGCGGCAAGGCCGATCAGCTCAACGCCTACAGCGTGTTCGTCAACGATCCGGGTTATTTCGAGCGCGACCTCGCGCGGTATGCCGGCGTCACCCAGCAGGATCTGCATCATGCGGTGCGAAAGTATCTCCGCACCGACAATCGCGTGGTGATGAGCGTCGTCCCCAAAGGAAAGCTGTCGCTCGCGCTGCCGGATTCGACGCCGGCGGTGGTGTCGTGAGCGCGAGCCGATCGGACGCGCCTTCCGGCCGTTGGCCCGTCGCTTCCGTTCCGCTTCTCGCGGATTCAGAAGGACCGCCTGCCCAACCGCCTCGCGCTCTGGTCAGCCGAGCACCGGACGCTGCCGGTCGTCACGTTCATCCTCGTGCTGCCGAGTCGGATCGGCCGCCGATTTCGAGGGGTACGAAGGTCTCGCGGCCATCACCGCGGACATGATGGACGAAGGCACGGGCAACCTGTCGGCGATCGACGTGAACGCGGCGTTCGCCCGTATCGGCGCGCACCTCGAAACCGACGTGTCTGCCGATGCGACGGTGTTCACCGTGACATCGCTCGCCAGATTCGCACGGCAGGCGCTGACGCTCTTCGCCGACTGCATCATCCGCCCGAGACTCGACGTGGAGGATTTCGATCGGATCCGGCAGTTGCGGCTCACGCGGCTCGTGCAGATTCGCGACATGCCGTCGGCGATCGCCGATCGCGCGTTCATGCAGGTCGTCTACGGCACGCATCCGTACGCGCACATGGCGCTCGGCACCGAGGAGTCGCTGCGGCAACTCACGATCGACACGGTCAAGATGTTTCACGCGCGCCTCTACCGCGCGCCGAACGCGACCCTGATTGCGTCGGGCGACATCGCGGCCGAGGAATTTCGCCGGATGGCTGCCGACACATTCGGAACCTGGCTGGAGGGGGCGCCTGAGATTCCTGACGACGCCGCGATCGCTCCGCCGCCGTCGGCGCCGGTTCATCGGCTCGTCATCGTCGACAAGCCCGGTTCGGCGCAAAGCGAGATTCGGATCGGCGAGGTAGGCCTGTCGCGTGAGCACGCCGGACTATCATCAGCTCATCGTGCTCAACATGATTCTCGGCGGACAGTTCGTCAGCCGCATCAACATGAAACTGCGGCAGGAGAAGGGGCTGACCTACGGCGCCCGAACGGCGTTCGATTTCCGCCGCGGCCGCGGTCCGTTCGTGCTGCAGACCAGCGTGCAGAGCGACGGAACCGGCGAGGCGATTCGATCGTCTCTCCTTGAGATTGACGCGATTCGTACCGATCGGCCGCCGACCGCCGAGGAGGTCGAGGTGGCGAAGGCAGCGCTGACGCGCGGCTATCCAAGGAATTTCGAGACGGCAGAGCAGATTGCGCGGGCGATGGCCCAACTCGTTCTGTATGGGCTTCCAGACGACTATTTCGACACGTTCACGTCGCGAGTGTCGGGTGTAACGGTCGATGGCGCCCGGCAGGCCGCGTCAACGCACCTTCACCCGGACCGCCTTGCAACCGCCATCGTGTCCGACTCGTCTATTGTGTTACCGCAGTTGGCGGCTGCAGGATTAGGGGAACCCACTCCGCTATTGCCCAGACTGTAACCTATGCGCTCTTCGCGCCTCAGCGTCAGCCTTTCCGCGGGAGTCGCCATCATAGCGGCGATCTTCGCCGGCGCCCTCATCTGGTTGCTGCTGTCGGATCCCGTGACCGTGGCCGACGTGGTCGAAACGGGTGAAGTGGGTCCGCTCGTCACCGAGCTCGCGAACGTCATCTATCAGGCGCTGCTGAATCTGCTGGATTATCTGTAGCTGCCGAGCGCTGTTCACGATCCCGTGTACGGGATCGCAGGCCGCCTGCGACGCCTGCCTGCACGGCTGTCGCACGCGACGCGGTAATGAAAAGCGCTTCAGAGATTTCTTGCCAGAAACCTCGCCAGGATAAAACCATCGAGAAACTTGAACGGCGTGAGGCCGGTCGAGTAGTGCCCGCACGGCAGCGACCGCCAGCTCGTGTGGAATTTTCCGCGCGGTTGAACTCGTCGACGAGCTCCCGTGACAGGTCGACGGGAAATGTCAGGTCGTACTTCGCGTAGACGAGCAAGGTCTTCGTGTTTTTGATCCGATCGAGGTAGATATGCGGGCTTATCGGCAGCCACATGTCTCTGAGCCGCTCGAGGTCGACAGCGCCCTCGAGCCCCTCTCGCACGTGCGTCGTTGACAGACCGCGCCACACGACGTCTGCGAAATAGGGCGAGATGTGGTTCAACGCCTGAGCGCGCACGCGCGGCTCGTGGGCGGTGGTCAGCAGCGACAGGCACGAGCCGAGGCTCGTCCCGAGTATGCCGATCCGGTCGTAGCCCTGTAATGCCAGCCACCCGATGGCCCGGCGAGCGTCCATGACGGCCTGGCGGCACGCCTGTACCGTGCGGCCGACGTTGGCGCTGACGATGTAGTCGGCGCGGTTCAGTTCTGGCGGCCGCGCGCGTCATGGTAGGGCAGGGTGAGCCGCAGGGCGCTCATCCCGAATCGATTCAACAACCGGCACAGGCCGACGTGACCGTCGGGACCTGCATTCCATTGCGGAAGCACCAGAACGGCCCGCCGTCCGCCTTCGCGCGCGCGGCGCGCTTCGGCGGGACGAGGCTTCGCCTCGAAATACAGCGCGTGCACCGTGTTGTTCTCGGGATAGCGCGTGTGCATGGCGCTCGGAAAAGACACCGCCCCCGGGGCGCCCTCGACGCCTGAGCGGAACGTGTAATCGGATGTCTCGGGGGTTTCGAAGAAGCGCGTGCTGTCCGAAACGGCGTGTGCGGCCCAATCAAGCAGAACCCTCTCAGGCGGCGAGCCCTCCACGTGCTCGTTCGCCTCTATCCAGTCGAGCCCCCACTCGAAGGGCCTGACCACGCGGTCCTTGCTGGCGGCGTGAAGCCGCCGCTCCCACGCGTGGAACAATTGTGCTATCACCCGTCTATAATATTCGACGAGATGGTCTTCCTTGTCCGGTTGCTCATCAATGCCGCTGCGCTGTGGGTGGCGGTCCAGCTGGTCGACGGCATCGACCATCGCGGGAGCATCTGGTCGCTCCTGTTCGTCGCGCTCGTATTTGGCGTGCTCAACGCGAGCATCAGGCCGGTAGCTGAAGCTGCTTTCGCTTCCACTCATCATCCTCACGCTCGGCCTCTTCATGTTCGTCATCAACGCCCTCATGTTGATGATGACGGGATGGGTCTCAGGACTGTTCAACCTGGGTTTCTACGTGGACGGGTTCTGGGATGCCTTCGTCGGCGCACTCATCATCAGCATCGTGAGCCTGGTGCTCTCGGTGCTTACGGGCGCGCGGAAGATGAAAGTGCACGTGGAGTCACGAACGCTTCGCAGCTGAGGGACGCCTGCAGCAGCTCTGGCGTCTGTTTGTAGCGGCCAACCAACTGAATCCCGCACGGCAATCCATCCCGCGTCTCTCCGCATGGAATCGAAATCGCGGGATGACCGGTGAGGTTGAACAGCTGGGTCAGCCTGAGCGTGAGCGGTCTCAACGGCTGCTCGATGGAATCGACGACGACCGTCGTGGCGCCGACAGGCTGCGGCGGTATCGGCATCGTCGGGAGCACAAGCACATCGCAGCTCTGACAGCGCGCTGTCGACGGCGTTCCTCATTTGCGCTCTGTCGCTTTGCGCCTTGATGTACGCGTCGCGCGAGATCTGCCCGCCCATTTCCAGCCGGTCGCGAACGTTCCGGCCAAACTCCTCCGGCGCACGCTTCGAGAGCGTCCGAGTGGTAGGCAAACGCTTCCGGAAGCGCGACGTTCACGTAGGTCGCGGCGATGTCCGGCAGGCGGCGGAGCTCGACGTCCACAATCGCGGCGCCGGCATCCTTTAAACGGCTCAGCGCTTCCTCGAATCTCGCGCGCACGTCTGCGTCCAGGGTCTCGAGAAAGTAGCCGCCGAGTCTTCCCAATCGCACGCCGCCTATCGGACTGGCGGATTCCGGCTGATGGCCCGAGCCGGTCAGCGCGTCGTAAATCGCCCACGCATCAGCAACCGACGCTGCGAGCGGTCCAACGTGGTCAAGTGATACAGACAACGGCACCACTCCGACTGTCGTGATTTCCCCGAACGTCGGCTTCAGTCCGACGACACCGCACGCGGCCGCCGGAATGCGAATCGAGCCGCCCGTGTCTGTGCCGATCGACGCCCATCCCATTCCGGCGGCCACGGCCGCGCCAGAGCCGCCGCTGGATCCGCCTGGCGATCGATTCGGGTCGTGAGGGTTCCGCACGGGACCGAACGCCGATTCGTCGCTCGTCGTGCCGAGCGCGAATTCGTGAAGGTTGGTCTTGCCGATGATGACCGCGCCGGCCTCGCGCAGACGGGCCACGACCGGCGCATCGGCAGCGGCGATGTGCCCGGCTCGCACTCGCGACGCGGCCGTTGTCGGCACACCTTTGACGTCGATCAAGTCCTTGATGGAAATCGTCCGGCCATGCAGCGGGCCGCGCGATCGACCGTGGCGCAACTCCTCGTCGAGCACTCGCGCCTGCGCCATCGCGTCGCCCTCGAATACCGAAATGAATGCATTGAGCGTCGGGTTCAGCTCGGCGATCCGCTCGAGCGCGTCGGCGACATGTTTCGAGACGAGGTTGTGCGGTGAGCTAGGTACTGTTGCCATTCGTGATGAGCACGCCATCCGGCGCGAGCAATTGTTGAAGCATCGGACGTACGGCGAGATGTTGGCTGGCGCAGAAGATTACATCGAACGGTCCCGCAATTTTGTACAGAATGCGCCGGGGGTCGCCGCCGATGACCGTGCATCGCGAGCCGAGTGCGTCGCTCTGATACGTGCGGCGCAGCTCGGCCGCACGCGCGGGATCGCTCTCGATCACAATCAGCAAGCCGTCCGGCGCCAGTGCGGCGTGCGGAGCGACGCCGTGTTCGCCGCTGGATGCGCCAACGACAAGCACTCGCTTCGCGCGTCCTCGGACACTTTCGTCCATCGCGGGATTGTACGCCGCAGACGCCGGCGATGTAAGCTGTCGTAAGCATGCGTCACACGAAGATCATCGCGACGATCGGCCCGGCGAGCCGCACCGACGAAATCATCGAGCAGCTCATCAACGCCGGCGTCGATATCTGCCGGCTCAATTTTTCCCACGGAACGCACGAGGCGCACGCCGAGACCTTCCACAGAATCCGCGCGGCGGCGGCCCGCGCGACGAAGGTCGTGTCGATCCTTCAGGATTTGAGCGGTCCGAAGATCCGGACCGGCCGGCTCAAGGATGGCGCGCCCGTCGAGCTGCAAGAACGGCGCAGACGATTCGGATCGTCGCCGGCGACGGCGAGGGCGACGCCGAGCACATCTACACGACGTACGGCGAGCTCGTGCGCAAGTCGCGCCCGGCGGGCAGCTGCTCCTCGACGACGGCAAGATTCAGCTGCGAGATCGAGCGAGCCGACGGCGCGCGAGATTGTGGCGAGAGTCGTCGAAGGCGGACTGCTCGACGAGCACAAGGGCATCAACGCGCCCGGCGTGCAGCTGTCGGCAGAGGCCCTGACGCCGAAGGACATCGAGGACCTCCAGTTCGGCGCGAAGCTCGGCGTGGACATGGTCGCGCTGAGCTTCGTGCGCAGCGCCGACGACATGTGGCAGGCGCGGCAAATCCTGACCGAGATTGGCGCCCCGAACATTCCGCTCATCGCGAAGATCGAGCGGCCCGAGGCGCTCGATCATCTCGACGAGATCCTGAAAGTGTCGCAGGGCGTGATGGTGGCGCGCGGCGATCTCGGCCTCGAGATGCCGCTCGAGAGAGTGCCGACGTCGCAGAAGGAAATCACGCGCAAGGCGCGACGCTCGGGCATTCCGGTCATCGTCGCGACGCAGGTGCTCGAGTCGATGCGGCTCGAGCCGCGGCCGACGCGCGCCGAGGTGAGCGACGCCGCGAACGCCGTCGACGACGGCGTCGACGCCATCATGCTGGCGGGCGAGACCGCCGTGGGCCTCTATCCGGTGAAAACGGTCGAGACGCTCGATGCGATCATCCGCGAAGCCGAGCGCATCGGCACCGAGCAACGCCGGCGTCGATCGGCGATTGTCACGCCGATCGTCGAGGTGCCGCGCGCGCCGCACGTGCAGGCGCTCTGCGAGGCGGCGGTGACGCTGGCGGATCACAGCGATGCGTTTGCGATCGTCGCGATCACGCGGCTGGGCAACGCCGCGCGCGTGCTGTCGGCGCTGCGTCCGCGCACGCCGATATTTGCGGCGACCGAAACCGAGGTCATCGCGCGCCAGCTGACGATCTATCGCGGCGTCGTGCCGCTGATCGACGGGCATCGGGAAGGACGTCGACACCGACGGGCACGCTGCTGAAGGAGGAGCTCAGGAGCCGGGGGCTGGTGCCGCCAGGGCTCGGTGGTGGTCTTCATCAGCGCCAACGCCCGCCTCGAGCGCGCCGATCAGAACTTCGTGAACGTGCAGCGGTTCGAGTAAGCCGACCTGAGGTCGGACACGGCGATCTTACCTCGGTCCTAGGATAGCGCTTCAGCGACTGGAGCGCGCGCTCCCAGCCTGGCGCAATCACCTCGTAGTACCGCTTCCAGCGATCGCCGTCTTCTGACGCGCGCTGCGTCACTCTTACCAGCGTGATCTGCGGATTCTTGGTGCGCTGCGGCTCGCAGCGTCACCTCGAGCGCCATCGGCCCGATCGGATTGCCGTCGGGCGGCAGCCAGAAGGCCTCGGCCACGAAAAATTCGCGGTCCGGCCTTGTACTCCATCACCGTGCCGTGAAACGCGCCGCCGAGCCTTCCCAGCACATCGTCCGCGAACTCCGTCGGCTCCCATTCCACTGCGTACGCGCCCAGCACGCGTGGCACCGTCACCGATCGCGACGTCTGCCACCACGACGCGAGTGCGGCGGGATCGAAGAACGCCCACATGACGCGCGACGGCGACAGCGACGATCGAAACCGAACAGGTGAACGAGCGGATTCATGTTCGCCGACGCCCGTGCGCGTGCGAATCTGCTCGGCGTGATTGTGTGCGTGCTCGGCGTAGATCTCGAGCCAGCGGTCCACGCTGTAGCGTCGGATGCTCGGGATGCGTGCCTTCTTTGCCAAGTCGGCCTCGGTCATCCGAGTCGAGCAGCTCGCCGGTCGACAGCGCGCCGCCTGAAACGCGAGAAGCGAGCTCGCGATCGGACGGTCGTAGTGGAGCCGTGCGCGCAAACTGCTCCTGATCGTAGGCGCGAATCGCGGCGTGCTCCTCGGCGACGAGCAGCCGCAGCCGGACGGCCGACGTCATCTCGCTGTCGGCAAGATGATGCACGATCTCCCGGGCGCTCCATTTGCCGGGCGCGGGCGCGGCGTCGAGCTCCGTCGTCGGTCGCGCCCTCGAGCGCGGCGGCGACCTCGCGATACCCGTCCTTGTATCGCGCAATCAGCTCGGCGCGTTTCTGACGGTCCATGAATGCCTCCCTCAGATACAGCAAGAAGGGCTGTCCGCAGTCGTTGCGAACTCGGCAATCGTTCGAGCGCCGGCATCCAGCTGTCGGAGATGGCCTCGACCGGCAGGCCGGCTTCGATCTGCTGTCCGCAGCTCGCTCGATCCGGCGAGGATGTCGAACGGCAGCTTCTCAGCTCGTACTCGTACGGCGGCTGCCGCCACTGGAATCGCCCGGTGTTCTGCGCGCGAATCTCCGACGAGCACGGCGACCGCCGATTGCGACGGCGCGGAACTCGTCGCGGTCGAGCACGTGAATCTGGCACGCCGCCGCACGCCTGCCTTGGCGTGCTTCTGAAACGTCGGTTCGAAGACGGCCGGCCGGAAGTGCACGCCAGGCAGATTGTAGCGTGGCGAGTGCGTCTGCCAGCGCCTCCGCATCGACCCATGGCGCGCCGATGAGCTCGAACGGCCGCGTCGTGCCTCGCCCCTCCGAGACGTTCGTGCCCTCGAACAGCACCGTTCCCGGATAGACGACCGCCGTTTCGAGCGTCGGCATGTTCGGCGACGGCATCACCCACGGCAGCCGGTGTCATCGTAGTACATCGAGCGCGTCCAGTTGCTCCATCGGCACCACGGTGAGATCGGCGCCGATGCCGCAGCTCTCGTTGAAGAACCGCGCGAGCTCGCCGATGGTCATGCCGTGCACGCAGCGGAATCGGGAAACTGGCCGACGAACGACTCGAAGCCGTTCACGAGCATCGGGCCGTCGATCGTGATCGCCGCCGATCGGATTCGGGCGGTCGGTGACGATCACCGGCACGCCGTGCTTCCTGCCCGCGCGCAGGCAGTTGGCCATCGTGTAGATGAAGGTGTAGATGCGCGAGCCGACGTCCTGGAGATCGACCACGAGCACGTCGAGTCCCTTCAGCATCTCCGCCGTCGGCTCGCGGGTCTCGCTGTACAGCGAGTACACCGGGACGCCGCGCGTGGGATCGCTGCGCGTGGCCGGTCTCGATCATGTTGTCCTGCACGTCCGCGCGGAAGCCGTGCTGCGGGCCGAAGATGGCGGCCGAGCGTGACGTCCGGCGCGCACCGCGAGCGCGCGGACGATGTGCTGGAAGTTCGCGTCGACCGACGCGGGATTCGACACGATGCCGACCCGCTTTGTTCTTGAGTGTCCCGGACGCGAGCAGGCGCTCCGAGCCGAGCCGCACCTTCATGGTCGCCATTATATTTGCGCTCTCCGCCGTCCGCAGTTTCTTGACGGTCACGACGATGAGGAATGGCATCAGCGTGGCGGCGAAGACCGCCAGCCACGTGGGATCGACGTGGAACGATCCCAGCCGCACCGAGTCCTCGAGTGTGTCGAGCACGAGAAACGCCGTGCCGATGGCGCAAAGCCCGTGCGATTCCTGCATGATGACCTTCTGCGACTGAAACGGCACATTCGAAGGCGCGTAGCGGCCGAACGCCGGGATCATCGCGGGCACGTCGCTCGCCCATGCGCGGAACGCGTCGCCGAACGTGCTCTGCAGAAACGCCTCTTCGCGTGCGGCGATGCGCTCGTGGTAGACGAAGCTCAGCAGCACCACGATGAGCGGCAGGTACCACGTGCCAGAGAGCAGCGCGCACCCGAGCGCGATGAGCGTGTTCGCCACGTACAGCGGATGCCGCACCATCGAGTACGCGCCGCGCGTCGACAACGAGTCCGCCGTAGGGCGCCGCGTTCCGCGCGTCGATGCGCCTTGCGGCGCCGTGCCGACGACAAACGCGCGCAACGCAGCCCGCTGAGCGCCACCGCAAAACACGCCACTTCCCATGCGAACGGCGTCGGCCGGCGGTCGTCGAACACGCTGAGCACGAAGAGCGGAACGAGCAGGAGGGGCATGTAGCTGCGGCGGCGAAACAGCGCGTCACCTGCAGAGGCCAACTCGTCTGTAATGGGACCGCAAGCGGCGGCCATATGTTATCGGAACGATGTTTGCTCTGTCAGAAAGCATGAGAATCCCTCGTCCTTCGACTGTCCAGCGTTCATACATGTTCATACTGGCGCTGCGTCCTTGTGCCGGGAATCGCCATGGCACAGAAGCGCGCCGGCTGCCGCGCACCAGACACGCAACAAATGATCGCTGTTCAGGTGGCGCTCGACCGCGCCGGTTTCTCGCCAGGCGAAATCGACGGTCGCGGCGGTCCGAAGACGCGGCTTGCGCTCTCGGAGTTTCAGAAGTCCGCGGGATTGCCGGCAGCCGGCGCCGTTGACGAAGAGACAATCGCGGCGTTGAGCGCACCGGCTGAACCGGTCGTCACCTACACGATCGCGCCGGAGGATGTTGCCGGTCCGTTCATCGGATCGATGCCTGGAGACATGATGGAAAGCGCGAAGCTGCCGGCGCTGGGCTATACGTCGGCGCTCGAAGCGCTCGCGGAGAAATTCCACGCGAGCCCGGCGCTCCTGCAAACGCTGAATCCGGGCGCGGCGTGGTCCGCGGGCGACGCGATCAAGGTTCCGGATGTCGAACCGTTCGAGCTCCACGCTGCGAGCAACGGCTGGCGAACCAGCGCGACGAGCCTGGCGCGAAGCAGCTGCAGCGGCGACGTCGAAGCCGGCCCGCGTCGCAGTCGCTCGAAGTGCTGATCTCCGGCGCGAGCAAATCGCTACTCGTCCGCGATGCCGATGGAAAAGTGTTGATGTACGCGCCCGTCACGATCGGCAGCAGCAAAGATCCGCTTCCGATCGGCGACTGGAAGGTCACCGGCGTTTCGTGGAATCCGACGTTCAACTACAACCCGGATCTGTTCTGGGATGCCGATCCGACGCACGCGAAAGCGAAGATTCCGCGCCGGACCGAACAACCCGGTTGGCGTCGTCTGGGTCGACATCAACAAGGAGCACTTCGGTCTTCATGGCACGCCAGAGCCGTCGACGATCGGCCGCACCGAGTCGCACGGCTGTATCCGCCTGACGAACTGGGACGCGACGAAGCTGGGGCGTCTGGTCGCGCCAGGGACCAAAGTCACCATTCAATGAGAGTGCAGCACCGGCGCCGCGCGGTCCACGCCGAAGCGATTGCGCCGTGGGTGGCGCTGTCCGTCGTCCTGCTCATGTGGTGGGCGGGCGCGAAGGCGCTGAACTGGGCACGGCCCGGCCATCCGGGCCGTTCGGCGCCGTCTGGCGCGCGCGTCGATCCATCAGTCCCCAAGGCAAAGCCGGTCGACGACGTGCCGCGCGAGGCCTGCCGTAGCGCCCCGCGATATCGCGCCGACGATCTCGCCCGAACACCGCGGTGCTCGGCGTCCGACATCGACGATCTGCGCAGGCGATCGCTGATGATTCCCGTCCGCGGGCTCGCAGCCGCACGATCTGGTCTCGAGCTTCGCCGATGCCGCGCGGAAGCAGCAGAAAGCACGAAGCGATCGACATCCTCGCGCCTCGAGGCACCGACGTGGTCGCCGTCGAAGACGGAAAAGTGGCGAAGCTCTTCACGAGCGATGCCGGCGGATTGACGCTCTATCAGTTCGATCCGTCAGAGACGTTCGTGTACTACTACGCGCACCTCGACAGCTACGCGCCGGCGTGAAGGAAGGCGCGATGCTGCAGAAGAGGTGATGTGGTGGGAACGGTCGGGACGACAGGCAACGCGCCGAAGAATACGCCGCACCTGCACTTCGCGATCGCGAAGCTCGATCCCGACAAACGATGGTGGGGAGGGACCGCGCTCGATCCATTTCTGGTCTGGCGCGATCCCTCCTCGGAGTAGTCGCCGTCGTCCGCCGCGTTGGTCTATTTCACGGCGAAGCAGTACAAGTAACCGTTGCCGCCCGTCGAGATCAGGTTCGGCTGGCTGCAGCCCTTGCTCGGGTGCGCTGAGTTCCACGACGCATTGCCGCCGCCCGTGCGATCGAAGTGGCCGAGCTGCGCCGAGCCCGTCGAGTTGCTCGTCCAGTTGTTGCAGGTGCGATCTTCACCGGCCGGGAACGCAACTCCGCCCGACGTCGAGCCCGTCAGAATGTCGTGCTGGTTCAGCGGCTTTCCATCCGGGCCCATGTCGCCCGCTCCAAGAACCAGCGTCTGCTTCTCCGTCAGCGCCGTCGTCTTGGTCAGGTTGCTGCCCATCTGGGCGAGCTCGACCGTATCCCCGTGCAGATGCGCGACGTCGCGGGCGACGATGCCGCCGCGTGCGTTCGCCCACGGGCCCGAGCCGATGCGGTCGCGCGCGTTGACGGCGTTCGGTCCCTGCGTGCTCAGGTACGCGTGCCACACCCGGTCTCCCGCGCCAGGTTGCCGGACGCAGCGGCGAGCTTCTGACAGTGGGCGTCAGCGCCCTGGAGACCGCCGAGGTTGGCGCCATCGCCGATGGGCGTGCTGGTCACGAAGAAGCCCATAGGCGTCGTCGGTTTCGCGCCCTGCTGTGCGGCCAGAACGGATCCGGCCACGATGGCTGCGGCGCCGGCAAGAACAAAGACACTTCTCTTCATCTCGATCTCCTTGTGAAGTCGCGGCGCCGTGAACGCGCCAAGCTTCGAAATTGGTATTGCTCGCGTGAAGATAACACAAGGCGTATCCGCTTTGTTGGCGGCCTGCTTCATCTCGGCTTCATGTTCGGTAGTTGGTCCAGGGTCCAGGGTCCAACGTCGAAACCTACCAACCGACCGCTTGACCATCCTTCCGATGGTCGGAACCGGCGCGATAGACGCCGTTGACCGGCGCGTCGTTCGTCGTGCGATCGAAAGTGGGCTCGGGAAGAGTCGGATCGCGCGTAAACAGGATTCCCTGGTAACCGCCAACGGCGCCGCCGTTCACCGACCGTGACGTCGTGTCCCTTCGCCCGCAGCGCGGTCCCGACCCGATTGAAGAGATTCGCCTCCAGCGACAGGCATTTGACGTCTGATTGTGCGTGAACCTTGCGGCGTCGGTCGACATCTGCACGTTCATCCCGAGATCGATCAGATTGACGATGTGCTGCGCGTGGGTCTCAGGTTGCACGTTGCCGCCCATATTGCCGAACGTCATGAGTGGCCTGCCGTCTTTCATGACGAAACCCGCGATGATCGAGTGGAACGGCCGCTTCCGGGGCGCCACGACGTTCGGACTTCGCGGATCCAGAGAAAATGCCGACCCGCGATTATGCAGAATGAAGCCGAACTGGCCGACCGTCGCGCGGCTGCCATACACGCTGAACACACTGTGAATCAGCGAGACCATGTTGCCCCAGCGATCGGCCGCTGTCAGATAGATCGTGCCGCCGTCGAGACCGCCGCCGACGCGCGGCTTCGATGCGGCGTTCAAATCGATCTGATCGCAGAGCGTCGCCGCATACGATTTCGACAGGAGTTTGTCGACCGGCACCTTGGAAAACTTCGGGTCGCCGTTGTACGCGTACAGATCCGAGTACGCCAGTTTCTTGGCTTCGACCATCAGGTGCCAGTACATCGGGTCTGACGGGCCCAGCTTAGCGAGACTCGCACCCAGTTTCGGCACGCAGACCTCGAGGATATTGAGCATGTGCAGCGCGGCAAAGCCCTGTCCCGGCGGCGGCAGCTCGAACACGTCGTAGCCGTGATAGGTCGTCGAAATCGGCTCGACCCACTCCGACTGAAATTCCGCGAGGTCGTTCTTCGTCATCACGCCGCCGTTGGCTTGCACCTTTCCGACGATGGCGGCAGCGATGTCGCCGCGATAGAAGGCATCGCGCCCTTGCTTCTGCAGGAGACGAAGCGCCTTGGCGAGCGCCGGATTGCGAATGATGCTGTACAGATCTGGAGCCCGGTCTCCGATCAGAAACGTCTGGCGCGAATCGGGATCGGCAAGCAGTCCCTTCACGGCGCTTCGCAGATCGGCGTGGCGACGCTCTGCCTGTCCCCAGCCTTCCTCGGCGATACGTGCCGCGCGCTCGAATGTCTGTTCGAAGGTCATGCTCCCGAAGCGTTTGAGCAGCGCGTCGTAACCCGAGATTGCTCCGGGTACCGTCGCTGAATTGACTCCCGCCCCGGGGACGGTCTTCGCCCCGAGCTTTTCGGTGAAGAACTGCGGCGTCGACGGCGATGTTTTGTTTTGTTTTTTTTTTTTTTTTTTTTTTTTTTTTTTTTTTTTTTTTTTTTTTTTTTTGTTGCTGGCTAGGCATATTGCTCAAGAATAGACGTGCAGCGCGGCAACCACCGCGACCAGAATGTTGGCGATGAAGGTCATGTGGCGGCCCCCCGACCGGCAGCGGAATTCGGGTGGACGCTAGCACGGCAGGCGTAAAAAATGCGGGAGGCCTGCTGATATTTTTCAGGGAATGACGATGCCGGAGAACTTCAACCTCGACCGCGTGCCGACGCCCATCGGGACGGCGCTATTGGTCACCGATGCGGACGGTCTGCTTCGTGCGCTGGACTGGGAGGATTACGAGCCGCGCATGCAGCAATTGCTGCGCCTGCATTATGGCGTGGTGGCGCTGAAGAACGCGCCGGCGCCGCCCGATCTGCGCGCCGCGTTGACCGGCTATTTCAAGGGCGACCTCGATCGCCTCGCCGCGATCGAATGGCGTGTCGCCGGCACGCCGTTCCAGCAACAGGTCTGGAACGCGCTGCCCCGGATTCCCGCCGGCACGACGCTGAGCTACGGCGCGCTCGCCGCAAAGCTGCTGATGCCGAAAGCCGTCCGCGCCGTCGGTCACGCCAACGGCTCCAATCCGATCAGCGTGGTCGTGCCCTGCCACCGCCTGATCGGCGCCGGTGGATCGCTGGTGAAGTACGGCGGCGGGCTGGAGCGCAAGCGCTGGCTGCTCAGGCACGAGGGCGTGGCGATCGCGTAGGATCGGCGGATGGGAAAGGCTATGTCCAGCCGTCATTGCGAGCGCAGCGAAGCAATCCACCTCTCGGCTTGTGGCGCCATGGATTGCTTTGCTGCGCTCGCAATGACGTGGAGAGAGCGAGGGCCACCAAGTGCCTACGCCGCCGGCTGCGCGATGTTGTCGTCGCTGGCGAGCAGGTGGATCAGCGCGCTCTTGATCGCAGCCTGCCGGGTCGGCGCGTTGATCTGGGCGCCGAGCAAATCGGTGACGTAGAACACGTCGCGGGCGCGTTCGCCGAAGGTCGCGACATGGGCGGAGGCGATGTTGAGGTTCAGCTTCGAGATCGCGGTGGTCAGCTGGTACAACAGGCCGGGGCGGTCGAGGCCGGAAACCTCGATCACGGTGTAGCGGTCCGACCACTGGTTGTTGATGGTCACTTCGGGCTCGACCACGAAGGCGCGGACCTTGCCGCGGTTGGCCGCCTTGCGGGCCACCACTTCGGGCAGCCGCAATTTTCCTTCCAGCACCTGCTCGATCATCTCGCCAATGCGGGTCGCGCGCCGTCCCTCGTCCTCGTCGCGGTCGTATTCCCTTGAGATCGCGATGGTGTCGAGCGCGCGGCCATCGGTGGTGGTGTAGATCTGCGCGTCGACGATGTTGGCGCCGGCCGACGCGCAGGCGCCGGCGATGATCGACAGCAGCCATGGATGGTCGGTCGCCAGGATCGTCAGTTCGGTGACGCCGCGCGCCTCGTCGAACCCGACATTGATCGCAAGCTTGTGGGCGGCCTGTTCGCTGGCGCGGATGAAGCGCGCCTGGCGGATCTTGCGCGGCAGGTCGACCTTGAGCCAGTAGGCCGGATAATGCCGTCCGATATAGGCATTGAGCTCGGCGTCCGGCCATTCGGTGAACGCGGCGCGGAATTCGGATTGGGCGACCGCGATGCGTTGCGCGCGGTTCACTTCCGAGAAGCCGCCGGTCAGCACCGGCTCGGTTTCGTAATACAGCGTGCGCAGCAACTGCGCCTTCCAGCCGTTCCAGACGCCGGGGCCGACGCCCCTGATGTCGGCGGTGGTCAGGATGGTCAACAGCTTCATTTGCTCGACCGATTGCACCACGGCGGCAAAATTCTCGATCGTCTTGCGGTCGGAGAGATCGCGCGACTGCGCCACCGTCGACATCGTCAAATGTTCTTCGATCAGCCAGGCCACCAGCTCGGTATCAGCGGCGCTGAAGCCGAGCCGCGGGCACAGCCGCCGCGCCACCTTGGCGCCCGCGATCGAATGATCCTCCGGGCGGCCCTTGGCAACGTCGTGCAGCAGCGTGGTGATGTAGATTACCGCGCGATGTTCGGGCTGGATCTTGCGAAACAGGTCGCTTGCGACGACGAATTCGTCATTGCCGCCGCGCTCGATCTCCTGCAGGTGGCCGATGCAGCGGATCAGGTGCTCGTCCACCGTATAATGGTGGTACATGTTGAACTGCATCATCGACACGATCTTGCCGAAGGCGCGGATGAAGTGGCCGAGCACACCGGTCTCGTTCATTCGCCGCAACACGGTTTCCGCGTTGTCGGACGTCAGGATCTCCATGAACAGCTGGTTGGCTTCCGGATTTTCGCGAAGCTGGGCGTTCACCAGTTTCAGCGAGCGCGTCACCGTGCGCATGGCGTCGGGGTGGAAAGCGAGGTTGTTTTTCTGCGCCAGCTGGAAAATCCGGATCAAATTGACCGGGTCGTGCTTGAAGACGTCGGGCGCGGCGAGGTTGATGCGGTTGTTGTCGATGATGAAGTCGTCGCAGTCGGGCACCCGCCGCCGTTGCGCGCTTGGCCGCAGCCGCGCCACCATGCGGCTCAGCACCGGCGCGGGCTTGGCCTGTTCGTCCTCCAGCTTGGCGCACAGGATCGCGGTCAGATCGCCGACGTCCTTGGCGATCAGGAAGTAGTGCTTCATGAAGCGTTCGACATCCTGCATGCCCGGATGCGAGGTGTAGCCCAGCCTGACCGCGATCTCGCGCTGCATGTCGAACGACAGCCGCTCTTCGGCGCGCCCCGAGACGAAATGCAGGTTGCAGCGTACCGACCACAGGAAGTCGGCGCAGCGGCGGAAGGTGCGGTACTCCTGCGCGTCGAACACGCCGCGTTCGACCAGTTCACCGGTCTGGCGCACGCGGTAGACGTATTTGGCAATCCAGAACAGGGTATGCAGGTCGCGCAGGCCGCCCTTGCCGTCCTTGACGTTGGGCTCGACCAGATAGCGCGATTGACCGGCGCGGCGGTGGCGTTCTTCGCGCTCCGCAAGTTTGGCGGTGACGAATTCGGAAGCCGTGCCCTGCACGACTTCCCGGTCGAAGCGGGCGACCAACTCGTCATAGAGCGGCTGATCCCCGGTCAGAAACCGCGTCTCGAGGATCGCGGTGCGGATCGTCATGTCGCCGCGCGCCTGGCGGATGCATTCGTCGACCGAGCGCGTGGCGTGGCCGACCTTCAATCCGAGATCCCACAGGCAATAGAGAATGGCTTCCGCGACCTGCTCGCCCCAGGCGGTCTGCTTGTAGGGCAGGATGAACAACAGATCGATATCGGATTCCGGCGCCATCAGGCCGCGGCCGTAACCGCCGGTGGCGACCACCGCCATGCGCTCGGCGCCGGAGGGTACGTGCGAGCGATAGAGATGCCGGGTGGCGGCCGAGTAGAGGATGCGGATGATTTCGTCCTGCATGAAGCACAGCCGCTCCGCGCAGCGGCGGCCGTTGCGATCCTTCAGTAGAGCGGCCTGTGCGGCCGCGCGCGCCGCGATCATCTCGACCTTGAGCAATTGCGCCAGCGCCTGACGGAACACATCCTCCCGGCCGGCGTGCGTTTGGGCCAGCGCGTCGACCGCAGCGGTGATCCGTGCGGTATCAAAACGTTCATCCGCTCCGGAGCGGTCCTCGGTCACGACACTATCCATGATCTATCCCGATATCGGACGGCGCAGGGGCTGTCACTGATGATTGTAGGCCGACAGCAGTTCTGTGCTGGATTTCGATCCGATTGGGTAAAGCTGTCCTCAGGATGAGCCGTTGCCGGAACGTATTTTCTCGTTGCGTTGCCGAATAACTTATTGGAAATAATCATGTTTCTTACGGCATCAAGGGAGGGGACCATGTCCAGGATTTCACGGCGCGCGCTGGCGGCCATCATCGCGGTTTCGACCTTGCTGCCGGGCACGGCCTTTGCCGCCGACGCGCTCAAGGAGATTCGCATCGACTGGGCGACCTACAACCCGGTGTCGATGGTTCTCAAGCAAAAGGGATTGCTGGAGAAGGAATTCGCCAAGGACGGCATCAGCATCGTCTGGGTGCAGTCCGCGGGTTCGAACAAGGCGCTCGAATTCCTCAACGCCGGCTCGATCGATTTCGGCTCGACCGCCGGCTCGGCGGCGCTGGTCGCCAGGATCAACGGCAACCCGATCAAGTCGATCTATGTCTATTCGCGGCCCGAATGGACCGCGCTGGTGACATCAAAGGATTCCAGGATTGCCTCCGTTGCCGATCTCAAAGGCAAGCGCGTCGCGGTGACCCGCGGCACCGATCCACACATCTTCCTGGTGCGCGCGCTGCTCGGCGCCGGCCTGACCGAAAAGGACATCACGCCGGTGCTGCTGCAGCACGCCGACGGCAAGACCGCCCTGATCCGCGGCGATGTCGATGCCTGGGCCGGTCTCGATCCGATGATGGCGCAGGCCGAGGTCGAGGAGGGCGCCAAGCTGTTCTTTCGCAAGCCCGACGCCAACACCTGGGGTATCCTCAATGCGCGCGAGCAGTTCCTGAAGGATTATCCGGACGCCGTCCGCCGGGTGCTCGCGGTGTACGAGGAAGCGCGCAAATATTCGCTGGCGAATTACGACGACCTGAAGAAGACCTTCATCGGCGTGACCAAACTGCCGGACGCGGTCGTCGACAAGCAGCTCAAGGAGCGCACCGAACTGACCCACAGCCGCATCGGCGCCCCGCAGCGCGAATCCATCCTCGCCGCGGGCCTCGCCCTGCAGCAGGCCGGCGTCGTCGACGCCAAGGTCGACGTGAAGGCGACGCTGGACGCGCTGATCGACGACCAGGTCCCGCTGCCGACGAATTAAGGCGCTATTGGCGTCGTCCCTGCGAACGCAGGGACCCATACGCCGCGGCCGTCATTGTGGTCCTCGATGGCTATCACCTTCGTTCACTACCAAAGCCGGTGGTTATGGGTCCCTGCGTTCGCAGGGACGACGAATGGATAGAGGCGCGATCAAACCTCCTATCTTGCAATCCCGTGCGAGAAGCGTTCTTGCTATGACCATGAGTGTTGAGCTTCCTGCGCTGGAACGGACGGACGCGATGGCTTCGCAAGCGTCGCCGTCGCGGCTGCGCCGCTACGCGCGGCCGGCGCTCGGGCTGTTGCTGCCGGTCGGGCTCGCGGTGATCTGGGAAATCTGGGTCGCCCTCGGCTATTCCAATGGCCGGCTGGTGCCGCCGCCGACCAAAATCTTCGCCACCGTCATGGAGCTGGCGAAGAGCGGCGAGCTGTCGCGCCATATTATCGCGACGGTGACGCGGGTTGCTGCCGGCTTCGGCCTTGGCGTTGCCGCCGGCACGATCCTCGGGGCGATCTCAGGCTATTGGAGCCTGGCGCGGCAGCTGCTCGACCCCACCGTGCAGGCGCTACGCGCAATTCCATCGATCGCCTGGGTGCCGCTGTTCATCCTGTGGCTTGGCATTTTCGAAACTTCCAAGATCGCGCTGATCGCGGTCGGCGTGTTCTTCCCGGTCTATCTCGGCGTGATGGGCGCGATCCTGTCGGTCGATCGCAAGATCGTTGAGGTCGGCCGCACCTTTCGCCTGTCCGGTCCGGCCATGATCCGCCGCATCCTGCTGCCCGCGGTGCTGCCGGCTTATGTCGTCGCCTTGCGCGTCGGCCTGGGCCTGGGGTGGATGTTCGTCGTCGCCGCCGAATTCATGGGCGCCTCCGAAGGGCTCGGCTATCTCCTGATCGACGGCCAGCAGCTCGGCAAGCCGGCGCAGATCGTGGCGGCGATCGTGATCTTTGCGATCCTCGGCAAGACCACCGACTGGCTGATCGAAATCGCTGCCGCCCCGCTGCTGCGCTGGCAGGATGCGTTCGGCCGCCAGAGCGGGGCTGCCTGATGCTCGCGCTGGATAGAGTGGGCAAAACCTATCCCAACGGCGTCCACGCGCTGGAGCGGTTTTCCGCCGAGATCAGGCCCGGCGAAATCGTCGCCATCATCGGCGGCTCTGGTTGCGGAAAGTCGACGCTGCTGCGTGCTATCGCCGGCCTCGACCGCGCCAGCACGGGCACGGTGACGCTGGACGACATCGCGATATCAGCGCCACATGCCAAAATCGGGATCATCTTCCAGGAGCCGCGATTGTTGCCCTGGCTCAGCGTCGCCGACAATATCGGTTTCGGTCTGTCGGACCTGCCGGCGGATGCGCGGCGCGAGAAGGTGGCGCGCGCGCTGGCGCGGGTCGGGCTTGCCGACAAGGCAAAGGCCTGGCCGCGCGAACTCTCCGGTGGGCAGGCGCAGCGGGTGGCGATTGCGCGCGCGCTGGTGCCGCAGCCGGAAGTGCTGCTGCTCGACGAACCGTTCTCCGCGCTCGACGCCTTCACGCGCCGCGACCTGCAGGACCACCTGCTCGATCTCTGGAATGACACGCGGCCGACCCTCATCCTGGTGACGCACGACGTCGACGAGGCCGTTGTGCTGGCCGATCGCGTGCTGGTGATGCGGCCGCGGCCGGGCCGCCTGTTCGAGACGATCCGGATCAATCTGACACGGCCGCGCGACCGAACCTCACCATTGTTCGAAAATTTTAAACGCCATGTCCTGACCTCGCTCGATCGCTCGCTCGATCGCAATGTGCCCGACGCGGACCCAAAAACCATGTCCGGCGAAGCGATGTGGTGGTGACAGCGGCGCGATTTCGCACTAAATCCGGCTTGCATAAAAGAACAGCCGGGAGACGATGATGGACGCCGCCGAACTTCGCGCGATGCAGGCCCCGATCAAGGACCGTTACAAGTCCGATCCCGCCGCCGCGGTCATTACCCTGAAAGCCAAAGGTTCGATCGACCATGAAGGCATCGCCTGCAAGGTCGAGACCGGCCGCGCGCTGGCGGTCGCCGGGCTCCACCCCGCCACCGGCGGATCCGGCCTTGAACTGTGCTCCGGTGACATGCTGCTGGAAGCGCTGGTCGCCTGCGCCGGCGTGACGCTTAAATCCGTCGCCACCGCCGTTGAAATTCCCTTGAAGACCGGCAACGTCATCGCCGAAGGCGATCTCGATTTTCGCGGCACGCTCGGCGTCGACAAGGAGGCTCCGGTCGGCTTTGCCGAAATCCGCCTGCGCTTCGAGGTCGGCACCGACGCGCCGCAGGACAAGCTCGACCTGCTGCTGAAGCTGACCGAGCGCTATTGCGTGGTCTACCAGACCATCAAGAACGGCCCGAAGGTTTCGGTGTCGATGAAGCGGGTGTAGTTCGGTGTCGTCCCTGCGGACGCAGGGACCCATAACCTCCGAAATCCATGGTTGCGGGAAGTATCAGCCCGCACCTCCCGAAATCGAGAAGCCGCGGTGTATGGGTCCCTGCGTTCGCAGGGACGACCAATAATGTCCCCCGAACTCGCCTTCATCCTCACGCTCGCGCTGCGCATGGCGTTTGCCGCGGCGTTCGTGGTGACGGCTTCCATTGTCACCGAACGCTCGGGCCCCGTGATCGGCGCGTTGATCGCGACGCTGCCGATCTCGGCGGGGCCGTCCTATGTATTCCTTGCGATCGATCACGACGCCGCCTTCATCGCCGAGGGTGCGCTGGCCAGCCTGCCGATCAATGCCGCGACGATCTTCCTCGGCCTGACCTACGTCGTCCTGGCGCAGCGCCATGGCGCGCTGCTCAGTTGCTTCTCGGCCATCGCCGTATGGCTCGTGCTCGCCATGATCATCCGCTCGGTGCAATGGTCGCTCGCCGGCGGACTGATCGCCAACGTCATCGCTTACGCGATCTGCGTGCCGCTGCTGGCCCGCTACCGTCACGCCAAAATGCCGCCGGTCCGGCGGCGATGGTACGACATTCCCCTGCGCGCAACGCTGGTTGCGACCTTGGTGGCAACGGTAGTCACCTTGTCGGGCTGGGTCGGCCCCAAGGTCAGCGGTATGATCGCGCTGTTCCCGATCGTGTTCACCTCCATGATGCTGATCCTGCACCCGCGCATCGGCGGCAAGCCAACCGCCGCCGTGCTGGCTAACAGCGCCTGGGGCTTGATCGGCCTCGGCATCGCGATTGCCGTGCTGCATGTCGCGGCACTGCAGTTCGGATCGGCGATCGGGCTCAGCCTCGCGCTGGCGACCTGCGTTGGATGGAACCTCGGCCTGTGGTGGCTTGGGCGCAGCAAGGCCGCACGCGGCAAGTCGTAAGTTGATGGTTACCGACCGCGACGAGGCCCGCTAGACTGGCGGCCGGACGAACGAGGGCGCGCGGTGGAGGGGTTGTACAAGGTCGAATACGATATCAGTGGCGGCACGGGCCGCAGCGTGCTGTACGCCCATGCCGGAACAATGCTCGGCGGCAATACGGCGTTCGCCCATTTCGGCACCTACGAAATTGTCGACGGCGAAATCATCGCAAGGCTGAGGACCCGGCGCCACAGCACATCGCGGCATCGCAGATCGCTGGTCAGTGCCGACCAGGTCACGATCAGCATCCGCGGCAAGCCGCAGGGCGACGTCTGGCACTTCGCGGGCTGCGTCGAGGAAGATGCAGGCTCGGTGTTCCGTGCGGTCATGACGCCGCTCGGCAATGACGACATCCCGCCGCCGGGGCCGGTCGGCGACGGCGGCATCGTCAGCGGACTTTACTCCATCGATATCCGGATGTTGGACGGCATCGACGGCGGGCAAACCGGCGTGATGCTGCTGAAAGACGGTCGCATCCTCGGAGGCGACGCGTTCTCTATTATCTCGGCGCCTATAGTTCCCTGAACGGCCGCTGGAAGGGCGAGTTCGTCCAACCAGGAGCACACCCCGGCAAAGGACGAGCATCCGCTGTTCGGCGGTCATGAGGTCGGCATCGGCTTCTCGGGCCGCTGCAACGCCGAGGGTGCCGAGATCGAGGCGACGGCACTGGCAGGCAAGCGCAGCATCCGCTTCGCGGCGACGCTGAAATTAATACAGCCGTTTGCGGGGTAGGAACAACTTCGTAGCCCGCCATGAGCGCAGCGACATGCGGGACGACGCGCGCACCGGCCCCGCTACGATTTCACCCCTTCGGCAGTTTCGTCTTCAACTCGCATCATGGCTTGCCGGCCGCGGCATCCGCAGATGGCGCAACAGAAAATCGGCGCGCGAGCGAACGGTCGCGCTCTTGTCTTTCGCGAGCCGTGCGACGAAGCTCTCTTGGTCCGGCAAACGGCACTGTTTGGCGATCAATGCATCGGCAGCCACCTTGCGTACGACGGCCGATTTGTCCCGCGCGGCCTCACTGACGAGATCGGCGACGGGCGCAACTCGGTCGATCAATCGTGTGCCAAGTTTGGGGACGCGTCGACGCGAGAAATAAACCTTTATCGATCCACATCCATTCGGAGCCGACAATCCAGTCGGCCTTGCCGGAAATGAGGCATCGGTACGCAAGGGCGCGCACTGACGGCTGTCGGGCATGCCGCCGCCAGCTCGATCAGATATTTGTCTATGCCGGAAAATCGCGAAGCATCACGGAGACAAGCCGCCAGCGGTCCGGTGGTCTCGGTGCGCAATTTCGTCGCAAAAACTTCCAGCGCGTCCCTTCTTGCAAATACCTTATCGAGGATGTCTTGCTCGTCTGTCCATCGGCTCCACGCCATCCGCCGGCCAAGCAGATAGGGTGCTGCAGTTGCGGCAACGCGAGCATCGACGAGCGGCAGTTCGCGTCCCGCGCAAAGCCGCGCGGCCTCTCGAACTTGAGGAACCCAATCGTTGAGCCGCCACGCCAGCGCGGCGAGAAAGAACGGCGAGCTCGGAGCTGTGTCGATGCGATGAAGCGCGGCCAGCCGCACGTACCCGTTGGGGTGGAACAGAAATAGCCAGGCCAAATTCGCATTCGCCGCGAGCAGCTCTTTGTCGGATGGAAAACGAACGGGGGGTGGGTTCGGCCGGCCGTATCTCTGAGCCGATCGAGGAACAGGATGCCCGGCGCGTCCCGACGACCCGGCGTGGCCATCCTTTGGCTGCCCACCAGCCAAGTCCGGCGGTGATCGCGATTTCTCGGCCGGCCCGCACGACAAGATGCGCTGGTAGCACGGCGAGCTCAGCGAGGATGTCGTCCACCTCGCGATCGGTTGCCGGTCGTGTGGCCAGAGCGGCTATCTTGGCCGAAACCGACGGTGAGAGAACGGACCGGGAAGATCGCACTGCGCCAGCTTGTCAGGCGTTGTCCGGTTGTTGGAAGTCGTGCTTACGCTATTTCGGCAACTTCGCCTTCAGCGCGTACAGCGCGTCCAGCGCCTCGCGCGGCGACATCTCGTCGGGGTGCAGCGCCTTCA
>CAVPEC010000001.1:0-250171 GCA_963702805.1 uncultured Actinomycetes bacterium | reverse complement strand
GGTTCCGGGTAGGCAGCCGAGATACTGCGCGGGCGATGTCGCAGGAGAAATTGTGTGCGAGAGACCGTTCTGTCTTCTTGTACCTTACGGTGGATGCTGAAAACGCAAGGCACCAATACCCCGCAGGGCGGGGCGCGTGAGCGGATCTTCGACGGCTCCTATGAGCTGTTCTCGCATCGAGGGATCCGCGACGTGGGCATCGATGAGCTGATCAAGAGGTCTGGGGTCGCCAAGGCGACGCTATATCGGCACTTTCCGTCAAAGGACGACCTCGTGCTCGCCTTCCTCGACGCCGGGAGCAGCTTTGGACGCGGGAGTTCGTGGAGGCGGGAGCGAAGAGCCGGGGCACCACGCCGGATGAGCGACTGCTGGCGATCTTCGACGTCTTCGACGAGTGGTTTCGCCGCGAGGACTTCGAGGCGTGCTCGTTCATCAATGTGCTGCTCGAGATGGGGGGCGAGCATCCCGCGGGCGGGGCGAGTGCTGCGGCACCTGGAGAACATCCGCTCAATCGTGTGCCGCCTGGCCCGGGAGGCCGGTTTGCGAGATCCCGCCTCCTTCGCCCGTTCGTTTCACATCCTCATGAAGGGCTCGATCGTTTCCGCCGCCGAGGGCGACGCCGACGCGGCGAAGCGGGCCAAATCGATTGCCCGCCTGCTTGATCGAGAATCCGCTAGCGCGGTTCGCCGACGCGGCCCATCAGGCTCTGGCCCGGGTTCGTGCCGCCTTCTTGGCGCTCTCGCTGCGCTTCTTTGCGTTCTGCTTCCGTGTACGGGCGGCCTTCTTTGCGGCTGCCTTGCGTTTCTCAGGTCCGTGGTTCAAACGATCTTGGATCTCGACGACTGCGCCCGACAAGTCAGCCATCGCGCGTCGCGCCGCCTTGGGCGCGGCCTTGGAGCTGTTCCGAACGGCTCCAGCGACTTCCTTGGCCCGACTCTTGCGCACGCCCAGCGATCGCATGCGGTTGAACAGGTCCTTGTCCATTTTCGCGGCCATATCTCCTCCTGATGGGTGTGTCACGGCCCATACCCGCGACCGCCGAACGCAAAACCAGCGGGCCGCCCAGAGCGCCTCTCGTGCCGGGAGGCACCACCCTGGGGCCGGCCGATTTTCCTCCGATGCGTCCCCTACGCTCGTCCCCGGTGCGAGCGATGTTCGTCATCTACTTGGGCGCTATCACGGCGGGACTCGTCTATTTCACGACCATCGGGCTCTTGCATCATTAGATCGTGCGCCGATTCCTGCGCGAGAACTCGCTCTCGATCTTCTTCGGGGTTCTCTTTCTCGGCGCTTTGGTCGGTCAGGCGATCGCCGGGCATGCCTCCTACAACAACGACCAGATCGCGCATGGCCAGTCTGCGATCTCGCTCGGCCGCTATCTGACCTCGTCGTCATTCGGCCGCGCCGTGCTTGAGAACTGGCAGTCGGAATACCTCCAGTTCATGCTCTTCATGTTGGCCACGGTCTGGCTCCTGCAACGCGGAGTCTCCCGAGTCAAAGCCTTTGGACAAGCCAGGTCGGGAGTCGGAAAGCGACCAAAAGCTCGGCCGCTACTCACTCCGAAGCTCTCCTGGTTGGGCGCGCGCGGGCGGCCTGCGGGCGGGATCTATTCCAACTCGCTGCTCATCTTGATGACGGTGATCTTTTTCGGCTCGTGGGCGGGGCAGTCGGTCACCGGATGGACCGACTACAACGAGACCCAGAGAGAACACCACCAGGCGACCGTCTCCTGGACCGGCTACGTGTCGTCAGCCTCGTTTTGGGAGTCGACCCTTCAGAACTGGCAGTCGGAGTTCCTCGCCGTGGGCTCTTTCTCCGTCTTCGCGATCTACCTGCGCCAGCGCGGCTCGCCCCGGAATCCAAGCCGGTCGGCGTGCCCCATCAGTCGACGGGGATCGAAGGATAGACGCAGCGCCTCCCCACTCACTGCTTGCAACCGAGCTGCGCAATCGTCTGGTTGAGCGAGCTCTGCAGCTTGCCAGCCGCGGCTCCGAGCGTCCTTAGCTGCTGCGAAGCCGGTTGCCCCTGAGCGGCATCGGCCTGCGACTGGAAGGTGCTCACCGCGGACTTGACCTCCGACCCCGGCCTGTCCCGCGGCCGCAGACGCCGCCGACGAGAGCGCCTTCACGCTCTTCTGTAGGTCTCCCACCGCCTGCTTCACCTGGGCAGCCGAGGCGGTGCTTGGATCGAGCTTCCCGACCGCCTTTGCCGAAGACTCCACCAGTGCGAACGTGGCACACACCGGGGTGCTGCTGGCGCCGGTGTCGGTGCTGGTCGAGGTCGCGGCCCCGGTGGTACTGCTGCTGGAGCTGCTGCCACCCCCGCAACCGGCAAGGAGCGATGCGATCAGAACGGCGGTGACGGTCGGTACGGCGATGACGTTGCGCATAGCGTCCTTTTCCAAGGGTCGCGAGTGTTGCAGGACGCTAGCTGTTAGCGGGCAACCGCGGGTAAAGACGCGATCGCCGCGGCCACCTGACCGCTCGTCCGCTTGACGTTCCCGGCGCGCGCGGGGCTTAGCGTCGCCTGGTCAACCCTTGGAGGACGACCTCGATGGGCGAGCGGCGCTTCTCCGCGTCGCCCCCCGCGACGCCTTCGCGCACCTTGCGAACCTCGGCGGCGAGTGATCCCATGCCTTCACCGAAGCTGCCGACATTCTTGGCCGCGTCAGCCAGGTTCTTGCTCACCGCCTGCGTGCCACTCTTGGTCGGCATCGGCACGCCGAGAACCCGCTTTCGCGAGTTACGACCAGCGAGCGCCATCCCTCCCGCGAGGCCTGCGAGCCCGACGCCGGCGGCGAGCGCTGGGCCCTTCGCCTTCTTAGCCACGTCGCCTACGGCGCCACCGGCATTCTTGACGCGCTCCGTCGCGGCGTTGGCTGGACTCGCGACTGGACTCTTGCTGGATCTTGCACGCTTCGAACTGGTACGGCTCGACGCGCGTGAGCCGGACGAGCGGGACGACGAGGCACGCCTGCTCGCACTCGAACCGGATCCGTTGCGGTGCTTGTTCGTCGTCCGGGAGCTCGCGCGAGCGGCGCCCGAGCCTCCGTTGCTGGACCGGCTCGAGCCCGACTGACGTGACGAGCGCGACCCCCTTGTCGTCGTGGAATTCTTGGCCTGTTGGGGCATGTGAGGCTTCCCTTCCTCCGGATCGTTGAACCCTTCTGTCTTTTTCGTCTACCCGGGGAAACGGGGCGGAAACGACAGCACGGATGGCCTCTCCGTCTACTGCGCTTTTGTCGGCAGATTGAGCGTTTCCCTCTCGGGGACGCCTTCGCCGAGCTCCATTTGACGCTCTATCTCAGCATCGAGCTCGGCGCCGAACAGAAGGGCCACGTTGGTGAGCCAAAGCCACCCCACAAGCACGATTGCGCCGGTGAAAGCCCCGTAAAGGGCGCCTACGCTGGCCACCTGCGAGATGTAGGCCGAGAAGCCAACCGATGCGGCGAGCCAGATGAGCACTCCGACGAAAGCTCCGGGTGTCACCCAACGGAACGCCCGCTGCTTCACGTCGGGCGTCACGTAATAGATCAGCGCGAAGACCAGCATGGTGACTGCGAGAGCTCCCGGCCAGCGCACGACACTCCAGATCGACGCGGCGGTGGGACCGAGGCCGATGAAGCCGAAGAGATCCGAGGCCAATCCCCCGCCGACGAAGAGCATGATCAGGCTCGCCAGCACCAGACCCATGAGCACGAACGTGAAGATGATGTCGGTCGACTTCCGTCGCAGAAAGCTGCGGCCGCCACCGTCGATCTCGAAGACCACGTTCAGCGCGCGTCGAGCAGCTTCGAGCACACCGGTGGTGCCGTAGAGAGTGAGCACGATGCTGGTCACGAAGGCCGTCACGGCCGTTCCCTTGTGCTGAAGGGCTTCGCGCAAGGAGCTGTCCAGGGGCACGAGGGCTGAGTGAGGGACGACGTCGCGCAGGTAGTTGATGATCGCGTTGTACGTGCTCGGGTACTGACCGAGTAGCCCGAGCAGGGAGAGGCCGAGCAGCGTGGCGGGAAACAGGGACATCAACGAGTAGTAGGTCAGCGCCGCTGCGTGATGGGTCATCTGGTCGTCGTAGAACGACACCAGCGTCCGCTTGATCACTGCCCTGGCTGACCGCATCCGTTACCGCCAGGGTAGGAGTTAGAGCGCGTCCGAAGCGGGCAGCCCCTTAGGGGTGAGAGACAACAACTCATGGAGGAACGCGGCAATGGGCCAACGGGGTGGGCATGGCACCCGGGCTCTCGCCACCGTAAGCGGCCAGAGAACTGGAAAGAGCGGTGCAATTGCGACCGCAGGCCCGAGCATCCCTAGGCCGCGGGGACCAATCACAGCGGGGTTGATCGAGCAGCTGGGCTCCAATCAGCCGAAGGCGATGCTTCCTGATGTCGGCTCCGTGAACGAACCGCTCGCGGACGACGACCTACAGCTTGCGCTCTACCTCTGCTACGAGCTCCACTACCGCGGCCTGGAAGGTGTTGCGCCGGATCGGGAATGGAACCCGGGCCTGCTGGAGTTTCGCTCCGCGCTCGAGGAAATGATGCTGGAAGCGCTCGTTGGGGAGGTTGGGCCGCCGGAACCGCCACCTGGTGGCGTTGGAGAGCTCGTGTTCGAACTCGTCGAGGCCGACGAAGCCCCATCGCTCTCAGCGTACATCGAGGTAGCCGCCTCGCTCGAGGAATTTCGCGAGTTCGTCATCCACCGCTCGGCATACCAACTCAAGGAGGCCGACCCTCACTCGTGGGCGATCCCGCGTCTAGCCGGAGTACCCAAGGCGGCCCTGGTCGAGATCCAGGCCGATGAGTACGGGGGCGGTGATCCAGATCGCATGCACGCCACGCTTTTCGCGCGAAGTATGGATGCCCTGAGTCTCGATTCGACCTACGGGGCGTATCTCGATCGGCTACCAGGAGCCACCTTGGCGACGGTTAACCTGATGTCGCTTTTCGGACTCCACCGCCGATGGCGTGGAGCAATCGTTGGGCACCTCGCGGCGTTCGAGGTTAGCTCTCCCCGGCCCAACGGCCGGTACGCGAATGGTCTACGTCGTCTCGGGTTCGAGGCCCCGGCAACCGAGTTCTTCGACGAGCACGTTGAGGCCGATTCGGTGCACGAGAACATCGCCGCATACGATCTCGCTGACGGACTAGCGGCGGTGGAACCCGGGCTCGCAGGTGACATCCTGTTCGGGGTTCGCGCTCTCCTCCTGCTCGATGGCCGCTTCGCCGAGCTACTCCTCGAAGCCTGGCGGCTTGATGAAAGCTCGCTGCTGCCTGCTGCGCCGAGTGTTGGTTCGTGAGCGCTGATCGCCAGGTCGCGACGTACGTACTGCCGTTTCGTGCCGACCGCGAGCGTGAGATCGGCGAGCTGGGCGAGTATCTCGCGAACGTCTCCGCGCTCGCCGAGGTGTTGGTGGTCGACGGCTCGTCCCAGCGCGAGTTCGAGCGACACGCCGAGCAGTTTGGCGCCGCTGTTCACCACCTTCGACCCGATCGCGATGTCAGCTATGCGATGGGGAAGGTGAATGCGGTGATCACCGGCGTGCGGCGGGCCAGCAACGAGGCGGTGGTGATCGCGGACGACGACGTCAGATACGAACCAGACGCCCTGCACGAAGTGGTCGAGCGACTGGCTCGCGCGGAGCTCGTGGTGCCACAGAACTATTTTCAGCCGCTCCCGTGGCACGCGCGATGGGACACCGCTCGCACGCTCCTCAACCGGATCTACACGGGGGATCGGTGGTTCCCTGTCGGCGACTTTCCCGGGACGCTTGGAGTTCGGAGAACGTTCTTCCTCGAAATCGACGCCTATGACGGCGACCTGATCTTCGAAAACCTGGAGCTAATGCGAACCATTCGTGCAGCGGGCGGGAAGGTCGAAACCGCACTCGACCTATACGTGCGCAGGCTCCCGCCAACGACCCGTCAGTTTTTCTCCCAACGAGTTCGGCAGGCTTATGACGACTTCGCGATCCCGCTGCGGATGGTCGGATTCCTGTCGATCGGTCTGGTTCTGGCTGGACTGGCGCTCGGGAAGCGAGCGCGCCTCGCGGCGACATTCGCGATCGGCGCCATGGCCCTCGCGGAGAAGGGTCGGCGCCGCGGGGATGGAGCATCCGTATATCCCCCCAGTGGCTCCCTGATGGCTCCCGCGTGGATCGCCGAGCGGGCGGTTTGCTCCTGGCTAGCCCTCGGCCAACGGCTGGTCCGCGGCGGGACGACCTACCGTGGCGGCCTGATCTCACGCGCCGCGACTTCGCCCGCAGAGCTGGAGCGGCGCTACCGTGAGGCTGCGCAGCTGGGCGCCTCGAAGCGCACCGTCTTATGAGTGCCATCGCAGAAGGGCTTTATTCGCGAGCGGCCGCACCGGCAAAGGGCGATTGTCTTCCGGCGGGTCTCGATCGACTGACCGTCCTGATCGACGAGCGCGAATGTCCCGCGGATCAGGTAGGGACCATTGCGGTAGGGAGTGATTGTTGCCTTGGGCATGGACCTTCACTACCCGAAACGACTCGGCCACCCAGACTTGAACATGGAGGTGACGCTCGTCTTCATGGGGCTCTACCGTTTCCGCATCGCGCGCCTGGGTAGCCGCGTTGCTCCATGGCAGCCACGGAGGAAACTCTCGATCAGGAGCTCGCGCGGGAGCGCCTGAACGCCGCCCTCTCGCTTCAGTACCGTTCGGCGCTCGGATACACGCTTGCTTCCGGCAGCCTATTCGGCTTCGAGTACCAGGCGCTCGGGGATCGGCTCTGGGAGTACGGGCAGGCGGAGCTGGCCGATGCACGGCTCTTGGTGGAGAAGATCGTCGCCCTGGAGGGGGAACCAACCACCGAGATCGCGCCGCTGAGCTGGACGGGCGACCCGGCGGCCGCGGTCAACTGGCTGATCGAAACCGAGACCGAGGCGATTGAAGCCCTGCAGGCGGGGATCGAGCCGACCGGGCGCGAGGGGCGCTCGGAGGCGCTCGAGCACATGCTCGAGCACCTGATCATGCGCAAGCAGAACCAGATCGACTTCCTACTACGCGCCCGCCGCAGCTCGTAGCGCCAGGGGCGCGGCTGGGGCCGGCCAGGAAGAACCTGCGTCTCCCCGCGCGCACCGCGAGCCGACGAAGCATCTGACAGCGCCTTACTTGTGGAGCCCAGCCTCTTCTTCTCGCGCGCCTACTCGCTCATAGAGTGCGATCGTTAGCGGCGACTTTGCAGGTCGACTTCGAGCGCCGAGTGGTCGCTAAGCCCCTGGTCCCTCCATGCGTGGTGGTAGGTGGCTGCGGTAGGACAAAGCTCCTCCGATGCGAAAAGGTGATCCAGGCGCCAACCACCGTCGTGGCCGGCGATACGCCGCCAGGTCCAGCTCGGCTCGCTCTTCGCGTAGCCGTGCAGGGCTCGGAACGCGTCGCGGTATCCGAGCTCTCGCAACCGTGGGACGACGCCCAGCTCGGCGTCATCCCATTCGGTCCCCCGCTCGGGTCGTAGGCGGCCTCGGGAATCGCGCGCGAACGAGATCACCTCGCCGTCGGGAAGCTCGCGGCGGGGGGTGTTGAGATCTCCGCAGAGCACCCGCGGGCCCGCGGCGCGGCCGCCAGGCCGCCGCGGATCGCCTCCAGCGTTCGAACCTTGACCCAGCCGTTGGCGGCGTTCGGGACGTGGACACAATGGAGCTCCACGGGGCCCGTGGCCACGGACGAGGCGACTGCTGAGATAGCGGTCTCCGGCCAGGGCACTGGCAGAGCTGTGGGCGTCCGCCAGCGACGCTCGCGACCCGAGGAGCACGCCCGTGCGGCGCCGCGCCGCCGGCATCCGTGCCGGGTCGGCGCGATCCAGGGACGCCCGCGCATGAGCCAGCCCGATCACCTCGAGCGCCGCCCTCCATAACGGCACGGTGCGGTCGGTGACCTCCTGGAGCGCAACCACGTCGGGCTCGCGTCCGGCAAGGGCGGCGGCCTGCTCGGCCAGACGCGAGCTGCGCCGAGCCACGTTCCAGCACACGATGCGCACCTAACGAGCCTACGCGCCCTCCCGCCATGCAGAGACGTGATGCTTTCTATCGCTCATGGGTTACTCAACACGCCTTTTCGAGGTGCACGCGCTGGGCCATGCGGCGGTCCTGGGGGTTACCGATCCCGGTCCAGCGACCCTCCTCCCGTGACAGTTGTACGCGCGTTGTCCCATCGATGGCCAGACGGCACCGACGGGAATGGCTTGCCAGAGCGGTTTCTACAGGATGTACACTGGCGCATCGCTGCGGGCCGAGAACGAAAACGGCTTGGCCAAGCGGTTTCTAGAGGATGTAGACCGTCGTGTAGACGATGATCCACATGACGTCCACGAAGTGCCAGTAGATCCCCGGGACCTCGACGCCCAGATGCTCCTTCGGCGTCGAGCGTGAAGTGGCCGCGCCAGGCGCGGATGTTGGCGGCGGCCAGCAGCCCCAGCCCGACGGTCACGTGGGCGCCGTGCAGTCCGGTCAGGCCGTAGAAGATCGAGCCGAAGGCGCTGTCGCGGGCGCTGAAGCCGATGTGCCAGTACTCGTTGATCTGGATGAACAGGAACGTGAAGCCGAGCAGCCAGGTGGCCGCGAGGCCCATGATCAATCCGCGGCGGTTGCCGCGGCGGATCGACTCCAGCGCCCAGTGCACGGTGAAGCTCGAGGAGATCAGGATCGCCGTGTTGACGCCGGCGACCGCCTTCGGGAGCTCGAGGCCGTCGGGCGGCCACGGCCCGACGTTGGCGACCACGCGGAGGAAGAAGTAGGAGGCGAAGAACGAGCCGAACAGCATCACCTCCGAGACGATGAAGATGAGGATGCCGAGCGTCTGGCGGTCGATCCGGGAGCTCTGGTGCGCCTCGGGCGGGCCGTGATGCTCGGCGGTGGCCGCGTGCGCCTCCATCAGGCTCTCCGCCTCCCACGGGTCCTGTCAGCTGCTGTCCGTGGCAGCCTGTGGCGCTCTCCCTGCCTCGATGTGCTCCACGGGCTTGTCCGTCATCGCCCGGACCTCGTCGATCAGCCCCTCCTGCAGCCACTTCGACTGCTCTCCGGCGAGGGTCGAGATCAGGATCTCGTCGACGCGGTAGTGCTCGATCGCGTTTCGGATGGCGGCGAGCGGGCGCCGGGCTCATCGGCTGGCCGGTGGCGTCGATGTCCGAGCGGTAGAGCTCGGCGAGGGTGCGGGCGAGGCGATCGCAGACCTCCTCGCGCGTCAGCCGGCCCGAGGGCGGGCTGATGAACGTGTAGCGGTGAGGGCGCTCGGCGGCCCTCTGCTTCAGATGCGCGACCAGGTCGGCGCTGGCGACGGTCTGGGTGGCGACGACCAGGGTGTGGGTCACGTCCCAGCGGACCGCGTCGTCCTCGATCCGGACCGGGATGTGGGTGACCGGCACGTCGAAGCGCTCCTTCGCCCACTCGACCAGATCCTTGCGCGTCAGCCCGAAGCGGGTGTCGTACAGGCACGAGAGCAGGACCTCGCGGGGCGCGAAGGCGCGGATCGCGTCGTCGAGGGCGAGGGCCGGGTCGGGGTCCAGGACCGCGCCCACCGCCTCGATCCCGAAATCTCGGAGGACCGCCTGGGTCACCTCGACCCGGCTCTGCGCCGCCTCGCGCACCTCGTCGCGATCGACGATCTGGCCGGCCATCGGCTGGTTCTGGGGAGCGGCGAGAGCGACCGCCTCGGCGCCCGCCTCGACCCGCTCGCGGATCGTCTCGAGCAGCTTGCGCCCGCCCGCGACCTCGTTCAGGAAGGCCAGGATGGTTCCGCCGCGCCTCGGTCACGGGCTGGGGCGCTCCTGCGCGTGCCGGCACCGCGCGGGCTCGGGCGGCGCCCACCTCCGCCTCGGCCGGGCCGATGATCGCGTGCCGCGCCCCGGGCACGCCGAACTCGTACGGCCCGCCGACCACACGGGGCACCTCGTCGAAGTTGAAGATCGGCGGCGGCGAGGAGACCAGCCACTCGATCGTCTTCGCGCGCCACGGGTTGTCGCCGGCGAGCGGCCCCCACCTCCAGCTGACGATCATGTTGTAGAGGAAGATCAGCTGGGCGGCGCCGAGCAGGAAGGCGAAGCAGGAGATCAAGAGGTTCCAGTCCCCGAACTGGGCCGAGTAGTCGGCGACCCGGCGCGGCATCCCCTCCATCCCGATCCAGTGCATCGGCAGGAAGGTCCCGTACATGCCGACCAGGGTGAGCCAGAAGTGCGCCCGGCCGAGCTTCTCGTCGTACATCCTCCCGGTCATCTTCGGGAACCAGTGATAGATGCCGGCGAAGATCGTGAACACCGAGCCGCCGAAGAGCACGAAGTGGATGTGGGCGACGATGAAGTAGGTGTCGGAGACGTGGATGTCGATCGGCACCATGCCGAGCATCACGCCGCTGATCCCGCCCATCGTGAAGGTGACGATGAAGGCGAGCGCGAACAGCATCGCGGTCGAGCGCAGGTGCAGCTTCGAGCCGAACAGGGTCCCCAGCCAGGAGAAGATCTTGATCCCGGTGGGGACCGCGATCAGGAGCGTGGTGATCATCATCGGCACGCGCAGCCAGCTGAACATCCCGGAGACGAACATGTGGTGCGCCCAGACCGTGTAGCTGAGCACCACGATCCCGATCAGCGCCAGGGCCATCAGCCGGTAGCCGAAGATCGGTTTGCGGGCGTTGGTGGAGATCACCTCGGAGACGATCCCGAAGCCGGGCAGCATCATGATGTAGACGGCCGGGTGCGAGTAGAACCAGAAGATGTGCTGGTAGCTGAGCACGTCGCCGCCGTTCAGCTCCTGGAAGAAGTTGGTGTGGAGCGCCCGGTCGAAGAGGACCAGGAACTGCACGCCGGCGATGAACGGGGTCGCGGCGACGACCAGCAGCGAGGTCGACATGTTCGCCCAGACCAGCAGCGGCATGCGCCAGAAGTTCATGCCCGGCGCCCGCATGGTGATGATCGTGACCAGGAAGTTGAGGGCCGTCGCCACCGACGACCAGCCGGCGAACTGCACCCCGATGTTGAAGAACGACTGGCCCAGCGGCGCCCCGGTGGACAGCGGCGCGTAGCCGGTCCAGCCGGCGTCGAACGCCGCCACCGGGCAGCAGGAAGCTGCCGACGAACAGGAGGCCGGCGAAGGGCAGCATCCAGAAGCTGAGCGCGTTGAGGCGCGGGAACGCCATGTCCGGCGCCCCGATCATCAGCGGCAGCACGTAGTTGGCGATCCCCGCGAACACGGGGATCACGAAGACGAAGATCATGATCGCGGCGTGCGCGGAGAACAGCCCGTTGAAGGTGCCGGGCTCGACGATCTGGGTCCCGGGCTGCGCCAGCTCGGCGCGCATGATCATCGCCAGCGCCCCGCCGATGAAGAAGAAGATGAAGGTGGTGCAGATGTACTGGATCCCGATCACCTTGTGATCGGTGTTGAACTTGAAGTAGTCCTTCCACGAGTACGCGCCGTGATCCTTGTGCTCGAGGTCCGCCGGGTAGGTGGGCCCGCCGATCGCCCAGCGGAACCAGTAGTCGAAGGCGCCGAGCCCGGCGAGGAAGCCGATCGGGGCGAAGATCGCGGGAACGATCACCTGGGGGTAGCCCGTCTGCTCGGTCTGGAAGGTCGGCAGCCCGGCAAGCGTCCGCAACAGCACCACCAGCCCGAAGCCGAACGCCCCGCCGAGCAGGAGCCCGAGCCCCCCGCGCGCCATGCCGGGCTTCTTCAGCGCCGCCGCCAAGTCCTACCTCCGGGTCGAGAGTCTGCTCACCGCCTACTGCCCTCCAGTCGAGGTCGTGGTGGTGCTCGGAGAGGTCGTCGTCGTGCCGGAGGTCCCGCGGAGGGCGCGCCGGTCGCGTCGCCCGTGGGGGTGCCGGGCTGCGGCGCCACCTCCTTTTGGTGTCGCAGCCACTGGTCGAAGTCGCTCTGCGGCACGACCCTGACCAGCGCCCGCATGGTCGCGTGGCCGAACCCGCAGAGCTCGGTGCAGACCACGTTGTAGGTGCCGAGCCGGTCCGGCGTCACCTCGACCGTGTTGTCGATGTCGTTGCCGCCGGGCCCGGCGGGAACCACGTCGCGCTTGATCCGCCACTCCGGGACCCAGAACGAATGGATCACGTCGAGCGACGTCAGGTGAAGGTCGAGCTGGCGCCCGTCGGGCACGACCAGGGTCGTTCGAGCTCACCACCTTGCCGTTGGCCTGCGGGTAGTTGAAGGTCCACTGGTACTGCTGGGCGGTGACGTCGAGGCGGAGGGCGTCCGACGCCTTGGTCTCGATGTCCCCGAGCACGATCCAGCTGTAGATCGCCCCGAACAGGACGATCACGGTGGGGATCACCGTCCAGGTGATCTCGAGCTTCGTGTTGCCGTGGATCGGCTCGCCGTCGGACTCGTCGCCGGGCTTCGCCCGGTACTTCCAGATGCAGTAGCCGAGCATCACCAGGACGATCGCGAAGACGAACGACGACAGCACGATCATCACGTTGAGGAGCGTGTCGATCTTGTCCGCCTGCGGTCGAGGCCTGGGTGCCGTCCCAGTGGATCTGCGTCATCGGCACCGCGATGACGGCGGTCAAGACCAGGATCGCGGCGATCAGCCTGACAAGCGTGGCGCGGGTCACCGCGCGGCATTCTATTCCTTGCCCGGGCCACTCTCCGGCACCCGTTCGAGCTAGTCGCAACCGGTACTTGGTCGCCGAACGGTCAGTCCGTGGGAACCGGCGCGAGCTCCTCCAGCCGCCCCGCGGAGGCGGCGAGCACGCCCCGCGCCACGCCCTCCCAGCTCCACAGCTCGCGACGCCGTCTCCACCAGCGCCCGGCGCGCCCGCTCGCGAGTGGGCTCGTCCAGTCCGCAGCCAGGCGTTGAGCCGCTGCGGCGATCCCTCTCACGGCCCCCTCGTCGAGCGGGAACGAGACCAGCTCGCGCGACCTCCGCCGGAAGCGTCGCCGCCAGCGCCCGGCTGACCTCCGCGGCGCCCGAATGGGCCGCCGAGACCGGAAGGACGCCGGCCGCGGCCGCCTCGGCGGCGACCATGCCGAAGGCCTCGGGGAAGGTGCTCGGGAAGACCAGCGCGTCGGTGGCCGGGACCAGGCGCCCGACCTCGTCGTGCTCGAGCCGGCCGGCGAACGCGACGCTGCCCGCCGCCTCGCGCGCCGCCTCCCGGTAGCCGGCGGCCGGCTCCGCCAGGAAGGCGCTCAGCATCCGCAGCGGCTTCTCCTCGCCTCCCTCCAGCGCCTCGGCCCCTGGACGGCGATCTCGCGGGCCTGGTCGAGGTCCCCGGACGCCAGCGACGCCCAGAGCCGCTGCAGCGCCGCGGCGTACTCGCCGAAGCCGACCACCAGCAGGCGCGCGCCGGGGTTCGCGCGCGTGGACGAGGGGCCAGGCCGCGAGCAGCAGGTCGACTCCCTTGGAGACGATCAGCTTCCCGACCATGACGACGCGCGGACCGTCGGCGGCCGCAAGGTGTCGAATCGCGTCCGCGGCCGCCCGCGGCGTCGCGGGCGAACGCGCCGCCGCCGCCCGGCTCCTCCGACGCCACGCTCGCCGCCAGCTCCGCCAGGCGCCCTGCGGCGACTCGCCGGCCAGCGGCCGGAAGAGCTCCGTGTCCACCCCCGGCGGGCCGAGCCGGGTCCTGGCGGGAAGGTCGGGGTCGCCGATCGCCTCCCAGAGGCTCTCGGCCGTGTGGCGCGAGCCGACCAGGACCCCGGCCGCCGCGTCGATGCCCTCGCGGGCGTACGGCAGGAAGCGCGCGGGCTCCGGCTTGACGGTGTACTCGAGCGCCGAGCCGTGGATCTTGGCCGCGAAGCCGAGACCCGCCCGAGCGAGGATCGCCGGGCCCCATGACCAGGTGGTTGGCGAGCGCGGCGTCGACGCCGCCGAGCGCCTCGACCACGTCGCGCACGGCGGCCACGTTCGCCTCCAGGTAGCGCGTCGAGCTCGTCGTCGGTCAGCTCCGCGAACCTCTTCACCCGGAAGCCCTCGTAGCGGTCGGCGACGTAGACGGGCAAGCAGGCCGCCGATGTCGGGCACGTAGGCGGTCACCGAGCCGGGCGGCGAGGCCCCGGCCCCGGGCTCCACGCGCAGGCGGCCGTCCGTCCAGCGACCGAAGCCGGCGACCCAGTCGAGCGAGCCGGCGTCGCGGTCCTGGCAGAGCAGATGGACCTCGTGGCCGAGCCGAGCGAGCGCCCGTGCCAGGCTCGCGTTGTAGACGTTGCTGCCCGTCCCGCGCAGCAGGTAGCCGTGGAAGATCAGGACGCGGCACGGCCGCCAGGCTACGCCACGAGCTGGGAACCGGATCAGCGGCGGACGCCTGGTCAGCGGCTATCGTGTTGCCGCCCATGAACGCCACGGCAGGTCTACAGGCTGCGCGCGCCCGCCTCGGGCCGCGAGGCGATGGCTCCGGTCGAGCCCGGCGCCGTGTACGTGGATCGCGAGACCGGCGAGGAGATGCGGCCGGTCACCAGGACGCTTCCGCTCGCGCCCTCCGAGTCCGCGCTGCTGCGGACCCCGGAGAACCTGAGGATCTGCCGGCGCTGCGACCAGCTGATCGGCCTCGACGTCAGCGACTGTCCCTATTGCGGCCTGCGCCAGCCCGCCCTCGACGGAGCGTCATGAGCCGGACACTGGCAGCGCTCGCCGCCCTGGCGTTGGCGGTGGGCCTGTCGCTGGCCGGGTGCGGCGGCGACACGACCACCGTGACCGTCTCCGCGCCGGCCCCCGCCACCACCCTTCGACCACGACGCACAGCACCAGCACCACTCCGACGACGACCACGAGCTCGTCGTCCACCACCACGACGACGAGCACGCACGACCACCTCGACCACCGGCGGGGGACGGTGGCACGGGCGGCACGGGATGGCGGCGGAGGTTCATCGAGCTCCGGCGAGGACACCGCGCACCACGACGTCCCGCCCCCGCCCGGCAGCGGGCCGGCGGCGTTCGAGCGCTTCTGTGAGAAGCACCCCAGACGCGCTGCGACTAGGCAGCCGGCTGATCAGCCCGGACGTAGTAGGCCCAGTAGAGGAGGCGGGCAGACGTGTAGTCGCAGCCGTACCCGCGCAGCGAGCCCACCTTCTGCTGCGGCCTGCTCTTGCGCGCAAATGCCCTGATGTCGCTGATGTCGCTGCTCTTGGGCGAGCAGTTCTTGCTTGACCGGCTCCCTCGCCACCGGTTCCCGTGCCGGCTGATGTGACTGGCGAAGTTCGACGCCCAGGTCGGCACGGTGAGCGCGACGATCTGGCCCTTCCTGACCCTCAGCGGCCTGTCGAGCGTGAACAGCTGCTTGTGCCCGAGGGCGCCCGACAGCTTGACCACGGGACTCTGGCGCAGGAGCTTGTACTTGGTCCTTCCCTTGTGCTTGATCACGGCGATCCGCGCCGTGGGCGTCTTGCCGTACCTGCTGGACTTGAACAGGCTGCCGAAGAAGTTCCGCTGCGACTTCTTGGGCCTCGACAGATCGATCGCCCAGGCGACGAGCTTGCCGTCCTGGTGGACGTTCATCGGCCGCTTCTCGCCGTCGGCGACGAGGGGAAAGCCGGTGACGCTGCCGATGCCCTCGCAGGGACGTTGCGCGGTGTCCTTGGGGCAGTCGGGCGGCGGCGTGTGCTTGGTCTTTCCGAGCACCTTCGCCTGCTTGGCGCCCGCGGACGAGACCGCCACCACGCCGATCAGCGCCGCGCACATCGCCGCGAAGGCGAGGGCGTGGCGGGCGCGACGCCGGCGGCCGGTTGTCGATTCGATCGTTCCGGTCATTCTGTGCTCAACACCGCTCGCCGCGCCCTGGTTCGCGGCCCTGAAGAGCAGTCCCAGCGTGGGTCGGGGCTGCGGTGTGACCGCATAGATTAGGGTCCTCGGCCGATGACGGCATCGCGACACCCCAGCGACGGCGGGGACGGGGGCGACGCCGGCGCCGTCGAGCGCTTCGTCCGCAGCGGCCTCGAGCTGCTCGATCTCGAGGCCAGCGAGGCCGAGATGGCGGTGATCGAGGCGGTGGACGGCCTGTACCGGCCGCTGATCGACGGGCTGATCGAGGCCGAGCTCGACGGGATCGAGCCCGAGCCGGGGGCCGACATGTCCCGCGCGCCGCGGGCGCTGGGACAAGGATGAGCCTGCTGGACGCGCACCCTGCGCGAGCAGGCCGCTGCGGTGGCCGGCGGCGACGCCGACCCGGCCGAGCTGCTCGACGCCGCCCTGGCGCGGATCGAGGAGCGCAACCCGAGCGTCAACGCGATCGTCGAGACCTTTCCGGAGCAGTCGCGGCGGATGCTCGCCGAGGCCCCGAGCGGTCCGCTGTACGGGGTGCCGGTGGCGATCAAGGACGAGTGGCCGCTGCCGTGGCGGGCGGAGCGGCTGGGGGCCGCGCGAGTACGTCGGACCGGCCCCGAAGCCCGGTGAATCCGGGCCCTACCGGGCGCTTCGCGACGCCGGGGCGGTGATCGTCGGGGTGGCGAACATGCACGAGTACGGGGCCGGCAGCACCGGCCACATCTCCGCCTATCGGCCCGGCGCGCAACCCCTGGGACACCGACCGCTGCCCCGGGGGCTCGTCGAGCGGCCCCGGCGCCGCCGTCGCCGCCCGGCTGGTGAGCGGCGCGGTGGGCGCCGACGGCGTCGGCTCGATCCGCTATCCGGCGGCCTACTGCGGGCTCACCGGGCTGAAGCCGACCTTCGGCCGCTCGGCGATGCAGCGGCCACCACGTCCCGCAGACGACGACGATCGTCTCCGGGCCGCTGTGCCGCGACGCCGCCGACTGCCGGCTGCTGGGCGGCGTCCTGTTCGGCGAGGAGCTGGCGGCCGGCGAGCCGGACGGACTGCGGATCGGGATCGTCCCCGGGGAGCTGTGGGACGACTGCGACCCGGAGGTGATCGCGGCCTGCCGCGAGGCGCGTGGAGGCGCTTCGCGAGGCGAGCCGGCGGCACCGTCACCGAGGTCGACTTCGCGGGCCGCGAGCACGTCCTGATCGCCTCGATCCTGGTCGGCTCAGACCGAGGAGCTCGCCGACGTGACCCCCGAGCGCGTCGCCGCGCTCGGCGAGGACGTGAGCCTGATCGCCCGGGCGCTGCTTGCGCTACCGGCTGCTGCTTCCCGCCGTGGCGATCTCCAAGGCGTTGCGGGTGCGCACCCTGGTGCGGCGCTCGCTCGCCGAGCTGTTCGAGCAGGTCGACGTGCTCGCCTGGCCGACGGTCGCCGGCGCCGGCGCCGCCGCTGGACAACCCCACCGTCGAGCTCCCGTCCGGCGCCTACCCGGCCGACTACGTCAACCCGCGCCAGGCCGGGATCGCCAACCTGGCCGGCGTGCCGGCGATCAGCGTCCCGGTCGGGCTCGAGCTCCGAGGGGCTGCCGATCGCGCTGCAGCTGCTCGCCGCCTGGGGCCGCGACGAGCTGCTGCTCGACGCCGCGGAGGCGCTCGAGCGAGCCAACGGGCGCCAGTGGGTGGACGCCGCGCCGCCGCTGGCCCGCCCGGGCTAGCCGACGAGTCGCGGCTCTATCCTCCCCGCGATGCCGGCGATCGAGGCCAGAGGGCTGGAGCGAACCTTCTCGGGCGACGTCCGCGCCGTCGACGGCGTCGACCTCGAGGTCGCCGAGGGCGAGATCTACGCCTTCCTCGGGCCCGAACGGCGCCGGCAAGACGACCACCGTCCGGATGCTGACCACGCTGCTTCGCCCCACCGCGGGCAGCGCCCGGGTCGCCGGCTTCGACGTCGTCGCCGAGGCCGCCGAGGTGCGCCGCGCGATCGGCGTCGCGCTCCAGGAGGCGGCGCTCGACCCGCTGATGACCGGGCGCGAGCTGATCCGCCTCCAGGCGACGCTCCACGGGCTGCCCGCGCGACGAGGGGCGTCGCAGGGCCGACGCGCTGCTCGAGCGCGTCGACCTGGTCGACGCCGCCGACCGCCAGGTCGGGACCTACTCGGGCGGCATGCGCCGGCGCCTCGACCTCGCCTCGGCGCTCGTCCACGAGCCGCGGGTGCTGTTCCTCGACGAGCCGACCACCGGGCTCGACCCGGTCAGCCGCAAGGCGATCTGGGAGGAGGTCAGCAAGCTCAACGACGAGGGCACGACGGTCTTCCTGACCACCCAGTACCTGGAGGAGGCCGACCAGCTCGCCGATCGGGTCGGGATCATCGACTTCGGCCGCATCGTCGCCGAGGACACGCCAGGGCGACTGAAGGCCCAGATCGGCCGTCCCCACCTCGAGATCAAGCTGCTGGACGGCGCGGTCGAGCAGGCCGAGGAGGTCGTGGCCCGGTTCGGCAAGCCGCTGCCGAGCAGGGACGGCGCCGTGCTGGTCGAGCTCGAGCGAGGCGCCGCCGAGGTCGCGCCGGTGGTCCGGGCGCTCGACGAGGCCGGGCTGACCGTGGAGGCGCTCGACCTGGTCGAGCCGACCCTCGACGACGTGTTCCTCGCCAAGACCGGCCACCACCTGGAGCCCGAAGAGGCCGAAGGCGCCCGACGAGCCCGAATGAGCCTGGCGGCCAACCTCAGGGTGATCGGGGCGCTCGGCGCGCGCGCGGTGAAGCAGACGTTCCGCCGGCCCCAGCTCATCGCGCCGATCATCGTCTTCCCGTCGCTGCTGCTGGCGATCCAGACCGGCGGCGCGGGTCGCGGCGTCGACCTGCCCGGCTTTCCCGCACGTCAACGGCTTCCTCGACTTCATCCTCGCCGGGGCGATGATCCAGTCGACGCTGCTCGCCGGCAACAGCGGCGGGATCGCGCTCGCGGTCGACATCGAGATGGGATTCACGGACCGCCTGCTGGCGGCGCCGATCTCTCGCTACGCGATCGTGCTCGGGCGGCTCGCCGGGACGGCGGCGCTGGGCGCCTTCTCGGCGATCTGGTTCATCGCCGTCGGGCTGATCTTCGGCGCCCGGATCGAGGAGGGGGTCCCGGGCGCGCTGGTGATGATCGCTCTTCGTGACGCTCTCGGCGATCGCCTTCGGCGGCGCTCGGCGCCGCGGTCGCGCTGCGCACCGGGCGGGCCTCGGTCGTCCAGGGCCTGTTCCCGCTCGTGTTCGTGATCCTCTTCCTCTCCTCGGCCTTCTTCCCGGCCAACCTGATGCTCGAGCCGGCGGCGACGATCGCCAAGTACAACCCGCTGAGCTTCATCGTCGAGGGGGTCCGCGACCCGGTGATCTCGTCGCTGTCCCTCGAGGCGTTCGCCGAAGGCGCTCGGCTCGATCGCGCTGATCGGCGGCGATCAGCATCGGCCTCAGCGCGCTGCGCGCTTAGGCGGCGGCTGAGGATGGGGGGCTGAGCGTGGGCTGGCGCGCCGACCTGGAGACGATCGCGGCGCTGGTGCGGCGCGCCGCGAACGAGCTGCTGCGGGTGCCGGGGGCCGCGATCCCCGGGGTGCTCGCGCCGACGATCTTCTTCCTCGGCCTGACCTCGGTGTTCGGTCACCTGACGCTGCTGCCCGGGCTTCACCACCGACGAGCTACCAGAGCTTCCTGATCCCGATCAGCCTCATGCAGGGCGCCGGGTTCACCGGCGCCGCCACCGGGGTCAACCTCGCCCGCGACATCGAGCAGGGCTGGTTCGACCGGCTGCTCGTCTCCCCCGCCCCGCGCCCGGTCCTGCTCGCCGGCCTGGTGATCTCGGCGAGCCTGCGGTCGCTGATCCCGGCCGCGCGTGCTGCTGGTCGTCGGGCTTCGCGCTCGGGGTGCAGCTGGCCCGGGCTCGGCGGGCTCGCGATCGCGATCGTGATCGTCATGGGGATGGGCACCGCTCGCCGCCCTCTGGGGGTGCGCGCTGGCGCTCAAGTTCAAGTCGCAGTCGGCCGCGCCGCTGATGCAGGCCGGGATGTTCGTCCTCATCCTGACCACGACCGCCTACGCGCCGCTCGCCCTGCTCACCGGCTGGCTCCACACCGTCGCCAAGTACAACCCCGCGACCCAGATCGTCGAGGCGGCGCGCCAGGGCTTCGTCGGCGGCGTCACCTGGGGCGACACCTGGCCGGGCCTGCTGGCGCTGGCCGGCCTGCTCGCCGTGCTCACCGCGCTCGCCCTGCGCGGCATGCGCCGCACCGCCATTTGAGCGTGACAGCCGACGGGCTCGTGACGCCCCGCGCTGCGCGGCGAGCTTGCGGCGCTCAGCCATCGGGTGCTCGGCGCGAGCTGGGCCGAGGGCGAGCGCGACGGCGTCCCGTACGCCTACACCCGCCCGAGCCCGGCGCGCTACCCGTGGCAGTGGTACTGGGACTCCTGCTTCGCGGCGATCGTCTGGCGGCGCTTCGACCCGGAGCGCTCGCGCGCCGAGCTCGAGACGCTGCTTGCGCGCCTGCCGGCCGGACGGGTTCGTCGGCCACGTCGATCTTCTGGGACCGCCCGGTCTCGCTGCGGCGCAGCGTCTACTACAACGTCGCCTCGCGCTCGGCGCCGATGACCTGGACGATCCAGCCGCCGCTGCTGGCCTGGGCGTGGCGGATCGCGGTCGGCGACCCGGCGGCCGAGCCGCGCATCGCCCGCCACCACGAGTGGCTGCGCGGCCAACCGCGACCTCGACGGCGACGGGCTGCTGTGGCTCGTCCAGCCCGACGAGTCGGGCCTCGACTCCTCGCCGAAGTTCGACCCGGTCTGGGGCCGGCGGGCGCACGCGAGACTGGGCTTCCCGCTCCTCGTCGCCCGCAACCGGCGGCTCGGCTGGGACGCGCGGCGGGTCCGCGACGCCGGCGGGCCCGGTGCTCTGCGAGGTGGTCGACCAACGTGCTCTGGGGGCTCGCCCGGCTGGCGATCGGCGAGCCCTCGATCACCCCGGCGCTCGTCGACCGGCTGTGGGACGAGCGAGCGCGGGCTGTTCCTCGACGAGGCGCAGCCGGGCGGCCTGCGCCCCGCGGTCGAGACCTGGGCGGCGCTGGCGCCGCTGGCCCTGCCCGACCTGCCCGAGGCGATCGGGCGCCGCCTGGTCGAGGAGCACCTGCTCGACCCGAAGCGCTTCTGGCTGCCGGTGCCCCCGCCCTCGGTCTCCGCCGCCGAGCCGAGCTTCGAGCCCGGACGCGGGCCGGGCTGGAAGCGCCGCTACTGGCGCGGGCCCACCTGGGTCAACGCCGCCTGGCTGCTGTGGCTCGGGCCTGCTGCGGCTCGGCTACGGCGAGGAGGCCGACGAGATGGCGCGCCGCGCTCGGCGAGACCGTCGCGCCGCGAGGGCCTGTCGCGAGTACTACGACCCGCACACCGGCGAGGGCCTCGGCGCCCCGACTTCGCCTGGACGAGCCTCGTCGCTCGAGATGGCCGACCCGGACCCCGCGGGCCGCCGCGCGATGCGATGCCTACGACTGTCAGCGCCCGCTGGCGAGGCTACTTGTAGCGGTAGGTGATGCGGCCGCGGTCGAGGTCGTACGGCGAGAGCTCGATCTTCACGCGGTCGCCGGGGAGGATGCGGATGTAGTGGCGGCGCATCTTGCCCGAGATGTGGCCGAGGACCTCGTGGTCGTTGTCGAGCTTGACCTTGAACATCGTGTTGGGCAGGGCCTCGGTGACCTCGCCCTCCATCTCGATCTTCTCTTCCTTACCCATCGGCGCCGAAGAGCGTAGCGGACGCCGAACGCCGTACGGTGCTAGCGACCCTCGAACGTGGCCTTGCCCGGGCCCTCGGCGAGGAACGACTTGACGGCGCGCTGCAGGTCCTCGGTCTCGAACAGCGCGCCGGCGACCTCGGGCGTGACCCGGTCGGCCTCGTCGACGCCGCCCTCGAGGTAGGCGCGCACGATCCGCTTCGTCGCCGCGTGCGCCTTGGTCGGGCCGGACGCGAGCCGCTGGGCGAACCGCATCCCCTTCTCGAGCAGCTCGTCGTCGGCCACGACCCGGTTGACCACGTTCCAGCGCTCCAGCGTCGCCGCGTCGTAGATGCCCTGCGACATCACGAACTCGCGGGCGCGCGCCGGGCCGGCCCGCTCGGCCATCCGCTGCGTGCCGCCGGCGCCCGGGGTCAGCCCGACGACCGCCTCGACCAGCCCGAAGCGCGCCGACTCGGTGGCCCAGATCATGTCGCAGCCGAGCGAGACCTCGAGCCCCGCGGTGAGGCAGAGGCCGTGGACGAGGGCCAGGGTCGGGATCGGCAGCGCCTCGAGCCGGCGCACGGCGTCGAGCAGCGGCTCGAAGCTCGGTCCGAGCGGTCGCCGCCTGCGTCGACGATCTGCTGGAAGACGTTGACGTCGGCGCCGCCGGTGAAGACCTCGCCCTCCGCGCGCCAGACGAGCGCCCGCGCGTCGGAGCCCTCGACCTCGTCCAGGCACGCGTTCAGCGCCTCGGAAGGCCGCCGCCCCGAACAGGTTGAGCGGCGGGTCGTGGAGGACCATCGAGGCGACCGCGCCGTCGCGCTCGAGGCGGACCGGCGGCGTCGCTCACGGCGCCAGCCTCCCGGATCCGGTCGGCGAGCGCCGCGATCTCGTCGGCGTCGCCGCCGCGCGGGATCCAGGGCAGCTTCAGCGGATCGTCGTCGTAGCGCGGGATCACGTGCAGGTGGAAGTGGAAGATCGTCTGCCAGGCGGCCGGCCCGCACGAGTTGAGGATGTTGAAGCCGTCCGGCTCGAGAGCGGCGCGCATCCGGCGCGCGAGGCGGCGGGCGGCGAGCGTCGTTCGCTCGAGGTCCTCGTCCGAGATCTCCATCAGGTCGGCGGTGTGCGTCCGCGGCACGACCAGCGCGTGGCCGCGGGTCGCCGGGTTGATGTCCATGAAGGCGACCGTGTGCTCGTCGGAGTCGACGATCTGAGCCGGCACGTCCCCGGCGACGATCCCGCAGAAGAGGCAGTCGCTCGCCATCGGAGCGGCAGCCTACTCGGGCAGACCGGAGTCATCGGCCGTGGGCCTATCGCGCCGCGACCTTGCGCGCGAGATCGACCGCCTCCTCGCGAGTCGAGACCTCGCCGGCGAACACCGCCGCCTCGATCTCGCCCAGCAGGCGGCCGAGCTCGGGGCCCGGCTCGATCCCGAGCTCCGCCGCCAGCTCGTCGCCGCGGATCGGCGAGCGCGGCGGGCCGTCGCGCCGCCACGCGAGCGCCTCGGCGATCATCTCGCGGGCCAGCTCGAGATGGGCGTCGATCGCCTCCTGCCGGGTGCGCTCGCCCTGGGTCGCGAGGCGGTCGGCGACGGTCAGCAGGGTGACGTCGACCGAGTCCGGCTCCGTGGCCCGCAGGTAGTCGTAGACGTGGCGCCGCGACAGCGGCCGCTCGTGGACGAGGAAGCCGAGCCGCAGGTGGTTGAGCGTCAGGTTGGCGAGGTAGTCGGCGAGCCGCCGGCTCGCGCGCAGCCGCGAGCAGAGCTCGCGGACGATCGCGGCGCCGGCGCGGTCGTGGCCGATGAACAGGACCCGCCCGCCCTCGCCCGGCTGCGGGTCTCCGGCTTGCCGAGGTCGTGGAAGAGCGCGGCGAAGCGCAGCGCGCCGCCGCGCGTGAGCTCGTCGGCGAGCGGCTCGGCGAGCAGCTGCGCCGACCGCCGTCGCCGCTCGCCCGACGAAGGCCTCGAGGTCGGCCTCCATCTCGAGCAGCCGCGCCAGCACCTCGATCGTGTGGCCGTGGACGTCGAGGTGGTGGTACGGGTTCTGCTCGACGCCGCGGAGCGCCTCGAGCTCGGGCAGCACGCCCGGCGTCGCCCCGAGCTCGTCGAGGAGGCTGAGGCCCCGGACCGGGTCGGCGCCGGTGAGCAGCAGGCGCAGCTCGGCGAACTGGCGCTCGCCGGCCGGCTCGCCCGCACGCCTCGCCGCCGCGCGGGCGAGCGCGGCGGTCCCGGGATCGACCTCGAGCTCGAGCGCGGCGGCGATCCGCGCGGCGCGCAGGACCCGCAGCGGGTCGTCGACGAAGCTGCGCTCCGAGACGGCCCGCAGCACCCGCGCGTCGAGGTCGGCGAGCCCCCCGTGCGGGTCGAGCAGCGGCGCCTCGGCATCGGCCAGCGGGACGGCGATCGCGTTGACGGTGAAGTCGCGCAGCGCCAGGTCGGCCTCGATCCCGTCGCCTCGAAGCCTGCGACGTCGACGTGCCAGGCGCCGTCCGCGGCCAGGGCGCGCCAGGTGGCGAACTCCTCCGAGAGCTGGAACACGGGCCGCCGGCCAGCGCGGCCGATCGCGCGGGCCGCCTCCCGCTCGTCGCCGGCGACGGCGAGGTCGACGTCCGTCACCTCCCCGCCGAGCGCCGCGTCGCGGATCGCGCCGCCGACGATCCAGGCCTCGTCCGCGTCGCCGAGCGCCTCGCGGCAGGCGCGCACCGCCGGAGCGCGCCGCCAGCGCTCGGCGATCGGGGCGCTCACCGGCCCTCGGAGCGGACGTGGACCCGGGGCACCCGGGCCGAGATCCCGCAGGTGATCTCGTAGTTGATCGTCTCGAGCCGGCGGGCCACCTCCTCGCAGAGGATCCGCTCGTCGCCCTGGGCGCCGATCAGCACCGCGGGCGACCGGGCTCGACGTCCGAGTCCGGGCCCGAGGTCGATCGTCACGTTGTCCATCGAGACGGTGCCGACGAGCGGGTACCGCGCGCCGCCCACCAGCACCTCGCGCGTTGTTGGTCAGCCCGCGGCGGACGCCGTCGCCGTAGCCGATCGGCAGCACCCCGACCCAGGTGTCGGCTGGGGCGCGCCAGCGCTGGCCGTAGCCGGCGCTGGCCCCGGCGGGAAGCGCTTGACGTCGGCGACGTAGGAGCGCAGCTCGAGCGCCGGCTCGAGCCCGCGCGCGGAGGGATCGGCTGGAACGGGTCGAGGCCGTAGATCGCGATCCCGCAGCGGACCATGTCGAAGTGGGAGGCCGGGTCGCGCAGCGTCGCGGCGCTGTTGGCGGCGTGGAGGAGCACGTCCGGGTGCTCGGCGCGGACCCGCTCGGCCAGCGCCGCGAAGCGCTCGAGCTGCTCGTCGAAGAACTCCGAGTCCGGCTCGTCGGCGGTCGCGAAGTGGGTCCAGAGCCCGGCGAGCTCGAGGCGCTCGTCCGCCGCCACCCGATCGACCAGCGCAGCACCGCGTCCGGGTCGCGCTCGCCGAGCCGGCCCATGCCGGTGTCGTACTTGACGTGGACCCGCGGCCGGACGCCGAGCTCCGCCCCGCGCTCGGCGACCAGGTCGGCGAACTCCGGGCGCCACGCGGCCACGTCGGAGTCGGCGGCGAGCGCGACGTCGAGCTCGGCCTCGGTCAGCGCGCCCATGGTCAGGATCCGGGCGTCCGGAAGCTGGCGCCGCAGCTCGGCGGCCTCGGCCGCCGCGGCGACCGCCAGCCAGCTCGCGCCTCCGGCGAGCGCCGCCCGCGCGCACTCGACCGCCCCGTGGCCGTAGCCGTCCGCCTTCACCACCGCGCAGAGCCGGAGCCGTCGCGAGCTCGGTCGCCAGCCGGGCGCAGTTGCGCTCGACGCGCCCCGGTCGACGACGGCGACGGCGCGCTGGACCGGAGGCTCGCTCATGTCAGGGCTGAGCGCCGCGGGGAGCGCCGCGATCACGTCCGTCGCGATCACCGACTCGGCCGCGCCGAGCCGCTCGGCCGCGATCCGCCCGGCGCGCTGGTGCGCGTGGACCCCGGCGCACGCCGCCGCGAACGGCTCCATCCCGCGCGCGAGCAGCGCGCCGATCGTGCCCGACAGCACGTCGCCGGTGCCGGCGGTCGCGAGCCCGGGGCTGCCACCGGCGCTGATCGCGAGCCGCTCGCCGTCGACGACCAGCGTGTCGTCGCCCTTCAGCACCACGATCGCGCCGCTTCGCTCGGCCGCCTCGCGCGCGCAGGCGAGCCGATGCTCGGCCACCTCGCGGGACTCGCGTCCGAGCAGCCGGCCGAGCTCGCCGGCGTGCGGCGTGAGCACCGTCGGCGCGGCTCGCTCGGCGATCGAGTCGAGGCGCTCGGCGTGGGCGTTCAGCCCGTCGGCGTCGATCAGGAGCGGCGCGTCGATCCGCTGCGCCAGCGCGCGGGCGAGCTCGAGCGAGTCCTCGTCGCGCCCCAGCCCCGGGCCGAGGACGACGGCCGCCGCGCGCTCGGCCGCCTCGAGGATCGCGTCGGCGGAGCGCGCCGCCAGGCGACCCTCGGCCCCGCGCGAAGCCGCGCGACATCACCTCGGTCAGCTTCACCTCGAAGATCGGCTCGAGGTCGGCCGGCACGGCGACCGTCGCGTAGCCCGCGCCGGCGCGGATCGCGGCCTCGGCGGCCATGCAGACGGCGCCGGTCAGGCCGCGCGAGCCGCCGACCACCAGCACCTCGCCGGAGTCGAACTTGGTCGAGTTCGGCGCCCGCGGGGGCGCGAGGTCGAGCACGCCGTCCCTGATCACGCCCGCCGCGGGCTCGGCGGGGGCGCCGGCGGGAATCCCGATCTCGGCGACCCGAAGCTCGCCGGTGTGCGCCTTGCCCGGCGCGATCCAGTGGCCGAGCTTGGCGGCGTGGAAGCTGACCGTGACGTCCGCCTCGACCGCGACCCCTGCGACCTCGCCGGTCGAGGCGTCGACGCCCGGAGGCGATGTCGGCGGCGACGACCGGCGCCCCGCAGCCGTTGATCGCCTCGATCGCCGCGTCCGCCGGGGCCCGCGGCGCGCCCGAGAACCCGGTGCCGAAGATCGCGTCGACGACGACGCCGGAGCCCGCGAGCGCCGCCGCGACCTCGCCGGGGCCGACCTGCGACAGCGGCGCCCTCGAACCGCTCCAGGTTCGCCGTCGCGTCGGGCGAGAGCTCGTCGCGGGCCACAGCAGCAGCGCCTCGACCTCGTACCCGGTCTCCGCGAGCCGGCGGGCGGCGACCAGCCCGTCGCCGCCGTTGTTGCCCTTGCCGCAGACGACCCGCGCCGGGCCGGGCCGCGCGACGTCCGCGGGCCGCCTCCGCGACCGCCGCCCCCGCCGCCTCCATCAGCTCGAGCGACGGGACCCCCTGCTCGTCGATCGCCCAGGCGTCCGCCGCCCGCATCCCGGCGGCGTCGTAGACGGGTCGAGCCAGGCTTCCATCCGCGCCCAGCGTATCGGCCGGTCGCGGGTCGGCGAGCTCGCCCCACTGCTCGCGGCCCGGCACCGCCAGGACCGCCGCCGCCGCGATCTCGCGCGAGTGCGTCAGCGACACCTGGAGCTCGACGCCGCGCCGGCGCGGCCAGCCGCGGCGCGGCCGTGCAGCCGCAGCCGCGGCGCCTCGCGCCGCCGCCCTCGACCTCGACCTCGCGCAGCGGCAGCGCCCCGCCGCCCAGCGCCTTGATCGCCGCCTCCTTGGCGGCGAACCGGGCCGCGAGGTGGCGGCCGGGCCGACGCCGCGAGCGCGCGTAGGCCAGCTCGCCCTCGGTGAACAGCGCGCTCGGCGAGCCGCGGGCGGCGCTCGAGCGCGCGCTCGAGCCGCTCGATCTCGAGCAGGTCGATCCCGATCCCGGCGGGCACTACTCGACCGTCACCGTCTTGGCGAGGTTGCGCGGCTGGTCGACGTTCAGGCCTGAGCGCGGGCCACGTGGTAGGCGAGCAGCTGGAGCGGCAGGATCGCCAGGATCGGCTGCAGGACCCAGTCGGTCGCGGGCACGTAGAGCATCTGGTCGGCGACCTCGGCCACCCGCTCGGAGCCCTCGGTGGCGATCGCGATCACGTCGGCGCCGCGAGCCCGCACCTCGGCGACGTTGGAGAGCACCTTGTCGAGGACCGGGCTGTCGGTCGCGACGCAGACCACCGGGGTGGACTCGTCGAGCAGCGCGATCGGCCCGTGCTTCATCTCGCCGGCCGCGTAGGCGTCGGTGGGGATGTAGGAGATCTCCTTCATCTTCAGCGCCCCCTCGAGGCAGACCGGGAGCCCGATGTTCCGGCCGAGGTAGAGGAAGAAGCGGCCCTGGTGCTCGGCCGCCGCGATCGCCCGACCCGCGTCCTCCACCGACTCGATCGTGCGGCCGATCATCGACGGGATCCCCTTCAGCTCGCGATCAGCTCGGCGATCCGCTCCGCCGGCAGCGTGCCGCGGACTCGCGCCAGCCAGAGCCCGAGCAGGTACATCGCCGCGACCTGCGCGGTGAACGTCTTCGTCGCCGCGACGCCGATCTCGAGCCCGGCGCGCGTGAACAGCACCGTGTCGGCGTCGCGGGTCGCCTGGCTGCCCATGATGTTCGTCAGCGCCATCACCGTGGCGCCGCGCTCCCGCGCGAGCCGCATCGCCGCCAGCGTGTCGGCGGTCTCGCCCGACTGGGTGATCCCGATCACGAGGTCGTCGGGGCCGACCACCGGGTCGCGGTAGCGGTACTCGGAGGCGATGTCCATCTCGACCGGGATCCGCGCCCACTGCTCGATCGCGTAGCGGCCCACGAGGCCGGCGTGGTAGCTGGTGCCGCAGGCGACGATCACGATCCGGCGCATCCCGGCGACGAAGCTCCTCGGCAGAGCTCGAGCTCGGAGAGGTCGACGCGATCCAGCGCGGGGAGCCGGTCGGTGATCGTCTCGGCGACCGCGTCCGGCTGCTCGTGGATCTCCTTCAGCATGAAGGTCTCGTAGCCGCCCTTCTCGGCCGCGTCCTCGTCCCAGGTGACCTCCTCGATCTCGCGCTGACCGGGTTGCCGTCGGCGTCCGTGATCGTGGCCCCGTCGGCGTCGACCGTGACGATCTCGCCGTTCTCGACCAGCAGCACGCGCCGGGTCTCGGCGAGGAAGGCGGGGATCGCCGAGGCGACGAAGGTCTCGCCGTCGCCGAGCCCGACGACCAGCGGGCACTCCTGGCGAGCGGCGACCAGCGTGTCCGGATGGTCGGCGTGCATGGCGACGAACGCGTAGTGGCCGCGCAGCTCGCCGAACGCGGCCCGCACCGCCTCGGTCAGGTCGCCCTCGTCGTGGCGCTCGATCAGGTGGGCGACGATCTCGGCGTCGGTCTCGGAGCTGAACCGGTGGCCCTCGGCCTCGAGCTCGCGGCGCAGCTCGGCGTGGTTCTCGACGATCCCGTTGAGGACGATGTGGACCCGGCCGTCGCAGTCGCCGTGCGGGTGCGCGTTCTCCTCGGTGACCCGGCCGTGCGTCGCCCAGCGGGTGTGGGCGAGGCCGATCGTCGCCGGCGGCGCCACGACCGCGACGCCCCCGCCGTCGCCGCCCTCGCCGTCGCGCCGTCGAGGCCGATCGCGGCGCGCAGGTTGGCGAGGTTGCCGACCGCGCGCACGGAGTCGATCTGCCCGTCCTCGAGCAGCGAGATGCCGGCCGAGTCGTAGCCGCGGTACTCGAGCTTCTCGAGCCCCGCGATCAGCAGGTCGCGGCAGGGACGCTTGCCGACGTATCCGACGATTCCGCACATGAGGCGATAAGGGTAGAGAGTGGCCGGGCGCCGGTGGCGCGTTCGGTTAGGAGAGCTCCCGGCGGATCAGAGCCACGAGCCGGGCGCAGACCTCGCCGCACTCCTGCCTCCGTCGGCGCCTCGACCATCACGCGGACGAGCGGCTCGGTGCCGAGGGGCGCACCAGGACGCGCCCGCGGCCCTCGAGCGCGCGCTCTCGCGCTCGACCGCCTCCCAGACGGCGCTGCGCCGCTCGAGCGCCTCGCGATCCGTGATCTCGACGTTCTCGAGCACCTGCGGCAGCTTCTGCATCGGGATCGCCGCGGCGAGCTCGGCCGTCCCCGAGCGCGCGCATCACCAGCAGCGCCGCGGCGATCCCGTCGCCGGTCGGCCCGTACTCGCTCCAGATGATGTGGCCGGACTGCTCGCCGCCGAGCGTCCAGCCGCGCTCCTCGAGCTCCGCGATCACGTGGCGGTCGCCGACCGGCGTGGTCGCCACCTCGATTCCGGCCTCGGCCATCGCCCGGTGGAAGCCGTAGTTGCTCATCACCGTCACCGCCACGCCGCCGTCGAGCGCGCCGCCGTCGGCGAGGTGCCGCGCGCAGAGGGCGATCAGCTCGTCGCCGTCGCGAATCCCGCCCTCGGCGTCGACCGCGATCACGCGGTCGCCGTCGCCGTCGAAGGCGAAGCCGATCTCGCGCCGCTGCGGCCGATGCGCTCGGCCAGGCACTCCGGGTGCGTCGAGCCGCAGCCCTCGTTGATGTTGCGCCCGTCCGGCTCGACGCCGATCGTCTCGACCTCCGCCCCGAGCCGCTCGAAGACGGACGGCGCCGCCCGATAGGTCGCGCCGTTGGCGCAGTCGAGCAGGACGCGGCGCCCGGAGAGGTCGAGCCGAAAGGTCGAGAGCAGCGCCCGCAGGTAGTCGTCGAGCGCGCCGTCGAGCTCGCGCACCCGCCCGGCGCCCCGGGCTCGGAGCCGGCCTGGGCGACCCGGGCCTCGATGCCCGCCTCGGCCTCGTCCTCCAGCTTGCGCCCATCCGCGCCGAAGAACTTGATCCCGTTGTGCTGCCAGGGGTTGTGCGACGCGGAGACGACCGCGGCCAGGTCGAGGCCGTGGCGGCGGACCAGGATCGACGCGGCCGGGGTCGGCAGCACGCCCGCGAGCCAGGCATCGCCGCCGCCCTCGGCCACGCCCGCCGCGAGCGCCGCCTCCAGCATCGGGCCGGACTCGCGCGTGTCGCGGACGATCAGGACCTGGGGCCGCGCGGCGGCGCTCTCCGCCGCGGCGGCCCGGCCGAGCGCCAGGGCGAGCTCGGCGGTCAGCTCCGTGCCGGCGACCCCGCGGACGCCGTCGGTGCCGAAGAGCTTGGCCGTCACTACCGCTTCGAGAACTGCGGGCGCTTGCGGGCCTTCTTGAGCCCGGCCTTGCGCCGCTCCTTGGCCCGCGCGTCCCTGGTCAGCAGCCCGCGGCGCTTCAGCTCTCCGCGCAGCTCGGCGTCGATCTCGGTCAGCGCCCGAGCGATCCCGTGGCGGACGGCGCCCGCCTGTCCCGAGATGCCGCCGCCGTGGACCCGCACGCGGACGTCCACCTTGCCCTCGTAGCCGGAGGTCAGCAGCGGCTGGCGCACGAGCGTCTGGTGCTGGTGGCGCGGGAAGTACTCCTCGAGGCTGCGCTTGTTGATCTCGAAGCTCGCCGCTGCCGGCGCGCAGGATCACGCGCGCGATCGAGGTCTTGCGCTTGCCCGTGGCCTGGATCCGCGCGTCGCTGGGCAGCTCGACGGCGGGCTCGCGGGCCGGCGCGGGCTCCTCGCCGCCCTCGGCGGTGGCCTCGGCCTCCAGCCGCGCCCGCTCCTCGGCCTCGGCCTCCAGGCGCGCCCGCTCCTCGGCGCTCAGCTCGCGCTGGGGCTCGATCGCGATCGGCTCCAGCTCGGCGCCCGGCGGCTCTTGTCCTCGGATTCGGAACCCTCGGGGGTCTCCGCCTGCGGCTTCGACTTCCTCGGGAGGCTCGGCCTCGGGCTCCTCCTCGCCCTGTCAGGCTCGGGCGCCTCGGCCCGGGCTCCTCGGCGGCGCCGGCGTCGGCGGTGCCTGCGCCTCGGCGGGGCTGCGCCTCGGTCCGGCTGCTCCTCGGAGCCCTGGTCCTCGGGCGCGGCCTCTTCCTCGGCGCCCTCGGGCTGCTGCTCGTCCTCGCGGCGCTCGTCGTCCGCCATCAGGCGTCGACCTCCATCGGCTTCGGCTTCTGCGCCTCGTGCGGGTGCTCGGGGCCGGCGTAGACCTTCAGCTTCCGCAGCTGCTGGCGCGCGAGGCGGTTGCGCGGCAGCATCCCCTTGACCGCCTTGCGGATCACCTCCTCGGGCCGGCGCTCGAGCATCTCGCCGAGGGTGCGCGAGCGCAGGCCGCCCGGATAGCCGCTGTGGCGGTGGTAGAGCTTGTCGTTGAGCTTGTTCCCGGTGACCCTGATCTTGGCCGCGTTGACCACGACCACGAAGTCGCCGGTGTCGCAGTGCGGCGTGTACTCCGGCTTGCGCTTGCCGCGCAGCGCGTCGGCGATCTGGGTGGCGAGCCGGCCGAGCGTCCTGCCCTCGGCGTCGACGACGTACCAGTCGCGCTGGCGGTTCTCGGGTGTCGCTACGTAGGTCTTCATCTCGCTGCGCCGGGCCCGACCACGGCCGGACCGCGAAAAGCCGCCCCCATCAACCTACTCGCGCTCGGCCCACGACTGGGCGTCACGCTCACGGGCGCGGCCGGCGCATGATAGTCGAGCGCGCCGGGATATCGCGGCCAAGCGCCGGCAGGGTCGCCCGGAGTGTTAGCCGCTCTCAGCGAATCTTCATCGATCGATCGCAACTGCACGCCTGACCCGCCGCCCTCGCGGCTATACTGCCGCCGCCCAAATGACCTGCCGAATCCGAGGCGGCCCAGCCGCAGCGGAGCGGGGGAACCAAAGGGGCGGCGTCGAAGCCGTCCTGGGGGCGAATCGGACCGTACGCGTCCGTAGCGCCGCTCTTTCGGCGCGAGCCCGACAGCTAACCCCGCAGGCCGGAGAAAGAGAGAAGCTCCGTTTGAGGCCCAAGGGAATGGCGCCGGCTCGGCGCGGATGGCGACCAGCGGTACCCGCGGCAGTCGTGGTCGCATCGCTGTCGGTGTGCGCCGGCGTGGCCTTCGCCGGCGGCGGCGGGGTCACGCCTCCCGAGCCGCCCAAGGTCACGGACGTCGTCTGCATCTCCAAGTGCGGCGGCATCCACAAGGCGACCGCCGGCTCCAAGGTCCAGCTGAGCGGCCGTCACCTGGGGCACGTCTCGGAGGTCCTCTTCAACGCCGAGGGCGGCGGCCGGATCGAGGCCGACCCGATCGCCGTCGCCAGCCGCTCCGTCAAGGTCAGGGTGCCCGAGGGCGCCGCGACGGGCAGGCCGAAGGTGACCGACGCCTACCACAGCGCCACGTCCCCGACCGCGCTCAAGATCGTCCCGCGCGCAGATCCAGCCTCCGGGCACTTCAAGCTCCGGAACGCCTCCGCGAAGCCGCGGAGGTCCTACTACTACGGCAGGAAGAAGCCGCGCGTGACCTACATGTTCACGAACAGCGAGCCGACCGACGTGCGGATCGACGTCGTCAAGCGCCGCAGGGCACGGTCGTGGACAGCTGGATCGAGCCCGCCCAGGAGCCGAACACGGCCCACACGGCCAAATGGAGCGGAATCCGGCACGGCAAGCCGGCTCGCAACGGCCGCTACAAGTTCCGCGTCGGCCCCCAGAGCGGCAGCATGGAGTCGACCACCGACGCCAGGTTCACGTACCACCGCTTCAAGTTCCCGATTCGCGGTCGTCACACCTACGGCGACGGGGTCGGCGCCCCGCGGTCCGGCCACACCCACCAGGGCCAGGACGTCATCGCCCGCTGCGGCACCCCGCTGGTCGCGGCCCGCGGCGGCCGGGTGCAGTGGAAGGCCTACCACCGAGCGCGCCGGCTACTACCTGGTGATCGACGGCAAGAAGACCGGCCACGACTACGTCTACATGCACCTGAGGAGGCGGTCCCGTCTTCGCAAGGGCCAGGTGGTGCGCACGGGACAGCGGATCGGCGTCGTGGGCGAGAGCGGCAACGCCACCGGCTGCCATCTGCACTTCGAGGAATGGTCCGCGCCGGGCTGGTACGAGGGCGGGCACTTCCTGAGGGCGATCACCCGGCACCTGAAGAAGTGGGACCGCTGGAGCTAGCGTGCCGGCCCTCCGGCTAGCGTAGGCGCCCTGAACCACCTCGCCCGCCTCGCACTCGCCGCCGCCTCGCCGCGCTGATCGCGCTCGCCGCCGTGGCGGTCAGCGACGCGGTCCGCCTCCCGGCCGCCTCGGGCAACCGACGTCCGGTGCCTCGAGCGCTGCGCGGGCCGTCAGAAGGCCGCCGTCGGATCGACGGTCCGGCTCACCGGTCGCCGGCTCGCGCGCGTGACCGAGGTCCGGTTCCCCGGCCGCTCGGGGCCGGTGATCGCGCCGCCGACGGCACGCGGCCGCCACCGGCTGGTCGTGGTCGTCCCGCGGCATGCGCGCACCGGCCGGCCGCGCCCGGTGGACGCGGGCGGGCGTCGCGGCCGCGCGCCCCGTCCTGCGCATCGTTCCCGCACGCCGGCTCCCTGCGCCGGGAAGCTTCGGCCTGCTCGGCGCCAGGGTGCGGCCGCACACGGCGTTCTCGACGCCGGGCGCGGCGTCAGCCTGCGCTATCGCTTCCGCGCCCGCGGCCGATGGACGTGAAGGTGGAGCTCGTGCGCCGCGGCAGGGTCGTGAAGGCCTGGGCCGAGCGTGCCAGCGCCCTATTCGCCCCACCGCCTGCGCTGGAACGGGATGCTCTCCGCGGGGCATGCCGCGCCCCGCGGCCGGTACCGCTTCAAGCTCAAGGCGCCCGGTCGTCGGCCCGCCCGGCCCCCGGGTTTCGGCTCCGCGACGGCAAGTTCCCGATCCGCGGGCCACACGGCTACGGCGGGTCGGTGCAGCGATTCGGCGCGCCCCGTCGGGCGGTCGCGTCCACCAGGGCCAGGACGTGTTCGCCCCCTGCGGCAACCGCGTGGTCGCCGCTCGCGGGGAAGGGTCCAGGCACGAGGCTCCGACCCGGTGCTGTACGGCAACTGGCTGGTGATCGACGGCCGAGGCACGAAGACCGACTACCGGTACGCCCATTTCTTCCGCCCGGCGTCGGTCCACGACGGCGAGCGGGTCAGGACCGGCGAGCGGATCGGCCGCGTCGGCAAGACCGGCAACGCCCGCACCGTCGGCTGCATGCTCCACTTCGAGGTCTGGCCCTCGGGCTGGCACCGCCGCGCCCCGTCGACCCCCTGCCGCCCCTGAAGCGCTGGGACCGCTGGAGCTAGACCCGCTTGCCACCGCCCCGCGCCGCCAACGCCACATTCGCGTCCGAGCGGCCGCTGTCGCGTTCGCCGCCTATATCGCGTCCAACGCCACACGCGGCGCCCGAGGCCCGCGTGCGCGTTTCGTATCCTCCCAGACGATCAGGCCACCCAGCGTCGGGCGTCAGCCTCGACCCGTAGCGTCCGAAGCGCACCGCCAGGGCGGCCGCCTCCTACTCCCACTCGATCGTCGCCGGCGGCTTCGAGGAGATGTCGAGCGCGACGCGGTTGACGCCCGCCACCTCGTTGATGATCCGGTTCGACACCCGCGCCAGCAGGTCGTAGGGCAGCCGCGCCCAGTCGGCGGTCATCGCGTCCTCGGAGGTCACCGCCCGGACGACGATCGGATAGGCGTAGGTCCGGCCGTCGCCCTGCACGCCGACCGAGCGCACCACCGGCAGGACGCAGAACGACTGCCACAGCTCGCGGTAGAGCCCGGCGGCGCGGATCTCCTCCTGAAGGATCGCGTCGGCCTCGCGCAGGATCTCGAGCCGCTCCGCCGTCACCTCGCCGCCGACGACGCGAATCGCGAGGCCGGGCCCGGGGAAGGGCTGGCGCCAGACGATTCGCTCCGGCAGGCCGAGCTCGGTGGCGACCGCGCGAACCTCGTCCTTGAACAGCATCCGCAGCGGCTCCACGAGCTCCAGGCCGAGGTCCTCGGGAAGGCCGCCGACGTTGTGGTGCGACTTGATCGTCGCGGCCCCGGCGCGCCCGTCCCCTCCCGACTCGATCACGTCCGAGTACAGGGTCCCCTGGACCAGGAACCGGACACCCGGAAGCTTCTCCGCCTGCTCCTCGAACACGCGGATGAACTCCTCGCCGATGATCTTGCGCTTGCGCTCGGGCTCGACCACGCCGGCGAGCCGCTCCAGGAAGCGCTCCTGAGCGGCCACGTGGACGAGCCTGATCCCCCGGTCGCGAAAGGTCTCGACCACCTGCTCGGCCTCGTTCTTGCGCAGCAGGCCGTGGTCGACGAGGACGCAGGTGAGCTGGTCGCCCACCGCCCGGTGGACGAGCGCCGCGGCGGTCGCCGAGTCGACGCCTCCCGAGAGGCCGCAGATCACGCCGCCGTCGCCGACCTGGGCGCGCACCGCTGGACCTGCTCGTCGATCACCGAGGCGGGCGACCAGCGCTGCTCGAGGCCAGCGACCTGGCGCAGGAAGCGGTCGAGGATCTGGGTGCCGTACGGCGTGTGAACGACCTCGGGGTGGAACTGGATCCCGTACAGGCCCCGCTCGGGGCTCTCGCAGGCGGCCACCGGCGACCCCGGGCTGGAGGCGAGCGCGACGAAGCCCGTCGGCGGCTCGAAGACGCTGTCGCGGTGGCTCATCCAGCACTGCTGCTCGTGGGGCAGCCCGGACAGCAGACGTCCGCCGCCGTCGGCGAGGACCAGCGAGGTGCGTCCGAACTCCCCCGCCTCGGCGCCCTCGACCCGGCCGCCGAGCACGTGGACCATCGCCTGCATGCCGTAGCAGATGCCCAGCACCGGGACGTCGAGCTCGAGCAGCTCGCGGCGCAGCTCCGGTGCGCCCTCCGAGTAGACCGAGGCCGGGCCGCCGGACAGCACCAGCGCCGCGGGGCGCCGCTCGCGGATCCGCTCCAGGTCGGTGTCGTGGGGGAGCAGCTCGGCGAACACCCCGCACTCGCGGATCCGCCGGGCGATCAGCTGGGAGTACTGCCCTCCGAAGTCGAGGACCAGGACCTCCTCATGCGCCGATCCGTCATCGCGGATGCCCCGTCGCTCGCGCCGTGCCGTCAGTCATCCGAGACGGCGACTCCTGTCGCAACCGCCGCGCGCCCGTTCGAGCCCATGCCCACCGATTGCTCGCGCTGGAGCTGCTTGCCCTCGGTCTGCAGGGCCGGGGCGACCATCACCTCGGCGCGCTGGAAGTCGCGGATGTCCTCGTACCCGCAGGTGGCCATCGAGGTGCGGAGCGCGCCGATCAGGTTGAAGGTGCCGTCGTTCTCCTGGGCGGGGCCGAGCAGGATCTCCTCCAGGGTGCCGTCCTGCAGGGTGGCCACGCGCGCGCCGCGCGGCAGCGAGGGATGGAAGGTCGCCATGCCCCAGTGGAAGCCCCGCCCCGGCGCCTGCTCGGCGCGGGCGAGGGGCGAGCCGATCATCACCGCGTCGGCGCCGCAGGCGATCGCCTTCGAGACGTCGCCGCCGGTGCGCATGCCGCCGTCGGCGATCACGTTGCAGTACTCGCCGGTCTCCAGCATGTGCTGGGAGCGAGCCGCGGCGACGTCGGCGATCGCCGTCGCCTGGGGCACGCCGATCCCGAGCACGCCGCGGGTGGTGCAGGCGGCGCCGGGGCCGACGCCGGTGAGCACGCCGACCGCCCCGGTGCGCATCAGGTGCAGGCCGGTGGAATAGGAGGCGCAACCGCCGACGACGCACGGCACCGGCACCTCGGCGATGAACTTCTTCAGGTTCAGCGGCTCGACCTTCGAGGACACGTGCTCGGCCGAGATCACCGTCCCCTGGATCACCAGCAGGTCGAGCCCCGCCTCGAGGGCGATCTCGTAGTGCTCGGTGACGCGTTGCGGGGTGAGCGACCCGGCGGCGACGACGCCCTGCGCCTTGATCTCCTCGACCCGCTGCGCGATCAGCTCCGGCTTCACCGGCTCGCGGTAGATCTCCTGCATGGTCGCGGTCGCCGTCTCGGGCGAGGCCGCGGCGATCCGCTCGAGCTGTTCCTCGGCGTCCTCGTAGCGGGACCAGATCCCCTCCAGGTTGAGCACCGCGAGACCGCCCAGCCGGCCGACCTCGGCCGCGGTTGCCGGGCTGACGACCCCGTCCATCGCCGCGGCCAGCAGCGGCAGCTCGAAGCGGTACGGGCCCAGCGTCCAGCTGATGTCGACGTCGTCGGGATCGCGCGTTCGCCGCGAGGGCACGATCGCGATGTCGTCGAACCCGTAGGCCCTTCTTCCCTTCTTGCCGCGACCGATCTCGACTTCCATCGCCTATGCAGCTCCCCTCTGGCGGTAGTGGCCAGGCTAGGCGCGAGGGCGGACGAAAAAAGCCTCGGCGAGCGAGGCGAAAAACGCGGTTGCGGCAACTGGAGGGCCGGCTTGTCCAAGGCCCCGGCGATGTTAGCACCGCCTTGCATGACCTCCTTCAGGGGGAGGAGGGCCGCGCGACGCGGCAAAAGGGGAACGCGTCCCCGGGCACGCGAACGGGCCCAAAGCCCACGCAACGCACCAGAAACAGAGAAGGAGGCCGGCGATGCCCGTCTCGAGAATTCGCACGACCCTGGCGATCGCGGCCGTCGCGTCGGCCGCGCTCGCGGCCCCCGCTCGCGCCGCGCTCCCCCACCGGGTCCTGCCCGGCGAGACGCTGTGGTCGATCGCGGCCGCCAACAACTTCACGACCCGCACCATCGCCGCCTTCAACGGGCTCTCCGAGGACGCCCCGGTCTACGCGGGGGAGACGATCCAGATACCGACCGAGGCCGAGGGCGCCGCGGCGCTGGCGTCCGCGGGCGTTGCGTCGGCCTCGTCGTCCACCTCGGCGGCTCCGAGGCCTCCCACACCGTGACGCCGGGCGAGAGCCTGTGGTCGATCGCCGGCGCGAACGGCCTCTCGCCCGAGACGCTCGCCGCCGACAACGGCCTCTCCGCCGACTCGCTGCTCCTGATCGGGCAGACGATCGAGGTCCCGGCCTCCAGCGGCTCGACCTCCCGACGACCGCCGAGCGCGGCCCGCCCCCGCCCCGGAGCCGCCCTACTGGACCTCGCCCATCTACTGCCCGTCCTGCCCGTCCGGCGAGGCCTACCTGGCGTCGAACGCGGCCGCCGCCTGGGACGCGATGCGCCAGGCGTCGCTGCGCGAGTTCGGGATCGACCTCTACCCCGGAGGCCCCCTCTCCGCGTACCGCTCCTACGCGCAGCAGCTCTACCTCTACAACCTCTACCTGTCAGGCCAGGGCAGCCTCGCCGCCGTGCCGGGGACCTCCTCCCACGAGTACGGCTACGCGCTCGACCTCGCCGAGCCCTCGATGCGCACCGTGGTCGACCAGATCGGGGCCAACTACGGCTGGGCCAAGACCGAGGCGCCCGGACGAGTGGTGGCACGTCAACTACGTCGGCCCCTAGCAGGCGCTCCTAGCCCACCCCGGCCGGGACGTCCAGCTCCCGGACCTGGACCCGGGGCAGGAGCCGCTCGACCTCCTTCGGGTCGAGGCTGCCGGCGCCGAAGTGCTGGGTGGACTCGGCGCCGCAGGCGACCCCGTAGGCGAGGCACTCGCGAGCCGAGCCGCCCTCGTACCGCGCCGCCACGTAGCCCGCCAGGAAGCAGTCGCCGGAGCCGACGCCCGAGATCGGCTCGAGCGGCGCGATCTCGACCTCGTAGCGACGGCGATCGTGGCCGTTCCCGACGATCGCCACGCAGCCCGCCTCGCGCGTGATCACCGCCTCGCCGGCGCCCATCTCCAGCAGCCCGGCGAGCCCGAGCGCGTAGTCGTCGGCGTCGTTGAACTCATGGCCGACCGCCTCCTCGGCCTCGTCCACGTTGGGCGCCACCACGGCCGGCTCGGCGCGCAGGCCCAGGCGCATCGGCTCGCCGTCGGTGTCGAGGATCGCCGAGACGCCGAGCCGGCGAAGCTCGCCGATCAAGCGGGCGTAGATGGCGGGGTCGACGCCGGGCGGGACGCTGCCCGCGAGCACGCACAGGCTCGCCCCCTGGGCCAGGTAGAGGAGCTTCTCGATGAACCGATCGACCTCCTCGGGGCGCACCTCGGGGCCGCGCTCGTTGATCTCGGTCTGCTCGCCGGAGGTGGGATCGATCACCGCGAGGTTGGTTCGGGACTCCCCCTCGATGCGGGTGAAGTCGTGGAGGATCGACTCCTCGACGAGCCTGCTCGAGGATGCGGGAGCCGGTGGCCGCGCCGGCGAGCCCGGTGGCGATCACCGGACGGCCGAGCAGCTTCAGGGCGCGCGCCACGTTGACGCCCTTGCCTCCCGCGAAGGTGCGCGACTCGACCGCGCGATGGCGGTGCCCGAGGCGGAAGTTCGGAACCGCGACCGTGCGGTCGATTGCGGCATTCAGGGTGACGGTGAGGATCACTGTGGCTCCTGCTTGTCCCGGCTGGCCTTGGTTCCGCGACGGCGGTGGGTCAGCGCAAGCACAATGCCTATCACGATCGCGACGGCCGCGCCTCCGGCTGCGATCCAGGCGACGGCTCGGGGCCCGGGGACGGCATCGTCCACCCGCGACACGAGCGACGGGCTTGCCGGGGCGAGCGCCGCGCGCTTGCTCAACAGCGGGACGCGCCCCGCCACCTCGCCGTCCACGGTGACGACGGCGGCTCCCGAGGCGGCGCCCGCGCGGGATCGGTCCCAAGACGTCGCGCGGAGCGTCGACCCGCACCCGAACGGACTGGCCGTGCCGGGCTGTGACCTGCACCGAACGGGCCGCCACCAGGGGAAGCGAGTCGTCGCGGCCGCGCACCGCGGGTCGCCGCGAGCCTCTCCCCCTTCTGCACGGGCGTCTGGCGCCGGTAGAGCGAGAACCCGTAGCGCAGCAGCGCAAGCGTGTCGTCGTCGCGCGCCGTCTCGGTTGCCGCTCCCATCACCACCGAGAGCAGCGTGACGCCCTTGCGGGTCCCCGAACCGACCAGGACGTTGCCGGCGTCGAGCGTGTAGCCGGTCTTGACGCCGTTCACCCACGGCACGCGTCCCCACCAGGTCGTTCCTGTTGACGACGGTCCGCGGGCTGTTGCCGGTCCGCAGCGTCTTCTGGGGCGTGTCGACGATCCGCCTGAAGAGGCGGTCGCGCCGCAGGTCGAGCGCCAGCTTCGCGAGGTCTCGAGGGCTCGAGTAGTTGCCGGGCTGGTCCAGCCCGATCGGGTTGGAGTAGCTGCGTGTCGCGCAGCCCCAGGCGACCGGCGGCGCGGTTCATCTCCGCCACGAACGCCGGAACCGAGCCCGCTACTCCGTCGGCGAGGGTCACCGCTGCGTCGTTGCCGCTCGGCAGCAACAGGCCATAGAGCAGGTCGCGGACCGAGATCCGCTCTCCCGCCTCGAGCCCGAGCAGCGACTCACCCGGGATCGGATGGTAAGGGGGCGCGACCAGGCGCCGCTGAAGCGGCAGCTCGCGGAGGGCAAGGTACGCCGTCATCAACTTGGTCGTGCTGGCTATCGGCAGCGAGCTGGTGGGCTCCGCGGAGGCGAGGCGCGTGCCGTCGCCGGCGTCGACGAGGATCCAGGCCGTGGCCGGGACCTGCGGCGGCGCGGGTGCGCCTTCGGCCGCTCCGGCCGTTGCCGGCGAGAGGGATGGGAGCGCCAGCCCGACCACCGACACGGCTGCGAGCGCGCCCCGGCGGCGGACCGCTTGCCGAAGCCCGGTCCTCAACCCCCGTTGGCGAGCACCTTGCACCCGTCGGGCACCAGGTTCACGCATCCCTTCTGGGGAAGGAGCTGAGTGTCGAGCTTGGGGTTGAGCTTCTCCAGCCTGGCGATCGGGATTCCCTCCTGCTCGGCAATGCCGCCGAACGTGTCCCCCGGCTGGACCACGTAGTACTTGCCCTTCGGCTTGTTGTGGCTTGCGCCGCCGGCTTGCTGCCGCGCTTCCGGCCGTGCTGTCCGATCCACCGATCGAGCCGGCGATCACGACCACGAGCACGATCGCGACCGCGACCAGCGCGAAGACGGCGAGGGTCCTCGCGCAACCGGATTCCGGCTCGGCCTCGTCTGGGTGGCTTGTGGCTCCATGTCTTACCCCGGCGGCCGGGACCAAGGGAGGCGCCGAGCGCGCCGCGAGCGGCTGGGCTCGCGGCGTTGTAGAGGCGATGGTAGCCCCGCGAATCCGCTTGGTCGCCGGTGGGTGGCGCACGGCAAGCCCGTGCCCAGGCATGCAGGCGGACGCGGTCAGCCTCGGGCGAGCGCCCAGAGCTCGGCTCGCAGCTCGCTCGCGGCAGCCGCGGGGTCCGGGGCGTCCGCGATCGACCGCGATGCGGTCACCAGGACCGAGGCCGGATGCTCGCCGAAGGCGGGCCCGAGGTCGGCCGCCCGGCCGCCCTGCGCACCCACTCCCGGGACCAGGAAGATCGAGCGCGGCATCAGCTCGCGAAGGCGCGAGAGATGGCCGGGGCTCGGTTGCGCCGACCACCGCCCCCAGGCCGGACAGCCCGCACTCGCCCATCAGGCGGTCGGCGCGCTCGGCCACCAGCGCCGGCCAGGCGCTCGAACAGGGGCGCCTCGGGGGCCGGCAGGTCGAGCAGATCGGCCGCGCCCGGGTTGGAGGTGCGCACCAGGACGAACAGGCCCGCGTTTGCCTCCGCGGCTCCCTCGAGCAGGGGCTCGAGGGAGTCGGCGCCCACCAGGGGGCTGACGGTGGCCGCGTCCGCCCCCAAGCCGGCGACGTCTCCCCAGGGCGTCGGCGTCGATCCGAAAAGCGCCTGCGCGTAGGCCGCGGCGCTGACCGGCACGTCTCCGCGCTTGCCGTCCGCGATCACCACGAGCCCGGCCTCGCGCGCCGCGGCCACGGTCCGCTCGAGCGCCGCCCAACCGGGCGCCCCGAGCCGCTCGAAGCATGCAAGCTGGAGCTTGGCGGCGACGCACGCCGGACCCGCCCGCCCGATCAGCGAGCGGCAGTGGGCGGCGACCGCCTCACCGGCTCGCTCAGCGGCACTCCCCTCCGGCGCCGCGGAACGCGGGTCCAGCCTGCGACGGATCGGGGTCCAGCCCGAGGCAGAGCTGGCTTTGGCGCTCCTCGACGAGCGCGGCGAGCCGGTCGGCGAAGGGCGCCGGGCTCACCCGGTGCCCGCCTCCGCGCCGCTTGCGACGGGGCGCCGCGCCCTGCCCGTCAGCCCTTCACCCGGGACTTGAGCGCAGCCCCGGCCGAAAACCTCGGCACGCGGCCGCCCGCGATCGTGATCCGCTCGCCGGTGCGGGGATTCACGCCCTGGCGCGGCCCCCGCTCGGCGACGCTGAACTTGCCGAAGCCGGTGAAGCTGACGCTGTCCCCCCGGGCGAGCGCCGAGGAGATCGTGTCGAGCACCGCTTCGACGGTCTCGCTTGCTGCCTTCTTGCTGCCGATCCGCCCGTCGCGTGCGAGCAGGTCGACGAACTCAGCCTTGGTCAAGGGTCATCCTCCTCATGGGGTGCCAGGAGCGACGGCAATCTAACAGCGTCCGCTACATCCGCTCGGGGGCGCTGACGCCGAGCAGATCCAGGGTGCGGGCGATGACCCGCTTTGCGGCCACGCAGATCGCCAGGCGAGCCTGCTCGAGGCCGTCGGGCGCCCCCACCACCTGGCAGTCCCGGTAGAAGGCGTGGAAATCGGCGGCGGTCGCCGTCGCGTAGGCGACCAGGCGGTGTGGAGCCCGGCGCTCGGCGGCTCCGGCGGCCTCGGCCGGAAGCTCGAGCAGCTGCTGCACGAGCGCCCGCTCAGCCGGCTCGGCCGGCGCCGCAAGCGCGCCATCCGCCCCTGCCGCTTCGACCAGCGCCGCCTCATCGGCCATGCCTTCATCGGTCCCAGCCGGAGCGCTCCCCTCGGCGACGGCCTTGCGGAGGATGCTCGCGATCCGCGCATGCGCGTACTGGACGTAGTAGACGGGGTTGTCCTGCGACTGCCGGCGTGCCAGCTCGAGATCGAGGTCGAGGGCCGTGTCGTGACTGCGGTGCAGCATGAAGAAGCGGGCCGCGTCGACACCGATGTCGTCGATCAGGTCATCGAGCGCCGCGAACTCGCCCTTCCGCTTTGACATCCGCGCTCGCTCCGACACCCTCCACCAGGCGCACGAACTGCATGATCGGCGCCTCGTACCGGTCGGGATCGTGACCCAGCGCCTCGATCGCGGCCCGCATCCGCGGCACGTAGCCGTGGTGATCGGCCCCCACCGGATCGATCATCCGCTCCGCGCCCCGCTCCAGCTTGTCGCGGTGGTAGGCGATGTCCGCGGCGAAGTAGGTCGGCTCGCCATCGGAGCGCACCAGCACGCGATCCTTGTCGTCGCCGAACTCGCTCGTCCGCAGCCAGACTGCGCCCTCGCTGTCGTAGACGTGGCCGCGCCCGCGCAGATACTCGATCGCCGCCTGGATCTTGCCGCCGTCGTGCAGCGAGCGCTCCGAGAACCAGGTGTCGAAGCGCACCCCGAAGCGCTCCAGGCGTCGCCTCGATCCGTTCGCGCATCGCCTCCGTGCCGCGGCGGGCGAGGTCCTCGAGGTCGGCCGGGTCGGCTCCGGCGGCGGCCAGGTCGCCGGCCAGCTCGCACCACGTACTCGCCTCGGTATCCGTCCTCGGGCGGCTCGCGGCCCTGCATGCGCGCCGCGATCGACTCCGCGAAGCGCTGCACCTGGCCGCCGACGTCGTTCAGGAGGTACTCCCGCTCGACCTCGTGGCCCGCCAGCTCGAGCAGCCGCGCGAGCGAATCCCCGTACGCGGCCCCCCGGCCGGCGGCCACCGTCAGCGGCCCGGTCGGGTTGGCGGACACGAACTCGATCAGGACGCGCTCGGGCCGCTCGGGAGCGCCGCGCGCGAAGGCGTCGCCCGCGTCGAGCAGAGCGGTGAGGCTCTGGCGGTACCAGCGGTCCGCGAGGAACAGGTTCACGAATCCGGGGCCCGCGACCTCCACTCGCTCGGCGCTGCCGGCCAGCAGGGCGTCCAGCTCCTCGCGCAGCCGCTCGGCGATCTCGCGCGGCGCCTGCCCCAGCCCCGGCGCGAGCAGCATCGCTGCATTGGTGGAGTAGTCGCCCAGCTCGGGCTTGGGCGGGCGCTCGAGCGTCGGCACGACGGAATCCGACGCTCCGTCGCGCAGGGCGTCCGCCGCCGAGCGGATCGTGGCGCGCAGCTCGTCGAGCGGATCGGCCATACAGCGAAAACTAGCTCGACCCGCCGGTGCCGGTCTCCCGCTCGTAGGCGACCGCCGCGCCGATGCGATCCACCGTCGACGGGTGGGTGCCGATCAGGGCGGTGACGATGCCCGGCGGGTCCGGGTTGGCGACGCTCGCGAGCGCGAGGCGGCGCTGAACCTGGATCAGCGCCTGGGGATCGTGGGTCAGCCGGAGCGCGAAGGTGTCGGCGCTCGCCTCGACCTGGCGCGAGAGCTGGTTCCCGGGCACCCCGAGGACGAGAGCGGTGATGACCAGCCCGAGCATGTACGCGGGGAGGGCCGCCGGGCCCCGCGCATCGACGCCGGTGCGACGTACGAGCGCGCCGCCAAGCTCGCTCGTGAACAACAGCCCCAGCGGCGTGACGATGATCAGGAAGGCGAGCCCGCGGGGCACGTCGTCGTGCTTGACGTGGCCGAGCTCGTGGGCGACGATGCTGCGCAGCTCCGGGCGGTTCGCGCGGCGCAGCAGGTTGTCGTACAGCACCACCCGCCGGGTCGGCCCGATCCCGTCGACGTACGCGTTCAGCGATCGCACCCGGCGGCTCGCGTTCACGCGGTACACCTCCCCGACATCCACCCCGGCGCGCCGCGCGAGGCTCAGCACCTGGGCGCGCGCCCTGCTCGTCGCCGGGAGCGGCGTGAACTTGTTGAAGAGCGGCGCGAGCACCACCGGCGCCAGCCAGACGAAGACGGCGGCGATCGCGCCCACCGCGACGGTCCCCGGCAGCCACCACCGCCTCCCGAAACGGCGCACCAGCGCGATCAACAGCGCGCCGCCCGCGGCGGCCAGCACCGCGCCGATCGCGGTCGACTTCCCGGTATCCGCCAGCCACGAGCCGAATGACTGGGTGGAGATCCCGTAGTCGACCGCGCGCTCGTGGGCGGCGATGCTCGCCGGCAGGGCGGCGACCCCGAGGGCGACCGACAGCGCGGCGCCCGCCCCGGCCGCGCCGAGCACGGGGCGCGCGCCGAGCCGCTCGAGGCCGGCGACGGACCGTGGCCGGCCGGCCGAGCGCGAGCGTGACCAGCACCGCGCCCTGCGCGCCCAGGACGGCGAGGAAGAGCCACAGCTGGCCGTCGCTGTAGGTGCGGCCGCGGTCGATCTGGGCCGGCGTGAAGTAGTCGCTCTCGGACACGGGCACCGGCTGGATCGGCCGATCCCGGGGCCGCAGCAGCCACACGGCCGCCTCCGCGACCAGGACCATCGCCACGGCCGCGATCCCAACCCTCACGATTCGCCTCCTGCCGGCGGGGCTGGACATGTCCCTACGATAGTCCGCCCGGCTCGTGCGACTGGCGATCCTCAGCGACATCCACGCGAACCTTCCTGCCCTGGAGGCGGTGCTCGCCGACGTCGAGGGCGCCGGCCTCGAGAAGCTGTGGTGCCTTGGCGACGTGGTCGGCTACGGAGCGCAATCCGGACGAGTGCACCAGCCTTGTCGCCGAGCGCTGCGAGCTCTGCCTGGTGGGCAACCACGACCTGGCGGTCCTCGGCGAGCTCGACGACTCATCCTTCTCTCCCGCGGCGGCCGCCGCCGTGCGCTGGACCCGGGAGACGGCCAAGCCCGAGACGATCGAGTTCCTGCGCGGGCTGGAGCCGGCCGACGAGAGCCGCGAGGTGGCGCTGTATCACGCCTCGCCCCGGGACCCCGTCTGGGAGTACGTGCTGTGGCCCGACCAGGCCGCGGAGTGCATCGCCGTTCAGGCGGCGCGGGTCAGCCTGATCGGGCACTCCCACGTGGCGCTGTTCTTCGTCATGCCCGGCGACCGGGGACTGCCGACCGGCCAGCCGTCGAGCTCGACGACGTCGCCAAGGGCGCCCAGGCGAGCGCGGGCACCCGGCTGGACCTCACCGAGGGCCGCTGGCTCGTCAACCCCGGCAGCGTGGGGCAGCCGCGCGACGGCGATCCGCGCGCGGCCTGGCTCGAGCTCGACACGGATGCGTGGGAGGCGACCTACCACCGGGTCGACTACGAGATCGACCGCGCCGCCGATGCGATCGCCGCCAGCGAGCTGCCGGAGCACCTGGCCAAACGACTCTACGTGGGGCAGTGAAGGCCGGTGAGCGCCATGGACGGCCGAAACCGCTTGACTAGACTCGCCGCGATGCCGGGGACGAACAGAATCTCCCCCCTGCTGGCGCTCGTCGCCGCGGTCGCGGCCCTATCCGGGTGCGGCTCGGGCGACGACATCAACGGCCAGATCCCGGCGACGAACGCCGATCAGCTCAACGCCGCGCTGAACACCGTCCGAAGCGCGGTCGCGTCGAACGACTGCGTGACCGCCAGCTCCGGGGCGGACGGATTCATCGACGCCGTGAACGAGCTGCCGGCAACCGCCGGCGCCGACCTCAAGGCGGCGCTTCAGGAAGCGGGAGCGAACCTCCGCGCGCTCGTCGACGACCAGTGTCCGCCGACCGGGGCGACAGGGCCGAGCGGCGCCCAGCCGCCGGCAAGCTCAACGACTCCGTCAACCACGGACAGCACGACATCGTCCACGACCGACACCACGACGACATCCACCACCTCGACGACCGAGACCCACCCGCAGGGAAACGGCAACCACGGGCGGGAACGGCGGCGAGGGAGGAAACGGCAACGGCGGTGGCGGCTGGTGAAGGCGGTGGCGGCGAGGGCGGCAGCGGTGACGGCGGCACCGGCGGCGGCACGGGCGGCACCGGTGGCTAGGCGATGAGCGCGACGCTGATCTCCGACCGCTACGAGCTCGGCGACCGCCTGGGCTCCGGCGGGATGTCGAGCGTCTACAGGGCGACCGACCGCGTCCTGGAGCGCACCGTGGCGGTGAAGATCCTCGCCGAGCACCTCTCGGACGACGAAAAGTTCGTCGCCCGGTTTCGCCGTGAGGCGCTCGCGGTCGCGAAGCTGATCCACCCGAACATCGTCCAGGTCTACGACACGGGCGTCGACAACGACCGCCACTACATCGTCATGGAGTACGTGGAGGGGCGCTCGGGCGCCCAGCTGCTCCAGGCTCGGGGGCGCGCTCGGACCGGAGACGGCGGTCGAGATCGGCGTCCAGTCCTGCGCCGGGCTCGAGTACGCGCACCGGCAGGGGATCATCCACCGCGACGTCAAGCCCGGGAACCTGATGGTCATCGGCGGTCCCGCGCGGCGCGGCAACGTCCGCACCACGGCCCACGACCCGCCCACCGGAGAGATGGACGTCAAGCTGACCGACTTCGGGATCGCGCGAGCCGCCGAGCAGACGCGACTGACGCAGGTGGGCTCGGTGGTCGGCACCGCCGCCTACCTGGCGCCCGAGCAGGCCCGCGGCGAGGAGGCGACGCCGGCCTCCGACGTCTACGCGCTCGGCGTCGTGATCTACCAGCTCCTGACCGGGCGCCTTCCGTGGGAGGGAACGACGCTGGCCGAGCTCGCGATCCGTCGCGAGAGCGAGCGGCCCCTGCCGCCCAGCTCCTACGACCCCGCGGTGCCGCAGACCCTGTCGACGGCGGTACTGCGCTCGCTGGAGAGCGACCCTGGCGCTGCGCTACTCGACCGCCCGCCAGCTCGCCGTCGCGCTGCGGGCCGGGCTCTCCGGTCAGGAGCCGCCGCAGGCCGAGGCCGAGGCGCCGACGCGGGCGCTGGCCGGCGACACGACGGAGGCCACGCGGCGGCTGGCGCCCAGCGAGCCGGTGACCCCGGTCGGCCGCCAGGCGCCCGCCCCTCCCCGGCCGGCGCCGCGCCCCCGCCCGCCGGTCCAGCCCGCCGAGGCCAGGGCGCGCCGCTCGCTCGCCAGCCGCCTCGGCAGCGCGATCGGCATCCTGCTGGTGATCGCGCTGCTGGCCGCGGTGATCGCCGCCGTCGTCCTGCTGACCACGAACGCCGGCCAGAACACCGACCTGGTCAAGCAGACCATCCCCGACCAGATTCAGTCGCTCGAGGACTTCATCAACTCCCACACGCAGTGACGCCGGTCAGCGGGCGCTCGGCGTGAGCGCCCCTGCCCGCCAGGGCGGGGCACCGTCGAGGATCGCCTGCCTGTAGTCGCCGAAGCGCCCGCCCTGGATCGCCTGCCGGGCGCCCCGGACCAGGCGCTCCAGGTAGGTGAGGTTGTGGAGGACGAGCAACCGAACGCCGGTCAGCTCCTCGGCTCGCGAGAGGAAGTGGACGTAGGCGCGGCTGTGCTCGGCGCAGGCCGCGCACGGGCAGCCCTCGACCAGCGGCCCCTCGTCGGTCGAGAACTCGGCGCGGCGGACGTCGAACCGAAACCGCGAGGCAGGCAGCGGAGCGAGGGCCATCCCGTGCCGGGCCAGGCGCGTTGGCACCGCGCAGTCGAACAGGTCCATGCCCAGCGCGATCCCCTCGACCAGGTCGTCGGGCTCGCCGATCCCCAGCAGATGCCGCGGCGCCTCGGCGGCGAGATGGGGCGCGGTCATCGCGACCACGCCTCGCATCTCCTCCTTGTCGCGGCCCAGCGTCCCCCCGATCGCCACGCCGTCCACGGCCGCCGCGGACACGCGCTCGGCGGCGACGCGGCGGAGGTCCTCGTGCACGCCCCCCTGGACGATCCCGAACACCGCCTGGCGGCGCGGCCCGTGGCGCTCGTGCCAGTCGAGGCAGCGATCCAGCCAGCGGTGGGTTCGCTCCATCGAGCGGGCCGTGTAGTCGCGATCGGCGTGATACGGAGTGCACTCGTCGAAGGCGAGCGCGATGTCGGAGCCGAGCGCGCGCCTGCACCGCCATCGACTCCTCGGGCCCGAGGAACTGCTCCGAACCGTCCAGGTAGGAGCGGAAGCGAACCCCCTGCTCGCCGATCTCGAGCACGGTCCCCTGGCCGGACCGGCGCCCGCGCCGTCCCTTGATCTCGTCGGCGACCCCGCCGTGGGCGAGCGAGAAGACCTGGAAGCCCCCGGAGTCGGTGATGATCGCCCTCCCCCAGCCCATGAAGCGATGCAGCCCCCCGAGCGCCGCGACCCGCTCCGGCCCCGGCGACAGCATCAGGTGAAAGGTGTTCCCGAGCACCAGCTCATAGCCCAGCTCGCGGACCTCTGAGGCCGCCAGCGAGCGAACGCTTCCGCGGGTCGCAAGCGGAATGAAGGCCGGGGTCTCGACCGTGCCGTGAGCGACGTGGAGCCGCCCGGCCCGGGCGGCTCCGTCTCGTGCGGTTATCTCGAATCGAAGGCGTTCCGGGTCGCTGCGCACGACCCGGAAGCCTAGGTGGCTACTTAGCCGCGAATGGCGACTTAGTCGCGGTATGCGCCACCAAGTCGCCAAACCGGCCGCCGAGGCGCTCTAGGCGCCGAGCAGCGAGCGCCCGGTCATCCCGGGCGGCTGCTCGATCCCGAGCAGGGCGAGCGCCGTGGGGGCGACGTCGGCGAGGATCCCGGGGCCCTCGCAGCGACAGGCCCGCGACGGTGACGATCAAGGGCACGGGGTTGGTCGAGTGGGCCGTGTTGGGCGAGCCGTCGGGCTCGAGCATGTTGTCGCAGTTTCCGTGGTCGGCCGTGACGATGCAGGCGCCACCCGAGCGATGGACCTCCGAGACCACCTCGCCGAGGCAGCGGTCCACGGTCTCCACCGCGGCGACCGCAGCCGGGATGACGCCCGTGTGGCCGACCATGTCGGGGTTGGCGAAGTTGATGATCCCGAATCGGTAGCCGTCCTCCGCCCAGCGCTCGCAGAAGGCGGCGGCCGCCTCGGCCGCGCTCATCTCGGGCTTGTGGTCATAGGTGGGGACGTCCCGCGCCGATGGAACCAGGCGCCGCTCCTCCCCCTCCCACTCCGCCTCGCGCCCGCCGTTGAAGAAGTAGGTGACGTGGGCGTACTTCTCGGTCTCGGCGACGTGCAGCTGGCGCTCGCCGCGGCCCGCGATCACCTCGGCCAGGGTCGTCTCCGGGGTCCGCGGTGGAAACGCGACCGGGTACTCCCATCCCTCGCGGTACTCGGTCAGGGTGGTCAGGTGCACCTTGGGGGCGTCGGCCGCGGGGGAACTCGTCGAACTCGGGCTCCCCCAGCGCCCGCACCAGCTGGCGAGCCCGGTCGGGGCGGAAGTTGAAGTGCAGGACCGCGTCGCCGTCGGCCACCCCGTCGTAGTCGCCGATCACCGTCGGGCGCACGAACTCGTCGGTCTCGTCGCGCCGGTACGAGTCCGCTGACGGCCTCCGCCGCGCTCGGGGCCTGCAGGCCCCGCGCGTGGACGATCGCGTCGTAGGCGAGCTTGCGTCCGATCCCAACGGCCGTCCCGGTCCATCGCGTAGTAGCGGCCGCTCACCGTCCCGATCCGTCCCGCGTGGCGCAGCCAGCGCTCGAGCTCCCGCAGGTACCCGGCTCCCGCCGTCGGCAGGGTGTCGCGGCCGTCGGTGAACGCGTGCACGACCAGGTCGGGCACGCCCTCGTCGGCGGCCAGCTCGACGCACGCCTCGATGTGCTCCCAGCCCGAGTGGACACCGCCGTCGGAGACCAGGCCCATCAGGTGCAGGCGCCCGCGGGGGCCGGAGCGCGCCGCCTCGCAGGCGGCCTTCAGGACGGGGTTCTCGAAGAAGCTGCCGTCGGCGACCGCGTCGTCGATCCGGGTCAGGTCCTGCTTGACGATCGATCCCGCGCCGAGATTGAGGTGCCCGACCTCGGAGTTGCCCATCTGGCCGTCGGGAAGGCCCACGTCGCGCCCGCTGGCCGACAGGGTGGTGTGCGGATAGCGCTCCCACAGGCCGTCGAAGACAGGCGTCGAAGCCTGGCTGATCGCGTTTCCGGGCCCCGGCGGCGCGAGACCCCAGCCGTCGAGCACGACCAGCGCCAGCGAGGGAACCGGCAGCTCGCCTGGCCCGTCGGGGATGGTCATGCGCTCGCGGCCGCCGCGATGGCGGAGAAGTCGTCCGGGTCGAGGCTCGCCCCCCCGACGAGCGCGCCGTCGATGCCGTCCTGGCCGAGGATCTCGGCCGCGTTCCCGGGCTTCACGGAGCCGCCGTAGAGAATGCGAACCGCCTCGCCGGCCGCGTCGTCGCGCTGTGCGACGAGCGAGCGGATGAAGGCGATCGCCTCGGCCGCCTGGTCGGGGGTGGCGTTGCGCCCGGTGCCGATCGCCCACACCGGCTCATAGGCGATCACGATCTCGGCGAGACGGCCGTCCGGCGCCTTGGCCAGGTCGGCCTCGAGCTGGCGGCGAAGCACCGCCTCGGTCTGGTCCGCGTCGCGCTCGGCGTCGGTCTCTCCCACGCAGAGGATCGGCATCAGCCGCGCCTCGAGTGCCGCCGGCACCTTGCGGGCAAGCGCCTCGTCGCTCTCGGCGAACAGCCGCCGCCGCTCGGAGTGGCCGAGGATGACCGCGTCGACGCCGAGCTCGGTCAGCATCGGGGCGGCGACCTCGCCGGTGAACGGACCCTCCGGCTCCGCGTGCATGTTCTGCGCCGCCACGCGCACGCCGCTTCCGGCGCAGCGCGCCACGGCCGCGGCCAGGGACGGGTACGGCGGGCAGACGACCAGCTCGGCGGGACCCAGGCCCGCCACCCGCGGCAGGAGCGCATCCAGGAAGGCCTCCGTCTCGGCGACCGTCTTGTGCATCTTCCAGTTGGCGGCGACGAGGGGCGTTCGCTCAGCCATCGGAGCCGACCTCGGCGTTGCGCTTCGCCGCGTGCCCGGACCTGGCGCCCGACACCTCGGAGCGATCCATCAGCGCCTCCACCCCCGGCAGCTCCCGCCCCTCCATCAGCTCCAGCGAGGCGCCGCCCCCGGTGGACAGCCAGTCGACGCGATCGGCAAGCCCGAACTCCGCGAGCGCGGCGGCGGAGTCGCCGCCCCCGACCACGGTCGTCCCGGATGCCCCGGCCACGGCCTCGGCCACGGCGCGGGTACCGGCGGCAAACGGCTCCAGCTCGAAGGCGCCCATCGGGCCGTTCCAGAACACCGTGCCCGCCGCCCCGATGACAGCGGCGTAGGAGGCCGCCGTGCGCGGGCCGATGTCGAGCCCCATCCACCCGTCCGGGACCTCGACCCCGTCGAGCTCGCGGCGCTCGGTGTCGGCATCGAACGAGCGCCCCAGAACCAGGTCCACGGGCAGCACGAGATCGCACGGCGAGTCCTCAGCGCGCGCCAGGATCCGGCCGGCGAGCTCGACCCCCTCCTCCTCGACCAGGGAATCGCCGGTCGCGATTCCCTGGGCGGAGAAGAAGCTGAAGCACATGGCTCCACCCACCAGCAGCTGGTCAGCGACCTCCAGGAACCGCTCCATGACGCCGATCTTGTCGGTGACCTTGGCGCCGCCGAGCACCACGCACAGGGGGCGAACGGGATCGTCGCGGACCGCGGTCAGCTCCCTGACCTCGCGCTCGAGCAGCAGGCCCGCGTAGGCAGGCAGCAGATGCGCCACCCCCTCGGTGGTGGCATGGGCTCGATGGGCGGCGCCGAAGGCGTCGTTCACGTACAGATCGGCCAGCGCCGCCAGCCGCCGGGCCAGCTCCGGGTCGTTGCCCGTCTCGCCCGGCTCGAAGCGGCTGTTCTCGAGCATCAGCACGTCCCCGGGCCCCAGCCGTCGAGCCATGCGCTCGACCTCCGGGCCCACGACGGCCGGCGCCAGCACCACCTCGGCAGCCGAGCAACCGACCGAGCCGCGCCGCGACCGGGGCCATCGAGAACGCCGGGTCGACTCCCTTCGGTCGCCCCAGGTGCGAGACGAGCACCAGCGCCGCGCCGCGCTCGCGCAGCAGCTCGATGGTCGGCAGCGCGGCGCGAATCCGCGAGTCGTCCTCGCACCTCGCCGTCGGCCAGCGGGACGTTGAAGTCCACCCGCACCAGCACCCGCCTCCCCTCCACGGGGGCATCCCGGACGCTCGCCTTGTCGAAGCTCAAGTGGTCCCGACCGCCGCCGGCTTCGGCTCGAGCACCTTCGCGGCCAGCTCGACGCAGCGGTTCGAGTAGCCCCACTCGTTGTCGTACCAGGCGACCACCTTCACCAGCCGCCCGTCGATCACCATGGTCTGCTCGGAGTCGAAGATCGACGAGTGAGGGTCCTGGACGATGTCGGTGGAGACGATCGGGTCCTCGGTGTAGGCGAGGATGCCCCGCAGCGGCCCGTCCGCCGCCTGCCTGGCGGCGGCGTTGATCTCCTCGGCGCTGGTCTCGCGCGAGACCTGGCACACCAGGTCGACGACCGAGCCCGTCGCGACCGGCGCCCGCACCGCGATCCCGTTCAGCTTCCCGTTCGAGCTCCGGGAGCACGAGGCCGACCGCGCGCGCGGCGCCGGTCGTCGTCGGGATCAGGTTGATCGCCGCCGCCCGGGCGCGGCGCAGGTCCTTGTGCGGCATGTCCTGGAGCCGCTGGTCGGCGGTATAGGCGTGGATCGTGGTCATCAGGCCGCGCTCGATCCCCACCGCTTCATGAAGCACCTTGGCCACGGGCGCCAGGCAGTTCGTCGTGCAGGAGGCGTTGGAGATGATCTGGTGCTGATCGGGGTCGTAGGCCTGATCGAAGTTGACACCGAGCGCCACGGTCACGTCGGGATCGGTGGCCGGAGCGGAGATGATCACCTTCTGAGCCCCGGCCTCCAGGTGCTTGGCCGCGTCGTCGCGCTTCGTGAACAGGCCGGTGGACTCGATCACCACGTCGACCCCCAGCTCGCGCCACGGAAGCGCGGCGGGATCGCGCTCGGCGAGCACCTTGATCTCGTGCCCGTCGACGGCGATCGCCTCGTCGCGCGCCTCGACGCGGCCCGGGAAGCGGCCCAGGATGGAGTCGTACTTGAGCAGGTGCGCGAGAGTCGCGGCGTCGGTGATGTCGTTGACGGCGACGAACTCGAGCTCCGAGCCGGCCTCGTAAGCAGCCCGGAACAGGTTGCGCCCGATCCTCCCGAAACCGTTGACCCCGACCTTCACTGCTGCCATTGCCTGTGCCCTCCTTCGACCGGCATCGCTCGCCGGCTCAATCGGTGCTCACCGCCACCTCTACCCGGTAGCCGTCCGGATCACGCAGGTAGGCGGAGTAGTAGGCCGGGACCGTACTGAGGGCGGTTCCCGGGCGCGCCGTCGTCGGCGCCGCCTGATGCGACGCCGCCCTCCCAGGCCGCCTTCACCGCCGGAGTTCCGCTCGCCGAAAAACAGACGTGGCCACCACCCGTGCCGGCGGGCCGCCGGGCCGAGGCGAAGAACACCGGCTTGACGATTCCCCAGGCGATCACCTCGTCGGTCTCGACCTGGCGCCGCCAGCCCAGCGGGCCGAGCAGGCGCGTCGTAGAACCGGCCGCTCCGCTCGAGATCCGAGACCTCGACGCTGGCGTGGTGAAGCACGCACGGAAGCCTATACCGGCGCGGTGTCCCAGCCGGAACCGGCTCGAACGGCGACGCGCCAGGCCGGCGAGCCCCCAGGCGGCGACGACCGCGAGGTTCCCCACTCGAAGCCGGCTCCGGCGGTGGCCGGGTTCGAAGCCGGTGAAGAAGCGCCTCGAAGAAGTGGCGGACCGGGAACACGTCGGCGACGTGCGAGCACGCCGCTCGGGAATCTCGCTCTCCGGGATGAAGACGCCCGGACAGGAAGTAGAGCGGGAAGATCGCCATGTTGGTGATCGCCGGCGCGGCGCTCGCGCGACGGGATGATCGTCGGTCAGCGCGACGCCGAGGCAGCAGAACGAGGCGGCGCCGACCGCAAGCGTGACCACCAGCGCGCCGAGCCGCGACCCAGGGGATCTCGAACCCCGTAGCAGGATCCGGCCGAGCGCGGTCACGAGCACGAACATCAACAGGGCGAGACGACGATCGAGTTGCCGATCCGGCCGGCGATGAACACCCAGCTCGGCAGGGGCGTTCCCCGCAGCCGCTTCAGGATCCCGCCCTCGCGAGTCGATCGTCAGCGATCATCGCCAGGTTCTGACCATGGTCGCCGAGACCACGGCGAGGGTGATGATCGCCGGCACGTAATAGGTGCGTGGCGTCGATTCCCGCCGAGTGCGTGGATGCGTCTCGCCGCCGAACGATCGACGCCGAAGAGAACCAGGAACATGACCGGGAACATCACCGTGAAGAACACGGATGCCGGGTTGCGCCAGAAGATCTTCTGGTCGTAGCGGAACTGATGCAGGGCGAGCGCCAGGCCGGTCCGCTCATCCGCTCCCGCTCGGCCCAGCGTCACGCGCTCGTCGGCGGTCAGCTCCAGGTACACGTCCTCGAGGCTCGGCCGGCGAACCTCGAGCTCCGCCAGGTCGAGGTCGCGCGTCCAGAGCCCAGCCCGTGAGAGCGTTGAGGATCGCGACCGGGTCTTCGGTTCGAAGCTGCACCTGGCCGTTCGGGTGCGGCGCCCCTGCGCCGCCCAGCGCCGCCGCCACCTCGCGGGGAAGCTCGCCGGCGCCGACGCCCGTCGGGAGCCGGAAGCTGATCAGGGCGGCGGCGTCGCGGCCGACCAGCTCGCCGGGCGCGCCCTCGGCCACGATCCTCGCCTGCGGCGATGATCGCCACCCGGTCGGCCAGCGCCTGCGCCTCGTCCATGTAGTGCGTGGTCAGGAAGACCGTCTTGCCGAGCTCGCGCAGGCTCGCGATCACCTCCCACGCCTGGCGTCGGGCCGAGGGGTCGAAGCCGTCGTCGGCTCGTCGAGGAACAGCAGCTCGGGATTCCCGACCAGCGCCAGCGCCGACGTCGAGCCGGCGCTGCTGGCCGCCGGAGAGGCGCCGCGACCCGCTCGATCGCCCTTCTGGTCCGAAGGCCGACGAGCTCGATCGTCTCGTCCACGGCGCGCGGCGTCGCGTAGTAGCCGGCGAAGAGCTCGAGCGACTCCCGCACGGTGAGCTCGGGCTGCATGTTGCTGTCCTGAAGCACGATCCCGATCCGCTGCGCGCCACGCGCGCCCGCACGCGGCCGGATCGGCGCCGAGCACGCTGACCTCGCCGGCGCTCGGCTGCCGGTAGCCCTCCAGGATCTCCACCGTGGTGGTCTTGCCCGCCCCGTTCGGCCCCAGGAAGGCGAAGACCTCGTCCTGCGGCCACCTCGAGGTCGATGCCGCGCACCGCCTCGAGCTCGCCGTAGGACTTGCGCAGCCCGGCGACTGAGATCACCGACTCTGCCATCGGTCCGGATTATGAAGCGCCCTGCGGCTCGCCGATCAGCGGGCGGCGCCGTCCCGCTCAGTCCAGCTCGACGTCGCGGTGGACGACCCGCAGGGAGACGTCGTCGTGGTCGGCCAGGTGGCTCGCGATCCGCTCGGCGACGGTCAGGGAGCGATGGCGCCCCCCGGTGCAGCCGATCGCGATCGTCAGATGGGTCTTGCCCTCGGTCACGTAGGCGGGCAGGACGAAGTCCAGCAGCGGGAACAGCCGGTCGTAGAACTCCCGCGCGAGATCGCCGGCCTCGACGTACTCGACCACCTTCGGGTCGAGGCCGGTCAGGGGGCGCAGGTCCTCGCGATAGTGCGGATTCGGCAGGAAGCGGACGTCGAGGACGCAGGTCGGCCTCGCGTGGCGGGCCGTTCTTGAAGCCGAACGTGATGATCGTGAGGGCGAGCTTGCCGCTGGCGCCCTTCGGCCCCAGCAGCTCGGTCACGACCCGTCGCCGCAGCATGGCTCCGGTCAGGTCGCTGGTGTCCATCACCACGTCGGCACGCTCGCGCAGCGGGCCGAGCACCTCGCGCTCGGCGCGGATCCCCTCCACCACCCGGCCGTCCGGGGCCAGCGGATGACGGCGGCGCGTCTCCTTGAAGCGATCGAGCAGCGTCTCCTCGCTCGCCTCCAGGAAGAGGACCGTCGGGTCGAGCCCCGCCTGCTCCAGCTGGCCGAGCACCTCGATCAGCTCCTCGAAGTAGTCGCCGCCGCGCACGTCTGAGACGATCGCGGCTCGGCGCACGCCGCTTCCCTCGTGGCGGAACAGCTCGCCCAGCGCGCTGATCATCCGCGGCGGCAGGTTGTCGACGCAGAAGTAGCCGCCGTCCTCGAAGGCGGCGATCGCCTCGGACTTTCCCGCCCCGGAGTAGCCCGTGATCACGACCAGGTCGACGGGCCGCGCGCCGTCGCCCTTCGAGGCCTCGGAGGGCGCCTGCCGGCTCATCGACCCGCCTTGTGCAGCTGGCGATGGATCTCGCGGGCCAGCTTGCCGGGGATCCCCGGAACCGCCTCGAGCTCCTCGCGGCTCGCGGTCACCAGGCGATCCGGCGAGCCGAAGTGATCGAGGAGGGCGCGCTTGCGCACCGGGCCGACGCCGGGCAGCTCGTCGAGCAGCGACCGGGTCATCGCCTTGCCCCTGCGCTCGCGGTGGAAGTCGAGCGCGAAGCGATGCGCCTCGTCCCGCACCCGCTGGAGCAGGCGCAGCGCCTCGGAGTCGCGTGGGACCGCCACCGGATCGGAGCGTCCGGGGACGAACACCTCCTCGATCCGCTTCGCCAGCCCGATCACCGTCGTTCCCGCGCTCGACCAGCGGGGCGAGGGCGCGCATGCCCGCCGACAGCTGCCCCTTGCCGCCGTCGATCAGGATCAGGTCCGGAAGCGCCGCGAAGCTCTCGTCGCGCTCGGGATCGTGCGGCGAGCGGTCGGCCTGCTCGCAGCAGCCGAGCGGTGCGCCGCCCGAGGACCTCCTCCACCGACGCGAAGTCGTCAGGGCCCGCCGCGTCCTCGGCCTCGCCTCGAGGGGCGGCCGGGTCTGCGCCATGACGATCGCCCCTCACCTTGAACCGGCGATAGTCGGCCTTCTTCGGCGCGCCGCCCTCGAACACGACCATCGAGGCCACCGTGTGGTCCGGCCCCAGGTTGGAGACGTCGAAACCCTCGATCCGCACCGGCAGCGACTCCAGATCGAGCACCTCCTGCAGGGCGGCGAGCGCGTCCACCCGCTGCTGGCGACGCCGCTCGGCCCGCAGCTTGTCCTGGGCCAGGGCCAGCCTGGCGTTGCGCTCGGCGAGCTCCCGCAGGCGCCGCTTGTCGCCTCGCTCGGCGACGCGCACCTCGACCGGGCCGCCACGGCGGTGAGACAGCGCCTCCGCGAGCAGGTCGGCGCGACCCCGCAGCGCGGGGCCCACGACCACCAGCCGCGGCACCGCGGGCACGGCGGAGTAGTACTGGGCGACGAACTCCTCGGTCACCTCGTCCTCGCCTCGCTCCCCCTCGTTGGCGAGGTAGAAGCCCTGTCGCTCGGCGAGCACGCCGTCGCGCACCTGGAAGACCTGGGCGTTGGCCACGGGCCCGTCGGTGGCGACGGCGACCAGGTCGGCGGTCTCCAGCGACTCGCCCGGCGACGCTGCGGCGCTGCATCAGCGAGCGGACCGCGTCCAGGCGGTCGCGATAGATCGCGGCCCGCTCGAACTCCTCGTTGCCGGAGGCCTCCGCCATCTTGCGCTCCAGGTCGCGCTCGACGTCGCGGTAGCGGCCGGAGAGGAAGTCGATGATCGCCTCGATGTTGCGCCGGTACTCCTCGCGGTCGATGTAGCCGACGCACGGCGCCTGACAGCGCTTGATGTAGTAGTCGAGGCAGGGGACTCCCGATCGCCGGCCGGGCTCTGGCCCCTCGCAGGTCCGGTACTGGAACAGCTTGCCGAGCAGGTCCAGCGTCTCGCGCACCCGCTTGGCGCTGGAGAACGGGCCGAAGTAGACCCGGCCGGAGCGGTGACGCTCGCGCGTGAAGTAGACGCGCGGGAACTCCTCGTCCAGGCTGACGCCCACGTAGGGATAGGACTTGTCGTCGCGCAGGCGGATGTTGAAGCGGGGCCGGTGGCGCTTGATGAACTGCTGCTCGGCGAGCAGCGCCTCGGCCTCGGTCTCGGTGACCAGGAAGTCGATCGAGGCGACCTGCTCGATGAACGGGAGCCCGCCGCGATGGGGCCCGGAGAAGTGAGAGGCGACGCGCTTGCGGACGGACGTCGCCTTGCCCACGTACAGCACCTCGCCGTCCGCGTCCTTGAACACGTAGACGCCCGGCTGGTCGGGCAGCTGCTTGCGCTGCGTCAACGCCGCGCCTCGCCACGGAGCGTGCGCGTCCGCTTCTCGGGCGTCTCGGCCATCGCAACAAGGTTAGGCTCCTGGCCCGCTGGCCAAATGCAAACAGGGAGTGACCATGACCACGACCACCGTTCCCAGCCCACCCGAGCTCAAGACGCTCCGCCTCGAGATCGACGGCGAGATCGGCACCCTGACGCTCGACCGCCCGAAGGTGCTGAACGCGATGAGCCCCGAACTGATCGCGGAGCTGGTCACGGCGGCGGCCTGGCTCGCCGACCGCGCCCCGCTTCGCGCGCTGATCGTCACCGGTGAGGGCCGGGCGTTCTCCGCCGGCGGCGACGTGACCTGGTTCAAGCGCGGCCTCGAGGAGTCCGGCGCCTACCTGTCGGCCGACGTGCGCCGCGGCGCCGACGTCCTGCACCAGGCGATCGTCGACTTTCGCCGCATCCCATATCCGGTGATCGCGGCGGTCAACGGAGTCGCGGCGGGCGCGGGCTTCTCGCTGGCGCTGATGTGTGACACCAGGATCGCCTCCGAGGACGCGGCGTTCGTGTGCGCCTACGGGCGGATCGGGGCCTCGCCCGACGGCGGCATGACCTACTTCCTGCCGCGCATGGTGGGGCCCGCGCGGGCGATCGAGCTGCTGCTGAACGACCCGCTGCTGAGCGCCGGCGACGCCCACGAGATGGGCATCGTCTCGGAGGTCGTCCCCGGCGAGCGACTGATGGAGCGGGCGCGAGAGAAGGCCGAGAAGCTGGCGGCCAAGGCCCCCCACTACGTGCGGATGTCGAAGCTCCTGGTCGCGCAGAGCCTCGACAACACGCTCGCCGACCACCTGCAGGTCGAGCGGCACGGGATCGCCGACAGCATGGCGACCGAGGACCTGCGTGAGGGCGTCACCGCGTTCCTCGAGGGACGCGAGGCGACCTTTACCGGGCGCTGAGACGTGAACTTCAGTCTCTGACCCCGCGTATACACTCACGCGAACCCCCCGAGTCAACGGAGGCCTGGAATGAGAAAGCTCGTGTTCGTTGCTGGCCCTCGGCGCCCTTTCGTCGCTCGCACTCGTCGGCGTGCGGAGGAGGCGATTCGAGCAGCAGCACCACGCCGGCTGCAACGACCAGCAGCACCACTTCCACGACCGCGGCTGCGGGTGGCGGTGCAGGTGGAGGCACGGTCAACGTCGAGGCCGATCCGAGCGGGAATCTCGCCTATACGCAGACGTCGCTGACGGCGAAGGCCGGCTCGGACACGATCGACTTCAACAACTCGTCCTCGACCGCCGCACAACGTCTGCATCCAGGACTCGAGCGGGAAGACGGTCGGGGCCACCGACACGATCACGGGCAGCACGACCTCGACCAAGGTCGACCTGAAGCCCGGTACCTACACCTTCTTCTGCAGCGTCGACAGCCACGAGCAGGCCGGCATGAAGGGAACCCTGACGGTCAAGTAGCGCCGGCGGGAGGATCCCGCCGGCTTCGTTAGCCGATCAGCGCCCGGCCGACGCCCTCGGCCACGCAGACCGGCTTGTCCTGACCCTCGCCCTCGACCGTGAACTTGGTGACCACGTGCCACCAGCCATCGCCGAGCTCCTCGACGGTCAGCAGCTCGGCGCGTGCCCGCACGCGAGTGCCGGCCGGCACGGCGGCCGGGAAGCGGACCTTGTTGAAGCCGTAGTTGATCCCCATCTTCACGCCCCGGTTCTGGATCAGCTGCGGGCGGAAGCAATCGATCAGCGACAGGGTGAGGTTTCCGTGCGCGACGGTGGTGCCGTAGGGGCTCTCCTTCGCCGCCCGCTCCGGATCGACGTGGATCCACTGGTGGTCGCGCGAGACGTCCGCGAACCGATCGATGTCCTCCTGGGTCACCTCCGCCCAGTCGCTCGGCCCGAGCTCTCGGCCGATCAGCTCCTTGAGCTGCTCGATTCCATCGACCTGCACCGGCTCCATCGGCGGCGGAGCTTAGTGGCAAGGAGCAAGGCTATGGAGTCAGCTCGTACGGCATAACGGGTGAGGGTCTCGCTGCCGTCCTCGGTCACCAGGAGGAGATCCTCGAACCGCACCTCGCCGACGTCACGCTGCCACAGGCCGGGCTCGATGGCAATCACGTCGCCGGCGACCAGCTCGCCATGCCCCGTCTGCCCAAGGGCCGGATCCTCGTGGACCTGAAGCCCGACGCCGTGGCCGAGCGAGAATTGAAAGCCCTCGTTCGGGTCCTCCTCCCCCGGTCCGGTTCTTTGGGTGCGATGCCCGGCGGCCTCGAACACGTCGCAGGCCATGGCATGGAGCTCGCGCCCGGTGACACCGGGCCGCACCGCCTCCCGCGCCCGCTCGATCGCCTCGCGCACGAGGGCCTCCAGCGCTCGCACCGCGTCGTCGATCTCGCCCACGACGAACGTCCGGGTCATGTCCGCCCAGCACCCCGAAAGCTCGTCGCGCGGCCAGAGGTCGATCGCGATCGGCAGGTTCGCGGGCAGCGGGCCCGAGCCTGCCTCGTGGCCGAATCCCTGCCAGACGGAGGCGACGATGACGTCGGGCGGCGCGGGCGCACCGTGCTGCTGGCAGGCATCACGCAGCACTGCCCGAACCGCCTCGGCGGTGAGGACCTCACCGCCGAGCACGAGCCGCCCATCATCGGGCGCCGCCTGGCGGAGCAGCGCCGCGGCCGCGCTCATCCCGGCCTCCGCCGCGGTTTGCGCCCTGCGAATTCCGGCAAGCTCCGCCGCCGATTTCACCCGGCGCCTGGCCGCGATCGCCTCGTCGTCTGGATGAATGACGATGCCGTCGGCTCGAAGCCGATCGGCGACCGCGACCGGCATCTCCGGGTCGACGATGGCCTCGCTCACATCCATCGCGCCGGCGGCGCGCGAGGTCAGCTCCAGGTCCAGCTCGCTGTGACTCATGCCGCTCTCGAGCAGCTCGTGAAAGCCGAGCTCGGCCAGGTCGTGGAGCACGGCATCGGGCGCGGCGGCCGCGATCCGTGTGCGTTCGAGGGTGCTCGCCATGACGTGCATCCGCCCGCCCACGATTCCGAGCAGAAAGGGATCTCCGATCGGAACCGGCAGCTCGTGGCGCATGGCGGCCGAGCGCTCGGTATCGCCATGAAACAGGAAATCGGTCACGGGATGGGTGAGGCTACCGAGCCTCGCGGTGTCCCTCGATCGCGACAACGGCGGGGGTGACTCACGACACGAGCCGTAGCTCGAGCGGCGACGGCCCCAGCTCCTCCCACGAGCCCCAGGATCCGGGCGACGTAGGTCCCGGTCCACCTAGGTAGGGTGATGCGTTGAGATTCAGGGGGAAGAGGAGCGATGACTCTCACGCGAACCGGCCGAAGCACCATCGCGGCGGTGATCCTCACACTGATGCCCGGCGCGGTTGCGACCGAAGTCGCAACCGCAGGCAGGCTGAAGACGAGATCGGCCACCGAGACCGTCCCCGATCAGCACCACGGGGCGGCCGAGGCGGTGTGCCCAAAGGGAACCAAGGCCGTCTCGGGCGGCTTCAAGACGGAGTTCTTCGGCGTCGACCTTGACTTTCCGTTCATCCCGATCGAGGCATCGCGGCGAGCGCGATCCCGCGGCTGGAAGAGCTCCGGGTTCAACGACGGGACCGCCGAGGGCGATCTGACCTCGTTCGCCTACTGCCGTAAGCAGAAGCTCAAGGCCAACACCGATACGGTCCCGGCCCCGGTCGGCGAGTTCGTGACCGCGACCGCCGCGTGCCCGGCCGGCACCAAGATCGTCTCCGGGGGCTTCGAGGCGTCACCCGTCGACACCGTCGGGACCACTCCGGTGCTCGACGTGTCGGAGTCACGACGGGCCAGCAAGCGCCGGTGGGAGGCCTCGGCGTTCAGCAACGGGAACGAGGAGGGCGAGCTCGAGGCCGCCGCCTACTGCGCAAAGGAGAGGAAGCCGAAGGCGCGCCACGCGAGCACCACGCTTGACTCCGCAACGCCCTCAGCCAGCGTGATCGCGCACTGCAAGCGCCGGGAGCGCGTCGTCTCGGGGGGCTTCGGAAGCCCGGACGACTCCGGGGAGGCCACACCGAGGTTCCTGGCCTCGAAGCGCATCGGCAAGCGACGCTGGAAAGTCTCCGCGTTCTACGGCAACAACGGCGCACCGATCCAGATCACCGCGTACGCCTACTGCGAGAGGAAGCGGAAGCGTTGATTCATTACGCGGCACGGTTTCACGCCACCAACCGCACCTCGAGCGTGGGAGCCGCCAGCTCCCCCGCGCCGCCCAGCAGGCCGAGGATGCGGGCGACGTAGGCCTGGGTCTCGGGGATCGACGGGACGCAGTTGCAGGCGGCCACCGGGCGCGGGGCCGGCGTTGTAGGCGGCGAGGGCGAGCGGCACCGATCCCCGAACTGGCGCAGCAGGTCCGACATCAGGTGCGCCTGGGCGTCGATCGCGGCCGGGGCGTCGAACGGATCGTCGAGGCCGTAGGCGGCGGCGGTTCCGGGCATGAACTGGGCGATGCCCTGGGCGCCGGCCGGCGAAACCGCGAACGGGTTGAAGTTCGACTCCGCCATCAGCTGCGCGGCCAGCAGCCCGGCGGAGACGTTCCAGCGCGCCGCGGCGCGCAGGATCGGCGCCCGGAAGCGCGCCGGGCACGAAGCCCGGAAGGCCGCCGCCGCCCGCGTCGGCGCCGTCGGCGGTGAGCCGGCCGAAGGCGGAGGAGTCGGCCGCGGCGGAACAGGGCGCCGGGCCACGGGTGAAGCCGAAATGCCACGGCTCCCAGCGAGTAGCGCTTCAGGAAGCCGAAGCGGGCGCGTTCGCGGCCAGCCACGGGTAGGCGGACGACGGCCCGAGGTCGAGCTCGGTCGCGCACCGGTGAAGCGACTGGCCCGGCGGCGCGACCCAGCGGGGGTCGGGATGCTCGGCGAACAGGCGCGCCTGCTCGGCGTCGGAGCGATACGCCGAGGTGATCACCAGCGAGATCCCGTGCCCGGCGCGCCGCGGCGGCCAGCCGGTCGAAGGCCACGGCGACATCGGGGCGCATCGCCCTTGCCCTGCCGGTAGGCGAGCGGTCCCGAGTAGCCGCCGCCGGTGGCGCGTGGCGCGCGCGCCGCCCGTCGACGCCGATGAAGACGGCGGACGCCGCCACGGCCTCGGCGCTGGCCTCGATCCGGATGGCGCCGCGGGCGGCCGATGCGCTCCCGGCCGACTGCCCGCGCTGCCCCGGAAGGGCGCCCCGGTCGAGCGAGGCGGTGACCTCGGCCCGCACGCGAAGCGGCGCGAAGGAGTCGGCGTCGGGGAACGAGAGTCGCAGCCGGTCGGGATCGACGCCGTTTCGGGCGGCGGCCTGGCGCGCCGCCTCCGACGCTCGTGCCAGGTACTCGCGCCGGTCCAGATGACGCGGGTTCGGCGCTCCGCCGGGAAGCCGCGGCGGCGTGAACAGCCGCGGGAAGTCGTCTCGCAGCGAGCGTGCGCCGGAGAGCGCGACCAGGTCCGCGGCGCGCTGCGCCCGGGCCGTCCCGGTGAGCGCGCCCCCGAGCGCCACGAGCAACGAGGCCGCGAACAGGATCGCGAAGGCCGCGCCGAGCACCATCAGCAGCGCCTGGCCCCGCTCCGCGGCAGGCGCGCCGGTCGCGTCCAACCAGCCCGCGAGCGAGCCGGCGCACGCGCTTGGCGACGGCGCCGCCGATCTCCAGGCCGGCCATCGCGCGGCGCGAGGCAACCCGGCCGAGCGGTCGCGGGGCGACCCGCGCCGCGAGGCGCCGCTCGCGAAGCTCGGCCACTGCCAGCGCCGCCAGCGGCCGGTCGCCTGGAAGATCGGCGCGAAGGAGCCCCGCGCGTGGCCGCAGGCCCGGCTCCTCCAGGGCCAGCGGCCACAGCCGCGCGGGTAGATGGACGATCGCCAGCGAGGCCGCGGGCACGCGCCGCGAGCACCCGCGGCAGCTCGCCGAGTGCCTCCTCGGTCGCCGGAAGCCCGAGCCAGCAGAGCCTGCCGCGAGCGGCGACCCGCTCGAAGCCGGCCGTGCGCAGCCCCTCCTCGAGCTCGCGCGCGGGCGCCGAGGCGAGCATCGTCGGACCCCGGCCGCGCTCGCCTCCGAGCTCGGCGAGCAGCACGCCCGGATGCCCGCCCGGGCTCCTCGACCGCAAGCGTCGACCGCGATCGCCGCCGCGACCGCGAGCCCACCCTTCGCCTCACCGACGCTCGGTGGCGAGCAGGAGGGAGGCACAGTCCGCGGGTCCCGACCCCGTTGCCGGCGCCGCCGAGGCGCCCGCGAGCGCTCATCCGTCCGCGGGCCTCCGCACCCACGCCGAGGAGCTGACCTCGAGCCGCCGCGCGATCGCCGCGAGCGGCGAGGGCGGCCGCAGGCGCACGGTCAGCCGCCCGCCGTCGACCTCGACCCCGATCCGGTCGCGCGCCCAGCCGGGCAGCGCCTCGCGAACCGCGGGAGCGGCCGGGCGCCCCGCCGCCAGCGCCATGGCACCGGCCTCGGCGGCGCCGTCGGCGAGCGTCAGCGAGTAGCCGGCGGCGAGCAGCTGCAGGGCGATCAGGCCGGCGAGCAGCAGCGCCGGGATGCCCGCCAGCACCTCGACCGAGGCCTGGCCCCGCTCACCGCCCACCGCCGCCCCCCACCCCCAGCCCCGCTCGGGCGGTCACCGCGACGCGCGGGCAGCCCGGGGACCAGCGACGGCGTCCGAACCCGGACGGCGAGGCCGTCCCCGGCGTGCACCGAGGCGTCGTCGCGGAGCGGCGACGGCAGCGAGGCCAGGGCGGCGCGCCCGCCGTCTCCGCCGACGTAGGCCGCCCGTGCGCCCGGCGCGGGCGGCGACGCCGGCGCTCCACAGCGCGTAACCGGCGAGGGCGAGCTGTGCGACCAGCAGGGTGACGAGCGCCAGCGCCGGGATCGCCGCGACCAGCTCGACCGATGCCTGCCCGCTCTCTCCGCCTCGCCGCGCCATGCGGCGAAGCTAGGCGCGCCGATCGCGCGAGTGGCGCGCTAACCGTTGCGAATCAGGCTCGAGCCTGCGGAGGAATTCGCGGCGGCCCCGACGTGGATGCATCCGTTCATCTATTCGATGGTTGATGGCGACCACGTCTGTGGGCGCAGGCGTCCGGCAGGTCGGGCCGAGGATCAGTACGAGCGCGAGCGGGTCCAGACGCCGACGATCGCGAGCACCGCACAGGCGATCAGCGTCACCCAGAGCACCGCGCCGAGGCCCCCGCCTCCGAGCATCTCGTCCGCGCCGGCGATCATCAGCACGATCACGCCGAGCGAGCCGAGCAGGACCGCGCGCTGGTCGTCGGGGAGGGTGTCGTAGGTGAGGCGGTTGTCGCGGTAGACCTGGCGGGCGGCGAATCCGATCGTGGCCAGGAAGGCCATCATGAGCACGGTGACCACCGCGCTCGCCGCCTGTCCGCCGCCCGGCAGGAAGGCCACCAGGACGGCGATCAAAACGATGATGGCGATGTTGCGGACGTTGCGCATGCGCTGGCTGCTGGCTGCTCACTTCCTGATCATGACGATTATCCCGATCGTCACCGCCGGCCGCGGCGGCGGCCAGCGCCACGATTGCGAGCGCCCCGAACGACGCCGCGGCGAGCGGGCGTCCGTCCCGGCTCAGCTCGGCGAAGCGAGTCGCCCCGAGGATCGACCAGCGAGAAGATCAGCGTCACGCCCACTCCGGCCACGAAGGCTGCCGCAACCGTCTTCAGCAGGGCTCCGGTGTCGACCAGGGTCGCCGCCACGTTCAGCTACCTCAGGGGGCGGGCACCGGAGTGCGCTGTCGAAAGCGGCGCGTGAACACAGCCGAGGCCAGCGCCAAGCCCAAGCGCCGCGACGACCGCCGGCCCGAGCGATCCCGTCCCGAACACCCGGGTGACCACGTAGGCGATGCCTCCGATCGCCGCCGCCGCCGGAAGCGTCAGGAGCCAGGCGGCGACGATGTTGCCGGCCACCCCCCAACGAACCGCGGACAGCCGCTTGCCGGCGCCGGCGCCCATGACGCCGCCGGAGATCACCTGGGTCGTCGAGAGCGGGAACCCGTAGTGAGACGACGCGAGAATGACCGCGGCGCCGGCCCCCTGCGCCGAGAAGCCCTGGGCAGGGTCCATCTTGATGATCCGCGTCCCCATCGTCCGGATGATCCGCCAGCCGCCCGAGTAGGTCCCGAGCGAGATCGCGGTGGCGGCCGTGATGATCACCCAGTCGGCGGGTCGGCGTCCGCCGGAAGGTTGCCGTTGGCGATCAGGGCGAGCGTGATCACCCCCATCGTCTTCTGCGCGTCGTTGGTGCCGTGCGCCAGCGCCAAGCAGCCCTCCGGAGGCGATCTGACCCAGCCTGTAGCCGCGGGTGACAGCGCCCGGGCGCAGCCGCCCGACGGTCCGGTAGCAGATCACGATCCCGATCCCGCCAACCACGAAGGCGAGCACCGGCGCGATCACGGCCGGGATCAGGACCTTGCCGAGGACTCCTTCACCGAGCACCGCATCGGCCCCGCCGGCCACGAACGCGGCGCCCACCACCCCGCCGATCAGCGCGTGCGAGGAGCTCGAAGGCAGCCCGTAGTACCAGGTGATCAGGTTCCAGGAGATCGCCCCGATCAGTCCGGCGAAGACCACGGTCGGCGTGATCGCATCGCTGGCGACCACGTCCTGGGCGATCGTTGCCGCGACCGCGATCGACAGGAAGGCGCCGGCGAAGTTCAGCACCGACGCGTAGGCGACGGCGAGCCGGGGCGGCATCGCCCTGGTCGAGATCGAGGTGGCGACCACGTTCGCCGTGTCGTGGAAGCCGTTCGTGAAGTCGAAGACCAGGGCCGTCCCGACGACGATCACCAGGATGACGTCGTTGTGCATCCGGCATCGTTCTTGATCACGATGCCCTCGAGGATGTGGGCGGCGGTCTCGGTTGCGTCGATCGCCCGCTCCAGCACGGCGAACAGGTCCTTCCAGCGGATCACCACCATCGGGTCGGGCCCGTCGGCGAACAGCGCCGCGACCGCGTCGCGGTAGAGCCGGTCGCCGTCGTTCTCGAGCCGGTGGATCTCGATCCAGTACTGCTCGAGGTCCTTGAAGCCCGCGCAGATCCGGCGAGCGCGGCGGCGAGCTGCTCGCAGGCCTTCACGAGCACGTCGGCCATCGCCTGGGCCTGCTCCATCGGGGCCTCGATCTTGTAGAGGCCGAGGAAGTCCGCCGTCTCCTCGGTGAAGTCGACGATGTCGTCGACCTGGGTCGCGAGCGCGTAGATGTCCTCGCCGTCGATCGGCGTCACGGAGGTCGTGTTGACCCGCCGGACGATGTCGTGGGTGATCCGGTCGCCCTCCTGCTCGGCGAGCAGGATCTCGCGAGCCAGGCCGCTCTCGTCGGGCCACTTGTGGAGCATCTCCTGGAGCATCCGAGCGGCACGGAGGGTGTTCTGGCCCGCCTCGTTGAAGAGGTCGAAGAAGACCCGATCGCGAGGAACGAGGCTGGGGAAGCGGCACCGCCCTGAAGCTACCAATCTCCGAGGACATCGGCGACCCGCTGCGGCCGCCCTGCCGTCCCACAAATAGGGGCGCTCCGGCGCCTCGGCTTCGCCTCCCGGGCCGGTGCCGCTGGCGGCGGAGCGCGACCCGCAGGAGCTCCGGTATCTCCGTGATCCGGGCCGGGTCGAGGCCGAGCACCGTGTTCGTCCCGGCCCGGACCGTCACCGGCCGCTCGGTGTTGTCGCGAAGCGTGAAGCACGGGATCCCGAGGTAGGTCGTCTCCTCCTGGATCCCGCCGGAGTCGGTGAGGACGGCGCCGGCCTCGAGCCTCGAGTGAGAGGAAGTCGAGGTAGCCGACCGGATCGGTCAGCGGTGACGCCGGGGTAGGAGTCCGCCGTCGAGCATCTTGCGGGTGCGCGGGTGGACCGGGAACACGACCGGCAGCTCGCGGCCCACCTCCGAGAGCCGCCGCATCGCCTCCGGCGAGCAGCGGCCCGTCGACGAGGGCGGGCCTGTGCAGCGTGACCAGCAGGTAGCTCCCGGGCTCGAGGCCGAGGGTCGCGGCCGCGCGGCGCTCGCGGATCCGGTCCTTGAGCGCCACCAGGGTGTCGATCATCGTGTTGCCGACGAACTTCATCCGGGACTCCTCCACCCCCTCGGCGCGCAGGTTCTCGATCGCCTCGTCGCAGTGCAGGAAGCACAGGGAGGCGATCAGGTCGGCGCACGATCCGGTTCGTCTCCTCAGGCATCGTGCGGTCGAAGCTCCGCAGTCCCGACTCGAGGTGGGCGACCGCGATTCCCAGCTTCGCCGCGCAGAGCGCCGCGCCGAGGGTGGAGTTGACGTCGCCCGGGACGATCACCAGGTCGGGGCGCTCGGCGCGCAACACCGGCTCGAGTCGCTCCAAGACGCGCGCGATCTGCTCCGCGTGGCTTCCCGATCCGACCCCCAGGAGGTGGTCGGGCTCGGGCACGCCGAGCTCCTCGAGGAAGATCTCGGACATCAGCCGGTCGTAGTGCTGCCCGGTGTGGACGATCGAGGCGGGCCAATCGGGAAAGCGCTCGCGCACCGCCGCGATCACCGGCGCCATCTTGACCAGGTTCGGCCGCGTTCCGACTACGTGGAGGATCCGCATCGGCGAGGAGCGTAGTTGTCGTGCGGCCCCGCGCGGCCGTCAGGCCGTCAGCGCGTCGATGCGCTTCGCGAGCTCGAAGTCGTTGGCGGTCAGCCCCCCGGCGGCGTGCGTGGTGATCGAGACGCCCACCTTGTTCCAGGACACGCTCAGGTCCGGATGGTGGCCCATCTCCTCGGCCGGCTCGACCAGCTTGCCGACGAACTCGACCGAGCCGACGAAGTCGGCCAGCTCGAACGTCTTGACGATCGTCTGGCCGTCGCGCTCCCAGCCCTCGAGCTCGGCCAGGCGGGACTCGATCTCGCTGTCGGAGAGCAGCTCCACGGCCCCCAGCTTAGTGCTCGCGACCGCGCCTGCACCGCGCGACCACGGGTTGGCTCCACCTGGCAGGCGTGCCATAGTCGAGGCATGCGGATCGCCAGCCTCGTGCCCTCGGCGACCGAGGCCCTGTTCGCGCTCGGCCTCGGCGACCAGGTGGTCGCCGTCACGCACGAGTGCGACCACCCGGCCGAGGTCCTGCGGATCCCCCGCCTGACGCGCAGCGTGATTCCGTCACGGCCTGGAGCCCGGCGAGATCGACGCCCGCGTGCGCGAGGTGACCGGGCGGGGCGAGGCGCTCTACGAGCTGGACGAGCCCGCCCTCGCCCGCCTGGCGCCCGACCTGATCGTCACCCAGGCGCTGTGCGCCGTCTGCGCGGTCTCCTATGACGACGTGCGCGCGGTGGCCGAGCGGCTCGAGTCGCGCCCCGACGTGATCTCGCTCGACCCGGGCACCCTCGCGGAGGTGCTGGACGACCTCGTCCGGCTGGCGGAGGCCACCGGCGTGCCGGACCGTGGCGAGGCGCTGCGCAGCGAGCTTCAGGCGCGGCTCGACCGCGTCCGCGATGCCGTTGCCGGAGCGCCACGCCCGCGGGTGGTCGCGCTCGAGTGGCTCGACCCGCCGTACGCCGGCGGCCACTGGGTGCCGGAGATGATCGAGCTGGCCGGCGGGCGGAGCGTCGCCGGCGAGCCGGGCCGCGACTCCCGCACGGCGACCTGGGACGAGCTTCGGGCCACCCGGCCGCAGGTCGTGGTCGCGATGCCGTGCGGCCTCTACGTCGAGGAGGCCGCGGAGCAGGCGCTGGCGCGCCGCGAGCCGCTCGAGTCGCTGGGCGCCGAGCGCGTCTACGCCGTCGATGCGGCCTCGCTCGTTCTCCCGCCCCGGCCCCCGCCTGGTCGAGGGCACCGAGCTGCTCGCCCATCTGCTCCACCCCGACCGCTGGCCCGCCGCCGGTCGGCCTGGGCTGGAGAGAGCTGACCGGACGAGCTGCGCCGGGCCGCCGCCTAGGCGGCCGCCGCGGCCGCGAGCGCGCCGGCGACGCTCACCAGGGCCAGCGCCAGCATCCCCCCGACCTCGAGGAGCACCGGGCGCCGGGCGCGGCGCTCGGCGAAGGTGATCAGGAGCGCCGCGAGCGCCCCGCCGATCAGCCCGCCGAGATGGCCGCCGACGCTGATCCCGGCGACGCCGAAGGTGAAAGCGAGATTGATGATCACGAAGAAGCCGATCTGCGACGCGAGCTGCTCGAGGCCGCGGTGGCGGGCGACGATGAACGCCGCCGCCATCAGGCCGAAGATCGCGCCCGAGGCGCCGACGGTGGTCGCGTGTGGGGTCGAGCAGCAGGGCCCCGAACGAGCCGGCGAGCAGGGAGACGAAGTAGACGCCGAGGAACCGTGGGGTGCCGATCCCGGGCTCGAGCAGGGTGCCGAGGATGAACAGCGCGAACATGTTGAACCCGATGTGGATCAGATTGACGTGGAGGAAGCCGGCGGTGACGATTCGCCACCAGTCGCCGTCCGCCACCGCCGGGCCGTTGAGCCCCGCATCGCGGACGAGCGTGCCGCCTCCGGAAAATGAGCCGAGGCTGGCGCCGCCGGCCAGCTCGGCGACGAAGGCGGCGACGTTGATCGCGATCAGCGCGTAGGTCGCCGGGGCCGCGCCCGCCCGCAGCCCGGCACCGATCCGCCGCACCTGGGTGCGCTGGCTCGCGCACTCGGGGCAGCGCATGCCCACCGGGGTGACGGTCATGCAGTCCGGGCAGATCGGCCGCCCGCAGTTGGAGCAGGCCACGTTCGTCTCCCGGTTCGGATGGCGGTAGCAGGTGGGCATGGTCAGATTGTTCGCGCTTGGCCTGGCATCAGCCCCTTGCTCGAGCCTCGCGCTCACAGCGGCGGAATCTACTGGCCGAACCTTTAGGCGGACTCAGGTCTAGTGGAGGTCGGCCTGCAGCAGCGGCGGCTGAGGTCGGCTGCCGGCTGCCGCCGCGCGGCTCGCGGGTCACCAGCACGGCGTCGGCGTCGTCGAGCGGCCCCGGAACGGCGGCATCGGCGGTCCGGTCGCGCCGGGGCACGAACAGGCTCGAGGGCTGCAAGCGTGCCGTCGCGCTGCACCCACGCCTCGTAGACGTCGTTGCGGGGCAGGGCGGGCAGGTGCGACATGGTCAGGATCGCCGAGCCGTCCTGGCGTTCCAGCGTCGCGGCGAGCCTCGCCGGCGCGGCCGGCGACGGTCGAGCCGTGACCACCGAGCTCGACTGCGCCCGGCTCGTGGAGCAGGTAGCCGGCGGCGGCCCCGGCGACGATCAGCGCCCCGGCAGCGACCGCTGTCGCCGGCCGCCACAGCATGGCCCCCCAGTCGCGCAGGCGCCGCGGCTCCGCGGCCTCGATCCCAGCCCGGCTCCCCGTCCGCGCCTCGGCCCGCACGGTCGCCATCAATCGCCTGCGAAGCCGCGCCGGCGGCTCGAGCTGCTCGACCGAGCGCGGCAGCAGGTCGACGGCCGTCTGCAGCCACCGCAGCTGCGCGCGGCAGGCGCTCGCAGTCGCGCGAGGTGACCCTGCAGCTCGAGCGCCTCACGCTCCTCGAGAGCACCCAGCGCGTACGCCGCGAGGTCGTCGCGGTAGCGCTCGTGGCCCGCGGGCTCGGGCGCCTCGCTCACAGGTACGCCCCCGGGACGTCCTCCTCCGGGATCCCCTCCGCGAGGGTGGCCCTGATCTTCTCGAGACCGAGTCGCATCCGCCCCTTGATGGTGCCGATCGGCGCCCCCAGCATCTCGGCGATCTCCGAGTGGCTGAAGCCGCCGAAGTACGCCAGCTCGATCACCTGCGACTGCTCGCGCGGCAGCAGCCCCAGCGCCCGACGGAGGCGACCGGCGGTCTCACGGCGGATCGCCTCGGCCTCGGTCCGCTCGCCGGCGGGCTGGCTCTCGAGCACGGACTCGTCGTCGCGATCGAGCTTCGGAGCGGGACGCGAGGCGCTGCGCAGGGCGTCGATGGCGCGATTGCGAACGATCCCGAGCGCCCACGCCCGCACGCTGCCGCGCGCCGCATCGAAGCGGGCCTTGCTCCTCCAGATCGAAAGGAACGCCTCCTGGGTCACGTCCTCCGCCATCCCGGGATCTCCCACGATCCGGTGCGCCAGGGAGTACGCGGCCCCGCCGTGGCGGTCGTAGAAGACCTCGAACGCGTCCGGGTCCTTGCCGTCGACCAGGGTCATCAGCTCCTCGTCGGCGAGGCGCTCGAGCGCCGCGGGATGTGGCTTCGATCTCATCTGTTCGGCCGCCTGATCCGGCGGCGGCGAAAATGCGCATTACCGGCGGACACACACGAATACGCACGGCATCCGTGCGTGGATCAGTACGTCCGCCTGCGACAAGATAGTTAGCCCGATCGACGCCCCCTGAAGGAGGATCGCGGATGGAAGCATCAAGCCCAGCCAAGCTCTACGCGACGCTGGTCGGAGCGGTCTTGACGATCGCCGGCATCATCGGCTTCTTCTACAGCGCGCAGCTTCGGCTCGCCCGGGGAAGTCGACAAGGTGTTCGGCATCCTGGCGGTCAACGGGTGGCACAACGTCGTCCACCTGGCGACGGGGCTGCTCGGCCTCGCCGCCGCCGGCTACGCCGCGCGCCAATACGCCCTGGGGCTCGGGCTCGTCTACATCGTGGTCGCGATCTGGGGCTTCATCATCGGCAGCGGCGACTCGATCCTGAGCATCGTCCCTGTGAACACCGCGGACAACATCCTGCACCTGATCCTCGGGCTCACCGGTCTGGCGGCGGGCGCCGCAACCCCCGCGAGCGTGCCCGCGCGCACCGCCCCCGCCTGAGCGGCTCCCGGCCTTCGCGGAGCCCTCGCCCGCCGCATCCGGCTCCGCCGGATGATCGGTCGCCTGCGGCTCCCTGATAGCCGTAGGCGAGGCTTCCGGCGGAGTGATTCAGTCGGGCCTGACCGTCTTCAGGACGTTCTCGGCCGTGGCGCGAAGGCCGCTCGGTCTGCGGCGCCGGCGCATGCCGACCAGCACGAGCGCCCCGCCCGCGACCGTGCCCACGGCGACCGCGGCGACCGGCCGCACCCAGTTGCGTGGGTCCCGGAGCGCGTCGAGCTCACCCTCCGACAGCTCCTCGGCCCAGCTCGAGAGCTCGGCCGCGGCCTGCTCGGTGATCGCCGTCAGCGTGCTCTCGACGCGGCCGGCAAGGCTCTCGGGCGGCTCGATCGGCCGCAGCGCGTCGCTGAGCAGCTCCTCCAGCTGCAGGTGTTCGGTCTCTTCGCTCATCTTCGGTGCGTGCAACGGTCGTCGGTCATGTCCCGCTCATCTCCTCTTCCAGCTGCTTGATCGCCCTGTGGATCAGGACCTTCGTCGCTCCGTCCGTGCGCCCCAGCGCCCGCGCGATCTCGCGATTGGACATCCCGAGCGCGAAGCGCATGATCAGCGCGTCTCGGCGGTCGTCCGACAGCCGCTCGAGCCGGTCCATGACCAGGCGGAGCTCCTCGCGCCCCTCGACGATCTGCTCTGTTCCGTGCGGGTGCGAGGGCGGCTCGACCGCGTCCAGGGCCGCCTCCGGGCGCCGGGCGCGATCGCGGTGATAGTTCGAGGCGAGGTTGTGGGCGATGCGGATCAGCCACGGCCGGAGCGGACGCCCGTTGGACTCGCGTCGCGCCCGCTCGAAGTGCCTGTACGCCTGCAGGAACGCCTGCTCGGTCAGGTCCTCGGCGTCGTGGTGATTGCCCACTCGGTAGTAGGAGTAGGAGTAGACGTCGCGGAGGTGAGCCCGGTAGAGCTCCTCGAAGGCCCGGTCGAGCTCGGCCTTCGAGGCCGGATCGGCCGGCCCGCTCTCCTCCTTGGCGGCGCTCACCGGTCAAGCGTAGCCCGCGCCCCATGCCTATGCCGCCCGCCGGGCGCGCTCCGCGCGGCGCAGGCCGGCCACCCATTCGCCGGGGTCGATGCGACCGGCGATCAGGGCTGCGAGTCCGTCCAGGCCGGGCGCCTCGAGCCCCGCGCGAGCCATCGATTCCGCAAGCAGCGGCACCGTGTCGAGGCCCTCCGACGCCTGGCCGATCCGCCCCGGGATCTGGTCCGCGGCAACGCCGGCGCCGAGCAGCTCTCCGGCGCGCCGGTTGCGGCTTTCGGGCGCCATGACGGTCGCGGTCAGGTCGCCCACGCCGGCGAGCCCCGTGAAGGTGTCCAGCTGGGCGCCGTTGGCCAGCGCGTACTCCACGCACTCGCGCCAGATCGTCGCGGCGGCGATCCCGGCGGCGTTGAGGCCGTACGCCTCCGCCGCTGCCGCGCCGAGCGAGGCGGCGTTCTTGGCGGCGCCCGCCATCTCCACGCCCACCACGTCATCGGCTCGCTCGCAGACGAGACCCGCCCGGTCGAAGACCTCGCCCAGCTGGGCCCGAAGGTTCGCGTCGGTGGTGCCCAGCACCAGCGCGGCCATCCCGGCGGCAGCCTCGCGCGCGTGGGCGGGGCCGCCCAGCGACGCGATCGCCCGGGCGCGGATTCGCTCGCCGACGTAGTCGCTTGGGAGCTGGCCGAGCGGCCCCACCAGGCCCTTGGTGAGCAGCAGCACGGCCGCGCGCGAGCCGATCCGATCGCCGAGCGAGCCGACGGCGGCGGGCAGCGCCGCAGACGGCACGGCAAGGCAGACGAGATCGACCCCGGCGAGCTCGATGTCGCCGGCGCGCTTCACGGCGACGGTCTCGGGCAGGCTCGCCCCGGGCAGGTAGCGAGGGTTCTCGCGCTTGGCGGCGATCTCCGCCGCCTTCTCGTGGGAGCGGGTCCCGAGCTGGACCTCGAGTCCTCCGCGAGCCAGCAGCACGGCCATCGCGGTGCCCCAGCTCCCGGCGCCGATCACCGCGGCCTTGCGCAGCGGCGGCAGGCCGCCGAGCCACTCCCACTGGAGCTCGACGTTGGGCCAGATCCGAGCCGTGACGGTGGCGGCAAGCGCCGGCGAGGGATGCTCGGTGCGTGGGAAGGTCAGCGGCCCTCCGACCCGCAGCTTCACCTTGCGGGGGCGGATCCGCCAACCGCGCCGCACCAGCTCTGACCCGTGCACGGCGACGGGCGCCACCGCGGCCCGGTCTCCAGCGCCAGGCGGCCGACGCCGCGCTTCGGCGTCCCCAGCGAGCCTGAGCGGATCCGCGTCCCCTCCGGGAAGATGCAGACCGTGCCGCCTCGGTCGAGGACGACCCGGGCGGTCTCCATGGCGGTCTCGTCCGATTGCCCGCGCCGGATGGGGAAGGCGCCGACCCGGGAGAGGAGCCATCCGCGCCAGCGACGCTCGAACAGCTCGACCTTGGCCACGTACTGCATCGGGCGGCGCCACGGAAGCGTGCAGCCGATCACGAACGGATCGAGGAAGCTCCGGTGGTTCGAGGCGACGATCAACCCGCCCCTGATCCCGCGCAGGTGCTCGCGGCCGGTGCGCGAGAGGCGGAGCCAGACGAGGAAGGCAGGCTGCAGGATCAGGCGGGCCAGCAGGTAGAGAAACCGGTTGACGCCGTGCTCGCGCGCATAGGCGTGGTAGCGCTGGAAGCGCTCCTCGCTGATCACCTCGTCCGTGCGCGGGGGCGCAGACGTCCGCTGGGCCTCATCCACACAGATGCCTACACGCGCCGGCCCACGGCGTTACTGGCCTACACGCTCGGCCACCGGCGGCGACGACCGGCTGCAAGCGCAGGTGCGCTACCAGGCGGCCTGCAGAAGCTCGTCGAGCTCCTGCCTGCCGGGCGGGTCGGGGGTGTTCCGAAGCTCCGTCCGCGAGAGGATCGCGTCGAGCGCTCGCCGCAGCCGGCCGCGGTCGGCGCCGAGGTCGCTCAGCTTCCGCGGCCCGCCCCCCAGGGCCTCGATCCGCTCACGGATCCCCGCGCCGTCCGTTCCCAGCGCCACGGCCAGCGACTCGATCGCGCCGGGAGCCCGCGAGCGCATCGCGTCCATCGTCAGCGGGAGCATGATCGCGTTGGTCTCCGCGTGCGGCGTCTCCAGCACCCGGACCAGCGTCTGGCAGACGACGTGATGAATGGCGTAGCCCGCCGAGTCGAGTGCGGCGGCGCAGAGCAGCGAGCCGAGCGCCAGCCCGGCCCGGTCCTCTCCGGCGGGGCGGTCGAGCGCAGCCGCGAGCCGCTGCGCGCCGTGCAGCGCCTCCAGCGTCGCCACCGGGTTGGCGAGCGGCGTGTAGAGAGCCTCGGCGCCGTGGCCCAGCGAGTTCATGGCGCTGGCCCGCAGGCGCTGCTCGTCGAGCGTGGTCAGCTCGAGCGGATCGGCGATCACCAAGGTCGGGCGGACGAGATGCCGCGCCTCGTGCTCGTGCCCGGCCGGGAGCCGGTGGATGGCCGTCATCTCGGCCCCGGAGAGCGTCGTCGGGAGGGCGCACACCCGGCCCCCGCGCACCGCGGCGATCGCCTTCGCGGTGTCGATCACCCTCCCGCCGCCGAGCGCGACCAGCGTCGGGTTGCTGACCGAGTCGATGAGCGCGGCCGCGGTGTCGGGCACCGGGCCGCGGGACACCTCGTGAACGGCGGACGCCCGCTCGGCCAGCGCCAGCGGCGCCCCGCCCAGGGCGCGGGGGGTCGTCACGAGCTCGAAGCGCTCCCAGACCCCGTCGGCCAGCAGCTCTGCCGCGCCGGCGAGCGCCCCCTCCCGGAAGACGACCGTCCGCTCCCCGTCGCGCCAGGTGAAGTCGTGATCAGACGGCATCAGAGCCCGCCCCCGGATTCGAACCGGGAATCTCCTGATTACAAATCAGGTGCTCTAGCCAGTTGAGCTAGGCGGGCAGTTCGTAGTGGGACGCCCAACGAACGCGATGCTTCTGGCCGTTGCGCGTCGGTTCCACACGAAGGTACATGTAACCGGTCGGAGCCTCCTCGACGGGGACGCAATACATCCGGCGCGTGTCGGGGCAGTAGACGACGAACACGTCCGCGTCGGCTTTGTAGTCCCGGACCACGATTCTTCGCGTGTTGGCCTGGACGCTCTTCGTGCTGAACAGGACCACGCCCTTACGGAGCCGGCCCGTCTTGCACTGGGCCCTGACGAACCTGCCATCGAGATCGAGCACGAGGTCGTACCGCTGGTTGGTGCCGAACGGCAGCAGCACGGAGTACCCACGGCGCACCAGCTCGGACAGGATCGCCGCCTCGGTCCGCTGGCCGACGTCGACCGGATGAGTCGTCAGCTTCGGTTTCGTCAGTCGTAGCTTCGAGTCGCTCACGCCTCGAAGCTATCCGGCGAGGATTCGCGAAACAACGCCCGCGCGTTCCAACTCCGGCACGCAACTGTGCCGCGATAGTGCTCACTTGAGTGCGCCACTGGTGAGCTAAGTGTGCCCCGGCGTCAGAAGACCTTCGTGCAGGGCGACGATGCTGTGAAGCCCGCGGCCTGGGCCTCGGTGTCGAGCTGTCCGTGAAGCCGGTTTGCCTCCTTGACCGTCGCGACGAATCGGGGCACGTCCGACGCCAGCGCGACGTGGACCTGCTTGATCGCATTGGCCTCGCTGGCGATGGCATGCGTGCGGATCGCATTCCACCCAGGCGCGCCCATCGCCGGCTCCCCGAGCGCTCGGAGCTGATTCTCGACCATCCGCTCGGTCGAGACGTTCGGCTTGAAGAACGCCCCTACCTTGGGCAACTGCCCTGGGTCGGGGTGCAGTGGATCGAAGTTCTGGAACGGGAATTGGCCGTTCGCGGCGAAGCGCTTGCTGGCTTTCGCGCACACGGCGTCGACCTTGGCGAGGAAGGCCGGGTCGATCTTGGCGCCTGCGGCTGTCGTCGTCGTGGACGACGTGCTTGCGTTATCCCCGCCGCCGCACCCGGCGAGCGTCACGGCCGCGAGCATCGCCAGCCACATCGAAGCTCCGCGCAAGCCCATGCCGGCCAGCCTTCCCAAAGCGCCCGAGCCGCCTACAGCCGGACCTCGCGTGAGGCGATGTGGAGGCTGACCTTGCGCTTGACGCGCTGGAGGGCGTTGTCGACCGTCTTCGTGTCGCAGTCGAGGTGCTCGCCGACCGCTTCGTAGGAGTGGCCGTCGAGGTACAGGGAGAGGACGTGGCTCTCGAGCTCCGAGAGGACGCTGGAGAGGCAGGAGACGAGGCTCTGGAGCTCCTCGGTCGCGATCACCCGCTCCGACGGGTCCTCGCTGCCGGGTCCCGGAAGCACCTCCTCCAGGGTGGTCTCCGAGTCGCTCGCGCCGGCCGGCGTCTGGGCGAAGGAGACGTACTGGTTGAGCGGCGCGTGCTTGTTGCGGCTCGCCGTCTTCACCGCGGTGATGATCTGCCGGGTGATGCAGAGCTCGGCGAAGTTCCGAAAGCTCGACTCGCGATCGGAGCGGAAGTCGCGGATCGACTTGTACAGACCGAGCAGGCCCTCCTGGATCAGGTCGTCGGAATCGCCACCGAGCAGGAAGTAGGACGAGGCCTTCAGCCGCACGAAGCCGCGATAGCGCTTCACGATCCTGTCGTAGGCGTCGGGGCTGCCCCGCTTGGCCAGCGCCACCAGGTACGAATCTTCAAGCTCAGGTTGAGCTTCCGGTCTGCGGGCGACCGCGGCGGCCCGGCCTCGGGGCGCGACGGCGACGAACTCGTGGGTAGGGGTCGGTGCAGCCACTGGATTCCTCCGTTCGGTGGAAAACCGTGGCACCCGTTACCTCCCCTGGGCGCCTCTCCTGTCGGTGATCGGCAGATCGAGACTCGACCTTTAGTTCACCCTTATGCGCAAGTGTACGCACCTGGGCGTTGTTCTGTCAACCGCCCCGGGCCCGCCGTGCACGATTCGTTGCAGGAGGGTCTTCCGTCCGTGGGCGCTGCTAGGCGTCCCGGCGCCCCTGCTGCCGGCTGCCGGCCCGCTGCCTGGCCGCCTCGAACAGCAGCACCGCGGCGGCGGCGGACACGTTCAGGGATCCGACGCGACCGCGGATGGGAATCGAGATCAAGAGGTCACAGCTCTCCGAGACGCGGCGGCGCAGCCCCTTTTGCTCGCCGCCGAGGACCAGCACCACCTTCCCGCTGAGATCGGCCTGCGCGTACGGCGCCGCGGCGCTCGCCTCGGCGCCATACACCCACGCGCCCGAGTCCTTTGCCCGGGCCAGCCAGTCCGCGAGGTTCGTGACGCGGGCCACCGGCAGGTGCTCGACCGCGCCCGCGGACGCCTTGGAGACCGCCGCGGTGACCGCCGCCGAGCGCCGCGAGGGGATCACCAACCCGGCGGCGCCGACGGCCTCAGCCGATCGGCAGACCGCGCCCAGGTTTCGTGGGTCCTGGACCTGGTCCAGCGCGACCACCAGCGCGTCCGGGCGATCGAGGAGCGAGTCAGGATCGGCGTAGGGATACGGGTCGACCTCGGCGACGACTCCCTGATGGTCTGGCGAGCCCGCCAGCCGCGCCAGCTCCGACGTGGACACCTCGGGCGTGGTCCAGACCCGGCGAACGCGCCGCCTGCCGCGCTTCGCCTCGGCCACCGCCCGCCGCCCGTAGACGATCTCGCCGGTCCCGGCGTCATGAGAGCCGATGTCCGCGCGAGCGGCGATCTCCGGCTACCCCGCGCGCCTGACCAGCCGAGGCCCCTCGGGCGTGTCGCGGACCTCGTAGCCTCGGGAGGCCAGCTCGTCGCGGATCTGGTCGGCCCGCCCGAAGTCCCGCTCCGGCTCGCGCCTGCTCGCGCGCCTCCATCAGCCGCTCGGCCTCCGAATCGATCGCCTCGGCCGGCGCCAGGCAGCGACTCGAGCCCCAGCAGCGGCAGCATCTCCGTCGAGCGCCGCGCGGGCGCCCGGGAGCGGCCGCCGATTACCCTCGGCGACCAGCTCGAACAGGGCGGCCAGCGCTCGCGGCGTGTTGAAGTCGTCGGCGAGCGCGTCGAGCAGGGCCTCGCGCCGGAGCGCGCACGAACTCGTCCTCGCCGTCCTCGGTCGCCCTCGGGCAGGTCGAGCACGAAGTTGCGGATCCGCTCGACCCGGCGCGGCCGCCTCGTCGAGCGCCTCCTCCGAGAACTCGAGCGGCTGTCGGTAGTGGCCCGAGATCAGATAGGCGACCACCGCGTCCCGCCCGTACCGGTCGAGCGCCTCGGAGAGCTGGAAGATGTTCCCCACCGACTTCGACATCTTCTCCTCGGCCATCTGGACCATGCCGTTGTGCATCCACAGCCGGGCGAGGGGGACCCCACGGGCCGCCTCCGTCTGGGCGATCTCGTTCTCGTGGTGGGGAAAGACGAGGTCGATGCCGCCGCCGTGGATGGCGAAGTCGGTGCCGAGCAGCTTCTCGGCCATCGCCGAGCACTCGATGTGCCAGCCGGGCCGGCCCTCCCCCCAGGGTGAGGGCCAGCCGGTGTCCTCGTCGGGCTTGCGCGCCTTCCAGAGCGCGAAGTCGAGCCGATCCTCCTTCAGCGACTCGGTCCCCGCCTCCTCGCCCTGGTCCATCTCGTCCGGATCGCGGTTCGAGAGCTTGCCGTAGCCCGGGAAGCTGCGCACCCGGAAGTAGACGTCGCCGCCGGACTCGTACGCGTGGCCGCCCTCGATCAGCGCCTCGATCAAGGCGACGATCTCGGGGATCGTCTCGGAGGCCAGCGGCTCGTCGTCCGGGCGGCCCAGCCCGAGTCGGTCGGTGTCCTCGACGTAGGCGCGGGTCATCTCGCGGGCGAACCGGTCCGAGGGCGTCCCGGCCTCCCGCGCCGCCGCGTAGATCTTGTCGTTGATGTCGGTGACGTTGATGACCAGCCGGGCTTCGAGGCCCAGCCGCACGAGGAGCCGGCGCAGCAGCATGGGGATCACGTAGGGGCGCGCGTTGCCGACGTGGATGCGCGAGTACACGGTCGGCCCGCAGGTGTAGATGCCGACCCTGCCCGGCTCGCGAGGCTCCAGTGGCCGCAGCTCGTTGCTCAGCGTGTCGCGGATTCGGACCGTGCGCGTCATCTTCTTGATGCTATTTGCGGGAAGCCGTGCATGTATGAGGTCCTGGGTACGTGGCACGGCCGTTAACGTCGCCTCCCGATGGGCTCCATCTCGCTCCAGGCACAACGCGTGCGGCGCGTCGAGGAAGCCTTCGCGTCGCTTCCGGTCCGCTACCTGGGCGCCGAGCCCGGCTTCGACGCCATCTTCCAGGTGCGGCTCGGCGACGTCGGCCGGACGTGGGAGGTCCGGACGCGCGCCGATCGCTGCGAGGTGCGGCCGTCGCCGGTGCGCGAGCCGGACGTGGTCATCGGTACGGACGCCGCCACCTGGCTCGCCCTGCGAGAGGGCCGGCTGTCGGGCCTCGACGCGTTCGCCCAGCGACGCCTCTACGCGCGCGGGGACCTCGACCTGGCGCTCGGCTTCGAGGGGCTCTTCCGGCTGCCCGGCGGGCGGCCGCCGCTGCTGCGGGCAATCGAGGTCGAGACCCGCGACGGAACGATCTCCAGCCTGATCTCCGGCGAGGGGCCCGACCAGGTGATCTGCCTGCACGGACTGGGGTCGAACAAGACCTCCTTCTTCAAGACGATCTCCACCCTCACCCCGGACCACACCGTCCACGCCATCGACCTGCCGGGCTTTGGCTCCTCGTCGAAGCCGGCGCGCGCCGCCTACGACGCCTCGTACTTCGCCCGCTCGGTGCTCGGCTACATGGACGCGATGGCGATCGAGCGAGCGCACCTGGTGGGCAACTCGATGGGCGGTCGGGTCGCGGTCGAGCTCGCGCTCACACAGCCCGAGCGGGCCGGAGACGCTCAGCCTCCTGGCGCCGGCCCTGGCCTTTCGGCGCCGCCGCGAGCTGGTGCCGCTGGTGAAGCTGATCCGCCCCGAGCTCGCGGCGATCCCGCACCCGCTGCGGGCCGCGCGGGTCCGGGAGCAGTTCTGGAGCCTGTTCGCGCGCCCGGAGCGCCTCGACCCGACGGCCGCCGACATCGCCGCCGACGAGTTCTGCCGCACCTACCGGTCGCGCTCCGCTCGGATCGCCTTCTTCGCGGCGGCGCGCAACATCTACCTCGACCCCCCCGCACGGCGAAGCGCGGGCTGTGGACCCGCCTCGCCGGCCTGCGCCCGCCGGCCCTGTTCATCTGGGGCGATCGCGACCGGCTCGTCCCGGCCGCCTTCTCCAGGCACGTCGCCGACGTCCTGCCGCACGCCCGCCAGGTCGTGCTGACCGAATGCGGGCACGTGCCCCAGGTGGAGCTGCCAGAGCGCGCCAACGGGCTGATCCGCGACCAGGTCAGCGAGGCAGTCGGCCCGTCCCGGGTCGCGACGTTCGTCGCGGAACCGCCGGCACCAGTGCCGCATAGAATCGCCGTCATGGCCGACCAGGAAGGGCTCGCCGAGCAGGCGAAGCGCAACGGCGGCGAGGCCGGGGGCGAGGACGGCGCCCTGCGCGACCGGCTGACTTCGCTGAACGGGATCGCCCGAGGAGCCGGCGGCGGCGTGGTCCGCGCCGGCGGTGGCGCCGTCCGCGCCGGTCAGAGCGCCGCGGGAGGATTCGCGGGTGGCGTGGCACGGCGCATCCGCCGCAACCTGACGGCGAACCTCGACGACCGCGACCCGGACTACATCCGCGAGAACCTTCCGCTCAGCTGGCTTTTGACCACCCTCTGGTTCCGGGGCGAGGTCCGGAACATGGGCAACGTGCCCGAGGAGGGGCCGGTGCTGCTCGTCGGCAACCACTCCGGCGGCAACGTGACGCCCGACACGCTGCTGTTCACGCTCGCCTTCTACACCTACTTCGGGGTCGAGCGGCGCCTTCTACCAGCTGGCGCACAACCTGGTGCTCGCCTCCCCGGTGGGCCAGATCCTGCGCCGTTACGGCACCGTGCCGGCGTCGCCGGAGCACGCTCAGCGGGCGCTCGACGCCGGCGCGGCCCTGCTCGTCTACCCGGGCGGCGACTGGGAGGTGCACCGCCCGACCTGGGAGCGACACAAGGTCGACTTTGCGGGCCGCAAGGGATTCGTCCGGCTGGCGCTCGAAGCCGACGTCCCGATCGTTCCGGTGGTCTCGATCGGAGGCCAGGAGACGGCCCTGTTCCTCAGCCACGGCGGCCGTCTGGCGCGAGCCCTGCGCGTCGACCGGACGCTGCGTCTGAAGGTGATTCCGATCTCGCTTGCGCTGCCCTGGGGACTCAACGTCGGCGATCTGCTCGGCCACATCCCCCTGCCCGCGAAGATCACGGTCGAGGTCCTGGACCCGATCGACGTGCGCGCCGAGTTCGGCGACGACCCCGACGTCGACGACGTCTACGACCACGTCACCACCCTGATGCAGGAGACGCTCGACACGCTGGCGGCCGAGCGGCGCTACCCGCTCATAGGCTGATGAGGCTGAACGAGTCGATCGTGGTCTCGGCCCCGCCGAAGCTCGTCTGGGACTACCTGGCGGAGCCCTCGAACTACCTCCACTTCATGTCCGGGATCACGCGCTGGGAGGTCGCGGGCGAGCAGCGGACCGGCCTTGGCGCCCGCTACCGGATGCTGATCAGGGTGGGCTCGGCGGAGGTCGGCGGCCTGATCGAGATCGTCGAGTGGGACGAGCAGCGCGACATGGCCTGGAGCTCGGTGCTGGGAGTCGACCAACGGGGGCGATGGCGTCTACGCGAGCTCGACGATGGCCGTACCCGGGTCGAGCTGCGCTTCGCCTACGGCGTCGCCGGCTCCGGGATCCCCGGCTGGATCGCCGAGCTCGTCGCGGCGCCGCAGCTGGGCGGCCACCTGCGCCGCTCGCTGCGCCAGCTCAAGCGCCAGGTCGAGCACGAGAGGATGCGCGCCGACGCCGCCCGGCGCCGTGGCGAGCAGGCTGCCGCGGCCGGCTAGCTTTTCTTGCGGTTGACCGCGGCCAGGAGCTGGCGCTTGTTCATTCGCGAGCGCCCTTCGATGTTCAGCCTCTTGGCCTGGCTGTAGAGCTGCTCACGGGTCTGGCCCCGTGGGCCGCCGCGTGCCCGAGCGCAGGCCGCCCCGGCGCCCCGACGAGATGTCCTGGGTCGAGCTTCGCGAGCGCTGCCTCGACTCTCCCGCTCGAGCTCGCTCCTTTTGAACGGTCCGCGCGGCGATCTCCTCGGCGCGTCGCTCCGAGGCGCCGCGACGCTTCTGGCTGCGCTTGATCTTCTCGTACTGGCGAGCTCGCTTGGTTCCCTTCTTGACTCCGCGCGGTGGCATCTCACACCTCCTGGGCCGGGGGTCGCTGTTCACGGACGCCCGTACCCACCGCCGTGGAGGAGAAACCCGGGCAGGCGGGCGGCGGCGGCCGGCTAGGCCAGCTCGCGCTTCAGGATCTTGCCGGTGGCGTTGCGCGGCAGCGAGTCGAGGAACTCCACCTCGCGCGGCACCTTGTAGCGAGCGAGGTTGGACTTCACGTAGCCCTTGACGTCCTCGTCGGTCAGCTCGGCGCCCTCGCCGAGGACCACGAACGCCTTCAGCCGCTGGCCGAACTGCTCGTCATCGACGCCGATCACGGCGACCTCCTTGATGCCGTCGTGGTCGGAGAGCAGGTCCTCGACCTCGCGCGGGAACACGTTCTCGCCGCCGGAGACGATCATCTCGTCGTCGCGCCCGTCGATGAACAGGCGGCCCTCGGAGTCGAAGTGGCCGACGTCGCCCGAGGAGAGCAGGCCGTCGAGCACATCCTTGCCGCCGCCCCCCGTGTAGCCCTCGAAGGCCATCTCGTTGCCGACGAAGACCCGGCCGATCTTCCCGGGCTCGACGTCGTTGCCGTCGCCGTCCACGATCCGCACCACGGTGCCGCGCGGCGGCCGCCCGGCCGTGCCCGGCGCGGCCCGCAGGTCCTCCGGCGTCGCGATCGTCGCCCAGGCGACCTCGGTCGACCCGTAGAGGTTGTAGAGGTTGTCGCCGAAGGTGTCCATCCACTTGGTGGCCAGCTCGCCCGGCAGCGCCGAGCCGCTCGCGGCGGTCACCCGGAGGTCGGGCAGGTCGTACCTGTCGAGCGTCTCCTTCGGCAGCTCGAGGATCCGTTGCATCATCACCGGCACGACGATCAGCGCGGTCGCGCCGCTCTCCTGCGTGGCGCGCAGCGTCTCCTCCGGGTCGAAGCGGCGGCGAAGCACATAGGTCGAGCCGAGCGACAGGCCGAGCACGAAGTGGGCGAAGCCCCACGAGTGGAAGAGCGGCGCGGCGATCATCGTTCGCTCTCGCGCCCGCAACGGAATCTTCGAGAACAGCGCTGCCAACGGGCCGAGCGTGTCGGGCTGTGCGCGCTGCGCCCCCTTGGGCGTCCCCGTCGTGCCCGAGGTCAGGATCACGAACCGGCTCGACTCGGCGGGGGGATCGAGGTCGCTGTCGTCGCTCGCCTCGATCAGGTCGTCGAGCGTGCGATCCGACGCCACCTCGTCGCCGCCGTCGGTCCAGGCGACGAAGCGCCGCAGCCCGATCTCCTTGCCCGCCTCCGAGGCCGGCTCGAGCAGGCGCCCGAACTCGCCGTCGTAGATCAGCGCCACGGGCTCCTCGCGCTCGACCACGCCGGCCAGCTGCGGCGCGGCGAAGGCCGTGTTCATGTAGAGGCCCGTGGCGCCAAGCTTCGAGATCGCGAGCGTCGCCTCGACGAAGCCGCGGTGGTTGCGACACATGATCGCGATCCCGTCTCCCTCCCCCACACCCTCGGCGGCAAGGCCCCGGGCGAGCGCGTTGGAGCGACGGTGGACCTGGGCGAAGGTCAGCGAGCCCGCCTCGTCCTCGACCATCGGCTCGTCGGGATGGTTGATCGCCCCACCGGCGATCCCGGCCGCCGGCGAGGCGCCCCAGCGGGCCAGCACCCGGAGGAATCTGCGCCAGCTTGTCCGGACGCACCGGGTGGATCACGCCGGCCTCGACGAGCGTCCGGACGTTGAAGGGCACCTCGCTCAGGGATCCGAGCTTCCCCAGCTTGACCTTGCGGCCGACGTAGCTCATGGGGCCGGTGACGATGTCCGTGGACAGCTTGCCGGCCATCGAGCGAAGCATCAGGCTCGTAGCCTAGTCGCAGACGCCGGTGCCCCGGTCCGCCGCCGCTGGTGAGGGCGTCAGTCGAGCTCCACGAGCGCGACCGCGAAGCACGCGATGCCCTCCCGGTCCCCGATCCAGCCCATCCCCTCGTTGGTCGTCGCCTTGACGATCACCGGCGCCGACAGCGCCTCGGCGAGCGTCCGCTCCATCTCGGCGCGGTGCGGTCCGATCTGCGGCGCCTCGCAGATCAAGGTCGCGTCCACGTTCACCACCCGCCCGTAGAGGTTGCCGAGCGTCATCCGTCAGCAGGTCGAGGGAGTGGGCGTCTCGCCAGCGCTCCTCGTCGGGCGGGAACAGCGTTCCGATGTCGCCGAGCCCGGCAGCCCCGAGCACGGCGTCGATCACGGCGTGGGTGAGGACGTCGGCGTCGGAATGGCCGTCCAGGCCGACCTCATGTGGGATCTCGACGCCACCGAGCACGAGCCTGCGTCCCGCGGCGAACCGGTGGGCGTCGTAGCCGATCCCGACGCTCAGGGCCCCGAAGCTCATCCCAGCGGCTCCAGCCGGCGCTTCCGGCGCTCGAAGACGGCGATCTGCTCGATCCCCCAATCGCCCATCTCGGAGACCGCGTGCTCATAGGCGTGGCCGACGTCCGCGGCGACGTGGGCGTCGGAGGAGAGGGCGAAGACCGCCCCCGCCTCGACGCACATCGTCGCGAAGGCCGGCGCCGGGTAGATCTCCCGCACCGGCTTTCGCAGGCCCGCGGTCGAGACCTCGACCGCGACTCCCGACGTCGGCGATCGCCTCCACGGCGGGCTCGTAGTAGAACCGCGGATCGCGCTCCGGGATGGGGCCTGGCCCGCCCCCACATCTTCACCAGGTCCGGGTGGGCGAGGATGTCGAACAGGCCGCTGCCGGCCGCCTCGGCGAGGGTCTCGAAGTAGCGGCGCCACACGGCATCGGCGTCGCCATCCGCCTCCCAGATGTCGTAGCCGTCATCGTCCACAGCCCGGTCGCCGACGAAGTGGATCGAGCCGACGACATAGTCGAAGTCGTGTCCGTCGAGGAGGCTGGCGATGCGGTCCTCGGCGCCGGGCACGAAGTCGACCTCGAGCCCGAGCCGGAGCGGGGTCGTGCGCACGAACTCGCAGTAGGCGTCCAGGTCGTCGCGAGCCTGCCGCTGCCAGAACGGGTGTTGCCAGATCTCGAGCGCATCGGTGAACCTGTAGACGTGCTCGGAGCACCCCAGCTCGTCGATTCCCGCGTCCTCGGCCGCGGCCACGTACCGCTCCACGTTCTCGGTCGTGAACGCCGACCGCTCTGGCGGCCGGTCGTCATCGTCCGGGCGTAGGTGCAGGTGGTAGTCGGTGAGCATGGGCGCGGTCGAAGATCGCCGAAGGGGACGTAGGCCCCTTGTACGCTAGCTGGCGACATGGTCCACCTGCGGATCGTGAAGCCGAGTCAGCGCCGCCCGGGACCGGCGGCCGGCACCGGGACGACCTCCAAATGAGCCGGGCGGCGGTGCAAACGGCGCGCGACCTGGCGACCATGATCGGCGCATTCGCGGTGACGAGCGGCGTCGCCGCGGCGTTGGGAGCCGCGAACTTCGGCACCGCGCTGGCGTTCGGCCAGATCGGGTTCGCCGCGGCGCTCGTCTGGGTGCTGATCAGGCGCTGAGCGAACGGGTCAGCCCCGGCGCGAGACAGGGCGCCGGATGTCCTGCGAGGCCGCCGCGCGCCCGCAGCGCAGGCACACGCAGCGGTGGCCCATCAGCGCCCAGCGGTGCCCGTCCACGGCGCAACCCAATCTGCTCCGAAACCTCTTCATTCACGTCCAGTATCGGCAGCCCACCGGTCGGAAATGAGCCCATCGGACGGCGGCGTGGCGCCTGGATGGCGGCACGCACACGGAAAGCGCCATCAGCGACCCCGCTCGGCCAGCAGCAGCTCGGCGACCCGGAGGTCCAGCTCCGTGGTGACCTTCAGGTTCTCGGCGCCGGACGGGTGGATCAGGACCTTGCCGCCGGCCTTCTCGACCAGCATCGCGTCGTCGGTGGCGGCGGCGATCCGCTGCGCATCGGTGTCGAGGGCCTCGCGAAGCGCCGCCGTCCGGAAGACCTGGGGGGTCTGGGCGGCCCACAGGTGATCGCGGCTGACGGTCTGGGCGACGGTCGGGCCGCCCCGCGGGAAGCCCCCTTTGGCCGGGCGCGGCTCGCGGGCACGCTTCACCGTGTCGGTCAGCGCCGCGGCGGCTATCACGCCGTCGGCGTCGGGCCGTGAGGCCAGCTTGGCGACCAGCTCGTCGATCAGCTCCGCGGTGACCAGCGGCCGGGCCGCGTCGTGGACCGCCACCAGCTCGGTCTCGACCTCGCCCGAGAGCAGCCGCCACGGACTCAGAGCGGTGCTCGCCTCCAACGACGGTCACGACGCCCTCGCCCAGGTCGACCTCGTGGCCCGGCGGCAGCGGCGACGATCACGGGGCCGACGCTCTCCGCCCGCGCGAATGCCTCGAGCGACCACTCGATCAGCCGCCCGCCGGCGAGCGGGACGAAGGCCTTCGGGCCGCCGGCTCCGAGTCGCTCTCCGGAGCCGGCGGCCGCAATGACGGCTGAGGCTGGCGAACGGTCAGGCAGACGCCTTGGCCCCGAAGCGCTCCTCCAGCAGCTCGTCCAGGTAGGCCTCGGCCCCGTCCTCGTCCTTGCCGAGCGCGTACATGAACTCCGACGCGAGGATCTTCTTTGCCCTCGTGTACATCTGCTTCTCGCCAGTGGAGAGACCCTTCTCCCACTCGCGGATCGCCAGGTTCCGGACCACCTCGGCCAGCTCGAAGACGTCCCCCGTCTTGATCTTCTCGCGGTTGTGCTTGAACCGGCGATTCCAGTTCTTCGGCATCTCCGAGACCTCGCCGGTGAGCACGTCGATCACCTTCTCGACCTCTTCTCCGTCGATGACCCGGCGCAATCCCGCCCGGTGGGCGTTCTCGCAGGGAACCATCACGGTCATGTCGTTGTGCAGGATCTTGATCGTCAGGTAGTCCCGCTTCTCGCCGAGGAGGTCCTTGGTCTCCTTCATCAGCACCACCCCGGCCCCGTGATGCGGATAGACGACGTTGTCGCCGATGTCAAACGTGCACTCGACGGGGCCGAGCTCGGGTTCGATCTCTATCGCTTCCTCGGTAGCTAGCTCTTGGATTTGGGCCTCCTTAGGTAGAGACGACCGCCGGGGCAGCCGTCTGGTTCACGGATAGCGGTCGACAAGGTCGACCTCCTGAAGCCTGCGAAGTCCCTCGCGGATCTCCCGCGCCCTGGCGTCCCCCACACCCTCGACGGACTCGAGCTCTTCCTGGGGGGCGTTCAGGATCGCCTCGAGATCGCCGAACCGGTGCACGATCTTCTGGACCACCAGGCGGGGCAGCCGCGGGATCCTCGACAGGATCCGGTATCCCCGCGGCGAGACCGCGAGCTCGAGCGTGCTGGTCTTCCGGTCGTAGCCGAGCAGCTCGGCGAGGCGACCGAAGTCGAGCAGCTCCTGATGCGGGAGCCCCGCGAGCTCACCGATCGTGCGCTCGATCCGCTCCTCCGTGTCGACGACGATGTAGTCGCGGACCAGGGCGGCCCGGTCTCCGATCACGCCGACGACGGTCTCTTCGAGCTGCATCTCGATCAGCCGGCCCTCGGTGCCCAGCTCGATGATGTAGCGCTCGACCTCGGCGGCCATCCGGGTCACGAACTCGGCTCGCTGGAGCACCGAGAGGACGTCGTGAAGCGTGCAGCCTCCGACGAACTCGAGGCCGGTGAGCCGGGCCGAGACCTGGTCGAGGCGGGCGCGGTACTTCTCGAGCGTCGCGAGGCCCTGGTTCGCTTTCGAGAGCACCGTCGGGATGTCCTGAAGGATGAGCTTCATGCCCTCGACGTAGATCGAGACGACCTCGCGGCGCTCCGAGATCGAGACCACGAGCGCCTTGGTCTGCTTCGAGACGCGCTCGGCGGTGCGATGGCGCGTACCGGTCTCCATCGAGAGGATCGTGGGGTCCGGCATCAGCTGGACGTTCGCCCAGCCAATCTTCGTGCCACCCTCATCGAGCACGATCGCACCGTCCATCTTCGCCACCTGGTAGAGCAGCGCCGGGGTGTAGTCGATGTCGAGCTTGATCCCGCCGCTGAACAGGAACGAGACCTCCTCGGCGTCGGCGATCAGGATCAGCCCGCCCGTGCGCGCCTGGATGATGCTGTCGATCCCCTCGCGCAGCGGCGTTCCCGGAGCGACCACGTCGAGTGCCCGCAGCAGCCGGGGATCAAGACGGGCTTCAAGCTCATGCAAGTAGTCCCCGTCGTGTGGCACCATCGTTGAGTCATGATGGCAAAGACCCCTGCTCCTCGCGCCCAGCCCGAATCCCATGTGGACAGGTCGGATTTGGGCTTGTCAAGTCAGCGGGGCCCTCGAGCGACCGAGCCGACCCTCCGCGCTCGGCCGGGGCTCAGGCGGCGGCCCGCGCTCGGGGCGCCCGGCGCTGGGCGGCGGCTTTCAGAGCGGCGGCCAGCGTCGGCTGCGGAGTGAGCCCCTCGATTCGCTCGCCTGCCGCCGGACCCAGGACCGGGCCGAGGCCGAACTTGAGTGCCTCGGCCACCCGGCGCTCGGGATGGGCGACGAACCGCAGCTCGCCCGTCAGGCCGATCTCCCCGAAGCAGGCGAGCGGCGCACCGCCCTCGCCCCCGAGCGGATCCCCGCGATGGGCCGAGGCCAGCGCCAGCGCGACCGCCAGATCGGCGCCCGGCTCGTCGACCCGGACACCCCCGGCGACGTTGACGAACACGTCCGCCGAGGCGAGCACCGTCCCGCCATGGCGGGCGAGCACCGCGAGGATCATCGCCAGCCGGTTGCGGTCGATCCCGGTGGCGACGCGGCGCGGCGGCACGATCTCGGTGGGCGCGACCAGAGCCTGGACCTCGACCAACAGCGGTCGGGTGCCCTCCATCGCGCAGAGCACACATGAGCCCGGCGCCTCACTGGCCTCGCCCACGAAGCGCGCCGAGGGATCGGCGACCTCGACCAGCCCACCCGAGCGCATCTCGAAGACCCCAACCTCGCTGGTCGCGCCGAAACGGTTCTTGAGCGCCCGCAGGGTGCGAAAGCTGCGTTCGCGCTCGCCCTCGAACATGAGCACGCAGTCCACCAGGTGCTCGAGCGCGCGCGGTCCGGCGACCGTCCCGTCCTTGGTCACGTGCCCGACCAGGATCACGGCGGTACCGAGGCGCTTGGCCACCTCCATGATCGCCCCGGTCGTCTCGCGCACCTGCCCCACGGACCCCGGGGCCCCGGTCATGCCTTCGACATACAGCGTCTGAATCGAATCGATCACGCATGCGTCGGGTCGCTCGGCCTCGAGCGTCGCGAGCACGGCGTCGACCGAGGTCTCGGCCAGGACCGGCACCGCGAGCGCCCGCTCGCCCAGCCGCTCGGCCCGCAGCCGCACCTGGGCGGCCGACTCCTCACCCGAGACGTAGAGGACGCTCTGCCCGGCGGCGCAGAGGTTGCCCAGCGCCATTCCGGTGAGCGTGCTCTTGCCGATTCCCGGCGAGCCCCCGAGCAGGACGAGCGATCCCGGTACGAGGCCGCCGCCCAGCACCCGATCCAGCTCGGCGACCCCGGTGAGCAGCCGATCGACGGCCGGCCCCTCCACCTCCCGCAGCGGGACGGGGCGGGGCGCGCCGGACGCCCGGGGGCCGGTGGGTCGCCCCGATCCGGACCCGCGCGCCGAAGCTCCGGCCCGCGGCCGAAGCGTCTCGACCAGGGTGTTCCACTCGCCGCAGCCCGGACAGCGACCGGTCCATGCCAGGGCCACGTGGCCACACCCCTGGCAGACGAAGTGGGAGTCCCGGCGCGTCACCTCTCGGAGAGTAGGAACCCCACCCGACGCCTTCGCGCCCCCGGACCGTTCACGTTCCGCTGCCGCGGCGCCGCCAACATCACTTGAACAGCGGGATGGCGGCCCAATGGTCATGACCGCTCGAGGCAGTGGACTCCCGGCTCTGCCTCAAGGTGGGGCCCGGTCTGGGCCGTGAGCCCGCGAGATGAATTGCGCGAGCCTGTCGAAACTGTCCGTCCAACCGTCCCGGTGAAGCTCACGGCGCGCTTCGGTCATGAAGCGACCCTGAGTGAAGACAACCTCAGTTGATTCGCCGAGATCGCGAAACGAGAGCTCGACCAGGGTCTCGACATCGTCGGGATCTGGGTCTTCATACACGAACGTGAAGGCGAGGCGGGAGGGCGGCTCGACTTCGCTGAACTCTCCAGTCAGATAGAAGCGGTTGCCCTCCGGCGGCTGCATCTCGATCCGGTAGCTCCCTCCGACGCGAGGTCGAAACTCCAGGCTCGCGACGGTGAAGCCCTTCGGCCCCCACCACTTCGCCAGCTCGCTTCGATCGCTGAAGGCCCCGAACACGACCGCGGGTGCGGCGGGAAGGAGGCGCTTAAGCTCAAGGGTCAGCCCTCCCGATTGCGACGCCACGCGTCGATCCTAACCAGGGCCCGCTTGACGCTTAGTCCTGTCCCGAGGAGTCGCGCCCCGATTGCGGCCGACAAGGATCGCTGAGCACCCTACTCCCGCAGCCCGGCGGCTTCGAGTGCCTGCTCCCTCGACTCATACAACCCGTAGCGAACGACCTTGTCGTCCTTCAGTTCGTACACGCCAAAGAAGTCCCGCGCGATCCTGACCCCGCTGCTTCGGCCTGTCCCGGTTTGGCCGAACACGACCACCACCAGGTCCCCTGCGTCGATGAATTCGCGGTTTGCAATCTCGAAGTCTCTCCAGGTTCCGAGCCAGTCGCGGAAGAACTCCTCGATGCCGTCGTGGCCGTGGTAGACCCCCGCTGCGGGCATCTTGCTCGCCGAGGTATCCCAGACCACGGCTGGGTCGAAGTACTCGCGCCAGCTCTCGCGGTCGCCCTGCTCGAAGCGCCGCGTGAACTCCTTGACGATCTCCACGTTCTGCTGCGACATCGCCCGCGCAGTATCTCGCGAGGGCCGACGCCTCACTCGACCAACGCGAGCAAATGCCCCAAGCCGCCCCCCTCGAGTGCTTGTTGGACGGACGGCGATGCCCGCCGCATTCGAAGCCGGCCTCCGGCCCGAAGCGATTGGTTCGCGATCCGAACCACGGATCGAAGGCCCGTGGAGTCGATCGAGCCCAGGCCGGCGAGGTCCAGGACGACGGTTGAGGCGTCACCGCTAATCGCCATTCGCAACTCAAATTCGAAGGTCTCGGCGGTGGAGCGACCGAGCTCCCCGAAAACGCGAACCACGAGCACGTCGCCGGCTTGCTCCGTTCGGATCGTGAGCGGCCCCTCCTGGCGCGTTCTGTCCCAGTGGTCCATCGCCTATACCAACCCGAGGACTCCCTCTCCGACCCGGCCCTTGCTCGAGGGGCGGACGGATAGCGCCACAGGGCTTTAGGAAGTCGGCCGTAAGTTGCGAAAACCGGGGGAAGGTTGAGATCACGGTGGCGCGTTTCCAGGGGACCGCCGAGCGGCAGACCGCGCGCGCAGCGTCAGATCGGATTAGGCGACACCTCATGACCCCAAGGCGCGAACACGCGATACATCCCGCACCGGCACCCACCGCTATGTGACAGATTGGGCTCGTGCCCCGTCCTCGCATCCTGCTCTGCCCCCAATTCACCGAGCTCGAGTGGGCGATCGCGCCGCAGCTCTCCGAATGGGCCGAGGTCGCGACGTTCGACGCTCCGGGAGTTGGCGACGAACCAGTGCCCGATGACGATATGACGCGCCTCAACCGCGGGCTGGTCGTTAAACGGGCGCTCCAGGAAGTCGAACGATTGGGGTGGGATTCGTACTTCGTGGTCGGGGATGCCTGGGGAACCGCGACAGCGGTTCGCGTCGCCGTGGCGAGGCCGGAGCCAGTCCTCGGGATTGCGCTTGGCCACGCATCGTTGAACTACGAGACGGAGGGCGAGCGACCTGCCGTGAACGGCGAGCTGGCCGTTGCGATGACCCACCTCCTGCGCACGGACTATGACTCGTTCGTGCGTTACGGGATCACCCAATTCACGCAAGGCGGATTCGACCCGGATATGGCTGGTCGGATGGTTGCCCGATTTCCGAGCCTGGACGTTGCCGCACAAGTCTGGGAGATGCATGTCGGCCAACCCGAGCCGATCGGCGAGCTGCTTGCCGCATTAGACAAGCCGCTGCTGCTCGCAAAACACGATGGGTGCCTGGCCTTCACCGCCGAGGGTTACGAGAGCGCAGTGGCCGCCTTTCCGGCTGCGCACCTTGCCAGCGTCAAGAGGACCTCGCCGGCCAGCGACGAGTTTGCCGCCGCCCTGCGGGACTTTTGCCAGGCCGTGCTCAACGACCGTTAACGGGCTCCACGAGGCGGATCTCAAGCCCGTGCATCGCGCTCGGACGGATCGTCAGTTGGGCGTCGGTCGCGACGCCGAGCATGGCCTCCTTCTCTAGGAAGCGGCGGGCGTGATCAAGCGAGGCGACCTCCCAGACGAGGGCCTGAATTTGGTCTTCGCGGTCGGGGACGACCCGGATCGCGGGACCGTCGCCTAGCTCCCACGCTCCATCTCTCATTGGCGCAGGCTCGAGAAGCATTCGCCAGCGATCTGTCTCAGCACTCAGGTCCTTGGCGCCGAGGACGATTTCCCTCACTCGCCGCACCCCAATCGGCCCACCGCCTCGGCGCTGAAGCTCCTCACATGCTCGTTCCCGACTGGCCCCGATGTCAAACGCGCTCCACTCGCAGAAGAACGGATACGGGCGGCGCGGCGCCATCGCGGAATTCAACGCCGTGCCCGCCCATCTGTTGCCAGAAGCGTGCCCGAGCAGCCGTGCCAGCCTATGTGACTGGAAGGCACGGCTCGAGTATCGACGCGCAAGCACTCGATCGCCGAAGAAGCCGCCTAGCAAGATCCACGTCCACAGTCGACCCCGCCCCCCCTCAGCTCGATGGAAGATCTCGGTTTCTGCGTCTCGCGGAAAGTCACCCACGTAGGGAATCGGTGGCGAGTGCGCAATCCCGCGCCGCGTCAGCTCCGTGACCGCCGCTTTGGTTGGCCCAGGCTCGAGGCAGACCGTAAACAAGCGAGCTACGGCGTTTGGGTCCCGCCTTGCCCTCGCCCCGAATCGGGTGGGTTCGATGTGGACGTTGCCCACGCCGACGCCCGCGATCTCGAAGCCGGGAAGGGCGGCGGGTGGCCACATCACCGGGAGCTGGAGGCGTTCGGTCAGCAACGTGAAGAGCGGGCGCGGGTCGGCCACCCGGATATTGATGTGGTCAACTCGCCTCGCAACGCTCTCCCCGGGCGTCATGGCGCGAAGGCGGCCGGCACAATCTCGACGTTCTCCTGCGACATCGCCTACTCCCGCAGCCCGGCGGCTTCGAGGGCGGTGTGGCGATCGGTGAAGTCCCTGATCGCCGCGATCTTCCCGTCCCGCAGGGTGACAACCGTGCAGATGGCCTGATCGATTTCGACTCCGCTGCCCTTTCCCCGAATTGCGTTGCGGCTCTCGACCAGAACCTGATCACCGCCAAGGTCCGAGACGTCATTGATGGCGATGCGCCAGTCATCGGCAGCGTCAAGCCAATCGGAGACCGCAGCCAGCCACGCATCCCGGCCTCGAATGGCCTCCATGTGAGGCGGTTTCCACTCCGCATCAGCATGTACATCTCTGAACGCCTGTTCAGCCTCGGGGTACTTGCTGAGGGGAACCGGGTTCACCCAGTATTCCCCGAGCATGCGATCGATGAGCTGGAAGTACCGCCTGACGATCTCGACGTTCTCCTGCGACATCGCCTACTCCGAAAGCCCGGCGGCTTCGAGGGCTTCGGCCTGATTCGTGTAGTTGCGAATCCGAACGATCATGCCTCCCTGTAGCTCGGCCAGCGTCGTGAACATGAAAGCGGCGGGAGTGCCTGTCTGCTTGCCGCGAGCCGTGATCTGCATGGGAATGACGACCTGCTCGGCGGCGTCGATGAACCTTTCCGGCTCGAGCCGGAGGCTCTCCCACGCGGCAAATGCGCTCCGCATCCATTGCCGGACGCCTTCATGCCCGTGATAGGTGCCCGCCTCCAAGGAGGTGCTCGTCGTGGTCCACTCGATCTCCGGGTCGAGGTAGCGCATGGTCTCCTCGATCCCACCCCGGTTGAATGCGTCGATCCATGCGCGCATGATCTCGACGTTCTCCAGCAACGTCACCCGCGCAGTATCTCGCGCTACAAAGCGCCCCGCCGACCGCTACACGGTGGCCAGCGGGGCTCACATGTCAAAGCAAGCTAGGCGAGCGCCTTTTGCTTGATCCGGTCGAACTCGGCCTGGCTGATCGCGCCCGAGTCGAGCAGCTCCTTGGCCTGGGCGATCTCGGTCGCCGAGCCGCCGGCGGTGTCGCGCACGTATTGGTCCATTGCCGCCTGCTGGGTCTGGGCCTGCTTCACGCTGCGCTCGCGCATCCCGTCGTGCTGGGCGATCAGATAGATCAAGACACCCAGGAACGGCACGACGATCACAAAGACAACCCATCCTGCCTTGCCCCAGCCGCCGATGTCATCGCGTCGGAAGACATCGACCAAGACCGTGATCACGATCCAGATCCACGCCACCCAGGCGAAGAAGATGATCATCGTCCAAAGGATGTTCAGGAACGGATAGTCGGCGGCTACGAGCATCTGTTGTCCTCCAAGACCGTGTGTCGTCGGGCCGCGATCCTATACCCGGCCCGCAGACGCGTCGTGGGCGCTGCGGATCGCGAGCTTTCCGTTGACGGCCAATGGACGCGAAAGAGCCGGGGCTCCGCTTGAACAAGCGGAAAACCGCCCCTCTGCTCAGATCCCGTAGATCTCGATCGCCCGCTCGCGCAGCTGGCGCAGGTACGGGCCGACGTCGATCGGCCCGCCGACCACCCGCTCGATCATCTCCTTGGGCATGAACTTGCCTCCATGACGGTAGAGGCGCTCGCGGAGCCAGTCGCGCAGCGGCACCAGCTCGCCGTCGCCGATCTGGCCGTCCAGGTCGGGCAGCGCCCCATGCGCTGCGTCCCAGATCTGGGCCGCGATCACGTTGCCCAGCGAGTAGGTGGGGAAGTAGCCGAATGTGCCCCCGGCCCAGTGAACGTCCTGGAGCACGCCACGCGCATCGTCGGGCACCTCGACGCCGAGATACTCGACCATGCGGGTGTTCCACGCTTCCGGCAGGTCGGCCAGCTCCAGCCGGCCCTCGAAGATCTCGAGCTCGAGCTCGAAGCGCATCACGACGTGGAGGTTGTAGGTGACCTGATCGGCCTCTACCCGAATCAGCGACGGGTGCACCCTGTTCGCCGCCCGGTAGAGCGTCTCCGCGTCCACGTTGCCGAACTGCTCGGGGAACAGCTCGCGAAGGCGCGGGTGGATTCGCGTCAGGTACGGCCGCCCGCGGCCCACCCAGTTCTCCCACATGCGGCTCTGCGACTCGTGGAACCCCAGCGACACGGGACTGCACAGCGGCGACCGCTCGAGCTCCCGCGCGACCCCGTTCTCGTACAGACCGTGACCGGCCTCGTGAATGACGGACCACAGCGAGGTGCCTATGTAGCTCTCGTCGTAGCGGGTCGTGATCCTGATGTCGGACGGGGAGATCGCGGTGGCAAACGGATGGAGGGTGGAGTCCAGACGCCAGGCACCCTCCTCGAGCGGCAGCGCCGCCACGACCTCGCGGGCAAGCTCTGCCTGGCCGGCGATCGGAAAGTGGCCATGGAGGCAGGCGTCGTCGACCGCGTCACCGCGATCGGCGATCTCGGCCATCAGCGGGCGGACGCCGTCGCGGAGCTCGTCGAGCACCGCACTCACTTCCGCGGTGGTCATGCCCGGCTCGAAGTCGTCCAGCAGCGGGTCGTAGACGTGCTCGAAGCCGTCGAATCCCTCGAAGCACTCCGCATAGCGGCGCTTCAGCTCCACGCTCCACTCCAGGTACGGCAGGTAGGCGGCGTAGTCCGATCGCTCCCTGGCCTCGACCCAGGCGTGCTCGGCGACCGAGGCATTCCTCGTGATCTCGGCTCGCAGCTCGGCCGGCACCCGCCGCGCCTTCTCCCACTCGCGGCGGGTCACCCGCACCAGGCTCGCCTCGTCTGACTCATACGGGAGCCCATCGGTCTCCACGGCCGCCTCATCCACCAGCCGGCCGAGCTCGTCGGAGATCAGGCGCTCGTGGCGAATCCGCGCCAGGGTCGCCTGCTGCTCGCCGCGGGCCCGCGCCCCGCCCGGGGGCATCTTGGTCCACTCGTCCCAGTCCAGAAGGGCCTGCGCCCCACCCAGGTCGCTGATCTCGGCGAGGAGCGTCCGCAGCTGATCGAGCTTGGTCTGCACGCGGGGAACTTATCCGGGCGGACGCGCCGGCCTATGCGAACCTGCCGCCCCTCAGCGCTCCAGGCGAGCTGAAAAGCCCTCGGCGCGGACGGCCTCGAGGATCCGCTTGCTGTGGTCGGGCCCGTCGGTCTGCAGGACGAGCTCGATCGCGGTCTCGCGGACGTGGAGCTCGACTCCCTCGCGGATGTGCTCGACATCCACGACGTTGGCGCCGCGCTCGGCGACGAGACGCAGGAGAGCGGCCAGCGCTCCGGGGCGGTCGGGGACCACCGTCCACAGCACGATGCGCCGTCCCGCCGCGGTCTCGCCCAGACGGATGCACTCGGCGAGCCGCGAGGCGTCGACGTTTCCGCCCGAGAGCACGACGCAGATGTGACCCTCGGCGGGGCGCTTGACCTTGCCCGCCAGGAGTGCCGCGACGCCGACCGCGCCGGCGCCCTCGACGACCAGCTTCGAGCGCTCGAGCAAGAGCACCATTGCCTCAGCGACCTGGTCGTCGCTCACCGTGGTCACCGCGTCCAGATGGCGTTCGACGAGGGGCAGGGTCAGCTCGCCCGGTTGCTTCACGGCGATGCCGTCGCAGATCGTGCTGGCCGAGCGGGTGCCAATCGGGCGGTGGGCGGCGAGCGACTCCACGTACGGCGCGCAGGCCTCGGCCTGGACGCCGACCACCTTCGCCCCGGGGAGGCGCGACTTGATGGCGATCGCCACCCCGGAAGCCAATCCGCCGCCACCGAGCGGCACGACGACCAGCCGCGTGGCCGGGGCCTGGCGAGCAATCTCCATTCCAACGGTGCCCGCGCCCGCGACGACCTCCAGGTCGTCGAAGGGGGGCACGAGCGTCTTGCCCTCCCGCTCCGCGAACCCGGCAGCCTCCTTCGAGGCCTCCTCGTAGGAGCCCTCGACCAGGTGGACCTCGCCGCCGTAGCCGCGAACCGCGGCCACCTTGGCGAGCGGCGCCGCGATCGGCATGAACAGATCCGCGCGGCTGCCAAGCTGATCCGCCGCCAGGGCCACGGCCTGGGCATGGTTGCCGGCGCTCGCCGTCGCGACGCCCCGATCGAGCTCATCCTGCGAGAGGCGGCCCATCTTGTGGAAGGCGCCACGGACCTTGAATGAGCCGGTGAGCTGTAGGCACTCGGCCTTCAAGACCACGGGGGCGCCAACCCTGCGGGAAAGCTCGCCGGCGGGAAGCAGCGGCGTCTCCCGAACCTGGCCGGAGATCAGCTCGGCCGCACGCTCGACATCGAGCGCGGTGACGGGACCTTCCCCCGTGCCGGAATGTGGCGCAACCTTGGGCATGCGACCAGGGTACGCGCACCGACCCAGCGCTACAGATGGAAGCGTCGGTGGTGCCGGTGATGGCGCAGCTCCGCGGGCGGCGGCGAGCCGGCCACCGCCGGATCGGGCGTGGGCGCTGGCGCCGAGCGCACGAAGAGCCACGTGAGCACGCTCCCGACCGCGAGCAATCCAACCAGCACCCAGGTCGAGTGCGCGAGGGCCAGCGCAAAGCTCTGGTCGTCGACCAGGCTCTGGAAGACCGCCCCGGTGACGGCCAGCGCCAGGGCGCCGGCCAGCACGCGATCCATCGCCAGCACGCCCGAGGCGATTCCGGTCTTGTCGCTCGGCATGGCGGCCATCGCAGCGCTGGACATCGGCGCGTAGACGAGGCCCAGCGCAACGCCGAACAGCAGATAGCCGGGCAGCAGGCGCCCGTAGCCGGAGGTGTCGGTGATCTGGGTCAGGAAGACGAGCCCGGCGACGCCGCAGAGCATTCCCACGGTCATCAGGCCGCGAGCCCCGAAGCGTGCGATCAACCTCCCCGCGAGGGGCGAGATGACGATCATCGGCGCCGTCACCGGGAGGATCAGCAGGCCGGTGGCCGTTGCCGAGTGCCCGAGAGCGCCCTCGAGGTACTGGGGCTGGAAGAAGATCAGGCTCCACCACGTGCCCACCAGCGCGAACGCGGCGGCGCTGGCGCCGAAGTAGGGGCCGTTGCGAAACAGCGCGAACTCGACGATCGGCTGGGCGACCCGGTGCTCGACGATCCAGAAGCCCACCATCAGCGCCGCTCCCAGCCCCAGCACGCCTAGAGTCCGCGCCGACCCGAGCCCCCATTCGGTCGATTCGACCAGGGGCAGGACGAGCGCGATCAGCCCCGCTGCGAGGAGCACCAGGCCGGGGAGGTCAAGCCGGTGGGTCGCGCCCTCGTCGCGAGTCTCTGGCACGACCCCGAGCATCACGGCCACCCCGACTGCCAGCACGGGGACGTTGATCCAGAAGATCAGCCGCCAGTCGACGTCCACCAGCAGGCCGCCGACGAGCGGGCCGATCGCCAGCGCCAGCGCCGAGATCGCGGCCCAGATCCCCAGCGCCCGGGCCTGCTTCTCACCTGGGAAGGCGTCGCTGACGATCGCCAGCGAGAGCGGCAGCATCGCCGCCGCGCCGATGCCCTGGACGACCCTGCCGGCGATCAGCGTCCCCTCGCTCGACGCTGCCCCCGAGAGCACCGAGCCGCCCGCGAAGATCGCGAGGCCGATCGTGAACACTGCCCGGCGGCCGTAGATGTCGCCGAGCCGCCCGCCGGTCACCACCAGCGCCGCGATCACCAGCAGGTATCCGTTCATGACCCACTGCAGCCCGCTTGGCGAGGCGTCGAGCTCGCGCTGGATCGCGGGGAGAGCCAGGCCGATGATCGTCGAGTCGAGCATCAGCACGAACAGCCCCGTGCACGCTCCGCCCAGCGTCCACCACGGCCGGTTGGCGTCCGAAACCCGGAACGTCACCTAGCAGCGAACCCAGCTTATGGGCGGCGGGCCTACTCGGGCTCGGGATCCGGCGGCGGCGTGTCGGGCGCCGGAGGCTGGTCGGGCATCGGCGGCTCGTCGCCCTCGACCTCGGGGGCGGCGTCGTCGGCAGGCGCGTCCGGCGGCGATGATCCCTCGCCGTCGGTGGCCTTGGCCGCGACGCCAACGGGCTCCCGCTTCTTGGCCGGCTTCTTCTTGGGCTTGACCAGCTTCATCTTCAGCGGGCGCTCGTCCTCGTCGCCCGAGGGATCGCGCTCGACCACGACCGTGCTCCCGGACTCGATGTCGCCCTGACGCAGAACCTCGTCGGCGAGCGGATCCTCGATGTAGCGCTGGATCGCGCGGCGCAGCGGCCTCGCCCCCATCGCGGGGTCCCAGCCCCGGTCGACGAGCAGCTCCTTCGCCTCCTGGTCGAGCTCGAGCTGAAGCTCGTGCTCGGCGACCTGCGCCCGCACCCGGCCGATCATCAGCTCGATGATCTCCATGATCTCGTCGCGCGTCAGCTTGTGGAAGACGATCACCTCGTCGATCCGGTTCAGGAACTCGGGCCGGAAGACCTTCTTCAGGTCGCCCATGATCCGGTCCTTCATCTCCTCGTAGGAGGTACCGGTCTCGTCCGAAGCGCCGAAGCCGAACGAGACGTTGCGGGCGATGTCCTTGGCGCCGATGTTGGAGGTCATGATCACGATCGTGTTGCGGAAGTCGACCGTCCGCCCCTGGGCGTCGGTGAGCCGGCCATCCTCGAGGATCTGGAGCAGGATGTTGAAGACGTCCGGGTGCGCCTTCTCGATCTCGTCGAGCAGCAGGACCGAGTAAGGCTTGCGGCGCACCGCCTCGGTGAGCTGGCCGCCCTCGTCATAGCCGACGTAGCCGGGCGGGGAGCCGACCAGCCGCGAGACGGCGTGCTTCTCCATGTACTCGGACATGTCGATGCGGATCATCGAGTCCTCGTCGCCGAACAGGAACTCGGCCAGGGTGCGGGCCAGCTCGGTCTTGCCGACGCCCGACGGGCCCAGGAAGATGAACGAGCCCGCCGGCCGCTTCGGGTCCTTGATCCCGGCGCGCGAGCGGCGGATCGCCTTCGAGACAGCGGTGATCGCGACGTGCTGGCCGATCACCCGCTTGTGCAGCTCGTCCTCCATCCGCAGGAGCTTCTTGGTCTCGGCCTCGGTGAGCTTGAAGACGGGGATCCCGGTCCACATCGAGACGATGTCGGCGATCTCCTCCTCGCCGACCTCGGGGCGCTCGCCGCCCTCGCCCGCGGCCCACTGGTCCTCGAGCTCTCGCTTCTTGTTCGTCAGCTGGCGCTCCTGATCGCGCAGGTTGGCGGCCTTTTCGAACTCCTGCGCCTCGATCGCGGCCTCCTTGGAGCGGCGGGTCTCCTCGATCTCCTCCTCGAGGTCGCGGTAGACCGGCGGCTGCGACATGGACCTGATCCTCATCCGCGAAGCGGCCTCGTCGATCAGGTCGATCGCCTTGTCGGGCAGGAACCGGTCGGAGATGTAGCGGTCGGCGAGCTCGGCGGCGGCCCGCAGGGCATCGTCGGTGATCTTGACCCGGTGGTGCTCCTCGTAGCGCTCCCGCAGGCCCTCGAGGATGGACACCGTGTCCTGGGTCGACGGTTGGTCGACCTTGATCTGTTGGAAGCGGCGCTCGAGCGCCGAGTCCCGCTCCAGGTACTTGCGGTACTCGTCCATCGTCGTCGCGCCGATCGTCTGGATCTCGCCACGGGCCAGCGCCGGCTTGAGGATCGAGGCGGCGTCGATCGCGCCCTCGGCGGCGCCCGCGCCAACCAGGTTGTGGAGCTCGTCGATGAACAGCACGATGTCGCCCCGCTGGGTGATCTCCTTCATCACCTTCTTCAGCCGCTCCTCGAATTCGCCGCGGTACTTGGAGCCGGCGACCAGAGCCGCTAGGTCGAGGGTGTAGATCTGCCTGTTCTTGAGCAGCTCGGGCACCTCGCCCTTGGTGATCCGCGAGGCGAGGCCCTCGACGATCGCGGTCTTGCCGACGCCCGGCTCGCCGACCAGCACCGGGTTGTTCTTGGTGCGGCGCGAGAGGATCTGCATGATCCGCTCGATCTCGGTCTCGCGGCCGATCACCGGGTCGAGCTTGGACTCGGCGGCCAGCTTGGTCAGGTTGCGACCGAACTGGTCGAGGAGCTTCGAGGACTTCTTGCCCTCGCCGGCGCCTGCCGTAGCGCCCGAGCGCCGGCCACCGGGGCCCGAGAGCATCCGGATGACCTCGTTGCGGATCTTCTCGGAGTCGGCGTCGAAGTCCAGCAGGATGCGTGCCGCGACTCCTTCGTTCTCGCGCACCAGGCCGAGCAGGATGTGCTCGGTGCCGATGTAGTTGTGGCCAAGCGAGAGCGCCTCGCGCAGCGCCAGCTCGAGCACCTTCTTGGCGCGCGGCGTGAACGGGATCTGACCGGAGGTGACCTCCTCACCGGAGCCGACGATCCGGACCACCTGGGCCCGCACGCGCTCGACGGTGATGTCGAGCGACTCGAGCACCCGCGCGGCGAGGCCCTCCTCCTCGCGCAGCAGCCCGAGCAGGATGTGCTCGGTGCCGATGTAGTTGTGCTTCAGGGTCCGGGCCTCTTCCTGGGCCAGGACGACCACCTGGCGCGCGCGTTCTGTAAATCGCTCGAACAATTACGTCTGCCTTTGCTCTAGATAAGGACTCTTCCGCGTCCGGGACGTTTCGGGATCAAATCCTCCCGTTCAGTATGGCCTACTCGGTGGCGGTCTCCGGAGACCCGACGCGGGGACGCAAGATCGCCGGAGTCCTATCCCCTCTTTCGGCCGAGACGTGCCGACGGATTAGACCTCCGGTTGTGGCTTACAGCAAGGACAAAGTATATCGGCGGCCGTTTCGTGCCCAGCCGGTAGCCGGCCGCGGGCGGTGAGCGATTGGCGGTAATTGCGGGTTGCCGGCCCGCTCAGCTCCGCATGGCCGGGAACAGCACCACCTCGCGGAGCGTTCGCGCCCCCGTCAGGATCATCGTCAGGCGGTCGACTCCCAGCCCGACCCCGGCCGTGGGCGGCATCCCGTATTCGAGCGCCTCGAGGAAGGCCTGGTCGAACGGCTGGGCGTCCTCGTCGCCGCGCTGAAGCTCGGAACGCTGCTGCTCGAAGCGGCGCCGCTGCTCGTCCGGGTCGTTCAGCTCCGTGAACGCGTTGGCGATCTCGATCCCGCCGACGAACGCCTCCCAGCGCTCCACCAGCCCCTCCTCGGAGCGGTGGCTCTTGGCGAACGGCGACAGCTCGACCGGGTAGTCGAGCACAAACGTCGGTTGAGCCAGCTCGGGCTCGACCAGCTTCGACAGCACGCCGTCGACCAGCTTCCCCCACCCCTCGCCGGGATCGGGCTTGGAGCCGAGCGCCGCGGCGAGCTCCTCACGGGTCGGGCGCTTGGCGAGGTCGAGCCCGGTCCGCTCCTCGATCGCATCACGCAGCGTCACCCGGCGCCAGGGCGGCGCCAGGTCGATCTCCGTCCCGTTGCGCTGGACCGTGGTCGTGCCCAGGACGCGCTCGGCGGCGTACGCGACCAGCTGCTCGAGCCGCTCGGCGGCATCGGTGTAGTCGGCGTACGCCTCGTACCACTCGACCATCGTGAACTCGGGGTTGTGCTTCGGCGAGACGCCCTCGTTGCGAAAGTCCTTGCCGAGCTCATAGACCCGCTCGATGCCCCCGATCACGCAGCGCTTCAGGTAGAGCTCGGTGGCGATCCGCAGGTAGAGGTCGCTGTCAAGCGCATTGTGGTGTGTCGTGAACGGCCGCGCCAGCGCGCCGCCGTAGAGCGGTTGCAGCACCGGGGTCTCGACCTCGAGGAAGCCGTGCTCGTCGAGCCACTCGCGGATGGCGGCCACCGCTCGCGCTCGCTTCTCGAACAGCTCCCGGACCTCCGCGTTGGCGATCAGGTCCAGCTCGCGGTGCCGGTAGCGCAGCTCCACGTCCTCGAGGCCGTGGTACTTGTCCGGCGGCGGGCGAAGGCTCTTGGCGAGCAACGTCCAGCCGTCCAGCCGCAGCGACAGCTCGCCGCGCTTGGTGGCGAAGACGGTCCCCTCGGCGCCGATGATGTCGCCGAGGTCGAGCCCGACCAGGCGCTCGAACGACTCGGCGCCGAGCAGGTCCTCCCGCGCGTGGAGCTGGAACCTGCCCGAACGGTCGACGAGGTCGATGAACGCCGCCTTCCCATGGCCGCGCCGAGCGGCGATCCGCCCGGCCACCCGGCGGCGGTCGTCGGTGTCGGCGCCGGCCGCAAGGCCCTCGTGGGCGGCGCGGATCTCGGCGATCTCCGTGCGTCCCTCGAACGCATGCGGGAACGGCTCGATCCCCAGTTCGCGCAGCCGCTTCAGCTTCTCCCGCCGCTCGGCCAGGAGATGGGACTCAGGGAGCTCCTCACCGCTCACATCAACGCCACCAGCCTGTCGCCTCGCAATCGGGGGCTTCGCCCCCTCTGCTCGACGCCAGCATCATCCGGCGAGCCTATCGCCGGTAAGTGGGGAGCACTTAGGCGGCTTCGATCTTGGTGATCTTCAACTTGCGCTTCGGGCCGCGTGGGACCTCGACGCTGACCACGTCGCCGCGCTTGTGCCCGACCAGCGCGCCGCCGATCGGCGACTCGTTCGAGAGCTTGTCCTCGGTGGGGTCGGCCTCGGCCGAGCCCACGATCTGGAACTTCTTCGAGTCTCCCGACTTCTGGTCCTTGACATGGACCCTGACACCGACCGAGACCACATCGGTGTTCACGTGCTTCTCGTCGATCACGGTGGCCCGGCGCACCCGCTCCTCGAGCTGGGCGATCCGCTGCTCGAGCAGAGCCTGCTCGTTCTTGGCGTCGTCGTACTCGGCGTTCTCCATGATGTCGCCGAACTCCCGAGCGTCCTTGATCCGCTCGGCAACCTCGCGGCGCTTGACGGTGGTCATGTGCTCGAGCTCCTCGCGAAGCTTCTCCAGACCCTCCTGGGTGATCAAGGATTCACGCGCCACAGTTGCTTTGAACCTCGCCCTCGTTTCCGCTCGGGACCCTGAAACCTGATGCCCCTTGCACTGACGAATAAACGCCCGAACGCGGCGCGCGAAGCGCTCGCTGGCTCGGGCAGGCGGGCGATTATAGCGAGGTGATTGCGGCGTCCCGAGGCGCGCTCAGACGGCGATCCGGGCTGTCTTTCGATCAGGCTGCGATGGCCAGCGGCCGGCCCAGTGAGGCGAGCAGCTCTCTCGCCTGGTCGAGGCTCTCGGTGCGCTGGAAGGCGTCGGCGTCGCGGCCGCGGACGCCGAGCCGCTCGAGGTACCACGGGTAGAACTTGCGTGCGTAGCGCGCGGCGCGCGGCGCGCCCAGGTGCTCCTCCGCGCGCTCCATCGTCCACAGCAGCTCGCCGACGATCACCGCACGTGTCGGAGGCGCCACGCCACGCCCCGCGCGACGGTCGGTCAGCTCTTCGAAGATCCACGGGTTCCCGAGGGCGCCGCGGGCGATCATCACCGCGTCTGCGCCCGACTCGAGGTAGGCGCGGCGCGTCGCCTCGGCCGTGTCGAGGCCGCCTGAGACGATCACCGGCACGGGCCCCCCGGAGAGCCGCCCCACGAGCTCGCGGACGAGCGCGTAGTCGGCGCTTCCCTTGTGCTGGACGGCGGCGCTTCGAGGATGCATGGCCACCCCTGCGACGTCCGCCTCCTCCACCAGCCTCACGGCCAGGTCGAAGCCGGACCGATCTCCTGGCGCAAGTCCGGACCTGAGCTTTACGGTGACCGGCCGTTTCGAGCCCTCGCCCGCGGCCCGGGCGAGTCGCAAGGCGAGCTCGGGCCGCTGCAGCAGCGCCGCCCCAGCGCCCACCGCGCGTACCTTGCGCACCGGGCAACCCATGTTGAGGTCGATCAGGTCGGCGCCGGCATCGGCAGCGATCGCAGCGGCCGAACGCATCACGTCCGGATCGTGGCCGAACAGCTGGATCGAGACCGGGTGCTCGGCCGGGTGGATGCGCAAGAGCTCGCGAATGGTGCGCTCGTTGCGGTGGTGGAGCCCGAAGCTCGAGACCATCTCCGAGACGGCGAGGCCCGCGCCGTGCCGGCGGGCCTGGAGGCGGACGAACCAGTTGCCGATCCCCGCCAGAGGGGCGAGCAGCACCCGGTTCGAAACCGTGACGTCACCGATGCGAAACGGGGTTGTCAGCGGAGGCCGCGTCAACTGTTCCTCTCCCAGATCAGGCGCAGGCCGCGCAGCGTCAGCAGGTCGTCGACCTCGTCGATCATCTCGCAGAAGGGGATGATCGCCGCGGCATGGCCGCCCGTGGCGACGAATTCCGCCTCGTCGCCGAGCTCGCGCTGAACGCGGCGCGCGATCGCGTCGATCGCCCCGGCGAAGCCGTAGACGATCCCCGACTGGAGGCTCGCTTGGGTGGTCTTGCCGATCACCCCTCCGGGCTCTCCGAGCGGCTCGCCCAGCTCCACGGCCGGCAGCTTCGCGGCTCGCGCCGCGAGCGCCTGCATCGAGATCTCCACGCCGGGGCCGATCACGCCCCCCAGGTACTCCCCCTCACCGGACACGGCGTCGAACGTGATCGCGGTTCCGAAGTCGACCACCGCGCAGGGTCCCCCCAGGAGCTCGTAGGCGGCGACCGCGTTGACGAGCCTGTCGGCGCCCAGCTCGAGCGGGTTGTCCAGTCGGATCGCCATCCCCGTTTTGACTCCGGGACCCACGATCAGGCAGGCGCCGTCCAGATAGCGCTCGCACATCCCCGCGTATTCGGGCGTGAGCTGGGGAACCACCGAGGAGACGATGGACCCATCGACGTCGCCGAGCCCGAGGCCTCCAAGGGCGACCAGGGCGGAGACCCGCACCGCGAGCTCGTCCGCGGTCTCGTTGCCCTCGGTCGCGAACCGCCAGTGGGCGATCAGGTCGTGGTCGTCGAAGACGCCCACGTGGCTCTGCGTGTTTCCGACGTCGATTGCCAGCAGCATCGAGACACCATTATTCGCGCTCGGCCGCATGTGACGTCGCGGCGGGCCACAAGCCGGCGTCGCCTCACGGCTGAGGACCATTACCTGGACGCATGCACGAGGCTCGGGGACTCCAATTGATGGTCGTGCGTAATCCGCCGACGCCAGGGGTACATGACCTCTTCGATGATCCCTGCCCCGCGCTCCCTGGCGCTCGTCGGCGCCCTGATCGCCGCATGCGTGGCGCTCGCCGCCCCGACGGCGGCATCGGCGCGGCCGACCTGTTTCGGCCACAGGGCGACGATCGTCGGCAACAACCACGGCAACCACATCAAGGGCACCCAACACGGGGACGTCATCGCCGGCCTCGGCGGCCGGGACGTGATCATCGGCAACGGCGGCCGCGACATCATCTGCGGCGGCTCCGGCGAGGACAGCATCCAGGGCGGCAAGCCCAGCCTGAAGCACGACAAGCCGACCAGGCTGATCGGCGGCCCCGGCAACGACCGCATCGAGGGCAGCTTCGCCTCCGATTTCATCGTCGCCGACAACGCCAACCCCAAGGGTGACGCGATCGGACACGTCGGCCGCGACAAGATCAACGGCCGGTTCGGAAACGACTTGATCGTCGGCGACAACTACTCCAACTTCGACGCCGTCGGAGGCAAGCACGACCTGATCCTGGGCCACAAGGGAAATGACACGCTGATCGGTGACAGCTATGTCACCGGGTCTGGCACGGCCAGCGGCGCGGGCTATGACAAGCTCGATGGCTCCTCGGGCAAGGACTTCGTCGTCGGCGACTCCTACTCGCCCTATGGCACGGCGAAAGGCGGGGGCAAGGACAAGATCAACGGCGGCCCGAAGAGCGACCTGTTCGTGGGCGACAGCTACACGAAGACCGGAACAGCCATTGGCGCGGGCCGTGACCAGCTGCACGGGCTTTCGGGGGCCGACACCGAATACGGCGATAACTACGCCGCCACCCCCCGGGGCAAGACATCCGGCGGGACACACGACTTCCTCGCCGGCGCCACCGATGCCGACCACCTGTTCGGCGGCCCCGGCAAGGACACCTGCAACGGGGGCAACGGACGGGACACGGCGCAGCAGTGCGAGTACGTGCTCGAGGTCCCCTAAGAGGCTGCCTCAAAACCCTCTCGGCACCTGAGGCGAATACGATGCCCGCGTGACCGCCGCCGGGCAAGCTCTGGACGCGAAGCTCTACGTGATCCCCGGCTCGCATCCCGCGATGGCGGCGCGCCGGATGCTCGAGTTGAAGGGCATCCCGTACAAGCGCGTGGACCTGATGCCCGTGATCTCGCGCGGCGCCCTCCGGGCGCTGCGCTTCCCCTCCAACACGGTGCCGTCGCTGTCGATCGGGGGCGTCAAGATCACCGGCTCTCGCGCGATCGCACACGAGCTCGATCGGCTCCGCGCGGAGCCGCCGCTTTACCCGACCGATGAAGGGGCCCGGGCGGCGGCAGACGAAGCGGAGGGCTGGGGCGAGGAGGTGCTGCAGCCGGCCGTTCGCCGCATCCTCTGGAACGCCCTGCAGCGTGACCGCGCCGCGCTCGAGAGCTTTGCGAAGGGGGCCCGGCTCGGAGTTCCGATCGGGCTCGCCGTGAAGACCGCGGCGCCGATCGTCGCCGCAGCGAAGCGGATGAACGGAGCGGGCGATGAGGCGGCGCGCGCCGACGTGACGGCCCTGCCCGGGTGGCTGCAGCAGGTGGACGACTGGATCGCCGAGGGCGCGCTCGGCGCCGACTCGCCAACCGCAGCCGACCTCCAGATCGCCGCCAGCCTGCGCTTGGCGATGACCCTCGACGACCTGCGGCCGGCGATCCAGGTGCGTCCGGCCGGCGAGCTGGCGCTGCGGGCGATCCCCGACTTCCCGGGCCACGTCCCCCCGGTGCTCCCGCCCGCCTGGCTCGAGCCGCTGCGTCAGGCCAGCGAGCCGGCAGGCTCCACCCGCTGAGTCTTTCTGAGTACCGCCAGGCCCTCGGCGAGCCGGGTGCCGTCGGGTAGCGTCAGCTTCGGATCGAGCTCAACCAGCGGCTCGAGCACGAAACGGCGGCTCGTCACCTGAGGATGGGGAAGCGTGAGCCGCTCGGTCTCCAGCTCCAAATCGCCGAGCAGCAGCAGGTCGACGTCAAGCGGGCGTGGACCGTGCCTCTGCCCACCGAGCATCCGCCCCTGCTCGACCTCGATCGCCTTGCACAGGTCCAGCAGGCCCTCGGGCTGCAGCTCCGTTCGAACCCTGATCGCCGCGTTCAGGAAATCCGGCTGGTCGAGCATCTCACCGATGGGCTCCGTCTCGTACAGCGACGAGATCGCCTCCACCTCCACCCCGTGCTCGCGAAGCGCCGCCACGGCCGCGCGCAGGTGGCCTTGGCGATCGCCGACGTTGGAGCCGAGGCCCAGGTAGCCGACCCTAGTCAGGCTCCTCCTCCTCGTCGTGGATCGCGCGCTCGTGAACGACCTCGACCGCCACCTCGCTGACGGCCAGCGGCAGGGGTGGCTCGGGCTTGGTGGCGCGAACGCGAACCGACTCGCAGGCGAACCGCTCCATGAGACGCTCCCCGATCACGTGGCACAGGCGCTCGAGCGTCCTGTAGCTGCGCTCGGTTGCCCCCAGCGCGACGATGTCGCAGACCTCGGCATAGTCGACCGTGTCCTCGAGCCGGTCGGTCAGCACCGCATCGCAGTCCGGCACGTCGAAGCTGACGTCGATCTCGAGCCGCTGGCCGATCTCGCGCTCGGCCTCCGTGACCCCGTGATGGGTGTAGATGGAGAGGCCGCGAATCTCGATCTCGACGGAACCACTCAAGCCCAGCCCCTCGTGGTGTGCCTCCACGGGCCGGGACCGTACCGTAATCCGTCCTCTACGCCTGGGCCGACGGCTCTCGGCTCTCCCAGGCGCGACGGCCCAGGATCGCCTCGGCGACGTCGAGCGCCTGCCGCAGCTCGGCGACGTCGTGCACGCGGAACACCTCCGCCCCGCCGAGCAGCGCCAGCGTGTTGGAGGCGATCGTGCCGCCAAGCCGGTCACCGACCTCGCGGCCCGTGAGCTTGCCGAGGAAGCTCTTGCGGGAGGCGCCGACCACGATCGGCCGACCGAGCTCTGCCAGCTCGCCGACTCGCCGCAAGAGCTCGAGGTTGTGCTCGACGGTCTTGCCGAAGCCGATTCCGGGATCGATCCAGATCCGCTCCTCCACCACGCCCTCCGAGGTCGCGAACTCGATTCGCTCCGCCAGGAAGCTCTTGACGTCGTCGACGACGTCACGGTAGGTCGGGGCCTCCTGCATTGTGCGTGGCGTGCCCTGCATGTGCATGAGCACGAGGCCGCAATCGCGCTCCGCGCAGAGCGCAGCGAGCTCAGGCTCTGACCGAAGCGCGGTCACGTCGTTGACCATCCCCGCCCCGGTGTCCAGGGCCACCTCGGCGACGGCGACCTTGGAGGTGTCGATCGAGATCGGCGCCCCCGCGTCGCGCAGCTCCTCGAGCACCGGTTGAACCCGCTCCAGCTCCTCGCCCGCCGAGACGCCGCGCGCGCCGGGCCGGGTCGACTCCCCGCCCACGTCGAGCAGGTCGGCGCCCTCATCGACGAGCCGCCGCGCGTGCTCGATCGCCCCCTCCGGCTCCAGGAACAGCCCGCCGTCCGAGAACGAGTCGGGGGTCACGTTGACGATTCCCATCAGCTTGGCCACCGGGCGCAGTATCGCGCCGGCGACCCCGCGGGGCGGGCCTGCTGTGCGCGAATCAGCTCTGACGGCCCTGGGCGTCCGGCGGGTCGGCACGCATCTCGGCGGTGCCGGCAAATCCAGGACGCGGCCGCGGCACAGGCCGCGGGCCCTCACGACCGGCTTTCTTCTCGGGCTCGGGTGGCGCCTCGGGCGCCGTCGGCTCCTCCTCCGGCTCGCCGAAGACCTGCTCCTCGGAGGTGCCTTCGAGCAGCTTCACGAACTGCTCGGCGTCTATCGTCTCGCGCTCGAGCAGGATCTTCGAGATCCGGTCCAGGCCCTCACGACGCTCCGCGAGGATGTCCTTCGCGGTCTGGTGGGCCTCCTCGACGAAGCGGCGGATCTCGTCGTCGATCTCGCGCGCGATCTCGTCCGAGTAGTCGGGCTCGGCGGAGAACTCGCGGCCGAGGAACGGCATGGAGCGATCGTGGCCGAACACCCGCGGGCCGAGCCGCTCGGACATCCCGTAGCGCATCACCATCTGCTTCGCGGTCTCGGTCACCTTCTCGAGGTCGTTGGAGGCGCCGGTGGTGATCTCCCCGAAGACGATCTCCTCGGCGGCGCGGCCGCCCAGGGTCATCGCCATCGTGTCGGTGAGCTCGGCGCGGGTGGTGAGGAACTTGTCCTCGGTGGGCAGGGAGATGGTGTATCCGAGCGCCTGCCCGCGGCTGATGATGGATACCTTGTGGACCGGGTCGGTGTTTGGCAGGAGGTGACCGACGATCGCGTGGCCCAGCTCGTGGTACGCGGTGACCAGGCGCTCCTTCTCCGACATCACCCGGCTCTTCTTCTCGGGGCCGGCGATCACTCTCATGATCCCCTCCTCGAGCTCCACCATGGTGATCTCGCGCTTCGATGAGCGCGCCGTGAGCAGGGCGGCTTCGTTGATCAGGTTCGCGAGGTCGGCGCCTGTGAAGCCCGGCGTCTGGCCGGCCAGTGTGTCGAGGTCGATCTGCTTGGCCAGCGGCTTGCCCCGCGTGTGCACCTCCAGGATCTGCTTGCGGCCCTTGCGGTCGGGGCGGTCGACGACGATCTGGCGGTCGAAGCGGCCGGGCCGCAGTAGCGCCGGATCAAGGATGTCCGGCCGGTTGGTGGCGGCGATCAGGATGATGTTGTCCTTCATCTCGAAGCCGTCCATCTCGACCAGGAGCTGGTTGAGGGTCTGCTCGCGCTCGTCGTGGCCGCCGCCCATGCCGGCGCCGCGGTGGCGCCCAACGGCGTCGATCTCGTCCATGAAGATGATGCAGGGCGAGTTCTGCTTCGCCTGCTCGAACAGGTCGCGAACGCGGCTGGCACCCACACCGACGAACATCTCGACGAAGTCGGATCCCGAGATCGAGAAGAACGGGACCCCCGCCTCACCCGCGACGGCCCGCGCGAGCAGGGTCTTCCCGGTGCCGGGCGGGCCGTATAACAGCACGCCCTTCGGGATCCGCGCGCCCAGCGCCTGGAACCGCTTCGGGTTCTCCAGGAACTCCTTGATCTCCTGGAGCTCCTGCACGGCCTCGTCGACCCCGGCGACGTCGCGGAAGGTGATCTTCGGGGCGTCCACCGACATCCGCTTGGCCCGCGACTTGCCGAAGCTCATCACCCGCGAGCCGCCCCCCTGCATCTGGTTCATCAGGAAGACCCAGAAGCCGAAGAAGAGGATGAACGGGAGGATGTAGGTGAGGATCGAGAGGAAGCTCGAGCCCCCGGTCCCGTCGGCGTTGAACGCGACGTGGTTGCGCTGCAGGGTGTCGACCAGCTGCGGCTCGTAGTTGTTCGGGTAGCCGACCGAGTACTCCTTGCCGTCCTGCTGCTTGACCTGGATCGTGTTGTCCTTCGGCTGGAACGTGACCTCGTCGAAGGAGCGCGGGTCGCTCTTCACCTCGGCGAGGAACTGGCTCAGGGTCGGGGGCGGCGTCGTCGAGGGGTTGTTGAGCAGCCGCTGCGCGAAGAAGGCGAGCACGATCACGATCAGGATCGGGAACGCCGCACTGCGGAAGAAGCGCCTCATGGCAGATCAGTTACCCGTGCAAGGCGCCCAACGTCGCCTGGGAGGTCGAAGCAGCTGCATGTTCGCGAGTTCGCGCATGGTCAGACGTTGTGGTGCTCGCGCAACCTGAGATCAGCGTACCAGGGTCGTTTTGCCCTGTTTCACGAGCCGGCCCCTAGGAGGGCTGCTCGTTCAATACCGCCACGTAGCTCAAGTTCCTGTAGCGCTGTGCGTAATCGAGCCCGTAGCCGATCACATAGCGGTCGGGGATCTCGAACCCCACGTAGCGAATCGGCAACTCGACGCGACGCCGAGCGGGCTTCGTGAGCAGCGCGCAGACCTCGAGCGAGCCGGGGTTCCGCGCACGGAGGTTGCGCAGCAGATACTGGAGCGTCAGCCCGGAGTCGATGATGTCCTCGACGATCAACACGTCACGGCCCTCGATCGGGGCGTCGAGGTCCTTGAGGATCCGCACGACGCCGGAGGAGTCGGTCGAGGACCCGTAGCTGGAGACGGCCATGAAGTCGACCTCGCAGGGCACGGTCAGCTGACGCATCAGGTCGGCGATGAACAGGAGCGCTCCCTTCAGCACGCCGACCATCACCAGGTCGCGCCCTGCGTACTCCCGGCTGATCTCGGCGCCGAGCTCGGCGACGCGGCGCTGGAGGTCGTCGTGAGGCACCAGCACCTCCCCAATCGCGGAGTCGTCCATCAATCCAGGACACGGGCCGTGAGGACTGCGACCGCGTTGGCCTGCGGGCCGAGGCGGAAATCCTCGGAGACGGCCACCCCGGCGACCCAGACGACGTGACCCGCCGCCGTCACGACGGGCAGGTGATGCCGCAGCGAGCGGGGCACGCCGCCGTCGGTGAACAGGTCCTGGAGGGTCTTGGTGCCATCCATGCCGAGCGGCCGCATGCGGTCGCCCTCCCTCCATGTGCGCACGAGCAGCTCCTCGCCGAGCGCCCCGGCGTCGAGCGTCGCGAGATCCGGTCCCGCGGGCTCCACCGGCGCCGGGCAGACCTCCGCGCGAACCTCCCAGCGCCCCAAGCGGCAGCTCCCCGGGATCCGCAGCGAGACCGGCTCGGGTGCGGCGTCGGCCTCCGAGGACGCCACGAAGCGGATCAGCCCGTACTCGCAGATCGCCCGCACGCCGTGGCCGAGGTCGAGGGCGCCACCCTCGGGATGCGCGGCCAGCCGCATGATCTCGGCCGCGCGCTGCCGTCCGAGCGGCACCGCCCGCCCGCTGGCGCGCTCGGCGAGCGCTCGCAGCGCAAGGCGGCGCAAAGCGGGCTCCGAGCCCTGCAGGGCGTCGGCCCGGATCGCCACCGCACCGGCGCTGGCGCCGGCGGTCTCCAGCGCCTCCAGCACGATCCGTTCCAACAGATGTGCGTCCTCGACCAGCTCGGCATGGGTCTCGGCGATGTTCCGCTCGGCCGCCGAGCTCAACTCGTGAAGCACCGGCAGCACCTCGGCGCGCACTCGGTTGCGGGCGAAGTCGAGCTCGAGGTTGGTCTCGTCGTCCGCGAACGGCAGGCCTGCCCGGGCGGCGAGGCGGCGCGTCTCGACGCGCTCGAGCTCCAGCAGCGGCCGCACGACGCGGCCGCTGCGGGCCGGCAGGCCGCGGAGCGCCCGAGCTCCCGGCGAGACGGCGAGGCGGTAGAGGACCGTCTCGGCCAGGTCCGTTCGCGTGTGCCCGGTCGCGATCCAGTTGCTTCCGGTTCGCGCGCGCAGCTGCTCGGCGGCGGCGTAGCGCGCATCCCGGGCCGCGGCCTGGAGGTTTCCGGCCAACTCCCTGGGTCGCTCGATGTGCAGATCGATCCGCAGTCTCGAGCAGAGGTCGCGGCAGATGCGCTCGTCGCGGTCGGCTGACTGGCGAAGGCCGTAGTTGACGTGCAGCGCGTGCACGCTGGCGGGCCCGACCGCATCGGCAAGGCCGGCGGCCGCGCAGGCGGAATCGGCGCCGCCGGAGACCAGGACGACCCCGGACGAGGCGGGGTCGACGAGCTCCGCTGCGACGCACGGCCTGGGCCAGGACACCAAGCGAATCGTCGTTGCCCACGGACCCCATGGCGGCGATCTTACGACCCGTGCCCGCGGATCTTCCGTCGTGCCCGGATCTTCACTCGTAGGTGATCTTCTCGGGCGGCTCGTCGGCCTCGAGGGGCCGCGCCACGAACAGCTCCACCGGCTCGGGGAAGCCCTTCAGATCGACCTCGCCGATCGGGTCGAACTCGAGGTAGTCGGACCTGCCGATCGCATCGACGACCGCGGTGGTGAGCATCACCTCGCCGCCGAGGGCCCGGGCGACCACACGATGGGTCAGGTTGACCTCGGTGCCGAAGTAGTCGCCGTCGCGATAGACGGCGCGCCCGTAGTGCACGCCGACCCGCGGCTGCGGGCGTTCCTGGAACAACCTCAGGAAGCCCACCGCCCACTCCGTGAGCGACAGCGGATCGGGGGAGACGATCATCACCTCGTCCCCGATCGTCTTCACGATCGTTGCCTCGGAGGGCAGGGTGGCCTCGACGGTCTCGACGAAGCGCTCCACGAGGTCGAAGGCCTCCTCGTCGCCCTCCTCCTCCGTGTAGCGAGTGAACCCGGTCAGGTCGACGAAGCAGAACGTCATCTGGACCCGCCCCAGCTGATGCTGTCCGCCGAGCTCCGCCTCCATGTGCCCAACGACGTCCTGCTCGATGTAGAAGCGGAGGTAGCGCTGGTGGATGTACTCCATCAGCGGCGAGGTGAGCGGGAGGAGCTCGCGCGCCAGCCCCTCCATCTCCTCGGCCATCTGCAGCGCGTCGACACCCTGGCGGATCAGCGGCTCGTGGACGTAGAGGTGGAAGAGGCGCACCTCCGCTTCGGCGATCTTGCGGATCGATTGCGCGTACACCCTGATCAGCTGCAGCAGCGCGACCAGGGGGAAGCCGGCTCGCAGCACGTCGGCGATCCGCTCCATCGCGACCTCGTCCTGCTCGTTGAGCGTCCCCTCGATCGCCGTCGGCGTCCCCAGCAGGGCCATGATCCGCTCGATCAGCGCTTCCTCGAGGCCCGCGTGCTCGGCCGCCTGCCCGTGGGTCAGCTCGCGCGCCCTTCCGGGCAGCAGGTCCTCCACGTAGCCGAATGCGAGGCGACCCTCGCGAACAGCGCGACGGAGCTCGCCGAGCGAGTGACCCCGCTCTCGCATTCGCGCCACGACGCGTGCCTGGGCGGCGGCGGCGGTCGTCCACCGGCCCCGCTTCACCGGGATCACCCCGGTGTCAGCCCAGCGCTGGAGGGTGGACGGGGCGACTCCCGCGATCTTTGCGGCCCGGTTCAGCGAGATCAGTGCCTCTGCCACGGCCCGATCCTATTTGCCGCCCCCCGTAAGCCGGCGGACCGTGCCCGCCCGGGATCTGAGGCCCTACGCCCTCGGGGTGGGTGGTGCCCACGCTGATGACTTTCGACGTCCATAGGACGTTCAAAGTCACGAGCGTCCGAGCCGATCACCTCTCAGGGCGCGGGGGCTCAGACGAGCAGGTGCGGATGTTCGCGGCTGACGAGCCGCCGGTATGGCGCGACCACGAGGCGCAGGGCGGGTACGTAGAGAAGCGCGCATCGCGCGTCGCCCTTGTACCGGACCCGTCCCCGCGCGATGGCGATCGCCAGGCTCTCCTTGCCCTGAAGGTAGGCGTTCGCGATCTGCGAGTCCATGCTGAGGTTCAGCTTCGGCTCCCAATCCACCGCGTCCGAGAACTCCCAGCGGAGGTGGTGGTCAGGGGCCTCGCTGGCGGCGACGTTCAGCACCATCCCGAGGTCGGGGAACTCGAAGCGCACCCGCATGCCGGTGGCCCGCAGCAGCGGGCCGGCCTTCTGGTCAACGTCCAGCTCCAAGAGCGTCGCGTCGAGGAGCTCCCGAAACTCGGTCGCGGAGCCGCTGCGGGTGCGCGTTGCCTCCACCGTCCCCATGCAGGGCTGGAGTCTATTGCCACATTCTCGGCGAGCACCCCATCCGGAAGCGCTGGCGCGGTCCGGGTGGGCCGACCGGCGCCCGCCGCGACCGGACTTGTCCTGACATCCGGAGACGGATCGCTGCCGCCACTCCTGCAGTTGCGACATGTCGCGACAATCCGGATGGGACCGTGGCGCGGTCGGCCACCTCGGCCGGCCGCCCTTCCTACGCGAACGTCGAGCCGCGCTTGACCAGGTTCTCGTACAGCGCCTCCTGGATCGTCTCCCTCACCTGCTCGGAGATGTCGAACAAAAGGCGCTGATCGTGGGCGGCGTCGGGTCCGTGCTGGGAGAGGTCGACCGGCTCGCAGAACTCGATCCGCCAGCGAGATGGCAGCGGGATCAAGCCCAGCGGCCCGAGCCACGGAAAGGTCGGCGTGATCGGCACGAAGGGCGCGCCGAGCGCCCGCGCCAGCGGCTTCGCGTCGGCGAGCTTCGGGTAGATCTCCTCGGCGCCCACCACCGCCACCGGAACGATCGGCGCCCCGGTTCGCAAGGCGACCTCGACGAACCCGCCCCGCCCGAAGCGCTGCAGCCGGTAGCGCTCCGAGAACGGCTTGCCGGTTCCCTTGGCTCCCTCCGGAAAGGCCATCACCAGCTCGTCCTGCTCCAACAGGCGCGCGGCGTTGTGGGGGCTCGCCGGGACGCCGCCCACCCGGCGCATGAAGGTGGAGATGAACGGCAACACGAATGCCCAGTCGAGGACCAGGAAGCGCGCCCAGCGCGGCAGCGGGTGCTCCTTCATGATCGCCCCGAGGATCATCGAGGCGTCGAAGGGGAACAGCGAGCCCGCGTGGTTGGAGACGAGCAGCGCCCTTCCGTGCGAGGGCACGTGGCGCACGCCGTCGGCCTCCACCCGCCACCAGGTGTCATAGAGGAACTCGAACAGCGGATAGACCGCCTCGGCGAACTGCTCGTCGAACCCCCACTCGTCCTCGTAGTAGTCGCCGCGCAGCCGCTGCGACAGACGCTCGACCGCGTCGCGCAGGGTCCCCGGCAGCTCGACCGCCGCCCGCTGAGCCGCGTTCCGGGGATCGAGGCCATCCTCGATCCCGAGCCGCATTCGGCGAAGGAAGTCCGCGAGGGCCTCGGCGCTGGGCACCCGCGACGCTTCGGTCTGCGGCCTCCGCGCTCACCTTCCGGCCCCCACGAGCCTGCCGGCCCAGATCGCCGGGGTGAAGCGAGGGCCCGATGTGGCGGCCGCGGGTCTTGGCGGCAAAGTCGCGGACGGCGTCGACGGCGTCGAACCTGGGCTCGTAGCCGATCTCGGCTCGCAGGCGCCGGTTGTCGACTCCCCGCCCGAACCGAAGCAGCCGCACGCCGTCACCGTAGACCGGCCCCGCGCCGAGCGCGCTCGCCGAGCCGCTCCAGCGCCGGGCCGAACAGCGGATGCGGGATCGGCAACGACGGGCGCCGCGCGAGGCGCAGGATGTGGCTCAGCGAGATCGAGCCCGAGGGGGCGACGTTGACCGCCCCGCGCACCGGGTTGCGCGGTCGCCGCCTCGAGCGCGCCGGTGGCGTCGTCGGCATGCAGGAGCTGCAGGCGCGGATCGAACCCGAGCTGGGTCGGGCACCACCGGGAGGCTCAGGTAGCGGACCAGCGGCATGTCGAGGTCGGGACCGATCTCCGGCTGGTAGCGAAGCATGCAGCAGACGAGCCGCGGGTGGCGGCGGGCGAAGTTCTCGAAGTACCCCTCGAGCTCGGAGATGTCGCGCTGGAAGCGAGTGCGAAGCGGCAGCTTGCGGGCCATCTGCTCGGTGAAGAAGCCGGGGGCTGGTCCCTCGCACCCGTAGATCGCCGCCGAGCCCCGCACCACCACCCGCTCCAGGGTCTCGGTGCGCTCGCAGGCCGCCAGCAGCTGGAGCGTCCCGATCACGTTGACGTCGTGGAGGATCCGAGCCGGCTTGTCCGGCTCCGGGTACCAGAGGATCCCGCAGTGGACCACGGTGTCGGCCCCGGTCCCGGGAAGCAGCCGGGAAAGCAGCGGGCCGCGGATGTCCGCCTCGATCAAGTCGGTCCGCTCGAGCTCGACGGGCGGCGGCACGGTGTCGATTCCCGCCAGGTACTCGATCGACGGGTCGCGCTCGAGTCTGCGCGCCAGCTCGGCGCCCCAGTGGCTGGCGACGCCGGTGATCACCACGCGGCGGCCGGACGCCACTCTAATCCTCAGCTTTAGGCTTAGGCTTTGGCCGGTGCGAAGCGCGTCCTCGAGAACGGCGAGTCGCCGCTCCAGCGTTTCGAGCCGGTCGGCCAGCTCGTCGCGGGCCCCCTGCCCCCGACGCGCGAGCTCGGCGCCCGCTTCGGAGCCGCGGCGAGCCAGCTCCTGGCGCGCGCCCTGGCCGCGTCTGGCGAGCTCGTCGCGGGCCTCGAGGCCACGCCGCGCGACCTCGTCGAGTAACTGGGTGGCGCGCTCGGGGCGCAGCGCGGCCGATCCCGCGCGGGCCGGCCTGCCGGCCACCGAGAGGGTGCGCTCGATCGCCGCGCGCAGCGCCTCCGGGACGCCGCTGTCGCCCGATCTCCCCGACTCCTGATCAGCCACTACTGCGTCTCGCCGCGCCCCGGGAGCGAGACGCTGCTCGCCGCCCTGGCCCGAGGCCGGCTCGTGCGCCGACAGGCGTCGCCTGAGAGCCGCCACCTCGTCCCTGGCGTCGTCGAGGCGATCCTCGACCGACTCGAGCCGGTTGGACAGCGAGCGAAGCCGCTGCTCCAGTCGCTCGATCTCGGATGCGGCCGGGATGTTGAGCGCTCCCATCGCCGTTCGCTGCGCGTGGGCGGCGCGCTCGCCGGCGCCGAGGGCCGCGGTCAGCGCCTGGTTGAAGAGCGGATTCTCGAGCAGCGCCTGGGCGAGATCGCCGAGCGCCTCCTCGCCTCGCGCACGCAGGCCACCGCTCTCCGCTTCCTCGCTCAAGGAAGAACCTCCTTCATCTGACCCTTGACGACGCCATTTCTGGCGCAGCGTAACGCTTCAAGCGAACCGGCTCGAGTGCCGATTCAATAGCCTGAGCGAGCTGAGCCTCGGCTTGGCGGGGTACACCATCTGGGATACGGTTGTGAGGTTGGTTACACGTTGCAAACCGCCTATCGAACAAGTAGCGTAGTCACGGCCTTGAGCAGGCAGTGTTTGGCGCACCCATATTTGCGGAACCTGGCCGGGGGAAACCCTCGGGCTGACGGGCAGAGCCGAGACTGACAGGATGCGACGAAAGCTTCTCCTCGCGGTTGCGCTCGCGGTCCTTGGGACCGCGGTCACTGCTGGGGTCGTCAACGCCCAGTCCGACCAGACTACGACGACCACCAGCGGCCCTCCCCCCGGCGGGCAGAACCAGCCTCCCGTCAGCTCCTACCCCGCCTGCTCGAACCTGAAGGACGACGACGGCGACGGCCTCACCGACCTCGCCGATCCCGGCTGCTCCGCGTCGACGGACACCGACGAGTCGGACACGGCGCCGCCTCCCCCACCACCCCCCGACCCCGGTCCGGCGACGGCGGCAACGGCGGTGGCGGCAACGGCACCGGCAACGGGGGCGGCACGGCGGCAGCGGCAACGGCGGCGGATCTGGCGGCTACACCGGCGGCGGCGGCGGAGCCGGGCCGGCCGGCGGCGGATCGGGTGGCCACGGAGTCCCCGGCGGCGGTGCCAACGGCAGCGGCGGCACGTCGGCCGGCTCCGGTCAGCAGGACACGCAGGTCGCACACCAGCAGACCCGCAAGCCCAACGGCGTCCCGACGAGGGCCAACCCGACTCTCACCGTCGCCGACTTCGGCCCCGCGCCGCTCGGCGTTCCGAGCTTCCTGATCGACCAGTTCTCGATCCCGCCCTTCCTGCTCCCCATCTACCAGGCCTGCGGCACCCAGTACGGGATCCCCTGGGAGGTGCTGGCGGGGATCAACCGGATCGAGACCGCCTTCGGCACCAACCTCAACGTCTCGACCGCGGGTGCGGTCGGCTGGATGCAGTTCATCCCCTCGACCTGGAAGATGTACGGGGTGGACGCCAACGGCGACGGCCGCAAGGATCCCTACAACCCGGTCGACGCGATCTGCGCCGCCGCGCGCTACCTGAAGGCGGCCGGCGGCGACAGCGACCTGCGGACCGGCGATCTTCGCCTACAACCACGCCGACTGGTACGTGGACGAGGTGCTGCTCTACGCCAGCCAGTACGGCAAGCTCCCCGAGGACCTGGTCGGCTCGCTCACCGGCCTCACCCAGGGCGACCGCTTCCCGGTTGCCGCCAACGCCCGCTACGCCGACGACATCTCCGAGCGCGACGCGGCGAAGCGCGCCAAGCCGAGCAAGGGGGCGTCGGGCAACGTCGCCGACGTCGTCTCCAGCTCACCTACACGTCGAGGGATCAACATCTACTCCCACGACGGCGCGCCGGTGGTCGCCGTCAACGACGGCACCATCAAGCGGATCGGTCACAACGCGAAGCTCGGCACCTACGTCGTGCTCCAGGACACCTACGGCAACCGCTTCACCTACGCGCAGCTCGGCCACCTCTCGAAGGTCTACCCGGTGCCGAAGCAGCACAAGCTGTCGGCCGCCGACTTCAAGCTCGTCACCCCGAAGAAGGACGAGGCGCCGACCAAGCCCGCCACGCGCGGCAAGCCGCTGGGAGTCAAGTCGGGTGGCAGCGCGTCCAGCGATGCCGCCAAGAAGGACGCCAAACCGGCGAAGACCGCGTCCGTGAACGCCACGTCCAGCACCGCCAGGCGCCGGCGAACACCGAGGACCTGCGGCAGCGGCTCTACGCCCTGCCGGAGCGCCCCCACAACGTCGACCGCGCCGGCATCACGGGCCAGCTCGACCATCTGCTGTCGAAGAAGTTCCCCGGCTACTCGACCTTCAAGTCCTACTTCGGCGGCGTGCTCCACTTCAACCGCAGCTCGATGGAGCTGCGGTCGCTGCGCAAGGGCTCGCAGGTCGTCGCCGGCACCGTGCTCGGCCGGCTCGGGAAGACCGGACAAGCTCGCGCCGCACCTGAACTTCTCCATCCGGCCCGCCGGGACGGGGCGCCCCGAAGATCGATCCGAAGCCGATCCTCGACGGCTGGAAGCTGCTCGAGGCGACGGCGATCTACCGCGCCGCCGGCAAGAACCCGTTCTCGTTCACGCGGCGGCGAACGTGACGCAGGACCTGCTGATGCCGAAGACCCAGCTGGAGCGCCGGGTGCTCGCCGACCCGCGCCTGTCGATCTACGAGTGCGGTCGCAACGACATCCGCACCGGCCAGATCGACCAGCGGATCCTCGCGGCGATGGAGTACCTCGCCGGACAACGGCTTCCGGCTGACCATCACCTCGCTCAAGTGCGGTCACAGCTTCCTCACCACCTCCGGCAACGTCTGCGAGCACTCGACCGGCGACGCGATGGACATCGCGGAGGTGAACGGAATCCCGATCCTCGGCAACCAGGGCAGGGGCACGATCACCGAAGCGGTGATCAAGACCCTGCTGCGCCTCCAGGGCCCGATGCAGCCGCACCAGATCATCTCGCTCATGAACCTCGGCGGTCCGTCGTTCGCGATGGCCGACCACGACGACCACATCCACGTCGGCTACTACCCGAAGGGGCAGTCGCCGCAGGCCAGCAAGCAGTTCTCCGAGCTCCTGAAGCCGGACCAGTGGAAGCGGCTGATCGGGCGGATCGCCCAGATCGACAACCCGACGGTCCCGACGTCGCCGTCGCGCTACTCGATCCCGACGGGCAAGGGCAAGCAGAAGTCCAACCGGTCGAGCGCGCGCCCACTCGCGGCGACTAGCGCTGGCCGGCGCCCCGGTAGGGTCGGGGCGGTGAGCGCACCGATCGCTTCGCCTGCGTCCAGCTGGACGTGCCCGGCCGACTCGGGCTCGACGACGGGCGCTACCTGCTGCGCGGCGACCAGGACGAGCGGGCGGAGACCGTGGTGGTGGTGCAGACCCTCGGGGGCGCGGCGCCGGCCCGCCGGCCGCGACGCCGCCGCCCGCGCCGCGTCGAGCCCGGCGGAGATCCCCCCGAGGTGCCGGTGACCCGCCTCACCGTGATCCCCGCCGAGCCCTCGGAGCCGAGAGGCCGCCGCGCGGGAGCTCCAGCGCGCCGCCGGCGACGCCGAGGCGGCCGAGGCCGCCGTCGCGGCGGGCGCTCCGGGCCGTCAACGCGGTGCTGCGCGCGCCACCGGGTCGCCACTCGCGATCCCTACGGCCACGAGATCGGGCGCGAGGCGACGCTGGTCGCCAGGGTCGGCTACGGCACCGGCGACGGGCTCGCGGAGGGGCGCTGGGAGGAGGCCGTCGAGGTCCCCTATCCGGAGCGCCGGCGGCGCCGCGCCGAGGCGCTTCGCCCGCAGGAGCGCCTGGCGGCCGTGCTCGCCGGTCGTGAGCCGATCGACGTCTGCGAGACGCTGCTCCTGCGAGCCCGGGCCGACCTCGACCAGGGCCGTCCCCGGGAGGCGGCGCTTCAGCTCCGGGCCGGCCTCGACGCGCTGCTCGCCGAGCTCCCGGGGAAGGCGCCGAGGGCTGACCAGGCGCGAGGACCTCGCCGCCCTCCGGGAGCGCCGGGAGAGCACCGCCGAGGCGGCCGACGAGGCGCTTGCGGGCGAGCTGTCCGCCGAGCGCGGCGACGAGGTCGCCGAGACGCTCGGCATCTGCGAGCGCGTCCTGCGCCGCCGCCAGATCCTGGCGGAGCGAGGGTGACGGCGGGCTACCCCAGGGCCGCCAGCACCGAGCTCAGGTCCTCGGCCACGTCGCCGTCGAGGCGCACGGCGGCCGCGGAGTCGTACGGGGTCGAGCTCTTGGTCACGATCGCCAGCCGCCCCCCGCTGGTCGAGGGTGAGCTCCGGCAGGCCGGCGACCGGGTAGACCTCGAGCGAGGAGCCGACGCAGAGCAGCAGCTCGGCGCCGGCGCACAGGCGCTCCGCCTCCGCGATCGCGCCGCGCGGCAGGAGCTCGCCGAACAGGACCACGTCCGGCTTCACCTTGCCCGCGCAGCCGGCAGCAGGTCGCGACCCCGTCGGGGTCGAACAGCGACTCGACCTGCTCCAGCGGATAGCTGGCCGCGCAGCTCGTGCAGCTCGCGGTGGCGATCGAGCCGTGCACCTCGATCACCCGCTCCGAACCCGCCTTGCGATGCAGGCGATCGATGTTCTGGGTGATCACCGCCTCCAGCAGCCCGCGTCGCTCGAGCTCGGCCAGGGCCTCGTGGGCCGGGTTCGGCTGCTTGTCGGTGAGCGATGTGGAAACGGGGCCGGTAGAAGTCCCAGAAGCCCTTCGTGTCGCGGTGGAAGGCGTCGATCGTCGCGACCGACATCGGGTCCACCTTCTCCCACAGGCCCTTCCCCGGCGTGCGGAAGTCGGGGATCCCCGACGGCACCGAGATCCCGGCCCCGGTCAGGGCCACCGTGCATTCGCTCTCGCGAATGAGCCCCGCGAGCTGCTCCGCGGCCGCGCGCGAGGAGGCTTGCTGCTCGTCAGCTGGCATCGTGAGTCGAGGCTGGGTGAGGACCGGGGGGTCGTGACGCGGGGCGCCAGGTGTACCGGGTCGACGACGGCAACCGGATCGTGCGGGCACCGAGTCGACGCCAGCGGGTGCGACGCTTCGCTCGGCAGCTGGACGCCGGTGCCCGCCGCGCGGCGCGCCGCTACTTCCCGGACCACCTCGGCTTGCGCTTGCCGAGGAAGGCCGAGATCCCCTCGCGCGCGTCCTCGGAGGAGAAGGCGGTGGCGAAGCCGCCCTTCTCGGCCTCGATCCCCTCGTCCAGATCGCCCTTCGCCGAGACCTTCTTGATCTGCTCGACGGCCACCGGCGCCTGGCCGGCCAGCTTGCGCGCCCAGGCGAGCGCGGTGTCGAACAGCTCGTGGTCGGGGACGACCTCGTTGGCGAGGCCCAGCTCGTAGGCCTGCGCGCGCCGAGATCGGCTCGCCGAGCAGGTTCATCTCGAGCGCCTTCGCCTCGCCCACCAGGCGCGCCAGCCGCTGGGTGCCGCCGAAGCCGGGGATGATCCCGAGGTTGATCTCGGGCTGGCCGAAGCTCGCCGATTCGGCCGCGATCCGGAAGTCGCAGGCCATCGCCAGCTCGCAGCCGCCGCCGAGCGCCAGCGAGTTGACCGCCGCGATCGTCACCTTGCTCGACTGCTCCATTCGCCGCAGCACGCCGTGGCCGCCGTCGAGCAGCTCCTTGCCGGCCGCCGGATCGGTCATCTTCGTGAACTCCTTGATGTCGGCGCCGGCGCAGAAGACGGCGAAGTTCGACGACGCGACGACCGCCGCGCGGATCTCGTCGCGCGACTCGATCTCGTCCCAGAGCGCCGTCAGGTCGCGGATCACCTGCGGAGAGATCGGGTTGGTCGGCGGCCGGTTGAGCCACAGGATCGCCAGCTCGTCCGCGGGTCTCGAGCAGCACCGTCTCCTTCTGCTCGGCGCCCTCGTCGGGCCGCGGATAGAAGAAGAAGCCCTGGCCGGTCTTCCTGCCGAGCCGGCCCTGGTTGACGAGCCGCCTCAGGAGCAGCGGCGGCGCGAAGCCGTCGCCCCACTCGCGCTCGGCCAGCTCGAGGCGCTCGAGCATCGCGTCGAGCCCCGCCTCGTCGGCGCGGGCGAGCGGCCCGGGCAGGATCCCGGCGCCCATCATCATCCCGAGCTCGACGTCCTTGGTCGCCGCGACCCCCTCGTCGACCACCAGCACGGCCTCCGCGAACGCCTTCAGCTGGAAGCGCTCGACCACCGTCATCTCGTGCGGTCGCCGCCTCCATCTCAGCCTCCGTGCGTGTAGTAGCCCTCGCCGGTCTTCTGGCCGAGCTTTCCGGCCTCCACCAGCTCCTTCATCAGCGGGTGGACGTAGAAGCGGTCGCCGTAGCTCGCCCGCAGGTGCTCGGCGACGTGCAGCACCGTGTCCAGCCCGAGCAGGTCGGAGAGGTAGAACGGGCCCATCGGCGTCACCTTCGCCTCGGCGATCTCCTTGTCGATCTCCTCGGGCGAGCGCGCCGCTCTCGTCCTGGTAGCGCCAGATCTCCGAGGCCGCCGAGTTCAGCACCCGGTTGACCACGAAGCCGGGCTCCTCGCCGCAGCGAATCGGGTTCTTGCGGATCTGCATCGCGAAGTTGGCCGCCGCCTGCGCCGTCTCCTCGGAGGTGTCCTCGCCCTCGACGACCTCGATCAGCCGCATCACCGAGGCGGGATAGAAGAAGTGGAAGCCGACCACCTTGTCGGGCCGCGTGGTCGCCGAGCCGATCTCCGAGATCGACAGCGCCGAGGTGTTGGAGGCGAGGATCGCGTGGCCGGGCGTCACCTCGTCGAGCTCGGCGAACACCGCCTGCTTGATCTCCATCCTCTCGGGCACCGCCTCGACGACGAAGTCGACCTCGCCGAAGCCCTCGTACTCGGTGGTGCCGGCGATCAGCCCGAGGATCTCCTCGAGCGGGCGTCCGCCTGCTCGGAGGTGATCTTCTCCTTGCCGACCAGGCTGGCGAGCTGGCCCTGGGTCACCTCGCGCGCCTTCTCCAGCCCGGCGTCGACGAGCTCCTGCTTGACGTCCTTGATCACCACCGGGACGTCGGCCGAGGCGATCACCTGAGCGATCTCGCCTCCCATCGTCCCGGCGCCGAGCACCGCGGCCTTGAATACGAACATGAGGCCGCGAAGCCTATAGGGACCGAGGTCCGCCGGCTGACGTACTAGCGGCCGGGCAGCTCCTCGACCTCGAGCTTGAGGCGGGCGAGTGTGCGCGCGATCGACCCGCGCACCTGGGAGCGGATGAACAGGCGGTCGGTGAGCCACGCGAACGGGCCGCGCCGTCGCAGCCGGTACTCGAGCTCCTGGGTGACCGCCGTCCCCTGACCCGCGATCTCGAACCTGGTCCGCAGCTCGCCGGCGCTCTCCGGGTCGCGGAAGGCGACCCGGTGAAGGCGGCGCGGCTCGTGCTCGAGCACGTGCTCGGTGACCTCGCCCCGCCCGGCCGGGATCGAGCGCCAGCGCAGCGAGCCGCCTGCCTCCGGATAGCCGTCGGACGCCTCGATGCGCCCGAAGCCGTCGACCCACGCAGGCCATCCCCGCGGGTCGAAGTAGTAGTCCCAGACCTCGGCGAGCGAGGCGTCGACGACGACTGACTCCGAGACCTTGCTCACCGTCGCCCGCCCCGGCGAGGGGCGCCCCCGTAGATCTCGCGCTTGATCAGCGTCACGGACTCGATCACCGAGTCGAGGAACGGCTCGAGCTCGGCGACCAGCCGCCGGTACTCCTTGCGCCCGGCCGACGTGATCGAGTAGAAGCGGCGCGTTCGCCGGTCCGGATGCTCCCACTGTCCGTCGATCAGGCCGCGCGCCTCCAGATCGCGCAACAGCGGGTAGATCGTGTTCGGGTTGACCGAGATGACCCCGTCGGTGATCGCCTCGATCTCCTCGATCAGCCGGTTGCCGTAGGCGGGCTCCCTCGAGATCAGGTGCAGGACGAGCAGCGGAAAGACGTCGCGGCGGCGGATCTCGCCACCGAACACGTCCATCGCGCCGGCGCGGCGGCGGCCCGGCGCCCCGGGCTCGATCGGGCGCGGCGCGCGACCGCGCGGCCCGCGCCGCCTCGCGCGAGCCTGCGCGCGTCCGACTCAGCTCCCTGTCTCGCCCTCGCGGGCCATGCGAGGCGACTATAGGCGGCGGACCCGCCGCCTCGCGGCGGCAGCCTGCGCCAAGGCTCACTGCCGCTCGCCGTGTGATGACGTGCACCCTGCCCGGGTCCCCCCGCATGTAGCCTGTCATGAAGCCGACAGGAGGACACGAGATGGCGAACATGACCAGCAGCGACCGGGCCCAGTACGAGCGAGCGGAGCTGGGCGCGCCGGACAGGACGCTGCGGGTGGGCAACCGCCGCCCGGTGATCGTCTTCACGGCCCTCGCCCTCGTGATCCTCGCCGTACTCGTCTACGCCGTGGCCTGGGGAATCGACGGGTGGCCGCAGGCTCTGGTGCTCGGCGTCATCGTGGTGACGGCGATCGGGCTGATGATCGCGGTCAGCCCCAACCGCCGCGCCTGACCTTACGCGGCGGCGGGGCCTCCTCGGCGGCCCGCTCGCCCGCCTCGACCTCTTCCTTCGTCGTCTCGGGCTGCGGGTCCGCGACCGGCCGCGGCATCAGGATCTCGCGAGCGATCACCAGGCGCTGGATCTGCGAGGTGCCCTCGTACAGCTGCATGATCTTCGCGTCGCGCATCAGCTTCTCGACCGGGTACTCCTTGATGAACCCGTAGCCGCCGTAGACCTGGACCGCGTCGACGGTGACCTCCATCGCGGTGTCGGCCGCGAACCGCTTCGCGTGCGAGGAGACCAGCGTGTTGCGCTTGCCCTGGTCGAGCAGCACGGCCGACTCCCAGACCAGCAGGCGGGAGGCCTCGATCTTGGTCGCCATGTCGGCGATCATGAACGCGACCGCCTGGTGCATGGCGATCGGGACGCCGAACTGGACCCGCTCCTTCGAGTACTCGGCGGCGAACTCGAACGCGGCCCGGGCGATCCCCACCGCCAGCGAGGAGACGGCCGGGCGGGTGCGGTCGAGGGTCGTCATCGCGAGCTTGAACCCGTGGTTCTCCTCGCCGAGCATGTTCTCGGCCGGCACCTCGACCTCGTCGAAGGAGATCGTCGCCGTGTTCGAGGCGCGCTGACCGAGCTTGTCCTCCTTCTTGTCGACGGTGACCCCATCGGAGTCGCGGTCGATCACGAACGCGGTGATCCCGCGATGTCCGGCCTCGGGATCGGTCTTCGCGTAGACCGTGTACCAGTCGGCGTAGCCGCCGTTGGTGATGAAGCACTTGGAGCCCGAGATCACGTACTTGTCGCCCTTCTTGACGGCCCGGGTCTTCATCCCGCTGACGTCCGAGCCGGCGTCGGGCTCGGTGAGGCAGAACGAGGCGAGCTTCGGCCCCTCGGTCAGCATCCCGAGGTACTTCTTCTTGGTCTCCTCGGAGGCGCCGATCAAGAGCGGCGCCGAGGCGAGGCCGTTGGCCATCAGGCGTGGTGCCGATGCCGGAGCAGCCCCAGCCGAGCTCCTCCTCGATCAGGCAGCCTGAGAGATAGTCGAGGCCGGGGCCACCGTAGGCCTCCGGGATGTGGACGTTCATCAGGCCGACCTCGAAGGCCTTGTCGATGATCTCCTGGGGCCAGGTGCTGTCGCGGTCGTAGTCCCAGGCGACGGGGCGGATCTCCTTCTCGGCGAAGTCGTGGGCCAGCTCTCGCAGGTCCTTCTGCTCGTCGGTCAGCGTGAAGTCAACCAAGGCTCTGGGCGCTCCTTTGCGTTCGGGAACCAGCCGCCGCGGGCCGATTGACTGGTCAGTCAACCAGCCGGCTGAACGAAAGGATACCGGAATCTGGCCGGCCCCTGCCGGTGCGTTCCGCGCCTTTCTTGCAGTCCCGGCCCGCCGCTCTTACCCTAGGTGGGTGCTCCCTGTCGCGATCAGCCTCAGCACCGGCGAGGTGATCCTGATCGTCGTCCTGGTGGCGATCCCGATCTCGCTGGCCACCTTCGTGCTCGGCGCGGGGAACGCGTTCAACCAGATCGGCAAGGGCCAGTTCGCGGTCGAGTTCGACAGCGACCTGCCGCAGCGAGTCACCGACAGCTCCGGTGCGAGCTCGGGGCAGGCCCGCGAGGCCGAGATCCGCCAGATGCTGGAGGCGAAGGCCTACCGGCAGCGGGCCCGCGGCGACGCGCCGCTCGACGTCGAAGCCGAGCTCGGCAGGCTGCTCGCCGAGCGCGCAGGCAGGCGGCGCGGGGGTCGACCGCGGGCTGGTCGAGGAAGTGCGGCAGCTCGTCGTGGCCCGCAACGAGCGCCGGGTCCGGCAGGGAAAGGAGCCGCTCGACGTCGACGAGGAGGTCGAGCGCCAGCTTCGGGAGCTGGAGAACCTCGGGCAGTAATAGGATCGCGTCATGACTTCGGACATCGATAGCCGCACGGTCGACGTCGACGAGATGCTGGTTCGCCCCGGCACCTACTTCAACCCCCAGACCGAGATCGTGGTGATCGTCGACGACTCGACCTCGATCGACCAGGAGATCTTCAACATGGAGGCGTACGAGGGATCCGACTGGGTGCGGATCTCCGACGAGCTCCCCGTCGACGAGGACGGCCTCGACGAGACGCTCGAGGAGTTCCAGACCCACTACCACGGCGGCACCGCGGGCGCGGTCTCCGCGACCGCGCTCGAGCAGGGCGACGGGACCGACGACGAGGAAGAGGAGGGCGAGGCCCAGGATCCCGGGCGCGAGGACTGATGGCCTCCTATACCGTCGCCAAGCGTGAGGACGCCATCGACTGGATGGCCGAGTACCCCGGCTTCGGCGAGATGCGCTGGTACACGGACGCCGCCGGCTGCGAGCAGGTCTCGTTCTCGCTGGCGGTCGATGCCGCCGAACACCGGCGGCAGGGGCAGCTACGGCCACCGCCACCCGGGCCAGGAGGAGATCTACTTCGTGATCGAGGGCACGGTCACGTTCAAGGTCGACGACGAGGTCTTCGAGGTCGGCCCGCAAGACCGCGGTCAGGATGACCGGCGACGAGCCCTACTCGGTCCACAACGACACGGACACCGACGCCGAGCTCCTCCTCCTCTCAACCCGCGACCCCAACGCCACGACCGAGCAGGCCGACAACTTCTGGCCCGAGGACTGACGGCCCGGAGCCGGCCAGGCCCCGGGAACCTGCCGGCCGGTCGAGGTGTCGGTTTGTCCCCCTATAGCGGGGTCAATGACCTCTCGTCCTCAGACGAAGCAGCGAAGACGAACGCGAGGATCACGTAGACGGCCAGGAGCAGGACGCCCTCGCGCCAGGTCGACTCGCCGTCGTGGGCCACGTAGTAGGCGATCAGGACAGCGAGGAACACCGCCCCGAGCTCGAACGCGTTGAAGACCAGCGGCAGCGGTGCCGGGCCGATGAAGAAGCCGGCGAGGACGAGGACCGGGGCCACGAACAGCGCCACCTGCGCCGCCGAGCCGATCGCGATGTTGACGGACAGGTCCATCTTGTCCTTGTGAGCGACCAGCACGGCCACCCAGTGCTCGGCGGCGTTGCCGACGATCGCGACCACGATCGCGCCGATGAAGAACTCCGACAGCCCCAGCGACTCCGAGGCGGCGTGTGATCGATCCGACGAGCACCTCGGACATCACTCCGACCAAGCCGCCCGCGACGGCCAGCATCGCCACCGAGGCGCGCACCGACCAGCCCCAGAGCCCTTCCTCGCTCGTAGGCGGGGTCGGAGAGCCCGGGTGGTCCTCAACGAGAGCAAGCAGCCCGACAGACGTAGATGACGATCAGAGACGGCCGCGATCAGTCCGGAGAGGACCTCCACCGTCGAGCCGAAGTCGACGCGCTCGGGGCCGACCGCTCGGCAGCCCATCGCCCCTCGCCAGCTGGAAGACCGCGGGCACCGCGAACGCCGCGCGCGGCCAAGACCAGCATCGGCTCTGGACGTTCGCGCTCGTCGCGGCTGAAGCGCTGGCGTCGCGTCCCAGACCACCCACCAGCATCGACGCGCCGAGCACGAGCAGGATGTTGCCGATGATCGACCCGATCAGGGTCGCCTTGACCAGCTCGTGGAGGCCCTCGGCCGAGCGCGAACAGGGCGATGATCAGCTCCGGCGCGTTGCCGAAGGTGACGTTCAGGAGACCGCCGATCCGCCGGACCGGAGCGCGAGGCCAGCTCCTCGGTGGCGCGGCCCATGAGCGCTGCCGTGGGGATGATGCCGAGCGCCGAGGTGACGAACACGACGCGTGTCGCTCGCGCCGCCCAGGTCGAGCGCGACCGCCAGCGGGATGAACGGCACCAGGAGGTATGGCCAGCCCTGCACCGAGGAAGAAGCCGGCGTTGAAGGATGGGGTGCGCGGAGCTCGGAGAACCAGGCTCGGGGGCAGGCATCCGGGCAGCCTATTGGCCGCCGTGATCTAGACTCCGCCCGCGTGAGGACGCGCCACTTCGGCGACACGGACCTCGAGGTGTCGGAGATCGGCTTCGGCACCTGGGCCCTCGGCTCGACCTGGTGGGGGGACGTCAGCGAGTCGTCCGGCGAGCGCCTGCTGGGCGAGGCGCTCGAGCTGGGAATCACCTTCTTCGAGACCGGCGACGCCTACGGCCAGGGGGCCAACGAGGAGCTCGTGGGTCGCGTGCTCGCCCCGCACCGCGACGGGATCCGGCTCTCGACCAAGTTCGGCTACGTGCTCGAGCGAGGGCCGCCAGCAGCACTCCGAGGGCGAGCGGCCGCAGCGCTGGGACGGTCCCTTCATCCGCGCCGCCCTGGAGGCGAGCCTCCGCCGCCTGCGCACCGACCACGTCGACCTCTACCAGCTCCACAACCCGCGCATGGAGGCGATCGACTCCGACGAGTGCTTCGCGACCCTGGACGAGCTCCGCGCCGAGGGCAAGATCGGCCACTACGGGGTCGCCCTGGGGCCGGCGATCGGCTGGCGCGAGGAGGGGCTGGCGGCGATTCGGACCCGCGACGTCGCCTCGGTCCAGACCGTCTACAACCTGCTCGAGCAGGACCCGGGCCGCGACTTCATGGCAGCGGCCGCCGAGCATGGGGTGGGCGTGATGGCCCGGGTGCCGACCTCATCGGGGCTGCTCGACGACACGCTGACGCCCGAGACGACCTTCGGGCCCGGCGACCACCGCCGCCACCGTCCGCGGGAATGGCTGGTGGAGGGCCTCCAGAAGATCGACCGGATTCGGTTCCTGTGCGGGCCCGAGGCCGGCCGCACCATGGCGCAGGCCGCGCTTCGCTTCATCCTCGCGCAGCCCCAGATGACCGTCGTGATCCCGACGATCACCAATCAGGCGGAGCTGCGGGAGTACGCCGGCGCCGCCGACGTTCCCGACCTGGCCGAGGACGAGCTGGCCCGCGTCGCCGAGCTCTACGAGCGGAACTTCGACGTCGAGCCCGTGTCGGCGTAGCCGCTCAGCAGGCCCCACTAGAGCTTCGACGCGCACTTGCCGATCTGCGACGGCGACGCCTGCTGGACGCACTTCAGGTAGGCCTGGCTCGGGCCACCGCCGCCGCCCACGCCGCCGCCGCTGCCGCCGCTGTCGCTGGCCCCACCGCCAAGCGACCCGAGCGGCCCGAGGCCGCTGACCCCGAGCTGGCTGAGCAGGCCGGAGATCGGCTTGGCGCCCGACGGCGCCGTGATCGTCTGCGCCTGGTTGACGTCGCTGATCGTGACCGAGAAGTCGACCTTGACGCTGCTCACACCCGAGCCGGCGCGGTGGCGCGATCGACAGCGACAGGGACAGCTTGCGCAGCAGGTGGTCGTCCGTGCCGGAGTAGACGTCGACGCTGGCGTCCTTGATCGCGCTCTTCACCTGATCGAGCTGGGCGGGGGTGAGCGCCTGCGCGGTGCCGCCCGGCGTCTGCTGGGCGATCTTTTGGAGGTCGGAGACGATCTGGTCGATGTTGGCGTCGCCGTGGATGTGGATCGTGTCCTGCCCGTCCACGCTCTCGTCGCCCTCGTTGGAGACGTTGGTCAGCCAGGTCTTGGGGTCGATCCCGAACTGCTCGAAGATCGAGGAGGCGCTCTGGTTGCCCTGCCCGGACTTGGCCTTCCTGGCCGACTGCTCGTAGGCCGTCTTGAACTGCTGGAAGACGGACGAGCCCACCTCGTACGCCTGCCCCTGGTAGTCGACGTAGGCGTTGTCCTTGGTGGCGATCAGCCCGCCGTCGAAGCTGAAGCTCTGACCCGCCCCGGAGGCGCTGACCTTGGCGGTCAGGTCGAGCTGGGGAAACGTAGTCGGGTTGCTCGCGTCGCCCTGGAACGGGCCGTCGATCGTCGCCGTCAGGCTTCCCGACTGAGTGCCCTCGGCGGTGCCGTCGAGGCTGATGTCGAGGTTGCCGCTGGTGACCTTCGTGGGGTTGTTGAAGGTCTGGTCGAGGACCTGGTTCGGGTCCTCGCTGCCACCGCCTCCTCCCCCGCCTCCGCAGGCCGCCACCGCGGCTGGAAGGACGGCGATGATCGCGATGATCGCGACGCGGGCTCGGATGCGGGTCAAAGTCAAGCTCCCCTTCTGGTCTGGCCTTCTGCGCAGGCACTCGGTCGGACGCGGCAGGGTAGCGGACCCTCCTAAACGGGGTGCCAGGATTGGCGACTTAGTGGCGCATACCGCCACCTAGTCGCCATTCGCGACCGTCACCGGCGGCGAAGAACCCGCAACGTGACGCATCTCACCCAGCACGCGTGATGGCACGGCGTATCGTTCGTGACGTGGGCGGAGGGGCTTGCCCCAGTTGCGGCACCGACAACCCCGAGCGGGCTCGCTTCTGCATGTCGTGTGGGGCTGCGCTGTCGTCGACCTGCCCGACGTGCGAGACCCAGAACCCGCCCGGCGCGAAGTTCTGCATCGAGTGCGGGACGGGGCTCGGGGCGGGTGGATCAGGCGTGGTGGCGCCTCCCCCGGGCTCGGTGCCCCAGCCGCCCCCGACCCCCGGAGTGGCGGCGCAGGACACGGCCGCGGCCCAGCCGGGCGCGCTGTTCGGCGGCCAGCTCCCGGGGGTTGCCACGCCCGCCTGGGGCTCGCCCGCGGGCGGTCTGCCGGAGGAGCGCCGCAAGGCGACGGTGCTGTTCGCCGACCTGTTCGGCTACACGGCGGTCGCCGAGCGCATGGACCCCGAGGCCGTGAAGTCGATCATCGACCGGGCGCTGCGGCGGCTCGGGCAGGAGGTCGTCCGCTACGGCGGCTCCGTCGACAAGTACATCGGCGACAACGTGATGGCGGTGTTCGGTGCGCCAGTCGCCCACGAGGACGACCCCGAGCGTGCCGTCCGCGCCGGCCTCGCCATGCAGGCCGCGATGGAGGAGATCAACCAGGACATCGCCGTCGCCGCCGGGGGCAGCTTCTCGTTGCGGGTCGGGATCAACTCCGGCGACGTGCTGGCCGGCCAGGTCGGCGACGGCTACACGGTGATGGGCGACGCGGTCAACGTCGCCGCGCGCCTCCAGGCGGCGGCCAGACCCGGCAGCGTCACCGTCGGCGGGATCACCCACCGTCTCACCCGCGGCGCGATCGAGTACGACGAGCTCGAGCCGCTCACCCTCAAGGGCAAGTCCGAGCCGGTGGCGGCGTGGGAGGCCGTCCGCGTGCTGGTCCCCGGTCCGGCAACCCGGGGCGCCCGCACCGTGGCGCCGCTGATCGGCCGCGAGGACGAGTCGGCGCTGCTCTTGTCGCTGTTCGAGCGGGTGGGCCGCGAGAGCCGGCCGCACCTGGTCACGGTCATCGGCCAGGCCGGGGTCGGCAAGTCGCGCCTGCTGCGCGAGCTGGCGGCGCAGATCGGCGGGCGGCCGGAGAAGCCGGCCTTCCGGGTCGGGCGCTGTCCCGCCTACGGCGCCGGGCTCGCCTACTGGGCGCTCGGCGAGATCCTGCGCGGCCAGTTCGAGCTTGTCGACACCGACGACTCCGAGCTGGCATGGACGAAGCTCCTGCGGGGGGTCGAGTCGGTCGTCTCCGACGCCGAGACCGACGAGCCGCCCGAGCGGATCGCCGCGACGATCGCCCGCCCGCTCGGCATCGAGCCCCCGGCCGAGCACGCGATGGCGACCGGCGTCCACGAGCTCGACGACCCCCAGCAGATCCGCGACCGCCTGTTCTCCGCTGTGCGCTCGCTGGTCGAGGCGGTGAGCCGGCAACGCCCCGTCGTGATCGCGCTCGAGGACATCCACTGGGCCGACGAGGGAATGCTCGACCTGATCGAGTACCTGGCGCGCTGGGTGCGCGGGCCCGCCCTGATCGTCTGCATGGCCCGCGACGAGCTGCTCGACCGCCGCCCTGGCTGGGGCGGCGGGCGGCGCAACGCGACGACGATCGCGCTCGAGCCGCTGTCGCAGGACGAGACGCGCCAGCTCGTCACCGCCCTGCTCCCCGGCGGAAACGGCAACGGAGCGAACGGCTCGACGGAGCTGGTGCCCCAGGTCGCCGAGCGCTCCGCCGGCAACCCGCTGTTCGCCGAGGAGATGGTCAACCGAATCCGCGAGGAGGGATCGCAGGACGTCCAGACGCTCCCCGAGACCGTCCACGCCGTGCTTGCCGCCCGTCTCGACTCGCTGTCTGCGCCCGAGCGGCGCGTCCTCCAGCACGCCTCGGTCGTCGGCCAGACCTTCTGGGAGGGCTCACTCGCCGGCATCGAGGAGGAGGAGGGCATCGACCTCCAGGACGCGCTGATGGCGCTCCAGGAGAAGGACCTGGTGGTGCCGAGCGCGGGCAGCCGCCTGGCGGGCGAGCACGAGTACGCCTTCAAGCACGTGCTGATCCGCGACGTGGCCTACTCGACCCTGCCGAAGTCCGTGCGGGCGTGGAAGCACGCCCAGGTGGGCGGATTCATCGAGGAGCGGGCCGCCGACCGCTCTGAAGGGGTGGTGGCGATGGTCGCCGACCACTACGGCAGAGCGGCCGCGCTCGGCGCCGACAGCGAGATGGAGCCCTCCGAGCTCGAGCGCGTCAACCACAAGGCCCTGTCGGCGCTCGAGGCCGCGGGCGACGCCGCCGCCTCGCTGTACTCCAACCAGGAGGCGCTGGGCCACTACGAGACCGCGCTGTCGCTGCGCCGCGAGCTCGATCCCGGCACGCGCGCCGGGATCGCCGAGAAGCTCGGCGACGTCGCCCTGCGGCTGGGGCGCGTCGACCAGGCCACCGAGGTCTGGGAGCAGTGCCTGGACTTCCATCGCCGCCAGGAGGATCTGGCGCGGGTGGGCGACCTGCACCGCAAGATCGGCGCCGGGCTCTGGCACAAGGGCGACCGCGAGGGCTCGATCGAGCACTACCAGAAGGGGATCGACCTGCTCAAGGACGGCCCGCCCTCCCTCGAGCTGGTGCGGCTCTACGAGGAGGCCGCCTCGCTGTACATGCACACCGGCGACAACATGCTGGCCATCTACGCCTCCGAGAAGGCGCTGCGACTCGCGGAGCGACTCGGCGAGGCGGCGGCGGCCAGCCGCGCGCACGGGATCTTCGGCCGCGTGTTCGGCCGCATCGGCGACTCGGAGCGCGCCCGCGAGAACCTGGAGCGCTCGGTCGAGCTGGGGCGTGAGTCCGATCCCGCCGAGGCGGTTCGCGCCCTGCTCACCCTCGGCTATCACCTCGAGGTCTCAGAGGCGGACTACCAGGGCGCCGGCGCCGCCTACCAGGAGGCGCTCGAGCTCGCCGAGCAGACGGGTGACCTTCCCTCGAAGGTCGAGCTGCACGCAGCGCTCGCCCAGCTCGCCGCCTATGGCGGGGACTGGGAGAGCGTGGAGCGGGAGGCCGAGGCATCCGGCCAGCTCGCCGAGCGCGAGGGCCTCACGGGCAAGCTGTGCTTCCCGTACATGATGCGCGGCATGCTTCGCTGGCGCGAGGGCAAGTTCGACGAATCGGCGAAGGGCCTTCGGCGCGCAGCCGACCTCGCCGAGCAGGTCGGCCGCTCGGAGGTCGCCTTCCAGTCCCTGTTCTGGCTGGCGGCCTCGCTACGCCAGCGCGGCGACTACGCCGACGCCGACACCGAGCTCGCCCGGGCACTGGACCTCTGCGAGCGCGCGGGCCTGGTCGCCCAGTCGGTCGAGGCGATCTCGGCGCGCGCGGTCAACCTGGCTCTCGCCGGAAGGCCGGACGCGGCGCGCGAGGCCGCCGACGAGGCAGAGCGGCTCGCGGACCGGCTCCGGTACCCGGTCGGCAAGGCGGCAAGCCTCGAGGCCCGAGGCGCCGTGGCGGCCGATCCGGACGAGTCAAGCGCCGCGCTGGCCGAGGCCCGCGAGGCGTGGCAGGCGCTCGGCCGGCCGCTCGACGCCGCCCGCTGCGACTACCTGCGCGGGCGCCTGCTGCGCGACTCTGCGCCCGACGAGGCCCGCGAGGCGCTGCAGCAGGCCGCCGCCGAGGCGGAGCGCTACGGCGTCCACCACCTCGCGGAGCTCGCCCTCGGGCTCCTGCCTGCCTAGCTCACCTGGGAGAATCGCGGTCGTGCCGCGGCTTGAGCGCGAGGACGGGGTCGAGATCCACTGGGAGGAGCGTGGCGAGGGCCCACTCGTCGTGCTGGCTCCCTATTCCATCTTTCACCCGTCGGTTTACGACCCTGTCGCCACCGACCTCGCTGCCGATCATCGTGTCGTCCGCTATGACGACCGCGGGACAGGGCAGTCGAGCCGCCAAGGTCCGTACGACATGCATACCGGGGCCGCGGACCTGGTGGCGGTGATCGAGGCCGCCGGCGAGCCGGCGGTGATCGTCGGGATGGGAGACGCGCCCCACCGCGCCGTTCGCGCCTGCGCAGAGCGGCCCGATCTCGTCGAGGCGATGGTGCTCCCGGGCGGCATGCCTGCCGGACGGTCCGCGCTGGAGGGCTCCGAGGCGATGGCCTCATCCGACACGGTCGTGGGCGCCTTCCTGGGCATGTGCGAAACGGACTACCGCGGCGCGCTGCGCTCGCTGGTCACGGCGGGGAATCCACAGATGACCGAGGAGGAGATCCGCGAGCGCGTCCGGCTCCAGGCGGACTACCAGCCTCAGGAGACGGCGGTGGCCCGACTTCGCGCCTGGGTGGCCGACGATGCCCTGGAACCCGCACGCGCCTGCGGTGACCGGCTCTGGCTGCTGTGGTCCGAGGCCATGGGGGGCGGCTGGTTTCCCGCGGGCAGGGAGGCCATGGAGCTCTCGCGCAAGCTGTTCCCCGAGGCACACGTGGAGGAAGTCGAGGATGGTCTCATCAGCCGCCCCGACCTGACCGCGGCGGTGGTCAGGCGAATCAGGTCGAAGCGTCCCTCGGCGCGAGCCTGATCCAGCATGCCGCGCCTCGCGCTCGCCGAGCTGCGCGAGCGGCCGGCCTCCAGATCGGCTGCGCCTAGAATCGAGCCGGTGAGCGCCTCCCCGACCAACCGCACCTGGATCTTGACCGGCTCGCTGGAGAACTTCCGGGTCAACGTCGAGCGGGGCTTCGACGTGATCGGCTTCAAGGAGCGGCGGCGGCGACAGGCCGAGGAGTTCGAGCCGGGCGACGAGGTCGTGTTCTACGTCACCGGCGTGCAGGCGTTCGGCGCGATCGCGCGGGTGGCTTCCCACATGTTCGAGGACCGCGCCCCGATCTGGCCGCCGGGGCCAAGGAACGAGCCCTATCCGTGGCGGGTCGAGGCCGAGCCGGTCGTGGTGCTCGACGAGGACGACTTCGTCGCCGCCGAGGAGCTGGCCGGCGAGCTGGAGCACGTCCGCAAATGGCCGGCGGAGCACTGGCACCTCGCTTTCCAGGGGCAGCTGCGGACGGTCGGCGAGGGCGACGCCGGGCTCCTGCGCGAGCGCATCGACGCCGCCGCGGTCGCCGCTTGATCAGGCGAGCGCCGGCTCGCCATGGACGAGCCCGAGGCTGGTCACCGTGGACCGCATGAGGTGGGCTGAGCTGTTTCGCTCCCTGCCGCCGCCGGCCCGGCTGGCGGCGGTCGGCGCGATCGCCGTGGCGGTCAGCATGCTCTTTCCGTGGTACGGGATCCAGCTCGGCACCGGGCTGTCCCAGACCGGGATCGATTCCTTCGGCCTCGGCGAGCTCGCGCTCCTGATCACCGTGGGCGCCGCGCTGTTTCTGATCGCCCGCTGCGCGGGCGACTACGAGCTGCCGCGCCCGCTGCGCGAGGGCAGCCTGCTGGCCGTGGCCGGCGCTTGGTCGGCGGTGCTGGTCGGCTACCTGATGCTCGACAAGCCGGACGCCATCGCGGGCAATTCGGACATCCACCTGCGCTTCGGGATCTTTGTCGCGCTCGGCGGCTCGCTCGCGCTGCTGGTCGGCGGGCTGCGCCTGCGCCGCGACGAGATCGTCGCCGAGCGACGGCAGGGCGAGTAGTGATCGCCCAAAGTGAAGCGGGACGCTCGCCCAGCGTCCCGCTTCGATTTGGGAGGTGCCCCGCGAGGACTTTGGCGTCCCCGCAGTATTGGATGTGCGGGAACTTCATCGGCAGTTGCCGGGGCGGCTGGAGGCCGGGGAGGAGTTCATGGACACTTGTCCGAGGACGCCGGCCGGGGCGCCCCTGCGCCTCGGACGGCGCTGATCCGATCCGACCGCCTGGTCGTTGATTCTCTTGCGCCATGGCCACCGCAACGGCACGCACGGGACGCACGGAGTCGCCGGCCGCGCAGGGCGCCTACGCCGACGCGCTGCTTCACCTCGCCGCCCTGTCGATCGTCGCCGGGGCGATCCACGCGGTGGTCGCCCCGCCGCACTTCGTCGAGGCGTGGGCCTACGGGACGTTCTTCGCCGTTCTCGCCGCCTTCCAGCTGGCGTGGGCGGTCTGGATCTACGCGCGGCCGTCCACCCCCGGGTTCCGGATCGGGGCTGGCGTCAACGCCGCCGTGATCGGGGTGTGGATCGTCTCGCGAACCACCGGGATGCCGTTTGGCCCGGAGCCGTGGCAGGCGGAGTCCGTCGGCGCGCTCGACTTGGCGGCGACAGCCGGAGAGGCGCTGATCGCGGTCCTATGCGGCGCCTTCCTGGCGGGCGTAACCTCGCGTCCAAGCGCCAGATGGCTGCCAGCGCGCTTCCGCGGCCTTCACCCGGTCGCGATGGCGGTGATGTTCTGCGGCCTGCTCAGCCTCCTGCTCGGCGGCGGCCATCACTACAGCTAGCCGCCGCCGAGCAGTGGTCCGCATCGATCAGTGGCAGATGCCTCCAGGTTGTGAGGAGCCGCAGCCGTTGTGGCGGAACCTGATGCCCTGACCCTTGCCGTCCCAGGCGATGTCGAGGGGCTGGTTCCGATGCACCCGGTTGCGGGCGAGCGTGACGTGGGCCTCGTTGCTGCCCCCGTCCGACGCGCCCGAGACCAGCAGGATCCCGCCGGAGAAGGCCGAGGGCCCCCTGTGGACGGTTCCCCCTGACGACGTTCCCGCGGACGCGGGTGTGGCGCGCGCCGCTCAATCCGATTCCGAGTCCGGTGATCGGCGGGCCCTCTTCGCCCGCTGGGCAGGAATTGTTGTTCTTGATGGCGCGGTTGTTTCGCAGCGTCCACTTTCTGGCGCCGCCCGGCGCGCCGGTGTCGATCAGGCCGAACCCGAGGCAGTTGCGCGTCGCCCGGTTGTGGACGGCGAGCCCATGCGAGCTGTCGCGTAGGAAGAACCCGAACGCGCCGTTGTGGCGTGCGGTGTTCCCCTTCAGGAAAGCCTTGGCGTGCGGAGAGTCCCCCACGTAGAAGCCCGCCTCTCCGGCGTTCTTGGCGAGGTTGTTGAGGAACCTCGTCCTGCGGGAGACGAACGCCGCGGCGCCGTACTCGCCGTCGCCGAGGAACTTGTTGTGGCGGATGACGGTGTCCCTGGCGTTCAGCGCGATGAACCCGGAATCCTTGAAGCCTCGGACGAGGAAGCCGCTGATCCGCGTGCCCGCGGTCGGCACCTTGTCGCCGCCGCCACGCGGCTTGTGCTCCACCACGCAGATCCCCGACCCGCCGTGGCCGCAACGATGGTTTGCCCCCGGCCTGATCACCGAGCCCGACTTGCTCGGGCCGGCGCCGCGAAGCGTCAAGCCGTCCTTCTTGATCGAGACGCTCTGGCGGTAGACGCCCGGATGGACGACGATCACGTCGCCGCGGTGCGCGCTCTTGACGGCTGCCTGGATCGAGCCGCCGTCAAAGACGTCGATGGTCGCCCCGAGCGCCGAGCCCGAGGTTGCCGCCAGGATCCCCGCGGCCGCGATTCCAACGGCCAGCGATCGGTGAACGAGCCTCATAAAGCCTCCTCAGACGGATCTAAATCGCGGGCACCATAACCATCGAAGCTAAAGCCGGGCCCTCCCACGGGCCCTCAGCGCCGCCAATTGTCAGTTCGCGGACAGCGTTGGGGTTTGCTTGGGGCGCCGGCCGCTCAGGGCGCGGCCTTGGCGGCGGCTGCCTGCCGCTCCGGGCTGATCCTGACCACTTCCCAGATCAGGCCCAGGCGCTCGAGGGTCCAGATCACCCCCGAAGAGGGATCCAGCTGCCAGCGGCGCAGCCCGTGGAACGCCGAGGTCGGAAAAGCGTGGTGGTTGTTGTGCCAGGCCTCGCCAAACGTCGGCAGGGCGAGCCAGAAGACGTTTCGCGACTCGTCATCGGTGGCGAACTGGCGCCGCCCGAACACGTGACAGACGGAGTTGATGCTGTACGTGAAGTGATGCAGGAGGAAGACGCGCACCGCGCCGCCCCAGAGCAGAGCGGTCAGCCCGGCCACCAGCGTGCCGCCGATCACGTAGCCGAGCACGAACGGCACCGCCAGGCCCACCACGGCCCAGAGCAAAAACGTCCGGTTGACGAAGCTGACCACCGGATCATCGATCAGGTCGCGCGCGAAGCGCCGCTTCGCGCCGCGCTCCGTATGGATGAACAGCCAGCCCATGTGGGCGTGGAACAGGCCCCGAAACGTGCCGCGCCAGCCCCCACCGTGCCCGACGTGGGGGCTGTGCGGGTCGCCCTGCTCGTCCGAGAAGGTGTGGTGCTTGCGGTGATCGGCGACCCAGGAGATCACCGGCCCCTCGATCGCCGCCGATCCCAGGGCCGCGAATATCCCCCGCAGGACTGGGCTCGTCTTGAAGCTGCGGTGGGTCAACAGTCGGTGGAAGCCGACCGTGATCCCGAGCCCGGTGAAGGCGTAGATGGCTGCGAGGATCGCAAGGTCGCGCCAGTGCAGGGCCTCGTTCCACACCTGCCAGGCGGCAACAGCCAGGAGCAGGAAGGGCACGGCCGTGACGAGGCCGGTGATGATCCGGTCGGCGGTCTCGTGCTCCGCCGGCTGTACCAGCGCGTCCGAGGCCCCGGCCGGCTCGGCCTGTGCGACCTGGTTGGCGACGACTCCCACTCGCGGTTCTCCTCGGTCCGATCGAGACCCTTGCCGGTGACGGCCCGGGCTCGCTGTGCCCGCACTTACGTTACCTGCGTACCAGCTTACCCGGGAATCGTGAACATTGACTGAATCTGGGTCGAGAACATCAGGTCGCCCTCGATCTTCAGCTTGCCGCTCATGAACAGCATCGGCCCGGCGGCGTTGCCGGTCACCAGCCGCATGAAGTCGACCCCGTCCAGGGCCAGGGTGACGCGAGGCTCGTGCTGGGGCGCCTTGCTCGTCGTGCAGGCGCCGTCGCGTAGCACGACCTCGTAATGGTCGAAGCCATCGTCCGGGCGGCCCGTGATCTTCCAGTGGATCACCGCGTCCACGCCGGCGGCGCTGGACGGCTTGAAGTGCGCCTCCATGCGGCGGAACACCTCGCCGATGATCGCCTCGCGCTGAGGGCCGCTGAGGCCCTCGCGAAGCTGCTCGTCGCTGATGGACGAGATCGCCCCCGCCACCTGTTCCGGATCGATCGATGCGAAATCGATCTGCTGCGTCGCGTCGGGCGTCTCGCTCATCTGCTCCTCCTCCGTCATTGGATTCGCGCTCCCGAGATCGCTCGGGAGATCACCAGTCGCTGGATCTCCGACGTGCCCTCGAAGATCGTGTAGATCTTGGCGTCGCGGTGCATCCGCTCCACCGGGTACTCGCGGGTGTAGCCGTTGCCGCCGAGGATCTGGATCGCCCGCTCGGTGACCCAGACCGCCACCTCGCCCGCCTTCAGCTTCGACATCGAGCCCTCGGCGGCGTCGAAGTCCTTGTCGTTGCGCCCCATCCAGGCCGCGCGCCAGACGAGCAGCCGGGCGGCGTCGATCTCCATCCTCATGTCGGCCAGCGTGAAGGCGATCGCCTGGTTCTCGACGATCGGCCGGCCGAACTGGACCCGCTGCTTCGCGTAGTCCAGCGCGAACTCGTATGCGGCGCGCGCGATTCCCAGGGCCTGGGCGCCGACAGTGGGCCTCGAGACCTCGAACGTCCGCATCGCGGCCTGGCCACGCGACCCCTTGCCCTCGCGGGTCCGCGCGAGACGCTCGTCGAGCTTCTCCTTGCCGCCCAGCAGGCACGAGCCCGGGACCCGGCAGTCGTCGAGGTGGACGTCGGCGGTGTGAGAGGCGCGCAGCCCGTGCTTTTTCACCTTGGCTCCCTGCTCCAGCCCGCTCGTCCCCGGCGGGACGACGAAGGCAGCGTGCCCGCGCGAGCCCAGCTCGCGGTCGACGCTGGCGATCACCACGTGGACGCCGGCGATCCCGCCGTTGGTCGCCCAGGCCTTCTGGCCGTTCAGGATCCACTCGTCCTTGGCCTCGTCGTAGCGCGCGGTGGTGCGGATCGCCGAGACGTCGGACCCGGCGTCGGGCTCCGACGAGCAGAAGGCGGCCACGGCCGGCTCCTCCGCGGTGCCGTAGCACTGTGGGACCCACTCCACCAGCTGGTCGGGCGTCCCCGAGGCGTAGATCCCCGCCACGGCCAGGGTCGTGCCCATGATCGAGAGCCCGATTCCGGCGTCGCCCCAGAACAGCTCCTCGTTGGCGATCGGAAGCTGCAGCCCGGTCGGGTCGGACCAGAACTGGGCCAGCGCCTCGAAGCCGTAGAGGCCGATCTTGGCGGCCTCCTGGATGATCGGCCAGGGTGTCTCCTCGCGCTCGTCCCACTCGGCCGCGGCCGGGCGGACGACCTGCTCGGCGAACCCGTGGACCCAGTCGCGGATGTCCCGCTGGTCCTGGCTCAGCTCGAGGTTGAACGCGAGCTCGCCGTCCCGCTCCTTGTTGCCGTTGGCGGCCGTGGCGACTGCCTGCTGAGCGCTCTCGGCTGCTTGCTGTGGGTTGGCGGCTTCCATGGCTCTCCTTGCAGCGTTGCGCAGGTCTGGGCCTGCATCGTTCGACGGCCATACGTTACACCAATTGATGTCACATGCTTCCGTGTCGGCTGCGAATGGCGACTTAGTCGCGGTATGCGCCACTAAGTCGCCAATCCGAACACCGCCTCTAGGGTTCGGCCCGATGGCGTCGCTGGAGGAGATCGAGCCAGGTCTGTGGCGCTGGACGGCGCGGCACCCGGAGTGGCGCCCGAACGCCGCCCCCGACAGCGCGGCCGACTGGCCGCAGTCCGTCGGCTGCGTGCTCTGCGACGCCGCCGACGCCACGGTGCTGATCGATCCGCTGGTCCCGCCCGCGGAGAAGCGCCTCCTGGGCGCTCTCGACGAGCACGTCGGCCGGCGCGGCCGCCCGGTCGCCGTGCTGACCACGATCGGCTTCCACCGCCGCAGCCGCGACCAGCTTGCCGAGCGCTACGGGGCCACGACCTCGCGGGCCAAGCGCAACCTCCCGGCAGGGATCGAGTCGTTTCCGATCCGGGGAGCGGGCGAGACGATCTTCTGGCTGGCCGAGCATCGAGCCCTGGTCCCCGGCGATCGGATCCTCGGCGCACCGGGCGGGCGGCTTCGGCTGTGCCCGGAGTCGTGGCTTCGCTACCTGGGGAGCGGCATGACGCTCCCCGCGCTCGCCAAGGCACTCCGCCCGCTGCTCGACCTGGAGATCGAGCGGGTGCTCGTCTCGCACGGCGAGCCCGTCCTGAGGCGCGGTCGTGAAGCTCTCGAGGCGGCGCTGCGCCTAGTCTGAGGGGAGCGAGCCCGGGGCGGTTCGCTCGAGAGCCGGCCATCCGGTGTCGCGCTGGCGCTCGGCGCGGTCCGCCGCGGCCCCTCCTCGCAGGCGGAACAGGCGCTTAGCGAACAACAGGTACGCGACGATCGCCACGTTGACCACCAGAGCAACCAGCTTGAACCAGGAGACGCGCGCGGTCAACTCGTAGACCTCGAGCGGGAGCAGCAGAGTCGTGGCGACGAAGGTCAGATACTCGGCCCAGCGACGTTGGAGCCACAGGCCCACTGCCTCGGCCGCCTCGAGCGCCGCGTAGCCGGCAAGGGCCACGCCGACCAGGTGCAGGGTGCCGCGATCGAGGGAGAACAGCTCGTCGAGCTTCCCGATCACGCCCTTGTGGCTGGTCTGCAGCGGACCCCCGGCGACGCCGCCCTGGATGTCGGCCAGCAGCCGGTAGAAGCGCTCCCGGAGCTGGGCCTCGTGGGAGGCGATCAGGAACACCGCCACGGCGAGCAGGGTGAGAATCACGACGTGGAGCGCGCGATCGACCGCGATCACGCGCAGGACGATCTTGTCGCGAAGCGGTTTGCCGCGCAGTGGCAGCTCGACCTCGTCGCGCCCCGGCATGTGCGTTCGTGACGGCCTGGAGGGCACCGGCAGCGGCAGCCAGCTGTCGCAGCGCAGACACCGGTACCAGCGCAGCCCGTCCTGCTCGCGAGCGACGAGCCGATCGGCCGGCCGGAGCTCCGCGACGTCGGTTCCGATCAGCTCGTGGCCGCGGGCTCCGCAGACCAGGAGCTCGTAGTGGAGCCGGGGGCGAAAGCGGCTCGGCCGCGTGGTTCCCGGAGGCGGCGGGACGGCGTTCCGGCTCGGCACGCTGCCGACCCTAGCGCCATGCATCCCGGCGGTGCTAGCCTACGCCGCCGCCGCCGGGAGGGTCGGGGGGCCTGGTTGGCGCCCAGGTTCGATGACCAACAGCTCCTTGACAGCCGTCGATGCGACGGCGTTCGCCATCGGTTTCGATCACCGCGATCGCCTCCGACTACACGAGCTCTGGGACGACGTGCTGGATTCGAACAGGTGGACCGAGGGCGAGCTGGTCCGGCGCCTGGAGGCCGCCTGGACGGCGTGGAACGGGCTGCCCAGCGTCGCGACCTCGAGCTGGGCCGGGGCCGCCATGGCCGCGCTGGAGTTCTGCGGAGTCCGAGGCGAGGCCGTGCTGTGCCCTTCGAACACCTTCATGGCGACCCCCCTCTCGGTGCTGAAGGCGGGAGCGCGCCCGGTGTTCGTGGACTGCAATCGCGACGACCTCTGCGCATCGTTCGCTGACTTCGAGGCGAAGGCCGAGCGGCATCGCCCGAAGGCGGCCTGGCTCGTCCACATCGGCGGACACATCGCGTTCGAGGTCGAACGGATCGCTGAGTACTGCCGCCAGCGCGGCATCTTCCTGATCGAGGACTGCGCCCACGCCCACGGTGCCCAATGGCACGGCCGCCGGCCGGGGTCCTGGGGCGACGCGGGCGTCTACTCGCTGTACGCGACGAAGACGATCTCCACCGGCGAGGGCGGCGTCCTCGTCTCGCGCCACGCCGATCTGATCGAGTACGCCCGGGCGTACGGCAACTACGGCAAGCCGCACTACCGAGTCGAGGGCCTCAGCCACCGGATGAGCGAGTTCACGGCGGCGATCGGGCTGGTTCAGATCGAGCGGCTCGAGGAGATCGTCGCCTGGAAGAACGCGGTCGCTCACGAGCACCTCGACCCGCAATTCCCGGCCCGCATCGAGCTGCCGGAGGGATGATCTCCGGCCTCTACAAGTACGTCGTCTTCGAGCCGATCGCGCGTTCAACGGGTCGCGTCTACGACGAGCCCTGCCACCGCATCCTCGGCGATCACACGCGTCCTGGAGAACACCGACTGGGTGGCGACGAGCCACTGGTGCGTACCGCTCTACTACCACGGACCCCGCCTACCGGTCGATGGGGACGCCTGGGCAGCCCTCAGGGAGCAGAGGTGAAGATCCTGGTCACGGGTGGAGCCGGGTTCATCGGCTCACACGTGGTGGACAAGCTGCTGGAGGCGGGCCACGAGCCGCTGATCTTCGACCTACGTGCCTCCCCCTACCACTCACCGGCGGAGGTCGAGCAGCTCGTCGGCGACGTGACCGACAGGGAAGCGCTGCTCGCGGGCGGCCCACGGCCGCGACGTCGCCATCCACCTTGCTGCGGTCGCAAACGTGGCCGATGTCGTGGCGAGACCCGGATCGCGCGCAGCGCTCCAATGCGCAGGGAACCCTGGAAGTCCTCGAGGCCGCTCGCGAAGTCGGGCTACAGCGAGTGCTCTACGGCAGCACGACCTGGGTCTACAGCGACTGTGTGGACCGCCGGGTCGACGAGGACACGCCGCTGGCGACGCCGAGCCACCTCTACACGGCCACCAAGCTGGCCGGCGAGCTCTACTGCAAGGCGTATCGAGAGCTGTTCGGAGTCGAGTACACCATCCTCAGGTTCGGGATTCCTTACGGGCCCCGGGCGCGCGAGGCCACCGTGATCGCGGCGTTCGACGGCCAGGGCCGAGAACGGCGAGCCGCTGACCATCGCCGGTGCCGGCAAGCAATCCCGGCGCTTCGTGTACGTCGAGGACCTCGCCGAGGGAGTGGTTGCCGCGCTGCGCCCAGAGGCCGCGGACCGCGTCTACAACCTGGCCGGCGACGAGGCGGTCACGATTCTCGAGATCGCCGAGGCGGTGCGGAGCGGGGTCCGCGACACCGGGCATCGTCCACACCCCGGCTCGAAGCGCCGACTTCGACGGCAAGCACGTCTCGAGCGAGCGCGCGGCGCGCGAGCTCGGCTGGACGGCGAAGACTCCCTTCGCGGACGGCTTCCGCCGCTACCTGGTCTGGCGGCGCGTCCGGAACCACCCCCGGCGCGTACTGATCCTCTCGGCCGACATCGGAGAGGGTCATGACCTGCCGGCGCGCGCCCTCGCGACCGAGCTGCGCACCGAATCGCCCGGGGTCGAGGTGCGGGTGGTGGACGGTCTGCGTGCGATGGGGCGCCTGATGACGCTCGCTGATCCGCGACGGATCGTGGCTCTCGTTCAACTGGCTCCCCTGGCTGTTCGAGGCGCAGTACTTCCTGCTCGCCCGATTTCCGCCCACCCGCTGGCTGGCGTTGAAGCTTGGCTACCTCCTGTGTGGGCGGAGGCTGCGAAAGGCGATCCGCGCCGACGATCCCGACGTGGTCGTCTCCACCTATCCCGGCACGACTGCGGTCCTCGGCGAGCTTCGGCGTCGCGGGCGCCTCGAGGTCCCGGTCGTCTCCGCGATCACCGACCTAGCCGGGCCTTCGCTTCTGGGCCCACCCGGGCGTCGACCTGCACACCATCACGCACCGCGAGTCGACCGAGGAGGTGGAGCGAATCGCGGGCCCCGGGAGCGCGCGCTGGGCGCAACCGCCGACCGTCGACGGAGTTCCTCGCCCCGCGATCCAAGACCGAGGCGCGCCACCGGCTCGCGCTGCCTGACGACGGGAAGGTGGTGGTCGTCTCGGGCGGCGGGTGGGGCATCGGCGACCTCGCGGGTGCGGTCCGCGCCGCGCTCGAGATGGAGGCGTCGGCCGTCGTCTGCCTCAGCGGGCACAGCGAACGGGCGCGACGCCGCCTCGAGCGCCGCTTCGGGTCGAATTCGCGCGTGCGGCTGCTCGGCTTCACCGACCGGATGAGCGACCTTCTCGCCGCCGCCGACGCGCTCGTCCACTCGACCGCGGGCCTGACCGTGCTCGAGGCGCAGATCCGCGGTTGCCCGGTGATCTCCTATGGCTTCGCGGTCGGTCACATCCGCGCCAACAACCGTGCTTACCGCGCGCTTCGGACTCGCTCGGGTGGCCACCTCTCCGGCAGCCCTGCGTCGGGAGCTCGGCCGAGCATTCGCCGAACGGCGGTCGCCCGATCCCGCCTTCGCCGCCCTCCCCTCTGCGGCGCAGCTCGTGCTCGAAGCGAAGACCAGGATCCGACCCCTTCCCGCCGGCCGGCTCAGGGCGCTACGGATCGCCGCGGCGACCGCGCTGACATTCCTGGCGGCCGGGGCGGTCCTGCTCTCCGACGACGCATACCCGCTGTTCGCGAAGATGCTCCACGCATCGCCCGATGACCGCGGTCGCCACCGATCCGGCCCGAGGCCGGGGTGCTCGTCGACGCCTCGCCCGAGTCGGCGCCCAGGATTGCCCGCCAGATGTCGCGCCGTGGGGTGAGCGCCTCGTTCGCGCTCGAGGGCGCCCCGACGCAGACGACCCTCGCGGTTCTGCGAGGGCTGGGTGACGAGGCTCTCCCGAAGCTTGGCTCCGGTGGCCCGTTCCACTCGCTCGAGACTCGTGACCGGTTGAGCCATGCCGCGGTCGCGCTCGGCCTGGGCCGGAACTTCCTCTACGAGCCGGACCGCGACTTCTCGATCGGGCAGTACCTGCTGGCGCACGCCGCGGGCGGTTCGCCGGTGCGGGGCGCCACCCAGGTCAATCCGGGCGACCAGGTGGGCGACCTCGCGCCGCGGCGAGATCGTGGAGATGAGCGCCAACCCCGGGAGCCCGGCCTGGCGCGTCGACGCTCGACTCACTGGACCGCCGGCTCGCGAGCGGGGGTCTCACGGGCGTGACCCGTCTCCGAGCTGGTCGACTCCGGCGGCGACTAGCCCGCTCACGGCGGACGAGCGACCCAGCGCGGCGGCCCCCGCCGCCACCAACACGAGGAAGCCGAGCAGCGCCACTCCCCCCAACGGCGTGGATGCCCAGCTCTCGTCGCCGATCACCGGCGCGAGCATCACCGGAACGGTTATCTGGACGACGAACACGACCGGCGCCACCCGGGTGGCCGGGCGCCTCTGAAGGGCGCTCATCTCGCTCAGCAGCCCCACGGCGGCGACCAGCCCCGTGGCCGCCGCCCAGGCGACGACTGCGGCCCACGACGACGACGACAGGAAGTCCGCGATCAGCTTGCTCGAGATCCCGGTCCAGGCGAAGGCGCAGCCTGCACTCAGCGGCAGGAGCCTGCTCCCCGCGGCCGTCTCCCGACGCACCAGGTAGGGAGCCGCCGCCAGCAGCCGCGAGCCCGCCAAGCGCCGGGGCGAGGCCTGTGAACCCGGCGTGGCTCGTGGTGTGCTCTGGGGCGGCCCAGGCCAGTCCAGCGACGCCGAGGACGATCGCAAGCACTGCCCCGACCTCGAGCCGCCCGACCCTCTCGGAGAGCATCCGGTCGCCGAGGACCAAGAGCAGCAGCAGCCCGCTGGCCAGCGCGGGCTGGACGACGGTAAGCGGCGCGAGCAACAGCGCGGCGATGTGGAACGGCCAACCGGCGCCGCCCAGCAGCGTGGCGAAGAGCCAGCGGGGCCGTGCGACCAGTCGCCCCAGCAGGGACGGACGCAGGCCGTGCTCGCGCGGCACGTCGCGGGCCTCGAGGGCCTGGAGAGCGACCGCTAGGTCGAACAGGATCGAGGCGACGATTGCGCACGCGACACCCAGCTCGAGGCGGTACATGGGTGGCCGCCATCATAGGCTGGTGCGCCTGCGCCTCCTCCTCGCAACCGGCCTCGCCATCCACGCGCTGCCCGCCCCCGCGGCGGTGGTTCCGGGTCTCGGCCGCGCGCTGCGGATACCGATGGGGCTCGACGCCGAACAGGGGGTGGCGCTCACTTTCGACGACGGGCCTCATCCCGAGGGAACCGCGGCGGCCCTCGAGATGCTTGCGAGGGAGTCGGTGCCGGCCACCTTCTTTCTCGCCGGAGAGCAGGTGGAGCGCTACCCGAAGCTCGCCGCCGAGATCGTGGCCATGGGACATGAGGTAGGGCTGCACTGCCACCGTCATCGCAACCAGCTTCGCTTGGCGCCGGGGGCGATCGTCGACGACATGCGCCGCGGCGAGGCGGCGATCAGCGAGGCGTGCGGGCGGGCGCCGCGCCTTTACCGACCGCCCTACGGGATCTTCAGCGCTGCCGGGCTGGCGATCGCGCGGCGCCGCTACCAACTCCTGCTCTGGACCCGCTGGGGACGGGACTGGTCCCCGCATGCGACGGCAGAGTCGATCGCGTTGACGGCAACCCGGCACATCCGGGCCGGCGACGTGATCTTGCTCCACGAGGCTGATCACTACAGCGCCCCGGGGTCCTGGCGGCGGACGGTCGCGGCGGTGCCGCGAATCCTCGAGAGCCTGGCGAGTGGTGGGCATGCGCCGGTCGCGATCAATGACGGCTGGTCTTGAACCTCATGCAGGCCCCCGTCCGTACCATGTTGTAGCCGTGGCCACGCTGCCGAAACTCGATCCCGTCGCGGTAGCAGAGGTCGGGGCGAGGCTGCGGGCCAACATCCAGCGGGCGGTCAAGGTCCGCGACGAGGTCGTGCGCGATGTGCTGGTCGCCCTGCTGGCCGAGGGCCACGTGCTGATCGAGGACTATCCGGGGGTCGGCAAGACGGCCCTGGCGCGGGCGCTGGCGCGCTCGGTCGATGCCGAATACGCGCGCGTTCAGTGCACGGTCGACCTGCTGCCCGCCGACGTGATCGGCACCAATGTGTTCAACCAGCGGGAGGCGCGGTTCGAGTTCCATCCCGGGCCCGTGTTCGCGAACGTCGTCCTCGTCGACGAGATCAACCGCACCTCGCCGAAGACCCAGTCCGGCCTGCTCGAGTGCATGCAGGAGCGGCACGTGACGGTCGACAACCAGGCGCACGAGCTGGCGCGGCCGTTCCTGGTGATCGCGACCCAGAACCCGATCGAGTACGAGGGCACCTACCCGCTGCCGGAGGCGCAGCTCGACCGTTTCATGGTCCGGCTCGCGCTCGGCTACCCGGGTGCCGACGAGGAGGCCGAGATGCTCGCCGCGCACGCCGAGCGCGACCGGGTCCTCGACGTGGAGGCGGTCGCCGACGTGCGATCGTGCTCGCCGCCCAGGCAGCCGCCGGCGCCGTGCACGCGAGCGAGGCGCTGCGGCGCTACGTCGTCGCCCTCTGCGAGGCGACCCGGACGGATCCCCGGGTGGAGCTCGGCGCCAGCCCGCGCGCGGCGCTGCTCCTGTTCCGCGCCGCCAAGGCGCGCGCCGCGCTGGAGGGGCGCGACCACGCTCTTCCGGACGACGTGCAGGCGCTCGCCCCGTCGGTGCTGAAGCATCGCCTCCTGCTCGCGCCCGGAGCCACCGACGATGATCGGGAGACGATCGTCCGCGACGCGCTGGAGCGGGTTCCGGCGCTCTGAGCGGGACGATGATCGCGCGCGCGCTCGACGCTCGTCCTCGCGGGGGCGTTCGTGCTCTGCGGCGCCGCCTTCGATTCGCCGTCTCTGTACGTTCCCGGGGTCGCGCTGGCGGCCCTCGTCGCCGGGTCGCGAATCTGGGTCGAGCTGGCGGCGCGAAGAGCGCGCCTCGAGCAGCTGCGCGGCCCCTGGAGCATCGTCGAGGGCGAGCCGTATCCGCTTGGAATCCGAATCCACTCGGGGCGCCTGCCCCTGCCCGGCGGGCGCGTCGTTCATCCGCTGGCGGATCGCCCCCTGCCGGTCTGGGATGCACCCTGGGAGGCGTGCCCGCCTCGAGCTGCGCTCCCCGCGGCGCGGCCGCCGGCGCCTCGAGCCCGCCACCCTCCTGCTCAGCGACCCGATGGGGCTGCGCACGGCCGAGATCCGAAGCGAGCACGGCGAGGGGTCCTGGTCCTGCCACGGATCGAGCCCGTCTCAGATGCGAGGCGCGGGGCGGACCCGGCGACGCCGCCCTCGACGGCTCCGATGGGCTCGTCGGCACAGGGCTCGACACCAGGGCGATCGACTTCGAGATCGACGGGCTGCGCCCCTACCGCAATGGCAGCCCCGCCTCGCGCATCCACTGGGCGACCGTGGCACGGACCGGCGAGATGGTGGAGCACCGGCTGGTGGCCGGCGCCGATTCGTCGCCGCTCGTGGTGCTGGACAGATGCAATCCGGCCGATCAGGACTCGCTCGACTCCGCGGTTCGCGCCGCGGCCTCGATCTGCGTTCACCTGGCGCCGGCCGGCGGGTGCACGCTGCTGGTCTCCGGTGAGCGCCGGCGGCTGGAGGTCGACTCGCAGCTCAGGGCGTGGCCCCAGGTCCACGCCCACCTGGCCAGTGGTCGAGGCCGGCGGCGCCGCGCCCGCGATTCAGCGCCTCGTCGCAGGCCGAGACGATCTTCTGGGTGACCGCGGCCGAGGCGGGGCCCGGCTGGACGCAGGGACTGGCCAGGCACGGCTGGTACCTGGTCACGCCCTTCCCCCTCCCCGGTCTGGCGTCGACCTTCACGGTCGCGGGCTGCCACGGGCAGCATCCCGCAGCCGCCCGGCGGGCACGATCGGTGGCGACGGCGGCGTGAGCGAGGCCTCTGCGGCCGCGGTTGGAGCGAGGGGCTCTGTTCGCCGCTGGCCGGCGGCTGTAGACGGTTCGCGACACACGACGCGCTCGCAGCCACGCGACTCGATCGTCCTGCGCCTGGTCGCCTTCGCGGCGCTCGCCGCGTTCGCCGCGGCCCAGTGGGTCGCCCTGGTCGCCGATCCCCCGATCGGTCGGACAGCACTGGCGGTGGGAGCGGGCGTCGCCGGCGCCGTCGCACTTGCATGGATCGACAGGGCTCCGATCGGGCGCGCCTCGGCCTGGGCGCTCGCCGTGGTCGCGTCGCTGTTCGCCGTCGGGGCCGCCGCATTCGCGATCGGCGTGCCCGCGCGCCTGCTGGCGCCGGGGGCCTGGGGCGAGCTCCACCGCTACCTGACCGCTGGGCTGAACGCGATCGGCAACAACGACTATCCGTACAGCGGCCCGAATCAGTGGTCGCGGCTGGCGATCCTGTTCGGGCTCCCGCTTTGGCTCGGACTCGCCGCGTCACTCGCCTTTTGGCCCAGGCGCCGTGCCGCGTCGCGCGCCCGCACAGCTTCTCTGGTGGTCCTTGTCGCCGCCTATGCGACCGCGGCCACCGTCAATCCCCCAGCCATGGCGCTGTGGCACGGCCTGGTGCTGCTCGTGCTCGTGGCGGCTTGGCTGTGGCTACCGGGGCTCGGCCGGCGCGACGCGCTCGCCGGGGGCGCGCTGGTGCTCGCCGCCGGGGCGATCGGGCTGCCGCTCGCCGCCCGGCTCGACGGCGGGCATCCGTGGTTCGACTGGCGTAGCTGGGATTGGGCCTGGTCGAGGATCGAGGGAGGCGAGTCGTTCAGCTGGGATCAGTCGTACGGTCCGCTCGACTGGCCGCGCAGCGGCAAGGCGCTGCTCGAGGTCAAGAGCGCCGCCCCTCACTACTGGCGGACCGCGGTGCTGCGCGAATTCGACGGATTCCGGTGGCGGCAATCCGTGGAGAGCACCGGGGCAAAGTTCGAGTTTCCCCTGCATGCGGCCGCCGGCGGCCCCGCTCCCGACCTCTCCAAGCTTGATCACGCTTGGCTTCACCGGATCACGTTCACGGTCCGCTCGTTGAGCAGCCCGCTCGTGATCGGCGCCGGGACCGTGGTTTCGATCCAGGGCCTGTACGGGATCACGCCAACCTCCAGCGGCCTGATCCTCCCAGCCGGCGATGCGCTCACGGACGGCGACTCCTACACCGTCCGAGCCTACGTCCCGAACCCGACCGCGCAGCAGATGGTCGCGTCTCCGCCCCGTTACCCGCCCGGGCTGGCCCACTACACGCAGATCGAGCTGCCCGAGGGCGGGTCGGCGACGGTGCCGCTGCGAGGCGGGGCGCGGCCCACCGCGGTGCGGGGGCGCGCCGGGGCGAATGCCCGAGCCGCGACCTCGCGGCTGCTCTCGAGGTCGCCGTACGGCGGGATGTACGGGCTGGCGCACCGGTTGACCGACGGCCAACCGACGACCTATGACGCGGTCAACGCGGTGGAGGACTACCTGCGGCGCAACTACACCTACAACGAGAGGCCGCCGCAGCACAGGTACCCGCTGCGGGCCTTCCTGTTCAAGGACGGACGCGGCTACTGCCAGCAGTTCTCGGGCGCGATGGCGCTGATGCTGCGCATGGTCGGGATCCCGAGCCGCGTCGCGGCGGGCTTCAGCCCCGGCACGCCCAACCGTGGAGGCGACCGCTACACGGTGCGGGACTTCGATGCCCATTCCTGGGTCGAGGTCTACTTCAACGGGATCGGCTGGGTCGCGTTCGACCCGACGCCTGCGGTGGCGCCGCCGAAGTCGCAGGCGAGCGGTCTTGGCCTGCTGCGCTTCCTGCCCGTCACGGCTGGTGGAAAGCCGTTGCCGCGCCAGGGGAGCGGCGGCCACGTCCACACGGCGAAGGGTGGCGGGCAGGCGGCTGCCACCGACTCGTCGGCGGCAACCCCCCTGTGGGTGGCGCCGATCGGGCTGGCCCTCGCGTTGATCGCCGGCGCCATCGCGGTGGCCACTCGCGGGATTCGTTACCGCTCGCTGTCCCCGGCCGCCGCCGCTGAGGCGCGGCTCCGCGAGCTCGAGGCCGCCCTGCCGCGCCTGCGTTCGTGGACGGTGGGCGGCACCACGCTGCTGGCGCTCGAGCACCGGTTGGGCAGCGCCGCTGGACCCGCGGCCGCCGGCTACGCGGCGAAGCTTCGGGCTGCCCGCTACGCGCCGCGGGACCCGGGGCAGCCGACCGCGGCAGAGCGCCGCGCCATGCGCCGCGAGCTCACCGCCGGCCTCGGCGTGCGCGCCCGGCTGCGGGGACTGCTGGCAATCCCGCCCGGCGGCCCCTCGCCGGTGTAGCGAGGCTGGCAATCTGGGCGAGCCGGCGCCCGTCCAGGGGCGCCGTGAGGGAGAATCGGCCTAACGATGCGCATCTCAGCCAAGGGCGACTACGCGATGAGGGCCGCGCTGGAGCTCGCAGCCGCCGAGCATCCACCGCTGAAGCGCGACCAGATCGCGACCGCGCAGCAGATTCCGGTCAAGTTCCTGGAGACGATCCTCGGCGAGCTGAAGCACGCCGGCATCGTGGCCAGCCAGCGCGGCGCCGACGGCGGCTACTCGCTTGCCAGGCCCCCGGAGGAGGTGACGCTCGCCGACGTTCTTCGAGTGATGGAGGGCCCGCTCGCCAGCGTTCGCGATCAGCGCCCGGAGTCGGTCTCATACTCGGGCTCCGCGGAGATGCTCCAGGAGGTCTGGGTGGCCCTTCGAAGCAGCATGCGCGCCGTGCTCGAGCAGGTGACGCTCGCCGACGTGGTGGAGCATCATCTGCCCGCCGAAGTCGCCAAGCTGACCGCCGACCCCGAGGCCTGGAGCTCGACCTGATGCTCTTCCGGCAGGTGATCCACGAGGACCTCGGTTGCGGCTCCTATCTGGTCGGCGACGAGCACGCGGGCGTCGCCGTGGTCGTCGATCCTCAGTGGGACATCGACCCCTACCTGCGCCTGAGCCGCCTTCACGGGGTCCGGATCGAGCACGTGCTCGAGACCCACAACCACGCGGACCACGTCTCCGGACACGGCCGGCTGGCCAGGGCCACGGGAGCGACGATCCACATCCACGAGCTCGCCGAGGCCGAGTATCCGCACGAGCCGTTTACCGACGGCTGGAAGCTTCGCATCGACGACCTGGAGATCGAGGCCGTGCACACGCCGGGCCACCGCCCCGAGCACACCTCGTTCGTGCTGCGCGACGCCGCGCGGGGAGGCGACGCCTGGGCCGTCTTGACCGGCGACTCGCTGTTCATCGGCGACGTGGCGCGCCCCGATCTCGCGGTCGAGCCGCGCGACGGCGCGGCGGACATCTTCGGATCCCTGCACGATCGCCTGCTGACCCTGGACGACGACGTCGAGGTCTGGCCCGGGCATCTCGGCGGATCGATGTGCGGAAGCTCGGCGATCGACAAGAAGACGTCCTCGACGATCGGCTTCGAGCGGCGGCACAATCGGGCGCTCCGCATCTCGAGCCTCGAGTCGTTCGTGGACGCCACGGTCGCCGAGCTCGGCGAACGCCCGCCCAACGTCGAGCACATCGTGGCGCTCAACCGCGGCCCCCTGATCGAGGAGCTGGGCACGCCCGCGCCCCTGACGCCTCGGGCCGTCGAGGTGGCGATCGCCGACGGGGCGATCCTGGTCGACGCGAGGACCAACGAGCAGTTCGACGAGGCCCACATCCCCGGAGCGATCAGCGCCTCGGCCTACGACACCGGCTTCGCGACCAAGGTCGCCCAGGTGGTCGCCGAGGACGTCGAGCTGATCGTGGTCGCCGCCTCCGACGGCTACGAGCTGGAGGCGGCCGAGCTCCTGGCGTCGGTCGGCCTCTGCGTTCGGGGGTTCCTGGAGGGCGGCATGACCGCCTGGCGCTCGGAGGAGCGGCCGGTGAAGCGCCTCGAGCTGATCGATCCCGACGCCCTGGCCGAGCGGCTCGGCAGCGACAGCGGGATCGTGGTGCTCGACGTCCGGGACGACGACGAGTTCGCCGCAGGCCCACATTCCCGGCTCGGTCCACGTCCCGTACGGCCACTTGATCGAGCGGCTCGGCAGAGCTGCCGAGCGACCGGGTGATCGCCACGGTCTGCAGCGGCGGCAAGCGCAGCGGCCTCGCCGCCTCGCTCCTGCAGCGCGAGGGCTACGACTCCGTGATCCACGTCGGCCACGGCGGCGTGGGCACCTGGCAGCGCGGCGGCCACCCGGTCGAATCGGGCTGATCCGACCGCGCCGACACGCCACAACCGTCTAGCCCAGGTGATCCGACGCGCGGCCCGCCCAGACTCCACGTGGCCCGCCCAGACTGCTACGTGGGCCCGCACGTGGGCCGAATTTCCGCTCCATAGCAGGGGAAATTCGGCCCAGTCAGGCACACTCGCCTCCGGCGCGTCGTTGACTGTGGTGTTATCGGTGCGCTTGGTGTTGTCGGGCGCTCCTCCCCTACCCGCCATTCCACACGACCGCGCCCTGGACCACGCTTCGATGCATCCACCGCCACCCGGCCGCGCGGATTCGCTCAACGCGGCCTGCTGCGCCGTCGCTCCGCCGTCGCCCGCGGCCGAGGTCTCATGACGCGATCTTCTTCCCGGGGTTCATGCAGGCCCTTGGGATCGAACGCCCGCTTGACCGCCTCGTGCAGCTCGAGCGCCCGCGGCGGCCACTGACGCGCCAGCTGCCCCCGCTTCACCCAGCCCACGCCGTGCTCGCCGGAGATCGATCCTCCCAGCCGCACGGCGAGCTCGAACAGCTCCTCGGCGGCGCTGCCCGCCCGCTCCAGCTCCCCGCGGTCGTCGGGCGCCACCAGGAAGGTCGAGTGCAGGTTCCCGTCGCCGGCGTGGCCCCAGCTGCAGGCCTCCAACCCGTGACGTCTCGCCGATCGAGACCGTCTCCTCGATCGCCTCCCGGATGCGGTCGAGCGGGACGACGATGTCCTCGCTCACCTTCCCTCCGCGCCGGGCCTCGACGGCGATCGAGACGCCGTCGCGCCACCGCCACAGCGCCTCCACCTCGCGCCGCTGGACGGGCGCCTGCAGGGCGAGCGCGCCGGGGCCGAGGGCCTCCACCAGCTCTCCCTGGAGGCGCTCGGCCTCGGCCTTGGTGCCGTCGGCCTCGGCGATCACCATGAAGCCGGCGCCTTCGGGGACGCCGCCCGGGAACGAGCCCCCGGCCGCGGCCAGGGCGCCACCGTCGAGGTACTCGAGCGCGGCCACGGTCAGCCCGGCGCCCAGCACCCCCTCGATCGCCCGGCAGCCCGCCTCGGTGCCGGCGTGGAAGGCGACCACGGGCAGCGTGGCCTCGGGTGCCGGCAGGAGCTTGAGCCAGGCGGCGGTGATCACGCCGAGCGTCCCCTCCGAGCCGATCAGGAGGCCCTTCAGGTCGTAGCCGGCCACGTCCTTGCGGATCGGCCCGCCGACCGCCACGATCTCGCCGGGCGGCACGACCGCCTCCAGCCCGGTCACCCAGGCGCCCGTGACCCCGTACTTGAAGGCGTGCGGGCCGCCGGCGTTCGTGGCGATGTTGCCGCCGATCTGCGACTGCTCGGCGGCGCCGGGATCGGGCGGAAAGAAGAGGCCGTTCTCGCGCGCCAGCCGGCGGACCTCGGCGGTGCTCAACCCCGCCTCGACGCAGATCCGCCACAGGAGCGGCTCGAAGGCGCGCACCCGCCCTCATCCGCTCGAGGCCGACGACGACGCCTCCGTCCAGGGGCACGGCGCCGGCCGCGAAGCCCGTGCCGCCCCCGCGCGGCACGATCGGCACCTCGTGCTCGTAGCACCAGGCGACGACCCGGGCCACCTCCTCGGTCGTCGCCGGCAGCGCCACGGCGTCGGCGCTGCCCTTGATGCCGCGGTGCTCGGTCGCGTCCGTCAGGTAGGCCGCCGTCGCCGGGCCGACCGCGCCCGAGGCCGAGCAGCTTGCCGAGCTCCGCCTGGATCTCGGCGGAGCGCCGGCTTGTCGTGGCGATCCGGCTCAGGCGGTCACCGCCTGCGCCGAGCCCTCCGCGGGCGCGCGCTCGGCGAGCAGGCTCATGAACTCGCGCATCCACTCGGGGTGATCGGGCCAGGCGCGCGCCGAGACCATCATACCGTCCACGACCGCGGCGCCGTCCACGAACTCCGCGCCCGTGGAGCGCACGTCGGGCTCGAGGCCGGGTACGCGGCCGTGCGCCGCCCCTCCAGCACACCTGCCGCGGCCAGCGCAAGCGGAGCGTGGCAGAGCTGCGCAACCGGCTTCTCCTCCTCGAAGAAGTGCCGGATGATCCGCTGCACGTCAGAGTCGTTGCGGATGTACTCGGGAGCGCGGCCGCCGGGAATCACCAGCGCGACGTAGCCGTCCGGATCCACGTCCGCGAACGCGAGGTCCGCGTCCCAGGTGTAGCCGGGCTTCTCGGTGTAGGTGTCGTAGCCGTCGACGAAGTCGTGGACGACGAACTGGAGCTTCTTCTTCGAGGGCGCGGCGATCTCGACCTCGTAGCCGGCCTCGAGCAGGCGCTGGTAGGGGTACATGACCTCGAGCGATTCCGCGGCGTCGCCGGCGAGCATCAGGACCTTGGGCATGGGCTCTCCTCCTTTGAAGCCAACGAGGCGTTTGTCCGCCCTGAGTATCCCACCGCGCCTGGGTCGTCAGCCGGCGCAGCGAGGACGCTTGGAGAGCGTCCGCGACGCCCGTGGCTCACCTTGCCGGTGGGACGTCGCGCAATGTGCGTACACTGGCCGGTGCAGCAAGGGAGGGCGATGGTCGCCCCTAGCTGCGGTCCCGAAACGCGAGTGAGAACCCCGATCGGCCATGAGAATGGCCGGCCGGTGGGCTTCCTCGAGACGAAAAACCGAAAGGAAGTCCGTGGGCCCCTACGTGTGTCCCGCCTGTGGCGAGCTCCTCACCCTGACCGCCGGCTCGATCATGCCCAGGCCGTGTCCGCGCTGCCTCGAGAGCACCGGGCGGGTCGTGGAGATGGTCCAGCAGGAGCCTCCCAAGCCGCCGGGACCGCCCGGCCCTCGAGCAGCGCTAGCCGGCCAACGCCGGCCCCGGACCGGTCGCGGACTTGACCTCGGCGAGCGCCTGACGTAGCGTGCCGCGTCAGATGTTCACCCGTGACAGGAGGTTGACCATGGCTGAAGCAGGACTGTTCACCGGTTGGGGCCCGCCGGTCCGAGGTCGGGAGGCGAAGGGGCTCGAGGTGTTCAACGAGACGCTCTCCTTCTATGGCAAGCAGCAGGAGGCCGGCGCGATCGAGAGCTTCGAGGTGGTCATGCTCGCTCCTCACGGCGGCGATCTCGCCGGCTTCATCCTGGCCAGGGGCTCGGAGGAGCAGATCGCCGCGCTGCGCGCTGGACGACGAGTTTCTGCGCCTGAACGCGCGCGCCGGCCTGATCGTGGAGCGCTTCGGAGTCGTCGACGCGGCCGTGGACGATGGGGATAGCCGAACAGGTCTCGGTCTACCAGGAGGCGATCGGCGACCTGGCCTGAGCCTGTCGAGCGCATGGAGAGGAGATCGAGATGACGGGAAAGGCCGACTTCAGCCCGGAGGAGTGGGAGGTCGTTCTGAAGGGGCCGCCGAGCGCCGGCATGATCGTGATCACGGCGCAGCGCGGAGGAACCTTGCGCGAGAGCTTCTCGATGGCGAAGGCATATTCCGAGGCGCGCAAGCAGCACGGCGACAGCGAGCTGCTCGACGAGATCGCCTCGACGAAGCCCGAGATCGACCACACGCGGTACCACTCGGTCGAGGAGCTCAAGGATCACGGCCTGCAGCACCTTCGCGACGCCGTCGAGCTCCTGGAGCAAAAGGCGACCCCGGAGGAGGTCGACGAGTACAGGCGCTTCGTCCTCACCCTGGCAAACCGTGTCGCCGAGGCTCACAAGGGAGTGAGCGACGCCGAGCGGGGCGCCATGCAGGAGATCAGCGAGGCGCTCGGCGCGCCGAGCTCGTAGCCGAGCCCCGGGCCCGCGGCCGACTGCGGTCAGGCGCCTGACAGACAGCCCTCCCCACGACGCGCCCGATCCCGCGGAGGCATAAGCTCCCGCCGCTGCCCGGGTCGAGAAGCGAGGAGGACGGATGAACGGGAAGAGGCGGATCGCGGCGGTGGCTCTGGCCGCGCCGACCGTGGTGGTCGTCGCGGCAGTGGCTGTGAACGGAGCGTCGGGCGCCTCCGCTCGCAGGGTCTTTCGCGGCAGCGTGCCTCCGTATGCGACCGCGTCCGCAAAGGTTCGGCCGGCCAAGGGCGCTGTGCACTTCGACGTCTCGCTCCCGTGGCGCAACTCGCGCGAGCTCGACCGAGTCGATCAGGCGGTGTCCGACCCGGCGAGCCCAAGCTACGGCCACTACCTGTCTCCCGCCGCCTTCCGCGCCCGCTTCTCCCCTCCCGTGGCGCAGGTCAACGAGGTGAAGCGCTGGCTCCGCGACAACGGGTTCGCGGTCACCGGGGTGTCCACGAGCCGGATGCTGATCGATGCCGTCGGCTCGGTCGACGAGGTCAACCGCGCCTTCGACACCTCGGTCCAGCTCTATCGCGACAAGCATCAGACGCTGCGCGCTCCCGCTACGCCGCTGTCGGTGCCGGCGACGATCGCGGACGACGTCGACGGGGTGCTCGGGGTCGGCGAGGAGCCCTACAAGCCGCTGTCGACGCCCGACGCGCCGCCTCCGCCCGCGTTCAAGAACGCACCTCCCTGCTCCAACTACTGGGGCCGGCGATTCGCGCGCAACCAACCCCCCGCCTACGGCAGTGTCCAGCCCTGGGCCACCTGCGGCTACGCGCCGAAGGAGCTTCAGAACGCCTACGGCGTCCACCACGCCATCCGGCGCGGCAACGACGGCTCGGGCGAGAAGGTCGCCGTGATCGACGCCTTCGCGGCCCCGACCATCCGCCGCGACCTGAAGAAGTACAGCCGCAGGCACGGCCTGCCCAAGCCCCGCTATCGCCAAAAGGTCTTCCACGGCTGCCAGAACGGATGCGACATCGCCAACCAGCAGGGCTGGTATGGCGAGCAGACGCTGGACCTCGAGGCCGTTCACTCGATGGCGCCCGGCGCGAAGCTCGTCTACCTGGGAGCAGCGGACCCGACCTTCAAGCTCATCCGAACCCTGGAGTTCGCCGTGGACCACCGGGTCGCCCACATCATCACCAACTCCTACGGCCACGTCGGCGAGGGCGTCTCGCACGTCCAGGTCAGGGCCTCGGAGAAGATCCACAAGCAGGCGATCGCGGAGGGAATCGGCATCTACTTCTCCTCCGGCGACGATGGGGACGAGTCGCACACGCTCGGCTACCCCACCACGGACTACCCGGCCTCGAGCCCGAGGGTGACGGCCGTCGGGGGTACGACGCTCGCGATCGGCCCGCAGCACAACTACCGCTTCGAGGTTGGCTGGGGCACCCACGTCACCGGCAAGTCGGGCAACCATTGGGACCCCGCGCCCCCGGGCAGCTTCCTCTACGGAAGCGGCGGCGGCACGACGCGGCTCTTCACCGAGCCCCACTACCAGAACGGCGTCGTCCCCAAGCGGCTGGCGCGACGCTTCGGCGGCAGGGGCCGGGTGGTGCCCGACATCTCGATGGACGGCGACCCGAACTCGGGGATGCTGGAGGGCGAGACGCAGACCTTCCCCAACGGCCGGCGGCGCTACGCCGAGTACCGGATCGGCGGAACCAGCCTGTCATCGCCGCTGTTCGCGGGAGTGATGGCGCTGGCCGACCAGCGCGCGCACTTCCACCACGGCTTCGTCAACCCGGCGATCTACCGCCTCTACCGAACAGCGGCCCTCCGCGACGTGCGGTCGGCCCACACGCCGATCGCGGTGGTCCGCAGGGACTTCAACAACGGGGTGAACCGCCGCGACGGAACCTCTGTCAGCCTGCGGACCGCCGACAGGGACACGTCCCTGAACACGAAGCGCGGCTACGACGACGTCACGGGGCTCGGATCGCCCCGCGGCCTCCGGTTCCTGAGGGCGCTGGATCGCTAGCTGAGCGTCAAACCGGCTTAGTCGTCATCGCCCAGATCGCCACCAGATAGGCGATCAGGAGGATCGACACCCCAACCGTCGTGGCGCGGCGGAAGCCGCCGCCCGCCCCTTCGGTGCGCCGCGACCTCCGCACCGCGAACCCGGCGAGGATCAGCGAGATCACGATCAGCGCGAAGCCGCCGTCGGCGGTCGTGAATCCGATCCCGATCCACGAGAGGTTCGAGTCGGTCAGGTCCTCCTTCGACGCGATCCACTCGGCGGCGGCCCGCATCACGATCCAGGCGGGCAGCACGCCGAGCAGCAGGGAGCGGTACCCGAGCCGCACCAGCGCGGCGATCGTCGTTGCGCCACGCAAGGACGAGCGCCGAGACCGTGAGGACCAGCGTCCCCACCAGGAGCATGGCGCCGAGCACGTGAACGAGCAGCGGGAAGTCCCAGGAGTCGGGGCGGACCGGTGCGTTCACCGCCAGCATCACGCCCCCGGCTTGTAGATCATCACGACGAGCAGCGCCAGCACGACGAGCGAGCGCAGCCAGTGCATGAGGGCCGCCCGCTCGGCGCCGGCGGCCGCGGCGTCGCCGGCGGCCGTCGCGGTGAGCGCCGTGTATCCGACCTGGGCGCGCCTCCCAACCTCCGTGGCGATCGCCCACAGCACGATCGCGGCGATGATCCAGCCGTCCCAGAGCTCGTAGTCCTGCAGGTAGACCGCGAGCCAGATCCCGAAGCACGAGCGTCCCGAGGCCGCCGACGGCCCAGAGCACCCTGCCGACCATGAGCACGCGCGAGTCCGGTGCCGCCCCGAGCGCGAAGGCGCTGAAGATCACCACCGTGGCGACCAGGGCGAAGGCCGACAGCACGTGCAGGAACAGGAGGGTGTCGTACACGCGGCGCGAACCCTACCCGCCGGGGAGGCGCGAAGTGCGCCGCGCCGCGGCGCGAGGCGCTACTCGACGGTCCAGGTGTCGCCGGAGCGAAGCAGCGAGTCGAGCTCGTCCGTGCCGACGCCCTCGCGGGCGGCCTCCAGCTCCCTGGTCATCGACTCGCCGTACAGCGGCCGCTCGAAGGCGCGGAAGATCCCGATCGGGGTGGGGCCGTTGGGCCGCTCCGAGAGGTGGGCCAGGGAGAAGGCGAGGCTTGGGTTGGGGTCGTGGGCGTCGTGCACGAGCAGCGCGTCGGCGCCCGCCTCGGACACGTCCTCGATGCTCAAGCGGCCGTCGGCGCCGCGGACCACGCCCTGCTCTCCGTCGGCTCCGAAGCGGATCGGCTTGCCGTGCTCCAGGCGGATCTGGTTCGCCTCCTTGCCCTTGCCCCGGACCGCGTCGAACGCCCCGTCGTTGAACACGTTGCAGTTCTGGTAGATCTCGATGAAGGCCGAGCCCGGGTGCTGGGTGGCGGCCCGCAGCACCTCGGCCTGGTGCTCGCGGTCGGTGTCCACGGTGCGGGCGGCGAAGGTCGCCTCGGCGCCCAGCGCCAGCGCGATCGGGTTGAAGGGGTGATCGAGAGAGCCGAACGGCGTCGACTTGGTGACCTTCCCCTCCTCGCTGGTGGGCGAGTACTGGCCCTTGGTGAGGCCGTAGATCTGGTTGTTGAACAGGAGGATCTTGATCGGCACGTTTCGCCGCAGCGCATGGATCAGGTGGTTGCCGCCGATCGACAGGGCGTCGCCGTCCCCGGTGACGACCCAGATCGAGAGGTCGGGTCGGGCCAGGGCCAGGCCGGTCGCGAGCGCCGGCGCGCGGCCGTGGATGCCGTGCACCCCATAGGTGTCCATGTAGTAGGCAAAGCGGCCTGCGCAGCCGATGCCCGCGACCCAGACGATCCGCTCCGGCGGCAGCCCCAGCTCGGGCAGGAACTGCTGCACCGTGGCCAGGATCGCGTAGTCGCCGCAGCCGGGGCACCAGCGCGTCTCCTGGTCGGAGGCGAAGTCCTTCTTGGTCAGCGATGGCGAGCCGTTGCCCGTTGAGCCGTTGGCGCTCACAGGCGCTCCACGATCGCCTCGTCGAGCTCCTCGGCGAAGATCGGCAGCCCCTCGACCTTGCTGTAGCTGAGCGCGTCGACCAGGAACTCGGCGCGGATGATCTTCACCAGCTGCCCGGTGTTGACCTCGGGGATCAGGACCTTGGGATACGAGCGCACCACCTCGCCGGTGTTGGAGGGCAGCGGGTTGAGGTGGTGCAGATGCGCGGCGGCGACCTTCTTGCCGCGAAGCCGCACCCGCCTGACCGCGCCCTTGATCGCGCCGTAGGTCGAGCCCCAGCCGAGCACCAAGAGCTCCGCGCCATCGGGGTCGTCGACCTCCAGCTCACCGATGTCGGAGGCGATTCCCGCGATCTTCTCCGCCCGCAGTCGCGTCATGCGCGCGTGGTTCTCGGCCTCGTAGCTGATGTGGCCGGTCTCGTCCTCCTTCTCGAGCCCGCCGACCACGTGCTGGAGGCCCTTCGTCCCCGGCAGCGCCCATGGCCGAGCCAGCCTGTCGTCGCGCAGGTACGGCCAGAATCGCCCGTCGCGATTCGGCTCGGTGGCGAAGCCGGGATCGATCCGCGGCAGGTCCGCTGCAGCGGGCAGTCGCCACGGCTCGGACGAGTTGGCGAGGAAGGTGTCCGAGAGCAGGATCACCGGCGTGCGGTAGCGAACCGCGATCCGGACCGACTCGAGGACCGCCTCGAAGCACTGGGCCGGGGTGGCGGCGGCGATCACCGGCAATGGCGACTCGCCGTGGCGGCCGTGGATCGCCATCAGCAGGTCGGCGGCCTCGGTCTTGGTCGGCATCCCGGTCGAGGGCCCGGCCCGCTGGACGTCGATCACCAGCAGGGGCAGCTCCAGGGCCACCGCGAGGCCAATCGTCTCGGCCTTCAGGTCCATGCCGGGGCCGCTGGTGACCGTGACGCCGAGGTGGCCGCCGAAGGCGGCCCCGAGCGCCATGTTGGAGGCGGCGATCTCGTCCTCGGCCTGCACCGTGCGGACGCCGAAGCGCTTGTGCCGCGAGAGCTCGTGCAGGAGCTCGGAGGCGGGCGTGATCGGGTAGCTGGCCAGGAACAGCGGCAGGCCGCTGCGGACGCTGGCCGCGATCAACCCCAGCGCCGCCGCCCCCGTCCCGTTGACGCTGCGATAGGTGCCCGGGCGGGCCGGGGCGGGCTTCACCTCGTAGTGCACCTGCAGGAGCTCCGCCGTCTCGCCGAAGTTGTAGCCGGCGCGGAAGGCCGCCAGGTTCGCATCCATGACGGCCGGCGTCGAGGCGAACTTCTCCTCGATCCAGCGCGTCGTGACGTCGACCGGGCGGCTGTACATCCACGAGACCAGCCCGAGCGCGAAGAGGTTCTTCGAGCGCGCCGCGTCGCGGGCCGTGATCCCGTCGATGCCTTCGGTGGCGCGAACGGTCATCGACGTCATCGGGACGCGGAACACCTGATAGTCGTCGAGCGTTCCATCCTCGAGCGGGCTCGACTCGTACTGGGCCTTGCGCAGGGTCGTCTTCGTGAACCCGTCCTCGTTGACGATCAGGATGCCGCCGCCCTCGAGCTCGGGCAGGTTCATCTTCAGGGCCGCGGGGTTCATCGCGACGAGAGCGTTGGGACGGCCGCCCGGGGTCAGGATGTCCCTGGAGGCGAAGTGGATCTGGAACGCCGAGACGCCTGCCAGGGTCCCGGCCGGAGCCCGGATCTCGGCCGGGAAGTCGGGCAGCGTCACCAGGTCGTTGCCGATCAGGGCGGTGGCCGCAGCGAACCGGTTGCCGGCGAGCTGTATGCCGTCGCCCGAATCGCCGGCAAAGCGGACGACGACCCGCTCCTTTTCCTCTAGAACCTTGTTCAAATCGCTCAGAAGCGCTGGGCGCTCCTTCGACCGACTATACGCACCGGACTGGATCGGCCTTATTCGCCCAGCCGGAAGCCGAGGTCGCGCCACTTCGGCCGTGATCGCGGGACTAGCGGCGGCTCGAACCGCGATGCGTCAGTAGCCGCCTCCGCCTCCGCCGCCCGAGGCGGCGATCGCGATCACGACGATCACGACGATCGCCACCGCGATAGCGAGCCCGATCCATGTCCGCCTGCTGAGAGCCATAAGTCTTCACCTCCGCGTGGTAGGTCGTCGATCTTGCGCTCGCACGTTTCGCGTCTTGCGACTCAACTGGACTACTGCCCCGGGTGGAGCCGAGGTTCAACGACTCCCGCTCTACCGCCAGCGCCCCCGCCACGAGCGCCCCCGCGCGCGGCGGGTGGCGCCGATGGGGGGACCTCGGCACCGCCGCCTTGTACCGACAAGCCCGCCGATGTCGGTACGGACCGGCGGTGGTCGGGGGGCCTCACGCGGGGGATCCGCCGGCACGACCTGCCCGGCGGCACCGTTGCGCCGGCCTCAGTCCTGGTTGCCGAGCACGTTGCGGAGGAAGTGCCGGGTGCGCACCGCCGGCGGATTGCTGCCGGTCGTAGAGATCGGCGACGTGGCCGGCGCCGCGGGCGACGTACTGGCGGGCGTCGGGAAACTCCGCCACGACCAGGCGGCCCTCGTAGGGCGTGGTCACGTTGTCCAGCTCGCCGGAGACGACCAGCACCGGCGCTTTGGTCGGATGGTCCCCGGGGGAGATGGGCGGCTCATACAACGACGACGGCCGAGGCGCCGTGAGGCAGGTCTGGTACAGGGTGTCCGAGGACAGCGCCACCTCGCGGGGGCTGAACGGCTTCAGCCAGTCGTTGTGGTAGGTGCTGACCTTTCGCTCGAGCACCTGGCGGCGCTCGGCCTCGGTGGCGTCCTTGGGCCACAGCAGCGGATAGTCGTTGCACTCCACCACGGCCTCCTGCATCGCCGACCAGTGGCGGAGGTGATTGGAGCCAAGCTTCGCTTCGGCGATCAGGATCTTCCACGGGTGAGAGTCCCCATGGACGAGCTTGCTCCCGGCGCTGTCGACCCGCAGGTAGGTATCCGGAGGGCCGGAGTACCCGCCGGCGAGCGCGTCGACCAGCGGGCCCACGCCCTTGTGGTTGGACCGTAGGAAGTGGACCAGCGTCACCAGCCGCTTGTACGCATTCCCTGAGCAGTCGGGCGAGCGCCTGCAGGAGATCGAGAGCGAGCGGACGCCCGTGTTGATCAGGCTCGGATACCAGGCGCTCTCTCCCCTCGCCGGGTACGCACTGTCCAGCACCAGGGCGTCGAGCGTCTCCGGGTGGCGGAAGGCGTAGGACTGCGACAGGAAGGTGCCGTAGGAGTCGCCGTAGAGGGTGATGCGAGCGAGGCCCAGCGCTCGCCGGACGTCGTTGACGTCATCCGCCGAGGCGGAGGTGCGGTAGGAGCTGAACCGCGGCCCCAGCTCCTGGGCGCACTGAGGGAACGCGATCCAGTACGGCGCCCGCCCGTTCTGGATATCGCGACAGTCGAGCGGCGTGGAGCGCCCCGTGCCGCGCTGGTCGACCAGCACCAGCTCGCGGCGCTTGAGCAGGGAGCCGAACAGCCTCACGTAGGAGCGCACGGTCCACGAGCTGGCGTAGCCGGGACCGCCCTCGACCGCGAAGATCGCTCCCCGCGAGGGCCGCTTTCGCTCGGCGCGAGGAAGGACGGTGAAGCCGATCCTGGTGTTGCCGAGCGAGGAGTCCTGGCGCTCGAACGGGACGCTGATCGCGCCGCAGCGAAGGTTCACCGGCCCCGGCCCGGTCTTGCAGCGATGGAGGTCGGCAAGGGTCAGCGACGGGACCCGATACGCGGACTCGGTTTGATCGTCCCCTCCCCCGCAGGCCCCGAGTCCCAACGCGAGCATCGCCAGGCATGCGAGCGCGGCCGCGCCGACGATTGCTCGCCCGGGGAATGGCCGTCTCCGGAGCAGGGAGGCCATACGTGAGGAAGCTATCGCTTACCAGCCCTTAACCAAGCCCTTTCGGTGCCGTTGAACGGGCCTGACCGCCGCCTGACCGGCAGGGTCGATCCTGGATGTGCATTCGTCAACACAACCAAAGGAGCAGACGATGACGAACACGCTCAAGCGCATCCCGGTCGTGGCGCTGACGGTGATCGTGCTGGTGGCGGCCCTGTTCAGCGCCCTGGCCGTGAGCCAGGCGCAGGCGGCCCTGAGGCACTTCGACGGCACTGTCCTCTCCAAGAACTCCGACTCGAGGACGTTCCGGATCGAAACGGAGCAGGGACGGAATGTGAAGTTCCACGTCAACCGGTCCACCGAGTTCGAACGCATCCAAGGTGGCTTCAGCGGCCTCCATCGCGGGCTTCGCGTCGAGGTCGACGCCAAGCGCACCGACAACGGGCTGCTCGCCCGTCAGGTCGAGAAGCACGATCGCGGTGGCGGCGGTGGCGGTCGCCACTAGGCGAGCTGTCCACCGACCACCGATGGAAAGCCAAAGGAGGGAATCCAGATGAAGAAGATCCTGCTGACGGGACTGACCCTGGCACTGGTGATCGGCGGCACCACCGCGGTGTTCGCCGCCGTGAGCGACGATCCGGCGCCCAGCCACACAACTCGCACGACCAGCACGGCACCAGAGGACGTCTCCGGCCCGTGTGACGAGGCCGAGCACGCCAACGACCCGCGGTGTGCGAGCGGTGGTGGGCACCACCACGAGACCGCCGGCGACCACCATGGTCGCGGCCGGGACGACGGCGCCGATGAGGTCCGTGACGCCGAGATCGGCGAGGACGTCCCCGGCCCCTGCGACGAGGCCGAGCACGCGAACGACCCGCGCTGCGCCCCGGGCGTGCCCGCCGGTGACGACCCCGGTGAGGTCGACAACAGCGGCCCGGGCAGCGTCAACAGCGGCCCGGGAGCGTCAACAGCGGCCCGGGCAGCACCAGCAGCGGCCCCTCGGGCGAGGCCGACGATCGTGGCGGCGAGAGCGGCCACAGCGGTCCGGGCGGCGGTGGCGAGGGCGACGACGACTGAGCTCTCCCATCCCTTTCGGGACAAGGTGGGCGAGATGGGGCGGCCTGTGGCCGCCCCATCGCCTGCCGTCGCCCCCAGTGGGTACCCCTACGATCAGGCGATGGCTGTCGCCAAGAAAAGAATCCTCCTGGTCGAGGACGAGGCGTCGATCGTCCAGCCGCTGGCGGACGCGCTGCGCCGCGAGGGCTTCGATCCCCACGTCGCAACGACGGCCGCCGAAGGGATCGAGCTGGGGCGCAAGCTGGAGCCCGACCTCGTCCTCCTCGACCTGATGCTCCCCGATGGCTCGGGATTCGACGTCTGCCGCGAGCTTCGCCGCTCCAGCGACGTTCCGATCGTGATGCTGACCGCCCGCGGCGACGAGGCGGATCGCGTCGTCGGGCTCGAGCTGGGAGCCGACGACTACGTGGTCAAACCGTTCAGCGCCCGCGAGGTGATCGCCCGCATCCGGGCGGTGCTCAGGCGCGCCGGTCCGACGCCGTCAGACGTCGAGGGACCGATCGAGATCGGGGACCTGCGGCTCGACCCGGAACGGCGCAGCGTCGAGCACGGCGGCGAGCCCGTGGAGGTGACCCGCAAGGAGTTCGAGCTGCTCCATCGCCTGATGCGCGACGCCGGCAGGGTGATCACCCGCGAGCAGCTGATCGAGGACGTCTGGGACATGAACTGGTTCGGCTCCACGAAGACGCTCGACGTCCACGTCTCCAGCCTCCGCCGCAAGCTCGAGGAAGACCCTTCCGCGCCGCGTTACATCCACACGGTCCGGGGCGTCGGATTTCGGTTCTCGGCTCCGGGCGAGGCCGAGCGCTGACCCGGGGGCGCAACCGACGATGAGCCTGCGCGCCACCCTCCTCGCCGCCTTCGCCTACGTGCTGCTGGTGGTGATCGTGGTGCTCGAGGTGCCGCTGGTGCTCAACATCTCGCGACGCGTCGACGCCGAGGTCAAGGCGGAGTCGTCGGGCCAGGCGCAGCTGATCGCAACCACGGCCGGCGACCAGCTCAACCGGCGGGGCGCGATGCAACGGTTGGTCGATCGCTCCGCTCGCGCACTCGGAGGTCGCGTGATCGTCGTCGACGACTCGGGTCGAGTGCTGGTCGACTCGGCGGGCCCGGGCCTGCGTGGCGCCTCCTACGGGAACCGGCCCGAGATCCGGCGGGCGCTCACCGGCGAGACCGCCCAGGGCACTCGCAACAGCTCCTCGCTCAACCAGGACCTCCTGTTCACGGCGGTCCCGGTTCTGCACCGGGGACGGCCCGCTGGCGCGGTGCGGGTCACCCAGAGCGTGGACGCGGTCCACACCGAGGTTCGCAATGACGCCCTCGCCCTGATCGGGGTCGGTGCCGCGGCACTGGTCCTGGGTCTGGGCGTCGCCTGGCTCGTGGCGGGGTTCCTCTCGCGACCGCTGGGCTCGCTCGCTCGCAGCGGCGAGTCGTGTGGGCGCCGGCGACCTGGACGCGCGAGCCCCTGAGACTGGACCTGCCGAGCAGCGCGAGGTGGCGCGAGAGTTCAACGAGATGGCCTCTCGTTTGAAGAGCGCGCTCGAGGCGCAGCGCGACTTCGTCGCCAACGCGTCCCACCAGCTTCGCACTCCGCTGACCGGCCTGCGCCTGCGGCTCGAGGCCGCAAGCGACCGCTCCACCGACCCCGATGTGGTCGAGGACCTGGGCGCGGCCGAGCGGGAGGTGGCGCGGCTCGGCGGGCTGCTGAACAACCTGCTGACGCTGGCCAAGGAGGGACAGGCGTCCCCGGAGCCGAGCCCGATCAGCATCGCCGCCGCGGCCAGCGCCGCGCGGGAGCGCTGGCAGGCCGATGCCCGCCGCGCTCGCCAGCGCCTGTCGCTGTCCGGGGAGGAGCGCACCGTGGTGCTCGCCTCGCAGGAGGATCTGGGAATCATGCTCGACAACCTGCTCGAGAACGCGATCAAGTACTCGCCGCCGGGCGGCGAGGTGACGATCGAATGGGGCGCCGGCGACCCTCCGGCCGCCGCCGACGGGCGCAGCTTTGGGTTCGTCGCGGTCTGCGACCAGGGCCCGGGGCTCGCAGCCGGGGAGGAGCAGCGTGTGCTCGACCGCTTCTTCCGCGGTGGCGCCGGCGCCGCGGAGCCCGGGACCGGCCTCGGTCTGGCGATCGTCGACGTCCTGGCGCGTCGCTGGCGCGGCTCGGTCCAGCTCCGCAACCGAGCGTCCGGCGGCCTGCGGGCGGAGGTGTGGCTCCCTCTCTCCCGCATGCCACCGAACGACGCCGGCGACGGTTTGCGAACCCTTGATCGCGACTTGGGAAAGTCCTTACCCGGGCACCGCTAACGTGATCGGCAGATGAACCTCCGCCAAAAATTCGCGCTCGGCTCGCTCGCCGTCCTGGGCGTGGTGGCCGCGGCGGCCATGGGCGTGCTCGCGAACGCGATCGCCGGGGACTCGATTGGGCTGTCCGCAAAGCCGCTTCGAGCCGGACACCAGCTCGCCCCGGCGGTGGCCGACCGGTCCTCCGGCGCAGATCGTCAGCGGGGACGCTCCGCTGCGCAACACAACGGCAATGGGACACCGCCCGCGGCGCCGCCGTCTGGGACCGCGGTCGAGCCCGGGGACGATCACGGCGGTGCCGGGGTCGACAACTCGGGTCCGGGCTCGCTCAACAGCGGGAGCGGCAGCTCGGGTGCGGGAAGCGACTCGGGGTCGAGTGGCAGCTCCGGCAGCGGCAGCTCCGGATCGAGCCACAGCTCCGGCAGCGGCAGCTCGGGGTCGAGCGGCGGCTCCGGCGACGACTAGCCGAATCCGGCCCTGCGCCCCCCGCCCCTCGGTAGGCTCGCTTGGATGGAGGGGTGGGACAGGGGCGGTTGGAAGCCCTACACGGCGAAGGTCGCCGTGCTTGCCGGCGTCTACTACGGCGCCGCCAAGCTCGGCCTGAGCCTCGCGTTCGCGGCCCCGAGCGTAACGGCGATCTGGGCGCCCACCGGGATCGCCCTGGCGGCGATCCTGCTCTGGGGCTATCGCGTCTGGCCCGGAGTGGCGCTGGGCGCCCTGCTGGCGAACGCCTGGACCGGCGTGCCTTTCTACACCGTGCTGGGGATCACGGTCGGGAACACGCTCGAGGCGCTCGCCGGGGCCTATCTCCTGCGCGAGCTCGTCGACTTCCGGGCCCGGCTCGACCGCGTTCGCGATGTGCTGGCGCTCGCCGTGCTGGCGGGCGCCGTGAGCACCACCATCAGCGCCACGATCGGGGTCACCAGCCTGCTGGTGGGCAACGAGATCGCGTCAGGTGACCTCGGCTCCGTGTGGCGCACCTGGTGGCTCGGCGACATGGGCGGCGACCTCGTGGTCGCCCCGGCGCTGCTGGTCGCAGCCACGCACTGGCCCTACAGGCGGGCGCCCGGACGGCTGCCGGAGGCCGTCGCGCTGGTGGCCGCGGTGGCTCGGAGTCAGCGCCCTCGTCTTCTCTCAGAGCACGGCCCTGACCTTCCTCGTGCTTCCGCTTCTCGTCTGGGCGGCGCTGCGGTTCTGGCAGCCGGGCGCCGTCGGCACGACGCTGCTGGTGGCGAGCATCGCGATCCCGTTGACCGAGAACGACATCGGACCCTTCTCCGGGCATCCTCCCGACGACCGGCTGCTCCTCGCCCAGGGGTTCGTGGGAATCGCCAGCCTCACCGCGCTGGTGCTCGCGGCGGTGATCACCGAGCGCAGGCGGGCCGAGGAGGTCGCCGAGCACATCGCGGGAACCCTCCAGGAGAGCCTGCTCCCGTCGCACCTGCCGGTCATCCCGGGGATCGAGACCGCGGTCGACTTCCGGGCCGCCGGCAGGGCAACACCTCGTGGGAGGCGACTTCTACGACCTGTTCCCGCGCGACGACGGGAGCTGGACAGTGGTGGTCGGTGACGTTCTCGGCAAGGGAGCCACCGCGGCAGCCACCACCGGGCTCGCCCGCTACACGTTGCGCGCCGCCGCCGTCTCCGAAAGCCGGCCGAGCCGCATCCTGGGGCTGTTGAACGACGCGATCCGGCGCCAGTCTCCCGACCAGTCCTGCACGGTGGCCTGTGGGCGGCTCGACGTCGACGGGGCGGACGGCGCCCAGGTGACCCTGTCGGTGGGTGGACACCCATTGCCCCTCGTGCTGCGCGCCGATGGACGGGTCGAGCCGGTGGGCCGGCCCGGAACCATGCTCGGCGTGCTGCCCGACCCCGAGCTGGCGGACCAGACCGCGAGCCTCGCCCCCGGAGATGCCCTTGTCCTCTACACCGACGGGCTGACCGACGCCTATGCCCCCGGTCGGATCGTGAAGCGCGCGGGCCTGGTGGCGGCCCTCGAGTCCTGCGCCCGCCGCAGCGCGACCGAGATCGCCAGCGGGCTTCAGGAGGCGGTGCTGGGCGGCGGCGCAGGCGAGCCGCGCGACGACATCGTCCTTCTGGTCCTCCGGGTTCCGGAACGCCGCACGCGAGCGTATCCGCGATAGTGCAAGGGGTTGAACACGATGGCCATGATTCCGCTCGCCGATCTAAGGCTCGAATCGATCGCAGGACTGCCGGTGGCGCACCTCTCCGGCGAGATCGATCGATCGAACGCCGCCGAGCTGGGCGATCGCGTGGCGAGCGCGATCGACGAGGGATCCGGGGGGCTGGTCGTCGACCTGAGCGAGCTCGAGTTCCTCGACAGCACCGGGATCCGCATGCTGTTCGGCCTGGCGACGCAGCTGAGTCAGCGCCAGCAGTCGCTCCGTGTGGTGGTGCCCGCCGGCTCGCACCTCGGCGAGATCCTCGACACGGTGGGGCTGAAGCAGGCCGCCGCCACCGACCACACGGTGGACGAGGCCGTGGCGGCGCTGACGCACACCGCCTAGCGATCGCGACGAGAGTGGATTGGCCAGCCTGCCCAGGCGTGGTTGATCCGGTGCTCGAGAGGAAGAGGATCTCACGGACAGCCGCCAGGGGTGCTACGGTGGTCCGCACTCGTCCAGGCACAAACGCCTGGCAAAATCGTGCCCGCGCTCGCCGTCGTTGCTGTCTTGCATCCTCCGCGTTCGCAGCACACAGATCAGCAGAGGAGCAACACATGCCCACAGGAACAGTGAAGTGGTTCAGCGACGAAAAGGGGTTCGGCTTCATCACTCCCGATGACGGCTCGAAGGACCTCTTCGTCCATCAGAGCGCGATCGCCGGCGACGGCTTTCGCTCGCTTGCCGAAGGCGCCAAGGTCACCTACGAGGCCGAGGCCGGCGACAAGGGCCCCCGAGCAGTGGACGTACAAGCAAGCTAGTCGGACCTCACCGCCCAAGCGCCGCGACATGGGCTCGAGCTGGACATGTGATCGGTGTGGCGTCGTAGCGAGCTACGGCGCCGGAACAGAGGAGCCCGCACAGCCCGACGGCTGGACGCGCGAGCGCGGCACCTGGCGCTGCCTGAGGTGCCGCCGCGAGGACGCGATGGACCAGGCTGCGACTGGAACGAGCGCCGAGGACAAGGCGCAGCGCCGGCGAGCGCTCACGGAGTTCGAGCTACGGCGCGATCCCGACGCCTCGGATCAGCTGATCGGCAGCCGAGCGCATTGTCCGTCGAAGGCCGTCCAACCGGTTCGCGCTGCACTTCTGGAGCAGGGAGAGCTGCCGTCCTCCGGCCAGCCACGAAAGCATCCCAAGCGACGTCGTCGAGACGCTTCGACGGCTGCCGGCCGCCCGTCCCGAGCCTGAGGGGCACTCCAGGAGCTTGCGCCCCTCTCGCGCCGCGCTCGCCCTCGCGATCCTCGGCCTGACGCTTGTCACGCTCGCCTGGCCCCAGGGGCCCGCGGCCACCGGGGCCGGCCGCCCGGCGGCGCCCGAGCCCTCGACGCGGATCACCGGCTCCCCGGGGCCGAAGTCCCTCCAGCGCCGCCCCAGATTCAGGTTCGACTCGCCGTCGGGCTCGGTCCATTTTCAATGCACGCTGGGTCGGGGTGGCTGGCGGCCCTGCTCATCCCCGCATCGCACGCGGCGGCTCGCCGCGGACGGCATACGTTCAGGGTGCGCGCGCTCACCTCGGGCGGTGTCGCCGACTCGACACCCGCCGAGCGCCGCTTCCGGGTCCTCGGGCGGCGAGTGACGTTTGGCCACTCGGTGCGGGGGACCGAGCTGGACGCGGTGCGGCTGGGCGATCCGAACGCCGCGCGCAAGGCGCTCGTTGTCGGCTCGATCCACGGCAACGAGCCCGAGGGCCAGGAGATCGTGCACGTCCTCAAGCACCGCTACCGCCACCTGCGAGGGGTCGAGCTGTGGGTCGTGAAGTCCGTCAACCCGGACGGCGTCCAAGCCGGCACCCGCCAGAACGCTCGGGGCGTCGACCTGAACCGCAACTTCTCCTACCACTGGCGCGGTGGAGCGTCCCGGTCGAGCGGCGACTACCCGGGCCCGCACCCGTTCTCGGAGCCGGAGAGTCGCGCGGTGAGGCGCTTGGCGAAGCGAGTCCGGCCACGGGTGACCATCTGGTACCACCAGCCGTGGGGCCAGGTTCTGCTGCCGTGTCATGGCCCCGCCCCGACGCAGAAGCGCTACGCGCGCATCGCCCACTCCCCGACCAAGCGCTGCCGCGGACAGCGGTTGCCGGGCACCGTGTCGAGCTGGCAGAACCACCATCTCCCCGGCACCGCGTTCGTGGTCGAGCTGCCGGGCGGCGAGCTGCCGGACTCGCCAGGCGCGCCGCCACGCTCGCGCGGCGGCGAAGGTGGCGGCGCGCGGGGCCGAAGCCAGGCGCACGGCTCCCGCCGACGTGGCGAACCGCGCGGCTCGCGCCAGGCTGCGGCGGCCGCGGATCGACCGCGATCCGATCCCCTACGGGCACCAGCGAAAGCACGAGATGGCCGCCTACTCGAAGCGCCACTACGGAAAGCGCCGGTGGCGTCTTCTCCATCCGCGGGTGATCGTCCTGCACTTCACCGCCGGCCCGACGTACAGGTCCGCGTGGGAGGCGTTCGCCTCCGATGCTCCCAACATGGGAGAGCGGCCCGGCGTCTGCTCGCACTTCGTGGTCGCGAAGAACGGGCGCATTCACCGGCTCGTCCGGCCAGGGATCCGCTGCCGGCACACGATCGGCCTGAACCACCGCGCGATCGGGGTCGAGATGGTGCAGGAGAGCGGGCGAAGCTCGCATTGGGCCGATCGCCAGATCCTTCACCGCGGCCGCCAGATCCACGCCGCTCTGCACCTGGTCGGCTGGCTCAAGCAGCGCTTCGGGATCAGGATGAGGGACGTGATCGGCCATGCGATGGCCAACCACAGCCCCTACTTCAAGGACCTCGAGGGATGGCGAAACGACCACACCGACTGGCTGCGCCGCGACGTGCTCGACTTCCACCACCGGTTGCGACGGCTCCTCCGGCACTGACGTCCCGGGGTCTGCGGCGTAGAGTCGAGGGATGAGCCTGGTACATCTGATCCGGGAGCCGGAACGGGAGCCCGAGGGGGCGCTGGTCCTCAACCACGGCCGGGGCACGGATGAGCACGACCTGTACGGGCTGCTCGACGAGCTCGACCCCGAGCGTCGCCTGCTGGGGGTGACGCCGGGCGCTCCGTTGACCGACGTCCCGCCGGGCGGACGTCACTGGTACATCGTGCCGCGGGTCGGCTACCCCGACCCCGCGACCTTCCGCACGAGCTACGAGCTGCTGACCGCCTTCCTCGACGAGCTGCTCGAAGCTCGCGGGATCGCCTGGGATCGGACCGTGATCGGAGGCTTCTCGATGGGAGCCGTGATGTCCTACGCGGTCGGGCTTGGACAGAACCGTCCGTCGCCCGCCGGGATCGTGGCCCTGAGCGGGTTCGTCCCAACCGTCGAGGGCTGGCAGGCCGAGCTCGACACCAGGTCGCGGCTGCCCGTGCTCATCCACCACGGCCGCAACGACCCGATCATCGACGTGAGCTTCGGCCGGCGCGCGCACCAGCTCCTGGATCAGGCGGGCCTGGATGTCGACTACCTCGAGAGCGACGCCGGGCACTCGCTTCCGGCGGAGCTCCTGCCGCGGCTGCGCCAGTTCGTCGAGCAGACCCTGAACCCTCAGCGCGGTTGACCGCCGACGCCTCGCACACTCCGAGGTGGGCCGAATTTCTTGGCCTATGGACAAGAAATTCGGCCCACCGTGTCGGGCGTGACGGCGGGGACAGCGCGATGGGATCTCACGTTTAGCGCTGCGCGCGCGTTTCAAGGGATGCAATGCGCCCGGAGCCGACAGCCAGCCCGACGATTCTCGATATCGCAAGCCCAGTGGGGCGGCTCGCCCTCGAGGCGAAGGCCGGCCGGCTGACCGCGCTGCGCTTCGATGGCCGCGGCGGCGCGGCGGGGCCCCGCAGTCCCGAGCTGGCCGCGGCCGCGGTGCAGCTCGAGCAGTACTTCGCTGGGCGTCGCCGGGCGTTCGAGCTGCCGCTCGAGTTGCCGGATGGGCCGTTCGACCGCCGGGTGCTGACCGCCGTCGGCGAGATCCCGTACGGCGAGCGGGCCACCTACGGAGAGCTGACCGCGAAGCTGGGGCTCCACCCCGAGGACGTCCGCACGGTCGCCGCCGCGATCGCACGCAACCCGCTGCCGATCCTGCTCCCATGCCACCGCGTCATCGGCGCCGACGGCCGGCTGGTCGGCTACGGCGGCGGCCTGGAGCGAAAGGCGCGGCTCCTGGCGCTCGAGGCCGGCCAGCTGCAGCTCGCCATGCCCGCCTAGCCGCAGTACCTCGACGAGTTGGTACCCGGATTCCGAGCGGTGGCGCGAGATCCAGGCCGGCCGCCCGGCGCTCAGCCCTTGACAGTCGGGCGTCCGATGCATAGCGTCGCCCGGATGCTGGCCAAAGGCCGGAGGCCGTATGCAGATCGGTAAGGCCGGGACCCCGGTCAGCCACATCGGCCAGGCCTATCCGGACAGGGTCGAGGTCCGGGGACGCGACCTCTGCGGCGACCTGATGGGCCGGTTGAGCTTCACCGAGTACTTCCACCTGTTGCTCACCGGCCGCGAGCCGACCGACGACCAGCGCTTCTTCCTCGACCTGCTGCTCGTCGCAATCGCCGAGCACGGGATGATGCCCACCAACGTCGCTGCGCGCATGACGCTTGCGGCCGACCCCGAATCGCTGCACGGGGCCGTCGCGGCGGGGATCCTGGGCTGCGGCCCGGTGATCCTCGGCACTTCCGAGTCGTGCGCGCGGCTGCTCGAAGCGGCGCAGGAACGGGTGGCGTCCGGTGGCGCTCCCGCGGCGGTCGCCGAGGAGATGGCAGGCGAGATCCATGCTTCCGGCGACAAGCTGCCCGGGTTCGGCCACCCGGTTCATCGGCCGCTCGACCCCCGCGCCGAACGGATTCTCGAGCTGGCGGACGCCCGCGAGGTCAGCGGGCCCCACGTCCTGCTCGCGCGCTGCTTTCGCGATGGCGTGGCCAAGGCCTGGAACAAGCCGCTCACGATGAACGTCTCGATGCCGATCGCGGCCGTGATGCTCGACCTGGGCTTCTCGTCCACCGCCGTGAAGGCCGTTCCGATTCTCGCCCGCACGGCGGGCCTGCTCGCTCATCTGGCCGAGGAGCAACAGCATCCCCTCGGCTTCCTCATGGCAGGGCGGGCGGAGGAGGCGGTCGAGTACCGGAGCCGGCCCGAAGACCCGCTCCCGTGATGCTCGCGCCCGAGGTCGAGACCCGGCCGTGGGCAGAGCAGCTGGCCGTCGACGATGCTTCCTACGGCGCCCAGCTCGCCTACCTCTTCGACCGCTCGGCCTTCTATCGCGAGAAGCTCACGTCAGCGGGGTTCGCCTCCGATCGGGCGGCGGGTGGGCTCGCGGACATCGCGCACCTGCCGCTGACCGGCAAGGACGAGATCAGGGCAACGTGCACACCCGACAATCCGATCGGCGCGCACCTCTGCGCGACGCCGTCCGAGATCGTTCGGATCTACTCGACGAGCGGCACCACCGGCGCGCCCAGCTACGTCCCGCTGACCGCGGGCGATCTCGACAACTGGGTGACCGCCTCCGCGCGCAGCTACGCCGCCTCGGGCGTCGCCGCCGGCCAGCGCATCGTCTCCACCTACAACGCCGGGCCGTTCGTGGCGGGCGCGTCGCTTGCCGCGTTCGAGCGCATCGGCCTCTGTCACATTCCGGTCGGCACCGGGAACACCGAGCGTCTGATGCTGGCGATCGAGCTCCTGCGGCCCGAAGCCGCGGTCCTCACGCCCTCCTATGCCGCCTATCTCGTCGAATGGGCCGCGGAGCGAGACGTCGATCTGCGCGGGTCGAGCGTCGAGCGCGTCCTCGTGGCGGGTGAGCCCGGCGGTGGCGAGCCTGCCTTCCGCGCGAAGCTCGAAGAGGGTTGGGGCGCAACGGTCACCGAGGCGATGGGCATCGGCGACGTCGGCGTCTCGCTCTGGGGGGAGTGCGAAGAGCAGGCAGGAATGCACCTGGGCGCGCGCGGCTTCGTCCACGCCGAGCTGATCGAGCCCGACACGGGTGACGCCCTCGCGATGGACGACGGCGCCACCGGCGAGCTCGTGTTGACGCATCTTCAGCATCGTGCGGCGCCGCTTCTGCGCTTCCGCACGCGCGATCACGTCCAGGTCCAGACGAGCCCCTGCAGGTGTGGCCGCACGACCCCGCGCCTGCGTTGCATCGGGCGAACCGACGACATGCTCATCGTTCGCGGGGTCAACGTCTTCCCCTCGGCCGTCCGCGAGGTGGTGAGCTCGTTCGCGCCGCAGGTCAGCGGCCAGATCCTCGTCAAGCCGCAGACGCCGGGCGTGAAGCAGGAGCCGCCCCTTCCCGTCGCGGTCGAGCTCGCGCGGAGCGCCACCGCCGACCCGGCGCTCGCGGACGCGATCCGCGAGCGAATGCGCGAGGTTCTCGTCGTCCAGACACGCGTGGAGCTCGTGCCGTGGGGGAGCCTGCGCCGCAGCGAGTACAAGTCGAAGCTCGTCGAGCGTTAGGTTTCGACCCCCAGAGACCCGGAGGATCACATGGCCGCAAACACGCTGAGCATCCTGAAGCCGAGCGTCAACAACCTGGCTGCTCGAGTCTTCGTTCGAGCCGCCGGGCTCGAATTCGAAGAGCAGGACATGTGGGGGAAGAAGGGCACGCCGGAGTTCTTGACGAAGGACCCGGCCGACCTCACGCCGCTGCTCGAAGAGGAGGGGCTGCCCAAGGGCTCGCTCTGGGAGAGCTGCGCGATCATGCAGTACCTCTGCAACAAGCACGATCTCGACCAGTTCTATCCGACGGATCCGGGCGAGCGAGCGATGATCGACAGCGCGATGTTCTACCTGATCGGCACGATCTATCCGCTCGTCGCGCGGCCACCTACCCGACGCTCGGCTTCCCGCAGTATCCGGGCGAGGTCGCCACCTCCGACGCCGATGACGACATGAAGGCACAGGCGCAGAAGGACGCCGCGGACGCGCTCGCCGCCCCTCTCGACGCCTGCCGCACGTTCTTCCTGGAGGAAAGCCGTTCATCGGCGGCACCTCCCCCTCGATCGCCGACATTCGCCTGGCGGTGACGCTCGAATTCCTGCACGCGATCGACTACGAGTTCCCGGCCTGGACCAAGGAGTACATGACCGCGGTGGAGACTGCCCTCGGCGAGGCCTATGCGGAGCCGGCGGCCGACGTGCGCGGCTTCGTCGCCTCCATGAAGTCGCAGAACGGGTGAAGCGCACCCGGGCGGCTATCGTCACTATGAAGGCACCAACACGACACCGAAAGCTGGGGTAATTGAATGGCTCTGCAGATTGGCGACACCGCACCTGACTTCGAGGCCGACACGACCGAAGGCCGGATCAGCTTCCACGACTGGCTCGGCGACTCGTGGGGCGTCCTGTTCTCCCATCCGAAGGACTTCACCCCGGTGTGCACCACCGAGCTCGGCTATATGGCCAGCATCAAGCCCGAGTTCGACCGCCGCAACGTGAAGATCGCCGGGCTCTCGGTCGACGTGACCAGCGACCACGAGGGGTGGGCGAAGGACATCGAGGAGACCCAGGGGACGGCCCCGAACTACCCGATCATCGCCGATGCCGACTTCAGCGTCTCGAAGCTCTACGGGATGCTCCCCGCGGACACCAGCGGCGAGCCCGGCGAGCGGACGCCCGCCGACAACCAGACGGTGCGCAACGTCTTCGTCATCGGCCCGGACAAGAAGATCAAGCTGATCCTCGTCTATCCGATGACGACCGGCCGCAACTTCGACGAGGTCTTGCGGGTGATCGACTCGCTGCAGCTGACCGCCAAGCACAAGGTCGCGACCCCGGTCAATTGGCAGCAGGGCGAGGACGTGATCATCGCCGGCTCGGTCTCCGACGACGAAGCGCGCGAGACCTATCCCGACGGCTGGGAGTCGCCGCGGCCCTACATCCGGATCGTGCCGCAGCCGCGCTGATCGCCCGCGAGCGTCCCGGCCGACAACCGAAAGCCCCCGGGGTCTCCGGGACGCTCCACTCAACGCGGCTGCTCGAAGATCTCGCTGAGGAAGTGCGTGATCAGCCAGGTCGCGATCCGCGCGGTACTCGCGGCGAGGTCGTAGGGCGGGTTCAGCTCCACGATGTCGAACCCAACCACCCGCCCCCGGCGCGCGATCTCGACCAGCGTCTCGCGGACCTGCCGGTAGCTCGGGCCGCCGGGCTCCGGGAGCGTCGCGCCGGGGACGAGCGAGAGGTCGAGCACGTCGAGGTCGATCGACGCGTAGAGGGCATCCGACCGCGGCACCAGCCGGCGCACGGCATCGGCGGCCCCGCGCTCTAGCTCCAGGCTGGTCGCCCAGCGTGCGCCGTACTCGCGCAATGCGTCGATCTCCGCCCGCTCGACATTGCGGATGCCGAGGACGGTGATGCTCCGCACGAACGGCAGCTCCGACAGCCGCCGCAGCTGGCTGGCGCCCGTGTGGCGCGCGCCACCGAGGTCGTCGCAGAAGTCCGCGTGCGCGTCGACGTGGACGATGTCGATCTCGCCGACCGCCTCCATGCCCCGACCCAGCGGGTAGCTGATCGAGTGATCGCCGCCGACGGCGACCGGCAGCGAGCCGCGCTCGACGATCCGCCGGACGGCCTCGGTGATCCGGTCGAAGTTGCGCTCGACCTCGGAGCCCTGGATCGCGACGTCGCCCACGTCGGCCATCGTCACGCCGAGCAGGTAGTCCCGGTCGGCCTCGACGTCGTACCAGCCGGGCGCGCCGCCTTCCGGCGATGAGCCGTAGTCGAACTGCTCCCACGACTTCAGCCTCGCGGCCGTGGGCCCCGCCGCCTGGCCGGTGCGATTCCCCGGTTGCGGCGTACCGGCGTCGTACGGAACGCCGAGAAAGGCGACCTGCGCTTCCAGGGCATCGAGGTCACGGACGCTCGGCGCTCCGAAGAACGTGCGCGGCGCAGCCCAGACGAGCTCTTGCGACGGCGTCGATGGATCGATCGGGACCAGGTCCATCGAGGAAGCCGTCAGCTGCCCTGCGACTCGATCAGCTCGATCCGGTAGTCGTCCGGATCGCGAACGAAGCACAGGCGCGACCCACCCTCGCGGACGGAGTACGGAGGGCGCTCGGGCTCGATCCCCTCGGCCGCGAGGCGCTCCAGTGTGGCGTCCATGTCGTCCACGGTGATCGCGATGTGCCCGTAGCCCGTTCCGATCTCGTACGGCTCGGCGCGACCGAGGTTGCAGGTCAGCTCCAGCCGCGGCCCATCCTCCGGCAGGCCCAGGAAGACGTTGATCGCCTCGTCGCGAATCGGGACCCGACCGATCTCCTCCAAGCCGAGCTTCTCGTAGAAGGCGATCGAGCGATCGAGGTCGAGGACTCGGTAGCAGGTGTGGATCAGCTCTGACATGGACCGCGACGATAACTAGCCGAGACGCGCACAGATCGCGCGAGGGTCGCCGTCGTCGTCGGCCATGACGTCCAATCCCACGAAGCCAAGCTCACGAAGCAGCTGTCCCATCGGCTCGGCCTGATCACCACCCAGCTCGAGCAGCAACCAGCCACCGGGACTCAGCCAACCCACGCTCCTTCGCACGACCTCTTCGAGAAGGTCCGTGCCGTCGACCCCGCCATCGAGGGCGAGCCGTGGCTCAAATCTCCGGACGTCACGCGGCAGCAAGCGGAGCGAGCCCGTGGGCACGTACGGCACGACAGCCGTCAACACGTCGACGCGGTGCGCGAGCTCTCGCGGCAGTGGATCATCCAGAAAGCCCTCGAAGACCTCGACGCCGTTCCGTCGGGCACATTGCACGGCGGTGGGGTCGAGCTCGGTCGCAAGCACCTGCGCCGTTGGCACCGCAGCGGTGAGCACCGCCGCGATTGCGCCCACGCCCGTACAGAGATCCACCGCCACTCCCGCCACGGGCAGGAGCGTCGCTGCTCGTCGCGCCAACGCCTCGGTCTGCCATCGCGGCACGTAGACGCCCGGTGCGACGAGCAATTCGACGCCACAGAAGGTGACCGCGCCGGTCAGCCACGCGATTGGCTCGCCGTTGGTGCGACGTGACACCAGGTCGTCGAGCACGTCCGGGTCACCGGCCGCTGCCCGAATGAGCTCGTCGGCTTCCTCGCCGGCGGCGATGCAGCCCGCCTCGGTGAGCATCTGCGTCACCAGTGGACGATCCAACCGCACGGCATTGATTGCGGGCAGAGCCTGGCCTCAGCGAGCGGCGTACAGGCGCCAAGAGCCCGGGATGCCCTTGAGCTCGTGCTCGCCACGCTCCTCGAACTCGATGTCGGAGCCCACGGTGAGGTCCTTGACAGTGCTCGATACGAGCACCTCACCGGGTCCGGCCTGGGACATCACGCGGGCCCCGATGTGGACTGCGATGCCGCCGATGTCCCCGTTGCGACGCTCGCACTCCCCCGTGTGGATGCCGGCGCGAATGTTCATCCCCAGTGCGCGGATCGCCGACGTAGCCGCCTTGGCGCAACGAATCGCGCGTGCCGGGCCGTCGAAGGTCGCGAGGAATCCGTCACCGGTGGTCTTCACCTCACGCCCGTCCTGGCGCTCGAGCTCGCGCCGAAACGCCTGCTCGTGTGCCTCCAGCAACTCGCGCCAGCGGCGATCGCCGATCTCGGAGGCGCGTTCGGTTGAACCGACGATGTCGGTGAACAGCACCGTCGCCAGCACGCGATCGGTCTCGGGCTCGTGACGGCTGCCGGTGACGAACTCCTCGACGTGGCCGCAGACCTCCTCCGGATCGCCCATCCACGGCCAATGGTCGTCCCCCTCCATCTCGATCAGCCGGGCGCCCGGGATGCGCTCCGCCATGTACCGGGCTCCCTCGATCGGCAGCATGTCCCCCGTACGGTGGAGAAGCAGCGTCGGGACACGGATCGCCGGCAGGATCGCGCGGATGTCGAGCTCCACGTTGGCCGCCGTCATCGGGCGCAGGACGCGTGGGCTGATCGCGGTGCGCTCATAGCCCCCCCACCACTCGCGCTCGTCATCGTCCGCCAGGAAGCTGGGGGCGAGGATCGTGAGGATGACCCCTTCTCCCCAGGCCTCCTGTCCGCCCAGCGTGAACTGGGACATCATGAAGTCGTCAAAGCCCCAGGGATAGTCGGGTGGATCGGGGGTCAACCGAGCGAAGCTGCCGTAGAGGATGGCGCTACTCACCCGCTCGGGGTACGTGGCGGCGAAGAAGGCGGCCAAGGTGGCCCCCTCCGAGCACCCGAAGACCGCCGCTCGATCGCTGCCGACCGCGTCCATGACCGCCCGCGTGTCGTCGATCCGCTCCTCGACCGAGGGCGGCTCGATGAACGGGTCGGACAGCCCAGTGCCGCGCTTGTCGTACACGATCACACGAGCGAAGGAGGACAACAGGCGCATGAAGCGCACGTACTTCGGATGCGTCCAAGCATGGTCGAGGTGCGAGACGAGGCCGGGTATGTGGACCAAGTCGAGCGGGCCGTCGCCGACGACCTGATAGGCGATCGAGAAATCGCCGCTGCGCGCGTACTGCGTCTTTGGAGGCTTCATGGCTTCCCCGACTCCCCGTTGGAGAGCCCGATCCGCCGGTCGAAGCCGGCGGGCGCGTGGATATTGAGCATCCGCACAGGGACAGCACCGTCGTTGCGGAAGCCGTGCGCCACGCCGGGCGGGACGAGGACGAACGTCCCGGGCGGTGCGGCGATCTCCTCGTCGCCGAAGGTGAATGTCATCTCGCCCTCCACGATGTAGAAGGCGTCGTCCTCCGCGTCGTGGACGTGCTCGTCGAGCGCTCGCCCCGCCACGATCTCGATGATCGCGAAGTTGAACCGCGGCGTATCGGCTGTACGAGCGAGGAACTCGACGTTGCCGATCCGATGCCCCTGGCCGGGCGGCACGACAATCGCACGGGGGCTCATGGGTGGATGCTCGCAGGAACCACTCGGCGAGGGGAGCCGACATCGACTGGTTGATGGACAGTCGGCCTGGCGACGAGATCCAGGCCCGCATGGCAAGGTAAGGCGGAACCTGAAGCCACGACAAGGAGCCACGCCATGACCTCTCCGACGCCTTTGATCACCGGCACCGACTTCATCACGGTGGCGACCAAGGACTTCGACGCCGCGCTCGGCTTCTACGGTGGCGTCTTGGGCCTTCCGGAGTCCAAGCGATGGGGGCAGATGCCGGCGGCCGAGTTCGAGACCGGCAACCTGACGATTGCCGTGATGCAGTCGGACGCCTTCGGTCTCGAGTTCCGAGCCCAACAACCATCCGATCGAGCTGCGGGTCGAGGACTTCGAGGCGGCCCATAAGGAGCTCGAGTCACGCGGCGTCGAGTTCGAGGGTGAGACGCTCGACTCAGGCGTCTGCCATCAGGCCTTTTTCAAGGACCCGGACGGCAATGCGCTGGCGATCCACCATCGTTACGCGCCAGGTCGACCCGACGGAGCAGCCGACCAGCCCGGTTGATCTGCGCGCATCTCCGGGTCCTCGGCGAGTGCGCGTCGAAGCGCGTCCATGAACGAGATCGGCCTGACGTCGAACGAGTCGCGCCCCCGAGCTGTCGGAGACGACGGTCGGGGTGGATAGTCCCTCGACCAGCGGGCGGGCGACCCCTGCGTCAACCGGCGTCACGAGGCCGATCCACAGCGAGGACAGCCACGGTGTGATCAGCGGCACCGGAACCCTGGGACGCCGTCGCACGCCAAGCGCGTCAGCCATCAGGTCCAGCATCTCGCCGTATGACAGAACATCGGGACCCCCGATCTGGACCTCCCGCCCTTCGGAGGCGGGCACATCGGGTGCAGCCTCCAGGTAGGCGATCACGTCGTCGATCCCAATCGGCTGCGTCGGCTTCGCCAGCCACGCAGGACCGATCATGGCGGGGAGCCGCTGGACCAGATAACGAAGCGTGCGGTACGACTCGCTGTGCGCTCCGACGATCATCCCGGCCCGGAAGTAGGTCAGCGGCGGCCCGAGCTCGGAGAGGACCTGGGCGGTCCGCCCGCGGCTGCGCAGGTGCTTCGACTGCGGGCGGTCGCCGAGGCCGCCCAGGTAGACGACCCGGCCGACTCCCTCGTGCTTCGCCATCTCGGCGAAGTTTTGGGCGCTCTGCCGTTCACGCTCCTCGAAGTCGCCCGCCGCCCCGCGGCCCATCGAGTGGATCAGGTAGTAGGCCACCTCGACGCCACGCCCGGCCCCGTGAAGCGCCTCCGGATCGAGCACGTCTGCTTCGTGCAGCTCGAACCCGCGGTCGGCCAGCTCCCGCGCCCGAGTGCGATCGCGCACCAGGCAGCGCACCTCCCAGCCTCGGTCGGCGAGCGCAGAGGCGAGGCGCCCACCGACGAACCCGGTGGCCCCGGTGACGAGGGCGCTGCGGGCCACGCTCACAGATCCTGCCGCCCGGCGAGCACCGACGCTTGGCCGCGGCTCGACGGCAACTCGAGCGTGGCCAGCGAGCGCAGGAATCCACGCATGACGCGCTGGTGGATACGCGCCTGCGTCTGCGCGTAAAGCCAGGTTCGGGCCCCCGCGAGCCACCCCCCGCCCCGGATCAGCGGGTAGTAGTCCGCCACCTCCATGCGAGCCAGCAAGCGGGCGTTTCCTCGACTTTCGCAGCGGCGGGCTCCAGCTGCCGAATGACGAGCCGCAGCGAGCCCCGACCCCGGCCCACCCGCGCCACGAGCAGTCCCCCGTCGATGTCCCACCTCACCTCGGCCCAATCCGGGCCTTCGTCATACACGGGGGCCTGGAAGCGCAGCAACGGCGGCCAGGGCACCAAGAACACGAGGGACTCGAACCCGGGCTCGACCCGAGTCCGCAGAAGGCCGCGTGAGACCTGGCCGAGGAATCGCCGGTACGCCGAAGCGACTCGCTCCAGGAAGCTCGTCGTCAGCAGGTGCGCCACCGCGCCGTCGGGAACAAACAACTCCGCCTCATGGACGGAAGCGACGGGCCCCGTCTTCGGAGCCTTCTCGTGCCCGGGCGCGAGGAGCTCGACTCTCATGCGAGCCGCCGCTCGAACGAGGTCTCGAGCGAGTGCTCCTCGGCGTCGCCCGGCGCCGTCTTCTCGAGCTTGATCCGCGCCGAGCGCCCGTCGAGGGTCAGGCTGGCCACCTGGTTGTCGAAGTAGGGGCCCTCGAGGAAGCGCCAGCCGATCTCGGGATCGGGCACGCCGGCGGCGCGCGCGAGCGCGCGCGTGACCACCGCCGTCGTCCTGCGAAACATGGTCCGTATGACGCGGCGCTCGCGCTCGTCCAGCGGATTGCGAAACGGCGAGCAGACGGCCTGGTAGACGCGGCTTTGGACGCCGCTACCGCGCGGGAAGCCCACCTCCGCCAGGTAGGCATGGTGCACGTCGCCCGCGAGCACGACGATCGATGCCGGGAGGGGTGTGCTCCTTCGAGGATCCCACCTCGCGCAACAGGCCGGAGAGGCGCCGGAAGGAGCGCCCGAACGACGCCCAATGGTCGAAGTCCTCGGCGCGCCGGAGCTTCTCGGTCAGCCGAGCCGCCGTGCCGCCCCAGGCACCGTCGCAGACGGCCTCGCTCCAGGCCTCGAGATGGTGGATGCCGTGCGAGAGCAGGAAGGGGTCGGACGTCGCGATCAGCAGGTGGTCGAAGTCGCCCTCGGCCTGCTCCCAGACCCACTCGCGCTCCTCCTCGTCGAAGATCGACCGGCGTCCCTCCTCGAGCACGCGACCGCCGCGCGAGTCCATGACGATCACGCGGGTGTCGCAGAGGTCGCGGCGGTAGCTCCACCGGATCCCCTCGCGATCCTCGTAGGCCCGCCTCGCGTAGTCGCGAAGCACGGGCCCGGCGTCGTCGCGCGACTCCCTGACCTTGGCGTAGGTCTCGTCCTCGGACAGCGCGTCTGGGGAGAGGTTGCCCAGGTGCTGGTAGATCCAGTAGGTCATGAAGCCCGCCTCCACCCGCTGGTGCCACCAGGGCTTGCGATCCATCTCCTCCTTCCAGGAGCGGGAGATGTTCCAGTCGTCGCTGATGTCGTGATCGTCGATCACCATCGCGCGTCGGAACGGTCGAAAACAGCCAGCGGACGTACGGCTCGCGCCACGATTCGTGATACAGGCGCGTGTACTCCTCGAAGTCGAGCACCTCTTCGCCCGGGGGCTCGGAGACGTCGCGGCGCGAGCGGATGAACTCGCGGGTTTCGGGCGATCCCTCGTCGACGTAGACCTGGTCGCCGAGCATCAGGAGCAGGTCCGGCCAGCGATTGTCGGGGTCGCGCATCAGCTCGTGCGCGTACACGTGGAGCGCGTCGACCTCGGCGCCATCGTCGTGCTCGTCCTTCGGGTAGACGTATGGCGGCTTCATCGGCAGCGCCACGCGGCACGAGCCGAACGAGACGCGCAGCGCCCGTCCGGGATCGAGGGTGCGGATCTCGCTGGCGGGAAACTTCGAGTCCGCCACCGGCCAGCGGCGCTCGCCGTCCAGGCTGACCTCGTACTCGAATCGTGAGCCCGGCTCGAGCCCCTCGATGCAGACCAGCGCGTAGTGGTGTCCGTCGACGCAGAAGGTCGGCTCCGTGTGGCCCAGCACCTCCACCTCACACGCCTCGTCGGTCTCCACCCACACGGTGGCGTCCCGTTCGCCGACGTGGCGCAGAATCGGACCCAGGACCAGATCAGCCATCGCGCTCCGACTACCCTCCGGACGTGCGGGCTAACGGCGCTCAGCTCACGGTCATGGAATCGGCATTCGACGCCGAATCGAAAGGCAAGCTGACGTGAGCGTCAAACGCGGGATCTTCCTCGCGCCGTTCGACGAGTTCGCGGATCCGAGGACGCTGGCGGAGCTCGCGAGGAGCGCCGAGTCCCGCGCCTGGAACGGGTTCTTCATCTGGGACCACATCACCTATCGAGCACCCGTTCGAGCGGTCGCCGACCCGTGGGTGGCGCTGGCCGCAATCGCCTGCTCGACGGAGCAGCTGCGGCTGGGGCCGATGGTCACACCGCTCTCGCGGCGACGCGTGCACAAGCTGGCCCGGGAAACCGTGACCCTCGACCACCTCAGCCGCGGGCGGCTGACATTCGGGGTCGGGCTCGGCAGCGATCGCAACGACGAGCTCGAGCCCTTCGGCGAGGTCGTCGACGCGCGCGAGCGAGCCCGGCTCCTCGATCGGGGCCTCGAGAGGCTGAACGCGTTCTGGGGCGGTGAGTTTCTGCCACCCCCGCTGCAGCAGCCGCGCATCCCCGTGTGGGTAGCGGCACGCTGGCCACACCGGCGGCCCGTGCGCCGCGCAGCGCGCTGGGATGGCCTGTTCCCGATCGACCTACCCGGCCCGGATGCGCTCGCAGAGCTGGCGAATGAGGTTCGTGGCTTGCGTGCCGGAAGCGACGACCCGTTCGAGCTCGTCGTGGAGATTCCCCCCGGCGCCGGCGCCGACCCGTGGGAGGCCGCGGGCGCAACCTGGGTCCTCACCGACTTCGGGTCACCCCGGCCCGGACTGGCCGAGGTGCGCGAGGTGATCGACGCGGGCCCCCGGTAGCGCGTGGTCCTGCGTTGCGCCGTCCAGGCCGTAAGCTCAACCCGTGCCCGCCCGGGCCGCGTTCGACGTCGCCATTGCCGGCGCGAGCATCGCCGGCTGCACGGCCGCGCGGCTGTTCGCGCTCGCCGGGGCGCGGGTCGCGCTGGTCGAGCGGCGGCCCGATCCCGCTGCCTACAAGGTCACCTGCACGCACCAGATCCAGTCCAGCGCCGTGCCGACGATCGAGCGCCTCGGACTGGCACCGTTACTCGAGCAAGCGGGCGCGGTGCGAAGCAGGGCGGCGGCCTGGACGCCGTACGGGGGTTGGCTGCGGTTTCCGGCCGACGCGCCCCCCGGCTACGGAATCACTCGTCGAAGCCTCGATCCGATCGTGCGCCGAGCTCGCGCTCGAAACGGCGGGCGTCGAGTACTTCCCCGGCCAGACGGTCGTTCGCGTGCTCGGCGACGGCGAGGGACCGGATCAACGGCGTCGAGGTCGAGAGCCCGGACCATCGGCGCCGCACGCTCTCCGCGACGCTCACCGTGGCCGCCGACGGGCGTGACTCGACGCTCGCTCGACTGGCCCGGGTTCCCGCCCGCGTGCGCCCACACAACCGCTTCGTCTACTTCGCCTACTGGCGTGGCGTACGCTCGCCGAAGAGCGAGGCCCGGATCTGGATGCTCGATCCGGACGGCGCCGCCGTCTTTCCCAACGAGGACGACGTCACCATGATCGCGGCCGTTCCCCACAACGCGCGGCTGCCCGAGTTCCGTGCCGATCCCGAGGCAGCGTACGGCCGAATGGTCGGCCAGCTCCCCGATGGTCCGGAGCTCGGCGGTGCCGAGCGGGTGTCGGAGCTGATCGGCAAGCTCGAGATGCCGAACAAGATGCGCCCCGCGGCCCGCCCCGGGATCGCGTTCGTAGGCGATGCCGCGCTCGCCACCGACCCGGTCTTCGGGGTCGGCATCGGCTGGGCATTCCAGAGCGCCGAGTGGCTCGTGGACGAGACACGCTCGGCGCTACTCGACCACGGCGACCTCGACGTCGCGCTCGAGCGCTATCGCCGCGCCTTCCGGCGCCGCCTCGGTCCTCACCACCTGCAGATCGCCGACTTCTCCACGGGACGCCGGATGCGGCTGAACGAGCGGATCACCTTCCGCGCCGCCGCGAAGGATCCCGTCGTCGCGTCCGCGGTCGAGGAGTTCGCGACGCGCCGAAGCACGATCTGGCGGCTGTTCGACCCGCGTCTCGTGCCCCGCGTGCTCGGCTCGGATCGCGCCAGACGCTAGGCCTGGACGGCGGCGGCCGAGCTGCGGACTCTCTCGATCCCCTTCAACTCGATCAACCGACCGGTCTCCGTCGCCAACTTCTCGGCCTCGTCGAGGAGCTCGGCCGCACCGGGCTCGCCCGCGGCGATCCTCGCCTCGGCGAGGGTACGAAGCGCTCGCGGAAGCCCCCAGAGCAGTCCTCGCTCCCGAGCGATCGCAGTCGCGCGCTCGGCTCTCTCCAGCCCCTCGGGCACCCTGCCGACGCCAACCAGCGCCTCGGCGATCATCGCCTCTCGCCAGGCCTCTGCCTCGCCGCCGTTGCCCATCGCATCGCGGTAGAGGCGGTCGGCGCGCTCGGTGGAGTCGAGGGCGCCCTCCGCGTCCCCGCGCTCCAGCCGCACGAACCCGAGGTAGAGCAGCGCCCAGTGCCTTGAGAAGACGTCGCCAAGGCGCTCCGTGAGCTCGTAGTTCCGCTGGGCGAGCCCGAGGGCCGAATCGAGATCGCCCCGGCTCGCCAGCAGCGCGGCGAGGTTGCCGCGGGTCCAGCTCGCGGTCTCGGGGTCGCCCTGCTCGGCCGCGATCCTCAGGGCCTTCTCGGAGAACTCCTCGCCGGCGTCGAACTCGCCACGGTCGCGCCGGATGACTGCCTTCGCCATCATCGCCCACGCGTACGGGCAGCCGATCACGATCCCGTTTCCCGCGCTGTGGTCGTCTCCCGCGATCTCGAGCGCCTCGTCGACCAGCTGCTCACAGTGCTCGAAATCGCCGCTTGCCATGTACGAGTACGAGCCGGCGGTCCGGATCGCCACGCGAAGGGCGTCGTCGCCGGACTCGTCCGCGAGAGCGATGGCCTCGTCGGTGGCCTGGTTCCAGTCATCGGCGGGCTGGACCAGCCCCGGGCGCGCCGACTCGAGCAGGCGCAGCAGGGTCAGGGAGCGCAGGTCGCCGGTCCTGGTGGCGATCTCGCGGGCCTCCTCGACCAGCGCGTCGACCCGTTCCTTCTCCATCCCGAGCCTCCAGGCGTAGTCGAGCTGCAGCAGCCGCGAGAAGACCCCGAGTGCCGAGGTCTCCTCCGACTCCGGCAGCTCTGAGACGAGATCGGTGACCCGTCCCCACAGCCGCATCGCGTCATGCGGATGGCTGTAGCCGGCCCAATGTGCGGCGCGGGCGTACCAGCGCGCCGCCTCCAGCGGCTCGCGGCCCTGCTCGAGGTGCTGGGCGATCAGCGCTGCGAGCTCGTCGTGGCGGTCGGGGTTGAGCTCGATCATCGCGCGCCCCGTCGCCGCATGTGCGGTGGCCCGTTGCTCCCCGAGCTGGGAGCCATAGGCGACCTCGCGCGTCAGGGGGTGGCTGAAGGCCAGCACCCGCTCGGGGTAGATCTCGGCCTCGTAGAGGAAACCGGCGCCGATCAGCTCGTTCAGGCCCTGCGGCGAGCGCCTCGTCGTCGAGTCCGGAGACGATGCGAAGCGCCGGCTCCGGGACCTCCTTGCCGATCACGGCCGCCGCCTGCAGCAACGCCTTCGCCGCCGCAAGCCGGTCGATTCGGGCCGCCAGGATCGCCTGGACCGTGGCGGGCACGCCGGTATCCCCCACGGGCTTGGTCAGCTGGTAGGAGCCGCGCTCCCCCTCGAGGTTGCCGGCCTCGACCAGCTCCCGGACGACCTCCTCGATGAAGAACGGATTGCCGCCGGTTCGCTCGTGGATCAGATCGGCGAGACCGTCGAGCGAGGGATCGCCGCCCGCCAGATCGGCCAGCAGGTCCCTGGTCGAGTCCGGTCCGAGCGGCATCAGCGAGATCCGCCGGTACACCGGTGAGTCCGCCCACGCGGCCTCGTACTCCGGCCGGAAGTTGACCACCGCCAGGGTCGCCGTTCCCTCCACCGCGCCGACCATCTCCGCCAGGAACGCCTCGCTGCCCTCGTCCATCCAGTGCAGGTCCTCGATCACGTTGACGACCACCTCGGTGCGCCCGGGGACCTGGTAGAGACGCCTGATCACACCCCGAAGGAGCCTCTGCCGCGCCTCGGCGCTCACCTGTGGCGCCGGGCGCTCCGGGTCGGGCACGGCGAGAAAGTCGAAGACGAGCGGCAGGTCGTTCGCGAAGTCCGGATCGAGGAGGAGCAGCCGGCCGGCGATCTTCTCGCGTGCGACGCGCTCCGAGTCGCGATCCTCGATCCCGAAGTACCCGCGCAGCATCTGCAGCACCGGCAGGAACGGGATCGCCTCGCCGTGCGCCTGACCCTGGGCCTCGTACACCTCGATCCCGCGTGCCCTGCATCGCTCCGCGAACTCGTGGCAGAGGCGACTCTTGCCGATGCCCGGGTCGGCGACCACGGCGATCACGGCCCCGCGCCCCTCCTGGGCCCGCTCGAGCGCCTCCTCGAGGGCCTCCATCTCCTCGGCCCTGCCGACGAACCGGCTGAGCCCGCGCTCTCGCGACAGGTCGAGCCGCGATCGCGCCGAGCCCGCCCCGATCAGCTCGAAGACCTTGATCGGACGACTTGCCCCCTTGACGTCGAACTCACCGAGGCCCTTCAGCTCCAGGTAGCCCTCGGCGAGCCTTGCGGCGTGCTCGGTGAGGTAGGCCTTGCCGGGCTCCGCCAGCGCCTCCATGCGCTGCGCCAGGCCGACCGTGTGGCCCACGGCGGTGTACTCCGGCTCATCGTCCTCCCCGATCGCGCCGGCGACCACCTCGCCCGAGTTGATCCCGATCCTGACCGAGAAGCTGAGGCCCTTGGCGCGGCGAAGCTCGCCCGCATACTCGGAGACGAGCTCGCCGATGTGAAGGGCTGCGAAGCAGGCCCTGGGGGCGTGGTCCTCGTGTGCGATCGGCGCCCCGAACAGCGCCATGATCCCGTCGCCCGTGAACTTGTCCACGGTGCCCTCGAACCGCCGGACGCCCTCGGAGAGCAGCGCGAAGAAGCGCTGCATGATCTGACGCCACTCCTCGGGATCGGTCTGCTCGGCCATGTCCATCGAGCCCATGACGTCGGCGAACAGGACGGTCACCTGCTTGCGCTCGCCGTCGAGCGGCGCCGCTTCGTCTTCGGTCCTGACCTCGGGCGCCGGCGCCTCCACGAGTTGCTGCCCGCAGAAGTTGCAGAAGCGCTGGCCGGCGGGATTGTCGCCACCGCAGCTGGGACACTGCTGTCGCCGCTCGAGGCTGGCACCGCATGACCCGCAGAATCGCGAGTCGGCCGGGTTCTGGGCACCGCAGCTGCCACACGTCGCCGATTCCGATCCGGGGGCACTCATATGACCCGGAAGAGTATGCGGGTTGACGTTTCTCAGGCGCACCCTGGGGCGCCTTCAGCCGAGAAGCTCCCCGATGTTCGAGGGATGCAGATGTTCCCTTGCCTGCTCATCGGGCAGCGCCGACTGAGCGATTTGGATCAGGGTCCCATGAGCCATCGACGGCCGCAGGAACGCCTCCTTCCAGTTCGGGTCGTCGACATCGACGTCCACCAGCTCGTACCCACGGCCTTCGAGGTCCTCGATCGCCTCCCGGATGTTGTCCGTCTTGAAGGTGATGTGGTGCAGGCCCTCGCCGTAGCGCTCGAGGAAGCGGGACAGGAAACCGTCTCCAAGCGGCTCCAGCAGCTCGACCTTGCCGCCGCCGGGAAACCGCAGCTGGATCCAGCGCCAGCTCCCACCCGCGTCGCCTCCCATCAGGTACTCGCCCCCGAGGGCGTCACGGTAGAGCGGCAGCGCCGATTTGATCGAGCGAACCGCGACTGCGACGTGGTCGAGGTGGAGCTCGGACACCCGCCGCACTCTATTTGGGGGGCGGTGAGGTTCATCTCGCCCACCAGTTTGGACCACGGCCATTTGGCTGGCCAGCAAGCGCGGATATCCTCACCCCGTGCCGCTGAGCGTCCCCAGCCCCCCGACCACCAATCCGCTGGCCCGCATCCGCGCCGACCTGGGCGCCGAGTGGCGGGCCTCGCGACGCGTGTCACTTCCTCCTGGATCGAAGCTTCCCAGCATCCTGCTCACCGAGCGGATGCGGCGAGATCCACTCTCAGTGCTGCTCGCGGCCTACGAGGAGCACGGACCGATCTTCGCGATCCGGATCTTCCACGCGATCAACGTGTTCATGCTCGGCCCGGAGGCGAACCGGTTCATCCTCGTCACCGACCGCGACAAGTTCCGCTGGCGCGACGGCAGCCTCGGCGACCTGATCCCGCTGATCGGCGACGGCCTTCTGACCACGGACGGCGAGTACCACGACCGCGCGCGGCGGGTCATGCTGCCGCTGTTTCACCGCGAGCGCATCGCCGCCGCGGCCGGGATCATGACCGAGGAGGCCGAGCGGGCGCTCGAGGGCTGGCGGACGGGGGGCCGGGTGGACCTCTACGACTGGACGCGGCACGTGACGATGCGGGTGGCGATGCGCGCCCTGTTCGGGTTCGACCCCGATCGGTCCGGCGTCGACGTCGCGGCGACCTTCGAGCGCGGTCTGTCCTTCTATGAGCGCGAATACTTCCTTCAGGTGCTGCGCGGACCGGGGAGCCCGTTCGCCCGCCTGCGCCGCGTCCGCGGCACCCTGGACGGGATCATCCTCGGCGAGATCGCCCGTCGGCGACGGTCCGGCGAGGCGGGCGAGGACATCCTCGGCCTGCTGATCGAGGCGACGGAAGAGGACGGCGCGAGCTTCACCGACGAGCAGGTGAGGGACCAGGTGCTGACGCTGTTGTTCGCCGGTCACGACACCACCACCTCGACCGTCGCCTTTCTGTTCTACGAGCTGGCGCGCAAACCGGAGTGGGCGGAGCGACTGGCTCGGGAGCGCGACCGCGTCGCGGGCAACGAGTCGCCCGGCGCCGAGGAGCTCCTGGGGAAGATGCCAGAGCTGTCGATGGCGGTGGACGAAACCCTGCGCCTGTACCCGCCCGCGTGGATCGGCCCGCGGCGTGCGGCCGAGGACTTCGAGTTCGGTGGCCACCGGGTGCCGGCCGAGCTCCCGGTGAACTACTCGTCATGGGCGAGCCATCGGCTGGCGGACGTCTTCCCGGATCCCCACTCCTTCAAGCCGGAGCGCTTCTCGGCCGAGGAGCGAGCGAAGCTCCCGACCGGCGCGTACGTGCCGTTCGGCGCGGGGCCCAGGATCTGCATCGGGATGCGCTTCGGCGAGCTCGAGATCCGGGCGATCGTCACCGCGATCCTGCGTCGTTTCCGTCTCGAGCTCGAGCCCGCCTGGAGCCTTCGAATTCGCCAGATGCCGACCCTGTCCCCGCGCGGCGGGCTGCCCATGCGGGTCCGGGACAGCACGTCGTGAGCGAGCTCTGACGGCCACCCGATGCAGGAGCTGACCTTCCTGGGGCCCGGGCGACTCGACTGGCGCGAGTCCGATCCACCGCGGCTCGAGGCACCGGAGCAGGCGATCGTCTCGCCGCTTGCGATCGCCACCTGCGACCTGGATCGAGCGATGATCGAGGGAGCGTCGCCGTTCGAGGGCCCCTTCACGCTCGGCCACGAGATGATCGGCGAGGTCGTCGAGGTCGGCGACGCGGTCCGTTCGGTGGGGCCCCGCGATCGGGTCGCGGTCCCGTTCCAGATCTCCTGCGGAGAATGCGAGTACTGCCGCCGCGGCCTGACCTCGAACTGCAAGGTGGGCGGGATGTACGGAATCGGGCCCGCCGGCGGCGACTTCGGCGGCGCGTTCGCCGAGCGAGTCCGTGTCCCATTCGCGGATGCGATGCTCGTGCCTCTGCCCAAGGACATCGACCCGCTGGTCGCCGCCAGCGCCCCCGACAACATCAGCGACGCCTGGCGCGCGGTGGTGCCGCCGCTCGAAAGCCGGCCCGGCGGCAAGGTCCTGATCCTGGCGGGCCCGGGCGCCAACAGCATCCCCCTCTACGCGGTGCAGATCGCCCGCGCGGCGGGCGCCGGCGCGGTCGAGGTCCTGACCCGAAGCGAGCAGCTCGCGCCGCAGGCCGAGCGCCTCGGCGCGGAGGTCGCCCTGGTGGAGGACTGGCCCGACGCCCACGGCCGCTTCGATGTCGTGGTCGAGAACGCCAACGAGCGCCGGGGGCTCGGCTGCGCGCTGCGCTCGACGCGTACCGGCGGCCACTGCACCGTCACCTCGCTGCACGCCGCCGGCGAGGCGGAGATCCCGATCTTCGAGATGTACCTGCGAACCATCACGCTCAGCGCCGGGCGAGCGAACAGCCGCGTCACCCTGCCGCCGGTGCTGGAGCTGATCGGCAACGGCTCGATCGACCCCGCGCTGGTGACCAGCGAGACGGCGAGCTGGGACGAGGCGCCGGAGGCACTTCTCGGCTACACGACGAAGCTCATCGTCGACTGCGCAGCTCCGCACGGCGGCTAGATCGCGATAGCACCTTCACACGGGAGCTCAGCCAACGCCACCCACAGGAGGACCAATGGCCTACGAAACGATTCGCTACGAGCGGGACGGCCATGTCGCCGTTCTCACCTACGACCGTCCCGACCAGCGAAACGCGGTCAGCCGGCAGATGAACGCCGAGCTTCATGATGCCTGGGCGCGCTTTCGCGACGAGGATGACGCGTTTGTGCTCGTGATCACGGGTGAGGGCGAGGCGTTCTGTGCGGGCTGGGACCTCGCGGACGCGGCTGCGACGACGGCCGGTGACTGGGACGAGTTCCGGACCCACGTCTACAACTCGCCCGGGGACTGCGGATACACGCGCCGGACCGACGTCTTCAAGCCCGTGATAGCGGCGGTGAATGGCTGGGCGGTCGCGGCCGGCCTCGAGAACGCGCTCCTGGCCGATATCCGGATCGTCGCCGAGAACGCGGTCTTCGGCGCTCTCGAGCGCCGTTGGAACATCGTCGCCGGAGACGGGATGACCGTCCGGCTGCCTCTCGTCGTCGGCTACGCGAAGGCGATGGAGATGATCATCACCGGGCGCCCCGTCGACGCGAAGGAGGCCCTTCGGATCGGCCTGGCAAACGAGGTCGTGCCGACTGGGACGGCCCTCGAGCGCGCGCTGCAGGTGGCTCACGAGGTCGCCGACCTGCCGCAGGGTGCGGTCCGCTCCGACAAGGAGACGATGATTCGAAACGTCGGGCGACCCTACGAGGAGCAGCTTCGGACGGAGGTGGAGATGTCCCTGTCGATGTTCATGCGCCGCGACTCGCACGCAATCGGCGCACGGGCGTTCAAGGAGGGCAAGACCCCCGAGTGGCCGCACCACGGCCTCTAGTCAGGCAGAGGTCGGAAGATGGAGGGCCGTGACCTCGTCGTCCGTCTTCCAGCTTGGCGCCTGATCGTAGGCCGTGATCGTTCCTTCCGGGACCTGCTTTTGCGAGGTCGAGCCGCCGGCGACGAGGTAAGAGGCGCTGTCCCCGGTCCGGTCAATCGCCAGGACCGCATACGCCTCTTCTCCATGGTCCTTCAGCCAAACCTTCATCCCCAGGGGTGCGGCAACAACTGCCGCGCCGGAGGAAGCCGTCGCTTCGTTGGTTTGCGGCGTGTGCACCGTCACGTAGGCGCGCGCGCCCACATCGGTGGCCATGACGATGGACACCGCGATCAGCGCCGTCGCCGTGACCACGAGGCCGGCGACAACGATGTCGGAGTTGATCTCGACCCCCGCGGCTTTGGCTGTGGCGATCGCCGCCGGAAAGATCACGCCAACGATGACCGCCAGCTTCTTGGCGTACTGGGTGATGTCGAATTCCGGCGCCTTGACCGTCGCGGCAGGTGTCTGCGTAGCTTCCTGGTGACCCTCCGGTACCCCGAATATCTTCCAGTCCAGGGCTCCCATCACACCTCCGTTTTTGGCTGGCGTTTCGGCGACTATCTCACGGTCCAGACCGCCGATCAAGGACGCAAACCGCGCTCATCTGGCAGCCTGCCGTTCGTGTACGGAGTGAGGGTGTCGGGATGAGCCCAGCGTAGGACCGCGAAGGAGATTCAGCATGGGGAAGGTCATCGTGATCGAGCACCTGACGCTTGACGGCGTGATGCAGGCGCCAGGGGCCCCCGACGAGGACCCCCGTGACGGCTTCCAGCACGGCGGCTGGGCAAACCAGCGACAGGACCCCGCCATGCAGGAGGCGATGGGCGCGCACATGTCGAGCGCGTGGTCCCTCCTGGCCGGCCGGACGACCTATCAGCGCTTTGCGGACTACTGGCCCAAGCAGGAGCCGAACCCGTTCACCGAGGCGCTCAATCGCGTCCAGAAGTACGTCGGGTCGACCACGCTGACCGAGCCGCTCCCGTGGCAGAACTCCACCCTCCTCAAAGGCGACGCCGTGGATGCCGTGGCCACGCTCAAGGAGGAGCTCCGCGAGAACATGGTGGTGTTCGGCAGCGGGGTGCTGGTCCAGTCGCTGATGCCGCGCAATCTCGTCGACGAATTCGTCCTTTTGACCCACCCCCTGGTGCTGGGTTCGGGGCGTCGGCTGTTCCCGGGCACCGGCTCGAATCATTCCGCCTTCGAACTGGTCGACTCCGCGACGACCGGCACCGGCGTGGTCATTGCCACCTACCGACCAGTCGGAAGCTGATCACCCCCGGACTGCGGCGGCGCCTAGGATCGTTTCCAAACGTGCTCAGTCCCCAACGAAGGAGGTGCCGCGATGTCACCGGCAAGTCACGAGGACGCGAATCTGCTCGTCCAGCTCGCCCAGTGGGGCGCGATGATCGATGTAGGGGAGGCATCTGGAGTCGTGTTCGGCGAAGATTTCGCCCCGGAGGCGGCCCACGCCAACGATCCCCACGTCCGGACGGTCCTCATATTCGGTGAAACCATCGGGACGCTGGTCAAGAACGGACTACTGGATCGCGGACTCGTCTTGGATTGGCTTTGGGCCCAGGGGTTGTGGGAGCGGGTGGGGCCGGCGGCGCGGCAAGCACGCGAGCGATATGGCTCCGAAGCGCTGTATGAGAACTTCGAGGCGCTGGCGCTGGCGCAGGCGGGCCAAGCCTAAGGCGGGCGAGGCCGGCACAAGCACTCCTCTAGCGCCGGCGCGCCCTCCACGGCCGGCCGAGCCCCCGCAGCCCCGATCGTGTCTCAGTCATGGAGCGACGGCGCGTACGAAACGCCAACGATCAGTCCCTCGCTCGACAGAAGCCGAGCCACGGTCTGGCCCCACGGCTCCTGGCGCGCAGGATGCAGCAGCTTGAAGCCCGCGCGTTTGAGCTCCTCGCCGGCCGCTGCGACCGCGTCGGTGTCCTCGACCTCGAACTCGACGCTCGCTTGAGGAACAGTCAGCTCCGCTGGCCACGATGGCGTGCCGAAGCACGCCTCCGCGGCCTGGTGCAGCGGCCAGACGCCGAAGTGCTTGCTGCCGGCGATCTTCTCGCTGTGCCAGTACTCCCCGTCCTCGCCCGCAGCGAGCGGAAGGCCGAGGGCCTCGACATAGAGCGCGCGGCTCTTCGGCGGGTCGGGGGCGATCACGGCGAAGCTTGTGATGAAGAGGATGTTCATCGCCGTCCACCGTACGTGACAGCGGCGCCGCGTCGCGGCGCAGCTTGAGGCGATCGTCGGAGCCTCGGCGTCCGGGCGAGCTCGGCGCGGACTCGGGTCAGCACACTGCCGCTGATGCGAGGGGTGATCGCACCCCGGGGCCTAGGTGACCCAGAGCTCGCCGGGAGGTCGCGGAACAAGCGCCACGGCTCACGCGGCACGTAGTGGGCGTGTCTCAGTGCTCTCATGCTTCACCGTCCTTCGGGCAGGGCGTGCTTTGGGCGCGGGCGTCCGGTGCTCGATCTCGTCGGCATCGGCCAAGGCCCATCCCACCCGCTCGACGAGACGAGCAGAAAAATGGTCGCTTTCGAGGTCGCTCGAAAGCACCCGCTCTTGCAGCACAACGGCCTTCTTGCGTCCATCTGACCCATCTGTGGTGACGAGAATTCGTGGCATCGTGACCTCCTGGGGTCGTTTGGGGCCCCCAATCCTCGCGGGTCGACATGGGCGGCCGATGAAGGCCGGGTAAGTATTCGGTGAAGCCTGCAACAGGGCTGCGGCGGTCCGCTTTTCCCAGGTCCTTCGGGCATCGGCGATGCCAGTACCGTGGGGGTCGGTGCGGATCGCGACCTGGAACGTCAACTCGGTCAAGCAGCGCGTGCCGCGGCTGCTGCCTTGGCTGGATGAGCGGCGGCCGGACGTGGTCTGCCTGCAGGAGACCAAGCTCGCCGACGATGCCTTCATGGACCTGCTCGGCGACGAGCTCCGCGACCGCGGTTATGCCATCGCAGTCCATGGCGAGGCGACCTGGAATGGAGTCGCCATCCTCTCGCGAGTCGGTCTGGATGACGTGGTGGCCGGACTCGCCGGCGCGCCGGGCTTCCCACGCCCAGAGGCGCGTGCGGTCTCCGCGACGTGCGATGGGATCCGCGTGGTCTCGGTGTACGTACCGAATGGCCGCGAGCCGGACTCGGAGCACTACCAGTACAAGCTCGCCTGGCTCGCGTCGCTGCGGGAGGTGGTCGCCGCCGGCCCGGAGGCGACGATCGTATGTGGCGACATGAACATCGCGCCGACCGATGACGACGTGTTCGATCCCGAGGCCTACATCGGACAGACCCACGTAACCCCGCCTGAGCGGGCGGCCCTGGCGGAGCTACAGGACCTCGGCCTGCGTGACGTCGTGCGCGATCGCTGGCCGAACGAGCGGGTGTTCACCTACTGGGACTACCGGGCGGGAATGTTCCATCAGGACCTCGGGATGCGGATCGATCTGGTGCTGGCCGGCGAGACGGTCGCCGGCCGTGTCCAGGCCGCTTGGGTGGACCGGCAGGCCCGCAAGGGAAGCGGGCCGAGCGACCACGCGCCGGTGATCGTCGACCTGGACGAGGCGCCGGACGGTGACATAGGGCCAGTCGTGCCCCCGCCCTCCCGGCCGGTGGTCAAACGGGGCTCGCGGAAGCTGCCCCAGTCATCGTGAGCGGTCACTTCTTGCGGCGGTCGCGGTCGCGCGAGGGCTGCACGCGCTTCGGCTCGCCCGGCATCTTCGGATAGTCGGGCGGGTAGGGCATGTCTCCCTCACCCTCGGCCTCGTCACTCTCGTACATGTCCAGCAGCGGCTGCAGCGAGTAAGCGGCTTCGTCGATATCGGCGTGGCGATCGCCCACCTCGGCAAAGCGTGCGGGCATGGTTGCGACCGTGAAGTCCTCGGGCGCGACGTCGGCGAGCTCGTCCCACGTGACCGGCGCGGAGACGGGCGCACCCGGCTTCGGCCGGACGCTGTAGGCCGACGCAATCGTGCGATCGCGAGCGTTCTGGTTGTAGTCGATGAAGATGCTCTCGCCGCGCTCCTCCTTCCACCACTTGGTCGTGACCTGACCTGGTAGACGCCTTTCGAGCTCACGCCCGAATGCGATCGCGGCATGGCGAACGTCCGTGAACGTCCAGCGGCGCTCGATCCGGACGTACACGTGGATTCCTCGCCCACCCGAGGTCTTCGGGAAACCCGTGTAGCCAAGCTCGTCCAAGAGGACGCGTGCCTCAGCGGCGACGCGCAGGGCGTCGGCGAAGTCCGTGCCCGGCTGCGGGTCCAGATCGATGCGCAGCTCGTCCGGATGGTCGACGTCGTCGCTGCGAACCGGCCACGGGTGAAACGTGATCGTTCCCATCTGGGCCGCCCAGCCGACGACGGCCACCTCCGTGGGACAGATCTCATCCGCGTGACGACCCGATGGGAACTGGATGCGCGCGGTCTGCACGTAGTCCGGAGCTCCCCTTGGAATGCGCTTCTGAAAGAAGGCGTCGCCACCGCCCTTCTCGCGGGTCGATACGACGATGTCCGGGTGCACCCCCTTGGGCCAGCGCTCGAGCGTCGTCGGCCGCCGCTCGAGCGCGCGCATGATGCCGTCGCCAACGGCGAGGTAGTACTTCACGACGTCGAGCTTGGTGACCGCGGCTGAGCGCTTCGTCTTCGGGAAGATCACGCGATCGGCGCTGGAGACGCGCAAATCGCGCCCACCGGCTTCGACGATCGTGGCCTCCGACGCGGCCATGGCCCGGGAGATCAGCCAGCTGCTAACCCGGCTGCTCGGCCATCATTTCTGCGGCACGCCGCTCCATCTCCTCGGGCGGCACGTCCTCGACATGGGTGGCCACGCTCCAGTGGTGTCCGAACGGGTCCTCGAACTGGCCGCTGCGGTCCCCATAGAACTGGTTCTCGACGGCTCGCAGCTCGGTGGCGCCGGCCGCCAGGGCCGCCTTGAAAACCGCATCCACGTCCTCGACGTACACGCTGATCGTCACGGGCGTGCCGCCCACGCTCTTTGGGCTACGCGCACCCATGTCGGGATTCTCGTCCGCGAGCATGACGAGGCCGTCGCCGATCTCGAGCTCTGCGTGGCCAACCTTCCCGTCCGGGCCGTCCATGCGCATCCGCTCCTTCGCGCCGAAGGCCTCGGCGTAGAACCCGATCGCCGCATCGGCTCCGTCCACGATCAGGTATGGCGTGATCTGCGGATAGCCCTCCGGAATGTGCCTCACATCGGCCATTTGCTCCTCCTTTCGCTGCTTCTCTTGACCTGCACTCGCACCCTATCGCCGTCAGTCCGGGTACTCGTCCTTGCGCCAGATGCGAGGCTCCTCGGGCTGGGGCTTCGGCGTACGGTCGAGCAGGAAGCTGTGGTACGGGGCGACGAACGGGTCGGGCGCCCTCACCGTGTAGGTGTGGTAGATGGTCCCGTTCTCGCGCGCGAACGCGATCCAGGTCGGGCCCTCACGCAGGCCGTCCTTGAGCTCCGCCCCGACCTGGCGCGACCACTCCTGGAGCCACTCGGGCGGGTTGTCGATCATCTCCTTCACCTCGGGGATCCCCTGCGCCTGCTCCTCGGTCATCGCGAGCTCGAAGTCCCAGGGGAAGTCGGTGTCGTAGGTGGACACATAGGGGAACTGCCAGCCCATCCGCTGCTTGTAGGCGACCAGACGGTCGATCGGCGCCCGCGAGAAGCAGATCAGCGTCACGTCGCTGTGGTTCAGGTGGACGAGCGTGCCGTCGAGTTCGTCGGCGAGGCTGGTGCAGCCGGGGCAGGCCCCGAGCGTGTAATCAGGGCCGAACATGACGTTGTAGGCGAGGAGCTGTGAGCGGCCGTCGAAGAGCTCGGCGAGGGTCTTCTTGCCGTCCTCGGTGTCGAACTCGTATTCCTTCTCCACGGGTACCCACGGAAGCTCGAGTCGCTTCCTCTTTATCTCGTTGTTTCGCTCCGCCTGCTCGGCCTCGAGCTTCGCCAGCTCGTCCCGGGCCGCTTGCCATTCCTCGCGGGTGCCAATCGTCTGTTCAGACATCTCATCGCCTCCTGTTTTGAGTTCGTCCGCTCCCGGCGCAATCGAATCCTTAGGCGTTCGGACGCTACCGGGTCACAGAATGAGACCCGCGGCGCCCCGGAAACTCATCGCAGGGCCCGCCCCAGGCCCCGTCGCGACTGATCCGCGCCTACGCGCTCGGGGCGGTCGGTGCCAGCCCCCGTTCGGCGAGCCAGGCGGCATGCTCGCGACCGAGCCGGCCGACGGGCTCACCGCCCTCGATCAGCTCGCCCATGAGCGCACCCCAACTTGCCTCCGCGCGCAGCGTCGAGGCGACCTGGAAGAGCAAGCCCTCCATCCGCCGCAACAGCAGGGCCTCGGGCGGCAGAGTCATGCGGCGAATCTGCTGCCGGAGCTGCCCGTTGCGGTCATCACGCAGGGACGCGCCGCCGCGCCAGATGTCCTCGGGCGCCAGTCGCAGGGGCCCGTCGGCCTGGAGCCACCACGAAACCGTGCGCATGTGGTCGAGCAACAGCGAGCCGTTCCAGTCACCGTCATCCGCCAGGTAGCCCAGCCCGCGCAGGGCGTCAAGAAGCATCGGCGCGTCCCGATTGCGGATCGCCCTCACGATCACGGCCTCCCGGTCCAGGTAGCCGCGCGGGAGGTCGCGCAGCATGCCGAAGTCGATGAACGCGACCCGCCCATCGTCGCAGAGCAGATAGTTGCCCGGGTGCGGGTCGCCGAGCGCCACGTCGAGCTCACGGGCGGCCCCATAGAAGAAGCGGTAGATGATCTCCGCGTAGCGGTCGCGAACCGGATCCGGCTGCCGACCGACCTCGGCGAAGTCGATGCCGTCCACCCAATCGCTGACCAGCACCCTGCGACGGCTGAGGCGCATGTCCACGGCCGGGACCGTTATGAACGGATGGCCGCGCCAGAAGCGGGCAAGGCGGCGGTGGCTGGACGCTTCGAGCTCGTAGTCGCACTCCGCTGAGATGCGCTCGCTGAGCTCGGCGAGCACCGGCTTGACATCGAGGCCGGGCATCATCCGGCGCAAGAGCGGCGCAAGCATCCGGATATTTCGCATGTCCGACTCCACCGCCTCGGCAATCCCTGGGTACTGGACTTTGATCGCAACGTCGAGCCCAGCTGTGGTCTGCCCGCGGTAGACCTGTCCGATGCTTGCCGCGGCGGCCGGCTCGGGATCGATCGAGGCGAGCACCCGTTCGGGGTCCTCCCCCCACTCGCCGGAGATCACCTTCCGCATCTGCTTCCAGCCGACCGCGGGGACGTCGTCCCGGAGCGAGGCGAGGCGTGCCTGCAGATGGGCGGACTGGTCGGCGTCAAGCCCGGGGAATTCGACCGTGGAAAGAACCTGGCCGGCCTTCATCGCGGCACCCCGCATCGTCTGAAGCTGATCGACCAGCGAGTCGATCGTCGCTACGAACCGGTCGCCGCGACGGCGGCGCCGCTCCTCCTCGCTTCCGCGCCCGTCGACGCGATCGCTTGCCCAGCGAACCGCGCCGCCCGCGGCGACTTGCCCGAGGCGCAGGGTGCGGGCCCCACGCCCGCGGGTTGGGCTGCGCTGCTGCCGATCGGCCACCAGGCAAGTCTGGCAGCACCCGAACCTCTGGCCGGCAAGCCGACCTGGACGCCCTTATGCACCTATGTCGTGCATAACGCGGTCCAGGTGCCGCGAGAGCGACCATTCCGAGCCGGAGCCGACCAGGTGGATGCCTCCTTGAGTGGGCGAGGCCGTAGGGTTTGCCCTCGCATGAGCGCCCCTCGAGACGTCCAAGCACCTTCCGAGCGGGCCGGCGTCGCCGTGGTGACCGACAGCACGTCGTACCTGCCACGATCGCTGGTCGACCGGTGGGCGATTCGTGAGGTCAGCTTGTATGTGGGCTGGGACGGTGACCTGCGGCCCGAGCATCAGTACGACCTCGATGCCTTCTACGCGCGGCTGCGCGAGTCCCCGCTGCTGCCTTCGACCTCGCAGCCCTCGGTGGGGGACTTCCTCGCCTGTTTTGAGCCGCTCGTCGGCGCCGGCCGGGACGTCATCTCCGTCCACTTGGCCAGTGGCCTGTCCGGGACGTACGAGGCCGCGGCTGAGGCAGCGCAGGTTGTGGCTGACGGGGGGCATCCCGGGCGTGTGGAGGTGGTCGATGGCCAGACCGGCGCGGGCGGTCTGGGCTGCCTCGTCGTAGCTGCCGCGCGCGTGGCCGAGCAAGGCGCAGAGCTGAACGCCGTGGTCGATGCCGTGCGCCACGCGCGCGAGCGCCTCGAGATCTGGTTTTGCCTGGACACTCTGGAATACCTGCGCCGAGGCGGGCGCATCGGGGCGGCACAGGCGATGCTGGGGACGGCGCTGAAGGTGAAGCCGATCCTGACCTTCGGCACCGAGATCGCCCCGGTCGGCCGCGTCCGAACGCGGCGCCGGGCGCTAGAGCGGATGGACGCCTACCTGGATGAGCTGCACGACCGCGGCGCGACGGACTGGGTCGTGCAGCACGCCCAGTCCCCCGAGGACGCCGAACATCTGGTAGCCCACGGTGCCGCGATCTTCGGCGCCGAGCCGCTGTTCTGCACGCAGGTGGGACCGGTGCTCGGCGCCCACCTCGGCTCCGGCATGCTCGTCGGAGGCGTCGTGGGCGCTTGAGGCGCTCCTCAAAGCCAGACAGCTCTCGTCCTCGGCGCGCAGCTCACGCAGCATCGCCGAGCTCCTTCTCGTACATCACCCAGCCGAGCACGGGCGCCATCCCGGCGCGCTCGTAAAGGCGGAACGCGCCGGTGGCGCTCGCGGCGTCGACGCCGAGTCCGACGCTGTGCTCGCCACGTTCCCAGAATCGCCTGAACGAGTCGCTGAGGAGCGCTGCACCGACGCCCTGCCTGCGCCACGGGCGACGCGTGAAGAGCACCTGGATAAAGCCGCCGCCGTACGTGTCGCCCGTGCAGATCGTCCCGGCCGCGATCTCATCCCCAGCGCGGACGACGCACCAGAGCGTCGGATCGAAGCGCTCGCTCCCGAGCTTGACCTTCGACCACGACTCGAAATCGCGCGACGTGGAGTCCCATGCATCGGCGAACGCCTCCTCGCCAGCTTCATGGAACTCACGCGCGTCTTGCTCCGGGTCGAACGGGACGACGCGCAGCCCGTCGGGCCACTCGGGTACGGGCGGCGGCGCCTCGAGCTCGATGCGCATCTCGCGGAAGACGCGTACGGCGCCGTAGCCAAGCGACTCGAGCAGCCGCCGGGCAGCGGAGTCGGCCTCTAAGACTCCGTTTTGGATCTTGCGTGCACCGCCGCGGACCGCGCCCTCCTCGAGCCCGGTCGCGATCAGCCTCCCGATCCCGCGCCCGAGCGCGTCCGGGTGCACATACCCATCGACGCGCCAGCGCTCACCTCGTTCGTGGACCGCGCTGTAGCCGACGATGCGGTCGCCGTCGCGGACGACGCGCACGTCCTGCTCGAGGTCGAGCTCCAACCACTCGTCCTCCAGATCGGCCTGCGAGAACGCGCTCTGGGGGTACAGCGACGACTCGAGCGCCCCGACGACCTCGGTCACCGCGGCCGCGTCGGCAGCGACGGCGGGCGTGAAGACGGGGTGCTCCATGCGGCGGCACGCTACGTCATCAGGGCGGGCGGCCGGCGATGAGTTCGCGAGTGTGATGGGGTCTCCAATTCGATGACCGAGAGCCTCACCGAGCTCCGCGCCTCGCTGAGCGGCGACGTGCTCGCGCCGTCGGATCGCGAATACGAGCGGGCGCGACTCTGCTTCAACCTGCTGATCGACCGCAGGCCCGCCGCGATCGCCCGTTGCGTCGACGCCCGCGACGTGGCGAGCGCACTGGCCTTCGCCCAAGAGCACGATCTGGAGATCGCCGTCCGCGGCGGCGGCCACAACCCGGCCGGACACTGCGCGGTCGACGACGGACTGGTAATCGACCTCTCCCGAATGCGGAACGTCGAGGTCGATCCCGAGGCTCGCATCGCCGTCTCGGGGGGCGGGGCTACCTGGACTGACTTCGATGCGGCCACTCAGGCCCACGGGCTGGTGACGCCGGGTGGTGTCGTCGGCTCGACCGGCGTCGCCGGTCTCGCGCTCGGCGGGGGGATCGGCCACCTCACCGCCCAGTACGGGCTCACCTGCGACAACCTGATCGCGGCTGAGCTGGTCACCCCCGCGGGGGAGGTGGTCCGTGCCAACGGCGACGAGACCCCCGAGCTCCTCTGGGGGATTCGCGGCGGGGGTGGCAACTTCGGCGTCGCGACGCGGATCAAGTTTCGCCTTCATCCGCTCGAGCGGGTCGTCGGCGGCCTCGTCGACTACGCCGGTGACGAGGTACGCGAGGCCCTCCGCATCTTCCGCGACGTGGATGCGGGCGCCGGCAACGAGCTGAGCTGCCAGGCTCAGCTCACGGTCGATGACTCCCTGACCCCGGCGCTCACAATCGCCCCCTGCTACACCGGCCCGGATGAAGACCCTGAGGAGCACCGCGCGCTGCGCTCGGCGCCCGGGCTCGTCAGCGACGGGGTCGGCCCCCAGGGCTTTCTGGACCAGCAGCGCGTCTTCGACCCCGGCTACGGCGTTGACCGCAACTACTGGAAGGGCCATTTCGTCCGCGAGCTCCCGGACGAGCTGCTCGACACGCTGCTCGAGCGCATGGCCGCCATGGGCCGCCCGCCCGGCGCGATCCTGATCGAGTCGTTGCGCGGCGCGCCCAAGGACGTCGACGCGGCCAGCGCGGCGCTCGGCTACCGCGACGCGGCCTTCAACATCAGCGTGATGGCGAGCTGGATCGACCCTGCCCTCGACGACGAGCACATCGCCTGGGCACGCCAGACGGCTGCTGCGATCGAGCCCTGGTCCTTCAGTGGCGGCTACGCCAACTACATGCAGGCCGATGAGCCCCTCGACCGAATCCGCGCCGCCTTCGGCCCCGACTCATTCGAGCGCCTGCGCGCCTTGAAGACCCGCTACGACCCGGGCAACGTCCTGCACCGCAACCAGAACATCCCGCCGATCTAGATGCGATCCACTCCTCGCCCTCTGTAGTGAACGTGGCGAGACGCTCGCGGGCTCGACGCGGCCCTCGGGTACAGTCGCCGGAGATGTCGGTGCTCGAGCAAGGCTGGGCGCATACGCACGAGGTCACCAACCAGCCCCCGCCGCTGGTGGATTACAACGCTTTCGAAACCGACCGGCCGCTGGTCGAGGCGGTGGAGCGCGAGGGGGCCCAGTGGGCAGAGGAGCGACTGCGGGCGATCGGAGCGCTCGCCGGCAGTGCCGACATTCGGCGCAGCGCCGTCGAGGCGAACGAGAACCCGCCGAAGCTGAGGACCCACGACCGGTACGGAAACCGCGTCAACGAGGTCGAGTTCCACCCTGCATGGCACGAGCTGCTTGGCCTCGCGGTCCAGCATCAGGTCCACTCGCTCCCCTGGCGTGAACCCGGCCCCGGCGCGCATGTTGCGCGCGGTGCTGCGTTCCTCTGCATGACCGAGGCCGAGGCCGGGATCGGCTGTCCGCTTTCCGCGACCTACTCGGTGGTCCCAGCATTGCGAAAGCAACCCGAGATCGCCGCAGAGTGGGAACCGCGCATCCTCTCCTCCGAGTACGACCCTCGCGACGTGCCGGCTACGGAGAAGCCGGGTGCCCTGGCCGGGATGGGGATGACCGAAAAGCAGGGCGGCTCCGACGTGCGGGCCAACACCACCGTGGCCCGGCCGCTGAACGGCGGCGGCCCGGGCGCCGAATACGCGATCACGGGCCACAAGTGGTTCTTCTCGATCCCGATGTGCGACGCCTTCCTGATCCTCGCCCAGGCCGATCAGGGTCTCTCCTGCTTCGTCTTTCCGCGTTGGACGCCGGACGGCGAGCGCAACGCCTTCCGTCTACTGCGCCTCAAGGACAAGCTCGGCAACCGCGCCAACGCGTCCAGCGAGGTCGAGTTCGACGGGGCCTGGGCGCGACTGGTCGGTGATGAGGGTGCTGGGGTGCAGACGATCATCGAGATGGTCAACCACACCAGGCTCGACTGCGCCCTCGGCAGCGCCGCCGGGATGCGTGCCGGGCTCGTCGAAGCAATCCACCACGCGGCACATCGCTCGGCGTTCGGCAAGACCCTGATCGAGCAGCCGCTGATGCGCAACGTGCTCGCCGACCTCTGCGTCGAGTCCGAGGCCGCGACCATCTCGGCCATGCGCCTGGCTCGGTCCTATGACGATTCGATCGCCGGCGACGAACAGGCAGAGGCCTTCAAGCGAATCGCCAATCCGGTTCTCAAATATTGGATCTGCAAGCGCGAAGCCCCCCACGTGGCCGAGTGTCTGGAGTGCCTGGGAGGCAACGGATACGTCGAGGAGTCCGGGATGCCCCGCCTGTACCGGCAAGCTCCCCTCAACTCGATCTGGGAAGGCTCGGGCAACGTCCAGTGCCTCGACGTCCTTCGCACGATGGTCACCAGGCCAGGCGCGCTTGACGCCTTCTTCGCAGAGGTCGGCGAGGCCTCGAGCGATTCGAGTCTGGACCCCTACGTCTCCAGGCTGCGCTCAGATCTGGACGAGATGACCGACATCGAGGCGCGGGCGCGCGATCTCGTCGAACGCATGGCGCTCGCCCTGCAGGGCTCGCTCCTGCTGCGCTTCGGCGATCCAGGCGTTGCTGACGCGTTCTGCTCGAGCCGTCTCGGCGGCGACTGGGGACGCGCCTTCGGCACCCTGCCGAGCGGCACCGACTTCGACCGCATCATCGAGCGTCACCGCGCAGCGCCGTAGCTCGATCTGACGTTGTCTCAGAACGGCAGCGTGTAGCTCACCCCTGCCAGCGAGGTGAACCCGCTGAAGGAGACGTTCGGGTGGTCCGGATCGGGTTCGACGGTCACGTCGCCCGTCGTGTCGATCTTGATTCGGCCCGTGTAACCGCGACAGCTCGTCGACAACGAGGAACTCGGGCTTGCTCGGGCGCAAGCCCGCCGGCACGGTGAACGCGGGGTTGGGCTGCCGGGCGTTTCGCAGATCGCCCCCACGGAAGTGGACGATTCCCTCGACGCTCTTGGCAATCGCCGGAGCGCCGGCACCGGAACAGTTCCCAGTCCAGCCGTTCTTCAGCGTCAGCGGTTGAAAGACGAGGTGTTGAACGTCCTGGCCGTTGATCGAGCCGGCGATGATGTTGGCGTGCTTGCCGCTCGGCGGATGGTGTCCGGAGACGGTGCCGGGGCCGATCTGGCTGTTCGAGGAGACAACGTAGGCCGCCAGGGCGGTACCTCCGCCCAACAGCAGAAACAGGCACAGGGTCGAGATGACGTTCGCGTAGCTCAGGTGCCGGCCGATGCGGCGCATGCTTCCTCCCTTGGTTGGACGACGCGGGGCGAGCCTAAACCGGGATACTGGCACTCCCGCTCGAAAGGAACCGTGATGGCCACCGTCGAGACCGAGACACGCTCACCTGTCGAGATCGCCCGGCATATCTTCGAGGACGTCCTGAACCAGCGCGACGACGACGCGCTTCGCTCCTACTGGGCCGACGATCTCGTCGAGGAGCTTCCGACCGGGACCTACCGCGGACCGGATGAGATGGCGCGCTACTTCGCAGAGATCTTCGCTGCTCTGCCGGACTTCCATATCGAGCCGGAGGAGATCATCGGGGAGGACGACACCGTATTCGTCAAGTGGCGCCTGACCGGCACGTTCAACGGGCACGCCTGGCAGGGAATCGAGCCGACCGGCCATCGGATCGAGCTTCTCGGGATCGACTGCTTCACGTTCCGCGAGGGGAAGGTCACACGCAACGAGGCCGTGTTCGACCAGATGTCATTTGGGCGCCAGATCGGCATGCTCCCCGCTCAGGGCTCGCTCGGCGAGCGCGCGATGAAGGCGGCGTTCAACGCACGCACCAAGCTGAAGCAGCGGCTCGCGCGAGCCTGAGGCCAAACTCCCGCGTCGAGGCCGCTCTCGCCGGCGCTCCCACCAGCCCCATGCTGCCATCACCGCCCCGGCGTAAATCCACCCGAGCAGCACGTCGAAGAAGTAGTGCTCGCCGGTCGCGATCAGCGTCAGGCCCATAGCCAGCGGATACAGCACCAACAGCGGCCGCAGGGGCCGGCGCACGCGGCCCCACAGGAACATCGCCACCAGTGCGGAGATGGCGGAGTGCAGCGAGGGGACGGCAGCGACCAGGTTGACGCTCGCCTGGCCCTCGGAGAAGAGCCCGGCAGTGCCCCCGCCGATCACGTCCCACCCTTCCGACGTGGTGCGCTGAACGTGTTCGAGCAGTCCCATTTCCCCCGCCATCCAGGGCGGCGCCGCCGGGAAGGCGAGATAGGTGGCAAGACTGGCGATTGCGAGCGACACGACGCGCCTGGTGAAGCGCAGGAAGGCGAGCCTGTCGCGGGCCCAGAGGACGCCTGCGACCGCGAAGGGGACGATGAAATATGAGGTGTACACGAGCGTGAAGGCGACGTCCCACCAGTGGATGAGACCCGACTGATCGAGGTGCGCTTGGAGCCATTGGGTGGGGGTCTCGCCGAAGAAGACGAAACGGTCGAAGTCGATCATCGGGTGCGCGTGGACGCCGATCCCGAGCGAGTCGGCCGCACCGCGCGAGAAGTCGTAAGCGCTGAGCACCACGACGATCGGCAGCCAGTCGAGAACGAGCTGGAGGATCTGCCGCGGGTGGCGGCCCAGCGAGGCACAGGCCAGGGCACCGCAGGTCCAAGCGATCACCAGCTCGCGCTGCGCGGGGATCCCGTAATGGGCGCTCCACGCGCCCAACGACGCGAAGTAGAGGCCGAGGACGCAGCGCCGCAGCCCCGCCCAGTGCGCGAAGCCGGAGTCGGTCGCCGGTTCGGCCCCGAGGTACGCGAGGTCGGTCGCACTCACGCGGGAAACTATGCACGACTCCCGGTCGAGTTCTAGGCTGGCTGCCATGAGCCGGGCGGTGTACTACTGCGCAACCTCGCTGGACGGGTACATCGCCGAGGCCGACGACACGATCGAGTGGCTGACCGGCTACCAGGGAAGCTTCGAGGGCGAGGGCGTCGAGCCGATGAAGGGCAGCTACAAGCGCTTCTACGACGGCATCGGGGCGCTGGTGAGCGGCGCGACCACTTACGAGTTCGTCCTCGGCCTGGTGGAGGCCGGCACCGAGTGGCCCTACAAGGGCAAGCCGTGCTGGGTCCTGAGCTCGCGAGATCTACCCGTGCCCGAAGGCGAGGGTGTCGACGTGCGGATCGTCAACGCCAAGGTCCCAGACCTCTACGAGGAGATGATCGCCGCGGCCGGTGAGCGCGACCTGTGGGTCCTCGGCGGCGGCAACGTGGCCTCGCAGTTCGCCGACGAGGGCCTCTTGGACGAGGTGTGCCTGACCGTCGTCCCAGTCGTGCTGGGCGAGGGCAAGCCGCTGTTCGACCGCCGCCTGCCCGGTGGCCCGATGCAGCTGATCGCAACGCGCGCCTTCGACAGCGGGATGGTCGAGCTGCGGTACGAGATTTCGCGCTAGGACGGCAATGCGGTCGGGGCTATGTCGCCCGCCGAGCCCGGCTGAGCTCAGCATCCGTCGCAAGTCGACGACCATCTGCACGTCGATGTCCTTGCCTCGGGGCCGCTCGAGGACCTCGGTCTCGGAGCCAAGGGTGACCTTGAACTTGCCGTTGTGCTCCTCATCAACGGTCCCGACCGCGTTCAGCAGCGAGAGGACCTGACGCCACTCGATGTTGCCGCTCGCCGGGTGGCTGAGGATTCTCTGGAGCGTGTCGCGATGATGGTTGCTGAGGTCGCTTTTCATGACCATCCTCGTCGTGGAGACCCCGAGCCGCCGAGGCGCGCGACGATCAGTTAGGTCGGTGCGATAGCCGGACGGAAGGGAGGGCCGGGGACGCGCGAGTGGATTACGGGGATTTGCACGTTCGGCTGCCTGCTCCTATTCCCGGCGGCGGCGCTGGCGGTGTTCCCGGGCGAGAACGGGAAGATCGCGTTCGTCAGCGGCATGGGCGGCCCTCCGAACAACGACAGCGGCTCTGACGTCTACATCCTCGACGGGCCCGGCGACAACACGCCCACCCCGCTGACCAGCACCACCGGCGCACCGGGGCAGCACCGTCACCCTTCCTGGTCGCCCCACCTTGATGCGATCGCCTACGCGCGGTGGGAGAGCCCCTCCAACGAGAAGGTCTTCATCGACTACCTCGACCAGCCTGGGATACCGCAGCTCAGGGTCGGGATCCAGTCAAGCGCCGTCCGCGACGACCGGCCGGCGTGGAACCCCGCCGGCACCAAGATCGCGTACGAGAGCGAGGTCACGGACGGCAGCGGGCAGATGGACATCCTCGTCGCGAGGCTCGATCAGGACGGACATACGGTGGGCGAGACCAACCTCACCAGCTCGCCGACACTGATCGAGGGCAGGCCCACCTGGTCGAACGACGGCAAGTGGATCTACTACTCGCGCCGGGGGCTGCCGCCCGCCACCGACGACGACATCGTCCGCGAGCGGTCCGACAACAGCTCGACCGTGCCGCAGATCATCGTCGGCTCCGGCGTCGCCGAGTACCAGCCCGAACTCGCCCCTCGCAACGACGCGATGTGCTTCACGCGCGGCCCGTTCGGTAGCGCCAACGCTGACGTCTACACGATCAAGCCGGTCGATCTCCTGGCCGGCACCCAGACCGATCTTTCGGACAGCTCCGCCGGTGCCTACAACTGCGCCTACTCGCCGGAGGGCGACAAGGTCGCCTTCGTCGAGGGCGTTTTCACGAATGGCGCACTGAAGATGAAGAACTCCAACGACACCGGGGCCTCGACGTTGGTGACCACGGATACGCCGATGCACTTCGACGGCAACCCGGACTGGGCGCCGAAGCGCCCCGCGTTCTGCAAGGGGAAGGCGGCCTCGATCGCCGGCACCGATGACGCGGAGCAGCTCAAGGGGACGAGCGACCGAAACGTCATCCAGTCACACAAAGGCCAGGACACGATCACCGCGCTTCGCGGCAACGACCTCGCCTGTGCCAGCGCAGGCAGTGACACGCTCCGCGGCAACAAGGGCAAGGACACACTCATCGGCGGTCGCGGCAAGGACGTCCTTAACGGCGGCCCCGGCCGGGACACGTGCAGCGGGGGCCCAGGCAGGGACCAGAAGATCAACTGCGAGCGATGAGAACGAACTCCAGAATGCACTGATCGCTCGGATCCAGGCCCGAGGTCCGTGTGGGAAGGTGCACGGCATGAGCAGCATCGCCGCTGGAGCCGCGCGTGTGACAGGGACGAGATGGACCTGACCGAGGGCGCACGGGAGTGGCAGTCGAAGGGCGAGGCGGACCTGTATCGCGGCCATCGGATCCACGCCTTCGAGCGCCCCGGTGCCGATCCGCTATTGCTGTTCCTGCACGGGTTCCCGTCCAGCTCATACGACTGGCGGACTCTGCTGGAGCATGAGAACGAGCACGCGGTCTTGGCCCTCGACTTCCTCGGCTTCGGACTCTCGTCGAAGCCACGCGATCACGTCTACAGCCTTCTCTGGCAAGCCGACCTGGTCGAGGATCTCTTGAGGCGTCGGCCACCGGCGCGCGCCGTCTTCATCGTCGCCCATGACATGGGCACGTCCGTTGCCACCGAGCTGATGGCGCGCGATCTCGAGGGGCGCCTGGACATCGAGCTGGCCGGGGCGCTGCTGTTCAACGGCAGCATTGTCCTGGAGCGCGCCAGCCTCACGGCGGCGCAGCGACTGCTCCGGAGCCGGTTGGGCAGGCTCTTCGCACTGCTGACCAACGAGCGGGTTTTCCGCCAGCAGTTCGGCGCCCTCTTTTCGACTGAGCATCCGCTCGACTCACAGGAGGCCGCGGATCAGTGGTCGCTGATCTGCCACAACGGCGGGCGCACCCTGGGGCATCGACTGATCCACTACCTCGACGAGCGCCAGCGCTACGCGGAGCGCTGGCACGGCGCGGTGCGCGACTGGGAGGGTCCCCTGAGCTTCGCCTGGGGTCTCCAGGACCCGGTGGCGACCACCGCCGTCCTCGACGCGTTGATCGAGCTTCGTCCCGGCGCGCCGGTCGACAGGCTTCCCGAGCTGGGGCACTATCCGCAACTGGAGGATCCGGCCGCGATCGTCGCGGCACTTCATGGCGCACTCGAGCGGGCGACGGTCTAGACGACTGCCACCCGGGCGATCGTGGTCAGCGACTGGTAGTAGATGTCACGTCCGAAGCCCGGGGCAGGGAACAGGAACCCCTGGGTCGGCGAGGGAACCTCCACCCGAGCCTTGTCGGCGCCCGAGTCGAGGTCCAGCACCACCAGCCGATCGCCGGCGAATCGCAGGGCGGCTTCGCGGGCCGCGGCGCGGCCGCCGAGCATGGGCCCGAGCGCTCGACCGACCGGGCGCACCAGCGCGCGCCGCAGGAACTTAGCGTCGCGCCAGTCGCCGACCACCAGCTCGCGGCTATCCGGATAGACGATCAGATGCCCGGCGTGGGCGAGCCCGTCGCGCCTCCACAGCGGTTCCAGCTCGTCAGCCCGCACCCGCCAGGCTCGAACGACGGCGTTGCCCGCGTCATAGGCGACCACGATTTCCCGCTCGGGATCCCATCCCGGCGGGTTCGACTGAGTGCCATACGGGAGCCCGCTGACCTCGACCGAGCGCACCGCGCCGTCGTCCAGGCGCGCCCACCACAGCCGCACCGGGCTCGACTCCACCCCGCTGCCGAGCATCGTGTGGTCGGTGCGGTTTCGCCCGTTGTCCATCCAGAAGACGTGCTCATTGGTGATCACCGGATCCCAGCCGTAGCCGCGGTCCGCAGCAGGGCCATAGCGCGGAGCCCAGCGCTCATCGATGGCGATTCGCCCCGCCGCCCGATCGAGGCGGAGGCAAAAGACGGTGGTGGTGCCGACCGCGATCACGCCATCGCCGTCGGAGGAAAGGCGGGCGACGACGGGTTCGGGGAGTCGAAGCGGTTCGGCCACCGGCAGCAGCGTCTCGGGATCGAGCGCCGACACCGTCGATGGCTCGCGCCCCGCCGGCGCGTCGCAGTCCTTGGTCACCAGCTCGCCGCCGTCCAGGACCACGAACGAGTTGTGCGGCCGGGGCACCGGGAGCCGGTGCGAGGCAAGCACGTCGAGCTCCGGGCTCAGTCGATGAGCCCAACGGCCGAAGACCATGTGCAGGTCGCCGCTGGCATGGGCAGCGATTCCGCCCGGCCAGTAGGGCCCGCCGGGAAGCCGGGGGGTCGCCGCGGTCACGTTCAGGTCGGTCGGGTCGAGGCGCTCGACCCAGGCCTCCACCGGGGTCGATTGCGGTCCCCGCAAGGGCATGTCGTGACGCAGCGCGTAGAGCTCGCCGGGTTCGCGCCGAACGAGCGCGTCCGTCGCGAAGGCCTGGCGGACGGCCGCCACCGCGAGGCGCTCGCCGGCACGGATTCCCAGCCCGGTCGGGCCTTCCGCCACCCCCCAGCGCCGCGGGCCGCCGTCCTCGCAGGTCCACGGCTGCGGCCAGTACGCGCCGGCCACCGTGCTCAGGGTCCCTGGAGGACCGGCTTCGCGGCTGCGTCGCAGCGAATCAGCGCCGCCCGGGCCAGCCCGTCGGCGCGATCGGCGCGCGCCGCGACGATGTCCGGATCGGCCATCAGGGAATGTAACGTTACGTGACGGCGACCGGGAGGAGAATGCGCATGGACATCGGAACGGCGGCGGGTCTACGGCGTTTCTTGACCATCGGTCTCGCGACGGCGGCGCTCTTGGCTGTGTCGGCACCGGCCGCCCCAGCGCGCCCGGTGGGCGCCAACACCGACGGCCGACCAAACATCCTCGTCGTGATGACCGACGACATGGCGACCACGGACGTCAAGTTCATGCCGAACGTGAGGCGGCTCTTGGCGATGCAGGGGACGAAGTTCGAGGGCGCCGTCGACTCGTTTCCACTCTGCTGCCCGGCTCGGGCGACCTTCATCACGGGTCAATACGCGCATAACCACGGCGTTGGCGGCAACTTCTACCCGTACGGCTGGTACGGCATGAAGGATCGCGGCAACACCCTCCCCACGTGGCTTCAGAACGCCGGCTACCGCACGGCCCTGGTCGGCAAGTGGCTGAATGGCTACGGGGCACGCGATGCTCACGGCGAGGTTCCGCGCGGTTTCGACATCTGGCGCGGACTTCTGGACGTCTCCGCGTACGACTACTACAACTTCGTGATGAACCGCGACGGCGAGTTGGCATCCTGGGGCGACGCCGAGTTCGCTCGCAAGTTGGTCGAGTTCGCCAACATCGAGGTGACCCCCAACCCGGGTGGGCTGGAGGGCGTGCTGGCGAAGCGGAATGAGGTCTTCGGGCCGCCCCCTTATTCGTACTGGGGCACCCACGAGCCCCTGGACTACTCGCCCGACGTCACCGGCCGAATCACCGAGAACCTCGTCTATGAGCAGCGCAATGCGCGCAAGCCCTTCTTCATCTGGTGGGCTCCCGCGGCGCCGCACCGCGAGGACGTCGCGACGACCCTGCTGGGACGCCCCGGCCCCGACCCGCGCCCCGCGCCCCGCTACGCCGGCCAGAGCAAGCAGTACACCCTGCCCCGGCCCCCGAGCTTCAACGAGCCTGACGTCACCGACAAGCCGTCGAACATCCAACACTCCGCGCCAACCATGAGCCAGGCACAGATCGATCAGCTCAAGCTCGACTACCAGGGACGGGCCGGCTCGCTGCGGGCCGTCGACGACCACGTCGGGCAGCTGATCGAGGTTCTCAAGAACACGCATCAGCTCCAGAACACCCTCATCGTCTTCACCTCCGACAACGGCTGGCTCCAGGGCCAGCATCGGATCACGGGCGACAAGTACCTCCCGTACGAGGAGTCGCTGCGGGTCCCGTTCATCCTCCGCGGACCGGGCATACCGACCAACCGGACGATCTCCGGCCAGGTCTCGAACATCGACTTTGCACCCACCCTCCTCGACATCGCGAAGGCCAAGGCCGGGCGCACCATGGACGGGGTCTCTCTGATGCCGACCGTGCGCAATCCGAGCCTGCGGCCAAAACGGGCGATCGAGGTCGAGGCGCTGGCGCCACTGTTCGAGGGCAACATCCCGATCAACGCGTGGGACCGGCCGTACCGCGGAGTGCGCACCGACACCTACACCTACGTCGTCTACCGTGAGACGGGCGACGAGGAGCTGTATGACCGCCCGGCGGATCCGTACGAGCTGCATAACGTCGCTGACGATCCCGATTACGCGGCGGTCAAGGCCCGCCTGGCCGGCAAGCTTGCCCAGCTCGACGACTGCAAGGGAAGCGCCTGCAACGTGACGCCGTGAGCCCGCGGGTGGCACCAAAGGGCTCGCCGTGAGCCCGCGAGCGCCCAACGTCCTGCTGCTGATCACCGACCAGCAGCGCTACCCGTGCCACTGGCCCGAGGATCCGAGCTGGCTTCGCGATCTGATGCCGAACGATCAGCGGCTGGCTGACACCGGGCTCACCTTCCGTAGGGCGTTCTGCAACACGGCGATGTGCTCGCCCAGCCGTGCCACGCTGCTGACGGGTCAGTACCCCGCCCAGCACGGAGTGACCCTCACCCACACTCACGCGGACCTGCGGCCGGATCCACGGAACCTGCCGGCGGTGACGGCGACGCTCTTCGACATCCTGCGTTCACCCGGGGCGCCGCGCCAGCGGGCGATGCGCGGGTTCGGCCGGGGCCTGCTGCAACTCGGGCCGAAGTCGGGCGGCGAGCCCGAGCTTCAGCCTGACACTCCCAATCTCGCCCAGATGCTCCGCGCGGCCGGGTATGAGGTGGCCTACAAGGGGAAGTGGCACCTGACCCACCCGGCGGGCACCGGCTCGTTGCTGGGCGGATGGGCGCCATCCGACGCGGATCGGCTGCGACGCGACTATGGGTTCGCCGACTGGGAGCCGCCCGACGCCGGAGAGAACGCGAAGGCTGAGCACTTCGGGGCGGGCAACGCCGGCCCCCTGGGGCAGGGATGGGACGAGCTCTACACGCAGCAGACCGAGCGCTGGCTGGGGCGCGCCGACCTGCCGGAGCCCTTCTGCCTCGTCGTCTCGCTCGTCAACCCGCACGACGTGCTCGGCTACCCGGCCCAGTACGTGGACGGTGGATACACGCGATCGGAGTTCCGCGACCTCGACGTGCGGCTGCCTCCGACGCTGGTCGAGGACATGCGCAACAAGCCCACCGTGCACGAGCTGATGCGCATGGGCATGACGGCCTACCTCGGGCCCCTGAACGGCGAGCGAGCCAAGCTCGACTACGTCAACTTCTACGCCCACCTCCATCGGGTCGTGGACGCGCAGATCGGCCGCCTGCTCGACGCACTGGGCGACCCGGCGGACCCCCGATCGCTCCGCTCTCGCACGGTCATCTTCCGCTGCGCCGACCACGGCGAGATGGGACTCTCGCATGGTGGACTGCGCCAGAAGGCCTTCAACACCTACGAGGAGACGATCCACATCCCGCTGGTCGTCTCGAACCCCCTCCTGTTCTCGAAGCCCGCCCAAACCGACGCCTTCGCGTCGCTGATCGACCTCGTGCCGACGATCGCCACCGTCGCCGGCGCGGACCTCGGCCGCACGGCCGACGGCGCGGTCCGCGGCCGCGACCTTTCGCCGGTCCTCGCCGAGCGAACCGCCCCCGAGGGAGACCGCCTGCGAGCGGCGGGCATCGATCTCGACCGATTGGTTCACCATCCCGCGCCGGCCCCGTCCGCCCAGGAGGAGATCCACTTCACGTTTGACGATCACCAGGCGGCAACCGCGCTACAGAACGTGCCCGGGCAGCCGAACCGAATCCGCGCGGTACGAACGGCGAGGCACAAGTTCGCCATCTACTTCGATCCAGAGGGCAAGGCGGCGACCGAGCACGAGATGTACGACCTCGAGCGCGACCCGGATGAGCGCCACAACCTGGTCGATCGGATCAGCGGCGAGCCCCTGGGCAGCAGCGATCGCCGGATGCGCCTGGAGCTCGGTGAACGCCTCGAGTCGGTGATGGAAGCCAACGGCACCAAACCTCCGGCCGCGATGACGGCGGGCCCACCAGCTGATTGAGCCGTGGAGACGAAGACGGCGCTTCGGCCGGTCCGGCACCTCGCCGAGATGGCTCACGCCACGGTGACCAAGCGCTCTGCCGAACGCGACGACTCGCAAGCGCTGCGCGAGCTCGAGACGCGTCAGCTCGACTTGCCCAAAGGACTGCAGCTCGAATGGATCGGGGTCTCCGGTTACCGCCTCACCTACGAGGGCCAAACGATCTACATCGATCCCTATGTCTCGCGGGTTCCATTGAGCAGCCTGCTGCTGCGACGCCCGGCCAGGCCCGACTTCAAAGCACTCGAGCAGTTCCTCCCCCGCGAAGGCACTGCTCTGGGCGTCCTCGTCGGGCATACGCACTTCGATCACGCGGTGGACGCACCGGCCGTGGCGCGGGAGTTTCGCTGTCCCGCGTATGGCTCCGCCTCGCTGGCGCAACTCATGCGCCTTCACCACCTCGGCGAGCTAGCGGTCGAGGTCGAGCCGTATCGCACCTACGAGCTCGGGCCCTTCGAGGTCTCTTTCACGCCGAGCGCCCATTCCAAGCTTCTACTGGGCCTTGCGGTCCCGATGGCGGGAGAGCTGACCTGCGAGCACCTTGACGCCCTCTCCCCCTCCGCCTATCGGTGCGGCCAGGTTTGGGGAATCAGCATCCGCGTCGCCGGTGTCAGCTTCTACCACCAGGGCAGTGCCAACCTGATCGACGAGGCGATCCGGGATCCCGAGGTCGACGTCTTCCTCGCGGGAGTCGCCGGGCGCAACTTCACCCAGAGTTATTGGAAGCGAATCCTGCCCCGGCTTGACCCGCAGGTCGTCGTTCCGACCCACTACGACAACTTCTTCAGGCCGCTGAGCGAGCGCATGGAACTCGTCCTGAACGTGAAGCTTTCGGAGCTCTCTGACGAGATTCGGTCGGTGAGCCGCGACGTGACGATCGCGGCGATGCCCCGGCTCGGATAAGCCATGGCCAGCACCCCGCGCGAGGGCCGAGGTCTCGCGGCATCGTTTTCGCTGCGGCCCGTCGGGGGCGAACGGCTGTCCGTAGGCACCTGAGACTCTCCGATGGCGAGATACTGGATCGTCGATGACTGACCCCGCGCTCGAACGCGCAATCGAGAAAACGCCGCATTGGGGCTTCCGATTCTTTCTCGCATTCGTGGCGATGTGCATCGCCTACCTGGCCGGTGGGTTCACCTTCGTCTTCGCCGCGTTCACCGTGGTTCCGCTGGTGCTGATCTATTTCAGATCTCGCGACCGCCAACGCAAAACGGAGCGAGCGCAAACAGACCAGGAGAACGAGGATCAGTAGCCCCTACTTCCTGGTCGAAGTGCGCTGCCGGACGTAGCTTCATCCGAATCCCAAACGCGCCGTCAGGGGGCTGGAGCTGGAGGAACCCCGGTTTGGAGCCGATGTCTTGGGCGTGCCCGAGATAGTTGCCTCATTCTTCGACTCGCCGGCCTTGGTTCACTGCCTGTGACTTCCCAGCCCTTCGCATCCGTCCGGTCATCGGGCCCTGCCCCGGCGCTGGCCATCGCCCTGGTCGCCTTCATCTTCGGCCTCGACCTGCTTTGGAGCGTCATCGCCAGCTCCACGGCCCCGACCGAGTTTGGGGCCGTGGACGAGCCTGCCCATCTCGCGACGGCGTTGCTCCTCCTGCTCGCGCTGCTGACGCTGGTCCGGTCCCGACGACCGTCGATGTCCTTCTTGGCGGCGGCGCTCATTGCCAGCGTGGCGATCGATCTTGATCACATCCCCGAGCTGCTGGGCTGGCAGGGGCTGACCGGCGGCCTCCCACGCCCCTACACGCACAGCCTGATGACGCCGCTGGTGCTGATCGTTGTGGGCGCCCTCGCAGGCGGTCGGATCAGGCCGGTCGCATTCGGTGCAGCCTTCGGGGTCGGCGCACACCTCTGCCGCGACCTCTGCACCGGGCCGGGAGTCGCGATCCTCTGGCCGCTGTCCAGCGCGCCTGTCAGGCTCCCCTATCTGGTCTTCGCCGCAGGTCTGATCCTGATCGCGGTCGTCGTCTCATTGGCGGCCGGTCGGAGGCGTTCGTCGTCGAGTCCGATCGAGGCACGGCGTGAGGCGCCCTTGCTCTCCTGGATCGTGCCGGGCCTTCTGGCAGCGACAGTGAGTGCGGCGCTCCTCCTCACACCGGCTCGCGCTGTCGCGGCGCCGATAGCGTTCGGCGCCTACGTCCCAAAGGGCGACCGGAATCCTTCGCTGGTCCAGTCATTCGCCCACCGGGTCGGGCACGCCCCGGTGATCGTCAGCTCCTACAAGCGCTGGCGCCTTGCGCCCTTCGTTCGCCCCGAGCTGCGGGCCGTCTGGAGCCGCGGCGCCGTACCGCTGATCACGTGGGAGCCGTGGACGGACGCCGGCCGAGGGTTTCCTTTGCGGGAGATCGCGCACGGCCGCTATGACGGCTACGTACGCCGAGCGGCGAAATCAGCCGCGGCTTGGGGGCGCCCGATCCTGCTCCGCTTCGCCCACGAGATGAACGGCACCTGGTTCCCCTGGGGGCGGGCAGGGGACGGCAACACCGCGCGCCTCTACAAGGCGTCGTGGCGTCACCTGGTCGGGATCTTCCACGCCGCCGGCGCCGACAACGTCAAGTGGGTGTGGACGCCGAACGTGGATGGTGGCGGGCAGTACCCGTTTGCGCGGTTCTATCCCGGGAACAAGTGGGTGGACTGGGTCGGCCTGGACGGCTTCAACTGGGCGAGGCGGGGCGAGTGGCAATCGTTCACCGACATCTTCGGCAGCTCCTACGAGACGCTTTCGCGGATCACGTCTCGGCCGATGATCGTCGCCGAGACGGGGTCGAGCCAAAGCGGCGGCGACAAGGCCGCCTGGGTGTCCAGTGCCCTGGACGAGGAGATCCCTCGGTTCTCCAGGATTCGAGCGGTCGTCTGGTTCAGCGACCAGGTGGGAGACGTCGACTTTCGTATCGACAGCTCTTCGTCCGCGTTGCAGGCCTTTCGGTCAGGGATTTCCTCTCCCCGATATGGCCTCACTCGAAGTGCCCTGCTGTCGACGCCTTCGAGCCCCGATCGGAGGGCCGCCGCCCCTCCGGCGCCGAGTGGCGGCTTCGGCCAGCCGTCGCTCTTCTATCGGCTCACCCAGAAGCTCCATGGACGCTACCTGTGGATCGTGATCGGCCTTCTCGCGGGTTTCCTCCTCCTGCTCGCCGTGCTCGTCGCCTGGCTCAGGCGGACCCGACGGTCGGTGCAGGCGCCGCCTCCGCGGCGACCGGGCAAGAGGCAGGCTGGAGGCTCCGAACCCTAGGCAGGGATGAGTGCAAACGTCGAAGCGCGTCGCCTGACCCTCGCACCGGGTCGTACAGGCGTCCAATGCCGCGCGCCGAGCGTCGAGTCGGCGACCGTCCAGGCCGACGGAAGTAGTGGTGCAGGTACTCGCCCACCACAAGAGCAGGCTCCTTCTCGGGCTCCTCGCGGTTCTCGCGACCTTCACCTGCGCGGCTAACCGCCCCGCCCACGCCGACGCCGCGCCGATCCAGCTCGGCGCCTACGTGCCGAACGCCCCCGAGGACGCCGGGGCTCTCGACAGCTACGCCTCGATGGTCGGACGCAAGCCCGACATCGTCATGAACTACAGCAACGTCACCGATCCCCTTCTCACTTCCACCGACATCTCGAATCTCGAGGCCCGCGACCAGACGCCGATGGTCACCTGGCAGCTCTACAAGTCAGGTTGGAGCGGGCCGACGATCTCGCTGTCGGACATTGCCGGCGGGAGGTATGACAGCCGTCTCCGCGACGCGGCGGACCTCGCCAAGGGCCTGCCGTTCAAGGTCATGATCCGCTTCGGCCACGAGATGAACGGTGACTGGTATCAGTGGGGCGGCCATCCGTCTGCCTACCGAGCCGCATGGCGCCATATCGTCACGGTCTTCAGGCAGGAGGGGGCGGGCAACGTCAAATGGGTCTGGTCGCCCAACGTCGATCAGGGCAGCTATCCCTTCGCTCAGTACTTCCCCGGTGACTCATGGGTCGACTACGTCGCCCTCGATGGCTACAACTGGGGAACGGCCGGAAAGGGAACCAACCAATGGCAGAGCCTTTCCCAGGTGTTCTCCTCCTCCTACAAGCAGCTGACGCAGATGAGCAGCAAGCCGGTGATCATTGCCGAGACGTCATCGGGCGACATCGGAGGCAGCAAGGCGGATTGGATCAGGAATGGCCTGCTGAGGGCGATTCCGCAGCAGTTTCCCCGCGTGCGGGCCGTGGTCTGGTTCGACCGATCGATGGAGGAGGACTGGCGGATCGACTCGTCGCAGGCTTCGCTCGAGGCTTACCGCGACGTCGTTTCCAACGAGCTCTACGGAGGCACGGACCCAGCCCCGACGAACGCCACGAGCGCCAAGGCGACGGTTCGAGCCCTTCAGATGGCGCCGTCGAGGGGTACCGTCAGCAGGCGCGGGGCCGCGGTGCATCGCGCCAAGGTCGTCTATCGGCTGTCCCACCGCGCCAGGGTGCAGATCGCGGTTCGGGCTCGCCGCGGCGGCTCGGCCAGGCCGGGCGCCATCGTGACGCTTGATCCGAGGCGCAGCGGACGCGTCCGGCTCTCGAAGCTGGTGGGCGGACGCCGCCTGCATCGCGGCGGCTACCGCATCGTGGCCAGGGCCATCGACCACAGCGGCAACCGGTCGCGGCCCCGCCGGGTCACCTTCCGCGTCGTCTAGCCCGTCCCCACATCCCTGGCGAGAAGGGCCGCCCTAACTAGGGGCGCTCGAAAATGGGCGCGTCGCGTCCCGCCAAGGGTGCAAGCTCCTCGGTTGGCCCGACCCCTCGCGGCGCCGTCCTCTCGGGTCGCAGACCGCGAAACACGTCCCTGCCCATCACCAGCGCCTCGATGCACAGCCCGGCGAGCCATCCCAGCGCCACGCCGGTGAGCCCTCCGGCGATCGCGCCGACAGCCCCCCCACCGAGCTCGAGCAGCGTCCCGCCCCAGACGATCGGCAGCGCCGTGCCAAGCCGACGTTGCACACGGTGGATTGCCACATAGTGCGTCTTGACGGTCAGCGGAAAAACGCCGAGCGCGAGGAGGTGAAGGGCCATGGTCGCCTGATCGGCGTATCCCTGGCCGAAGATCTGAAGCGCGGGGGAGGCGGCCGGGATCAGCACCAGGTTCGCGATGACGCCGAACCCGAGCGAGATTCCGAACGTGAACCTGAAGCGTCTCGAGAGGCCGGCCGCATCGCCCGACCCGATTGCGTAGGCGACCATGCTGAGCGACAGGGGCACCATGACGAGGAAGCCGGCGATCATCCAGGCGATGTAGAAGCTGGCGTTTGCGCTGGCCGAGAGGAGCACCACCACCAGGATCGGCATGGCCAGGTCTGCCGTCTCGAGCGCGAGGTTGACGGCGGCGTGGGATGCTGCGGAAGCCCGCATCTGCAGCAACAAGGCGAAGTTTGGCCGCAATGCCTCTCCGTCGCGGCGGGCGTAGAAGCGGACGAGCACGACCAGGGAGAGGGCGATGCCCGCGGCCCAGGCGGAGTAGATCCAGGGGGCGCCGGCGTCTGTCACCAGCACCGCGATCAGGACCAGCGCGAGCAGCTTGACCAGCGCGAAGACGATGTTGCGGACCAGCTGGAGGCCGCCGTGCAGGAGCCCGATCAGCGCCTGATCGAGGACGAACGCGAGCGCCGTCAGGCCCACTCCAGCCGCGAAGAATGCGGTCGAGGGAAGGCTCTCGCGGAGGGCGCCCAAATTCGACGAGAGCAATGGGGCAATCAGGGCAAAGCCGAGGCCGAGGCCGACACCGGCCACCACGTTGATGATCAGCGCCGCGTTCAGCAGTGAGCGATGGCCAGCTTTCCGACGCGGAAAGTCGCCCATCAGGAGGGTGCCGAGCCCCAGCGTTCCCATGAACCCGAGCAGGGTCATCGCAGCGACGGCTGCGCTTGCAACCCCGACCGCAGCCTGGCTGAACTTGTGCGCGGCGACCAGCCAGAACGCAACTCCCAGCGCCGAGGTGACGAGGGTGGTGCCGACCATCGATCCGGCGTGGGTCAGCAGCGTGCGGTTGTGCTGGATCGTCGCCTCAGCTTGCGCCCGCAGGCTCTTCATGCGCCCCGGGCTCTTCATCTCGAGCTCAGTCCCGAGGTGTCGTAGATGGTGATTGGCCCGTTGACGTAGATCTTGCTCAGCGTGGGCACGTGGCGGAACTTCGTCAGGGAGGAAATGCTGATCGGCTTCGCTGCGGCTGAAGGCGCCTGCCTCGTCGCTGCCGAAGTAATAGCCGAGCACCGGGAGCGCCCGGGTGAGGCGGCGGTCGACGACTATGTAATCGATCAGGTCGTTCTTGATCACCTGCCGGTCCGGCGCGGTCGAATGTCTTGCTGAAGAAGACCCGGGTCACGGGGATCCCGTGGATCTGGCCGAAGACCGGGTTCAGCTCACCGTATGACGTCATCAGGGTGCCGTTCGACCGATCGACCAGGATGCGACTATGGGCGGGCAGCTCGGCCGCCGCGAAGCGAGCCGCGGCCAGTCCCTGGGGGCTGACAGACCGATCCTCGGCTCCGACCAGAAACGGTCCCGGCTGCCGGGTCGCCGGCAGCTCTCCGATCACGAAGCCGCCAAGGAAGACGACAAGCGCGACCGCGGTCAGCGCGAACGCCGTGGCATTGCGTCTCAGCCAGCCGGCCGGGCCACCGCCACTCGCTGATCACGAGGCCGGCCAAGAAGGCCACCCCGACGAACACGAACTCCGAAGCTCGCTGGGACGTCTCCGAACCGGCCAGGGTGAGGCGCATGCCGAGGCTCACCGGATACAGCACGGCCGCCAGGGCCAGGGTCCGCCACAGCGTGTTGGAGTGGGGCGATCGCCATACCTTCCTCAAGCCGATCGGGATCAGCACGAGCAGCGGGATCACGGACCCAACCGCAAGCGCCCTCGCGACCGCGGAGTTGGTTTGACCACCCCCGGCGAACAGAGTCTTGGGCCCGGACCCGCCGAAAATCAGTCCCAGGGTCGAGTCGACCGCACCGGAGACGACCTTGCCGAGCTCGTCGATGGTGACGGAGCCGGCAACGAACGCGAACCAGACGATCGTCATCGCGGCCAGGAGCAGTGTGGGGAACCCCGGGCCATCGAGGAACCACCTACGCGACACCGCCACGGCGCCGCCGGGCTGGACAGGGACAGCGGGAATGTGAGCGCCGCCGGCGCGTGTCCGGCGGTCGGCCAACGCGGTGAGCGCCGTCCACGCGATCAGAAAGGCGAGCAGCGCGTACGAGGTCATGTGGTGCGTGACCGTCAGCGTGGCGGCCAGAATCGCCAGCGCTCCGACCAGTCCGCCCACCGCCGACCCTCGAAGTCGCGTTGCCGGTTCGGACCAACGGACGGCCACGAGCAGCATGGCCAAGGCGATTGGAAGCGCCAGCGACTCGTAGGCGAACTGCGAGTCGAAGTAGAGGAAGCTGGGGTTGCAGGCGTATACCGCGACGCCGATTCCGGCGGCCCGAGCGGATCGGGTGACCCGTTCGAGGAACAGGAACAGGGCAACGAGCAACATCGTCCGGGCGACCCCGAGCACGACCAGTCCTGAGTGGAAGATGCTGAGGCCGGTGAGCTGGGCCACTGCGGCGGTCACGGTCTCGAGGCCCGGAAAGCCGGCTGTGCTGACGATCAACGGGTTGGCCGAGAACAGGTGACCCGTCTGCAGCACGTCGTTCGTCGCGCGCCAGGTCCCCAGCTCGTCGAAGCGAACGAAGCCGGTTGGGCTGGCGAGGATCTTGACTACGAACAAGGAGACGCCGAGCAGGACCGCCAACGAGATTCGCTCCGCCCGCGACGCGGAAGCGCTTAGCATCCGGAAAGCGAGGGGCGCGTAGATCACCACTAGCCCGCCCCAGAACAGGGCCTCCGCCCCGCTGGTCTCCTCCCGTGCGGCGTTGTTTCCCAAGGCGACCATCACCAGGCCCCCCGCGGCGACAAGCGCAAGGACCGGTGCAGCGCCCAGCGACAGGCGTCGCGCTGGGGCAGCTTGGCGGGACACCGCGCGCGGCCGAGGGGCCGCCTTGGCGGCAGGGCGCAATGCGGCGACGCCGGGCGATCCTCACCAGCATCAGCCCGTGCTCCCGAGGTGAAGAACCACACGGTGGTAGGGCCGTCGGCCGCCGTCGAGCCTTCCGATCAGGGGACCCGTCCCTGAGATCGCCGAGGCGGTCAATTGCGCTTGCCAATCCTGGTTCGCCGCGAGGCGGAATCGCCACCGCTCGATCGTCTGGGCGCCGCGTTTGACGGTCACCCTGTAGGCGATGGCCTTCCCCTCGTGATTCGAGACGCCGATTCTGACCGGCGAGGCGATCGCCGAGGAGTCGCCCGGGACAAGCGACAGCGAGGAGAAGTGCGACCGGTTCAGCTGGCGGTGCACGCCCTCGGTCGCGATCGCGATCGCCCACCCGGCGATCGCCGTCGCTGCCAGCACCCCGATCACGGCAGCGATGCCAATCCGAGGCAACGCGAGCCTGGTCTCCTCGCTGTCGGCCGGCATGGCGTCTCGCCTGCGGAGGGCGATCGCGACGGCCAGCAGGGTGACGCCCGCAAGCAGCGCGGCCCAGACCGGGCGATCGAGCCTGACGACGAGCTGCACCAGCAGGCCTCCGAGCACGGTCACGCCGATGCTGAGCGCGACGCTCAAAACCATCCGAAGCTCCCCGCTGATCTCACCGGGCCGGAAGATGACCGCGGCCAGTGCGTAACCGGGAACGATCAGGAGCAGCGGCAGGAGCGCCGCGGTGCGGACCGGACCGGGGACCGGGATCAGGGCGAGGGCGAGCCCTGCCAGGGCGAGCCCGGCCACCACCGTTAGGTCCCCCCACCATGGGACACGCGAGCCCCTCACGATTACGCCTCCTGCGAGACCGTGATCGTGTCGCGGTAGAAGCGCTCGAGCTGAGGGACGACCGCCTCCCGCGTGAAGCGGCTTGCCCGCTGCCTGGCCTGGTGGCCGAGGTGCTCACGCAGCGCTCGGTCGTCGACCAGGCGGGCCATCGCCTCGGCCAGCGCCTTGGCATCTCCTCCCGGAACCAGGAACCCTGTCTCCCCGTCGTCGATCATGTCCTCGTGACCGCCCGGGGTGGTGCCGATCACCGGTCGACCCCTGCTCATCGCCTCGTGAACCACGGTCGCGAGCGGCTCTGGCCACTTGCTGGGAAAGACCCCGAACAGCGCCCGGTCCCACATCGCCATCACCGTCCCGTGCGGCACGGCGGTCAGGGCCGTAACGCCGGCCGGAAAGCTCTCCGGCGTGTCGGGCGTCTTGATGCCCACCATCACGAGCGGGGGCGGACTCTCGAGCTGCTGGTGAGCTGCGATCAGCTCATCGACGCCCTTGAGTCGCCTGAAGGCGCCGACGAAGAGGATGAAGGGCTCCTTGGGCAGGCGCTCGAGAATGCCCTCATCGACCACCGCGTCGGTCTCGTCCACGTGGAAGTTCGGGATCACCACCGACCGCATCCCGGGGACCTGCAGGTAGCGGTTGAGAACCGATGCGACGTAGTGGCTGACGCTGTGGATCGCGGTCGTCTTGCGCCGCAGTAGCGCTCGGACCCCGAGGACGCTGGTCGCCGCCACCGTGCCCTTGGCGACCCCGCGGCCCGAGGCCGAGCAGGCCAGGCACTTGGCAGGAGCGGGTCCGGAGCAGATCTCCGTGCCCCGGACCATGGTGCGCATGGCGCAGACGTTCCCGTATTCGTGTCCCCAGATCACGAGCGGGATCTTCTTCCCCACCAGGGCCGCCGCCGCGGAGTGCGCGAGCCAACCGTAGGCGGGGATCAGGTCCGGCTGGAAGTCGTTGATCAGGCCTCGCAGTCGCCAGACCGCCTCAGGGTCCGGAAAGGGAGGCGGGGTATGCCGGCGGGGGTCCTCGGAGATCCACCGCATTCGGCTGGGCAGGTCCCTGATTCGATGCACCTCCACCTCGCCGTCATCTTCGAAGGCCGGCGCATCGGCGTGCCACGCCGTGGCGATCGCCACCGTGTGGCCCAGCCGTGAGAGCTCCTGCGCAAACAGCTCGATGCATCGGCCTGCGCCGCCGATATACGGTCGGTACTCATCGGTCACCATCAGAACCCGCATCGAGGAACGCGGTGCGGTCCCACGGCGCGGCGGGGCCGATGTGGAGCCGCGACCGCGACGGCGCTGGTGCCAGCGGCTGCGTGCGTACGCGATCGGGCCGTAGGCCATTCCGCGCAGCTCCAGGCGGACGAGCGCCGAGGGGAAGTCGCGCTGCCTGCCCACGTTCTTCGCCGACCTCGGAGAGAGCGCGAACCCCACGCCTCGTGGAAGCTTGCGCACGAGATCGAGGAGCAGGCGGGGGTGGGTCACGATCGCCTTCGTCAGGCATGCCGTGAGGCCGACGCCGTAGCCCCATACTCGCTGGTGGAGCTCACGGTACTCGCGGGGATGGGCGTGCCAAACGATCGCTGCCGGGTCGTGAACGATCTGGTGTCCCGAAAGCAGGATGCGCAGCAGGGCCTCGATGTCGTCACCGTCGTGGGCGAGGGTGCCGGGGCCAAGAGCTGGATCGAACCCTCCCTGATCCGTCAGCAGCTCCCGACGGAAGGCCATGTTCCGCCCGGCGCCCAGGTCGCCGACCGTGAACGGAAACAGCGGCTGATCTGGAGGAGGCCGGCGCAGATCGTAGACGCGGGTGTCGAAGCCGCTCATGCGCCCTCCGAACCCCTCGACCCACCGCTGCGCGGGCGTCTCCAGCGCGCCCGGGAGAGTCATGCCCGAGGTGGCGCCCACGCGCTCGCCGCGGGCGAACGGGGAGACGAGGGTCGCCAACCAGTCGCGGTCCACCTCGACGTCGTCGTCGGCGAAGACCACGATCTCGCCGGTGGCGCTCTCGAGTCCCTTGTTGCGGGCGTTCGAGAGCCCGGGCACGGGCTCTCGCAGGAAGCGGATCGTGACATCCCCGCCGAACTCGGGCTCGGCAACGCTCACGGCCGCGTCGGACTCCGACGCGTTGTCGACCACGATCACCTCCAAGCGCTCGGATGGGTAGTTGCACCCCAGGATCGAGCGCAGGGTCGTACGCACCGAATCGGGGCGATTCCGGGTGCAGATCACGACCGACACGGTGGGCGCATCGGGTAGGAATTCCTCGCGCGCAGCCACACATGGCGGCGGCGTTGGCCCGGGGATGCCGTCGGCGTCGAGCGCGCACGGCGGGCGGCCATCGTCGCGCAGATGTTGAGCCACCTCCTCGGCCAGCTCGGCCTGGATCCGCGCCGCCAGCGCATCCGCCGGGAGGCCCGTGCCCGGCAGGTCGACCTGAACCAGGCCGAGTGGCTTCCCGTGGAGGCGAACGAGGCACAAGGACGAGGGAAAGGAGGTCCCCGTCCGCGGGTCTTCGGATGGGAGGGCCGGGAGCGGCCTCCCGATTTCGATCTCGTCCATTCGCACCGGCACGAAGTCGGGCGACGTCGGGTCGGTCGGGCGGCGTTGAATGACCTTCATGCCTTCAACGCGCTCCGCTCGAGGACACGATCCAGGCTCGCAAGCGCAAATCCGGCGGCGCTGGAGATCAGACCGATCACGATTGCCAGGGCCCTGAGGCCCCCACTGGGATCTCCGTCGAACAGCTCGCGGAGGCCCCTGACGACGCCACGCGGCAGCACGACGCCGAGATGACGGCGTTCAGAGCTGAGCCCATCCCGTGATCCCACGAAGGCCGCCAGCCGAGCCTTGCCCGCGCCCTCCTCGAAGCTCCGGCGAAGGAAGTAGGACAGCGAGGCGCGCTCCCTGGTCACGGTGTGATGCACCTTTGCCTCGGGCTGATACAGCCAGATCGAGTCGGGCCAGCGCTGCTTGACGCGAATCGCGAGATCGGTGTCGTCGGGCACGTTGCCCTGCGCCCGCACCACTCCTCGCGATCGAATCGCCCGCGGGTCCTCCCCTGCGCCCCCCGCGCGAAAGCCGCCGATCTCCTCCAGCGTCTTCCTTCGCACCGCCATGTTGGCTCCGATCGGGTTGCGCACGGGCGCGAGTTGCTGGGGCAGCCCCGTGTAGCTGCAACCGAAGACCCAGTAGAACTCGGTCGGCAGCCAGCGCGGCATTCCGTTCGTCCAGCGAGGAATCAACGCGCCGCCCGCTCCCACCGCGGTGGGATCGGCGAAGCAGTCATGCAACCGCTCGAGCCAGTCGGCCTCGGGACGCGCGTCGTCGTCGACGAAGGCGACGATCGAGCCCCTCGCAGCGTCGATTCCCGTGTTTCGGGCGCCCGCGAGTCCGCGTGCGTGGCGGTTCTCGATCACGGTCGCCGACGTGAACGCTTGACGGGCGGCCGCCAACAGTTCCGGGTTGTGATCGACGACCACGATCACCTCTACCGGCGCAACCGTCTGGCGCCCGAGCGCAGCCAGGCACGCATCGAGCTCGTCGCGGCGCTCAGCGTTGTAGGTAGCGACCACGACTGACACATCGACCTGGGCGGGGTCGGTTTGCACCGTCACATCAGCGGTTATCGACCGGAAGCTAGCCGCTCATGAGCCGGCTGCTGGCCGGCACGCCCGGCACGCCCGTTGCGACGGGGCGCTCAGCGCCGGTGAGCACCGGCAGCTCCCTGATCATGGTCCTCAGAACCCGGAAGCCATCGCGGAAGGTGTTGAGGTGGCTTTCGCCGTGGATGCGCTCCGCCTCGAAGCTTGGGACCTCGGTGGTCTTGAGCCCGGCCTTGGCGACTCGCACGTTGACCAGCGTCTCGACCTCGAAGCCCGGGACGTCCAAGGAGATGTACGGGAGGCACTGGACCCAGAAGGCGTTGTAGCCGTAACAGAGGTCCGTGTAGTCGGTCCCGTAGAGGAGGTTGGCGGTTCTGCTCAGCGCCCAGTTGCCGAGCTGGCGGAGCCTGGTCATATCGGCGCTGCCGCCACCGCTGATGTACCGCGAACCCTTGGCGAAGTCCGCGCCGCCGACGAGGCAGTCAACGAAGCGGGGGATCTCATCGGGATCGGCGGACCCGTCAGCGTCGAGCATCACGATGATGTCGCCGGTGACCGCCGCGAATCCCGCCTGGAACGCGTCTCCCTTGCCGCGCCCGGACTGGGTTACGACCCGAATCGAGGGGCGCTCCTCGAGCGCGACCCGAACCGTGTCGTCGGTCGAGTGGCCGTCGACGAGGATCACCTCGTGCAGTCCCTGCGGGAGACGCGGCAGCACGTGACGCAGATTCTCGGACTCGTTCAGGGCCGGGATCACCACACTTACCCTCGGGGGCGACTTGACCGTTACCGGTTGGCGTCTGGTCGGCTGAGGCACGCTCGACCGGGTGCCGTGCCGGCCCCGCGAGCGCCGCCCGCCCGAGCAGACCAAGGGCGAGCAGCCATCCCCAGAGGGTGATTGTCGCTGGATCAGCCAGATGGACCGGGCCGGCGAGGCCATCACTCAAAAGAGCCGCGGCCCACGCAATGACGGCGGTGCCGAGCAGAGCATGCAGAACCGACGCAAGCGGCTCGGGGAGTCGTGGCTCGCCTCTTCCGTAGGTCTGGCGGAGGCTGAAGCTGGTGTTGAGTGCGGCCAGGATGCAGGCTGCGAAGCCGACCACTGACCCGAGCGGTGTTCCCCCGGACAGCGCAAGCAGGGCCAGCGCAGATCCGCCAAGAAGTAGGTCGAACAGGGGAACGCCCCCGCGCCGGCCGCCGCCATCCCTGCTGTCATATGTCCGTTGGGTTAGCCCTTGCCCGTTCATGTAGCCCTCTCCTAGTTGCCGATGTTTGGTCGAACCCGCCGCGGGTTGAAATCCGCGACGCAAGAGCCCAAACACAGCAGCCGTACCCGAAATTAGGTAGTTATGCGAGAGTTTTGGGGGTTTTCCCAAGTTCTCCCATTAACCCGATTACTGCGTTCGGGTAGGCAGATACCGCAGCGCGGTGAGGCGCACGGTCAGAGCGGCCTTCTCAATTGGCCTGCAGCGCGAAGACCGAGTCGTTCGTCGCGCCGTACACGGTCCCGTCGGAAACCGTGACGCCGTTCGGACCCACGCTGGACGAGCGCCCCTTGCACCCAGAGGCTTCAGGGTGTGGGGTGATCCTCTTCGGAAGCGCCGGCGCCGCTGCTGCCATGGCGGCGCTCGCGCTGGGCGGCGCGCCTTTCCGCCTCGGTTCGGATGCCTGAGAGCGACTCCGCCACGGTGCGCTCCCACGGCCGCGCGACGAGCTCGCCCCACCAGCTCCCAACGCGCCACAGGTCGGTGCCCAGCTCGCCTCGGTACTCGAGCTCCGTCCCGCCATCCATCTCCAGCAGTTCGAAGGTCTCGAGCACGTGCGGCACCGGACCGCGCACCAGCCGAAAGGCCACGCGCTCCGGTCGCTCGAATCGGACCGTCTCCACGGTCGTGGCGGTCAAACCGGCGCCGAGGGGCGTGAAGTGCCTCGCGAGGACCATGTCGGAGCCGTGCTCCAGCACGTCGAGCTTGGCGCCCAACGCCCGCGGCGTCCTCCCCAGGTAGGGCGCGGCGATGACGTCGAACACGGTCTCGCGCGGCGCGGCGATGCTCACGCGCAGCGGTCCCAGCGGGCGAAGGCGACGGCCGAGTCCGAGATCGAGCGTCAGCGCGCCCCGCACGACTAGCACGTAGCCGACCGCCGCGCCGCCGATGCACGAACCGACACTCATGGCTCGGCGCATGACACGGAGCCTAATGCCGCCGGACGGCGACCCGTTCGCGATCGCCCGGCCCGGGGCCGGGCGAGCGGTTGGCGAGGGGAGCGCCCATAGACTCAGCCGGTGCCGCCGACCTATCGCCAGCGCCTGCGCATCGAGGGGCTGGGGCTCGCACTGTGCGGCGCCATCGGGACGATCGTGCTGCTCGCGGTCAGCTCCCAAGCCCACAGGGATCCGCTGAGCACCGCCGGCCAGCTCGCTGTCGTGGCGCTGCTCCTCGCGTGGCTCGGCCCGCGCTCGGTGCACCGCGCGATCGCCGCCAGCCAGCCACGTTCTGAGCGCGACCTCGGCTCGGGCGAGCCCACCCCCGTGTGGCGGCTGCCGCTGATTGTCGTCGTGCTGGCAGGCGCGGCAGGGTTGGTCGCCGGCTGGGATGCGGGGGTGCGCGTCACCGGCGGCTGTGCGCTGGTCGGACTGGCCCAGGCGCTGGTGCTCGAGCGAATCGTCGCGGCAGACGAGGACGAGACCGGGCGAACGTACTTCCGGATCGCGGGCTCGCGCATCCTGCGCGGAACGCGCCTCGGGTACATCGCGACTGACCCTCTCGAAATCAGATCTAGCGGCGAGCTGAGCGCAGAGCCGCCCATGCGGTGAGCGCGACGCTGCAGGCCGACCCCGAGATGAGCAGCGCGCCCCCGAGCCGCCGCCGCCCCGCGGCCGCGGCGAGGACGCCCGCGAAGCGCACCGCGCTCGTCGAGCGCGCGGCGTGAACGAGGGGCGCCGCGGGGGCCTGCGCGCGGCCGAGGTACGCAAACGTGGCGTAGCCCGCCCCAGCAGTGAGCCTGCCTGCTTCCGCGAGCCCGGCGGCCCGGCCCAAGCGACCGGCGCGCGTCAGGCCGCGCAACGCCGCCAACGCGAAGCTGGCGTCGACGAGCCCCTCGAGGTCTCGCCCGGCGCGCGTCGGCTCGGCGCGCCGCGCCAGCGCACCGTCCAGGGCGTCGGCCCCGGCGGCGAGGCCGCACACGAGCACGGTGGGTGAATCCGCGACCACTGGCACGAGCCACGCGCGTGCCAGCGTGAGCGCGTCCGCCGCGCCGAGTTGTCGGGGGCGTCCGTCCTCGGTCTCGAACATCCCAAGGTGCCAGTCGAGCATGACGGACGTCGCCCCCCACCACGCGAGGCCGACACCCAGGCGCCGGCGAAACCGCTGCACTCCCGCAGCTGCCGGCGCCAGCCACGCCACGGTGCCGAGCGCCAGCCAAGTGTAGGCGCGTCGCGCGAGCTCGGGACGCGCGGCGCGCATCGTGGCGCTGCGGCGCCACGAGGCCGCCAGGAAGCGCCCCGTCGCGCCGGGAGCGAAGCGCGCGCCCCGCAGCAACTCCAGCTGCTCGCGCGCCCACACCTCGCCGTCAGTCAGCGCACGTGACTCGCCATCGACCGGCGATTTTCCAGTTGCAGTCGTTGGCTACTCGCCAGCGCCGCGGTGTGCGGCCCAATGGAGCGTGCCGGTGTCCGCGTTCACGCAACCCCCCGCGAAGCCAGCACCCTTGATCCGGATTGTGCCGACCACCTTCTTGTTGTGGTGCCTGAACCGGCCGTGGATGATCGCGGTGTGGCTGGTATGGGGCACCGAGAAGGTGCCGCGGAACTTGCGGCGATCGTTGACGGGCATGTTGAGACCGGACGGCGCATCCGAGGAGTCGGTGCAGCCCCCGGGAATCGCCACGTTGAACCAGCCGAAGTCGACGACCTTGCGTGGGGGCTTGCCCTGGCGGAATGCCGACCTGCTGCGGAACTTGGCGTGGAACTCCACGCCAGCGTTGTTTGCCCCGGTGCCGACCGGCCCGCTGTAGAACTCGCGAAAGCTTGCGCCGGCCGTGCTCGGTAGCGTGAGCGCAACCGCTACGGCGATCGGCGCCGCGGCCCGCCTGAGCGTTTCCTTGCTGCCCGCCACCCTCAAGGAGCGCAGCTTAGGTCAGCGACCAAATGCCGTCAAGGGCCCCGCCACGCGGTCACGACGACTTGCGTTCGCTTCGTTGGGAGGACTCGGCGCCGTCCGCCTTCCGGCAGATGACGAGGGCCTCGATGTAGTCCCAGCGGTAGCGGTCGGGGCCATCCGCGATGCGCTTCTCGAGCTCTTCGAGGAAGTCCGCGAGGAGACCGGGGGCTCGCGCCTCGCCCTCGCGGGCGAAGGCGCGGAGGAGGAGCGGTTCGCCCCATGCGGCCACGCTCCGCACGTAGCCCCGCGCGAACACGGTGGGATCCTCGTGCCAGTACGGGTTGTCGAGACGGAAGAGCTTGGCGCTCTCGAGCGCGAGGCCGGCCAAGTAACCACCGCCCTCCTCGAAGGGGGCCCGGATCTCGTTGAGCGTGCGCATCCACACCGGAACGACGATCGCGGCGACGGTGCCAGCGCCGATGCGCCCCGCGCGGCACCAGTCGGCGAGCAACCCGTTCATGTCAGTGATGACCTCTACATAGAGCCCTGTCCTCTCGGGGCACGGAGCGGGGGAGGCCGGGAGCGCGGCGATGAGCCGGCCGCCCGGCGCGAGTTCCATGGCGCGCATCTCGAGCAACCGCTCCCACTGCCGCGCCGCCGCCACGCGCCAGGCTCGCCGCTCGGCCTCGTCTGCGTGGTCCGGGTAGCCAGGAAAGACCGACCCGGTCGACGCCAGGCCGACCGCGTCCGCGATCCAGTGCATCGCCGTCCCGGTGACCGCGACGTGCACACTGTCCGACGGCAGGCAGGGCGTCTGCTCGAGGGGGATGCCCGCCATGCTGATCACCACGGCGGGCGGTGGGCGCTGCTCGACCGCTCTGCGGCAGGCCTCGCCGTGGGCCTCCGGCGAGGCGTAATGAGCACCGGTGCCGGCATCGGCGACCCCCGGGCTAGCCTCGCCCGGCGCGGGGATGACGAGGACTCGGGGCCCGTCCGCCGCTCCGTCGAACGGCGTGTCGCAGATGGTCGGCGGCAGACTCGCCACGCATTCGTCGGAAGATCGACGAGCGCGTAGATCAGCGGCCGACCGGCGCGCTCATCCGCGAGATCGCAGATGAGGCCGTGGGAGTTGACCCCGTCGGCGGCGCCGAGATCGGCGACGCAGAGCACCGGCTCATCTGCAAAGAGCCGTGCCGCGGCCAGCGCGGCCGGGTGGGTCGCTTCGAACGCGGCGCGCTGCGAGAGCGCGTGCCGCGCGTAGTCATCCGCCATGCTCGAGAGTTCGGGGCGATCTGAGGGCGTCGCGCCTCCTTCCGGACAGCAGCGCCCGATCTCCGCGCTGCGAGGACGATCTTCCCACGGAGTCGACATCCGCAGGGCGGCGCGGGCGGTGTCGCGGGAGAGCGTCGAGATCGCAATCGTGGAGTTCCAGCGCGCATCACAGCGACGGAAGGCTGTAGTTGTTGAAGTACCAGAGCGCGCTCGTGTACCAGAGCACGGCGACGAGGGCGACCAATGTGCCTCCCGCGACCGGCAGCGCCCAGCCTGGCAGCCGCCTGGAGCGAACGACGATCAGCTTGGCGGCAATCGCGCCGTAGAGGAAGCAGCCGGCCAGCGAGTGCACGGCGATCCGGGTGTCGATGTTCGTCTTCACGCCGTAGGCGAAGGCGCAGTGATAGGCGATCGGCAACGTGACGAGCACGGCCACGATGCCGAAGGCGCGATGGACATTGCCCGTCCGTATGGCGGCGACACCGATGCCCGGGAGCCTGCCGTAGATCCAGAGCGCCAACCCGAGCTGGACGGCGGCGAGTGCGAGCAAGCCCGTCGCCAGCCAGGACTTGAGCGGCAGCGTGTCTGTGGCCGTGCGCCCGAACAGGGCGGTGCCCGAGTAATCGGGAACGTGCTGGGTGCCGAAGGCGTAGAGACCCGCCGCGATTGCGAAGGCGACCCCGAGTGGGAGCAGGAGCCTGGCGAGCGATTCGAGCCTCGTCGCGCTCAGCTCATAACCTCTCACCGGCGAATGTCGGGCTCGAGCGCATGTCGCTGCCGGTCATACTCCTCCACTTACTTCGGCTTGGTTGCGCGCCTGTCTTCGGGCCCGCTCGCCGGCCCGCGCTTACAAGCCCGTGTCCGCGGCGAGCCGCCCGCTCCTGACGGCCTCTTTCAACGCCTTGTAGTCACGCTCGTTCTGCTCGGCGTAGGCAACCGAGAACGTCCCGATCGCGCGGTCGAAGGCATCTGACTTCCCCAGGTAGGCGGCGATCGCGACCCTGTCGCCCGAGCGTGCATGGGCTCGAGCGAGCGTCCAACCGCACATCCGCCCCCAGAGCTCCATGCCCGCACTGGTCATCCCTCCGATGTCGGCGGACCCCTTCCAGTCGCGGAGCTGCCTGATGTAGCAGTCACGCTCCTCGCCCTGCCAGGCGAATCGATCCCAGCCGAGGAAGATGTCGCTGGCCGCCTGCATCAACCGCTGCCCAGCGACGACGCGCTGACCGTGGTTGGAGAATTCGCTTCTTGAGGTGAACTCCTCGAGCACGGAGGCTTCCGCCTCCTTCACCTGCAAAAACAACGGGAGACCCTGATCGTCGAGGAGCAGCAGGATCCAGGCGTGGGTCCCGACGCTTCCCACGCCGACGACCTTGCGAGCGAGGTGGACAAACCGATACTGCTCGAGCAGGCGCCGGCGATCGGCTCGGAGCGTGTCTCGATAGGAACGGATGAATGCGTCCATCGTCTTTGCTCTGAGTTGCGCTCAGTTGCGCTCAGATTGATGCCCGAATCGATGCCCACCTAAGGGCCCGGTGCCATACTCGGCGTGTGCCCAAGCTCACCCCCGGGATCGTGTCCGCAGCACACGAGGTGCTGGCCCCGGAGGAATGGCGCCGGGTCGGTCGTGCGCGACGCAAGCATGTCAGCCGTTCGAGCCACGCGGAGTGGAATCCTCCGCCCGACCGGCCCGACCCCGTCGCCATCCTGCAGGAGCAGGCCGGAAGGCGCGTGCCTGACATCGTCGGGATCCGCCATGCACGGATGGCGGAAACCCAGTTTCAGTACTTCCGCGGAGCGGCGGCGGCGATGGCCTGGGATCTGGGCCACTCGCCGACGACGGACATCCGGGTTCAGGCGTGCGGCGACGCCCACCTGTTGAACTTCGGCCTCTTCGCCGCGCCCGATCGGCGCCTCGTATTCGACGTGAACGACTTCGACGAGACGCTGCCCGCATCGTTCGAGTGGGACGTCAAGCGGTTGGCCGCGAGCGTTGTCGTCGCCGCCCGCGACCACGGTTTCGCTGACTCGCGAGGACGTGCCGCGGCGCGTCGCTCAGCGAGCGCTTACCGCACTCAGATGCAGCGCTTTGCCGGCATGACCTTCCTGGACGTCTGGTACTCGCGGATCGACGTCGACGGCCTGGTTCGAATCTATGACGCCGTTGAGTCCGAGGCCGACGTGCGCCAGCGCCACCGTTTGATCGAGAAGGCGAAGCGGAGGACGAGCGTGGCCGCGCTCGCGAAGCTCTGTCATCAGGTCGACGGCGAGTACCGGATCCAGTCCGCGCCGCCCCTGATCGTGCGTGTGCCAGTCGAAGAGCACTCCGACATGAGCGAGGTCCTACGGGAGGCGATCGCTGACTACGAGCGCACGCTCCCGGTCGAGCTGCGCGAGGTGGTCAATCGCCACTGGTTCGCCGATTTCGCACGGAAGGTCGTCGGCGTGGGCTCCGTGGGCACCGAGGCGTTCGTACTGCTCTTGATGAGCGATACGCGAGGATCGCCGCTGTTCCTCCAGATCAAGGAGGCGCAGGAGTCGGTCCTGGCGCCGTACGCGGGCGCGAGCATCTACGAGCACCAGGGTGAGCGCGTGGTAGCTGGACAGCGGCTGATGCAGGCCGCCGGTGATCCCTTCCTTGGCTGGACGACGGCGGTCGGATCGGACCGCGCGACACCGAAGCAGTACTACGTGCGCCAGCTACGAGACATGAAGGGAGACATGGACATCCCCGGGATGAAGCCGCGTCAACTCGAGAGGTACGCCGCCCTGTGCGGCTGGGCGCTGGCACGGGCGCACGCCCGAACGGGACGCGCCCCGCTGATCGCCGGGTATCTCGGTGGCTCGGATCGCTTCGACCGCGCGATCGAGTCCTTCTCCCTCGCCTACGCCGACCAGAGCGAAGACGACCACGATCGGGTTGCACGCGCCGTCGCCGAGGGCGCGCTCCCAAGCCTCGTCGAGTCCTAACGTTCAGCCATCACCGAGTTGCTCGACGACCACAGCCACGAATACCCGCCCGGGCCGCCGCGCTTTAAGAGGCGGAGCTCACCGAGCTCATCGTCGAAGTCCCGGCGAACCGGTGGCTGGCTGCAGTCAAAGTGAACCGATGCTGACTCAGGTGGCCGACGGCGTCTGGGTCCGGCAGAGTGAGTCGGTCTGGACCAATTCCATCGTCGTGCGCGGGGAGGATCCGTTGATCCTGGTCGATCCCGGCATCGATGGTTCCGAGCTGAACCAGCTCGCCGATGACCTGGACCGGCTCGGCATCCCGGTGGTCGCCGGGTTCTCCACCCATCCCCACTGGGACCACCTGCTCTGGCATCCCCGGTTCGGCGACGTGCCGCGCTACGCCACCGCCGCCGGCGCCCACGTCGCCAGTCGAAGCCCGAGAGCGGGCGCAGGCGATGGCGGCGGAGAGCACGTCCGGCATCCCTCCTCGACCTAGTCGCGCTCGTCACCCCGCTGCCCGCGGACAGCGGACCCGTGCCGGGCGAGATCATCGAGCACCAGGCGCACGCCGTCGGCCACGCCGCGGTCCTCCTCGCGGACCGTGGCGTCCTGCTCGCCGGCGACATGCTCTCCGACGTCCTGATCCCGCTCTTCGACCCTCGCCAAACCGATCAGGTTGGCGCCTACGAGTCGGCACTCGACCGGCTGGATGAGGCCGCCGGGCACGTCGACGTCGTGGTCCCCGGCCACGGCGCCGTTGCCGAAGGTCCCGAGGTGGCGGCCCGCCTCGCCGCCGATCATGCCTACATCGACGCGCTCCGGCGAGGAGAGGAACCGGTCGACCCGCGTCTGGGGCCGGATGCGGACTGGCTCTCCGGCCCCCACCGGTCGAACCTGGAGCAGGCCCGAGGGCGGTAGGCCCAGACTCCAGCCCCAGCCGGTCCTCGCCGCTCGACATTCCGAGCGTGCCGCAACCATTCCATCGGTAGGCTGCCCGGGCCGAGGCAGCAACCGGGCCATGCGGTAGAGCATCTTGCAGTCCAGCCACGTGAACCTTGCAGCGCCGCCATCGCGGCAGCCGCGCTCACCCTCGGAGTCGCAGCTTGCGGCGGTTCCGACGGCTCGGACCAGTGGCGGATCGGCTTGGAGGCGCCGCTCTCGGGTGACTTGGAGACCCTCGGCCAGGGGATGCTGAACGGCGCCAACCTGGCCGCCGATCAGATCAACGCAGACGGTGGCCTCCAGGGCAAGGACATCGAGATCGTCCCGATCGACGACGGCGGCGATCCCACAGTCGGTGTTCCGGCGGCAAACAAGGCAATCGCCGACGGCCTTGACGGCGTTGTGGGCCCCTACAACTCCGGCGTCGGGATCAAGACGCTGCCGCTCTACAAGGACGCCGGTCTGGTCCCGATCCGACTCACCTCCGACAACGACACCGCAGGCTTTGGCTTCACCTTGCAGCCGATGAGCTCCCAGATCGCCCCGGTGACCTCGAATGCACTCGCCGGCTGGATTGGCGCCCGGACGGTCGCGATCGCTTACGACCCGACTCAGAACTACACGAAGGAGGTCTCTCGGGCGGTCCGAGGCGATCTCGAGTCCAGGGGTGTGAAGGTGATGGCGTTCGAGCAGATTCAGCCCGGAAGGAGCGACTACTCGGACGTGGTGGACAAGCTCGCCGCCGACAATCCCGACGCGATCTACGCCGCCGTCTACTACCCCGAGGGTGCCCTGATCGCCAAGGCGATGGGGGCGCTGACGTCGGGTCCGACCTGCCTACTCGACTACGCCTCGTACGACACCGGCTACGTGCAGGATGCGGGCAAAGCTGCGGCCGGCAACTGCGACGTGGTCGGAGTGCCGGCACCCGACGACTTCGAGGGTTCCGGTACCTACGTCTCTGACTACCAGGATTCATTCGGCGAGGCTCCCGGCACCTGGAGCCCCTACACCTACGACTCGCTGAACATCCTGGCCTACGGGGTCAAGCACGCTGGGGGCTTCGGCGCCAACGCCTTGACCAGCGCGCTCAACAGGGTGAGCGACCGGAAGGGCTGGACGGGCTCGGTCACCCTCGACCCCGGAAGCGGCAACCGCAATCCGGCCACAGTGACGATCGACCAGGTGGGCGACCAGGGGGTCTTCAGCGTCGATCGCGCTCTGGGCCCAAGCGGTCGGCGCCCCGTACTAGGAGTCAGCTCAACCCCCTGGGAGCTCGCGCACCGGGCCTCACTCGGAGAAGAAATACCCGATTGGTGCCCGGGCCTGGGAGGAGTCCTCCTCCCAACAAGACGAAACCCCCGCGCCAGCAGGGGCTTCGTTGAGTAGCGGGGGCCCGATTCGTTTCTCGCTACCACCCACGGATAGTCGAGCGAGTACGCCTGGCAGCATAGGCACTATCGCGTCTCGCGCGAAGCGACAGCGGGTTCCGCGGCGAGAGAGACTTCTCCTCCTCGTACGCAGCGAGCGTCGGGGCGGCGTCGCGACGCTATCCCGTCACGGGTGAGCGACACTCTTGGGCGTCCCGTTGCTGCGGCGCCGATCAATCGCCGACCGTGCCGAGGCAATTGATGCGCGTGCACCGCTACGCGGTCACGGTCGAAGGCGAGGGGGCGCCGCCGCCAAGCCCGCGAGCGAGCGCTCGGGTCAGCGCGGCGCCGGCGGTCCCGGCGGGGTCGAGCGCCGGGTTGTAGATCGTGACCTCGACGCCTGCGACGCTGCCAGTAGCCATCGCGGCGGCGAGGATGGTCACGGCCTCATCGGCGGTCAGGCCGCCGGGCTGGCGATAGTCGACCGCGGGCATGACCGCGTCGTCGAGCACGTCCGCGTCCACGTGGACCCAGAAGCAATCGGGGGCGTCAGGGCCGGTTAAGTGGGAGAGGGCGTGCTCCGCGGCGGCGTGCGCGCCGGCCGCGCGGACCGCTGCGAGATCGAGTGCGAGGAGCGCATCGGGAAGCGGCTGGCTGCCATCGCGGGCCTGCTCCTCCGCGTCGCGAAAGCCGACGATGACCGCGTCCTCGACACGGACGAGTGGCGAGCGGCCCTCGAGGTCGCCGACCGCGGGCGCACCGTGGCCGGTGACCAGCGCGAGGTCCATCGACGCCGCCTCGCCCGAGGGCTCGGCCGACGGCTGGTAAAAGTGGCGTGCCCGTCGAGGAACAAGAGCCCGGCGGCGGCGCGGCGGCGCAGCGCCGAGTGCCCCACCAAGCAGCACGCTGCAGTCGCCACCGAGGACGAGCGGCACGTCGTCAGCGTCGAGCACCGTCCCGACCGCGTTGGCGAGGGTGACGGCATACGCGGCAATCTCGGGCCCGTTGAGCACACCGCTCGCGGGATCGCGGACCCCGGATGCCGGTGGGGGCGCGACCGTGGTGGCGACGCGTGCACCGAGCACCTGCGCCAGGCCGTGCCCGAGCAGCGCGCCCGAGTCCCTCCACTCCTGGCCCGCGCAGGCCAGCCCCGAGGGCGCACGGACGACGGCGAAGCGGCTGGCGGCCGCGGGCAGGTCAAGCATCCCGCGCAAGAGCCTCTCACGCCACCGTCGGGCCAAGTGCTGCCAAGCTCCCGCGTTCCCGGAAGCGGCAGACATCTAAACCGCGCTGACTCCATAGCTCGCTCCTCCTGGTGTAGACCGTGGATGGAGCGAGCTTGGCATTCGCGCGAAGCAGGAGCGCACAACTCGGAAGCCAGCCATGGTTCCGCAACGGCACGGCTCAGATTGCCCGGATGGAGCCGCCATCGACCGGCATCATCGCCCCAGTGATGTAGGAGGCCGCCGGGGAAACTGAAGAACGCCGCGACTCGACCGAACTCCTCGGGCTCGCCGTATCTGCGCAACGGGATGTCCTCAGACTTCCGGGCGCGCACCTCGTCGGGGTCGCCCGCTCAGGGCGTCGAGCTGGCGCACTCTTTCGGTGGCGATCCTGACCGGGAGGATCCCGTTCATCCGGATCCCAGACGGCCCGAGATCCTCGGCAAGCATCTTGACCACGCCGGCGAGTCCAGGAAACAGACCGTTGGAGACGGCGAGCTGCGCGAGCGGCACGCGCACCGAAGAGGCGAGCACAAACACAACCGAACCGCCTGTGCCCGCGAGTGTGCCGCTTCCGGGCCCGTTGCCGGTGCCCGTCAGATATGCCCCGAGGAGCCTCGCCACGGAAGCCGCACCACGAGAAAGACGCTCTCGAACGAGCCGCGCCACGCGTCGTCCGGGGTGGTGGCGACGGTTCCAGGTGGCGTACCCCCAACGCTGACCAGCGCACCATCGAGGCGCCCGAACCGGTCCTCGGCCGTCGTGATCAGGCGCTCGGGCGTCGCAGCGTCGGCGTTATCGGCAGCGATCCAGGCGACGCTGTCGGCGGAGGCCGCGCCGTTCGCGAGGCGAGACGCTGCCGCAGCAGCGACAGTCTCTCCGCGCGAACTCACGACGACACGAGCACCTTCTGCCACGAGAGCCTCGGCCGCCGCGAACCCAAGGCCGCGACTGCCGCCCGTGACGAGGTAAACCCTGTCGCGCAAGTGGAGATCCATCCGGCTCCTGCGGCAAGAGCATACGGCGGCGCGCCGCCCCCTGATGGTCCACCCAGCCCGCCGCGCACCGTCGAGGTCGATGAAACGCAACAGCAGGTGGGGCATGCGGCCGCCGCTTGGCTGCGGTGTCG